>DATGIL010000110.1:0-95528 GCA_035295745.1 Bryobacteraceae bacterium | reverse complement strand
CTCCGGAATTTGTTCTTCGGATTGTGCTTCGCCAGCACCTTCGTGATCGCTGCCGTCAGGGTCGTCTTGCCGTGATCGATGTGCCCGATCGTCCCGATATTGATATGCGGTTTGCTTCGGTCGAATTTTTCCTTTGCCATGAGAAGTAGTCCTTTCGTGGGGCCAATCCCAACGTTATTTCGTTATCTTGCCCTGAATTTTGTTTACGATCTCTTCCGCGAGACCGCCCGGTACCTCTTCGTACCTCCCGAAGTGCATCGTGAAACTACCGCGTCCCTGAGTGCGCGAGCGAAGCTCAGTTGCGTATCCGAACATCTCTGAAAGCGGCACCATCGACTTGATGATCTGGGTCGTGCCGCGCAACTGCATCCCCTCGATGCGGCCGCGCCGCGAATTCAAGTCGCCGATGACGTCACCCATGTATTGCTCGGGCACCACCACTTCCACCGCCATGATCGGCTCCAGCAGCACTGCCTTCGCCTTCTTGGCGGCTTCCTTGATGGCCAGAGATCCGGCAATCTTGAACGCCATTTCCGAAGAGTCGACATCGTGATAGCTGCCGTCGAACAACGTCACCTTGATATCGGACATCGGGAAGCCGGCGAGGATTCCGCCTTCCAGCGCTTCCCGGATTCCCATTTCGATCGGCTTGACGTATTCCTTGGGAATCGTGCCGCCATAGATGTCGTTGACGAACTCGAACCCGCCGCCTGTAGGCAGCGGCTCGACTTTGATCTTCGCAACGCCATACTGACCACGGCCGCCGGACTGCTTGATGTGCCGGCCTTCGCCTTCGGCTGCCTTGCGGATAGTCTCGCGATACGCCACCTGCGGCTTGCCGACATTGGCGCCTACGCCAAATTCCCGCATCATGCGGTCGACAATGATCTCAAGGTGCAATTCGCCCATTCCCGAGAGAATGGTCTGGCCGGTCTCCGGATCCGTATTGACGCGGAAAGTAGGATCTTCCTGCGCCAGCTTCTGAATCGCCAGGCCCAGCTTCTCCTGATCCGCCTTCGTCTTAGGCTCGACCGCCAACTGAATCACAGGCGTCGGGAAGTCGATCGACTCGAGCACCACCGGATGCTGGTCGTCGCAGATCGTGTCGCCGGTGGAAACCGTCTTCAGACCTACGGCGGCGCAGATATCGCCCGCCAGGATCTCCTGGATCTCTTCGCGCTTGTTGGCGTGCATGCGCAGCAAGCGCCCGATGCGCTCCTTGCGACGCTTGGCCACGTTGTAGACCGAATCGCCGGACTTCAACGTCCCGGAGTATACCCGGAAGAAGGCCAACTGCCCGACATACGGGTCGGTCATGATCTTGAAAACCAGCGCTGAGAACGGCTCCTGATCGGAAGCATGGCGGACGATCACCTTCTCGGGATCATCCACATCGGCCCCTTCGATCGGCGGCACGTCGAGCGGAGACGGCAGGTAATCGACCACCGCATCCAGCATCGTCTGCACGCCCTTGTTCTTGAACGCCGAGCCGCAGATCACCGGGAAGACCTTGAGGGCGATGGTAGCCTTGCGGATACCTGCGCGAATCTCTTCGTTCGTGACCGGCTGACCTTCGATGAACTTCTCAAACAACTGATCGTCGAACTCGGAGATGACTTCGATCATCTTGTCCCGGTAAGTCTTGGCCTTTTCCGCCAAATCAGCCGGGATCTCCGCCACGTCGAACTTAGAGCCGAGGGTCTCGTCGCGCCACAGGACAGCCTTCATCTCCACCAGGTCGATGATGCCCTTGAACTGATCCTCGGCGCCCACCGGAATCTGAATCGGCAGCGGCCGGCACTTCAGCCGGTCGACAATCGTGTCCACCGAGTGGTAGAAGTCCGCGCCGACACGATCCATCTTGTTAATGAAGCAAATCCGAGGGACCGAGTATTTGTCGGCCTGCCGCCAGACGGTTTCCGACTGCGGCTGAACGCCGGCGACCGCGTCGAAAACCGCGACCGCGCCATCCAGCACGCGCAAACTACGCTCCACCTCGGCCGTGAAATCCACGTGGCCGGGTGTATCGATGATGTTGATTTGAATATCGCGCCACTCGCAGGTGGTCGCGGCGGAGGTGATAGTGATACCACGCTCCTGTTCCTGTTCCATCCAGTCCATGATGGCCGTGCCTTCATGAACTTCGCCCAGCTTGTGGGTGCGTCCGGTGTAATACAGAATCCGCTCTGTGGTTGTAGTTTTACCAGCATCGATGTGTGCGGCGATGCCGATGTTCCTCATCCTCTCGAGCGGGATAGATCTTGGCATAAAAAAACGAGAATTCCTAAAAACCCTTTGCTGCTACCACCGGTAATGCGCGAAAGCCTTGTTGGCCTCCGCCATGCGGTGGACGTCGTCTCTCTTCTTGATGGCCCCGCCACGCAGATTCGCGGCGTCGTTCAACTCGTTGGCCAACTTTTCCGCCATGCCCTTTTCGGCGCGCCCTCGGGCGTTGGTGATGATCCATCTCATCGCCAGCGAAGTGCGCCTGGTCTGTGGCACTTCGATGGGCACCTGGTAGTTCGCACCGCCCACGCGGCGGGTCTTCACTTCGAGAAGCGGCTTGGCATTCTCGACGGCCTTCTTGAAAGCCTTCAACGGATCGTCGCTGGTACGTTCTTTCAGCTTGTCCATGGCTTCATAGAAGATGCCTTGCGCGGTGGTCTTCTTCCCTTGCCACATCATGGAGTTCACAAACTTCTCGACAAGGGTGGAGTTGTACACCGGATCGGGCAGCACTTCACGAACAACGGCTCTTCTTCTACGTGGCATATGGTTCCCTACGATTTGGGCCGCTTGGCGCCATACTTCGATCTGCCCTGTTTGCGGTTGGCGACTCCAGCCGTATCCAGGGCGCCGCGAATCACGTGGTAGCGCACGCCGGGAAGATCTTTGACGCGGCCTCCGCGGATCAGCACGATCGAGTGCTCCTGCAGATTGTGGCCGACCCCGGGGATGTACGTGGTCACCTCGATCCCGTTGGTTAGCCGGACGCGCGCGACTTTTCGCAGCGCCGAATTGGGCTTCTTGGGAGTGGAAGTGTAAACACGCGTACACACGCCGCGCTTCTGCGGGCAGCTTTCGAGCGCAGGACTCGAGGTCTTCCAGCGTGGCGGTTTACGCCCGCTACGCACAAGTTGATTAAACGTCGGCACGAATTTCCTCTCGTAACACAGGCCCGGCCTGTGCAAACTAAGGTCACAGGCGCTAATACCTGTGGAGGCTAGCAAAAACGCTAAGTGGAGCAACCACTAACGGCCGGAATCCGCAATCATCCGATTCCGGAGAAAAATTCAGGTCGAAACAGCGAGGATTACCTCTTAGACAGGCCCATGTCCCAGTCGGCGTAACCGGTGGCACCTCGGGGCCTCGTACCTGGCCGGATCCGTACATACGGATGGTAGCGCAGGAACTGACCTGTACTGGCGAACCCTTACAGAATAACCGAAGTGAGGTTAATAGTGCAACTGGTGAATTCATGACCTTCGTAGGTGGTCTGGCAGTCCGCGAGTGCTAGCCGCAGACCCGTCTGAGTCCGACGGGTGCTGCCTTGTACTTTCAATAACTTGCGGACAATTTCCGTCGGACTCAGACGGAATCCGGATACGGCGGGGCCGCGCTTCGTGCCAGTCTGCGGCAGAGCAGTCCGACTCCACCGCTTCTAAAGAAGGCCATGGTTTGATGGTTCGGGCGCAGCCCATCGAAGCATTGGGACCAGATCGTTTCGCCGTGTTATCTGGAAATGATTACCGACGGTATCACGCTCCCGCAAAGTACCCTCGCGCCGGGGAACGCACGGTACCATCGAAAGGTGGCCCGAAGTCCCAGAAAGAAGCGCGGCTGGATTGCCACGGTCCTGCTTTGGACCGTTTCGCTCGCCATCGCGTTCTGGGTGATCTGCCTGTTCCAACTGGTGGCCCTGCGGTGGCTGAATCCGACGTTCACCACGGTCCAGGCGCAGCGCCAGATGGAGGCGTGGCTGCATCACAAGCCGTATCACAGGCGCTACGTTTACGTCCCGCTGAACCGCATCTCACCCGAGTTGCAACACGCGGTGATTGCCGCCGAAGACGGCCGGTTCTACCAACACCACGGCATCGATTGGAAAGAGGTCGAAGTCGTAGTCGACCAGGATATCGACCAGGGTAAGCTGGGGCGCGGCGGATCGACCATCACCCAGCAACTCGTCAAGAATCTCTTTCTCACCACCAATCGCTCCATTCTGCGAAAAGCCGTCGAGTTCACCTTGGCTCCGACCGCCGAGTTCCTTCTTCCCAAGCAGAGGATTCTGGAGCTGTACCTCAATGTGATTGAGTGGGGGCCGGGTGTCTACGGAGCGGAGGCGGCGTCCCGGACCTGGTACAACATTCCCGCATCGCGGCTCAACCGCGAACAGGCGGCCCGCATGGCAGCGCTAATCCCGTCGCCGTTGCGGCGCCAGCCGTCGCGCATGAACTGGTACAGCGCGGAGATCCAGCGCCGGATGTCGCAAATGGGCTGGTGACCTCGCGGACGAGAGCTCTTCGGCAGCGTGATAGACTCGTACCGCACCCCGTTCATGGCCCGTTCACTCCGTTTTCCCCTCACCATTACACTCAGCGCCTTCCTTCTGTTCCAGGTGCAGCCGATCATGGGACGGTACGTGCTGCCGTGGTTTGGAGGCGGCCCCGCGGTCTGGACGACTTGCCTGCTCTTCTTTCAGATTCTGCTCTTGGCGGGATATGCCTACGCACACTGGCTGGGGTCGCGTCCGGGAGTGCGGCTTCAGAGCGTCGTACACCTCGCCCTGCTCGCCGCGTCGCTGGCATTTCTGCCGATCGCGCCGCGGGAAATCTGGCGCCCGGCGTCGAGCAGCGACCCATCGGGCCGTATTCTGCTGCTGCTCGCGGCTACCGTGGGCGGCCCATACTTCCTGTTGTCATCGACGGGCCCGCTCCTGCAGCGTTGGTTCGATCTCTCGAAAGCCGGCAAATCGCCGTGGCGCCTCTATGCGCTCTCGAATCTGGGATCGTTCGCCGCGCTGCTCAGCTATCCGTTCGCTATGGAGCCCTTCCTGCGCCTGCATACCGAAGTGACGATCTGGTCGGTGCTGTACGGCGGATTTGTGCTGGCATGCGGCTGGACAGCATGGAAGCTGTGGCAGGCGGATCCGGCGATTGCGGCGGCGGAGCCGGAAGATCGCGCCAGTGCTCCTCCCGGCTGGATGACGATCCTGTTCTGGCTGGCACTTTCGGCGGCGGGCTCCACTCTGCTGCTCGCTACCACCAATCAGATCTCGCAGGAGATCGCGGTGAATCCGTTCCTGTGGGTCGCGCCATTGGCCGTCTATCTCCTCACCTTTGTACTGACCTTCGAACGGGACCACGCGTACCATCGGCTGGGATTCGCCGTCGCGGCTGGTGTGCTGGCGCCCGCCGGCTGCATCGTGCAGGGCGCGGCGATCGCTCTGTCACTCTGGCTCCAATTGGCAACTTTTCTAGCAGCGCTTTTCGCCACTTGCATGCTGTGCCACGGAGAGCTGGCGAGGTCGCGCCCCTCTCCCCGTTACCTCACTACGTTCTATCTGACGATCGCCGCGGGTGGCGTGCTGGGTGGCGTCTTTGTAGCGTTGATTGCGCCTCATCTCTTCACTGAGTTCAGCGAATACCCGATCGGGCTGGCCCTTGCGTGCCTTTGCGGTTTCATCGGATGGGCCCGCGAAGGAGCGCTGCGCCAATGGACCAGCCGTAATTTTGCCGTGCGTCTGCCTTTGATGGCGCTGCTCATCGGAGGACTCACCGCGCTGGTGGCTGCCGGATCCGCCGCCAATCAGCCCGCCCTCACTAAGGAGCGCAATTTCTACGGCATGCTGCGAGTCTCCGAGAATATCGACTACAACGGCATCAAGCGCGAGTTGAAACACGGCCGCATTCTGCATGGATCGCAATACGTCAAGAATCCGCAGCGGAACTGGCCGACTACCTACTATGGGGCGCACAGTGGCGTGGCGCAAACGCTCCAAGCTCTCAATCGTCCCGCACGCAAGGTCGCGATTGTCGGCTTGGGAGCAGGCACCATGGCCGCGTGGGGACATCCCGGCGACACCTTCCGCTATTACGAACTCGACCCCGCGGTCGAAAGCATCGCACGCACCTGGTTCTCGTACCTGAACGATTCTCCCGCGCACGTCGAAGTTGTATTGGGCGATGCGCGGGTACAGATGCAGCGCGAGTTCGAGCAGGGGCGCTCGCACGATTTCGACGTGATCGCGGTCGATGCCTTCACCAGCGACGCGATACCCATCCACCTGATGACAGCCGAATGTGCCGACCTGTATGCCCGCCGGTTAGCCCCGGGAGGAGTGCTGCTGCTGCACATTTCCAATATTGTGCTAAATCTCGAGCCGGTAGCCGAGGGACTGGCGCAGCATCTGGGATGGAAGTCCGCCTATCTGGTTTCCAGTGCCGACTCGGACACGGGAGAGAGTGCCGCCAAATGGTTCGTAATGACGCCGAACGCGGATTTCCTGGAAAGCTCCGGGCTCGGTCGCAAGAGCGCGCCGCGCGACCAGGAAACACCGCCAATCACTTGGACGGATGACTTCGCGAGTCTCTGGCACGTTCTCGATTTTCGAAGGAAATAGGTTAGACGCCTCACTATGGGTGCGGCCGGCACGACGATTCCGCAGCGATCACCCATCTCGGGAGCGTAACCGCTTGCTCACGCGCGCGGCTCGCAACTCCTCATCTCGTGTTTGATTCAACGAGCCGCGACCGTAAGGGAGCGCCACCAGCCTCCTGAATAGTGACCGCTTGCTCACGCGCACGGCTCGCAATTCTTCGTCTCGTGTTTGATTCAGCGAGCCGCGACCGTAAGGGAGCGCCACCGGCCTCCTGATTTAGTGACGCTTGCTCACGCGCGCGGCTCCCAACTCTTCATCTCGTGCTTGATTCAGCGAGCCGCGACCGTAAGGGAGCGCCATCGGTCTCCTGATTTAGTGACGCTTACTCACGCGCGCGGCTCCCAACTCTTCATCTCGTCTTGATTCAGCGAGCCGCGACCGTAAGGGAGCGCCACCGGCCTCTTGATTAGTGACCGCCTGCTCACCCGCGCGGCTCGCAATTCTTCATCTCGTGTGTGATTCAGCGAGCCGCGACCGTAAGGGAGCGCCACCGGTCTCCTGATTTAGTGACGCTTGCTCACGCGCGCGGCTCGCAACTCCTCATCTCGTGCTTGATTCAGCCGCGACCGTAAGGGAGCGAACCGCCTGAGCCTGGAACGCTTTTCCATTTCCGGCCAAAACCGGAACCATACTCCTCCACGGGTGGTGGCGCGAACGATCCTGGACCTCGCGACGTGCTCTCCAGGCGCCGGCACTATTGCTTGTCGTAGACGACCTTGATCCTCTCGCTCGAGCCCGCAGGCGCTGCCTCATCGGTGATGGTCTTGCCGTCGGATGACACGGTGAAAAGGTCCTTGTAGGCCACTTTGCCATCCATCTTCTCCGTGAATTCCACCGAGCGCACGCCGGTTTTCTTAGCCGCCATACTGAAATTCTTGGGCATGGTCGGGCCGGTGCAAGGATAATCTTTTCCGTCGAATTTCACGCTGCAGACCGCATTGTAGTCGACGATCTTCATGGTGAGTCCGTCGTCGCCATTGGCGGTAATTTCCCACATCTCAGTGGACGCCTGGACCTTGGTGGACTTCCATTTACCCACCAGCCCCGGTCCGCCGGAAACGCGTACCCATGTGGCATTCATCTCGAGATTTTCCCCGTTCGGCTTCTTTCCGCTGGAAATGGCCGTCATGGTTTTTCCGTCAGCGGAAATCTTGGTGGTTTCAGTAGTTTTCATGCCGCCCATTTTGACGGTAGTCTCCCAAGAAGTGGGATCGACTTGCTTCCATGTCGCAGTCGCGCCCCAGAACGCCGGATATTCCTTGCCGTCGATTTTGAATTTATAGGACTGCCCTTCGGCGGTCATCTGCATCTCGCCGGAAGGCAGCATTTCGTAGGTCATGGTGGTTCCGGCAAACTGGCTCTTTGCCGGGTTCAGCTTCCATTTGCCGATAAAGGGCGAATCGGCGGCCATCGACACCCCGAGGGTTGCCGCGAACAACATAATCAGATGTTTTACTCTCATCCTAAAATCTCTTGTGTAGATTATGGACCTTCCTTCGGGCGCGCGCAATTATTCAGACCGAATTTTGTCCTCCGTCCCCTCGAATTGAGGCGCGGAGCCACTACTGATGCCAATCTCAACGGCGACGGTACGGCTACGCCCCCGTAGACTGCCGCGAGGGACGACGAACCACGAGAATCTGCGACCAGCTCCTGATAGGCTTGTGCCAGTCGACTCATGAGAAATAGCGCTCCGGCTGGTATTTTCAAACAAGCTGTCAACCAAAGTCGTTCCCGTGCGTCATTACTGAGGGACTCAGCTCAATTTAGTGAGGTGGTTTGACCGATGAGGTGTATCCTTTTCGTCACAGTGTTGGCGGTATTGTCAACAGGCACGGCCACGGGACAACCATCCACAAGTCAGTCTTTCGAGGCAGCGGACGTCCACGCCAGCGCATCGGGTACTAACGACGGCTTTGTCACCATCCGCCTGGGGCAACTGGAAGCCAAAGGTGTCACCGTGCTGCAACTGATCATGGCAGCGAACAACCTGCGATACGGTGCGGACGACGATCGCATCGTGGGCGGTCCGAAGTGGTTGGATACCACTCGCTTCGATATCGTGGCTAAGGCCCGGTCCGGAGCGGCGCCGGACTCGGTTCGGGCCATGCTGCAGGCCCTGCTCGCCGAGCGTTTCCACCTGGAGGTTCACAAGGAAGATAAGCCCCTGCCGGTGTATGTGCTTACGGTGGGGAAGAATCTCAAGCTCAAGGAATCGCCGCCCGACGCGCCCACCGAGTGCACGAGCAATCGGGACAATGGCTTGATCACATACGCGTGTCACAGCATGACGATGGGGGCGTTCGCGGAAGCCATCCGGCAGTCCGCGGGCGCCTACTTCGATCGCCCGCTGATAGACCGCACCGGTCTCAAGGGCCAATACGACATCACTGTGAAATGGACTCCCAAAGGACTTCTGGGGATTCCGCAGGCCGATGGATCAGCCGGCGGGATCTCGGTCTTTGACGCACTCGACAAACAGCTCGGTCTGAAGGCGGAGAAGGTGATGGAGCCCGGATCCGTCTTCGTGGTCGATCGCGTCGACGAGAAACCGGCCCCCAATCCGCCCGGCACCATGGAGAAACTGCCTCCGCCGATCACCGAGTTCGAAGTGGCGGAAGTACGCATCAGCAAGGCGGGCACGGAAGGCAATTTTGTGATGAAGAACGGCCGGCTCGAAGCCACCGCCCTCACGATGCGTGACTTGATCACGTCGGCTTACGGAATCGACGACGACCAGCTCGCCGGCGGCGAGAAATGGATCGACACCGACCACTTCGATATCATCGCCAAGACGGCACCCACCGCTTCCTTCGAGACGTTGCGCACCATGTTTCGAACGCTGCTCGAACAGCGTTTCAAGCTGGCGGTGCACAACGAGGAAAGGCCGATGCCGGCCTACCTGCTGACCATGCCGAAGAAAACATCCAAGCTCCAGGAATCCGCCACCGACGCGCGTGGCGCGTGCAAGCTCAGCGCTGACAACGGCCTCAGAACTTACACCTGTACGGCCACCACGATGGCGCAATTTGCGGCGAAACTGCGACAGATCGCCCCGGGATATATCGATCATCCGGTGGTGGACCAGACCGGCCTCAAGGGGTCATACGACTTCGCCGTGAGTTGGACTGGCGCCAACCGCGTAAGGGCCGCCGCGAAGGCGAATGGGGAGGGCGGTCAAGCCGGCGGGGCGCCGTCTGCAGCTGAGCCCTCGAATGCGCTTACGATCTTCGAGTCGATCGACCGCCAGCTTGGGCTCAAGTTGAGCTCGCAGAAATATCCCCTTCCGGTATTGGTGATCGATCACCTGGAGCGAACGCCGACCGAGAACTGACGATCGGAAGACGTTTGCTGAAGGCTATGTTCGCTTGCGATCGGGGTGAGGAACGAGCACTCGGCGGAAGACCTTGCCCATCTGTGTCGCCGTCCAGGGCTTCGGAATCGCCTCATCGAAGCCGTACTTGCGATAGTCCGATAGGACCGCATCATCCGAGTAACCGCTCGAGACGATCAGCCTGACAAACGGATCCAGTTCCCTCAGCCTGGCAGCCGCTTCCACACCGCCCATCCCGCCCTTGACTGTCAGATCGAGCAGAATCGCGTCGAAGGGACGTCCCTTCGCCTTCGCCTCTTCGTAGAGGGCAATGGCTTCAGCGCCATCGCGAGCGGTTTCCACCCAGTAACCGAGACCGATAAGGACCGTCGCCAACAACTTGCGGATGGCGTGGTCATCGTCCATCACCAGCAGCCGTTCCCCGACCGTGGGCGTTTCGTGAGCGCTGTCCGAAACCGCCGGCGTTTCGGTGGCAGGCTTCTCTATTGACGCCGGCAGATCGACGTGGAAGACGCTGCCTCTTCCCGGCTCCGACTCCACCGAGATTGTGCCGCCGTGTTTGGCAACGATGGCGTAAGCGGTCGCCAGCCCCAGCCCGCTTCCGCCGGGCTTGGTGGTGAAGTAAGGATCGAAAACCCGGGAGCGAGCTTCCTCGGGAATTCCGCATCCGTAGTCGCGAACGGAAATCCGCACACGCGGCGCGGATTCAGGCGCTCCCCCCAAATTCTCCGCATGCACCTCGATGATGCCGCCAGAGGGCATAGCCTGGCGGGCGTTCAGAAGGATGTTTTGCAACACCTGCCCGATCTGGCTCCGGTCTACTTCGGCATACCGCAGGTCGTCGTCCAGAGTCACGGAGATGCTGGTCGAGTCTGACCGGGCCAGTTCCACCGCGTCCCTCACCAGATCGGAAACGGAAACCAGACACCGAACCGGCGCCCCACCCTTCGCGAAAGTCAATAGTTGCGACGACAGGAAGACCGCGCCTTCGCAGGCCGCGGCCGTTTGGCTGAGGATGCCCTGCACCGGCTCCAAGGGATCGAGCTGCATCTTGGCGAGTTCCACATTCCCCAGAACCACCGTCAGGAAATTATTGAAGTCGTGCGCGATTCCTCCCGCCAGCACGCCCAGCGATTCCAGTTTGCGGGCGCGGAGCAGTTCCTCTTCCACCTGCTCGCGCTGCGAGATCTCCGCGCGCAGTTGCTCGGTCGACCGCTGCAGCTCGGCGGTTCGCTGCCGCACTCGCAACTCTAAATCCTCATTCAGGCTCTCGACGCTGGTCTTGGCAACGCGCAGATCCTCCACCAGGTCCTGATTCTCGAACTGCAGGCTCAGGCCGGAAAGGATAGTCTGATGAATGCGGTAGGTTGTGCCCAACGTGGCGACCGTGAAGACAGCGGCTAGTAAGCCCATTGCCAGGTGTGCCTCGTCGCCCTGCAGCGCCAGGCGTATGGCAGGACCTAGGCCTGTGGGTATCAGGAATACGAGGAATGCCGCACGCCAGGGTGACAGCAGCGAGCAGGCCCCCAGCATCATTCCGCCCAGCACGAAGATCAGGAAGATCTGGCTCGCCAGCGGTTCCGGAAAGAGCCAAATGCCAGCCGCGCCCCAGCCTGCCCCCGAAAGTCCAGCACCAATCGTGAACCAGGCACCCCACTTTGACGCGTCTCGCGTGGAGGGATCTTGACGGCGGTATTGCCGGACCAGAAAGTATCTGCACCCGGACACAAGAACCATCCAGACACACCAGGCCAGCAGCAGCGAATGCCGGATTACCCCCCACTCCAGGGTGCTCAGGACCGCCACAGCGATCCAGGTAACCGCCACCGCCACATTCGCGTTGGTGTACAGAAGCTCGACTTGGGCCGCCAGTACCTGGTGCCTTCGCGAGTTCTGGAACTTGCGGACTTGCCACCGTTCCAGGCCGCTCACTCGGCTAACTCCTGGAGACACAAGGTTTCAGCGATCGCCGAAGGGCTCGGCTCCAGGGCAACAGAATTGGAAACTACCCGATTCACAGCTTTTCCCGTGGATGAACTTCGCCCATCCGGAATAGGCGGTTTATGGCTGACGTGGCCCCGGGACATCCTCATCTATATTAGTTGCACTTGCCTGGTTGGACGTTTCGTCACGAAGTGAATTCTTTCTCGAAAATAGCAAAAAAGAGATGCGATGCGCATAAGAATGCGCTGCTATCGAAAGATTTCGGGAAATTGCTTAGTGCATCGCTTCGCTACGGCCCCGTATACGCTCCGCAAAGAGCCGCGCGCATGAGAAGCTGATCGCTTGCTTACGCGCGCGGCTCGCAAGCGCGTATCGCACGAACGTATTGGGGTAGCTTACGAGCCACGACCGTGAGGGAGTGATCTTCGAAGCAACGAGCCGCGACCGTGAGCGAGCGGTCTGGCGCTAACGTCGGCGGACCTCTGGAATCACGTACTTAGTCAGCCGGTCGGATGTTCTGATTGACCCGGAAGAAGTTTTTGGGATCATAGCGCCTCTTGATCTCGACTAGCCGCGGATAGTTGTCACGGTAAGTCGCCTGGACGCGATCCTGGCCTTCGTCCATCATGAAGTTCACATAGGCGCCGCCCGCGGAATATGGGTGCAACGCCTCCCAATACTCCTTGCACCACTGCGTGATCATACCGGCATTCGACGGATCGGGGTCCACACCCACGATCACCTCGGCGAAAAGCGCTTCGCGGAAACTGTAGGCAGTATCGTTGCGGCCGACCCGTTGCGCCGCGCCATTGACCGGGTACAAGTGCATCGTGGAGAGCATATTCGGAATCTTCGACCCATGCTCCACGTGCCGCGCGATCGCTTCGTCGCTCAATTCGGTGAAGTTATCGGCGCGCCAATACCACTGCAGTCCGGGCACGAATAACCCGTCGAACATACTCTGCACCACCGGGAAAGGCGCAGGCCCGACATGATCGAACACAGGGTTCCCAATGGAACGCATCGGTTTGAGAGCGGCTTCCGCCGCTTCGAGGGATCCCTGGCAGCACCACACGATACCGCAGACCATTTTCATGTGCAGGTGCGCCGGAAACATCGGTGCGGGCGGAATCACCAGGAATGCGAAAAAGCCATTCACATCTTCAGGCGCTTTGACAATGAAGTCGCGGTAGGCCTTCAGCACCATCGAGGCTTCTTCCAGCGGCCAAAAGGTGGGCCCGAAGTTGACCATCGACACCGGGTGCAGGCGAAATTCGAACGACGTGACGACTCCGAAATTGCCGCCTCCTCCGCGCACCGCCCAGAAGAGATCGGAGTGCTGTGTGGCATTCGCGGTCACGAAACTGCCGTCCGCGAGAACCATGTCGACCGACAGCAGGTTGTCGATCGTCAAACCATACTTGCGGGTCAAGTAGCCGATGCCGCCGCCCAGCGTCAGTCCCGCAACACCGGTTGTCGAGATGAAACCGCACGGCGCGGCCATGCCGAAGGCATGAGTGGCATGATCGACCTCGCCCCACACGCATCCGCCCTCGACGCGAACGGTTTTCGCGGCCGGGTCGACGCGGATGCCTTTCATTCGCGAAAGATCGATCACCAGCCCGCCGTCGCAAGTGGCCAGACCCGCGCCGTTATGGCCTCCACCGCGAATCGCGGTCAACAGGCCATTATCTCTGCCGTACGCCACGGCAGCCATGACATCGGCAACGTCAGTGCAACGCGCAATCAAGCTCGGACGCTTGTCGATCATCCCGTTGTAGACTTTGCGCACGGAATCATAGTTTGCATCTCCGGGGTGGATCAATTCCCCGCGGAAGCTGCTCTTCAAGTGATCTATGGATGGAGCAGACATGGCAATCTCCTAATCACCAATGAGAGGGTCGCCTGGGATTCAATCAGCACAGTATACACCAGCGTTGCATGACCTAAGGACCGGTCTCGGTAGCGCTTGCTTACGCGCGCGGCTCGTAAGCTTACCCAAATACGTTCGCGCGATATGTGCGCTTGCGAGCCGCTATTAACAAGCTGCGGCCGTTGAGAGCGTGTGCTCAGACTAACCGGCGGCGAGACCGCTCTGCCGCGCAAGTTTGAGAGCTTCGATGGCGGCGCCGCGTGCTCCCGCGGTGTCGCCATTTGGCATCACGTAGATGGGAATGTCCGCCTGCTCGGTGCGCTGCACCGGCATCGCGGCACGGGTTTCCTTGATGAACCACTGCTGGAACTCCTCACCCGTCTCCAGCGCTCCTCCGCCGATGATCAACGCGTCCGGATCGAAGGTATTGATCATCTCGTCGAAGAAGAGTCCCAAGGCATGCGCCTGTACGCGAAAGATTTCGCGGCACAGCGGGTCGCCCTGTTCGGCGAGGCCGCGAACCAGCTTGGCCGCTCGACCGAGATCGCCGGCCTTGGCCAATTGGTGATCCGGGTAGCGCCGCAGGAAAAACGGCAGCATCGACTTGGCGATTCCCGTGAGAGAGCACAGCGATTCCAGATCTCCAGTGCGTCCGCAATTGCACACCGGGGTGAGCCCTTCGATCCCGGCAATCGACTGGTAGGGGATGAGCACATGCCCGAGTTCCCCGCCGAAGCCCATCCGGCCTTTCACCACGTTGCCATCCATGATGACGCCGCCGCCCAGGCCCGTTCCGATCACGACGGAGATCGATGTGGCGCTATGGTGCGCACCAAAGATGGAGAAATGTCCCCATAGCGCTCCCGCGTTGCCGTCGTTGAGATAGCTCACAGGCTTTCTGAGCTTGTGCGCAAGGTTGCGTGGGATGTCGAAGCCGGCCCACCCAGGATGCACGAAGTTGGTGGAGCCGCGTGCGCTGAGCACACCCTCCGAACTCGCGGGACCCGGCGTGTCGAGGCCAATCGCCACTACGGCAGATAGCGGAACTCCGGCCTTGTCCACGGCGATCCGCAGGCCGTCTTCAATCTGTTGCAGGCAGACCTCCGGCCCTTGCGTCGCCAATGCCGGGTGTTCGCAGAGTCCTTCGATAAGGAACTGCTCCGCCTCGTTCACCAGCGTATAGTTGATGGCTGTTCCGCCGAGATCTACTCCCGCTACCACTTGCATCTTCGCCTCTCCGTGTTGCCGCCCGTATTAGATTAGCAAGGCGCTGGGAGTTTGAGCTTGGCCGCCGCCGCTACATCTGTAGAGTGTTCACCAGTTCCGAGACGTTCGCGATGTGTTCCTTCTCCAGGAACCGCGTGAGCTCGCGCGCGATGCGCAGCGGTGAGGAGGGATCCCAAAACGTCGCGGTGCCTACTTCGACGGCGCTGGCTCCCGCGATCAGAAACTCCGCGGCATCCTCGCCGGTAGCGATTCCCCCGAGGCCGATCACCGGAATTTTGACCGCGCGCGCCGCCTGGCAAACCATCCGCAGCGCGATCGGTTTGATCGCCGGACCGGAGAGTCCTCCGAATCCCGCACCCAGACGAGGCCGCCTGGTATGTGGGTCGATCGCCAGCGCGATGAATGTATTGACCAGCGAGATTGCGTCCGCACCCGACTCCTCCGCTGCTTTGGCAATTGGTTCGATGGCCGCCACGTTGGGCGAGAGTTTGACGATCACCGGACGCCGGGCCACGCGCTTCACTTCCGAAACCACTTCGCCCAGCAGGCAGGGGTCGTTCGAAAAGTAGATTCCGCCATGCCGCGTGTTCGGGCACGAGACGTTCAACTCATAGCCCGCGATACCGGCATGATCCTCGAGTACCTGAACCACCTCCACATAATCGCCGGATTCGTATCCGAAAACATTCGCCAATACCACGGTATCGAGCCGCGCCAATGCGGGCAGCTTCTGCGTAGCGAACGCGCGCACGCCGATGTTCTGCAGCCCGATCGAATTGATCATCCCGCCGCCGCTCTCGTAAATCCGCGGCGGCGGATTGCCCTCGATCGGCTCGCGCGAGAGTCCCTTCACCACGAATCCGCCGAGCGCGTTCAGATCTACCTGTTTTTCGAATTCGACACCGTAGCCAAACGTCCCTGAAGCGGCCACCACCGGATTGCGCAACACCAGACCTGCGAGTTTCGTGACCAGCGACGGAGCAGCCGCGCCACTCATCCGGCGAATGCCTCGCCGAGCACCCGTCCCACCGATGTCGATGGTGCCGGCACACCCAGAAGCCGCGCCAGTGTCGGAGCAACATCGACCGATTCCACGGGGCTCTCGAAGACTCCCGCCCGGAACTGCGGACCGTAGAAGAAGAGCGGCACCCGCACGTCGTAGCTGTACACGGAACCATACGAGATTCCGCGAGGCTGCCCGAAGTCCTCCAGAAACTCCGGTTGGTAGGAGAGCATCACGTCGCCGGAACGAACGGGGTGGAAGCTGTTGCGGAACCGTCTCTCCCAGCCATCCAGCGAAGAACAGGCGCCGCCTGCCGTGTAGTAGTTGGCCACTGCGGAGACGTCCATTGCGGCACGGCCGGCCGCGATCCGCAGCGGTTCGGGATCGCGAAAACCGCTGGTGTCGAGGTACAGGAACGGATACAGGTACTTCTCCACGCTGCCCTGGCCGGAGTTCACCAGGCTGCGGTCCACCGCTTGGGCCAGGCCCTCGCCCTTTACCGCCATATGATCCCGTAAATCCGTAGCGGGCTCGGGAGGCGCTCCGTGAGCGCCCGCCACCACCAGATTGAAATTCTTGTCTCCCGGCGTCTTGTTCAGAATATTAAACAGGGTTTCCAGTTGCCGGTCGATCTGCAGAGTCATCTGCTGCATCAGAGGAGAGCGGCCTCCCACGTCGTAGCCCAGCAATCCGCTCGCGCCGGTCACGATGCAGAGGAGGTCCTGCGTACTGCCCTGCCCGAGCTTGTCCCGGGCGATGATCTCGGCGACCAGATCAAATTGGGCTTGGAGTGCGAAGGGTGACGAACGATAGAGCGACAGAAACTCCTTGGGACGCTCCGGAGTCCAGGTCAGTGTACGCAGGGACGGAGGAGAATCTCCCTTGGCGTTCAGGGCCGTCCACTTCTGATCGTGAAGATCGGCAGGTGCGTGTTGGGCGTTGAAGGGGGTCAGCCATTCCGGAGGATCGTTCAAGGTCGCGAACTGCCCGGCATCGTCCATCCAAAACTGGCGGGCATCCGCGTTTCCGGCGACCAGTGCTCCGTGCAGTTGCTCCTGCGCAACCACTGTCACCGTCACGCGGGCACGGGGGTCGCCGGACACCTGGGCGGCCAGCGTGGTGGCCAGCAAAGCTTCGTCGCTCGCCGGCACGGTATTGCGAATCGAGCGATCGTACCAGCGATCGGCCACGATGCCGTGCTGAGAGGGCCACGCTCCGGTCGCCAGCGTCGCAATGCTGGATGCGGGAAAGGTGCTGGCCAGATGGCGGCAGTCCGGAAAAAACGCGCCATCCTTCATCAGGCGGCGGAAGCCTCCGGGCGCTAGGGGGAACCCCGTGGTGTCGAGATAGTCGGGACGAAACTGATCCAACAGTAGAAGAACGAATAATTTGGGCCGTGGCGGCAAGGCCAGCACACGGCCCGCCATTCCGGCCAAAAGACACGCCCCGAATTCTCGACGGCAAATGCCCATAAAAAAAGAGTTTATCAGAGGCATAAGTAATGTTATAGTGTTGGTTTCTTGAGGCAAGATTCGTTAACCGGACACCCCCCGAAGTCCGGACAGGAACGGTCCTTTCAATGAACGAGGAAAAAAGCGTTTTGGGGTTAGCCACCATTCGACGGAATCGGGGCATTTCGCTCGAGCAGATCGCCGAATCGACCAAGATCAGCGTTCGCCTGCTCGAGGCCATCGAACAAGGGGAATTTCGCAAACTGCCCGGGGGTATCTACAATACCAGCTACATCCGCCAGTATGCCAAGGCCATCGATTACGATGAGTCCGCCATCCTGACGGTGTATCACCAGGAAATGAGTTCGGAGGCAGAGACACCCCAAAATCGGGGCGGCAAAGGTCTCTACCCTGGCTTCCGTCCAGCTTCCATGCTGGAATCCTAGACTAAACGAACAGGCTGCGGAAAGGCGACGAGGGCGGTTCGCAACGAGCCACGACCGTAAGGGAGTGATTCTTTCGAAGCGGCCGAGACATCGCTTGCTTACGCGCGCGGCTCGCAAGTGCTCCCATCGCGCCGAGCGTAAGCAACGCGCCAAGACCGTGAGGGAGCGCCACTGCGTCATGATTGGTCACCGCTTGCTTACGCGCGCGGCTCGCAAGCGTACCCGTCGCGCCGAGCGTAAGCAACGCGCCACGATTTTCGGACCGATCGGGACATCGCTTGCTTACGCGCGCGGCTCGCCACATATTCGAAGCACTGCGTTAAACCGCGAATCTTTTAAGCATCATCCATTGTGGCGCAGGGCGCGCAACGGATCGATGCGCACGGCGCGGAAAGTGGGGACCGCACTGGCCGCCAGACAGACCAGCATCAGTCCAACGGCGGCCGCGAGCAGCGTGAAGGGATCCGTCGCACTCACGCCAAACAACTGGCCGGCGAGGAAGTGGCTCATCGCGAGATACCCCGCAATTCCGACGGCAAGACCTGCGGCCGCGGCGCGCAACCCCTGATTCGTGACCAGCCAAACCACTTGGGACGGCGATGCACCGATCGCGATGCGAATGCCGATCTCCTGTGTCCGCTGGGCGGCCAGGTACGACATGACACCGTATACACCGGCGGTCGCGAGAAGCAGTGCCAAACCGGCGAAGACCGCCAGCAGGACCATGGTGAAGCGGCTCTGCCAGTAGCTGTCGGACAGGTTCTCTTCGAGAGGCATGACGTGGTACACGTTCATTAGCCTTCCAAGACTCCACAGGGATCGTTCGACCGTGTTGGCGATCGCCATGGGAGCGGTCACCGTACGAATCACGAACGTCATTGTCGATTCCGGCATCTGGGAGTGCGGAAAATAAAGGACGTCGGGGGCCTGGGCGTTGAGGCCGTGAGCACGGACGTCTTGCGCGATGCCGACGATTCGCCAGTCGCGCCGGTCACTGCCATTCAAACGCAAGCTCTGCCCCACCGGATCGCCTGCCGGAAAGTAGCGCTTCACCACTGACTGCGAAATCACCACGGCGGGCGCGGATTCGGCTGAATCCACCTCGGAGATCGAACGTCCGCTCACAATCGGGATGCGCATCGTTTCGAAATATCCGGGCAGAACGACCAGCTCCGAGGCCGTCGGATCGTGCCCTGGGTCGCCTGGCTGCCCGGACGGCACGAAACGCGCAGGCGCAAAGGGCGCGAGCGGCGGCGGAAAACTGACCGCACTCACCGACTCGACGCCGGGAATTTCTCTCAATTTGCGCACCGCCGTTTCGAAGTGATTGTGTTGCGCCGATGCGGTGCGATAAGACTCGCCGCGCAGCGAGTTCCGGATGATCAGCACATTGGCGGGTTCAAATCCCCAAGACTTTTTCGAGAGATTCAAAAACGTCTGCACGAACAGGCCGGCCGACGCGAGAAGAATCAGCGACAATCCGATTTCGCCCGCGATCAGCACATTTCGCCACAGGGCGCTCGATCGTCCGGCACTGCGAGAGCGGCCGGACTCTCCGAGATGCCGCGCGGCCCCATTGGCAGAAGCTTGGCGCGCGGGCGCGAGGCCGAACACAATCGAGGAGAGCAGGCTCAAGCCAAGCGCGAATGCCAGGGCCCCTGGGCTGACATTTACCTGGTCGGCGAAGGGCAGGCCGGCTGCCGCAGGCACCAGCGCGAGCATGGGCCGCAAACTCCACGAGGCGAACAGGACTCCCCCCATCGCGCCCATCCCCGAGAGCACCAGATTCTCCGCCAGGAGTTGCCGCACGATCTGGCCGCGCGAAGCGCCGACGGCCGTGCGTACGGAAAACTCGTAGCCGCGGGCCGAATATCGTGCCAGCAACAGATTCGCCACATTGGCGCAGCCGATGAGGAGCATGATCCCCACCGCGATTTGGAGGAGGAAAAACGGCTTGCGGAACTCGCCTGTCAAATCGTCGCGAATCGCGTTGACCACGGCGCCCGGCGGCGTGGCCCCTTCGGGATTCTCACGCGCGATCTGCGTGGTCATCGCCGCGATCTCGCCGCGCGCCTGTGTGATCGACACACCTTCGCGCAACCGGCCGATGACCACCATCGATCGCCGGATGCGCTCCATCCGCTGGTTCTCGAACGAAGTCGGCACTACGAGATCGGGTTGCACCGTGATGCCGTTGTTGGGCACGCGATAACCGGACGGCAGAACACCCACGATCCGCAAACTGCGGCCATCGACTTCCAGCGATGAACCGACGGCGGATTCGGAACCGGCGAAGGTCGAACGCCACAGCGAATAACTGATCAGTGCTACGTCGTCTTTGCCCGGCAGGCCCTCGTCCGGCAGGAAGGTTCGCCCTCGGTAAGCGTGGACGCCCAGGATCTCGAAGAAGTTCGGAGTAACTTCGTGGGTAGGAGTGGTAATCGGCTGGTCGAGCGCCGTGAAGGTGCGATTGCTGGATACATACGCAGCCATTCCTTCAAAGCTGCGGCTGCGATCGCGCCAATCGAAGAACAGCCCCGGTGCGGTGAGGGCGCGGTTATATCCTCGCTGGCGGCTGAAATCCGACCAGAGTACGGCGAGACGCGCGGGGTCGCGGTAAGGAAGCGGATTGAGCAGCACCCCGTCGATGAGACTGAAGATGGCAGTAGTTGCACCGACACCCAACGAGATGATCAGGATCGCGAGCAGGTAGAATGCCGGATTGCGGCGGAACAGGCGGAGGCCATACAAGAGGTCTCGTAGGAAGTGCATGCCGAGATGGACGCGAAAGTGAATCGAATGTAACGGCCACGGGTGAAAGACAAGGGTAAAATGTCGCCCCGGTCCCGCGAGATGAACACCCGATCCCTACTTCATCTCCGCCAGCAGTTCCTTGACCGCGGCGTCCAATTGCGAATCCTTGCCGCTGTACGACTCGCCGATGGGGCGCGTCACGGCGATGTCCACGGGCCGGGGATTATTCTCCATATTCTTCCCGTCCGCGCCGGTGATCAGCGTCGATGGCATGCGCATCACGGAGCCATCCACCAGATCGCGCGATCCGGTGTAGATGATCCAGCCGGCTGTCGGCTCGCCGACCACCTTCCCCAGTTTCAACGTGCGATAGCCTTCCGTAAAATCCTCGGCGTCCGAAAGCGAGTGCTGATTGACCACCAGGATCGTCGGCAGTTCCAACGACCGCTGCCCCAGCACCGTCCGGGCAGAACCAGCAGGGCCGCCGCGATCCGTCATCGTCAGGTACGGCCGCCGCGTCAACACATCCAGCACATAAGCGTTCACGAACCCGCCGTTGTTGTTGCGAATGTCGATCACAACGCCGGAGCGTGAACGATTCTCCGCATCCAGATCGAGATACAACTGCGTGAGCGCCTGCTCCGACATGTCCCGAATATGGACGTACCCCAGCTTTCCATTGCTGATCCTGGCGACGTACGCGCGATTGTCTTCGACCCACTTACGATAGATCGGCTCGGCCAGAGAAGCCACCGGCCGCACCGTTACCTCGTGCCCGCTAACATCCAGCACCACACGCTTGTCGACCTTATGCTCCAACTGCTCATCCAGATTCACATGCGGTCCGATCGCGACCCCATCGACGGCGCGCAATTCTTCGCCGGGCTTGATCTTCGCCAGCTCCGCCGGGGAGTGCGGCACAACCGCGGTGATCTTCAGCTTGCCTGAATTCTCGTACTCCGCGCGGTCAAACTCGAGGCCCAGTTGGCCCACCACGCCGCGGCCGCCGCCACCGCCTCCGGCCGCTGGCGCCGAAATGCCCGAGTGCGAAGAATTCAGCTCCCCGATCATCAGCCGCAGAATACTGCGCATCTCATCCGGCGTCCGCGAGCCCTCGATCAGCGGCGCGTACGTCTTGCGCACCGCATTCCAATCGGCGCCATGATACTTGGGATCGTAGAACGAGTCCCGCTGCGCGGCCCACGCCTCTTCGAAAACCGCCATCTTCTCCTGATCGAAGTTGATGTCCATTTCCGCATTTACAGCAACTGTACGCGTGGTCCGCGTGTCGATGGTGATGGATTGGACGCGTCCGCCTTCCAGGTAGTAGACTTCGCGCGAATCGGGTGAGAACTGCCCATGCGTCTTGGGTCCAGGCGTAGAGGTCAACTGGCGCGCGACGCGCTCACCGCCCCGCCCGCCTCCCCGGCCTCCGGTAGCCGGAGCACCCTCGCCGCTCGGATCGAGCGGGTAAAGGTAGAGATTCGACTGCCCACCCACCGCCGCCGAGATCAGCAGCCACTTGCCGTCCGGACTGATCTCCGGATTCGAAACGCTGAGTCCGATCGGGAGCATCGAGATCCGCTCGCGAATGCCTTCGAATTCGATCTCCACCGGCTTCACGGGCGGCTTGGCCTCGGCATTGGCGCCACCGCGCCCAGTGCGGGGCGCTTCCGGTTTGAATAGCTCTTCGAAGCGATCCTCGCCATACTTCGGCTGCACAGGCACCAGATCGATGCGGGCAACCTGCGGCGTCTCGGTGCGCTGGCCGGTCTCGAACAGAACGAACTTCCCGTCCGGACTCCACTGAATGGCGCTGGCGTTGTTGTTGGCCAGAAAACTGATCTGCTTGCCGGTGCCGCCAGCGGCCGGAACCACATAGACATTGCGCAATGCGCGATCACTGGCCGCGGTGTAAGCGATCCACTTGCTGTCGGGCGACCAGGTCATGCCCGCACCGCCGAAACCGCCGAAGAATCCCGTGACCAGCACGTTCTCCTTCTTCGTCTCCAGGTCGATGGTGCGCAGTTCCTTGCGATCGCGCAGGAACGCCACGGTCTTTCCGTCGGGTGAGAAGCGCGGCCCCTGATCGGGCAAGGGACCGTTGGTCAATTGCGTTTCGCTTCGCTTGGCGAAGTCGTACAGGAAGAGGTGAGTGATCGCGTCGCGCTGGCTGAGATAGACGATGCGCGTGGAATCCGGCGCCCAGGTCACCTGCGATTCCGGCCCTGGCGTGTGCGTGACGCGGACCGCCTCGCCGCCATCGCGCGCCGAGGAGGCGAACACTTCGCCGTGAGCGATCAGCAGAATCTTGCGGGCATCCGGAGAGAGCCGCAGATCGGTAAACGTGTTCAGGGTCGTGTGCGTGATGCCGGGACTCGCGGCCGATCCCACCAGCGTGATGGGCAGCGCATACGCCTCTCCGCTCTTGGTGTCGAACTGCCAGATCTTGAAATCGTGCTCGAATACCACCGACTTCCCGTCGTAGCCGATGGACGGCCAAAGCACGCGCCCTTCCGTGAATTTGGTGGACTGCCGCGGCTTGCCCCCGAGCGTCGTGTTCCAGATGTTCTGCACTCCACCGCGGTCGGACATGAAGTAGAGTTGGCGGCCATCAGGCATCCACATCGGCCACACGTTGCGTCCGTTGAGGTCCACGACGCGTTCGTACGCGGCTGGTGAGCCTTCTTTGCGAATCCAGATTTCGGATTCGTCCAGATGACTGTGACCGTGACGCCACCACTGCTGATCGCCGTTCCCTCTTGCCGCGAAGGCCAGACTCGTGCCGTCGGGAGCGGGTGTGGCTTGAAACTCATTGGTGAAGCGATCGGCGCTCACGGGCATCGGAGTGCCTCCCTCGACGCTCACCCGATACAGGTCGTTCTTGCGCCCCACGTCGTGGCTGCCGCTCGAGAAGTAGATCCATTTGCCGTCTCGCGACCAGGCGTCCAGTTGCTCCATCCCATCGTCGAAGGTAAGGCGCTTCAACTCCCCCGACGACAGGTTCAGCACGTAGATATCGCCGCCGCCGGTACGCGTGGAGACGAAGGCGAGGCGCGTGCCGTCCGGCGAATACAGCGGGCGTGACTCGTCGGCAGGATGAGAAACCAGCAGGTGCGCTTCACCGCCCTTGGCAGGAGCCACCCAAATGTCGCCGCCGGAGACGAACGCAATTTCGGGACGAGTCGGGCACAACGTGGGTTGGGTGAGGTAAGGCACACCGGCGCCCAGCGCCGCCACGGAGGAGGCCATCAACAGGACGAAACTTCGCATGCAATAAATGGTACCGAAAAAGCTGGGGCCGCAGCCCTACTTGCCTACGGCAAACAGGAAGCCGTCGGTAGCGCCGGCATAGCCGCCGGGCTGCAGAGCGTTGTAGGTCGAGGTCAAGCCGACTTGCGCATACCCTACTACGTACGCCGTCCCATCAGGTCCGACGGCCATGGCCGTCGGCACATAGATACTGGACAGCCCGAGATAAGTCGAGTACTGCAGGCCGGCCGGTCCCGGCACTCCGGGCTTCAGCTTCGTCAGATAGATTTCGATTCCAGACGCCCAGCTCGGCTGGACGGCATTCAACACGGGG
Organism: Bryobacteraceae bacterium; assembly: GCA_035295745.1. Lineage (GTDB taxonomy): Bacteria > Acidobacteriota > Terriglobia > Bryobacterales > Bryobacteraceae > JAIQFL01. The sequence goes on along the minus strand of DATGIL010000110.1, from coordinate 71,249 downwards.
AAATCGGGCGAGAGCGTATACCCGGTTACATAGATGTTCCCGGCGCTATCGGCACCCACACCATACGCCACATCGGAGTGCGAGCCCCCCAGGAACGTGGAGTAGACCAACCCGCTGCCGAATGACAGATTCGGATTCAGCACCGAGACGAAGGTGTCCGCATTCCCGCCGTAGACGGGCTGCATTGCGTCCGTCGTAACCGGAAAATCGGTGGAAAGCGTGTAACCCGTAACGATGATATTCCCCTTGGCATCAAAAGCCATGGCGTTCACTTCATCGTTGCTGGAACCGCCCAGGTACGTGGCATAAACCAGAGAATTGGTTCCGGATTGCGTGACATCGAGTACTCCGACCACAACGTCCTCAAACCCAAACGAAGAGCCGCTGTAACTGTATCCCGCCATTGGAAATTGCGTGGAGAGCGTCGACGCCGCGAAGTAGACCAGTCCGGTAGGGCCGACCAGAATCGCCTTGCCGTAGTCGAGATCTTCGCCGCCGATGTACGTCGAATACAGAACGCTGCCTGCATTCGGATCGATCTGCGTAATGAACGCGTCCTGGCTGCCGAACTGCACGCCTGCATAGGCACTGGGGGTCACCGGAAAGTCGGAAGATTTGGTCGTCCCGACGACGTACATCACCCCATTCTTGTCGACTGCCACGCCATTGCCGACGTCATCGCCGGTGAGGCCTCCCAGATAACTGGAAAAGATCAGCGCGGCGCTGCCCGACTGCGAGGGATCGATCTTCGCAACAAAGGCGTCCAGGGTGGCGCCCGCCCCCGTGGGTTGGAACGCGTTGGAGGTGACCGGATAATCGGTGGAGGCGGTACTGCCGGTGACGTAAATCACGCCCGATGCATCCACATCGATGCCCAGCGGGATGTCGGTATTGGTGCCTCCCAGGTAAGTGCCGTAGAGGAAGCCGAAATTACCCTGCGCAGAAGGATCCAGGACGCCGATCCATGCGTCGGTGAGGCCGGTGTTATCGCTTTGGTAGCCAGCCGCCGGCAGCACCGCGGTATCGGTCTGCATCGCGAGATAGAGAAGGCCGTTCGGTCCTAGCTTCACGGCGTTCACCTGGTCAAAACCAGTGCCGCCGAGATAAGAGAGATAGGTCAGTGTGGGGTCGACGACGAGAGTCCGGGTGCGATCATAATTCGCCAGCTGCAGACCAACCGTGTTGTGTCCGAGCAGTTTGTAGCGGCCTTGCACCTGCCGGCGCGCCGAGGTCTGCGGATCTTCCTGGTAGATGAACGGCTTATGCTGCACCATTCGCGCTCCGCCGGCATCCAGCACCAGATCGCCCTCCGGGGAAACGCTGAGGTGGGCGTGTCCGCTGAACTTCATGCGGATGGCATTGGGGTCGGCGCCGGGTTGCAGAACGAAATCATATTCCAACTGGCTCTGGTTGCCGTAGTAAGTGACGTCAACGCCCGGGTAGACCGCCCGGTATCGCACGCGCGAGAAGCTGGGAACGTTGGTGTGCCAGTTGGCGCGATTGCCAACGAAGAAATCGGTGCGGCTCTGGAGGCGGTCGAGGCCCTCGATCTGAGGAGCCCGATTGCCGTTCACCAGCGAAATATCCACGCGCTCGACGCGGTGTTGTTTTCCGTTCTTCGCCGATCCGGCCGAGATCGACAGGGAAGCGCCCTGTTCGCCGAGGAACAGATTGTACCCTCCGGCGTGAGCGGAATAGCGCACCGACGGATTCAACTGTCCCTGGTTGGCCTCGAAGCGCAACGGCAGTTTCGCCAGCGCTGCTTTGGCTTGAGCTTGGACGACCGACGGCTCCGGACCGGATGGCGGAGCTGCGGCCATCAGCATTGATGCCGCGCCTATGAAGGAAACGAGAACAGACACACGAAACATATGATTGAAGTACTGGAAACCAGCGAACCTCTATTAGAACATGCAGGGGGCCTGTGGAAAACTGGGCTGGAACTTCACAGGAGTGGGTTCACCGCACAGGCTCGCGCCGTGCCGGCGCATTTGCGATACAGTGGAACGCGTGAAGCCATTCGCTCTCCTCGCGCTCGCGCTGCTCAGTGCCGCCGCCGCAGCCGACCTTCCCTTGATTCAACCGAAGGACTTGGCCGCCCAGCTTTCTTCAGTGACGGGTAAACCTGCGATCATCCAGGTCGGCCCCAACCTGCTGTTTCGGAGTCACCACATTCCGGGCGCCGTTTATGGTGGACCCGCATCCAAGCCAGAAGGTCTCGAGGCGCTGAAAGCAGCCGTGAAAGACCTGCCTCACGACCGCGATATCGTGATCTACTGCGGGTGCTGCCCGTGGGACCGGTGTCCCAACATCAAGCCGGCGCTTGCACTGCTGAAGGAACTGGGATTCACGAATGTGAAGGCCATGTACTCCGGCACGAACTTCAAGACCGACTGGATCGATCCGGGATACCCCGTCGACCCGCCTGCCGATAAGGGGCTCTGACCGGGCTCGGTCAACCGTTTAGCCCGAAAGCCCTTAAGCCCGCCTGGCAGAACGGGTTATACTATTGTTTCCCAGCGTTTGGCGATGTCGTATCTTCCAAGAGCTGTAACATCCATAGCGCTCTCCTCGTCATCAAAGGATAGTCGTTTTATCACTCCAGGAGTTCCAATGAGAAGGAAATTTGGCAAGCTGTGCGGATCGTCCCTGGCTGGCCTCTGTGCCCTCGCGACCTTGTCGCCGGGTGCCTGCCTGCTGCTCGCGCAGGACGTCAAGCCCGATCCGGGCGCTCCCGGCATGTCGCAGGGCTTCGTGGATAACTACTCCAAAGTTCCCGGCATCTTCCCGAGGTTCTGGCGGCCTTATGAGCAGCAGGATATCCCGTTGCCCATGCTGGAGAATTCCCCGCGGCTCGATAGCCTCATCCATAACGGCAAACTCGAACTTTCGCTCGCCGACGCTATTGCCCTCACCATCGAGAACAATCTCGATATCGTCGTTTCGCGCTACGTGATTCCCTTTTCCCAGACCGACATTCTGCGCACCAGGTCCGGCCAGGCCGCCCGCGGATTCACCGGCGGCCTGCTTCCCGGTGAGTTGAACTCGGGCGCCATCGGCGCAGGCGTCACCAGCACCGGGAGCACCGGCGGAACCGGCAACGCGGGAGGTATCACGGGCGGCGGCGGCGCGGTCTCCATCGGCTCCGCTGGTGCATTCGACCCCACCGTCAACTTCGGTTTCAGCTTCGACCGCGTCACCAGCCCGCTGAATTCCGTCGTCGTTTCGGGAGTCCCCACGACCACCAGTTATGCCACCGCCTTCTCCGGCAGCTATGCGCAGTTATTCACCACCGGCGCCAGTTACTCGGTGTCCCTCAGCGCGCTGCGCCAGAGCACCACGCAGAAGAACACGCTCTACAATCCCGATGTCACGTCGCGCCTCTCGATCGGCTTCAATCAGCCGATCCTCGCCGGCTTCGGACGCCTGGCCAACGAACGATTCATGTTGGTGGCTCGCACCAATCAGACCACCGCGCAGGATGTCTTCAAACTGCAGGTGATCACCAGCGTCGCCCAGTTGGAGAATGCCTACTGGGACTATGCCGCATTCCAGGAGAACGTCCGCGTCGCCGAGGAATCTCTCTCGGCAGCCAAGGAACTTGTGGAGGAAACGCGCAAGCAGGAGCAGATCGGCACCATGTCGCGCCTGGACCTGGTCACCGCCGAGTCTCAAGTGGCCGCGAGCCAGCGCGATTTGATCGTGGCGCAGACCAATCTGCAACAGCAGGAGACGAACCTCAAGCAGTTGGTCAGCAAGAAGGGCGACAAGTTGTTGGATGCGGCAACCGTCGTCACTACCGACGCATTGCCTGAGCCGCGCGACACGGATCTTCCCTCGCTGACTGCCGCGCTGGAATCCGCAGCCAGGAACCGGCCCGAGATTCACGAGGCGACCAACAACCTGGCGAATCAAGACATCGCGATCCAGTACACCCGCAACAACCAGAAGCCGAGCCTGTCGGTGTTTGGTCTGTACGCCAGTTCGGGTCTGCAGGGCAATACCGCAATCACCACCTCGGGCGCGCTGGGCTCGCTCAATCAGGCGTTCGGAGCGGCCTACCCCGAAACTGCGGCCGGATTGAGTTTTGGAGCGAGCATCCGCAACCGCTCGGCGCAGGCCGACAGCATCCGCGCCCAACTGGAAAGGAACCAGTTGGAGGTTCAGATGCAGGGCACCCGCAACACCATCAATGTGGGTGTACGGCAGGCATTTGTTGCCCTCATCCAGGGCAAGGCGCAAGTGCAGGCCTCGCACGAAGCCGTACGGCTGGCGCAGCTCACGCTCGACGCGGAGCGGAAGAAGCTCGAGATCGGCGCCTCCACGTCATATAACGTCGTACTCCGCGAGCGCGACCTGGTGACGGCCCAATATGCGGAAGTGCAGGCACTCGATGCCTATGCGAAAGCCCTGGTCGCGATTGGCCAGTCGATGGGTGACACGCTGGAGCGCAACGGAATCCAGTTGGACGACGCGTTGAAAGGCACCGTGGTCAACCTGCCGTCGCCCTTCCGTTCCCAAGCGCGTCCAGGAGTGGTCAAGACGCCGGGAGGCGCGCAGAAGTGACGGGCCGGCGCATTCCTTTTCGTGCCGTTCTGCTGGCGCTTTCGGTGGTCTGCCCGGCCACTGCGCAGGAGCTGCCCGACTACACCAAGCCCGCTCCCGCCTTTCCCAGTATCTTGCGGCCGTACGCCCAGCCGATCGTCCCGAAGCCTGACCTCTCGAACTCCGTCACCGGCCCGCTGGAAGTCCAAGATGGGAAACTGCACCTCACGATGGCGCAAATCACCCGGCTCGTGGTGGAGAACAATCTGACGCTGGCCTCCGCACGTTACTTCCCTTCCATCGCGCAGACCGATCTGCTGCGCGCGCGCTCAGGGAACTCGCCGCGCGGCGTGGATGCGGCCCAGATTCCCAGCGGTGTCTTTTCGGGCGCGGTGGGCGGTAGCATTCTGGGGACCGCTGGAGGAAGCGGCGGCGGATCGTCTAATCCTGGTGGCATTACTGGATCGGCGGGACGTGTCACCGTCCGGCCCGCGGGACTCTTCGATCCCTCCATCGGATTGGCTTTCAGCATGGATCGCACCTCGAGCCCGCTGAATTCCGTGGTGGTGGCGGGGGTGCCCTCAGTCACCAACACCACAGCCGCGTTTTCGGTGAATTACACGCAGGCCTTTTCCACCGGCACCAGTTTCGCGGTTTCGTACGGCATGCAGCATCTCGCCTCCAATCAGTTGCACCTGCTCTTCAATCCCGCGATTACGCCCGGTTTCACCGCGACCGTCAGCCAGCAACTGCTCAACGGATTCGGATTTGCGGTCAATCGCGCGCTCATCAAGGTCTCGGAAAACGAGCAGACCATCGAGCGCGAGTCCTTCCGCCAGTCGGTGATCACCGCACTGGTAAATGCGCAGAATGCCTACTGGGACCTGGTCGCCGCCCGCGATGCGTTGCGCTCCGCGGAAAAGGCCGTCGCAGTGGCCCAGCAGTTGGAGAAGGAGAACAGCAAACAGCTCGAGATCGGCACCATGGCCCGGCTCGACGTGGTGAGTGCGCAATCGCAGGTGGCCTCCAGCCAGCGCGACCTGATCGTGGCACAGACGAATGTGCAGAACCTGGAGCTGAACCTTAAGGCGATGATCAGCCGCAATCTGATGGAGCCTTTCGCGTCGGCCCCGATCGAGACCGACCCGATGCCCGATCCCGATGGCGTTGAAGTCCCAGCCATGGACGATGCGAAAGCGCTCGCCATGAAGAATCGGCCCGACATCGCTATCGCCGAGGGGAATATCAAGAGCCAGGTCGACGCGATGCCTTTCATCCGCAACTCGCTGCTGCCCAATTTCAACGTCTTCGGACTGATCACCACGGTGGGCCTGTTCAACGAATTCGGAACGTCCTTCATCGACGCGCTGCATTTCAAGTATCCGGAAGTCGCGTTTGGCGTGACGATCAGTTTTCCGCTGCGCAATCGACAGGCGCAGGCCGACGAAGTAAGGTCCACCTTGACGATGAAACAGGCCAAGGACACTCTGGTGCGTAGCAAGAGCCAGGTGGAGGTGGACGTGGAGAACGCGCTCATCGCTCTCCGCCAGGCCAAGGCGCAGGTGGGCGCGGCGCGCGAAACCGTGCGGCTGTCGCGAAGCAAACTGGACGCCGAACAGCAGAAGCTGAGCCTCGGCCTTTCGACATCCTACAATGTGATTCTGATCCAGCGGGATCTCTTCGCCGCGGAGTTGGCCGAAACACAGGCACGTCAAGCCTTCGCCAAGGCTCAGGTGACGCTCGCGCAGGCCACCGGTTCCACGCTCGAGGTCAATCACGTCAATCTCGACGAAGCGCTGCGTGGGCGCCTCTCTCCAGAGCACACGCAATGAGCAGGGGTACCACCTTCTGCGCATTGACGGAACAACTGGCCCGCTTCGAAGAGCGCGGCCGGCCACCAACCGATACGTGCAGTTTTATACCTGCGCAACCGCGATCCGGCCGGTGCTTCGTGCGTCGATCGGGGCCGGCGTGGGCTTCGAGGCGTTCCTGCCGAAAGCCGTGACCCGGTGGCGCGAGGCCCGGTAAGTTACAATCGCAAGAAAGCACCCTGGGGATTGGGATGGAATTTGTTCTGAACGGCCAGACCACACGGGCCGAGGGCTTCGCACCGCAAACCACCTTGCTCGATTTCCTGCGCGCGCGCGGTTTGACGGGCGCCAAGGAAGGTTGTGCCGAAGGCGAATGCGGCGCCTGCACGGTTCTCATGGTGCGGCCGTCTGCCTCCGGGAGTGCCTACATTCCCGTGAATAGCTGCCTGCTGTTCCTCCCCATGGCCGCAGGGCACGAGATCTACACGGTGGAAGCACTGGCCAATCGCGGCGATCTTACCGAAGCCCAGGAGGCCATGGCATCGGGCGGCGGATCGCAGTGCGGCTACTGCACTCCGGGCTTCGTCATGAGTCTGTTTGCCGAGCAGCATCGGCCGGGACGCGAAGGCGCCTGCGATCCCCACGCCATGGGCGGCAATCTGTGCCGTTGTACCGGCTACCGGCCGATCCGCGATGCGGCCCTTTCGCTCGGACCCGCACCGGAAAGTGCTCTCCGCGATCGTCTATCCGACCCTGCGCCTGCGATCCGGCGCGCCGATGGGGCCGGTTTTGCGCGGGCAGCGAACCTCAAGGAATGCTTCTCACTTCTGGAGCAGCATCCCGGCGCCCGTTTGATCGCAGGTGGTACAGACTTGGCCGTGGAGTCGAATCTTCGCCTTCGGCGATTCCCATTCCTGATCAGTTTGGAAGCACTCGAGGAACTGCGCGTCTTTCGCGAGACGGCGACCGAGATCGAGATCGGCGCAGGATTGACACTCAGCGAGATCGGAGAACTATGGACGACGGCCCCTCCGGTCTGGCAGGAATGGCTGCCACTGTTTGCGTCGCCGCTGATCCGCAACCGAGCGACGCTGGGCGGCAATCTGGCGACTGCGTCCCCGATTGGCGATGCGCCACCGTTCCTGCTCGCTCTGGATGGACGCGTCCGCATCGCCGGCCTGAATGGCGAGCGGATCGTCACGCTCGATTCGTTCTTCGCGGGATACCGGCAAACGGCGTTGCAAGCAGGCGAAGTGCTGGTATCGATTGTTCTGCCCAAACCCCTGCCGGAACTGGCGCGATTCTACAAAGTCGCCAAACGGCGCGCAGACGATATCAGCACCGTGGCGGCCTGTTTTGCGATCGATCGAGACGATCGTGGCAGGGTCTCTCGTGCCCGCTTCGCATTCGGCGGGGTCGCCGCAGTTCCCCTGCGCGTCGTGGACGCGGAAGATGCCGTCACGGGCACTCCGCTCGACCGCGCCGCGCTCCAAGCGGCCCAGGAGATCCTCGGGCGCAAACTCCGGCCCATCGACGATCATCGCGGGTCCGCCGCCTATCGCGTGGCCGTCGCGCAGTCTTTGCTGGAGAGCTTCGCGATCGCTGCCCCGGGTCTTCATCCAGCCGCGACAAACGGGGCGCCGGCGAAGCCCATACATGCGCTGCGGCACGAATCCGCGCGCGGGCATGTCACCGGAGAGGCGCTCTACACCGACGATCTCGCGGTCCGATTCCCAGGCATCCTGCACGCCTGGCCCGTGATGGCGCCGCACGCCCACGCCATGGTGACATCTCTCGACGTCTCCCCTGCCTTCGACGAGCCGGGCGTGATCTCCACCCTGACGGCGGCCGACCTGACGGGCCACGAAAATCCCGGCGAGCCGCTCTTTCCTGCGGAAGTGATGTACCACCAGCAGCCGGTCGCCTGGGTGCTCGGCGAATCCCTCGACGCGGCGCAGCGGGGAGCCGCTCGCGTAGCAGCCCAGTATCTGCCGTTGCCCGCAGTCCTCACCATCGAAGATGCCATTGCCGCGGGCAGCTATCTTGCCGGACCCCACCGCCTCCACCGCGTGGACCAGGCTCCTGATCCCGCGGGCATCCACCATCTCGAAGGCGAACTGCACATTGGGGGACAGGAGCACTTTTACCTGGAGACGCAGTCCGCAATCGCTTGGCTCGACGAGTCCGGGGGCGTGTCGCTGCATTCGTCCACCCAGCACCCTAGCGAGACCCAGGACGCCGTCGCCCACGCACTCGGCGTCCCGCGCCATCAGGTCACGGTGGAGTGCCTGCGCATGGGGGGCGCATTCGGCGGCAAGGAAGTGCAGGCGAATCCCTTCGCCGCCATCGCCGCGCTGGGTGCCTGGAAGACGCGGCGCCCAGTCCGCTTGCGCCTGCCGCGTGTTCTCGACATGGCGCTCACCGGCAAGCGCCACCCGTTCCTGGCGCGCTTCGCAGCCGCGTTTCACGATGACGGCCGCATCGCAGACCTCTCCGTCTCCCTCTATTCCGATGGAGGCTGGAGCCTCGACCTCTCCGAGCCCGTCCTGTGGCGGGCGATGTTCCACCTCGACAACTGCTACTACCTGCCCTCGGTGGAAGTCACGGGATTCGTCTGCCGTACCCACAAGACCTCGCAGACCGCCTTCCGTGGGTTCGGCGGCCCGCAAGGCATGCTGGTAATCGAGGACATCCTGGACCGCATCGCGCGCACACTGGGCCTCCCGCCCGATGTCGTGCGCGAGCGCAATTTCTATCGCGAAGGCCACATCACACATTACGGGCAGCCCGTGAAAGATGCGGCGCGCATCCAACGAATCTGGCGGGAACTCCTGGACTCCAGCCGCTTCTCGTCGAGGCGCGAGGAAATTCGCCGCGCCAATGCCCTCGACCCGCACCGCAAACGCGGCATCGCCATCACACCGGTGAAGTTCGGCATCTCCTTCACCGCGACATTCTTCAACCAGGGCGGCGCGCTCGTGCTGATTTACCGTGATGGCAGCGTGCAGGTGAACCACGGCGGCACCGAGATGGGGCAGGGACTCTACACCAAGATCCGGCGCATCGCCGCAGAGTGCCTGGGCCAGCCGCTCGAAGCCATCCGCATCATGCCCACCCGCACCGACAAAGTGCCGAACACCTCAGCCAGCGCTGCCTCTGCGTCCACCGACCTGAATGGCGCCGCTGTGGCCGACGCCTGCAGCCAGCTCATGCAGCGGCTCGCGCCCATCGCTGGAGCTATGTTGGGCTGCGCTCCCGAGGCCGCGCAATTCTCGGACGGATGGGTTTTCGCCAAGGGCGACCAGGTACGCCGCTTCCGATTCGCCGAGGTCGTAGAAGCGGCTTATCGCCAGCGCCTGCCGCTTTTCGCCGAAGGCTACTATCGCACGCCGGAGATCCACTACGACATGAAGACCGGCCGCGGCCGTCCTTTCTACTATTACGCCTACGCCGCCGCAGTGACCGAAGTCGAGGTCGACGCCTTCACTGGCGATTCGCGCGTGCTCCAGGTACACATCCTCGAGGACGTGGGCGACTCCGTCGCGCCGCTGATCGATCTCGGCCAGATCGAAGGCGGCTACATGCAGGGCCTGGGATGGCTCACCATCGAAGAGTTGCTGTGGGATCGCCAGGGCCGGCTGGCCACCGCCGGCGCTTCGACGTATAAACTGCCTTCGTGGTCGGAACTCCCCGATGTCTTCGAAGTCTCCTTCCTGGAACGCGCCGCCGAGCCTGGCGTCATCTTCGGCAGTAAAGCAGTGGGTGAGCCGCCGTTGATGCTCGCCATCTCCGCCCGGGAAGCCATTCGCGACGCGATCGGCGCCTTTGGGAATGGCGGAGTGGTCACGATCGACAGTCCTGCGACGCCCGAGCGAATCTTCTGGGCGGTTCGACAGGCGCGCAATTCCGCCGATCTACCCATCGCCGCACTGCAGGCGGCAGGCCAGGCTCATGACGATTGACGAGATCAACGCTCTCTCCCAAACCGAATTCGTGGAGAAGCTGGGCTGGGTGTTCGAGCACTCTCCGTGGGTCGCGGAGCGCGCATGGCAAGCACGTCCCTTCGCTTCCGTAGACGCGCTGCTGGCTGCCATGCGCGAGGAGGTCGAACACGCCACCCACGACGAGCAGTTGGCGCTTCTCTGCGCTCATCCCGACCTGGGAACGCGCGCCAGGCTCAGCGCGGCCTCACGCATCGAACAATCAGGCGCCGGTTTCGATTCGCTCCACGAGGTGGAACTCGATGTTCTTGAGGCCCTCAATGCCGCGTATCGCGAGAGGTTTGGTTTCCCTTTCATTTACGCCGTGAAGGGCAGCACGCAACACGATATCCTGTTGTCGTTGCAGATCCGGGGGAACAACACTCAAGAAGAAGAGTTCCACGAAGCGCTCTACCAGGTCTATCGCATCGCATATTTTCGTATCGGGCAGGTCGTCGACCCGCCCTCCAGGAGCTGAGATTGCACCATTTCGCGAGCGGGTTCCAACGCAACTATTACGGCAAGGCCGATGTCATCGTCTATTGCCTGAGTCCGGCCTCCGACTCTCTCCGCTTCAGCGCCAACGTCACCATGCTGCTCTATGGCGATGCCTTTTGGCCCACCTATACCACCGGCGACAACACCGGACTCATTGCCACCGACTCGATGAAAAATTTCATCCAGCGCGAGAGCCTGAACTTCGCCGGCGCCGGCCTGGATGAATATTGCCGGTTCATTGCCGGGAAGTTCCTCGCCATTTATCCGCAGACCGATGGCATCCAGGTCTCCGCGGTGGAGATTCCGTACGAGCGCGTTGCGGAAGGCAGCGCCGGTCTCGCTCCTTCGGGCCCGGAGCGGGCCATGGCGCGGATCGAGATGAATCGCGAAGGCGTGGTGGAAACGGCCTCCGGCATATATGGATTCAAATTGCTGCGCACTGGCGGCAGCGCCTTCGCCGGTTTCGTTCGCGATCAATACACTACGCTGCCCGACTTGGCCAATCGCCCGCTCCACATGTGGCTCGATCTGGAATGGAACTGCCCGGAGAGTATCGCGGATGCGGTGCGCCAGATCGTCCGGCATGAATTCGCCGCGTTCCAGTCCGGCAGTATTCAGCAGGTGATCTACCAGATCGGCACGCGAATTCTGGAGCGTCACCAGAACGTAACCGAGGTGCGCATGGAAGCCAACAATCGCACCTGGGACCAGGTGGGCGAGAGCGGAGGCATGTTCGCCTACACCGACCCGCGCCCTCCCTTCGGCGTTCTGGGTCTCACCCTGCGGAGATAGCGATGGCGCGACTCTCCACGCATGTTCTCGATACCGCGCACGGCCGCCCCGCCCATGGCATGCAGGTGCGCCTGTTCGCGCTGGATGGCGAGACTCGCCGCCTGCTGAAGACCGTCACCACGAATCTCGATGGCCGTACCGACCAGCCTCTTCTCGCCGGCGAAGAGATCCCGACGGGCATCTACGAATTGATCTTCTGTGTTGCCGACTATTTCGGCTCGCAAGGCATTCCGTTCCTCGGCGAGGTAGTGGTGCGATTCGGAATCGAGGATCCCGCGGGCAATTACCATGTCCCGCTGCTCGTCGCTCCGTACGGGTATAGCACCTATCGAGGCTCGTAGATGGAGGCGCTCAAGGCTGTAGCTCATGAAGTGATCCGCCGATGCCACGTTCTGGCGGAGTGCACCGAAGAGCCGGGACACATCACGCGCACCTTTCTCTCTGCGCCCATGCGCGATGTCCACGCTCATGTCCGCGGGTGGATGGAATCGGCGGGCCTCAAGGTGCGTCTGGACGCGGCGGGCAATATTCGCGGGGCGAAGGGCACGGGGCCGCGCATCATGATCGCCTCGCACCTGGATACGGTGCCGCACGCCGGTGCGTTCGACGGCATTTTGGGCGTGATGATGGGGATCGCGCTCGCGCAACAGAGTGACGGCGCGAGCATCGAGGTTGTGGGATTCTCCGAAGAGGAGGGAGTTCGTTTCGGCATTCCGTTCATCGGGAGCCGGGCGTTAGTGGGCGATCCCGTCATGGATTGTCAGGTCCTGGATGCGATTCGCACCTTCGGTCTCGACCCGTCGCAGCTTCCGCAGGCGGCGATCGCAGACGAGGTGCAAGCGTATCTGGAGTTCCACATCGAGCAGGGTCCGGTGCTGGAGGAGGAGAATCTGGCGTTGGGGGTCGTGCGCAGCATCGTGGGACAGAGCCGTTATGAGGTGACCTTTCACGGGAAGGCGAGCCACGCCGGAACCACTCCCATGAACCGGCGCCGGGATGCTCTGAGTGTCGCGGCCCAATGGATCCGGTCGGTGGAGTGCGTCGCACACGAGACTCCCGGGCTGGTGGCCACGGTTGGTCGGCTGCAGGTACAACCAGGGGCAGCGAATGTGATTCCAGGCCTGGTGCGGGCGACGCTCGATGTCCGGCACGAAAACGACGGCGTTCGCACGAAGGCCGTCGACGCGATGCTACTTGGCACCACCTACGAGAAATGGCTGGAGGAGCCGGCGGTCGGCATGCATCGCGATATGGTGGACGCGCTGTCGAAGGCCGTGCGAGACGCGGGGCACGAGGTTCACGAAATGGTCAGCGGTGCCGGCCACGACGCGATGATTCTGGCACGTAAAGTCCCATCAGCGATCCTGTTCCTACGCAGTCCTGGAGGCATCAGCCATCATCCTGACGAAACGGTGCTCCCCGAAGATGTGGAGGCAGCCTTGGCCGTAGGCCTGCGTTTTCTCGAAAATTGGAGGCCGGCATGATCCTTCGCAATGGCACTCTGATCACGGCCAGTGGCGCCGTCACGGCCGACCTCTCCGCCGAGGACGGCATCATCACCGCGATCGGCCCCGAACTTCCTGCGTCCGGCGAAGAAATCGATGCCAGTGGCCTCACTGTATTTCCCGGGCTCATAGACGTCCACGTCCACTTCAACGAACCTGGGCGCGCGGACTGGGAAGGCGCTTCCACTGGCAGCCAGGCGCTGGCGGCGGGCGGCGGCACCGTGTATTTCGACATGCCCCTGAACTCCTCTCCCTGTACCGTCGACGGGAGTTCGTTTCGTCAAAAGCGGGCCATTCTGGACAGGGTGTCGGTGACCGATTTCGGCCTGTGGGGCGGCATTATCCCCGGCAATCTCAATGAATTGGCCGAGTTGGCGGACTGCGGCGCGATCGGATTCAAAGCCTTCATGGCGGACTCAGGCTTGCCCGAATTCCCTCGTGCGGATGACCGCACCCTGTACGAAGGGATGCGCGAAGCGGCGCGCCTCGGCCTGCCTGTGGCCGTCCACGCCGAGAACAACGATCTGGTGAGCCGGCGGGGATCCGGCACTGGAGTCCGCGATTACCTGGCATCGCGGCCCGTGATCGCCGAAGTCGAGGCCATTCACCGCGCGGCGCTGTTCGCCGGCGAGACCGGAGTCCGGCTGCACATCGTCCATATCAGTTCCGGACGTGGGGTGGCGGCCGCTCTGGAAGCACGGTCGCGAGGCGTCGATATCTCGATCGAAACCTGCCCGCACTACCTCTACTTCACCGAAGAAGACATGGTCCGCATCGGCGCGGTGGCGAAGTGCGCTCCTCCCCTGCGTCCGCAAACGGATCGCGACGCTTTACGCGACGCGCTGTTGCGGGGCGAAGTCGATATGGTAGGGTCCGATCACTCGCCCGCGCCTATCGAGATGAAGCAGTGCGAGGACTTCTTCCGCGTCTGGGGCGGCGTGGCGGGTGTGCAATCGACCTTGGCGGTGCTGCTCACGATGGGCGCGGACGTCGCGAGGCTCACCGCGGCGAATCCGGCGCAGCGTTTCCGCATCGCGCGAAAGGGACGCCTGGAAGCAGGGTACGACGCCGATTTCACGGTTATAGACCTGGCCGCGGAGCACACCGTGACGCGCGAGTCCTTGTTCCAGCGGCACGGATTGAGTCCTTATGTGGGCGCCCGCTTTTCGGGCGTCGTGCGCCGCACGGTACTGCGCGGAGAGACTATTTTCGCGGACGGAAAAATCGTGGGCGATCCCCGTGGGAGAATGATCACTCATGTACCAACTGGGATCCACCCGTAGCTCCTACCAGAGGGACCACCTGCTGCTTACGCCCGACACCTTCGTCCGCGCGCCTTTGCCGGGGATGCGGCGCGCCAACGCAATCGTGCACGTTTCGCCCGCTGCGGGTGCGCGATTCACGCAATACACGGCCGAATTCGAAGCGGGTGGCTCGCTGGGGCCCGCATCGGGGCAGCGCTTTCTCTACGTGCTCCAGGGCGACATTCGCGTGGACGGCAAACTCCTCGGCCCCGACGAGTATGCGTATTTCCCGGAAGGCCACCGGCCGGTCATCGAAGCTACCGATCCCGCCCGCGCCTGCGTCATCGAGAAGCCGTACATCGAATGCGAAGGCGTCCGCCTGCCCTCCGGATTCGTCGGAGACGAACGACAGGTGGAAGCAAAGCCTCTCGGAGGCGATTGCGACCTGCAGGTTCGTGCTCTAATCCCCGATCACCCCAGTTTCGATTTCGCGGTGAACACCATGACCTATCAGCCCGGCGCCGCACTCTCTATGGTAGAAATGCACGTGATGGAGCACGGTCTGCTGATGCTCGCGGGCGGTGGCATCTACCGCCTGGGTGACCATTGGTACCCGGTGACAGCGGGTGATTTCATCTGGATGGCGCCCTGGTGCCCGCAGTGGTTCGGCGCCCTGGGGAAGACGCCGGCGAAGTACCTGATCTATAAAGACTGGAACCGATGAAACTGGAAATCGACAGCGGCCTCCTCTCGGCAGAATTGCAAACGTTGGCGGGATTCTCGGACGCGCCCGCGCCCGCGGTGACGCGCATCGTATTTTCGGAACAGGACCGTCGCGCGCGCGAGTATGTGAAGGGACTCTGCCTGGCGGTCGACCTTCGCGTGCGTGAGGATGCGGTCGGCAATACCTTCGCGCGATGGGAAGGCAGCGATCCCGCCCTGCCGGCAGTCGGCACCGGATCGCACATCGACGCCATTCCCCATGCAGGGCGTTACGACGGCACTGTCGGCGTGCTCGGAGGGCTGGAGGCGATTCGCGCCTTGCAGCGCGCGGGCGTTCGTCCGCGGCGCTCGATCGAGTTGTTGATCTTTAGCGCAGAGGAGCCCACGCGATTCGGCATTGGATGCTTCAGCAGCCGCATGTTGGCCGGCCTTCTGGATGGATCCGGATTGCGTGACCGCGATGGCAAGACTCTGGACGAGTTGCGCTTCGCTGCCGGTTTTCATGGCGATCTGGCAAGCGTGCCGCTTTCCCCTGGATATTACGCGGCGTTTCTGGAACTGCACATCGAGCAGGGACCGCTACTCGAACGCTCCGGGATTCCGTTGGGCGTGGTGACGGCGATTGCCGCGCCTGCAAGCTTCAAAGTCATAGTGGAAGGCGAAGGCGGGCATGCCGGCGCGCTCCTGATGCCCGACCGTCATGACGCCTTGTGCGCCGCTGCCGAGTTGGTGCTGGCCGTGGAGAGTGCCGCGCGCTCCACGGGATCGGAGAACACCGTAGGCACGGTCGGCGTCTGCGAGGTTTTTCCCGGGGCCGTGAACAGCGTCCCCAGCATTGTACAGATGGAGGTGGACGTTCGCGATACCGAATCAGTGCGGCGAGATGGCGTATTGACCGGTATTCAACGGGCCGCGAAAGAAATCTCGTCGCGCCGGGGAGTCGCCATTCGCATCGAAATGGTCAATGCCGACCGGCCGGCGGTCTGCGATCCGGGTGTAGTGGAGGCAGTGATTCGCGCTGCCGCGACCCATGGACTGCCCTACCAGAAGATGGTAAGCCGCGCCTATCACGACTCGCTGTTCATGTCGCACATCGCGCCGGTCGCCATGCTCTTCATTCCGTGCCGCGATGGAGTCAGCCACCGCCCGGACGAATATGCGTCGCCGAAAGCCATCGCTGCCGGAACGCTCGTGTTGGCGGAAGCGCTTGGAGAGCTCGCGGCGGGGGCCGGAGATTAGCCCCGGCGACGCGATTCTCTCCGCGACCTCGACCGCCTCGGCGTCTCTGCGTTTCGTACCTAACTTGCCCGAGAGCAGGTTGGCGAATACTCCACAGAGCCTACTGAATCGTGCTCGCGCCTTCCACACCCATATCCGTCGAGATCACGTTGCGATTGACGTGGCGATCGAGATTGATCACGTACGTCTCAGGCGCGTCGATCAGCACCGGCGAATGCGTTGCGCAGATGATGCGAAATCCCTTCTGATCCACCAGTTCCTTCAACATCTTCAGCGTCCGCCGCTGATTCGAGACGGAAAGCGCCATCTCGGGCTCGTCGAGCAGCAGAATCGTCCCGTCTGGCAACTTGGGGAAACTCTCGCGAAACAGCGACAGCATCACTTGGCCGTGGCTTGCCATCTGAAGGAACTCCAGCATCTCCGGCTGATTCTCGAACATCTGGAGCTGATTGCGAGGATTGTGCTGTTCCGCATCGAACAGGAAGGTCTGCCCGATCTTGACGTCGCCGGGGTCCAGCCGCCAAAGGTAGCCCTCCACCGTATCGCCTCGCAAGGCGTAATAAATCGAGTGCAGCAGCGTCGATTTACCCGAGCCGTTCTCGCCCTGCAGCATCACCAGCGGATGCGAAAGGTCGACGATCATAGGCATGTGGAAGTTGAGGCCGGTGAAGACCGGGTGAGCCAGGATCTTCAAGTACATAGGAGTTCCAGCATAGCAGGAGGAACCGGGGCAGGCGGGATCCCTTCCGGTCGTGATATTATAGGGGTTCCAACAAACCCTGAGGTATCGTGGCTAGAATCACCCGTAAAGAGCTAAAGACTGACAGGTTCGCCCTCGAAGTCGAACACACAGTAACGTTCTTCGAAGAACATCAGCAAGCCATCCTCCGCTACGGACTCGGCGCGGTGGTCGTGATCGTCTTGATCATTGGTTTCGTGTATTATTCGCGGCACCAGCATGCAATTCGAGAGGACGTCCTGGCAAGAGCGATTCAGATCCAGGAATCGTCAGTCGGACCGCCGCCTCCAGGCTCCTCGACCTCGCAGAGCTTTCCCACCCAGGAAGCCAAAGACGAAGTCGCACTGAAGGCGTTCGGCGACCTGCAGAGCCAGTATCCGAGCAGCGAAGAAGGCGAGATTGCCAACTACTATTTGGGCGCCATCAAGGCGGACCAGGGCAAGCTGGCCGAGGCCGAGAAACACTTCAAGGACGTCGCGGACAACGGCAATGCCAAGTATGCCTCGTTGGCGAAGTTTTCGCTCGCGCAGATCTATTTCTCCGACGGCAGGGACGATCAGGGAGAAAAAGTCCTGCGCGATTTGATCGACCATCCTACCATCTACATTTCGAAGGACCAGGCGACCGTCGCGCTGGCCCGCTTCATCGGCAAAAAGAAGCCTGCCGAGGCGCGCAAGCTGCTGGACCCGCTCCGCTCGCAACAGGGTGCGGTCGGCCAGGCTGCGATGTCTGTCTACAACGAACTGCAGTAGCCTCGCTGCCTTCTGTCATGTTGACGGAGCTGCGGTTTCGTGTGGAGCGCAGCCGGGGCCGGCGGTATCCGGAGACCGATCACCCCTATCGCAACGCCTTTCAACGCGACCGCGACCGGGTGGTCCATTCACGTGCCTTCCGCCGGCTGGAGGCTAAGACTCAGGTCTTCGCACCTGGTCTTTCGGATCACTTCCGGAATCGCCTGACGCACACCATCGAGGTCGCGCAGATCTCACGCACCTTGGCTAATGTGCTGGGGCTCGATGAGGATCTCACCGAAGCTCTGGCGTTGGCGCACGATATCGGGCATCCGCCCTTCGCTCACGCCGGGGAAGAAGAATTGAATCGCCAGATGGAGCGCTTCGGTGATCGCTTCGAGCACAATCTCCACGCGCTGCGGATCGTGGAGAAGTTCGAGCAGCGATACGCGCGCTTCCCCGGATTGAACCTGACGTTTGAAGTTCGCGAGGGAATTGTCAAGCATTCCCACGACTTCGAACCTGGCGAGCGTGCCGAAGTGGACTTGTATCTCCCCGGCCTTCGCCCGCCTCTGGAAGCCCAGCTCATCGACTTGGCCGACGAAGTAGCGTACAACTCCGCCGATCTCGACGATGGCTTCTCGGCGGGCATGCTGAGTGGGGAAGCCGTGGCCGCCGGCGTTCCGGCATACCAGGCGATCCACGAAATGGTGGAGACCCAGTATCCCGGCGCGACCGAGCGCGAGCGTTTCAACGAAGCCCTCCGTCAATTGATCAATGCACTGGTTTCGGGGCTGATCGAGGGAACGGTGAACCGCGCGCGCGAGGCGGGTGTACACGGCGTAGAAGAGGTGCGCGCCCATCCCGGCCGGCTGGCGGCGTTCACGCCCGAGATGGCGGAAACCAGCAGGCTTCTCAAGCGCTTCTTATTTGCCCAGGTGTACGCGTCGGAAACTCTCGCCACCCATCGCCAGCGCTCCGTGGTGATGATCGCGGAACTCTTCCAGTTCTTCCTCGATCATCCGGACCACCTGCCCGGCGCATACTGCGAGCAGATTCAAATTGAGCCCGCGCATCGGGTGGTCTGCGACTACATCGCAGGCATGACGGACGTCTTTTTCCTGCGCACCTACGAGCAAATGCTCGGCGAATCCCATATCTAAAGACGCTTGCTGACGCGCGCGGCTCGTTAGTTTAAGCTGCGTGTTCACCGCATGTGTGTTCACGAGCCGCGACCGTGAGAAGCTGTGAAAAATCCGGGCGCGCCTGCCCCACATACGATGAGGCATCGCTTGCTCACGCGCGCGGCTCGCAAGCACACGTATCGCGCGAACGTATTTGGGTAGCTTACGAGCCGCGACCGTGAGGGAGCGTCTAACTGTGTCTTGCGAGCGACGTCCGGTAAGCCCGAACCCTCATTTCATCTTCTACAGACAGTCCCGCAAGTTCAACATGCGGATCAACCGTCGAAGCGAGTTCGGATGAATTTTCAATTTCGCCGCTGCGAGATTGTGATCGCCTCCGCATCCGCGCCAGGCAGCCAGGATCAACTCGCGCTTCGTCTGCGTCACCGAGGTGTGCAAAGCCCCCGGCACCATCGCCGCCTGTGCTGCGTCGAGAATGGTCTCGGGCAGATCCTCCGGCAGCAAGACCTCGGATTGGCCCAGCACCACCGCCCTTTCGATCGCGTTTTCCAACTCGCGCACATTGCCGGGCCAGGCATACGCCAACAGGTACCGCTCGGCTTCTGCTGAAATCCCCTCTACGCGACGCCGGCACTGCGCGCTGGCCCGAGCCAGAAAACAGCGTGCGAGTGGTAGAACGTCGCCTGGCCGTTGGCGCAACGGCGGCACGCGCAACGCGACCACGTTCAGGCGGTGGTACAGGTCCTCGCGAAAAGCGCCCTGCCGCACCTCGGCCGCAAGATCGCGGTTGGTTGCTGCCACCACTCTTACGTCCAGTTTCAGCGTCCGGGTGCCTCCCACGCGCTCGAACTCCCGCTGCTGCAGGACGCGCAACAGCTTGGCTTGCAGCAGCGGAGCCAGTTCGCCAATCTCGTCCAGGAACACAGTCCCACCTTCGCCCATCTCGAGTTTGCCCTTTTTCAGCGCTGTGGCGCCGGTGAACGCGCCCTTTTCATGGCCGAACAATTCGCTCTCCAGCAATGTATCGGTTAGAGCGGCGCAATTGATCGCCACGAATGGCTTCTCTGCTCGCGGGCTTAGCTGATGGAGGGCGCGCGCTACCAGTTCCTTGCCGGTGCCGCTTTCGCCCAGAATCAGCACCGACGTCTCCTGCGGCGCAACTCGCCCGATCATCTCCAGCAACTTACGGATTCCAGGGCTCTCGCCGATGATGCCAGTCGAGCTATAGTCGAGCCGGTCGCGCAGCAGTGCGTTCTCGATGCGAAGCCTTTCGACGTCGCGGACATTCTCCAGAGCCGAGGCTGCCAGAGTCGCCACCGCACTCAGAATCTCCCGATGATCGGCAATCCGGTCCGCTTCCTCGGGACCAAACCAGATGGCTAACAGCCCTCCGACCTCTCCGCGCACGTACAGCGGGAGCGCCACGCAATCCTCCGTGACTTCGACGTTCGCGGATCCCAGCAGCACGGCGCCGCCCGAACACGGCACCAGGTCGCCAATCAGCCTCACGATCTGCTGCTCCCACACGGTCCGCTGCTCTTCATCCTGCGACCGCGCCAGCGCCCGAAAAAGAAAAATCAGCGCGCACGCCTGTAAGAGGGTGTTCTCGTGCGGCTGCGGCCTGGGCTGAGACGCCACGTCGGGTGTCAGTGTAACAGGT
The DNA here is from genome assembly GCA_035295745.1 of Bryobacteraceae bacterium. GTDB lineage: Bacteria > Acidobacteriota > Terriglobia > Bryobacterales > Bryobacteraceae > JAIQFL01. The sequence goes on along the minus strand of DATGIL010000110.1, from coordinate 50,637 downwards.
TATTGCGTGCCGTGATCGGTTCGGTTCACGCGATGAACAGCGCGGTTCATTTCAGCCCTCTCTCTGACTCTCAAGCGTTGTATTTACAATGATTTACGGTTTGGCCCCGGGAATGCCTTTAGAGCGCCCGTCAACCGGCACCAATCTAAAGAGGAGAAACCAAAATGAAAAGCTCAACGACTCGTTGGATGATCGCGGCGGCTGCCCTGGCAGTCGCTGCCGGCAGTGCCTCGGCACAAACCTACAAAGCAAACATCCCGATGGCTTTCCGTGCGGGAAACACAGTGTTGGCACCGGGATCCTATCTCATCCGGTCCGTAAAGAATGCCACGCCGACATTCTCCGTGTTCAACCTCGAGACCAGGCGCAGCGTGTTGTTGGTCGCGAATGCGAACGCGGACGCCCCCAAAGGATGGCGGGAGGGCGGCGACCCGAAGCTCTCCTTCATCTGCGGCGGCGAGGCGTGCACGCTGCAGACTTTGTGGAGTGGGTCCGACCCCTTCTCCTATCGATTCGCCACACGCCCGCTCCCGGTCATTGAGGCCAGTCGCGTCAAAACTGTGACACTGGCAGCCGCCCGGGTGCGTTAATCGTGTGTTGCCTCGAGTGAGCGGCGCCGCTCCGGTGGCGCCGCAATCTCTTTTTCAGGCTGTCTTTCCAGCGGCGGCCCCACAAGTGACCGAAGAGCCTCGGCGTCACGTCTCCCCGCAGCTTCGCATCCTTGCAAGCGCTTACGTATGCGATAAGATAACAGTCACCGCCAACATCGGGAGATACGCATGAGATTCGAGATTCGGTTTGCCATCGCCGCTACTCTCGCCGCTACGGGTCTGTTTTCCGCAGCGGCCTTGGCGCAAGGAACACTGGCAGATTATCAACGCGGCCAGGAGTTGCAACGAAAGGCTCGCGGGCTGGTGATCAATGCGCCCGGTCCCACCACCTGGATCGGCGATACCAATCACTTCTGGTATTACCGCTCGGTCCAAGGCGGCACCGAGTTCCTGCTGGCAGACGCGGAAGCGGCGACGAAGAAACTGGCCTTTGACCACGACAAACTCGCCGCGGCGATCAATGCGGCGTCCGGCGGGCATTACACCGGCCTGGCGCTGCCCTTCGCTCCGGCTCCCGGCGGACGGGGCGGCGGTGGCGGCGGACGCGGCGGCGCCCCGCAGGGACAGCTCACCTTTGTCGATCACGAAAGCGCCATCACGTTTGGCATATCGGGCTTCTTGTGGAGATGCACGCTCACCGACTACACCTGCACCAAAGGCGACGCGATCGCGCCACCAACAGGGCGCGGAGGCGGCGGCCCGGAATATTTCGCCGATGACGAGCCATTCCCGATGGAGGTGGGCGGCGACCCGGTGGACGGGCTCTCCTACGAACCTCCCGCTCCCCAGGAAGACGGTGGTGGACGCGCCGGGCGCGGACAGACCGGCTGCGGCCCGCGAGTGACCGGCGGACGCGCGCAAGGGCAGGGACGCGGCGGACGCGGTGCGCGCGGCGGCGCTGCGGCAGGCGCGGCATCAGGCCCGAACGAACCCGCGGTCTGCACTTCGTTCGATGGAAAATGGGAAGCCCTGATCCAGAACTACAACGTGTTCCTGCGCCCCGCAGGATCGGCGCAACCGTTCGCGACTTCTCCGGCTAACGACCAGGCCGGTGCGCCCGCTGCGAATCGTCCGCCCGAAGCAACTCCGCTGAGCTACGACGGTTCTGAAGGCAACTACTACACGCTTCAATCGATCGCCTGGTCGCCCGATTCGAAGAAGCTGGTGGCATATCACACTCGCCCCGGCTATTCGCGACTGGTCCACTACATCGAATCGTCGCCCGCCGACCAGGTGCAGCCCAAACTCTTCACCAACGCGACCAAACCGAATCCGTCGTTCCCTACCCTCTACCGCAAACCCGGCGACGCGGTCGATATCGCCTATCCGGCGCTCTTCGATATCGCAACCAAGAAGGAGATTGAGATCGACCCGGCGCTGATACCGAACGCTTACTCGCTGGGCCGTGCGGCATGGTGGAAAGACAGCCGCGGTTTCACCTTCGAATACAATCAGCGCGGACACCAGGTGTTGCGCGTGATCGAAGTAGACGCGGCCACCGGCAAGGCGCGCGCCCTCATCGACGAGCAGAGCAAGACCTTCATCTACTACAACGCCCTCGGCCCTGGCCTGTCGGCTGGACGGGTCTATCGCCACGACGTCGACGACGGCAAGGAGATCATCTGGGCCTCGGAGCGCGACGGTTGGGAGCATCTCTACCTGTACGACGGGGTCACCGGAAAAGTGAAGAATCAGATCACGAAGGGCGAGTGGGTGGTGCGCAATATCGATCGCGTGGATGACGACAAGCGGCAGATCTGGTTTGAGGCTGGCGGAATGAACGGCGGCCAGGATCCTTATTTCACCCACTACTACCGCATCAATTTCGATGGCACTGGCCTCACCAAACTCACCGATGCGGATGGCAACCACACGGCGGTCTTCTCCAGCGACCATAAGTTTTATGTGGACACCTGGTCGCGCGTCGACTTGCCGCCCGTCGCGCAACTCCGCCGCGCCGAAGATCAGAAGGTGGTGATGGATCTCGAAAAGGGAGATGCCACCGCGCTGGTGGCCGCGGGCCTCCGCTTTCCCGAGGTCTTCGTCGCCAAAGGACGCGACGGCAAAACGGACATCTGGGGCACTATCGTCCGCCCCACCAATTTTGACCCGTCGAAGAAGTACCCCGTGATCGAGCAGATCTACGCCGGCCCGCAAGGTTCTTTCGTTCCCAAGAGCTTCACCGCGGTCTCCGGTACACAGGCCCTCGCGGAACTCGGCTTCATCGTGGTGCAGATTGACGGCATGGGCACCAGCAATCGCTCCAAGGCCTTTCACGATGTGGCGTTTAAGAATCTGGGTGACGCCGGGTTCCCGGATCGCATCTTGTGGCACAAGGCGGCGGCCGCTAAGTATCCCTACTACGACATCTCTCGCGTGGGCATCTACGGCACGTCCGCGGGCGGCCAGAATTCGCTGGGCGGCGTGCTGTTTCATCCCGATTTTTACAAGGTAGTGGTGACCAATAGCGGCTGCCACGACAATCGCATGGACAAGATCTGGTGGAACGAGCAGTGGATGGGATGGCCCGTCGGTCCGGAGTACGCCGCGTCCTCCAACGTGGACAACGCCTATCGCCTGCAGGGCAAGGCGCTCATCATCATCGGCGAGATGGATGGCAATGTCGACCCGGCATCGTCGCTGCAGGTGGTGAATGCGCTCGTCAAGGCCAACAAGCATTTCGACATGCTCTACATTCCCGGTCAGGATCATGGCGTCGGCGTGCTGGCCAATCAGCATTACCTGCAGGACTACTTCGTGCACAATCTGCTCAACGTAGAGCCGCCGGACTGGAACAAGGTGTCGCTGCCGCCAGTCGAGCCGGCCACTACTGGCGGAAACTAAGTAACGCGCAGCTGTACTGCCTCGGGTGTGGCGCAAACACTCTTGTTTGCCGTCTCGACACTCGTGTCGAGACTTTTCGTGCGTCCAACGAAATCTGCGGCAAGAGCTGATCTTTGTTGCTAATCAGCCGCCTCCGGCGTTCAAAATTGGCAGACGTCCGAAAGCGTCGACAAGAGTGTCGACGCGGCAGACACGAGTGTCCGCGCCACGGAGCCACGGCGCAATACCTTAAAGTTGTTGCGCCCACTTCTTCACGAAGTCACTGAGCCTTGTCTTCTCCGCAGCCTTAATGTCGCGCATCGAAGCCTTGCCTGTGGGGAAAGTCAGAATCATGCCGTCTTCGACGTTGTGATCCACCGCGAATGGCACCGTGTCCGTGCCGCCATCCACCTCATACCAGTCGCCGGGATTCTGTCCTTGCAGACTCAACTTCCCGCTCGCCACAAACCCTTCCGCGTCCGGCCGCTTCAGGCCGAAGCCCGTGGACTTCTGGAACCGCAGCATCGCGGCACCGTCGCCCAACCCGACAAACGTCAGGTACGCCCGCATGATCTCCACGCCGAAACTCCCGCCTACTCTCTCCACGCGAATCCACTGGCCGTCGAAATCTCCGAATCCCATGGCGTGGTCCGTTGTGAATGAGAATTCGTCTTCCAGGTCCGATCCCGAAAGCCACGCCGGACCACCCACGCCGCCTCCACCCAGATATGCCGCATAAGTAGCCAGCTTGTTCGACAGAGGATTGCGAATCGTCATCTCCAGGCGGTATCCCGCCGCGCCGATGGCGGCGCCCTTGAGAGACAGCACCTTGCCGTACCAGTTGTCAGTCCGCGCGTTGATGTGTTTGGGCGCGAGCGAAACCTGATTCACGCCGTGCTGGGTCGTGGTCAATTCGATCAGGATCTGCACGCTGCGATTGCGCGGATCATTCTCTTTCGGATTCGCCGACGGCGCCACCGGTTGCCGGCTCCCCACGCCATACGAGCCGGCCTGCAGACCCGTGGGGTGCTGCCCGGGCGCCGGCGAGCTACCCGGCAGGATCGGTACTCCGGGGAGTTGCCGGCGCAGGATCTGCTCGACGAACGCCCGCACGTTATCGGCGCGCCGGTTCGACAACGCGTCATTCAGGCGGTTCGCCTCGTCAGGATTCCTGGCCCCGCGCCACCGCGCACTGGCATGACCGACCACGGTAATGCGTATCGCACGAGTCTCCGTGACTGACGGATCGTGGACGTCCTCCTCCAGTTGCACTCCTCCCAACCTGCGCGCCTCGGCGTCCGGCGACATCCACGACCAGCGTCCCGCATCGCGCAATTCGTGCTCGCCACTCTCCGGCGGCGGCTTCAACACCGCGAAGTAGGGGCACTTCTTCTGCGAAGCGATGCAGTATCCGTGGTGATCGATCGCGACCTTGTGTTTGCCGACGGTGTTCCCTCCGAGTGCGCCGCGGACGCTCGGGTACTCCTGCGAAGTGTTGCCGCCGATCGTGATCGCATAGCCACCAGCCGCATTGACCTCCAGCACGATCTCGCCGTGCGAAACCATATGTCCCGCGGTACCGGCGTTCTCAAAGTTGGTACCGGCGCATGGTCCGCTAGGCCGTTCCGGACGATCGTGGCAGACCACGTCGCCCGGCTCGAGCGGAGCCTCGTCAATCGGGAAAGCCTGAAACTTGTCCACGTCGTGTTTCTGGGCGGCGCGCTTCGCCGCGGCGATGTAGCCGGTGTGCGAGGCGGAATATCCAAATGATTTGCCGGCCCCCGCCGCGCGGATGACGCACGAGACGAACGCCGCGCTCCAGGGATGCGCGGCCTGCCAGACCGTGCTCCGCAGTTGTTCCGGGGTGGGAGCGACTCCGACCGCATCCCAGTACCTGGTGAGCAGCGGCACGGCCTCCGCCGCAGTTTCCGCGATGGTGCCCTGCTTCCAGTTCTGCCACTCCTGCTCGGCAATTTCCAGAATTTTCCGCCGCAGCGATGGCCGATGGCTTTCGAAGTCGAGCTCGTGTTGCACGGACCGGCTGTCGCCTGCGTACCTCCTGAGGAGCCCCGGCAACTGGCTTCCCGGAACCTCGCAATGGCCGATCTGCACTGGATCGAGCCCCGTCACCACGAGTCTCCCGGCGCTCTCCCGCGCCCGGCTGGCGAGCGCCTGGGCAAAGGCGGAAGTCTTGCTGCCCTTCCGATAAAACACCTTTACATTCAATCCGGGCTTCTTTGCCATCAGGCCCATCCAGTTCGAAACATCGCCTCCGTAGGTGCTGTCGAGCATCCAGATCTCCGCCAGCCGCGACAAAGCTCCCTCGCGCATCTGCGGAGAGGCGAAATTCCTCGCCAGCGGCTCGAGAAACGAATAGGCGCGCGAATGGCCGGCGAGGATCAGGTTCGCCACCGCTGGCGGCGCGCCCAGTAGACCGGCGAGATGCTCGCGGGTCTCCTCCACCAGAGCATTCAAATGTTCGGGCTCACCCAACCACATCTTCCCGCTCCATTCGAATAAAGGTACGATCAGCACCAGCGCGCGGCCGCAGCCGTCAACAAGTTGGCCTAACCGGAACGGAGCTTCGGAGACGAGATCTTCGGGCGGATTCTTTGGCGCCGGCTTGCAGACGTTTAACAGCCCGTGCGCGAAGACGAGCACGTCCACCTCGTGGGCGCCCATCGCCGCCGGCGGGCAATAGACAGAGAAGCGCACCGGCACGCTGCGCATGCGGAAGGTGTCGACGTATCCCCCGAAGCTGGATCGCGGCGAGTGCAGGAATTCGGATTCCGCCTTATCCGCAGGCATAAGAACCCGCGTTCCGAAATTGGCATTTTGCAAGCTGCTGAATCGTGTCATGGCTTTTGTACTCACGTGGGTCATCGCGTTGCACAGTCAGTGCCAACTCCTAAGTCACTTGCAGATATGGCGGCGCCGGCGCGGCGGGCGAAGCACGCTTCGCTCGAAACCAGGGAGCTTCGGCCGAACCGAAATCCGCTTCGCTGGGGTCCCATCGCGACTTCCTATGTTTTCAAAGTCTTCGCAATTGGCGAGACCCGTGCATTTGTGTTCCGCGCAAAACGGAACTGATTCCAAAGGAGGACGCGAGAATGAGCACCTATTCCAACCCGCTTACTGACTATTCCCCGCAGATGGAATTCTCCGAGGGACTCGGTGAGATTCCCGCAGAGCCTCGCGGCGTGGTCCTCACCGAGGGGGAGGAGACGGAACTGGCCGCCGAGTTTCTGGGATTGAATAGCGACACCGAGATGGAGCAGTTTCTTGGCAAGCTGATTCACAACATCGGCCACAGCGTCGGCAAATGGGTCAAATCGCCGCAGGGCCAGGCTCTGGTCGGCGTGCTCAAGAACGTGGCCAAAACGGCCCTGCCACTCGCCGGCGGAGCACTTGGAACCGTAGTCGGCGGTCCTGCGGGCGGGATGATCGGCAGCAATCTGGCTTCGATGGCGGGCAGCCTGCTCGGCCTCGAGCTCGAAGGACTCAGCCCTGAGGATCGCGACCTGGAAGCGTCCCGGCAGTTCATCCGGTTCGCCAGCCAGACCGTGGCCAATTCGCTCGATGCCGATCCGCGAGCCGATCCGCTGGAAACGGTTCACCACGCGGCGAGGGAGGCGGCACGCCTCTATCTGCCGGGCCTGCTCGACCTGGAGAGGAACGGCGGCCGGGGCCATCGGAACTCGCGCCGCACGGGCAGATGGATTCGACAAGGGGACAGGATTATTTTGTTTGGCGTTTAAACCACTAAGGAGAACTGAAATGACTCACGATATCGATCGCACTCAGATTGGGTACGCCCAGAATGAAAGCGGATACGGTCCGCCTCCCATGGGTGAAACCGTGTTGAACGAAGAAGAGAACGCGAACCTCGCCGCCGGGCTGATGGAAGTCGGCAGCGAGCAGGAGCTGGACAATTTTCTCGGAGACGTGATCTCCGGCGTGGCCAACACGGTGGGCAAATTCATCAGCTCGCCAACCGGGCAGGCGTTAGGTAACGGACTCAAGGATGTAGCCAAGCAACTGCTTCCGGCGGCCGGGACCGCGCTCGGCACCTACATCGGCGGACCCGTCGGCGGCCAGATCGGCGGAACGCTCGGATCGGCTGCGGGCGGCCTGTTCGAAGCCGAAGCCGAAAGCGAGGAACGCGAGTGGGAAGCCGCCCACCAGTTTGTCAAGCTGGCGACGGAGGCCACCAAGAATGCCGCCCAGATGGGGCCGGGAGATCCGCACACCATTGCCAAAACGGCCATAGTGGAAGCCGCCAAGGTCCATGCGCCGCATATCGTGCCTTACCTGACGGGCGGCCACCATGCGGGCGGTCACCATCAGGGATGCGGCTGCCACCATCATGGCGGACGGGGTCATCATGGACGCTGGTACCGGCACGGAGAACGCATCGTTCTCGTGGGGGTCTAATTCGCCATGCCGCTGCCGCCGTTTGCCTCGTGGATGCTGGAACAGGAAGCGCGCGCCCTCTTGACGCGGCTTGCCCGGGTCAAACCGCTGGCCATGCAGGAGTCGATGCTTCCCGCAGCCAGTCTGCTGCCGGAGACGCAGACCGCCATCGAACGATTCCTCATTGTCGGACGATGGCAGTTGCGCTCTCTGGTGGAGCGCTTCCTGGACTGGCTGAAGTCGCCCGAGGGTGCTGGCTCGGACGCCGAAACCGCCCAGCGGAAATTCATCAGTCTGCGCCTTCGCTTCACCGGCGTGCTTACGCATTTCGATCTCTTCGAGAACGTGATCACGCAGCGCAGCGAGAACGAGACGGGAGTCTGGCTCTCCGGACTGGACGTGGTTTCGGCGGACGCGCTGCGCCTGCACGGACATTATTACGATTCGCCGCCGATCGTCTGCTACCTGGATCGCGGGATGGGCGCCGCGATCCGGCGCTCCCGCACCCGATTGCCGGGCGGCGGCGACAATCCGGTGGCGATCATCAAAATTCCGCGCGAGCGAATGGTGGGCAGCGGGATCGCCTCCTCGCTGGTTCACGAAGTTGGGCACCAGGCCGCGGCTTTGCTTTCCCTGGTCGAGTCCCTGCGTCCGGTGCTCCGGCGCAAGGCGCAGGAGCGTCCCTCGGAACGCCTGGCCTGGGAACTGTGGGAGCGCTGGATCGGCGAAATCGTCGCCGATCTGTGGGCTGCCGGCCGGGTGGGGATTGCATCCACACTCGGCTTGATGAGCGTGGTCAGCTTGCCGCGCGTTTTTGTGTTTCGCGTCAATACCGGAGATCCGCACCCCACTCCATGGATCCGGGTCAAGCTCAGCGCGGCAATGGGCAACGCGTTTTATCCGCAGCCGGGTTGGGGCCAGTTGGTGGAGCTTTGGGAATCATACTACCCGCGCTCTGGAGCCGCGCCGCAGCAGCGCGAAGTGATGCAACTGCTGGAGCGCACGATTCCCGAGCTGGTGACGTTGCTGGTGGATCATCGCCCGCCGGCACTCCGTGGGCACTCAGTCCGGCAGGCACTCGATACCGTCGAGTTGCAGCCTTCGCGGCTGCAGGAACTGCTGCGGCGCTGGAGGCACGCGCCTCAGGAGATGTATCAGACGCGGCCGATCGTGACATTTGCCGCCATCGGACAGGGCCGCATCGATGGCAGCATTACGCCCGAAGAAGAGAGCGCGGTGCTCGGGAAACTCCTGTCGCACTGGGCACTATGGAGTACCCTGCAGGCGGCTGCCGGATGCGCAATCGCGTCCTGACACTGGGGTTTTTGTGTTGTCCTGTTTTCGTTTTTGGACCTGATTTCAGATCCGGCTGCGGACGGCCAAGGCCTGTCCCGCCGGGGAGTACGAGTGAAAGGAGAAGATCATCATGAATATCAACGGCAGACTCATGCACTCTGGAGGCCCCATCATCAACGCCAGGGTCGAGGTAATCGACCAGGCCGGGCGAACGGTCGCTTTCGATACGACTCAGAATGACGGCACATACACCATCACCGGTGTTTCCGCGGGCCAGTGGCTGTTGCGGTGTAAGCACTTCACTGAGGCGATGGACAGACCCATGAATGTAGTGGAGGGTCAGAATTATGATGCGGGAGACTGGGATTTGGGTCTCGATGCGAAGCTGGTGATTCTCCAGGAGTGCGATTGCAAGTGGGAACCAGCCGCTGCCTTAATCGCCGGCCAGCGCTGTATGATTCAGCTTAAGTCCAATTGCGACAATCGGATCCATGTGACCGATTGGAAATGCACTCCTCCCACGCCCTTTGCGCCCTCAATGGTCGTCCCCAATGCCATTGAACTCTTACCGCGCGCCGGATCATTGCTGTGTGAGGCGTCCTTTTCGGAGAAGGGCGGCCAGCCCCGAACCAACGCTTCCAGCAGGATTAGCGCACAAATTCAGTCCTGGCAGCCGGAAGCAACCCGCGTCGATGGAGCCGTCGCGATCAAGGGACCGGCCGTTAACGTGCGGCTCCAACGGCCGGCCTCCGATCCCACCTTGGACCAGGCGCTGTGGGTGGCCATCCGCGACCGCAGCCGCGCGCTCTCGTTCGACCGCTATCAGGACTTCATGAACCGCGCCCTGAACTGGGAAGAGCGCCGCTTTGAGGTTCCTCCGGGGCTTCCCAAGGATGCACGCGGGCGGGTGGAAAAAGATCTGAGCGAACTCGGCATTCACATGCACGGCGTGGCCGCATATCAGACGCTCAAGCACCTCACCGAGCTGTTCCTGCTGATGGAATGCGGTGTCCGCATCCGTCGCGAGGATCATCAGTCCCAGTTCGATCCCGAATTGGACAGCCGCCGGCTGGGCCAGAAGTTCTCGATCGACGAGATCGAGATGAAGCTCTATGAGTACCTCGGCAAGGAGCGCGCACAGCTTCCCTATATCACGCGCATTGTCAGGGCTACCTTCCCTGAATTGCAGAAGAAGGATCCCGACAGCAGTCTGCTCTTCGCCAAACGCATCAACGAGCCCTGCCTCATCGAGCTGATGTGGTCCTACTGGATGGAAGAAGGCATGCTCGTGCAGACCATCAATGCCATCACGCGGCGCTTCCAGAACATGCGCGGAGGCAGAGAGCGCGATCCGTTGGCGAACCTGGAGATCGATCCTTTGCGGCCTCTCAATAACCTGCTGTGGGGATACATCCAGGACGAGTTCAATCGACTCTCGGTGCGCCGGCGTGCTTTTGAGTATGACCATCAATACGGTCTCACGCTCTACGGCAAAGCCACCGCCGGCATCCAGGGCGCGGACAGCCGGTCGAAATTCCTGGAGGCGTTCCACAACCTGCTGCACCAGACCTCCATCTTCTTCAAGGAAGATTTCCAGACCACCGTGATCGCGGACGGCTTCCCCCTACTCAATGCGCTGCGGGAGGTCCACCTCATCCTCGCTCAAGGCGCTCACAATCAGTTCGGCGACCTTCCCTGGACGGCGCGCGTGGAGATGATGCTCTCGCAGTATATGCTGGCGCGGCCGGAGATCCGATCGTTCCTGCAAGGACGCGTCATGGTTCCTTACCGCGAGCCCTGGGAATCGCAAGTGGATACCATGAAGACGCTGCAGGGTTGGACGGACGTGACTGTGAGCCACTTCCGCGACCTGGCGGTCTACGGCGAGCAACTCCTTCTGTCGATTCGCTACGGCGACTGGATTGCCGATAACGACGAGTACTCGGCGATCAACTGGGCGCGCTTCTTCCGTCCCGAAATTCAGGGATATCTGCACGCCTATCGCGCGGCCACGGGGGTCGACCTCACCGCCGAGACGGCAACCGACAAGGTGGATGCCACCATTCCCGGGATTCTTCTGCAGAAGCGTGCGTCGATGCACCGGGCGCGGTAAACCTTAAGGGGAGATGCTGGATTTCACTTCTGCTCTCTATCTGGGTTTCGAGCATGCATCATGGAATCTGCCGGGCTGGCCGCAGTTGACGCTGGGCAAGCCCGGCGCTCTCGAAGCGCTTCCAGGAACGGTACAGGCGCAGGAACAACTGGCGGCCCTGACCGGATGCGAACGGGTTCTGCTGGGCAGTTCGACCTTGCACCTGTTCTGCGATCTATTCGCGATGCTGGCTACGCGCAATGTGGCCATCTGGGTGGACGATGCGGCGTATCCGATCGCGCGCTGGGGAACCGATCGGGCGGCCGCTTCGGGTGTGTGCGTGCGGACGTTTCCGGCGCATGATGCAGCCGCATTGCGGAAGGCGCTGCGCGGCTCGCACGATGCGCGGCCCGTGATTGTCACGGATGGTTTCTGTCCCATCCGCGGCACGCCTGCTCCGCTGAGCGAGTACGCCGTCTCTGTGGAGGATGCCGGCGGGCTGCTGATTGTGGACGACACACAGGCCTTGGGTGTGCTGGGCAGGAAACCTTCCAGCCTGGATCCCTACGGCAACGGAGGAGGAGGCTCACTACGCCACTCGAATCTGCGTCATTCGCGGACGGTGGTGGTCAGTTCGCTCGCCAAGGCCTTTGGCGTTCCCGTGGCGATGATTGGCGGATCGCGGTCTTTGATGGGCGAATTTCGTGAGAACAGCGCGAGCCTCGTCCATTGCAGTCCGCCTTCGGCAGCTTCCATGGCGGCGGCGCTCCGCGCGCTCGAAATGAACCGGCGTTGGGGCGATGGCTTGCGGCGCCGCCTCGCAACGCACGTCTCGCGCTTTCGACAGGCAGTACCCGATCTGGTGGTGGCCGGGAGTTTGTTTCCGGTCCAGCCGCTGAAATTTCCAGCGCAGGTGGATACACGAGCGCTTCACGCAGCTCTCACCCGGCAGGGTGTTCGGTCCATCCTGCATCGCGACCCGGGCGATGGGCGTCCGCGAATCAGTTTTGTATTTACTGCGCGCCACGGAATCGAGGAGATCGACCAGGCAGCCCGGATCCTCGCATCCGCGGGCGCGCGCATTCGAAGGAAAGCGAAAGGAGTCGGAGGCAATGTTTCCAGGACAAGGTAGAGATTTTCGACGCGGGTGGCGGCATGGCCGCAACCATCGATGGCACTGGCTCGATCGGCCGTGGCAAGGCATGCCACCGGTTCCGCCACCTCCTGTGTGGGGACGATGGCCTGCTCCGCCGGCGGCTCCCTGGGCAGGCCCGCCATCGGGTGCGTGGGGCGCACCGCCCGTGGGTCCCTGGGGTCCACCGCCCGGCGTACCGCGGCCAGGGCAGTTTGGACCGAGGCCGGGAGGAGTAGGAGAGCCGGGAGGACCAAGACACGGGGCTGGGCCCGAAGCCCGGCCAGGGGCGCGGCCCGACGTGCGGCCCGGCACGAGGCCGGAAGGGAGACCTGGTGCGAGACCCGAAGCGAGGCCGGGAGCAGCGCCGCCCGGACCATCCGGAAAGCCTGCTACGGGACGCCGCTAGCCGGCACCGGGAAGCGCAACGCAGGCGCCTCCGGACCAGCGCCCTCCGGATCGCCAGGAACGCGCGCCGGTGGTTCGGGACAAACTCTCGCTGGACCGTCGGGAACTCCCGGCAAAAGCGCCGGCCCGTCGGGACAACCGACGGCGGGGGCGGCGGCTCAGTCGCCGGGTGGACCGGGCGGAAAACATGCGGCTTCCCCCACTGGACAACCGCCGGAAGGCACGCCCGGACAATCGCCGGCGCCCACCGGACAGCGGCCTGCGGGACAGCGCCCAGCGGGACAAGGCCAGCATCAGGGACGTGCCGCCGCACCGCAGCAGGAGACCGGCTTCGCCCGCGGCAACTTCACTCCATCAAGTTTTTCCGAGCTTTGGAAAAGACAATCGGTCTGATTCCTCTTTGCCGGCGGCAGCACCCGGGACGTTCGGGCGCGCCGCGGGAAAGACAACACAACTCAATGGAAACCGGTCGGCCGCGCCGGGTCGCGGCGCGCACCACAGCACGAAAGGAGCAAAGAGATGAGCAGCTGGAAAGGGCAGGGTGGTCATGGCCCCATGCGCTGGGGCGGGGGCGGAAGGAATTTTCGGAGGGGCGGATCGGGTGGCGGTTTTCGGCGCCGCTTCGGGAGAGGCTTTCACCGCTGGCATGGAATATTCGGAGGCGCACCAGTGCAGCCGGATCCGCAGATGCAATGGGCGCAGGGATGTCTCGCGCAAATCATGGATCCGTCAATCCCGCAAACCGGGTTCTGGAATCCTCAGACCCATCAAGCGCTGCAGACCTTTCAGACGCAGCAGCAGTTACCCCCGACCGGACTGCTCGATCCCAACACCGTTGCTGCTCTGCAAGCGGCGTGTAGCGGACAGGGAGCGGACGCGGCAGGGGGAGCGCCGCCGCCAGGAGCACCCTCGGGTCCTCCGCCTATGGGAGGCGGTGGCCAGGGCGCCGGGGGCGGAGGCGGCCATCGCGGAAGCCATGAGATCGGAACCTCGCAGGAGGCGGAGTTCCCTGGTGAGCGCCGCTGGGAACGGCGCGAACGCTTCGGCGAGGAAAGGCGCCGTGAGGAACACCGGCTCCACGATCGCCGTTGGCCCTTCCTCTTCGAGGCCGAAACGGGCACCCAGGGCGAAAGCGAATGGGGTTTCGGACGGCGCGAACGTCTCCGTGAAGAACGGCATCGCGAGGAGCGCCGCCGTGAGGAACATCCCTTCCGCGAGCGCCGCTGGCCCTTCTTCGAGGCCGAAACCGGCAGCCAGGGCGAGAACGAATGGGGTTTCGGACGGCGCGAACGTCTCCGGGAAGAACGGCATCGCGAGGAGCGTCGCCGTGAGGAACATCCCTTCCGCGAGCGCCGCTGGCCCTTCTTCGAGGCCGAAACCGGCAGCCAGGGCGAGGGCGAATGGGGATTCGGGCACCGGGAACGTGTACGTGAAGAACGGCATCGCGAGGAACGCCGCCGTGAGGAACACCCTTTCCGCGATCGCCGCTGGCCCTTCCTCTTCGAGGCCGAAACCGGCAGGCCGGGCGAGGGCGAGAGCGAGAGCGAATACCGCTTCCGCCGCAATGAACCGTTTGTGCGCGGGCGGATGAAGTGGGACCGCGGCTGGTTCTTTGGTTTGCCGGAAAACCACCGCATCTCCTGGGCCCAGGCATGCCTGGCGCAAATCCTCGGTCCTTGGGTGGTGCAGGATGGCGTCATGGGCCCGAACACCGTGCGCGCCCTCCGCGCTTTCCAGGAGAGCCACGGGTTGCCCCTCACAGGGGTGCTGGACGAAGATACGGCCCACGCCCTGCACACGGCCTGCGGCCGTTAGCTCAATGCTGCTGCTCGCGCTGCCGGTCGGCCGCCCGCCGCATCTGCAGCGCGCGATCGGTAATCCCCAACTTGCTGGCGGCCCGCTGCAGATTGCCTTGCTCCGAGCGGACCGCCATCCGAATCGCCGTATCCGCCGTGACGCGATTGATCTCCGTGAGGCTGGTACCAGTTGCCAGCGCGTTGGAGATCGAGCGCTCCAGTTCCTCATCCGGCCACGCACGATCAATGTCCCCATTGGGTGGACGATCCTCGTCAGGAATGTCGCCCGCGGTGATCGGACCCTGACCGGCGTGACGATACGCGATCCGCTCGATGAGTTGCCGCAGTTCCCTGATGTTGCCGTTGTAAACGCGGTTGAGCAGATATTCGCTGACCGCGTTATCGAATCCCGAGATACTGCCGGGAAGATAGCTGGCCAGAAAATGGCGGGCCAGCAGGAGGATGTCTTCCTTCCGTTCGGCGAGCGGCAGCGTGCGGAAAACGCAGCCCGCGATGCGATAGTAAAGGTCGAGGCGAAACTGGCCGCGTTGGACCAGATCCTCCAGGTTCCGATTGGTCGCGCAGACCAGCCGGAAATTCGTCTTCTGCCAGACGTTGCCACCCACACGTTTGTAAGTCTTCTCCTGGATCGCGCGCAGTAGCTGCGCCTGTAAGCCGAGCGGAATTTCGCCGATCTCGTCCAGCAGCAAGGTGGCGCCGTCGGCCATCGCGAACGCACCCTCCCTCTGCATGTGGGCGCCAGTGAACGCGCCCCGCTCGTGTCCGAAGAATTCGCTGCCCGAGAGTTCCGGCACGAGCGAGCCGCAATCCACCGTCACGAGTTCCTTGCGGAATCGACTCGTGCCTGGGGCGCCGGCGCCTGCCGCGCTGATCAGCTTCGCGAGCAGTTCCTTTCCCGTTCCGCTCTCCCCGATGAGCAGAACCGGCATAGTAGAGAAGCGTCCCGCTTCCACCACCTTTCGAATCAACACCCGCCATGCCGAACTCTCGCCGATCAGCGCTTCCTGGGAGACCGCCTGCGCCGCGAAATCGTCCACCTCGGTCCAGCGCTGTAGCTTTGCGATTACCTGCGCTCCCGCGCTGGGATCGCTCCACTTCACCAGATCTGAAGCACCGGCATGCAACAGACGCCAGGTTAGACTAGGATCCGCCGGCTGTGTAGAAACGGAAACCAGCAGGACACGCCTGTGCGGATCGCGGCGAACTTCATGCAGCATCGAGAAGAGAGAATCGTCGGCCTTCTCAAAGCCAATGACCCCATACGCTATCGAAGGGTCATCCTGAACGCTCACACCACCAGCGTCCAATGCCGCCCGAAGCTGAGCTTCGAACGACCCCGGGCACTGACAGCTTCGGAACCAAGCCTTCAGTTGCACTAAGAGGCTTTCCCATGCCGAAGTGAGAGCCTCACATCGGCCGGCGCAGTTACGAGTGTAAATTTCGGCTAAAATCGGGAGGGCTGCAAAGCTAACCCGGCCAGACCCGATTCAACACGCTTAAGCGAATTCATAATCAGCGAAGGTAAACCCGAGTGGATGAAAGCGCGCCGTGCGTACTGAGTGTGGGGATGTCCGTGGTGCACAGTCTCTCACTGCATCCCAGTTTGCCTTCGTGCGGAATAGTGGCTTGGAACCTATTTACGTTTCAAGTCTGAGCCCACAAACTCAAAGCCTCAGCCAAAACTGTGGTCAGTTCAGGACTACCTTTTGATCCTCGAACCAATGATGTAAGATGTGCGGAAATGTCGGTGGATCGATGGCAACGCATCGAATCGTTGTTCGAGACGGCAGCCAAACTGCCTCCAGAGCAGTGGGAGCCTTTTCTTCGGGAACAGTGTCCGCAAGACGACGATCTGTGCTGGCATGTTCTCGATTTGTTACGCGACGATGACCGGGGCGACACCATCTCTAACATCGTTCGCGAGGCGGCCATCTCCCTGGTGTCGCAGGGCAACCGGACAGACCAGCACCTCGGACCGTATCGAATTCTGCGTCCGATCGGGAAGGGCGGCATGGGAGCCGTATTCCTGGCTGTCCGTGACGACGATCAGTACCGCAAGGAAGTGGCCATCAAGACCCTGCGCTTCGAAGCAACGGACAGCTCGACGTTGAACCGCTTCCGGCATGAGCGCCAGGTACTGGCCGGACTCGAGCATCCAAATATCGCACGCCTGTTGGACGGCGGCACAGCGGAGTCGGGACTGCCCTACATCGTGATGGAGTACATCGCGGGAGTTCCGGTCACGCAGTACTGCCGCGAGAGAGGTCTCTCGATTGAAGCGCGCGTGGAGTTGTTCCGGCAGGTCTGCGACGGCGTGCAATACGCACACCAGCGGCTCGTCGTGCACCGCGACATCAAGCCGGAGAACATCCTGGTCACGGAAGAAGGCGTGCCCAAGCTGGTCGATTTCGGGATCGCCAAATTGCTGGATCCCACTGAGGGCGCGGACGTCGACACGCGCACCATGACCGGCCTTCGACTGATGACCCCGGCCTATGCCAGCCCCGAGCAGATTCTCGGCCAGCCCGTGTCCACTGCCACCGATGTCTATTCGCTCGGCGCGGTGCTGTACGAACTGCTGACGGGAACCCGGGCGCACGTACTGAAAACCGCGGATGCCGTGGAAGCGGTGCGCATTATCTGTGAATCGCCCGTTAAGCCTCCCAGCACGGTTGGGCTTCGCGGTCTGCGTGGGGATCTAGACAACATTGTGCTCAAGGCAATGCAAAGGGAATCAACCCGCCGGTACCAGTCGGCTGGCCAATTCTCCGAGGACCTCGGCAGGTTCCTGCGCGGTCTCCCGGTATCGGCGCAGCCCGACTCGATCTTTTACCGCACGCGAAAATACGTGCGCCGCCATTGGCTCGGAGTGTCTGCGCTCGCCGCCGTGGCGATCTCGCTATCCGGCGGCGCCATCGCTGCGTTGTACCAGGCGCGTCTTGCGCAGGAGCGCTTCCTGCAGGTCCGCAAGCTGGCGAACCGGGTTCTGTTCGATTTCGACGACCGTATCCGTACCCTTCCCGGCTCCGTTCCCGCCCGCGAGTTGCTGGTGCAGACCGCCCTCGAGTACCTCGACAATCTATCCCGCAGCGCGCACTCCGATCCGGGATTGCAGTGGGAATTGGCGAAAGCCTACGAGAAGGTGGGCGACGTACAGGGATCTCCGACGACGCCCAGCCTGGGCCGCTCCCAAAGCGCCGCGGATTCGTACCGGAAAGCGCTGGCGATTCAAGAGGACCTGCTACGCCGCGGGTACCTCGATGCCGCGCAGCGCGAGTCATTCGTGCAAGGCTATCTCAGGTTAGCGGCGATCTACGTCCAGGCCGGTACCGGACCGGACGCAGTAGCCGCAGCCAAACGCGGCATCGACCACGCCGCGGGTCTTTCCAATACCATCCTGCTCAGAGGATACGCCACATTGGCTCACAGCCAGTGGTTCAACGGCCAACCGCTGGAGGCCATCGAGACAGCCAAGACCGTCCTGCCTGTGTATGCGCAACTGGTGAGCGCAGAGAAAGGATGGTCGGAATCCCATGCATTCCTGGCCAGTTTGGACCTGACCGCGGGAAGGGCCGCCGCACGCGTCGCGCGCTTCGAACAGGCGTCGGATTTCTTCCAGCAGGGCATTGCCATTATCGAACCGCATCTTGCCGACGGAACATTCGACCCCGTGAGTGGCCGGTCCCTGGTCCTGCTGTACCACGCCGCCGGCGATATTCTTGGGGCTACCGATCGCTTCACGCTGGGCCGTCCGCGCGAAGCGGAACCGTACTACCGGAAAGCTCTCGCTCTGGCGGAGCGGTTGGCGGCGTCCGATTCCGGCAACGCCACCCTACGTCTCGAGGTGGCGCGGTCCGCGGGCAAGCTGGCTTCCGTGCTCGACACCGTAAAACCCGACGAGGCGATTCGCCTTTACGAGACGGCCCAACGCACTGCCGAGGCGCTCCTTCCCGAAGGCCGCGACCGCCGCGAGATGGTGGCCGCCGCGCACGCCAGCATCGCCGTTCCTCTGGCTCACCTGGGACGTGTGGAAGAAGCCCGGGCACGTTGCCATGCTGCGATCGCGATCTACGATGAGGAGCAGGCGCGCCACCCTGCCCTGCTCACTGGACTCAACAACCTTTCCGATGCCTGGAAAAGCTGTGGCGACATCGAACAGGAACATCAAGCGAACATCGCAATCGCGCACTACCGGAAGGCGCTCGATTATGCGGAAAAAGCCGCTGTCTTAGCTCCGCGCGATTTTGCCGTCGCATTCCGCCAGCACTCCGCCATGGAGGCGCTGGCCGGCGCCTTGGCAGCCAGCGAGTCGAATGCCGAGGAAGTCGCCGAATTGCGCCGGCGCCTGATGGATCTCTGGAACAAATGGGACGGGCTCCAGCCGCAATCGCCGTTCATTCAGGAACATCTCCGGCGCGCGAAACTGCCAGCGGCTCCGCGATAGATGCCGAACGGCGCAACAGGAAAACGATTGCGAATGCGCGCTGCGCACGGCAGGCACCCGTCTGAGTCAGACGGGTGCGCCTTAGCAGTTTCAACAACTTACAAGGAATTTCCGTCGGACTCCGACGGAATTGCCCCGAAAGGGACCTCTCCTCGCCGGCCGCATGCTCGCGTGTCACGCAATCCCGATTTGAGTACGAGCAGCTCCTGACCCAAGTCAGTATCCCGGTGACTCGGCTTTACCGCCGCCAGGGAACCGCTTACGGTTGGGCCTGGTGCGGTGCTGCGATCACTGAAATTGCAGCGACACCGCGTTGCTGACAACACCATCCGCCTGCAAGCGTAGGGATTGCGTGCCGCTTAGCGTTACTGGGCCCTTCAGGTGGAGGTTGATCTGATCCAATCCCTGGTATTGTCCCTGCGCACCCGCATAGACAACCTCGAGCGGCATGGATCCCAGGGTTGCGGAGATGACCTTTCCGTTCCTTACTCCGGTTCCGTAGAGAACGATATAGAAGTCCGTGAGGCCGTCAGGAACTGTAATCGGCACGACGCTGCATCCCGAGCCCGTGCACTGGTAGGGAGGAAGGGAAACGGTGCTGCCATCATTCAACACGCCCGTCACGGTCGCAAGCGGCACGCCGGTTCCGTCCCCCTTCAACGTAAAGATCCCTGGAGACACTGGCGTGATCAGGACCTCAGTGGAAGCTAATCCCACAGTTAGGGTGTGTCGTCCTGTTTCGAGGTTCGCTGGCACCGCGAAATTGATCTGGCCGGGAGAGACGAACCACAGCGGACATGCCTCGCCCGTCACTGTGACCGTCGCCCCGCCGAGTGTCGTCGGAAAGGTGCCGCCGCTTGGTTGCGAAGTGCCAGCACTCAAATTCGATCCGAAGATTGTGGCAAGCGATCCTGCCGCCAAGGATGCGGGCGCATAGCTCGCGGCATTCACAACACCCAGCGGCGCAATGGTTGCGCCGTTGCAGTTCGCCGGCAACACGGTGACCCTGCCACTGGCCAACGGACCTGCCCCGGCGGTGCCAGGCGCTTGCACCAGAAAAATCACGCTCCCGTCGGTAATCCCGGACAACACCGTACTCCCGCTGGGCCCAAACTGCCCAAGCATGGCGCCGGACGGCGAGTTCAAGTGCAGTTCTACGTTGTTTGGGGCAGACCATGCCACGCCAATCTGGGCAGATTGGCTGCCGCACGTCGAAGCGTTCAGCGGGGAGAGTGCAAACAGTGTGCTGCCCGAATCCTGATACACCGAGTGAATCTGACCGTTGTTCAGCGAGAGCACTGCGCCGCGCAGACTTGGATCCGCGTTCGCGTCTGCCGTCACCTGAACTGTCCCGTCACCCGCGCCTGAGCTGCCGGACAGGATCCGCATCCAGGGTGCTGAGGAGGCCACCTGCCACGTGCAGGCTGAGGCGGTCCCGTTAACACCGACTGAAAAGCTCGATTGGATGGAGCCAAAGTGAGTAGATGGAGTGGCAAATGCAGGTGCGCAAACCAGCCCGGCTTGCGTGACGGTGAGGACTTGGCCACCCAAAGTTGCGTTACAGGCCGTGCCTTGCAGAATCAGGTTTCCAGATCGTGGTCCACCGATATTGTCCGTGACGGAATACTGTAGCGGAACTCCCGCAGGCAGCACGTTCGAACCCGCCACCGTAAGCCACGGGCTGTCGGACTCAACGAAGGCGCCGCAGTTGGAGCCAATGGTTGATAGAGGAACGCTGTAGGTGCCTGCTCGAAACGAAATGCTGTCTGCAGAACGGGGGAATCCGATCTGCGGCGAGGAAGCTGAGTATTGGAAACCGCTGATCACAATCTCTTGAATCGTTGGCACGCTGGGAGCCTGCCCGGCACCAACGTAAAAATTCAAGTGCAGATGCACGTCCCCCGGAGTAGGCACGGGAGATACGGCATTGGTAAAAGTCCACTGGCTAATGAGGCTCCCGGTAGTGCTGGCTGAGGAAGAGAATCCGACTTGAGGCGCGGACCACGAAACCACATGGGTCGAGGGCACAGAGGGGCTCATCACGAAGTGTTGAATGTTGTTCGGTCCATTGTATGGCTGCACCACGTACTGCGCATTTGGGGTGGCGGCCGCATTTCCCCAGCGGCTGAATTCGATATCCCACTCCCGATTGTTTAAGTCACCGGCCTGAGCGTCCCAGGTGAAAAGGCCCAATGTCACATTCCGATCGAGGTTGCTGAGTTGCGAATTAATGGTGAATCGGTAGCTTCCATAGCCGACCGACTCCTTTGTGTAGATCTCCGCCGCACACCACGAACCACCGCATGGTGAGATTCGCAGGTGGAGTTGGCCGGAGGAGTCCACAAAAGCGTTGTCCTTCACGAAGAATTGAGGTCCCGGATAGACTTGGACGGGAGCATCCTTCACGTACCAATTCAGACCTGCAAACGAGATCGTTGAATACCCTGGCAATCGCGGATACGTGGCCGTCGCGATGGCGTTGTGCTGAATGACAAATGGAACTGTAGAGGTGCCTGTTCCACTGCAACTTCCGGCCAGGCTGGAAGGCACGAGGTATGCCGTGAAGCGGGTCGCCGCGCGGAACAGGACGTTCGGAGTCACGTTGACCGAGAACTGCCCGCCTTGCACACTGACCGGACTGCAAGTCCCGGGTAGACCCGCCCAACCCATATCGGGAACGAATGCAAACAGGTAGAGACTCAATGACTGAGAACCCACACCGCTGACAATCCCGGTAACCTGACCGTCTTGACCCCAGGCCGGTATGACAGTGATGGAAATAGCCGGCTGCACGGTCTGAGAACCGAGCTCGAGAACGGCGAGTGCAGCAATCGAAGCGAGTACAAGAGTTGTCTCACGTCTCATATGGCGTTCACCAGGCTTGCCCGCGATCACATCGCATCGGGATTGCAATCTGATCTGTATTTATAATCACAGTTCAGTATCGATTGTACATCTTGTCACACTTGTTGAAAGAGAGATTTCCGAGCTTTTTATCGCCGGCGATTTCAGCCTTCGTGTCCATACCGGCGTCACACCCTTACAACGATCGCTTTTCGTCTCGTGCGCTACCTCTCCTCGCACGCGCTAACTCCCAAATGATGTAGCCTGATTTCGTGAAGGAAGAAGCCGCTGAAATCGTCTCTATTGCGGGCCGCGAGGTCCGCGTGACGCACCCCGACAAGCCTTACTTTTCCAGCGGGATTAAGCTATCGAAGCTGGAATTGGTGCGCTACTACCTCTCAGTCGCCGAGGGCGCACTGGCGGGCATCCGGGACCGTCCGGTGGTTCTCAAACGATTCGTCAACGGCGCCGAAGGCGAGGCCTTCTACCAGAAGCGCGCGCCCTCCGATCGCCCGCAGTGGCTGCGCACGGTCACCTTGTCGTTCCCATCGGGCCGCACTGCGGAAGAGGTTGTGGTGGACGATGCCGCCGGACTGGTCTGGATCGCCAACCTGGGCTGCATCGAACTGCATCCTCATCCGGTGCGGTCGGGCGACCTCGACCATCCCGACGAGTTGCGCATCGACCTCGATCCCGGGCCCGGCGTCCCATGGACGGACGTGCGGAAAGTCGCCGTCGAGGTCAAAGCGCTGCTGGACGAGGTGGGCTTGCGCGGATGGCCCAAGACCAGCGGCTCGCGCGGCATTCACATCAACGTGCGCATCCAGCCTCGTTGGACGTTCCAGGAAGTGCGCCGCGCGGCCATCGCCGTCTCCCGCGAGATCGAGCGGCGGGCGCCCTCGCTGGCCAGCTCCAAATGGTGGAAGGAGGAGCGTCACGGCGTCTTCCTCGATTACAACCAGAATGCGAAAGACCGCACCACCTGCTCAGCCTATTCGGTGAGGCCGCTTCCCGATGCGCGCGTCTCGACGCCTCTGCGATGGGAGGAGGTCGCCGATTGCGACCCGGCCGATTTCACGGTGCTCACAGTCCCCAGGCGATTCGCCGAAATCGGCGACCCCAACGCAGAAATGGATGCGGCAGCGGGCTCTCTGGAGCGCTTGCTCGAAATGGCGGATCGTGACGAGGCCGCGGGTTTAGGCGATGCGCCCTGGCCTCCGCACTTCCGCAAGATGGAAGGCGAAGCGCCGCGCGTGGCGCCGTCCCGAGCCAAGGCAGCGGCCAAGAAGGCTCCGCGCGCCAAGATGCCGCTGATCGTAGTGGCCAATTCGCCGGACAAAAACGCCGCACTTGCGGGACTGGAGCGATGGAAGGCCAGGCACGCAGAAGCCGCCGGCCTGCTCGCTGTGGACGACGTTCTCGTGGATTCGATGCGGGGCAGATCATCCACCTGGACACGGATCCGCGTGAATCTCCGGCACGTGCCCGAAGATCTGCGCCCGCCTCAGGAGACACCGGATCCGGATGACGATCCCACGCGGGAATGGCGATTGAAGTGGGCTTCGAAGAAGAAGGCTTGAGTGGATAGCACCAGCCGCGCGCGTAAGCAAGCGATGCACGAGTCAGAGGCCGGAGACGCTCCCTCACGGTCGCGGCTCGTTGCCTACGCTCGGCGCGATACCTGTGCTTGCGAGCCGCGCGCGTAAGCAAGCGATCACGAATCGGAGGGTGAGAGGCGCTCCCTCGCGGTCGCGGCTCGTTGCCTACGCTCGGCGCGATGGGTGCGCTTGCGAGCCGCGCGCGTAAGCAAGCGATCACGAATCAGAGAGTGAGAGGCGCTCCCTCACGGTCGCGGCTCGTTGCCTACGTTTCGCGCGATACGCAAGCGATGCACGAATCAGAGGGTGAGAGGCGCTCCCTCACGGTCGCGGCTCGTTGCCTACGCTCGGCGCGATACCTGTGCTTGCGAGCCGCGCGCGTAAGCAAGCGATGCACGAATCAGAGAGTGAGAGGCGCTCCCTCACGGTCGCGGCTCGTTCCCTACGCTCGGCGCGATACGTGTGCTTGCGAGCCGCGCGTAAGCAAGCGATCAATAATCAGGAGGGCGGAGACGCTCCCTCACGGTCGCGGCTCGTTGCCTACGCTCGGCGCAATACGCAAGCGATCACGAATCAGAGAGTGAGAGACGCTCCCTCACGGTCGCGGCGCGTAACTACGCTCGGCGGATACGCAAGCGATCACGAATCGGAGGGTGAGAGGCGCTCCCTCACGATCGTGGCACTAAAATTAGCGACCAGCGGCGAAAATCGCCTTCAACTCATGCGGAGGCACGACCTCCAATTGCGCGTAGGTGCAATCGGCAGGCTTCTTGTCCGTGCGCCATCGGCGAAAGTGCGCCATGTGGCGGAAGCGGGGACCCTGCATGTGCTCGTAGGCGACTTCGGCAACCAGTTCGGCACGGATCGGCTCCCACGAGAGGTCCTTGCCCTGGCTCCAACGGCTCTGCCCGCCGGGCAGCCGATGCATTCCTTCGGATTGACCATAAGCGGCCCACTCTTTCCACGGGTGGCCGTCGAGGGCGTTCTCGCGGTATGGCACGAAAAACTCCGCCAATTCGCGGCGCTTCTCCTGTGTAAAGCTGGCGCAGACGCCGACGTGCTGCAGGCCACCGGCATCGTCAAAGAGTCCGAGCAGCAGCGAGCCGACTTCGGTCTTCGGCCCCTGCTTATACCAGCGGAATCCCGCCACCACGCAGTCGCAATCGCGCTCATGCTTGACCTTGAGCATGACGCGCTTGTCGGGTTGGTAGGTGACCGAGAGCGGCTTGGCCATGACGCCATCGAGCCCCGCGCCTTCGAAGCGGTGGAACCAGTCCTGCGCCACGGCAGGATCCTCGGTGGCAGGCGTGATGTGGATCGGCGGCTCGGCGGAAGCGAGTAGCGAGGCCAGTTCGGCGCGGCGCCTCTGGAACGGCTCCTCGCGCAAATCCCGATCGCCCACGCAGAGCAGATCGAAGAAAACCACGGAGGCCGGAATCTGTTTGGAGAGCATTTTCACGCGCGAGGCGGCGGGATGCAGGCGGAGCTGTAGCGCTTCGAAATCGAGACCGCTCTCCTTGGCGATGACGATTTCGCCATCGAGCACGCATCGCTCCGGCAGTGCCCCACAGAGCGGGTCGAGCAGTTCGGGAAAATAGCGCTGCAGGGGCTTGTCGTCGCGGCTCTGGATCAGGATCTCGCCGCCATCGCGGAAGATGAGTGCGCGAAAGCCATCCCATTTGGGCTCGAAGATCCAGCTTCCGGAGGACGGCAACTCGCCCACCCGTTTGGCGAGCATCGGCAAGACTGGCGGGTTGACGGGAAGATTCACGCCCCATGGTACACCGCCCGCGCCCTTCAGATGAGTGGAGTCGCAGGAGAATTGGCCCCTGTCACTCGTACCGCAACGCGTTCATTGGATAGATGTGTAGGCCAGCAGCCCGTAGAGGCCGAGCGCTGCCAGCAGAAGGGCCGTGCAATGGCTGCATTCAGCCTGGGTAGACGTTCAACCGCGCTATCTGTCAGGCATGCGACACTAGAAATAGCAGCCGGAATCGGAACATGGCAACCACGAAGTCGCAGACTCTCTCCGAGCGGCAGATCCGCCTGATCGGCAAAGCATTGGCCGACCCTCGTCGCCACGAAATCCTAAAACAGGTGGGCGCGTCCCAGGAAGGGATCGCTTGCCAGGATGTGCGCGAGTGCCAGTCTGTAACGGCGCCCACACTTTCTCACCATCTGAAGGAACTCGAAACCGCCGGGCTCATTCGCATTGAACGCGAAGGCCGCTTCGCTCATCTATGCCTGCAGCGGGACGTGTGGCGAGCTTACCTCGACTATCTCGCAACCATCTGAGCCCACAATTTTGAAGCGTCCTCGCGGGTCGCGCCATCAATTAGATGGTTATCGAAATATCGAACGACCAAAAGGGAGGCAAAATGGGCAAGCTGAACAATAAAGTCGCGGTGGTGACCGGTGCGTCTAAGGGGATAGGCGCGGGAATCGCCAAGAGTTTGGCGGCAGAGGGCGCGAGCGTCGTGGTCAACTACGCCTCGAGCAAGGAAGGCGCGGACCGGGTGGTCGCGGAGATCCAAAAGGCCGGCGGAAAAGCGATCGCGGTGCATGGCGACGTGAGCAAGGCCGCCGACGTGAAACAGATTTTCGACGCCACCGAGAAGGCGTACGGGCGCTTGGATGTCCTGGTGAACAACGCCGCGATCTATCAGTTCTCGCCGCTCGAGGCGATCACCGAGGACCACTACTACCGACAGTTCGACATCAACGTAAAGGGCCTGATTTTCGCGTCGCAGGAGGCGGTGAAACACTTCGGCAGCGAGGGTGGAAGCATCATCAACATCGGCTCGAACGCGACCCAGTTAACCCCGCCCAGCACCACCGTGTACACCGCGACCAAAGGCGCCGTGGATGCGGTCACGCGGGTACTTGCGAAGGAACTGGGTCCGAAAAAGATTCGCGTGAACTCGATTAATCCGGGTCCGGTGGAGACGGAGGGCTTCCGATCGTCGGGCATCACGGGAAGCGATTTCCTGGATCAGATGGTGGCGAAGACTCCGCTCGGCCGCGTCGCCCAGCCGGAAGATATCGCGCCGGTCGCAGTGTTTCTGGCATCGTCAGACTCCGGTTGGGTCACCGGGGAGACGCTGGCAGCCTCCGGCGGATTGCGGTAAGGGCGCGTTCTATGGCCGTTCCACTGCCAACTCCGATACAGTGGAACGAGCCATGCCCGTTGCGTTCAGCGATCTTGTGAAGAATACGCTGTTGGTGGTCGGAGCGCTGTTTCCGATCGTGAACCCTATAGGCAACACGCCGATTTTCCTGACGCTCACAAAGGGACTCTCGACCCGCGGGCGCGCGGTTTTGGCGAGGATGATTGCCATTGACGGGCTGATTCTGATCCTGACTTCAATCTTCGTCGGGACCTACATTCTGGCCTTCTTCGGCATCTCCTTGCCGGTAGTGCAGGTCGGCGGCGGACTGGTGGTCATCTCTACGGGATGGTCGCTGCTCCGCCAGCCCAACGACGAGACCTCCGATAAGGACGGAAGTACCGAGTGCCATGAGGCAGACTACACACGGCAGGCGTTCTATCCGCTCACGCTGCCGCTCACGGTGGGGCCGGGCTCGATCTCGGTTGCGATTACGGTCGGCGCCAATCGCCCTGAGGGCACCGTGGCGCATTGGCCGCTGATCGGAGGAATGGTGTTGGGATCGTTCCTGATCGCGGTTGCCATCTACTTGAGTTATCGATTTGCGGAACGCATCGGACGGACCCTGGGCGACTCGGCGATGAACGTGATTATCCGGCTGTCTTCGTTCATTCTGGTCTGCATCGGCGTGCAGATTCTCTGGAACGGCATGAGCGCCCTGTTGCGGACAGTCGCACACTGAGGCGTGCGCTTATTCGGCCCGCAACGCCTGCAGCGGGTCGACCAGTGACGCGCGGCGTGCAGGAACCAGGTTCGCCGCCATCGCAGCGAGGGTGAGTATCACGATGACACCTGTGTATGTCCACGCATCGTGCGGATTGATTCCCGCGAGCAGGCTGCCCATCAGTCTTGTAATGTGCCAGGAAGCCGCTACTCCGAGAGCCAGGCCGATTGTCAGAAGCACCAGCCCCTGGCATAGCACCTGGATCATCATTTGCCGCGGTTCCGCGCCCAGGGCCATACGGATGCCGATCTCGCGAGTGCGCTGCGCCACCGCATAGGAAACTACTCCGTACACACCGGCCACCGCCATCACCACCGCAATCCCGGCAAAGACCTCGAAGAGCCATGAGTAAGAACGGCGCAACCACAACGAGCGATCGAGCAGATCCTGCATGGTGTGCACGTCGAAGATGGCAATGGAGGGGTCGGTCTGGCGCATGGCCTCGCGGGCAACCGAGACCAGGGCTGCCGTTTCCATCCGGCCGCGCACGGCGATGGTCAGATAGGGGAACGATTTCGGCGAGAGCGGCAGGAATGCTTCGGGGCTAACGGGCCGTTCGAGGCCGTCGTGGCGAATATCGCGCACCATGCCGATCACCGTCAGCCATTGATTCGGGCGATAACTCACCCGCTTCCCAACCGGGTCCGCGCCCGCGAGATATACCTTTGCGAAAGTCTCGTTGACCATGATCACACTGGTATTGGTGGCGTCGCGCTCGTCGAAGTCCCGGCCGGCGAGCAGCGGAATTCCCAAGGTGCGGAAATAATCTGGTGATACCGTCCGCATCCCCACTCCCCGTACGGCTTCTTCCGCATTCGCCACATTACCTTCCACCTGGAACTGCGCCCCTTTCAGATCGCCATGCCCGAGCACGCCGGGCCCCAGAGGAATCGTGGAGGTCACTCCGGCCGACTCGATTCCCGGCGTGGATCGCAGTCGCTGCAACAGTTCCTGGCAGATCCGGAATCGCGTCTCGGCATTGAGGACAGGAGGATCGATCCAAAACGTCAGCACATTGTCGACGCGAAAACCCGGTTCGACACTCGTCACGCGATGAAACGCGCGCACGAGTAGCGCACCCGTTGTCAACAGGACCAGCGCAATCGCGATTTCGGCGACCACCAGAACGTCCAGCCAGCGACGTCCGCCGCCGGAAAGAGAGGACCTCGGCGCGGCACCCGCCAGGAAGCCCCAGACGTCGGCCTTCGAAGCGTGTAGAGCCGGCGCTGTGCCCGAAATCAATGTGGTGAGCACTGCCACCACCACCGCGAACAAAACGAATCGCCCGTCAAGACGGAAATCCACCCATTGAGGTAACACATCCGGCATCAGCGACAGCATGGCCCGCAGCGCGATCCAACCGAGCGTCACTCCCACCAGCGCCGCAGCGCCGGCCAACAATGCGCTTTCCGACAACAACTGCCGCATCACCCGGCGTCGCGGCGCGCCTAACGCAGTGCGCACCGCAATCTCCCGCGAACGCGTCGCGCTCCGCGCCATCGTCAACCCCATCACGTTTAGGCAGGCGATCAGCAGAACGAAGCTCGCGGCGCCGAGCAGGAACTGCGTTACCTTGCGGTAGCTGCCGAGATAATATTCGCGCAACGGCGTGACCACTGGCCGGGTGGTTCGATTATTCGGCTGGACCTCAGCCTGGTTCTGATGGATACGGGCCAGTTCCGCTTTCCCCTGTTCCACGCGAACTCCAGGATTCAAACGCCCGATGCCGTCCAACACGTAGGCCTTGCTATTGAGGTCGTGGCCTAGCGGAACCCACAGGTCGGCGACCGGGAAAACGGCCGTCTTCGGTAGGACGCCGATCACGGTATACGGCAGCGTGTCGAGTTGTAGGGTCTTTCCCACGACGTCCGGAGCACCGCCGAACTGGCGCTGCCAGAATCCGTAAGTCAACAGCGCCACACGATGGCCTGATGGAGTGCAGCAGGGCGGCCCGTCGCGATCCTCTTCGGGTGCGATCTCACGCCCGAGAATCGGCCGGATTCCAAGCGTGCGCGCCACATTGTAGGTCACACCCGCTACATTCAGGCGCACCGTTTCCCCATATCCTGTGAGATAGAAGCCATCGATGCGGAATGCGGCCAAGTCGGAGAAGGTAGTGTTTTCGCGGCGCCACGCAGCCAGATCCGGAAAACTGATGCCGGCATAGCTCATGTTCCGGCTGGGCACTGACTCGTGCAGGTAAACCAGACGTTCCGCCGACGGATACGGCAACGATCGCAAGAACAACGCGTCGAAGATACTGAAAACCGCGGTACTCGCGGCGACACCGAGCGAGAGCGAGAGAATCGCCATCGCAGTGGAGGCCGGGTTCTTGTACAGCACGCGAAATCCGTAGCTCAGATCCTGGAGCAAGGCCTCAATTCCCGAGCGCTTCCAGCAACCGCCGGATCTTGGTTTCGAGGTCCGCCGGTGGATGCAGTTCCAACGCAGCGTGAAGTTGCTCCGACGCCGCGGTCCGGTCTCCCTTTTGCTGGAACGCCATGGCGAGATGGTAGCGATGTTCGGGTTGTGCGGGCTCCTTCTGCACAAGGTTCCGATACGCCAGGATGGCGTCTTCCGTTCGAGCCATCTTCAGATCGATCCAGCCAAGGGTGTCGGATACCTCGGTGAGATTGGGCAGGAGCGCGTGCGCGCGTTGCGCCAGGTCCAACGCTTCGTCAAGGTCCCCATGATTCTCGCATAGCAGGTAGGCGAGATTATTCAGGGCGATGGCGTTTTCCGGGTCGCGCTCAATCGCTGATCGGTAGGCGCTTTCGGCTTCCGACCGCTTCCCGGCAGAATCCAGTGCCATAGCCAGGGTTGTACGCGCCAGTGCATTCTCCGGTAGTAATTTGACGGCCTCTCGGAGATTCGTAATGGCGGCTTCGAGATCACCCTTGCGCCTGTAGGTCTCGCCAATTTGCAGGTGCAATTTGCCGGCTTCCGCGGACTGCGGGTCGGCCTGGGCCAGTAATGCTTCAAACGCCGCGATGCTCTCGTCGAAACGTCCGGCACGTACAGCTGTGTTGGCAAGAAGGTTGCGGATGTCCGCGCGCGCCGGATATTTTTCAGCCTCCGCCCGCACCATTTGCAGGGCCTCGTCCATTTGGCCCTGCCTGATCATCCCCTCGGCCACACCACGCAAGCCAAGGATGTTGGACGGCTCCATCTGCCAGAACTTGCGAAAGCCCTGGATCGCCTCAGGGTAGCGCCCTTCTTCGAGAAACCTCGCGGCATCTCGAAACAGCGCGTCGGCTGAAGGCGCGGGCGATTGCGCAAGTTGTTGGGCATGCAAATAGCCGCTCGACACCGGAAGTGCCGACGTTGTTACAACGATCGCGCCCAGTAGCGCACGGACCAGGCCCGCAATGCGACGATTCGGGCCCGCGGACAAAATATGGCCCATTCGACCCTCCAGGTTCGCTCCCTTGATCTCGGCCTATCCGCCCGCTCCGGCGAACGACGTGCGGCAGACTTTCAGAATACCCGTTCACTGAGACCTCGGCACGATCCACTTACGCCAACAGCGGGTGAACGAGATGGTCGAGACGATAGCATGCGCGACCTCGCCCACGTCACCGTCGTACCCGGATCTGAGACAGACACACGAAGATTCCTTGCCGAGCGACGCCGCTATCGCCCAACCAGATTCCGCATCGCCGCTGCCCAGAATCGGAAGTAATGCGAGGATCGAGCCCTCGCCAAGCCACCGTGCGCAGCGGAATTCACGTATCGGAACGCCGCTCGCCGGCCACCCAGCAATGCGGTCACCAAC
The DNA here is from genome assembly GCA_035295745.1 of Bryobacteraceae bacterium. GTDB lineage: Bacteria > Acidobacteriota > Terriglobia > Bryobacterales > Bryobacteraceae > JAIQFL01. The sequence goes on along the minus strand of DATGIL010000110.1, from coordinate 19,493 downwards.
AAACCGATGAAGAACGGAAACTCAATTCCCGCTGTTCGAAATGGGGGAACGCTGACGGCGGGAAGGTTTGACCGCGACCACTTCGCCGCCCTCTTTGGGGACGCTCGACCAGCGGCCGAGCGTATATTCCTGCCGGTATGCGGCGGACCGATTCCAGATCGTCACCTTGACGATTCCGCTGGAATCGCAAGTGTACTCCTCTTCCACCTCACAACCCGAACCCTCGCCAATGCGGCTGACGTCCGCGAGTGTCAGGCTGGGTGTCCCGCGCAGCTCGGGATCGAACGGGAATTGGATGTCGTCCCAAATCGTAAGGTCGCCGGATGGCTGTCCGCCTTCGCCGATGCGCGCTGCTTCCGCGTACCGGAAATGTCCGATATTGTGCACCGCCCGGTAAGCCCGGACCGCGCGTAGAGGTGGGGCACCGCGGCGCGGCAACTCCAGTCCTTTGGGAAAAATCGGATCGAACGTCACTTCGCGCCCATGATCGGCCTCGCGCCACACCCCAAAATGACGAGCGAAGCGATCGCGCAGCAGATAGCCAGAGCTGGCGTCGGCGCTGATGGCCAGGCCGATGGCCGTCGCCGACCGCATGTAGGCCGATCGCTTGACGGCACGCCCGAAACTCTCCTTGAGCACGCGCGCGACGGCGGGCAGTTCCGAACCGCCGCCGGTCACGTAGAGGGTCTCGATCGAACGGCCGGGATGCGCCTCGATCATCTCCGTCACCACTTCCGCGGTGCGCTCCGTCAGTGGCCGGCACCGCTCATAATAGGGCGCGACTCCGATCGAGACCTCACCCCAACCTTGGTGCGCGGTCTCCAGGTCGACGACAATGCGGCGCGTGTTGGGATTGAGCGCCTCCTTGCGCTCGCGGCACTCTTCCAGGAGGTGGAAGTACCCCGCGTCGGTAAGCGATTCGCGCTCATCGGCGCGACCCGCCGTCTCCAACGCGAGATCGGCGAGAATCTCGTCGAAGTCGTCTCCGCCCAGATCGGCGAGCCCGGCACTGGCTACCACCGTGTGCGTGTCGTCTTCGATTTCGACCAGGGATGCGTCGAAGGTGCCGCCGCCGAGATCGTAAACCAGAAGCCGCCGGAGTTGCCCCTTGCGCTGCGTCCGTTCGCGATGGCCGTACTCCACACTGGCCGCCGAGGGTTCGTTCAGCATCCCCAGCACGTGAAAACCAGCGGCGCGAAAAGCCTCCGCCGTAAGGAATCGCTGATTGGTATTGGCATTCGCCGGAACACCGATCATTACCTCAAGAGGTTCGGCACGATCCAACGACAGCGTACTGCTCTGGCGTAATTGCTGGCGAAATGCGGAGAGCAGTTCGGTGGCCAGCTCGAGCACCGGCATCGATCGTCCCGCCAGGTCGAGGTGGGTGGTGGGGCCGGCCCCTTTGAGCAGGCGCTTGATCGACCGCAACGCAGTCCACCCCGGCTCGCCTTGTACTGCCCACGCACTCCAGCCGAAGCGGCGCTCTTCCCCGCGAATCGCTACCAACGGCGGGAACCACTCGCGCATCTGTCCATCAGGCGATTCGAACGCGACCAGCGGGTAGTTTCCACGATCTACCGCCGCAGCCACGATACGGGTGGTGCCGAAATCGATTCCCAGTTTCACCGGCGTACCATCTGTACATTTTAACGCCGCTGTAGCACTCCCAGCAGAGTTTCAATGCCCCTTCACCACCAGCTCGAAGCCGCCGATCACGGTCCGGCCCGGCATCGCTACTCCCAGAATTTCCTGGTATTGGGTGCTGCTGACATTCGACACCTGCAGGAAGGGATGCACGCGCCCGCGCGTCATCGCCGCGTACAGATCGAGCAGGGCGTATGGGTCGCGCGCACGGCGGTCGAGAACTCCCAGGCGTGTCCGAAATACCCAGTTGCTTCGCACAGTTCCCTGCCACGCGACCACGCCCGAATGCACCGGGTAATTGAAAGTGTACTTGGTGGCGTCCACCGGCACGGTGTCTTGCGCTCCGCGCAGACCGGTGTACCGGAAGTCGATAGTTTGACCGGATGCCGGCATCCAGCGCAGGGATGCTTCGACGCCGGTGAAATCGAGATTGTCGATGTTCACGGCTCGCCAGAGATCGGTGGGCGACGAACGCTCGTAGTCGATGCCATCGCGCTCGCGCCGTTGGAACACGGTCACCGCGCCGCGGACCCGGCTGCTGGGATTCCAGTCGACGCCGCCCTCATACGTCCCTTCACGTTCGGGACGAAGGTGTGGATTGCCCAGATTGGCGGGGTCCTGGTAGTAAAGATCCGTGTAGCTGGGAACGCGAAATCCGCGGCTGGCGGAGGCCCGCAGCTTCCAGTGCTCCGACAACCACACACCGCCCGCAACCGTCGGACTGAATTCGGCGGAGAAGCTACGGTAGACCTCCTCGCGCGCGGAAAGGGAGAGCGAAAACCGCTTCAGTGCGCGAAAGTCGAGCGACGCGTACGCCGCACCACGGCTGCGTGCGTGATTTCCCAGATTGTTGCTCAGAATCGATTCATGCAGCGCCTCCACGCCGTAGGAGAGTGTAATGGAAGAGGCCAGCGACTGATGCCGCCGCAAATCAGCCTGGTAGCTCTCGTCGGAGTGGTGATTGGTGTAAACTTCCGGCTGATCCCGCAGCAGCACGAAGAGATCGCTGTGGCGCCGAAAGCTGAAGTTCGCCGACGTGTCGTTGCCAAGGGCCTGCTGAATTCCGGCGAACCACGTCTTGGTGTCTTCCCAGGAGTTGTAGGGTCCGTAGAACTGGTCGGCGCCAAACGGATGATCCATGTAGGCCAGCGTGACATTCGTTGCGCCGAGCGACGTATCGAGATGCGTGGAGGACGAGAACTGCAGATTGCGATAGTCGCGATCGGGAATGAATCCAGTGGAGAAGTCTCGCGCGAAGGTAAGCTGCTCGGAGATTTTACCGAAAGTGCCGGCAAGCGATCCTCGCTCCTGGTTGGTGCCGTAATTGCCCAGCGCGGTGCGCAGACGGAACTCCATGCCTTCGGGCGGTTCCGTGATGATGTTGATCACCCCGCCGCCCGCATCCGAGCCATACATCGTAGAGCCCGATCCGAGCATCACTTCCACCCTCGCCACCGAATCGAGGGGCACCGGAATGTCCATATTGTGGTGGCCGGACTGCGCATCGTTCAGCCGCATGCCGTTGAGCAGGACAAGAGTCTGGCCGAAGTTGGAACCGCGGATCGAGAGGTCGGTCTGGACGCCGTCGGGAGCCCGTTCCTGCAGGTCCAACGAAGGATCCTGCCGCAACAAATCGACGAGAGTGTTCAGGACGAGCGCATTCTGCCGCGCAGGCAGCACTCGTAACGACCGGTCGATCTCGTCGAGCGAGAGTGGTTCGAAGGTCCCCGTGACCACGATAGTTTCATGCTGTGGTGGTTGGGCCGAGGCCTGGAAGAATGCCACAAGAGACAAAAGCAGTATTTCGGAGCGCAAACGCCATTGTAGCGCTGCCGGCCCGACAGAATTGTGACAACTGCACAGGTCCCGGCAATCTACCGGATGACCGCTCTTTCGGATTCCTCGAAAGCCAAACTTCTGCCGTGGGGCGGAAGCGAGCGGAGCTGGCGCAATTCGGCGACGGCCTCATCCAACCGGTTTGAGGCCAATTCCACCTGACGTTCGATCGTGCGCAGGTATTCCATTCCAGGGCCGGACGAATCTCCTAGCAACAGGCTCAAGATGATTACGCTGGTCTCGATCGTGCTCAGCGGCTGACGAATATCGTGGACGACGTCTACCAAAATATCTTCGGTTTCTCGTGGTCTGTCTGGCGGATGCATTGTGGCAGGTTAAGCGACTGGGTCAGTATAGCTCAGGTCATTTCGGTTGGGAATCAGGTTGATATCGGAGTCACGACTCACTGTGCGGTTCCGCACAGCGTCACCTCCTCGAATTCAAACTCAGTAGGCGGTATTATTATTGATCTACCGCCATTGCGAGTCCTGGGAGATCCGGGACTCTCGATTCGATCGACACCAGCGGTGCAGACTCAACGCGGTTGCGGCCCTTTTCCTTGGCTCGATACAGGGCGACATCCGCCTCGCGGACGAGCGCGTCGCAGTCCAAAAGAAATGGAGGGCGGCGGCAGGCGACACCAATACTGCAGGTCACCGTGAAGGTCTGACCCGCAGCCACGTACGGCCCGGCTGCAACCGCATCCCGCACCCGTTCCGCTTGAGCGTGCGCCGCCTCACCTTCGCACGCCGGCTGTACAATCAGGAATTCCTCACCGCCATAGCGCCCAATGGCGTCATAACTTCTCACCACTGACCGCATGCGCTCGGTGGCTTCGCGGAGCACTGCATCTCCGGCCAGATGTCCATAGGTGTCGTTGATGTGCTTGAATCGATCCAGATCTGCCATCAAGAGCGACACCGGATGGCCCTCACGGCGCGATCGCGCGAGTTCGTTGCGTAACGATTGCAGAATCGCCGGACGATTCAGCAGACCGGTAAGGCTATCGTGGGTAGCTTGTACCCGAAGCGCCTCGCGAGCCATGAGCAATTGCTCTTGCAACTCTACGATGCGTCTGCCCGCGCGCAAGCGCACGCGCAATTCGTGGGCATTCACCGGTTTGGTGAGATAGTCGTCGGCGCCAGACTCCATGCCTGCCACCAGATCGTTCGATTCGGTGCGGGCAGTGAGGAGGAGAATGTAAATATATGGCTCGAGCGCTGCCGAGCGGATACGCCGGCACACTTCCACGCCATCCAGACCGGGCATCATCCAATCGAGAATCGCCAACCGGGCGGAGCCGGGCGACTGCAGGGCTTCCCACGCTTGGATGCCATCACGCGCCACGGTCACGTCGTATCCCCACTTGATCAACATGCTGCGCAGGACGGATTGAAAGACCGGATTATCTTCGGCGGCGAGTACCTTCATCTTCGGGATTCCCGAAGCGGATTCCAGGGCAGACGGAGTCGTGGCCTCCGCGGCCGCTCGGGCACCGTGATCTGGGTACAAATTTGCCTCCCGGTAAGCTTATCGGCAGGCAACTGCGAATCCTTTAGAGCGGCAGCAGGGCGAGATTGCGATCAGTCGAGCTTCGATCAGGTGGTACAGCGATTCCCCTAGAATCGCGGACGCCCACCGCTACGCCGCTTTCCGAGTAGAGTTGCGGGGGACCATCGCCTGCGGAATATCTGCTTGCGCGGAAGGCAGAGGGACCGCCCCGCCTTCCAATTCTCTTTGCAGCCAGATCCGTGCGACCACCCAATCCCGCTTCACGGTACGGCTGGAGATCGACAACATCGACGCGATTTCTTCGACACCCAAGCCCCAAAAGATGCGCATCTCGACGACCCTGTACCGCTTCGGATCGGCAGCGGCCAGTCGGCGCAAAACATCGCGCACCGGTATCGACTCGCGAGACGGCTCGGTTTGCGCCAGGGCGTTGTCCAGCGGCACGGAGGTGAACTTTCTCGGCGAGCTGGCGGAACGATATTGGTCGATCAGGATACGGCGCATGGTCAGAGTAACGACTGCCAGCAAATGAGTTTCGTCCTGGAAGCAGATCGGCTCCACGCTCCTGGCGATCCGCACAAATGCCTCGTGGAGAAGGTCATCCGCTTCGAGTTTGTGATCCCGTCCCTCGCGGCGGAGGATCACCTCTGCCCGCGCGCGCAGACGATTGTAGATGGATTCGTCCAGTGCCTCAGTCAGTGTACCGAGACACGTATTCGCACCCCTGGTTGCCATTCGTATGTCTCCCTGAAAGCAGTAGTGTGACCACGCGCCTCGGCGCGTCTCGGACGAGTCAGAACTCTCTCAACCCTGCTGACTTTCGCCCGGGCTTGGGTCTTCAATGATAAGAACGGAGAGAGACGAAAAAATCCTTCACGCGCGCGTCAGCAAGCGATGTCATTGTTTCAACGCAGAGTGCTCCTTGCACTGACGTTCGCGATACGCGCCCGGATACCACTCCCTCACGGTCGTGGCTCGTTGCGAGCCGCGCGCGTCAGCAAGCGATGTCATATTCCAACGCAGAGCGCTCGTTGCACTTACGTTCGCGATACGCGGATACCACTCCCTCACGGTCGTGGCTCGTTGCGAGCCGCGCGCGTCAGCAAGCGATGTCACCACCAACGCGAAGCGCTTCCGGACGGTGCGGTAGACTGAGAAATCCGTGTGGACCGAGCTGCCGCCCGCCAAACTCCTCAACCTCTGCGTCCAGCGGGCGCACCAGGATGCGTGGCAGGAGTTCGTCCGCCGCTACCATCCCGTGATCGCCAACAGCGTAGCCCGGATCACCAACCAATATGGAATCGATGGCCCGCAAGCGGTTGAGGACATCGTCCAGGAGGTATATCTCAAGCTTTGCGAGAAGAGCTGCAAAATCCTACGCGACTTTCGGGAAGATCGCGAGGATGGGCTCTTCGCGTTCCTGAAGGTCATCAGCGCCAACACCGCGCGGGACCGGTGCCAGGCGATGGCAGCTCTGAAACGGGGCGGCGGGAAACTGGTGCCTCTCGATTCTCACGACGAAGCCATCACCGCCGAGGGCGAGCTTTCCAGCCGGCTCGCGCAACAGCTCTTCCTCGAAAACGTAGAAACCATCCTGGCCGGACTGACCCAGGGACCCACGGCGGAGCGCGACCAATCCGTCTTTTGGCTCTACTATCGACAGGGTTGGACGGCCCGCGAGATCGCAGACATACCGGTTTTCGAACTCAGCGCCAAAGGCGTCGAAAGCCTTTTACACCGCCTGGTGCGCCAGGTACGACTGGTACTGGAACGCACCACCAGCACTGCCAGTACCGAAGGACCGGGAACGGCGAATCCGTTCCTATAATTGGGGAGATTGCTATTGTCGGACGCTCCGCATGACCATCTGACCGACGACGAGCTCAGTCTGTTGACTGAGGGGGATCCGCAATTATCCACGGATCGGGCCGCTCACGGTTTGGAGTGTCCGAACTGCCGCAAGCGTGCTGACGGTCTCAGAGAACAGCAGCGTAAATTGGATGCACTGCGGCGCACGGAAGCCTCTCGTCCCGGGCCCGATTGTCCAGAGCGGGATAGCTGGTGGATGGTCGCGCGCGGCACGGGTCCGCGAGACCAGGCCCAGATGATGCTGGCGCACGCGGCACGCTGTGCCCATTGCAGCACGGCGCTGCGGCAGACGATTGGCGATCTCGAGGCGGAGATCGATGATCACGCGCCCACGCTGGATCTCCCGTCCTCGTCCGCTGCGGGCCAGGAGAAGTTGGCGCGCAACCTGACGGAGGCTGCGCGGCTCGGACCGCACACCGGGACTTCGCGATTTCGATGGACTTGGGCAGTCGCCGCGGCAGGGATAATGGCAATCGCCTCCGCCGCGGGGCTTTTCCTTCTACTGAACAGGCCGGAACAGGTGAACGGCCTCCTGGCTCAGGCCTACCAGGAGCACAGGGAGCTGGAGCTTCGTTTTCCGGAAGCCGGGTACGGCCCCATCCGGGTGGAGCGCGGAACTTCGCGGAACCGGTCGCTGCCGCTCGCACAGGCGGAGGCCACCATCGCGAAAGAGCTGGGACGCCATCCCGAAGAGGCCCGCTGGCTGCAAGCGAACGGCCGTGCTCTGCTGCTCGAGTGGCGCCCGGAGGAAGCGATCACCGAATTCCGTAAGGCGCAAGCACAAATGCCCGCCGATCCTTCGCTCCTGTCGGACCTCTCGGCGGCGTATTTCGAGAAGGCCCAGATTTCCGGTACGCCGGCGGATTTCGAGACCGCACTCGATCTGCTTTCCCAGGCGATGGAGCACAATCCGCGAGACCCGGTGATGCTGTTTAACCGGGCGGTCGTCCTCGATCACCTGTCTCGATACGATCAGGCCATTCAAGCCTGGAATGAGTTCCTGCAAGTGGAGCCCTCTGGAGGATGGACGGAAGAGGCCCGCTCGCGGCTGGCCGATGTAAAAGAAAGATCGCGCTAGGCAAAACGCTCTGGCGTTTTTCTTTTGCCGTGATACACTGAACGCCTATGTGGCGCTGCTTGCTCCTCGCAGCCATCGCCGCCGCGGCGCAAGCCCAATCCGACCCCGCCGTCGGCCGCAAGATCTTCGAATCGCAGTGCGCCCTCTGTCACGGGCAAACCGGGGGCGGAGGACGTGGGCCTGCCCTCAACCGTCCTAAGCTTCCCAGAGCGCCTGATGATGCCGCGTTGCGCACCATCATCTCCGAGGGCATTCCTCCCGACATGCCTGCGTCCTGGCAACTCCACCCCAGCGAAGTCATGGGACTCGCCGTTTACGTTCGGTCTTTGGGCGCACTCACGCCGGAAGTGCTGCCCGGCGATCCCACTCGCGGTGCGCGTCTCTACGAGTCGAAAGGCTGTCCGGCGTGCCACATCGTCTCAGGCAAGGGAACCGGCTTCGGACCCGAACTTTCCACGGTCGGCGCACGCAGAAGCGCCGCCTACTTGAAGCAGACCGTGCTCAGTCCGGCTGCGAACTTGCCCGAGGGCTTTCAATATGTCGCGGTGACGCCGGCGTCCGGGCCGGCTACCCGCGGCATTCGCGTCAACGAAGACTCTTTCACCATCCAGTTGAAAGACTCCGCCGGCCGGTTTCACAGCTTTCGCAAATCGGAACTGAGGGAACTTCACCGTCTGGAAAAAGAGAGCCCCATGCCGGCCTATGCGGGCCAACTCTCGCCCGCGGAACTCGACGATCTGGTGTCCTACCTCGCCGGTCTGAAGGAGAAGTCATGAAATGGTGGGCTGCACTGCTCACGGTGAGCGCATTCGGACAGGTGCCTTTTGACCGCATCGTCAACTCGGCGAAGGAACCGGAAAACTGGCTCACCTACTCGGGCACGTATCTGGGCCATCGCTACTCGCCTCTCACCGAACTCACACCCGCCAACGTCTCCACTCTGCGCGTCAAATGGGCCTATCAAATGGACAGCCGCGCGCAAGTCTCACCTATCGTCGCCGACGGCGTCATGTACGTCACCGGCCCCAACAGTGCAGCCGCACTCGATCTGCGAACCGGCCGGCCCTTGTGGAAATGGAGCCGCCCGCTGCCGAAGGATTACCAGTCCATCGGCTTCGGCCGGGTGAACCGGGGCCCTGCGATTCTCGACAATACGATCTTCGTGGCCACGCTGGATTGCTACCTGGTAGCGCTCGACGCACAGAGCGGCGTGGAGCGTTGGTCGTCGAAGGTGGAAGATTACAAGGTCGGCTACAGTATGACGCTGGCACCCCTGGCGATCCGCGGCAAGGTGCTCGTCGGCGTGAGCGGCGGAGAAGCGGGTATCCGCGGCTTCGTGGATGCCTATGATGCCCGTACTGGAGCGCGTGCATGGCGCTTCTACACCATCCCAGGCCCGGGCGAAGCCGGTCACAACTCGTGGTCTGAAGAGAGTTGGAAGACCGGCGGAGGTTCCACGTGGGTGACTGGCTCTTACGACCCCGAGACGAACACGGTCTATTGGGGCGTCGGCAATCCCGGGCCCGATTGGAATCCCGACTCGCGCCCCGGCGACAACCTCTATACCTGTTCGCTACTCGCGCTGGATGGCGATACCGGCAAGCTGAAATGGCACTTTCAATTCACGCCTCACGATTCGCACGACTGGGACTCGGCCCATGTGCCCATTCTCTTCGAGGCCGATGTCCGGGGGACTCACCGCAAGTTGGTCGCGGTTGCCAATCGCAATGCCTTCTACTACGCCTTGGATCGCGCCACCGGCGAATTCGTCGCGGGCCGGCCTTACGCCAAGCAGACCTGGGCGAAGGGACTGGACGATCGCGGGCGGCCGATCGTGATTCCTGGGACCGAGCCAAGCGAACAGGGCACGCTGGTGTGGCCCAATCTGAATGGTGCGACCGTCTGGTTCAGCCCAGCCTACAGTCCGAAGACCGACCTGCTTTACGTGGCAGTCCGCGAAATCGCATCGATCTACTTCAAGCGCCACGCCGAGTATCAGCCCGCTACATTCTTCGCTGGAGGCGGTGAGGCTTCGGCCCCGGGAACCCCGGTGTCCGGCGCGATCCGTGCCCTGGACGCCGCCACTGGCCAAATGCGATGGGAGTTCCCACTGAACTCCGCGCCGTGGGCGGGCGTGCTCGCGACTGGCGGCGGCCTGGTCTTTTCCGGTTCTGACGAAGGCAACTTCTTCGCGCTCGATGCTAAGACCGGCAAGCCGCTCTGGGACTTTCAGACCGGCGGGCGCATCGCCGCCAATCCCATTTCGTTCGGCATCGACGGGAGCCAGTGCGTCGCCGTGGCTGCCGGCACCGTGCTCTATGTTTTCGGGCGCTAGCTGGCTGCGGATAGGAGCCGAAGACCGCTTGCTTGCGCGCGCGGCTGGGAATCCTGCGCCGCACCCCTCCTCGCGATGAAAACGATCCGGACTCAGGTCGGCATCGTGGGAGCCGGACCGGCGGGCCTTCTGCTTTCCCACCTCCTGCATCTGGAAGGAATCGAGTCGGTAGTGATCGAAAGCCGCAGCCGCAGCCACGTGGAAGAGCGGATCCGCGCCGGCGTGCTGGAACAAGGCACCGTCGATCTGCTGAACGCCTCCGGAGCCGGCGATCGGATGCGACGTGAAGGGCTCATCCATCACGGTATCGAATTGCGCTTCCGCCGCGAGGCTCACCGCATCGACCTGCACGCTCTCACCGGCCGTGCGATCACCGTCTACGGACAGCACGAAGTCGTCAAGGATTTGATCCGAGCCAGGCTCGCCGCCGGCGGACCGATCTGGTTTGACGCCCACGAGGCAAGCATTCACGACTTCGACAACTCCAACTCGCGCATCCGCTTCATGCATCAAGATGAAGAGTACGAGATCGGCTGCGACTTCATCGGGGGATGCGACGGCTTCCATGGAATCTGCCGCCCGTCGATTCCAACAGGCTCCCTGCAGTTCTTCGAGAAGGTCTATCCGTTCGCATGGCTGGGCATCCTCGCGCAGGCGCCGCCGGCATCTGAAGAGCTGATCTACGCGTGCCACGAGCGTGGATTCGCATTGCTCAGTATGCGTTCTCCCGCGGTCAGCCGCCTCTACCTGCAATGCGCTCCCGAAGAAGACCTCTCCCGGTGGCCGGACGACCGCATCTGGCACGAGTTGCACACGCGTTTCCAAACACGCGGCGACTTCCCGATGCGGCAAGGGCCGATTCTGCAAAAGGGCGTCACCGCGATGCGCAGTTTCGTTGCCGAGCCGATGCGGTATGGCCGCCTCTTTCTCGCCGGCGACGCCGCTCACATCGTGCCTCCCACCGGCGCCAAAGGCCTCAACCTCGCGGCCGCTGATGTGCGCGTTCTCTCACGCGCCATCGCCTGCTTCTATCGCAATCGCACTGAGACCCTGCTGCAACGCTACTCGCAGATCTGCCTGGGGCGCGTGTGGCGCGCGCAACACTTTTCCTGGTGGATGACCTCGATGCTCCACCGTGCATGCGGCGGGACTGAATTCGACCATCGCCGCCAACTGGCGGAGTTGGAAGCGGTCACCACCTCGCGCGCCGCCGCCACATTTCTGGCCGAGAACTATGTTGGCCTGCCATTCGATTCGCTTGGAGAACCCACATGACCCGAACCGCACCCCCCTTTCGTGCCGACCATGTCGGCAGCCTGTTACGCCCGCCCGCACTCAAAGAGGCGAGGGCACGTCGCGAGCGTGGCGAAATCGCGCCCGAAGAGTTCCGCGCCATTGAAGATTCCGCGATCGAAGAGGTTATCGCCAAACAGGCTGCCGCCGGATTGAAGAGCGCAACCGATGGCGAGTTTCGCCGCGCGATGTGGCACTTCGACTTTCTCGAACGCCTGGATGGCGTGGAGTCGTTCCATGCCGACCACGGCATCGCTTTTAAAGGTGGCATCGAAACACAGGCCAAAGGACTGCGCGTCACGGGAAAGGTCGGTTTCTCGTCGCACCCCATGCTCGGCCACTTTCGATTCCTGCGATATCACACGAGAACCGTGCCCAAAATGACGATCCCGTCTCCCAGCGTGCTGCATTTTCGCGGCGGACGACGTGCCGTTGACCCCTCGGTCTATCCCGATATGGAGCCCTTCTACCAGGACCTTGGGACGGCGTATCGCGGCGCTATTGACGCCTTCGCGGCGGAGGGCTGCCGATACCTGCAACTTGATGAAGTGAACCTGGCCTACCTGTGCGACGAGGAGCAGCGCCAGATTCTCCGCGATCGCGGCGACGATCCGGAGTCTCTCCCCCGCGTCTATGCCGACATGATCAACACCGCCATCGGCAGCCGTCCCGCCGACATGGTGATCACAATGCATTTATGCCGCGGGAACTTCCGATCCAGTTGGATCGCGCAAGGCGGCTACGAGCCGATTGCGGAGATCCTGTTCCAGCAGATCGGCGCCGATGCTTATTTCATGGAGTTCGATACCGAGCGTGCCGGTGGTTTCGAGCCGCTGCGCCTGCTGCCCAAGAACAAGGTGGTGGTGCTCGGGCTGGTAACTTCCAAGCAAGGAGGCCTGGAGTCGAAGGACGAACTCAAACGTCGCATCGATCAGGCGGCGAAGTACGTGGACCTGGAACAACTCTGTTTGAGCCCGCAATGCGGCTTCGCCAGCACCGAGGAGGGTAACCTGCTGGCGGAGGAAGAGCAGTGGGCCAAACTCCGCCGGATCGTCGAAGTGGCGGACGAAGTCTGGGGGTGAGGAGCAGCCCTGGCGCAAGCGCGCGCGTTTGCCGCGTCGAAACTCATCCCGACGCTTTTGGGGGCGTTCGCCAAGTCTGCCGCCACAGTCTGATTTTCGAATTTGCTCCGGGGAACTAAAATCCCTGATTTCCTATCCCACCACTTCTTCATAACGATGACGCCAGGCAATCGAACGCGCGGCCTGAAAGACATTCAGCGACTGCTCGTACAGATCCCGTGGAATCTCGATCTCTCCGCCCCAACACCCCAAAGCCTGATACCGTCGAATCGCATCCCGCAGGGCATGATCGGCCACGCCTGGAAAGAACGGCGATACCTTGGCGGCCGCTTCTTCCACCGGGGCCGAACGGACCCACTCGCGGGCATTCTGGTAAACCTTCAGAAACTCGCGATACTGCGGCGTCTTCTGATACTCTCGCGCGCAGCAGAGACTACTGAACGCGACCGGAGGCACGCATGCACCCACCGCCGCGACAACTTCGCCTGACCCGATCGGAGCCTGCAGATGCACGTAGTCTGCGGTGCCGGCGCGGAAAGCAGCTTCCATCTTCGCCGGCGATCCTGCATCTACAATGCGGATCTTGTCCCAATCGGTTCCGTTCGACTTCACGGCGTATTGCAGCATGACCAGCGGTTGGAGTCCGTGATCCGCCAAAAGCGTGCGCCCCTCCAACCGCTTCCACTCAAATGCCAGATCCGGCTCGCGCCCCACCAGGAAGAACCCGTCGCGCTGATTGATTTGCGCAAAGTGCACCGGCAGCGGTTCGATTCCCTGCTCCCGCGGACCCCAGTTCGACGAGACCGCCGATTGCACGATATCCACCTGCCCTTCGCGCAACATCACGTACGTGCGCTGTCCGGCTCCGAGCACCCCATACGAAGCATCCGCACCCGCATCGCGCAGGAACCGCACCGCGCAGAGCAAGGGACTGTAGAACGCCGAGTGTCGAGACGCCAGGATGCGATAAGTCATGCATCCTATTCATATCGCAAAAACAGGATTAGGGCCAATCGGTTTGGTAGGCTGGAACTGAACGGCATGCTGGAAAATCTTCTCACCGAACAGCCCAATCCCGCGTCGGCGCACATCGATGCTCTACCCACGGAAGAGGCACTCCGCATTATCAATGCCGAGGACCATAAGGTGGCCGATGCCGTGGAACGAGAGATTCCCGCGATCGCCCGTGCGGTGGATGCAGCGGTTGCGGCAATCGAACGTGGCGGACGGCTCTTCTATCTCGGCGCAGGTACCAGCGGTCGTTTGGGCGTCCTGGATGCTTCCGAGTGCCCGCCCACCTTCAGCGTGCCGCCCGATCTGGTACAGGGCATCATGGCCGGTGGCGAGCGCGCCCTCACCCGCGCCAGCGAGACCTCTGAAGACGACCCGGCGGCCGGTGTCCGCGACCTTCTAGCGCACGGATTCACTGCCCGCGACGTGCTGGTCGGCATCACGGCGAGCGGCCGGACGCCTTACGTACTCGGCGCCGTGGCCGAAGCGAATCGTCTGGGTGCGGTTACAGTGGGACTCTGTTGCTCGCCCGGTTCGGAACTGGCCCGCGCGGTCTCCATCGCCATCAGTCCGCTGGTCGGGCCCGAGGTGGTCGCCGGTTCCACGCGGCTCAAGGCGGGCACCGCGCAGAAACTGGTACTCAACATGCTCTCCACAGGTACGTTCATCCGGTTGGGATACGTCTACGGCAACCTGATGGTGAATGTGCAACCGACTAACGTGAAGCTGGTGGATCGCGCGCGGCGTATCATCTCACAAGCCGCGGAAGTTTCCTATGAACGCGCCGGCGATTTATTGGCGGAGTCGGGCAACACCGTGCGGGTGGCAATTGTCATGGCGAAGACCGGAGTTGGCCGCGAGGCAGCGGCCGAGCGGCTGGCGGCCGCGGCCGGAAGGATATCGAAGGCTCTCGCAAGAGAGTGATCTTACTATGGATAAGTTTGTGATCGCGGGCGGAAACGCCCTTAAGGGAGAGATCCCTACCAATGGATCGAAGAATTCAGCGCTCCCCGCGCTAGCCGCGGCGCTGCTCACCGAAGAGCCGGTGATTCTGCACCGGATTCCGCGCGTACGCGACATCCGCACCATGCAGCGGCTGCTGATCGATATCGGGTCGACTGCCGAAGTGGAGGGCGAGACGGTCCGCCTGCACACCGAGAAGATCGTTTGCCCAGAGGCGCCTTATGAACTGGTGAAGACGATGCGCGCTTCCAGCCTGGTGCTGGGCCCGCTGGTAGCCCGCTGCGGCCGCGCGCGCGTTTCCCTCCCCGGGGGCTGCGCCATTGGAGCGCGTCCCATCAATCTGCACATCCTGGGACTGGAGCAACTCGGGGCCCGCATCAATCAGGCCTACGGGTACATCGAAGCCGAGGCGCCCGAAGGACTGCATGGCGCGTCGGTGAGCTTCGACCGCATCACCGTCACTGGCACCGAAGACCTGATGATGGCCGCCGTACTGGCAAAGGGCGAGACCGTGCTCCACAATGCGGCCCGCGAGCCGGAGGTGGTGGACCTGGCCAATCTGCTCACGCAGATGGGAGCGCGCATCGAAGGGGCAGGCACTTCCGAGATTCGAATCCAAGGCGTTGAACGGTTGCATGGCGCGGAGCACACCATCATCCCCGACCGGATCGAAGCCGGGACCTTCCTGGTCGCCGGAGCAATCACGGGCGGCGATCTCACTGTAACCGGCTGCGATCCCGAGCACTTGGGCGCGCTCGTGTCTAAACTGCAACAGGCCGGCGTGGATGTGACACAGCCCGACGCCACCACCTTGAGAGTGCGCGGCGGGGGACGGCTCCGCTCGGTGGACATGACCACCGAGGAGTACCCCGGCTTCGCGACCGATCTGCAGGCGCAATACATGGCGCTGATGACACAAGCCGAAGGAATCGCGATTGTGGTGGAGACGATTTTCGAAAACCGGTTCATGCATGCCCAGGAGTTGGCGCGCATGGGCGCCAATATTCGCCTGGATGGTAAACAGGCAATCATCGCGGGCCCGCGCGAATTGACGGGCGCCGGCGTGATTGCGTCTGATCTGCGAGCCAGCGCCTCTCTAGTGCTCGGAGCTCTAGTAGCCAAGGGAGAGACGGTGATCGATCGCGTCTACCACATCGATCGCGGCTACGAAAAGATCGAGACCAAACTCGCGCAAGTGGGAGCAGACATCCGCCGCGTAGACTGACCTGACATGCCGCCGCGGTGCAAACACCCTGTTTGCCGCGTCGAGACTTCGCTCGACGCTTTTCGTGTGCCGACCAATTCCTGTCGGCGCGAAAGACCCGGGGGTCAAGCATTTCGGACCGATCGAAAAGCCTCGGCATGAGTGCCGAGGCGGCCGAGAGGAGTCTCTGCGCCACGCCTCGGAGCTATGAGAGAATCGAGACGAAACTCGATTGAGGAGACCGAATGGTGCACAATCCTGGATTTCTAAATCTGGTGAACGACGCCAAGTCGCGCGTGCAGGAGATCGATCTGGATGTCTACAAGAAGATGGTGGCGGAAAGCAAGCCGCACATCCTGGTAGACACGCGCGAAGATCGCGAGTGGGACGCGGGCCATGTCGCAGGCGCGATGCACCTGAGCAAAGGAATCATCGAGCGCGATATCGAGACCAAGGTGCCTGACAAGTCGACGACCCTGGTGCTGTACTGCGGCGGCGGCTTCCGCTCCGCACTGGTAGCCGACAATCTCCAGAAGATGGGCTACGAAAACGCAATCTCCCTCGATGGCGGATGGCGGGCGTTGAAAGAGTCCGGACTGCCCCTGGAGTGACCCTGACGTCGAATCAGATTCGGGGCTTCTGGGCCTCGTGGGCCGGATGGGCGCTCGACGGCATGGACTCCTTCCTCTACGCGTTAGTGCTGGTGCCCGCGCTGCGTGAATTGCTGCCGAGGTCGGGCGTCGCCGCCAATCAGGAAAACATCGGCTACTACGGCGGCATTCTCTTCGCGATCTTCCTGACGGGCTGGGGATTCGCCTTTCTCTGGGGACCCGTCGCCGACCGCTTCGGCCGCGTCCGTACGCTAGTCTTTACCATCGTCTGCTACTCGCTGTTCACGTTTCTGGGATCGGTAGCCGCGGGCGTGTGGCAACTCGCACTTTTCCGATTCCTGGCAGGCGTAGGCATCGGAGGCGAGTGGACGCTGGGCGGCGTATTTGTCGCCGAGGAGTGGCCCGAGTCGCGCCGCCCGCAAGGCGCCGCCTGGATGCATACCGGGTACTACTTCGGCGTATTCCTGGCCGCCATTGTGAACTATATCGTTGGGTCGCGCTACGGCTGGCGTGCCGTGTTTGCCGTAGGCGGAACACCGGCCCTCCTCGTCGCGTTCATCCGCTACGGAGTGGCGGAGCCACATCGCTGGCAGCGGCGCGTCGCGCAGTTGGGACAAAAGTGGACGGCAGGTGACTCGTTCCGCGCACTATTTTCCGTGGAGTACCGCAGGCGCACGCTGGTGAATGCCGCATTGTTACTGGTCTCGATGGTGGGCCTGTGGGCAGGATCGGTGTACGTGCCTTCTTCGGTCACGTACCTCGCGACGCGCGGAGGCTCAAGCCCGGCGGAAGCGGCCCGCATCGCGTCGTGGGCGACCATGCTGCTGGCTGCCGGCACGATTCTAGGATGCCTGCCGCTGCCTTTCGCCGCGGCACGCTTCGGACGGCGCGCCGCTTTGGGCGGCTACTTCGCGCTGATGTTCGTGTTCATTGCGATCGGATTCGGGTACGTCTTCTATCTGCGCGAACATGCGCTCTTCTGGTTCCTGGTGTGCCTCTTCTTCCTTGGCGTGGGCGGCGCGAATTTCGCCGTCTACACGCTTTGGCTGCCGGAACAATATCGCACCGAGTGCCGCGGCAGCGCGTTCGCATTTGCCACGTCGTTTGGCCGATTCGTCGCGGCCGGCATCACGTTCCTGGTGGGCGCCGGAGTCGCGCGCATGCACACCATCGGGACTCCGGTCGCGCTCACCTCCATCGCGTTCCTGATCGGGCTGGTGATGCTGCCCTGGGGCGAAGAAACGCGCGGCAAGGAGCTTCCCGTTTGAATCTGACCAACTTGTTCGATCTGTCGTTCACCGGCCGCCGCGACTCCGTGGGGCTCGAGTTCGAGGGCCGGTCCTTCACGTTCGGCGAGATCGACGAGCGCAGCAACCGGCTCGCGCACCTGTTCGCGGCGCGCGGGCTGAGCGCCGGCGACCGCCTCGCGGTCTATCTCGCCAACTCCGTCGAGATGATCGACATCTACATTGCGTGCGTAAAGCTGGGCGTCATCTTCGTCCCCATCAACATCCTCTACCGCGACCGCGAAATGGCTCATATCCTCACCGATGCCGCACCTTCCGCGGTGGTATCGGATGCCGCTATCGAATGCGCCGTCCCTGTGTGGAAGCCCGCGGAGTTAACTGCAGAAGCTGCCGGTCAACCGGCGACGCGACCGGACGCGGTGCTCGACGGCGACCATCCGGCGGGCATCATCTACACGTCCGGCACCACGGGAGCTTCCAAGGGCGCCGTGCTCACGCATCACAACTTCGCCGCCAACGCGCTCAATCTTCTCACCTGCTGGCAAATCACCAGTGCCGACCGGTTCCTCCTCGGCCTGCCGCTCTTTCACGTTCACGCGTTGGGGAATGGCCTGCATTGCTGGCTGATCTCGGGCTGCCGCATGCGGCTGCTGCCGCGATTCGAGCACGCCAGGGCGGCCGAGACGTTTCTCGACTTTCGCCCGACACTCTTCTTCGGTGTGCCCACGATCTACGTGCGGATGCTCGAGATTCCGGAGGAGCAGGCGCGCGCAATTGGCGGATTCATGCGCCTTTTCGTGAGCGGTTCCGCGCCGCTCGCGGCGCAGGTGCTGGAGGAGTTCCGCGCCCGCTTCGGCCACACCATCCTGGAACGCTACGGCATGAGCGAGACGCTGATGAACATCAGCAATCCGTATGTAGGCGAGCGGCGTCCCGGCAGTGTGGGACTGCCCCTGCCCGGTGTTTCCGTGAAGCTGGTGGAGGGTGAGTTGTACCTCAAGGGGCCGAACGTCTTCTCCGGCTATTGGCGCCGCGAAGAGGCCACGCGTACCGCTTTCGCTGACGGCTGGTTCCGCACCGGCGACGTGGCGGAGCGGTCTCCGGACGGCTACTACACCCTCTCTGGGCGACGCAGCGACCTCATCATCTCGGGCGGATTCAACATCTACCCGCGCGAGATCGAGGAGTTCCTGCAGGAGCAGGAGGAGGTCGCGGAGGCCGCCGTGGCGGGCGTCCCCGATCGACTACGCGGAGAGGTGCCTGTGGCGTATGTCGTGCTGAAGAGCGCGATCGACTGCGCGGTTCTGGCGGAGCGGTGCCGCGCGAAGCTGGCGTCTTTCAAGGCGCCGCGGGAATTCATCGTGGTGGAGAGGCTGCCGCGCAATGCCATGGGCAAAGTGCAGAAACACCTCCTGCCGCGCACGTAGCGAACCTGGCAGAGACGTGGCGCAAACACTCCTGTTTGCAGCGTCGAGACTCATCTCGACGCTTTTCGGGCGTCTAGCACGGTGCGGCGAAGTGCTTTTCGGTGCCTCTCACGGCTTATTCAGGGGGCTCCTGCGCAGTTCGTCCATCAGTCATCCTCGGTGCAGCCGGATTTGGCGCACACAGCGAAAAGCGTCGAGATGAGTCTCGACGCTGCAAACACGAGTGTTTGCGCCACATCCGGTAGTGACCGGCGTGAGTGGTAACAGAAACGCCGATGAGATTGGTGACGATCGGATCCGCACCATCCAGGTGGCACTTCAGGGGTCGGCAGTCTACTGGCCTCTTGGGGGCTCTGCCCCCAAACCCCCGGGATTTAACGC
>DATGIL010000109.1:0-29111 GCA_035295745.1 Bryobacteraceae bacterium | reverse complement strand
ATCGTGGGTGTTGCGGCCAATGTGCGTAACAGCGGTGGCACGGCTGCGGACGATCCCGAATACTACGTGCCGCGCAGCCACCGGTTGACTGCGGCTGCCTGGCAGTATCCCGACGAACTGCGCCGCGTATCCGCCATCGTGCGCACTCCTCTCGAACCCGACACAGCCGCGCATACACTGCGCGAGGCCATCGCGGAATTGGACGCCGCGCTTCCCGTGCACATCGAGACCTTGTCGCAGAGCACCGCCCGCCTGGCGGCGCGTCCGCGATTCAGCGCTACGCTCATCGGCCTGTTTGCCGCCGTGGGACTGGCGCTCGCCGCGTTTGGAGTGTACGGAGTGCTCGGCTACGTCGTGGAGCAGCGCACCCGCGAGATCGGCATTCGCATGGCGTTAGGGGCTACGCCCGTGGACGTATCGCGCATGGTCATGGGCCGCGCCGCGCAGTGGCTGGTGATCGGCGGGGTATGCGGTCTCGCCCTGTCCCTCGCACTCTCGCGCGCGGTGCGGTCGCTACTCTACGGTAGCGTTTCTGATCACGATCCGGCCGCCTGGATCTCCGCGGCAGCGGTCCTTTTTCTGACAGCCGCGGCAGCCGCGTGGGTACCTTCGCGGAGAGCGGCGTACGTCGATCCTATGGTGGCTCTACGTCATGAGTAGCACTCCCATCCTGGAAGCGCAGGAACTGACGAAGCGATACAGCGCCACGCTCGCGGCGGACCAGATCAGCTTTACTATCCGCTCCGGCGAGATCCTGGGAGTGCTCGGGCCCAATGGCTCCGGCAAGAGCACGATCGTCAAGATGATCACCGGACTGCTCGATCCGACACGCGGCTCCGTTCTGTTCCATGGCGAGCCGATCGCGCGCGAGATGAGCGCGTATAAGAGCAGCCTCGGGTACGTCCCCGAGCAGCCCGACCTTTACGGATTCCTGACCGGCTGGGAGTATCTCGACATGGTGGCGACCCTGCGCGGGATTGACCGCCGCCCTTTCCGCGAAAAGGCCACCGCGATGCTCCAGGGCTTCACCCTTTATTCCAGCCGCGACGTGCCTATCGGCTCTTATTCGAAGGGTATGCGCCAGCGCATCGTGGTGATTTCCGCACTAATGCACGATCCTGAATTACTGGTGCTCGACGAGCCTTTCTCCGGTCTCGACGTGACCAGCGCGTTGGTCCTGCGGGGCGTGATCGCGCGGTTGGCGGCTGCGGGAACGGCAATCTTATTCTCTTCGCCGGTGATGGAGCAGGTGGATCGTTTGTGTAGCCATCTGGTGGTGCTGAAGCGCGGCCACGTGGTGGGCCGCGGATCGATGGAAGAGATGCACGCTGGATTTGCCGGTCTCGGTCTGGAGGCTGGTTTCATGCAGTTAACGGAGCAAGTGGATGCCGATCGCATTGCGCAGGATATTGTTTCCGCGGTTCGTGCGCCGGCCCATTAGACGCTTCGCGCGGAGCCCGTTTGGCCGGCTCGTAGGCCACTTCCTGAAGCGCGTCACCGCCCCTTCGTCCGTCCGCCAGGACGCGGAGTTCGAGTTCGGCGCCGGCGCTCTGCTCGGCCTGCTCGCCGCGCCCGGTGCGTTCGGCTGCTTTCTGCTGCTGGATAAATACTCCAGCCTGTTGAATTGGATGCGCGGGCGCCTGCATGATGACTTGCTCCTCACCTCGGTGCCGGACAAATTCCTGTTCCTCTCGCTTGCCACGGCCGTGACCGGCATCGTCACCGTACTGAAGTGGGACCGCATTCTGCCCGACTCGCAAGACTACCTCAACCTGGCCCCGTTACCGATCGCACCGGGCCGCATCCTGTTGGCCAATGCGGCGGCGATCCTGATCGCCGTGGTGATTGTGGCGCTCGATGTCAATCTGCTCCCTGCCGCGCTGTTTCCGATGTTCGTGACGGCCGCGGCTCATAGTACCTTCGCCGGCGTTCTGGAGTTCGCGGCGGTGCATGCCGCGTGTGTGCTGTTGGCGAGTCTCTTTTCCATTTGCGCCGTCTTCGCCCTCTTGGGAACGCTCTCGGCGATCCTGCCGCGCGAGGCTTTTCGGGCGTGCTCGTCTTGGGTGCAATCCGTGGTGTTGCTGGCTCTGATCGCGCTGCTGCCCGCGGGATTTGCAGGCTCGGGACTGGTGCGCACGCTCCAGCAGCATCCCGATTCGTGGCTGCGCTTTTTGCCGCCCATGTGGTACCTGGGCTTGTATCAGACTTGGCAGCATCGCGCAACGCCGCTGCTGGCGGAGATGGGGCGTCGAGGTCTCCAGGCTGCAGGGATTGCGTTCGCCCTCATGGCGATCTCGTATGCGCTCAGTTACCGCCGGCGGTTCACGGGCGTGCTGGAAGGCGGACAGAAACCCTCCGACCAGCGGCTCATCCGCCTGGTGCTGGCGGGTCTCGACCTGTTCTCGCATCGCACCAAGGGATTCGCGCGTGCCTGCCATCGTTTCACGGTGCGGGCCTTGCTGCGTAGCGAGCCGCATCGTGTCGCGATCGCAGTTTCGGCGGGGCTCGGGTGGCTGCTGGCGAGTCAGGACTACTTGAGTGCTCCGCTTCCGCCGAAGGGCGACTTGCTCCCGGTGGGGGAGTTGCTTCAGGCGCCACTTACCACGGCCTATCTTTTGATTTTGGGCCTGCGACTCGCCTTCGAAATGCCGGCCGCGGTTTCGGCCAACTGGATCTTCCGCGCGGTCCTGGATCCGAGAGAGAATGAAACTCTGCCGGTCGCGCGCCTGGTGATGTTGAGCTTCTTCGTCCCGGTGGTGTTGCTGCCCGCATTCGTGCTGGCGTGGATCTACTCGGGCTTCCTGACCGCCGTCATCGAGAGCCTCTATCTGCTGGCGCTTACCGTCTGTTTGACGGAGTTACAACTCGCAGGATATCGCAAGGTTCCGCTGACTTGTCCCATGCCCGGCTTTCGCGATCACTTGCCGATGCTCTGTCTGATTCAATTCCTCGGCTACGAGTGCTTCACCCGTGGCGGAGCCAGTCTGGAGCACTGGATGTTGAGCCAGCCGCTCGGCTTCCTGCTGGTTCCCGCGGCGATGGCGGGAGCTTGGCACTGGAATCGGCGCCGCATCGAAGAGGCTCGTGAGGCGGGCGAGCTCGAAGAGGGCGTGACCTTCGAGAATGCTCCGGTGCGCGCCGTGGAGCGGCTGGATTTATAGCGGAGACAACGTGAGCACAAAGGCGCTTCCTCACGGTCGCGGCTCGTAACCTACGCGCGATACAGTGTGCTTGCGAGCCGCGCGCGTCAGCATGCGATCATTCATCCGAGGGCGGCGGCGCTCCCTCACGGTCGCGGCTCGTAACCTACGCGCGATACGGGCGCTTGCGAGCCGCGCGCGTCAGCATGCGATCATTCATCCGAGGGCGGCGACGCTCCCTCTCGGTCGCGGCTCGTAACCTACGCGCGATACGGGCGCTTGCGAGCCGCGCGCGTCAGCATGCGATCATTCATCCGAGGGCGGCGGCGCTCCCTCACGGTCGCGGCTCGTAGCGAGTCGAGCGCGGCAGCAAGATCACTTGAGCGTGTATACCGCCTTGGTTGGCGAAGGGTGCTCGATCGAAAACGTCGTGTTGCCGCGGCGGTCCGAAGTGAGTCCATCGGGCGGGAGCGGCGTCGTCTGCTCGATCGTCAGCACATTGTCTGCCAGGCGTACCGTGCGCTTCCAGCCTTTGCCGTTGAATTCCAGAGTATCGCCCGCGATCTGCACGTCGACGGCGCCCGAAGCCGTGAAAACGCCCTGCTCGGGCAGGAAACTCGCATTGAGATCCTTGCCATTGAACTCCACCCAGCGGCCCCCATCCTGACCTGAAAAAATTGCGCGCACCTTCTGTGATTCGAGGACCCATTCGGGGTAACCATCGCCATCCAAATCGGCGGACCACGCCACCGTTCGCCCACGAGAAAGCAGAACCGATCGCATGGGTAGGTCCTGCCGCACAGCGCCGGTCACCCGCAGATGCCAGTCGCGCATGCCGGAGACGCCTTCGGAAGCGAAAACCCGCATCGACACGCGGCGCTCGTCAGTGGCGCCGATGCTGATTTCCGCCTTGCGAGGAAGGAACTCCAGGCCATCGCCCGAAGCTTCGAGCTGATAGGTTTGGATGCCGGGGAAGTTGTTGCGAATCGAGAATTCCAGATTGGTCCCGCCGCGGGGATCGATCGTCACGGTCGGAGGATCGGGCGTGAGTTCCGTCTGGGTGCCGAAATGAATCTGCATCGCCTCCATCATCCGGATCGACGCGGGGCGAAACAACTGGAGGCGCGCCCGTCCCAGCAGAACGCCGTCGGCTTCGATGGCGAGGTTCGCCCAGTCGCCATGCAAGAGGTCGCCGGGAACCGCGACCTGGTAATCGATCTCGTTCGGCGATTTGACGGTGCGCTCCGACGTGAAGCCTTCCGGCAGTCGCAGGCGCGATCGGTTGGCGACATCTTCCGACGAGTACGTTGTGGAGACCAGGTTTTTCTCCCCGATCACCAGGCGGCGCGCTTCGTCGAAGAAAGCGGACGTCTCGGGCTCTTCAATCGCGATGCCGATGCGCACGTGATTGCCGGGCGCCGGGTTCGCGGGAATGGGAAGGCGCGCGCGGAGTGTCTTATCGTCCCAATCGAATTCTGCAGGATGACCGGCCGCGAGCAGCGGGCCGACCGGCTTGCGTGCCAACTGCAGGATCACCTCTCCGGGACTGGGCGCCGCGAACTCCATCGCCAGGATGCCGTTTTCGAACTCGATCGAGAGCAGCTCCGCTGTCGCATAGACGATGTGCTCGGCTGCAGCGAAATTCGAGCATTCGCGGCAAAGACCATCGGGGCCGAGCGATACGTTCAGCGGGAGCCATAGCGAATCGCCGGGCCGAACGTTCACCGACGGAATGATAAAAATCCGTTTGGTGCCTGGTTCCTGCACACGTAACTCATCGGCAAATGGGGCTTTCCCGCGATTGGTGATACTCACCGCCGAAGCGCCCGCCGAGACCACCTCCACCACGTTCACACCATCGGCGAACTTGCCCGACAGAGGCTTGGGGACGGCTGTCGAATGCAGTCCCGTGAGCAGGGGCGACCATTTCCGCAAGAGTGCAGCATCGCGGCGGAGAGCCGCCGTGGTGGGGCGTTCGTCGCCACTCAGTCCCACCGCGCCCTTCCGCAAGAAGGAAGCGCCGTCGACGGACCAGCCGGCGGGATACAGCGAATCTTCCACATCGCTCCACAGAAGCGACCCCAAACTGGATGGATTGCCGGCGACGAAGGCTTCTCGGCTGCGTGCCAACGCGTTAGGATCGTTGGCGGACAGAGTGATGACTGGCGTCGGAGGGGAAACGGCGTCGATGGAGAGAACATGCCCTTCCACGTACGCGATCGGCCCACCGTGGCGGGCGGTCTGCGTGGTCAATAATTGGTCTAATTCCTTAACCCAGACTCGCTGCGCGCGGGCGTCGAGCGGGCCTGCGGACCAGGCGGGAACGGGCGGAAGCGGCCGCACCCAGGCGCGCAGTTCGAGTTTGCGCAGCAGCCGGATGAGGCCGGTGAGGTCGCGGCGCGGGCTGGTGCGGCCGGAGAAATCGAACTCTCCCGGCTGGATCTGATGCCAGTTCCACGGGATGGAAAACTCCACCGTCCGAATTCCGATGGTCTTCAGCCAAACGAGTTCTCTCTCCCACAGGGCACGCGGATACAGATAGTACGGAAACTCCACTGCCTGCACGAAATCGGTCTTCGGCGCATCCGCAGCGGGTGGATCGGCGGCGGTTGGGGCGAAAGGCGCGAGAAGGACGAGCAGCAGTGAGACTCTGCAAAGACGCATTAGAAGGTCCGGGCCTTCCTGACGCGATAGTCTTCGATCTGCGGCATGCGTACGACGGTGCACATTTCAAACAGGCGCGAGCGGGCGCGGGGACCGACCTGTTCCGCGAGGGTCCGGCGATGTTCGAACTTATCCAGCGCCACATTCTTTTGGATGACCGCGACGCCGGCATCTCCGTCGGGCACATTCGTCGTGGCGATCAGAGGCTTCTGATTGTTGCAGCGGTAGGTGACGATCGAAGTGACGGTATCTTCCACCCAGTCGGTCACGCGGTGCGCGCCCAAGTCGTCCAGGAGGAGCACTTCCGCATCCAGGGCATCATGATAGGCCTCCCGGTTCGACGAGTTGGATGAGGCGTCGTAGCCCGCTTTGATGCTGTTTAGGAGAGTCTGGTAATCCCAGAACAGGCACTCAAAGCCCTTCTCCACGATGCGGCGAAGTGCGGAGACAGCCAGGTGAGTTTTTCCAGTGCCAGGCTCTCCAATGAGCAACAAACCCGGCCGTGATGGGTTAGGAAAATCACGGACAAAATTCTTGACCGTCATCAAAACATTGGTCAATTCACGGCGAGCGATGGGATTTTCGGGGCCGGGCACCACGAAATTATCGAAAGAGGTATTGCGGTACAGGGGCGGGATCTGGGCGCGGCCTTCCATGCGCTCAGTTTTGCCTCGAAAGCGGCAATCACACGGTTTGGCGCCGCTGACACTGGCTCCTTCCACGATGATAAAGCCGAGACCGCCGCACTTGGGACATTCCGCACCCGTGGCCATTGGTTCTATTATCAGCCAGACGCAGGGGGACAAGCGCCGGTTGCACAGCTCCGACCGCGATCCAGCCATTAAGGGCTGGTTCGGTAACCACTTGCGGAGTTCTCACGTCACGACATGCTAGGGGAAACCTCGGCTGCTGGTTTGTTGGCCTGCCGGTGTGGCCGGTTTTTTCTACAACCCAAACAGAAAATGTTTCAAGCTTCATACGACTGCAATTCATTTGTAAACACTAGGGGCGGTAGGATGATAGCTGGGAGCCGAGGTGGGGAATGAGAGGGATTGCAACAGCAGTTTTATCGATCGGTTGTCTATGGACCGCGGCGGCGCAGTCCCCCGAACCCAATACCGCGCCACACCTAATCGTCATTGGCATCGATGGCTTGAGTGTCGACGGTCTGATGCGGGCCAAAACTCCCCGACTGCACGAACTCCTCTCCCGCTCGGCCTGGACTACGGAAGCGCGCGCGGTCATGCCGACATTGAGCAGTCCCAACTGGACCTCGATGATTACCGGCGCCGGCGTGGAGCAGCACGGAATCACGTCCAATGGCCACCTGCGAAAAATGATGGAGTTCGAACCGGTGCTGCGTAACGCTGCCGGCATCTTTCCCACGGTATTCGAGGCGCTGCGGAAACAGAAGCCTGCGAGCCGCATCGCGGTTTTTCACGACTGGCCAGGATTTGCCGAATTGCTGGAGAAAGACGCTCCCGATGTGCTGCAGCATGAGCACGGCGCTGCGAAGACAGTCCAAACCGCCGCTAAATATTGGGCCGAATCACGGCCCGATCTGATGTTTGTGCACCTGGATAACGTCGATCAAGCCGGACATGACAGCGGCTGGGGAAGTTCCACGTACTATCAAGCCGTCGGGCAGGCGGATCGGTACGTCGGTGAGATTCTGGATATGCTGGACAGGCTCTCTGTCACGCAATCGACTTTCGTGCTGGTGACATCGGATCACGGAGGAAAGGGTCGCGGACACGAAAAAAATATTCTGGATTGCATACAGATTCCGTGGATCCTCGCCGGCCCCGAGGTGCTCATCGGTCACATGACGGCGCCGGTCTACACGTTCGACACTGCGGCGACGATCGCGTGGATCTTTGGAGTGAACCTCTCGGAATACGCGATCGGACGCCCGGTGGTCGCAGCATTTCGTTCTCCCACCATGATCACGCGTGGCACGGCGCCCGACGCCCCGGGCCGGGCGTGCCCTCCAGAGCGCATCACCATACCCACGGGTTCCGGTTTGCCGGCTCCCCCGCTGGCGAACAATTTAAGTCACAATCCAAGCCACTAGAGAGCCTCTGACCGTGGGATGACCGGCGCTGAGGAAAACCACTTTCGCACGCTCGTAAGCGCCTCCGGCGATCCGCGCCCGCGAGGAAGCATCCCTCCTCACCTGACCTGCCACTTGTCCTGAAGAGTTCATTGGGTAGCGAGTTGCACCTGCCAAACGGGAGGTAGGGACTCATGCAATTCAAGCATGCATTCTGTGCAATCGCTATGTCGTCTCTGCTGTCGTTGGGAGTTGCCCCAGTTTTTGGGCAAACTCAAACGCCAACGGCACCAGACAACACGAAGGTAAATGAACGCGATCGCACCAAATCATCTCAAACCGCAGACAACGCCAAGGACAACGCGGCCGACCGGGAGATGATGCAGAAGATTCGGCAGTCCGTGATGGACGATAAGTCTCTTTCGACTTACGCCCACAACGTCAAGATCATCGCGAAGAACGGGAAAGTGACTTTGAAGGGGCCGGTGCGTTCGGAGGATGAACGAAAGTCAATCGTCCAAAAGGCGCAAGACGCCGCAGGCCCGGGAAATGTACTCAACCAACTTACTGTCAAACCAGAAACTGGCAAGTAAAACGTTAGGAGACCAACAATGGCAGGAAAAAACACGGCAGTTTACGGCATTTATCGCAGCCGCGCGCAAGCGGAGACCGCAGTTGACGAATTGCGCGCCAACCAGTTTCGCACCGAAGACATCTCGGTGTTGATGCAGGATAACGCAGGAACCAAAGACTTTGCACACGAGAAGAATACAAAGGCTCCGGAAGGCATGGCAACTGGCGCCGGAACCGGCGCTGTGGTCGGAGGAACCCTTGGGTTGCTCGCGGGGATCGGCGCTCTCGCGATTCCGGGTGTAGGACCGTTCATCGCGGCGGGACCTATCATGGGCGCCTTAGCCGGCATCGGCAGCGGCGGAGTAGTTGGGGGACTGGTCGGTGCTCTGATCGGCATGGGTATCCCCGAATACGAAGCGAAACGCTATGAAGGAATGGTCAAAGAGGGCGGAATTCTGGTCTCCGTCCACTGCGATAATTCCGACTGGGTCAGCCGGGCGAAGGACATCTTGAAGCGCACCGGCGCCCAGGATATCTCGTCGAAGGGTGAAGCCAGTGCTGATTACGCAGAGACTGACAAGCCACTCAACCGCGGAACGAGCAGTACGCTAACAGATCCGGACATTGATGTACCGCCGGTCCGGCCGCGCACCCGCACGTCGGGTGGCGGCGGGCTCTAAACCAGTAACAATAACTCGGGGCATGTTTCGGCTAGTCCGAAGCATGCCCGTTTTTCTGCCCCGCTTGGATCCCTCCGTTTTTCCCTACGATTTCGAATTCAACGTTTCGAGCCGCCAGACGTATAGACATCAGTGGCAGACGCGGTCATACGGATGGACGAACACGCCGAGCAGGAGAGCCTCGAAGCCCAACTCCTGGCGCGGGCGAAGTCTGGCGAGCTCGACGCATTCGAGCAGATCATTGTTCGGCACGAGCGGCGTGTGTTTGCACTGGCGCTCCGCCTCACGGGCAGCGTGGAAGATGCGAAGGACGCTACCCAGGAGGCTTTTCTGCGAATGCATCGCAAGATCGCATATGTCGATTCCAATCGCTCCCTCGGGCCGTGGCTTTACACGGTTACTGTAAATATCTGCCGCGATATGGGACGTGTCCGACAGCGCTCGCGTGTGAAGCAGATGGACGAATGGACGGCACACACTCCCGATCCGGCCGCCGATCCGGAGGGCGTATTCTGCGGGCGTCAACGCGAAGGGTACCTGCGTGCCGGGCTCCGCACTCTTCCTGAAAAGGAACGCGCCGCCCTGCTCTTGCGGGAAATGGAGGGCTTGAGCACGGGGGAGGTCGCACGGATTCTCGGCTCCTCGCCCGCGACGGTGCGGTCGCAGATCTCGACTGCACGTCTCAAGTTGCGGAAGTTTTTCGCCAGGAAGTCAGGTGAGTCCTTATGAGCTGCCGGCAACTGGAAGGTCGCATCGCGCTGTACATCGATGGCGCACTCGAACGTGACGGCGCGCGGATTCTCGAAGAGCATCTACGAAGTTGCCGTGCATGTGCCGAGTTCGCCGAGCGTCTGGAGTTCGACCGTGGCATGCTGCGAACCACCCCCATGGAGTGCATGGACGTCGATTTCGCTGCGCTCCGGGCCGCCATTCGCCAGGAAATCGCTCAGGAACCGCGCTCGAATCTGTTCCTGCCCGCTCTGGGGATGGCAGCTGCCATTCTGCTGGCGGCGGGGATTGCGGCGAATTGGCCCCGTACCAGCCAAGTGAAGCCGGGCGCTCCTACTTCCATTGCGCGGCAGGCATTGGCGTGTGAATCCTGCATTAGGGAGAAGCCGAAGCCCGCCAAACCCAGGCGGAGGAGAGCTAGCAGCGCGGTGCCGCACGCCGATCCTGATTTAGAAGCCGCTCTGCGAGACTTCGTGGCATCCGAAAGCGCGCCATCGCCGGCTGACGAAAGTATGTCTCCAATCGCCATCCGCATCATGACCAGCGATCCCAACGTAGTGCTCATACTGTTGCAGGAAAGCGGTGGAGGATCCGATGAATAAGCGATTAGCCGGCGTGGCTTTGTTCGTGTTGAGCAACCTGATGACGCTCCCCGGCCAAACCAAGCCGGAGAACATACTCTCGCCGCGGGTGCGTATTTACGAGCCGAAGTACCTGAAACGCGAGCGCGCAGAACAGGTGGCCCGATTCGTTCACTCGGTACACAGCGCCGTCACGATATATTGGGAGCCCCTGGTAAATGGGCTCGTCCTTACCAACGTTTCCAATTCCAATCTTTCCGATGCGCTGGACAAGTCCGAGGAGTTGATCAAACGTTTCGACGTACCGGAGCCGCCTCCGCCGTCCGAGCGGCAGGTCGAGATGACGGTCAGCCTGATCCACGCCTATACCGACGCAGGCCGCGTCAAGGGCAACATTCCCGCCGAGCTAGCCGACGTCGTCAAGCAGATGAAGGGCGCATTGCCCTACGGCGGCTTCAGCCTGGTAGACACCATTCAAGTGAAGGTGCGCGACCAGCTTCGACTGGAAGACGCCCTACCCCCTTCGGTATCCGATCTCGTCGCGGCCAATATCGTCGCGGCCATGCCTTATTTCTACAGTTTGGATTTCCACGATCCCTCCATCTCCTCCGATGGCAGGACCGTTTCCATCCGTGGTTTCCGCTTCGGGGTGAAAGTTCCGGTCAGCACGGGCACCGGCTTGGTGTATCAGGAAGAGAGTATTTCGACGCCATTGACCATCTATGACGGGCAAAAACAGGTGTTGGGCAAGGTGAAGATCCGGCCCACCTCCGGCGACGACCTGTTCGTAGTGCTCAGTTGCAAAGTAAAATGATATTTAGAATTGTTCACCCCCTAATAGTTCCACCCCTCTCCCTTTTGCGGGGATTGTCTAGCCCCGAAGGCCGTCCGACAATGGAAGTACATGGAAACGCACACAACGTGTCGTTTGTACGATGGTGCGATCCACGAAGCCATTCGACACGACTCCATTCTGGTGATTGAGGATCCGTTCATCCAGAAGTATCTGCACAACGTATTGTCGCGGCGCGGCTATCACGTTGTCCGAACCGATGCACGCAGAGCCTCGGCCATGCTCGAATCGTCGCCTGAAGAGGTGAGCCTGGTCATCACCAATTCCCCACGCGATTTCCTGGCGTTTGCCGCGACTGTACCCATGCTGTACATGGCGGGCGCTCCCGATCTGGAATTGGCGGCGCAGTTTCGCTGCTGCCGGGCCATGCGCAAACCATTCCATCCAGACGAGTTGCTCCAATATGTCGAGGACCTGACCGCAACGGTGTAACATGGGGCCGTGGGCTTCTATCTTTGGTTGGACGAAGGGCTGGCCTGGGCCCAGGGAACGTATGAGTATCGTCCCATGGGAGCAGCCGTCATCGCCTCCAGCGACCTTTTCCGCCGCCGCGATTTCGCACCCCGCCGCCGATTCCAAGTCCCCAAGACGGCGGAGTTCGCAGGCCAGTTCGCTTCACTAGGCCACTTGAACGCACAACTACAAAAGCGGAGGGGACGCGGCAAGCGCCGATGACGGCATCAGCGGAATCCGGCAACGTAGCGGTGCTCGCCGAGAAGCCTGCTGTGGCCCGCGACATCGCGCGCGTGCTCGGCGCCACCAACAAAGGCGACGGATACCTGCATGGCAACGGCTACGTCGTGACTTGGGCGATCGGCCACCTGGCCGCCCTGGCACAGCCGCACGAGATCAATCCCGATTGGCGTCAATGGCGTCGCGACCGTCTGCCCATGCTGCCACAACAGTGGCCGCTCGTGGTTTATGAGAAAACCAAGCCCCAGTTCGAGGTGGTCCGCAAGATCCTTACCTCGCCGCGCATCTCACAGGTCGTGTGTGCAACGGACGCCGGACGCGAAGGGGAACTCATCTTCCGCTACATCTATGAGGCCGCGCAGTGCACCAAACCGATCCGCCGCCTCTGGATCTCGTCACTGACACCGGAGGCCATTCGCAAGGGATTCGATGCGCTGAAGCCGGGCTCCGAGTACGATCCGCTGGCGGACGCGGCGCGTGGACGTAGCCGTGCCGACTGGCTCGTGGGTATGAACCTCTCTCGTGCCTACTCGCTCGCGTACGGAGAGGACCTCTCGGTGGGCCGCGTACAGACCCCGACCCTGGCAATGCTGGTGGAGCGGGAACTCGTCATCCGCAACTTCGTCCCCGAAGACTACCGCGAGGTCGTCGCGACGTTTCACCCGGTAGGTACGGAAAAATCGAACACATACAAGGGAACGTGGTTTCGCGAGAAGAAGGCCCCGGGGGACAAAGAATCGCTCCAGCAAAGCATGCGTCTGCCCGCCGATGGCGAGGAGGCCAAGCGGATTGCGGAACGGGCGCGCACCGGCGAAGCGGCTATCGAGTCGATCGAAGCGCAGACCCAGCGCATGGCGCCGCCGCAATTCTACGACCTCACCGAATTGCAGCGGCATGCTAATCGCTTATATGGATTCAGTGCGCAGAAGACTCTCGACACGGCGCAAACTTTGTACGAGCGCCACAAACTCATCAGCTATCCCCGCACCGATAGCCGCCATCTCTCTCAGGACGTGGCGCGCACTTTGCCACGCATCGTGCAGGCCATCGAAGCGCCTTATCTTGGTCAACTCGCACCAGGCACCGGCCAGCGGCCGCTCGGAAAGCGCTTCATAGACGATTCGAAAGTCACCGACCATCACGCCATCATTCCCACGGTGACCTCGCCGGAAAAAGCTTCGCTCTCTCCCGAGGAGCGAAAGATTTACGACCTGATCTGCCGCCGTCTGCTCAGCGCCTGGCACGACGATCATATCTGGCTCGTCACTACGGTGATCACCGCGATCCGCAACGCCGCCATGATCGACCGCTACCACACCTCGGGAAGCGCGATACAGCAGTTGGGGTGGAAGGTCCTGGACGTAGCGCCGGCGAAGGCGAAGAAGGGCAAGGCGGGCGCCGAAGAGCCGGAGGGTGGCCAGTCGTTACCGCCCAATCTCGAGAAGGGCCAGCGGCAGGACGTGGTGGATGTGGAAATCCTCGCGAAGAAGACGCGACCGCCCAAACGCTTCACCGAAGGTACCCTGCTCACCGCGATGGAGACTGCCGGCAAGAGTCTCGACGAGAAGGAATTGTCCGACGCGATGAAGGAGACCGGCCTGGGCACTCCGGCCACCCGCGCCGCGATTATCGAGGTGCTGCTCAAACGGGAGTATGTGATCCGCGCAGGCAAAACTCTGGAGGCTACGGACAAAGGCATTCGCCTGATCGAGGTGGTGCATCCCGAGGTGAAAAGTCCGATCATGACTGGCCAATGGGAGGCCTATCTGCATCGGATCCACCGCGGGAATGCGCAGCTTGGACCTTTTATCGAAGGCATCGAAGAGTACGTGCGCGAAGTAGTCGGCAAGGTGGGCCAGACTCCAACTCCGCCGAAGAAGCCAGCTCCAAAGGCCAACGCGCCGGAACGAGAGGCTCCGCCGCAGATCCGTCAGGAACCGCTGGTGTCTAGGCCCGCCCGGGACGTGGGCCCTTCTGCCCCCGCTGCAGCGACGCCATCCGCGGCGGTTGCGGCCGCACCGTCCATGACACCTGAGGCACCTCAGTCCGTAAGGTCAACGGCATCGCCGTCCGTAGTGTCGGCGCCGCTCGCCGTGCCCGCTGATGGAAACCTCGCCGGCATTCTACACCAATACTTCGGTTTTCCCTCATTCCGCGCCAACCAGGAGGCCGTGTGTCGGGCCGTGATCGAGGGGCAGGACGTTCTGCTCGTGATGCCGACCGGTGCGGGGAAGTCCCTCTGCTACCAGCTTCCCGGTATCGCGCGAGGGGGAACCACGCTGGTCATCAGTCCCCTGATCGCGCTCATGGAGGACCAGGTTCGCACGCTACAGCAGCACAATTTCCGCGTCGAGCGAATTCACTCGGGGCGGGACCGCGCCTCTTCGCGGCAGGCCTGCATCGAGTATCTGAACGGTAATTTGCAATTTCTTTTCATCGCGCCCGAGCGGCTGCGCGTGGCCGGCTTCCCGGAGATGCTGGCGAAGCGTAAGCCCTCGCTGGTAGCCATCGATGAGGCCCACTGCATTTCCCAGTGGGGCCACGACTTTCGCCCGGATTATCGCATGCTCGGCCAGTATCTACCGACGCTGCGCCCCGCGCCCGTGGTCGCGTTGACGGCCACCGCCACGCCGCTGGTGCAGGACGATATTGCAGTGCAGTTGGGACTGGTCACGCCGGGGCGGTTCATTCACGGATTTCGCCGCGACAACCTGGCCATCGAAGTAGTAGAAGTCGCGACCTCCAAGCGTAGTGAGATGGTTGCCGAACTTCTGCAGGATGAGGATTTCCGGCCCGCTATCGTCTACGCACCTACGCGTGGAAAGACCAACGCGCTGGCCGCCGAGCTTCGCGAGTTTTTCCCATGCGAGGCATATCATGCGGGACTCGACGGGGAGCGCCGTAAGAATGTGCAGGAGCGGTTCCTCAAGGGCGAGATCGAAGTGATGGTGGCCACCATCGCCTTTGGCATGGGGATCGACAAGCCCAACATCCGCACCGTGATCCACACTGCGCTGCCGGGCAGTCTGGAAGCATACTACCAGGAGATTGGCCGCGCCGGCCGCGACGGAAAGCCCAGCCGCACCATCCTGATGCATTCGTATGCCGACCGGCGCACGCACGACTTCTTTTTCGAACGGGACTATCCCGACGTCAGTTTCCTGGAGGGACTGTACGACCAGTTAAGCCCTGAGCCCGTGGACCGGGAGGAACTGCAGAATCGCAGCCGGATGGGGGAGGACGATTTCGACCGCGCGTTGGAGAAGCTCTGGATTCACGGCGGCGCCCAGGTAGATTTCGCCGATCGCGTGAGCCGGGGTCACAATCGATGGCGCGAGTCCTATCGGGCCCAGGCCGAACAGAAGCAGCGGCAGCTCGATCTGATGCTGCGCTACGCAGAGGGTCACGAGTGCCGGATGGCTGCGCTGGTACGCCACTTCGGCGACTACGCCGACGGCTCCAGGCGTTGTGAGATCTGCGACTACTGCGCCCCCTTGGAGTGCGTCGGGCAGAAATTCCGTCCATTGCTGGAGGAAGAGCGAGCCACGGTCGAGCGCGTCATCGCCACGCTGCGGGTCGAAGGCAGTAACACGACGGGCCGCCTGCACGGCGAGTTGTTTCCGAAAGCGGAGATGACACGCAACGATTTCGAGGAACTGCTGGGCTCGATGGGCCGGTCCGGCCTTGTGCGATTTACGGAAGCTGCATTTGAGAAGGATGGCAAGACGATCCCTTACCGCAAGGTGAGTCTCGCGCCGGCGGGATACGAGATGAAGGATGTTGCGGGTTCCGCCCTGATGATGAAGGACGAGTCGGCGACCGTGGGCAAAAAGAAAAAGAAGAAAAAGAAGAAGAGCCGCGCGCAGGAGACCGGGCGCAAGGGCGCTCGGACGGCTGTGAAAGAGGCGGCCCAGGAGTCGCCTAAGGAACCCGCGAAACAGGCCCCGAAGACTGTACCGCCACCCGCGGACAACCGCATCGAAGAGGCCCTCCGCAAGTGGCGTTCGCTCGAAGCGAAGCGCCGTGGCATCCCGCCGTTCCGAATCCTCACCGATCAAACGCTGCGGGCCATGGCGGTAAAGCGCCCTGGCACTGCTTCGGAGTTACTCTCAATCCCCGGAATTGGCATTAGTACTGTAGAAAAGTATGGAGCCCAACTCTATCGAATTCTCCACGAAACGCTGAGGCCATAGCGTCTCTGGCGCCCGGCAGAACCGAGTCGTCGTTGTCCCGTGGCTCACTCTACCGCAGACCCCCGGCCCCTGCTTTGTTGTATCCTACAGCTTACCCTCGACTCTCTTATGCGCAGAACTCTCATCACCACCTCTGTGTTGGCACTCTCGCTCTCGGTGTTCGTCACCGTGCGTGCCGCCGACCAGCCTGTAAACGCCAAAGCCAAGCCCGTCAAAACCGGAGCTACAGCACCCCCTGTCTACGGCAATGCCGACTCCATCACCGAAGAAGAGATGAAGATCTATCTCTACTTTCTCGCCTCCGACCAGTTGGAAGGCCGGAATCTTCCGTCTCGCGGCTACGACACCGCGGCCCTGTACGTCGCCAGCCACTTGGCCGAGTGGGGCCTCAAACCAGGCGGCAGCACCACCGGCACCAATGGGCCTCTGCAGCCGTATCTTATGCCGCTCGAACTCGTGAGCAAGCAGGTGATCGCCGATGAGAGCAAAGCGTCGATCACCGCGCCGGGCGGACGTGGCGGCCGGGGAGCGCGCGGTGGCGGCGGCGGCGGTGGAAATGGGGGCGGCGGACGTGGCGGAGCAAATGCCGGTCCGCAGACTACAGAACTGAGCTACACCAAGGATTGGAGTGTGGTCGCGGGCGGACGCGGCGCCCCGCCTCTCGAGGCGTTCGAGGTCAGCGGCAACCTGGTCTTCGCCGGAAACGGGTACGTCATCAACAAAGACAAAGTGAATCCGTACGAAGGCCTCGACGTTCGCGGCAAAATTATTGTCGTCGCGGGACTACCCGCGGAACTCGCCGCACAGCAGAATGGCGGGGGACGCGGTGGCAGAGGCGGGCGGGCCGGACGCGGCGGAGCCGACACCGCAGCAGCGACGGAGAATCCCACTGACGCAGCAGCACAGCCCGCAGGCGCAGGGGGCGGAGGTGGCGGACGCGCGGGAGCCACAAATCCGCTCGGCGAAAACTGCAAGGATTTCCTCACACCCGAAGAGTATGGCGCTAAGAATGGTGCGCTCGCGGTTGTGACCATCGCGAATTTCCAGCAACTCTCCGCGATGTCGAATCCGAACGCCGGCGGCTTCGGTGGCTTCGGCGGCGGTGGTGGCGGCGGGCGCGGTGGTCTCAACGGCCCCAACTACACGGTACCGAAACTGCAGCAGCCTCCGGCCTGTCCGAGCGTCCCGGCGATTACCGCGGGACTCACCATGACCAATGCCATCTTCAACAACGAGAAGATGAACGCGTCACAGATCTTCTACGCGGCCGGCTCCAATGGCAAGCAGGAGTCCTTCGAACTCGGCGCGGAGAAGAAGCTCAGCGTCAAGGTCGCCGTCAAGAGCGAGCAGAATCACGGCGAGAACGTGGTCGGTATCCTGGAAGGCAGCGACCCGGTCCTGAAGAATGAGTATGTGGTGATGAGCGCGC
The DNA here is from genome assembly GCA_035295745.1 of Bryobacteraceae bacterium. Lineage (GTDB taxonomy): Bacteria > Acidobacteriota > Terriglobia > Bryobacterales > Bryobacteraceae > JAIQFL01. Next base: position 11,523 of record DATGIL010000109.1, on the reverse strand, counting down.
ACCTCGACCACATCGGACTGAGCGCGCCGCTTCCCGATGGCCATAACGTGAACAATGGCGCGGACGACGATGGATCGGGCTCCGCCGGCTTACTCGCGGTGGCGCATTCTTACGCCGAGGGCGCGGCCAAGGGCATCCGTCCCAAGCGCAGCATCATCTTCCTCTGGAATGCGGGCGAGGAGAAGGGCCTGTGGGGCTCGGCGTACTTCAACGAGTATCCGCCCATCGATCTCAGTAAGGTGGTGGCCGACCTGAATATGGATATGATCGGCCGCACCAAAGGTCCGGGCTACACGGATCCGGACCGACAGCACGTCCTGGTGAATCCGGGCGAAGTCCTGGTGGTGGGACCCAACATCAGCAGCGACGACCTGGAGAAGACCATCGAGACGGTGAACGGTTCCTACCAGAAGCTCACGTTGAATCACTTCTACGATGTGACGGCGCCCGATGCGACTCACGACAATCTTGGTCCCCAACCGAACGGGCAGCGGATCTTCTACCGCAGCGATCACTACAACTTCGCCAAGATGGGGATTCCGATTGCCTTCCTGACCGTGGGACTGCACCCGGACTATCACCGGCCCACCGACACACCCGAGAAGATCGATTACAAAGAGATGCAGGTGATCTCGAAGACCATCGCGGCAGTGGGTTGGGTATTGGGTACGCAGGCGGGTCGTCCGCAGTTGAAGTCGAATCTGCCCGAGCAGTTGGTCAAGGACATGAAGACGGTGAAAGAGCAGGGATGGGGCAAGATCACTCCGGTTCTGCCGCCGCTGCCGAACATGCCCTATTGAACCAGGAGCCGCAAACCTCAACGCAAAGAAGGGCGTCCGCAATCGCGGACGCCCTTTTTACTTCAGACTATCTCTTCTTTTAGAAGTTGAACTTCCCAGTCACTACCAAGACCCGGCCGGAGACGAAAGCGCCTTGCCCCGAGCCGTAGATGCTGACCGGCGGGCTGACCGTGCCCGTGATCTTGCCAATCGAGGCCGACGTCGCGGTGCCGCTCGGCTGGCCGAAATTGGGATGATTTAGCGTATTGTAAGCGGAAGCGCCGATTTCAAAATTCGCCCGCTCGGTGATCCGGACCCGCTTGGTCACCTGCGTGTCGATGTCGAAATAGCCGGGACCGTAGAAGCTGTTCGGCGGAACATTGCCATAATCGCCCTGTGCCGTGAGGCAGCCGTTGGTCGCTCCATTGCAGGCCGCGGTCGTCGTGTACAGGAACTGCGACTGCGTCAGGCAAGGGGTATTCCACGCGCCGGAGCCGCAGTGCTTGCCGAGCGCGGTGGGATCCACCAGGTCGGCCAGGATCGTGCCGCTGAAGTTCGCGTTGACCTGGCCGCCAAGCTGCCCATTGGTGACCGAGAAGGGCCTGCCTGTGAAGGCGAATGCCTTGACTCCGACCGTCCATCCGCCCGCCACACGCTCCAGCAGATTGTTACGGAGCTTGGGCATCGTCCACAACAGGTCGGCGGTGAAGTTGTGCCGGTTGTCCAGGCCGCTGTTGCTGTAGCCGAAATTCAAGTTGCGCGGATCGTAAACGCCGCCGAGCTGCAGACCGTGGCTCCAGGTGTATCCCATCTGTCCACTGAATCCGTAGCTGAAGGCGTGCCGCAACTGCACGGAGAGGCCGTTGTAGTTGGAGTAGCCGGAGAGCAGCACCTGGGTGATGGTGGTGAAGCGCGGATCGGCAGCCGCCAGGGGAAGTCCCAGGAAGCCCGCTGGGAACTTCGACGGGTTGGCGTTGAAGTTGTTCAGCGTAGTGTTGTTGTAGGTCTCGTCATAGCCGTGGTTGCCCGAATAGGTAACCGCGAGAACGTTGCGCTGCGTGAGCGGCTGTTCCACTTCGAAGCTCCATTCCACGACCTTCGGAGGACGGAACTCGTCGGGCGTGGAATAATAACCGGGCGCCGCAAATGGCACCTTGCCGAGCGCGCTCTGAATCTGCGACAGCGTGAACCCCTTGGCAAAGGAACTCTCGAAGGTGTTGAAGGAGGCGAGTGCGATGGCCTGCGAGGTGCTCGAGTCGGATTGGAGTCCGACGTTACCAAAGGTCACGCTGGGCGTGAACTTCTCCGGCGCGTTGCCGAAGATACTCGATACCGTGCTGGCCGAAGGGAGATTCGAAAAGAGTCCGACTCCCGTACGCACCACGGTCTTGCCCGAACCGAAAGGTGTGAAGACGATGCCCAAACGGGGTTCGTACACCACAGCCTGATAGTGATTGTAGGCCGTGCTCAAGCCGGTCTGGATGGTGGCATTGTAGGGCACGTTGGAGCCAGCCTGATAGCCGGATTGCAGGAACGGCACATTCAGACGCGAGAAGCAGTTGTCGGCGCATTCCGGATTGCGATCGTGCTCGAGGCGGATGCCGTACTGAATCTTCACGTTCTTGCGAACCGCCCACTCATCTGCTGCGTACAGATCGAGCGACGCCACACGAATGTGGGCCGCGGCGATCAGCGGGTACGATTGCGAGAAGGAACTGCCCTGGTTGCTGCCGTTCACCACGCCGCTGGCGAAATCGGCGATGTCCTTCAGGCTGTACGAGCCGGCGATGGTGCCGCTCGAAAGGCTGGTGTCGGTGACCTTGTTGTAGCGGTAGTTCACGCCGAACTTCAACGTGTGCGAACCGCGGATGTACGAAAGATCGTCAATCAACTGCAATTGACCCACGTTGCGTCCCGTGGGAAATCCAGCGCCCAGGGCAGCGAAACCGCCGCCATTTGCCCCGCCGTCGCCCAAGCTGAGCCGGACCGGAATGGCAGCCTGCGTCGCAGCGAAGTCCTGCACGCCGAAAATCGCGGTGTACCAGCTCGACTGGCCCGTGAAGGTGTTGACCAGTCGCGGATTGATGACGTACGTATACGTCATCTGCCCTTGATGCTGCGGTTGGCTGCTCTTGGAATCGAAAAGATGGGAAATCGGGCTGGTGCTGGTGGCCTGGAGGCCCCAATCGTACTCGTACCGGAAATCCAGTTTCTGCTTATCGGTGAGGGTGTGATCCACACGTGCGATCAGCAGATTTTCCACGTTCACGCTGGAGTTGTTGGTGGCGAAAGCCAGGGCGCACGGCACGTCGATGCCGAATCGCTGGCCGCTGGAGCCGTTCACAAAAGGATCGCCCGAGGTGGCATTGCCAAAGGTATGAGTTCCACATCCCAGGTGGCCGTTGGAATCCTGCAGAGGTCCGCCGCCGTTGGTGACGGGAACTGCGCGATTCAAGCCCGTCGCGCTATTCCACAATGCGATCGCCTGCTGGTAGACCGGAATCGCCGAAGGTACGGCGTGGGCCAAGGCATACTGTTCCAATTGCGGCGAGGGAATGGAGACTACACCTGACGAAGGCAGCGCGTATCGCAGAGCTTCAGTGTCGAAAAAGAAGAACGTCTTGTTCTTGCGAACAGGCCCGCCAATCGAACCCGCATACAGATTGGCATCCGAACGTCCACGGGCAGTGCCGGTGGAATTATTCAGATACGAGTTGGCGTTAAAGATGGCGTCGTTGTAGTTGTAAATCGCATTGCCATGGAAGGAGTTGGTGCCTGTCTTGCCCACGATGTTTACCTGGGCCGCGGCCATGCGTCCGTACGACGGACTGTAGGCATTCAGGACCACTGCAGCCTCGGCCACCTCATTCGCCCCCAGGAGGTTGTTGCTCGCGCCCGAGTTGTTGAGGTTGTTGTACGGATCCATCACGTCCGCGCCGTTAATCGTAAACAGGACCGAGGTAAGCGGGATGCCATTGGCGTTGAAGTTCCCGTTCCCGCCGCCCACATTCATGCGGACGCCGGGCACCGTGAAGGCGACGGTGGTCAGGTCGCCGCCGTTCATCGGCAGGGCTACAATTTGTGCGTGGCTGATCTCGCTTGCGAGGTTCGCGTTTTCGGTCTGGATAACCGCCGCCTCGGCCTTAACTTCCACCACTTCCTGCGTTCCTTGCACCGTCAGAGTCAGGTTAATCGCCTGCTCCTGACCGACGCTGACCGTGATCTTGTCGGTGTTCGACTTCAGACCGGTGGTCGCCGCCGAAATGGTGTAGCTGCCGGGGGCCAACAGAGAGAATCGGTAGTGTCCAGATTCATTGGTGACCGCGGTGCGGGTTTCGTTCGTGTCCGTATTTTTTAAGGTCACGATCGAGCTAGGCACCACTGCTCCGCTCGCGTCGGAAATGACACCGGTAACATCTCCGGTGGTGATGGTTTGACTGAATGCCAGCGGCGCGCAGCAGATCAGCAACGCCGCGAAAACGACTCGCAACTTTATTTGCAGAGAATTCATCAGGCTGGTCTCCCTTTGTCCTGTCGTCATTTGAAACAGACAACCCCTGTGTGTTGGCCAGGCTATGAGTTTACGGAGATTCAATAGATGGGGCGTTGAATGGGGCGCCGAAGTCGGACCGGAACAACCTGGAATTAACCTCGGGGAAGCAATTCCCCCAAACTCCCGCATCTGCGGAAAGCATCCGTGGCCCAGCAGATCCCTGTGAAACTGTGAATGTGCGTTAGTTTACCACCGATTGATTGGGGATGTAAACAAATTTGAGCAGGTCGGCGTCTTAACCAAAATCGGCCCAGATAACGCTAATCCCACGTAAAAAGAGACGGCAGTCACTTGCCTAATTTGCAATGGGATTGCGCACCACGTGATCGATGACAAGAGTCTCCACCGGCACCCTCTTCGATTCCAGTTTGAGTCCGAGCTGCGATGGTAAAGCGGACAGGAGACCGGGCGCGACGTAAGGCAAATGCGCATCCGCCGGACCGTTCGACGCGGTCGAATCGTTCTGATAAGCGCGGTCACCGGGACTCACTGGAATCCTTCCGCGCCCCATGTCGAGTCCTTGCGTCGAGTAATCCAGTTTGAAATCGTATCGTGCGGTGAGTCCGGTGGCGTCACTGACAGGCCGCTTCATCTGCCGCTGCAAAGTGCTCGCCAGTTCCTGCATCGTCACCTGGCGGAAGACAGCGCGCCCGTTTGGCACCTCGGTAAATTGAAAGAAAACCCCCCGCCGTTTCGGCGGAACAAAGTAGCCGTCTACGCCGAGAGCCAATGGCGGCGGTGGGGCTCCGTCTTCTACCGGCGGCAGCAATTCCGCAGACTCCTTCATTTTCGGTCCTCTGTCCGTTACCACCAGGTTGTAGCCGGCGAGCTCTCTGGTCTCGCGATGCACCATCAGTTGGAATCGATCCGCAAGGAGGCCCTGGAGCATCAGGCGGAATTGTTCTTTGGAGGTGCCGGGCGGCATCGTGGCGTCGAGATCGAAGCGGTCGGCACTGAGGAAGGGCGGACCGGCGACCTGGAAGCCGTTGAGGTCGTAGGCTGCCAGGAGCAGTTCCTCGAGCGACATGTTGGTGTAGTGGATTCGTCCCGGATCTTTGCTGCCAGGGCCGCCCGTCATCGTGGCCCCGCCTCGCCGTCCTTCGGGTGGTGTGGGCTTCACGGATGCCACCTCGAAGGTGGGCAGTTTTGCCGGTTGGGAAGCTTGCGGCTCTGCCGCCGCCACTGCGTAACCCAACGGAATCGCCATCACCAAAATGGAAGCCAGGCTCCTCCTGGTGACGCCACGAGACAACGACGTTCCATCCAGAATCCGGTCGATACGCTGCTCGGGCTTGACGTAGCGAGCCATCGGCACGCCTTGCCAGTTCGCATCGCGAACTCCCTGTTGCATGAATTTCTGCAGAATCCTGGCGTACGACGCGCGATCGGGGCTTGCCGCAATAGCTGCGTCAGCACTGGCCTCTTCGGCGGTGCGTACCAGGGTGCCATGCAACAACCAACTGGCGGGACTAAACCAGAGTATCGCGCGATGAATCATCGACAGCATCTGGATGGCGGGGTCGTGGCGCGCGACGTGCGAGCGCTCGTGCGCCAGCACGTCATCCAGCTTCACGGAATTCCACTCGCGCCAGCCCGCAGGCAGGACGATTGCCGGCCGCACAATTCCTAAGGTCACCGGCGAAAGAATGCGAGAAGATTCGCGAATCTCGATTCCGTTTGTCTTCTGGCCGGTGAGTGCGCTGGCCTTAAGCAAGCGCAAACTCAGCGCGAGACCAACTGCCCAACGCAACAGCAGCCCGCCACACACCAGAGCGTAAAGCAGCATGCCTGCCTTCGGCCAATCGAATTCCACAGGTTGCGGAACGAGGTGTGACGGAACCGCGGCAACCATGGCAGCCGCGACCGATACCTCGGCTGGTTCGGAAACCAGCGTCGGCAGTTCCGCGGTCCGCGCCGCCACTGGCATCACTCTTACGGGAAGCCTCGGTATCATCGCGCCCACCCACGGAATCGAGAGGGACGCACAGAGCACCGCGGTCCACGACGCCAGGCGAGCCGATGAATCCCTCACGCGAAATGCCCGTAAGAGGATGGCGGCAAACACCATCAAAATCGACGCTCGGAGCGCCCACTCGCCGAGGAATTGCAGCGTACTCACATTATGTTAAATATCATAACGTTACTGTTTATAGCAATAGACAGGGCACCGGGAAGAACGAAACGCGAAGCGTTTTCCCTGGCCTATCTTTCGATGGGAAATTGCGAATTCCCTGGCAACGCGGCGCGGTTTACAATAAGGTCAACGCACTTATGAGACCAATCTGGGAACTCTTGGTAACCGCTTTACAGGCTCGAGAACTGCTCGCAATCGTGGCGCTCCTGTTAATCGCGGCCGCGAGCGGCGCTCAGGAATCCGCTGCTCCGAAGCCCTCCAAAGCCATGTTCGAGAAAACTTGCAGCGCCTGCCATACCGCCGAAAGTGTCGCTGCCGCCCGCCGTACCCGCGACCAGTGGCAGGAAGTGATCGACGAGATGGTCACGCAGCAGGGAGCCAAAGTCTCGGACGAAGAGGTAGGTCCGATTCTCGAGTACCTCGTGTCGGCCTACGGCAAGGTCAACGTCAACACCGCACCGGCAGATGAGATCGCGCAGATTGTCGGCCTTTCTCAAACCGAAGCTGATGCCGTCGTGAAGTTTCGGAAAGATCATGGAAAATTTGAGGACTTTGACGCCCTGAGCAAGGTACCCGGCATCGATGCCAAGAAGCTAGAGAGTCACCGCGACGCCATTGCGTATTGAGATCGCGGCTGCGCGCGGAGGGGAGAACGGAATGCAGAAGTGGGCAGGAATGGGGGCGCGAATTGCGGTCTTTCTGGCCGTGGCCATGTCGCTAAGCGCCCAGACAGCGGGGCGGGGCGGCGGACGCGGAATCGCCCCCGGAGGCGTGGGATCGGACGATAAGCATGTGGTCGACCCCGCCGCGGCCGATCGCGGCCGCAAGGTATGGGTCGCCGAGTGCATCAACTGCCACGGCACTCACGCCCGCGGTACCGATCGTGGCGCCGACCTGATCCGCTCGGTTCTGGTGTTGCATGACCGCTACGCGAACGAGATCGGGCCGTTCCTCAAAAAGGGCCATCCCACCCAGACCACTCCGGCCGCCAACCTCACGCAGGCACAGATCGAAGATGTGGCGCAGTTCGTGCACTTCGAGGTGTACCAGACCATGCGCAGCGCGCTCGATGTGCAGGACATCGTAACGGGCGATGCTAAGGCGGGCGCCGCGTATTTCTCGGGCGAAGGCAAGTGCGCTTCGTGCCACTCGCCCACGGGCGATCTGGCAGGCATCGCGAAGCGGTACAGTCCGGTCAATCTGCAGCAGCGATTTCTGTTTCCCCAAGGTGGCGGGCGTGGTGGACGCGGTGGGCGTGGCGCTCGCGGCGGGGCCACTCCCCAGGTCAGTGGGTCCCAGGTCACCGTGACCGTGACTCCCGAGTCAGGCCCGGCGGTGACGGGAGTGCTCTTGCATATCGACGACTTTAACGTGGCCCTGCGCGACGCTTCGGGCGAATACCACTCCTGGAAACGCACTTCGTCCTTGAAGGTCGAGAAGCACGATCCCTTCCTGGCGCACGAAGCGCTACTCGATACGATCACTGATAAGAACATCCACGATACCGTTGCTTACCTGGAGACTTTAAAATGAGCACCGTTGCTGAAAAGGAGACGTGCCACGGTTCGAGCAGCGCCTGCGGCCTGCCCGCCGAACCAGTCCTGCTCTCCAGAAATCCTGGTGTGCCGACGTGGCGCAAACACTCGTGTTTGCCGTCTCGACAAACCTGTCGAGACCTTTTTGGCGCCGGCCGATTCCGGAGCCCCGGCGGCGGCGCCGCAATTCGCAGCCCGCTTCTGTTGTTGCTGCTGTCCACCCTCCTGTTCGCCCAGTCAAACCTGAGTCCGTCCAAACTCCTGCAGCCTCCTACCGACACCTGGCCGATGTATCATGGCGACTACTCGGGCCGCCGCTATAGCACGCTCTCCCAGATCAACGCAAAGAACGTCTCGTCTCTCAGTCTCGCCTTTGTCTATCGCGAGAACATGGGGCCCGGCTCCTCCGGCGGCGTTCGCATCTCTGCCACACCGCTCGAAATCAACGGCGTTCTCTACTTCACCATCCCCGATCATCTGTGGGCCATCGATGCGCGCGACGGCCGCGAAATCTGGCATCGTCAACTGCAGTCGAAGGGCGGGATGCACATCGGGAACCGCGGCGTGGGCGCCTATGGCAACTGGCTCTATTACGAGACGCCCGACTGCAACCTGGTCTCGCTCAATATGAAGGATGGCAGCGAGCGCTGGCGCAAGCCGATCTGCGATCTCGACCTGATGTATTACGGATCGGTCGCCCCCATCGTGCTCAAGAATCACGTAATCACGGGAGTCAGCGGCGACGACCTCGACCAACCGGGATTCCTGGAAGCGCACGATCCCGAGACCGGCGACTTGCAGTGGCGATGGTATGTGGTGCCGCAGAAGAAGGGAGAGGTGGGTTCTGACTCGTGGCCCAACGAAGAGGCCATGAAGCACGGCGGCGGCATGACCTGGCAGCCGATCACCTACGACCCCGAACTCAACCTCATCTACGTGGGCACCGGCAATCCGCAACCGGTGATCGCAGGCAAGGGGCGGCAGGGCGACAACCTGTTTACCGAGTCGATCGTCGCCATCAATCCCGATAACGGCAAGATGGTCTGGTATTTCCAGCCCTCGCCGCACGATACCCACGATTGGGACGCCACTCAGGTCCCCGTGCTCTTCGATGGCGAAGTTAATGGGCAGAAGCGCAAACTCCTCGCGCAGGCCAGCCGCAACGGATGGTTTTTCGTCCTCGACCGCACCAACGGCAAGAACATACTCTCCACCGAGTACGTGAAGACCAATTGGTCGAGTGGTCTGGATGCTAAAGGGCAGCCGATTCCCAACCCCGCCAAGATGCCGCAGCTCGATGGCGCATTGGTGACGCCCAACCAGGGAGGCGGCACCAACTGGCCGCCTCCCACCTACGATCCCGAGACCGGTCTCTTTTATGTGAACGCGTCTCGCGCCTTCAGCGTGTACTACATCTACGATCCGAGCGACAAGCCGGAGGGATGGGGCGGCAACGATCGCGGTGGATATTCGGAATCCATGGTGGAGGCGATTGACTACAAGACCGGCAAGATCCGATGGAGCCACAAGTGGGAAAGTGGTGGAGGCCGCGGCGGCCTGTTGAGCACCGCGGGCAAGGTGTTGTTCGCGGGCGATGGCGCCGACAATCTGGTTGCCCTCCATACCGAGACCGGTGAGCCTCTATGGCATGCCAACCTCGGGAGTGGGGTGACCAACGGCCCCATCACCTACGAATTGGACGGCACGCAGTACCTGGTGGTCGCGGCGGGCGATACTATCTACGGATTCGCTATGCTGGCACATTGAGCCAACCAGGCACATTGAGCCGAAGATGAAGAACTCCGCCACCAGCCGCCGCCGCTGGCTGCAACTCACAGCCGGGCTCGGAGCGGCCGCCGCTGGATGCCGCCGGCAGGAAAAGCCGGAAGCCGATACCACTCCGAGTACCTTGGGCAAGCCCGTCTCCGCATACGGCGAGCGTTCGCCCTTCGAAGTCGCGGCGCGCGCACTGCCCGATACGCGCACACCCGAGACCGCCGCCAGCCGCACTCCTTTGCAGGACTCGTGCGGAATCCTCACACCCTCCTCCCTGCACTACGAACGGCACCACGGCGGCGTACCCAAGATCAATCCCTCGGAGCATCGCTTGATGGTCCATGGCCTCGTCGACCGGCCGCTGACCTTCTCGGTGGAAGACATCCGCCGCCTGCCTGCGCTCTCACGCATCTACTTCCTGGAGTGCTCCGGCAACAGCAGCGGAGAGTGGGGCGAGAAGACGGGCCGCAATGCGGCGCAGAGTCACGGGCTGGCCAGTTGCAGCGAATGGACGGGCGTTCCGCTTTCACTGCTACTTGCAGAGGCGGGCGTGCAAAAACAGTCGAAATGGCTCATCGCAGAGGGCGCCGACCCGTGTAAGATGCAGCGCAGTCTGCCCATCGATAAGGCGATGGACGACGTGCTGGTTGCCTGGGGTCAGAACGGCGAAGCGCTGCGCCCCGAGCAGGGCTATCCTTTGCGCCTGGTTGTGCCCGGATGGGAAGGCAACATCAGTGTGAAATGGCTTCGCCGCCTGAAGGCCGTCGAAGAGCCGTACATGGTGCGCGATGAGACCTCGCACTACACCGACCTGATGCCGGATGGCACCGCGCGCATCTTCACCTTCGTCATGGAGGCGAAATCGCTGATCACCTTCCCGTCAGGCGGCCAGAAACTCAAGGGGCCGGGGTTTTATGAGGTGTCGGGGCTCGCATGGTCGGGCCGCGGGCGCATTCAACGTGTCGAAGTCTCGGCGGATGAGGGCCGCACCTGGCACGATGCCACGCTGCAGGAACCGCGTCTCTCGATGGCCTTCACACGCTTCACGTTTCCGTGGACCTGGGATGGCAGCGAGGCCGTGTTGCAGTCGCGATGCACCGATGAGAGCGGTTATGTCCAGCCCGGCAAAGACGCGCTGGTGGCCGTCCGGGGACTCAACTCGCAGTATCACTTCAACGGCATCAAGACGTGGAAGGTGATGGCGGATGGGAGCGTGACGAATGCGTAGCCTGCTGCTGCTCGCCACCGCGGCCGCGCTTTTCGGGCAATCTCCGAAATACGGCGTGGGCCGCGCGCCCACTCCCGAGGAACTGCGGAACTGGGACGTGTCGATCAGTCCGACGGGCGCCGGCTTGCCTTCCGGCAGCGGGACGGCAGCCGCCGGTCGCGAGATCTACACGAATCGTTGCTCCAAGTGTCACGGAGCGAATGGAGAGGGACGCGACAGCGTGCCGCTGGCCGGCGGGAAAGGCACACTCAAGAATCCCAAGCCCCTGCGCACGGTGGGCAGCTATTGGCCGTACGCCACCACCATCTGGGACTATGTGAATCGCGCCATGCCGTTCAATAATCCCGGCCTGTTGAGCCACGATCAGGTTTATTCGGTGACCGCCTACATCCTGTTCTTGAACGGGATCGTCGCGGAGAACGATGTGATGGACGCGCGCACCCTGCCCAAGGTGCGCATGCCGAATCGCGACGGCTTCGTCCGCGACCCCCGCCCCGACGTGAAGTAGCTTCGAAAGC
>DATGIL010000108.1:0-28262 GCA_035295745.1 Bryobacteraceae bacterium | reverse complement strand
CAGGAGTGTCGACGCTGCGGACAGGAGTGTCCGCGCCACATCTCTAACTGCTGCAGAGGTATCGTCGCGCGCATCCCGTACCGGCAGATGGCGAATCCGGCTCTCCGTCATGATCTGCCGCACAAATGATCCCTTCGAGCGTTCATGTGCGATTTATTCGGTATGCGTAGTGACGCGTGGCGCACACATCGCCTGAGGTTTGCCCGCCCGTCTATCGACACGCGTACGAAACTCCTGCGGACAGCCGTGGCGCGAACACTCTTGTCGAGACTTTTCGGGCAGCGATGCTCTTCCGCACATCTGGAACAAGCTGAATTAGTAGACGCCCGAAAAGCGTCGACAGGAGTGTCGACGCTGCGGACAGGAGTGTCCGCGCCACGTCTCTAACTACTGCAGATGTAAGTGTGCAGATGATCGATCGTCGCAGCTTGCGCCGCAATCGTCGCGCGCACCATGTCGCCGATCGACACCACGCCCACTACCGTGTCGCGCTCCACTACCGGCAGATGGCGAATCCGGCTCTCCGTCATGATCTGCATGCACATATCCACGGTGTGATCGGGCGAAACCGTCATCACCGCAGGTGTCATGATCTCCCGCACTCGGGTGTCTTTGGAAGACCGCCCCTCCAGAATCACCTTGCGGGCGTAATCCCGTTCGGAAATGATCCCTTCGAGCCGGCCCTCTGCCATCACCAGCAGGGCTCCGACTCCTTTATGCGCCATCACAGCGATGGCATCGTAGACGGTTGCGTCCGGCGCAATCGACCAGATATCGCTACCCTTGCTCTTCAACACGGAAGCCATGGTTTCGGACATGGAATTCCTCCCCTACGTATTCTCAGATGATACGCCAGACGCAAGCGCAGCGCACCAGAAATCGGAGTGGGGGAACGGACAGACGTTACTTTAATAACGTGGCGGACCGGGCAAAATCCAGCACCCAGCTCGGGAAAATCCCGAGGAAAAGCGTGGCGATCGCAGGTAAGACCAAGGCGGTGCCCAAGCCCCAGGGCAGAGGCTCGACTTCGGAACTGGCTTTGCTTGGTTCGTGCATATACATCATCACCAGGACCCTCAGGTAGTAGAACGCGCCCACCGCGCTATTCAGTAGTCCGAAAACCGACAGCCAAACCATCTTCGATTCAATCGCCGCCTTGAAGATGTAGAACTTCCCGAAGAAGCCGCCGGTCAGGGGAACCCCGATCAGGGAGAGCATGAAGATGGTGAGCATCGCCGCGGTGAGCGGCTGCTTCTGCGCCAGACCCGCAAAGTCGTCGAGTGTCTGATATCGCTCGCCTTTGCCCGAAAGGTGAGCGACTACCGCGAAGGCACCGATGTTCATGAAGGCATAGGCGACCAGGTAGAACATCGCGGCCGGGGTGCCATTGTCGCGTGCCGTCAGCGCCACCATCAGGTAGCCGGCATGCGCGATCGAACTGTACGCCAGCATGCGCTTGACGTTGGACTGCAGCAGCGCGGCGAAATTCCCGATGGTCATCGAGAGCACTGCCGCCCCGCCAAATACCACCGGCTGCCACGCAATCGACATCGGCTCGAAGGCAGTCGTGAAAATCCGCAGAAATATGGCAAAAGCGGCCGCCTTTGGACCGGCGGAAAGGAACGCAGCCACCGGCGTGGGCGCGCCCTGGTATACATCCGGCGCCCACATTTGAAACGGCGCAGCCGAGACTTTGAATCCGAGCCCCACGAACATCAGCGCGGCCGCGAGGCCGATGAAGACTGGCGAGGGAACATCCGGCCCGGTGATGATGCGCCGCACTTCGCTCAAATTGACGCTGCCGGTGGAACCGTAAATCAAAGCCACACCGTACAGGAAAAACGCCGTCGCAAATGAGCCCAGCAGGAAATACTTCAGCGCCGATTCGCTGGAACGCTTGTCGTCGCGCAAGTATCCCGCCAGAACATAGCTGGAAATCGAGGAGATCTCAAGCCCGATGAAGATCATGATGAGGTCGTTCGAAGCCGCCATCATGCACTGCCCGGCGACCGAAAAGAGCAGCAGAGCATGGTACTCGCTGGTCTCCGCATCCTCCCGCTCCAGAAACCGGTAGGACAATAGCACAGTGAATATTCCGACCCCAATCACCAGCACACGGAAGAACGTGGCGAAGCCGTCCACCACCAGCATGTCGTTGAACGACTTGCCTGGCTCCGTGTAGGCATAAATCGATCCGCCCATGGCTGCGATCAGCGCTAACAGGCTCAAATGGCCGAAGGCATGAGAGGAGCGCTTGTGCAGGATCGGATCCAAAACCATCAGGAACGTGCCAACCACGGTCAGGATGATCTCCGGCAGAAATCGAACGAGATCCACCGGGCTGAAGAAGCCCGCGCTAGCGTGCATTGGCGGCCTCCATGGATCCGGCACGCGGACCGTGTATCTGCACTCGCTCCGGTACGTTAATCTTGCTCTGCTCCAGCACCAGCGCGGTCACCTTACCCACCGTAGGCAGAAAACTCTGGGAATAGACACCCATCCACACCATCATCACCACGAGAGGAATTACCACCGCCCACTCGCGTGGGATCAGATCGGAGATATGCGATCGAACTTCTGGATTGACCTCTCCGTAAAAGACTCGTTGATACAGCCACAGCATGTAGCAGGCCGACAGGATCACGCCGATGGACGCGTAGATGGTCCACTGGTAGTGCTCCATCGCGGTACCCTGCAGCACCAGGAACTCGCCCACGAAATTATTCAGGAGCGGCAGACCGATGCTGGCCAGAGTCGTAATCAGGAATGCGGTGGACAGCCAGGGCGCCACCGTCGCTACACCGCCGAAATCTTTGATTTCGAGCGAGTGCCGCCGCTCATAGAGCAGTCCCACGATGGCGAACAGCGCGCCTGTGGAAATGCCGTGATTCAGCATCTGGTAGACTGCGCCGTCCATCCCCGCCTGGCTGAACGAAAAGATCCCCAGCACCACGAAGCCGAGATGGCTTACCGACGAATACGCCACCAGCTTCTTCATGTTGGGCTGCACCATTGCCACCAACGCGCCGTAGATGATACCGATGATCGCCAGCACCGCGATCCACGGTGCGCAGGTGTGCGCCGACCTCGGGAAAAGCGGCACGCAGAAGTGCATGATCCCGTAGGTGCCCATCTTCAACATCACGGAGGCCAGCATGATGGAACCAGCGGTGGGGGCTTCGACGTGCGCGTCCGGCAGCCAGGTGTGCAGCGGGAAGAGCGGGACCTTGATCGCGAAGGCGACGAAGAACGCCAGGAAGAGCAGCATCTGCTCACCTGCGGTGAAAGAGAGATCGCCGCGTGAAAGCATCTCGAGAATCTTGGTGTAGCTGAAAGTATGCGCCTGCAGGTAGAGATAGATGATGGCGACCAGCATCAACATCGAGCCCGCCATCGTGTAGAGGAAGAACTTGACTGCGGCGTAGATGCGGCGGTCGTGGCCCCAGATGCCGACCAGAAAATACATCGGCACGAGCGAGACTTCCCAAAACACGTAGAACAGGAAAAGATCCTGGGCGAGGAAGACTCCCACCAGGCCGAATTCCAGCAGCAACAGAAACGCGTAGAACTCTTTCACCCGGCTCTGGATGGAATTCCAGGAGACCAGCACGCACAGCGGCGTGAGGAACGTGGTCAGAACGATCAGCCAAAGGCTGACACCGTTCACGGAGGTGGCGAAATGGATGTCGACGGAAGGGATCCAGGTGAGATCCAGGACGAACTGCTCGCCGCCTTGCGTGCGATCGAACTTGCTGATCAGTTGCAGCGAATCCAGGAATGCCAGCAGCGACATCACCAGCGCCAGAGATCGGCTGTTCTGCGGGCGGCTTCGCGGCACGCACATCGCGGCGATAAAACCGATCAGCGGCACCACCAGGACGGAGAGCATCTGGAACGCGGCAGCCAGGTTCATCGCATGCCTCCCGAACTGGCGATTCCTACGATCACCGCGATTACTCCCAGAGAGCCTAACAGCACCCAGGTGGCGTAGCTGCGGATGTTGCCAGACTGGATGAGCCTCAGCACGCTGCCCAAGTTGCGCGCCCGCGTACCTGTACCATTCACAATGGCGTCGATCAGGCCGGCATCGAAGCCTTTCCACAGCACCACACGCGAACCGTTCACCACCGGTTTGACGATGACGTTGTCATAGAGTTCGTCGACGTAATACTTGTTGTAGACGAAGGTGTAGAGAGGCTTCACCGCTCTGGCAAACGCATCGGCGATGGATGGCTTGAAGCCATAGATCAGGAAAGCGAGCAAGATTCCGATGATCCCCGCGGAACTGGCAATCAAGGTGAGAGTGAAGTCCTCGGGCACCTCATGCTCCGGAAAGAAGGTGGCCAGGAACGTCGGAATCTTGAAAAGCAATCCACCTGCAATCGAGAGCACCGCGAGAATCGCCAGCGGCACCAGCATGGAGGGCGGCGATTCGTGCGGATGATGATGGCCGCGATACGTTCCGAGAAACGTCATGCACCAGGCGCGGAACACATAGAACGCGGTCATACCGGCAGTAATGGTCCCCAACCAGAACATCCAGGGCGCATGTTGATTCGCCGCCGCCAGGATCGCCTCCTTGCTGAAGTAGCCCGACGTGAGCGGGACACCGGCAATCGCGATCGAGGCACAGAACATCGTCCAGCAAGTCCACGGTATCTTGGTGCGCAGGCCGCCCATTTCGCGCATATCCTGTTCGCCCGAGAGCGCGTGGATCACGCTGCCGGAGCCGAGGAAGAGCAGTGCCTTGAAAAAGGCGTGGGTCATCAGATGATAGATACCCGCCGAAAACGCGCCACATCCGACACCAACGAACATGTAGCCCAATTGCGAGACCGTCGAGTAGGCGAACACCTTCTTGATATCGGTCTGCGCCAGTCCGATGGTCGCCGCGAAAAAGGCAGTGGCAATCCCAACGACAGCGATTGCGTTCATCGCGGCCGGCGCATGCGTGTAGATGGGGAAGGAGCGCGCACACATGTAGACGCCGGCGGTCACCATGGTGGCAGCGTGGATGAGTGCCGAGACCGGGGTGGGGCCAGCCATCGCGTCGGGGAGCCAGACGTACAACGGCAGTTGCGCCGACTTGCCGCACGCGCCTACCAGCAGCAGAAGCCCGATCATGGTGAGAGTGGCTTCGGATGCCCCGGCAGTCTGTCCGAACACGGTGGCGAAGTCGAGCGAGCCGAAGGTGCGGAAGATGTAGAACATCGCCAGGGAGAATCCGAAGTCCCCGACGCGGTTGACGATGAATGCCTTATTGCCGGCGTTGGTGGCGAACTTCTTATCGAAGTAAAACCCGATCAGCAGGTAACTGCACAGGCCCACCCCTTCCCAACCGACAAACAGCACCAGGTAGTTGGCGCCCAGCACCAACACCAGCATGAAGAACATGAAGAGGTTGAGATACGCGAAGAAGCGGTAGTATCCGCCCTCATGCGCCATGTAGCCGATCGAGTAGATGTGGATCAGCGAACCGATGCCGGTTACGACCAGCAGCATCACGGCGGTCAGGCGGTCTACCGAGAAGTCGCATCCGATCGAGAGCGTGCCGCTCTGAATCCACGTGAAATAGTGCTCGGTATGGGCGGTATTCAGGTCAAGCCCGAAGAGTGTTTTGAGCACCCACCCAAAGGAAAGAACCACGCTGCCGATGGCTACGGCATTGATCAGGCTCTTGGGAAGACGGCGCCCCAGAATGCCGTTGATGAGGAATCCTGCCAGCGGAAGTAACGGTATGAGCCAGAGTTGCATTTATGCGCCAAGATCGGAATTCACGGTCAACATGA
The DNA here is from genome assembly GCA_035295745.1 of Bryobacteraceae bacterium. Taxonomy (GTDB): domain Bacteria; phylum Acidobacteriota; class Terriglobia; order Bryobacterales; family Bryobacteraceae; genus JAIQFL01. The sequence goes on along the minus strand of DATGIL010000108.1, from coordinate 22,473 downwards.
CTTTCAGTTCTTTAACGTATCGATATCGTCGATATTCAAGGTGGAACGGTTTTTGAAAACCGTCAGGATGATGGCGAGACCGACGGCCGCTTCCGCCGCCGCTACCACCATCACAAAGAACGCGAGCAGATGCCCGTCCACTTTCTGGAGCTTATACGAAAACGTGATGAAGCTCAGGTTCACGGCGTTCAGCATCAATTCGATCGACATGAACACCGTGATGATGTTGCGCCGGAACAGAAAACCGGCCACTCCCAGTGCGAACAGAATCGCGCTTAGCGTCAAAAACCACGATATGGGAATGCCATCCATCTCAGTCGATTTCCTTTCGAGCCAGTACGATCGCGCCGAGAATGGCGATCAGAATGAGCACCGACGTCACCTCAAAAGGCAGCAGGTATCGGGTGAAGAGTGCGATACCCACCTCGTGCGCTGAACCGCCGGACTGCGCCAGCGGGCCGGTGTGCGGAGCCGTGCTTTGGAATCCGCCGAAATGTACCGTGGTGCCGATGGGGAACCAGCTTTGCAGGTACCAGCACATCACGATCAACAGGCCAGCCAGCAGCGGCACACCTAAAAACAGCGCCATGGTGGATTGGCCTTTTTTAACTTCCGCTCCGGCATTCAACAGCATGATGACAAATATGAAGAGCACCATGATGGCGCCGGCGTAGACAATCACTTGCGCGGCGGCGATGAATTCCGCGCCCAGAAGCAGATACAGGACTGCCAGCGAGCCCATCACACCGACCAGCGAAAGCGCGCTGGAGATCGGGTGCGTCTGCACCACCACGTTGATGGCGCATACCACCGCGATTGTCGCGAAGATCAGAAAGAGAATGACGTCCATTCAGTTGGCCATCTACGGAAGCAAGGCGACCACGAAACCGGTCACCAGCAGATTCAAGACCGCGACCGGGAAGAGAAACTTCCAGGTGAAACCCATAAGCTGGTCATAACGGAAGCGCGGCAGCGTGCCGCGAATCCACATAAAGGTGAATAGAATTCCGCCCGTCTTTGCACAGAACCAGAAGAGAGGCACCAACCAGCCCTGCACCATAGGCAACAGGAAGACCACCGCGATGATCAGGAAGATGACGCCGAAGACTGGAAACGTCTTCTTGTCCCGCCGCCGTTCCGCATTGATCCCGTGATACAACGCGACCACGCCCGCGAACGCGAAGATCACCGCCGGCACCAGGCTCGATCCGTATTCCGCCGGCCACGGCGCTCCCCATCCGCCGAGGAAGAGCAGCGTCGCCATGCAGCTCACAGTGATCATGTTGGCGTATTCCGCCATGAAGAACGACGCGAACTTCATACTGCTGTATTCGGTATGAAATCCGGCGACCAGCTCATTTTCAGCTTCAGGCAGGTCGAACGGTACACGGTTAGTTTCGGCAAATGCCGCTATAAGAAAAATGATGAAGCTGATAATCTGCCCGCCGTGAATCAGATTCCAGTGCCAGATGCCGCCATCCTGTTTGTCGACCAGTTCGCGCAAGCTGAGCGTGTTCGAGATCAGCAGCGGCGCAGCGATGGCGAGCGACAAGGGCAACTCATAGCTGATCATCTGGGCCGAGCTGCGCAGCCCGCCGATCAGCGCGTACTTGTTATTCGACGACCAGCCGGCCAGCGCAATGCCATATACACCCAGCGACGAAACTGCCAGCACGAACAGCACACCCATATTCAGATCGGTGAGCTGCATAAAGGTGGTATGGCCCGCCACCGTGATGCTCGGTCCGAACGGGATCACCGAGATCGAAAGCAGCGCCATGGTGATCGCCAGAAAAGGCGCCAGCAAGTACAGCGGCTTGTTGACGTAGGGCGGAACCAGATCTTCCTTGGTGATGAGCTTGATCACGTCGGCGAGCGGCTGGAGCAGGCCATGCGGGCCTACGCGATACGGCCCCGGCCGCACCTGGATGTGGGCAATAACCTTGCGCTCCACCCATTGCAGGTAGGCCAGGGTAGTCATGAGCACCGCAAAGACTACCAGAATCTTGGCCAGGCTGATGATAATGAATGCGTCCATTAGCGGCTCGCGCGACCTTCCAGCACTGAGTTCAGTACCTTAGAATAGCGCCCGAGCGTCCCGGACGCGAATAGTCCGTTGTGGTCAGAATGTACCAGGTCGGGGGGAATCTCCACCGGGATCCGTCCGTTGACCGGCATCGTCTGCGCCGCGCCACCGGTCGAGATCACTGGCAGCGGGATGTCGTAGCCACGCACCTTCTTGCGGATCTCCTCGAACACTACGTCCGGAACCCAAGGGCCCATCGCCGCCGCCGCTCCCATTTCGCGCGCGATGAAGCCCATGATCTCGAGATCGGGCTTCGCGCCCATGGTATTCACAGCGCGCTTCATACGCTGCACTTCACCGGTGACGTTGGTGATGGTGCCGTGTTTCTCGTAAGCGCACGCGGCCGGCAAAACCACGTCCGCCAGTTTCGCGGTCTCGGTCAGGAACATATCCTGCACCACGAGGAATCCGCACCGCTTCACCCCGCCCGCTTTATAAGGATTGGATCCCACCACCCACAGAACACCCAGATCCGCGGCGACCATCTCGTGCACATGCATTCCGGACTGGCCTGATGGCTTGTATCCAGGCAGCAGCTCCGGCGCGAGCCCCATATCCACGGCGCCGCGCGAATTCGCGTAGTCCACCAGGCAGATGTACTTTACCGGAATGCCGAGCGACTCGCCGAAATCGACCAACTTGCGGACATCGGCGCCTTTGAACGAATCGTCGAAGAGGATCACCAGTTCCGGCTCGGCCTTCAACTGATCGCGCATTGATTCGAGTGCCGCGAAATAGTCGGCGGGAACGGCGATCGCGTCGTGCGGATGCACGTATCCCGAGGGATTGCCGGCCATGATGTCCGCCGCACTTACTGCGGACCAACGCGGTTCGCCGGTGCCCGCGCCGGGGCCGCCCACCCGGATGCTCTTCACGGAATACTTGTCTTCCCGCACCGGACCCGGCGTCACGGCATAGACATGCGCCTGATGGTGGCGGTAATTCGCGCGGATCTGGAACGACAGCAGCGGATGCTCGAGAGCGAGATCGGCGCCCAGCACCATCACGGCCTTGCGTTCGTAGAGATCGGATACCGTGGCCAGCTTCCCGGTCTTGCCGCTGAGTCCATCTAACAACGCAACCACGTCGCCCGTCTGATGGTGGTCGATGTGGTTGGTGTGCAGCACTTCGCGCGCGAATTTCTGCAGATAAAAATTCTCTTCGTTGGTGGTGTGGTTGGAACCAATTACCCCGAAGCTGCCCCCATCCGCCAACGCCAGGTTGAACTTCTTGGCGACCGTCTCCAGGGCCTGCGACCAGGAAACCTCTTCCAACTTGCCATTTACGCGCACCATGGGGGCTTGCAGCCGTTCCGCATGGTCGTAGAAATCGAACGCGTATCGTCCCTTGATGCACAGGAACTCGCCGTTGATCCCGGAGTGATCGCGATTATTGCCGCGGATGATGCGATCGTTGCGCGTACCGAGAGTGGTCTTGCAGCCGTCGCCACAATGAGTGCAGATGGTGCCGACGTGCGTCATCTCCCAGGGCCGCGTCTGGTAGCGATAGATCCCGCTGGTCAGCGCGCCCACCGGGCAGATGTCGATGCAGGCGCCGCACTCATCGCACTCCAGGTGGTCTCCCTGATTCGGTCCGATCTCCGAAAGCACGCCACGATAGATGACGCCGAGCGCGCCCACCCCCAAGCCCTCGTTGCAGATGCGAACGCAGCGGAAACACAGGATGCAGCGTGGGGCATCGAAAAACACTACCGGCGAGAACTGTTTTTCGGGTGTGTGGACCTTCTCTTCCGTGTAGCGGCTCTCGCCAGCGCCGTACCGGAACACCATATCCTGCAACTCGCACTCGCCGCCCTTATCGCACACCGGACAATCCAGAGGGTGATTGGTGAGCAGCAATTCCAGCATCGACTTGCGAGCTTGCGCCACCTGCGGTGTTTCTGTGCGAACCACCATGCCCTCGGCAACCGGAAGCGTACAAGCCGTCATCAGCTTGGGCATCTTCTCGACTTCCACGAGGCACATGCGGCAGGCCGCCTGCAGCGTCAGCCCCTCGTAATAGCAAAACGCCGGGACCTCAATGCCCATGGTCTTGGCGGCATCGATTACCAGGGTTCCCGGTGCTGCCTGCACTGGCTTGCCGTCAATCGTCAATTTGATGAGATCAGCCATTTTATGCCGTCACCATGTGGGTGGCGTGCTCGTAAGGACACGGCTTGCCATTCAGATGATCCTCGAACTCGTGCCGGAACTTCTCCACAATCGACTGCGTGGGCATCGCCGCCGCGTCACCCAGCGGGCAGAACGTCCGTCCCAACATGTTCTTGGAGATATCGCCGATCAGGTTGATGTCGGTCCGCGTCCCCATGCCGTCGTGGAAACGCTGCAGAATCTTGCGCAGCCAGGTGGTGCCTTCGCGGCAAGGAATGCACCAGCCGCAGCTTTCGTGCGCATAGAAGCGAATGATGCGCAGGGCCGCCTTCACCATGCAGGTGTCTTCGTCCATGATGATCACGCCGCCCGACCCGAGCATGCTCTTGCGCTGCGCCATGGAGTCGTAATCCATCGTGGCGCCTTCGCATTCCGCCGCGGTCAGGACAGGGCACGATGATCCGCCGGGGATGAACGCCTTCATCTTCTTTCCATTGCGAATGCCGCCGCCCACTTCCTCGATCATCTGCTTCACGGGAAAGCCCAGGCGCAATTCGTAGACACCCGGCTTGTTGACGTGGCCCGTCAGACAAGTCATCTTCGTCCCACCCGCCTTGGGCACTCCGAGATCCGAGAATGCCTTGCCGCCATCGCGAAGGATCGCCGGCACGGCGCAGAAAGTTTCCACGTTATTCAGAACCGTAGGGCATTGAAACGCGCCAGACACCGCGGGAAACGGAGGGCGAATTCTCGGAATGCCGCGCTTGCCTTCCAGCGATTCCAGCAGCGCCGACTCCTCGCCGCATTCATACGCGCCGGCGCCGGTGTGCGTGTAAAGGTCGAAATCGAACCCGGTGCCCTTAATGTTCTTGCCGAGCCAGCCGTTCGCGTACGCCTCAGCCAGAGCCTTGTCCAGGATATCGATGAGGTAGCGGTATTCGCCGCGAATGTAAATGTAACCCGCGTGCGCGTCCACCGCGAGCCCCGCGATCAGGCAGCCCTCGATCAATTGGTGCGGATCGTTCTCGATCAGCACGCGATCCTTGCAGGTGCCCGGTTCGCTCTCGTCGCCGTTCACCACGATATATTTCGGCTTGGGCGACGTGCGCGGCACGAAGCCCCACTTCATTCCAGTCGGGAAGCCCGCGCCGCCGCGTCCGCGAAGATTCGAGATCTTCACTTCCTCGATGATCTTGTCCGGGGTCATCGAGGCGGCCTTCATAAATGCCTGATAGCCTTCCGTCGAAAGGTAGGTCTCGATGGACGCCGAATTGGGCATGCCAAAACGCCGCGACAGCACCTTGGTTTCGAGTGGGCTGGGTTCGTTATACAGCATGGGTTATGAGTTCTTCCTCAGGCCGTCCAAAATCTCGTCCAGCTTTTCGGGAGTGACCAAATGATGGAATTCGTAATTCACCTGCACGGCCGGCGCCCAGGAGCATGCTCCCATGCATTCCACCTCCTCGATCGAGATGAGGCCGTCTTCGGTGACTTCTTTGTTGCCGATTCCCAGTTTTTTGCAGGCATGCTCCCAGAGCTTGTCGCCATCCCAAAGCAGGCAACTGATATTGGTGCACACCTGAACGTGAAACTTACCCCACGGCTTCTTGTGCAGCATGGAGTAGTACGAGAGCACTTCGTTGACTTGCAGCGGCGTCACGCCGACGCGCCTGGCCACCTCCGCGATGAACTCGTCGGAAAGCTGTCCCAGTTCGTCCTGCCCGTAAAGCAACATCGGAATCATTGCCGAGCGCTGCCGGCCCGGAGGATAGCTTTTCAGGAACTTTTCGAATTTGGCTTCCAGTTGCGGAGAAAAAGTCATGCAGTCTATATGCTCTCGATGTTGCGACACGTGATCTTCGCGATCATCGGTCCGTATCTCCCAAAACGAAATCCATACTGCCAATGGAAGCGATCACGTCGGCAATCAACGTTCCCTCTACCATTCTAGACGTCGCCTGCAGATTCCCGAAGCTTGGCGTGCGCATGTGCACGCGATACGGACGCGTCGTCCCATCGCTCACAATGTAATATCCCAATTCGCCGCGCGGCGATTCGATGATCTGGTAGACCTCGCCCTCCGGCACGCGGAAGCCCTCCGTCACGATTTTGAAATGGTAGATGAGCGCTTCCATCTGCGTCTTCATCTTCTCGCGATCGGGAAGCACCACATGCGGATCGTCCGCCTTCCACGGTCCGGCGGGCATCCCTTCCATCGCCTGCCGGACGATCCGTGTGCTCTGGCGCATTTCCTCCACCCGCACCTGGTAGCGGGCGAAGACGTCATTCTCGGTCCGCGTCGGCACTTCGAAATCGAACTTCTCGTAGCTCGAGTACGGCTCGTCCTTGCGCGCATCGATCTTCAGCCCAGCCGCGCGCAGCATCGGTCCCGTCACACCTAAATCCAGCATGTCCTCGAGCGAAATCACGCCAATGCCCCTGGTGCGTCCGATCCAGATGCGATTGTTGGTCAGCAGGTTTTCATATTCATCGATGCGGCTCGGGAACACATCGATGAACTTCTTTACGCGCTGCGCCCATCCCCGCGGAGGCTCCAGCGCCAGCCCGCCGATGCGGAAATAGCTCGTCATCATGCGCTGTCCCGAGAACATCTCGAAAATGCGCAGAATATCTTCGCGCTCGCGGAAGCAGTAGAGGAACACGCTCATCGCGCCGATATCCAGCGCATGCGTCCCCAACCACACCAGGTGGCTGTTCAGTCGCGTCAATTCCGTCAACATCACGCGCATCCACTGCGCCTGGGGGGGAATCTCCATGCCGAGCAACTTCTCCGCGGCGAGGCAGTAGCCCAGATTGTTGGAAAGCGGCGCCAGATAATCCACGCGGTCGGTCAACGTGACCGCCTGCTGGTACGTCTTGACCTCGAACTCCTTCTCGATACCCGTATGCAGGAACCCGATATCGGGTGCGCATTTGACCACATTCTCGCCATCGAGTTCGATCAGCAAACGCAGCACGCCGTGCGTGGATGGATGCTGCGGACCCATATTGAGGACCATGCGCCGCGGTCCGTTTGGAGCTTTTTCCGATTCCTCCGCGTCAGCCATTAATCCTGGAATGGTCGTATCACTCATCTCTAAACCCTCGACCCGGTGATCGGGTAGTCTTTCCGCAGAGGATAGCCTTCCCAATCGTCGGGCATTAGGATGCGGCGCAGGTCTGGATGGTGCAGGAAGCGAATGCCAAATAAATCGAATACTTCGCGTTCATACCAGTTGGCCGAGCGCCACACCGACGTGACGGATTCGATTACCGGATCGATTCCCGGCAAGCGGCACTTCAGGCGAATCCGCTCTTTTCGTTCGATCGAGTGGACGTGATAGATCACTTCGAACCTCGGCTCCATGGGGTACCGGTCCACTGCGGTTACCGCGCTCAAACGCACAAACTTCTGGTCGTACTTTAGAAATCCGCACACGCTGGCGATCTTGGGAGCTGCAATCTCCAGCGTCAACTCATCGCGGTCGTACTTGCCGGTGATGACAGCATCGGCATCGAAGTCCGCTACGGCCGCTGCTACGGCCCGCTCTCGCAGATGATCGGGTAGCATTTCTGAGTTCGTTTATTGCTTTCGGCTGTTTTGGTCAGCAGACCAATCCAGCGCGCCCTTTTTCCAGATGTAGAAAAACCCGGACAGGATCAACACCACGAATACCAGCATCTCCACAAACGCGAACATCTTGAGCTCGCGGTAGACAACTGCCCACGGGTACAGGAAAATTGCTTCGATATCGAACAGGATGAACAACATCGCCACCAGGTAGAACTTCACACTGAAACGCTGCCTGGCGTCTCCGGTGGGCACTATGCCGGACTCGTACGGCATGTCCTTCACGCGATTGCGTACGCGCTTGCCTAACAGAAATGAAACACTGAGCAGCCCCGCAGCCAGAGCCATGGCGAGGATCGCCTGCACCAGGACGGGGAAATACAGTTCCGTGTACGAGTTAGGCATCGGATCAGGAATTCAGGGGTCTAAATTTGACTATAATGGGTACGAAAAAGGGTGTCAACCAATGGCCATCGACATCACGGTGAACGGCGAGCCCCACGCGGCCCAGGAAGGGCAGACAATCCTCGGACTCTTGCAGCAATTGCAACTGGAGCCATCGCGCGTCGCCGTGGAGTTGGATCGCCGGATCGTCAGGCAACCGAGCTGGAATGAGACGATTCTCAAGCCCGGCTCGCAAATCGAAATCGTTCAGTTCGTAGGCGGCGGCTAGGTGGCGCAAAGACTCATCATTGCCGTCTCGACACTTCTGTCGAGACTTTTCGAGTGTCCGCCCGTTGCTTTCAAAGGAATCAGTAGCTTACCAGGTGAAAACGGGTACTTCAGTGCCCGTTGTAGGCAGGCGAGAGCATTTCGGACTTGCGCTCTTGGATAAAGACCGGCGACCCACGGCCTCATTTCGCCAGGCGATTGTATTTCTTCAGAACATCCACCAGCCGATCGTGCGGCAGCGCCGTGACCTTGTGTCCCGAGAATCCCGTCATCGTCTCTGCGCCCACCATCGCGTTGACGATCGCCTCTTCGGTCGCCTGCACCACCCCCTCGAAGACGCCGTTCAGCGAATCGTTGGGCATCATCGCAACATTCATGGGCGCCTTCGCCGCCGCCGCTCGTGGATTGGCAGTGGAGAACGCAATGAAGATATCGCCCGATCCGTTGCCCGAAGTCGAACCGGTGCGCGCCAGGCCTAAAGTCGCGCGTCGCGCCAGTCGCTTGGTCTGATGCGGCAGCAACGGCGCATCCGTAGCCACCACGATGATGATCGATCCGGTATCGTCGCGAAACGCCTGACGGACGCTGGCCACCGGCGGATTGTCGGTGATCTCTTGTCCCACCGGCAATCCGCCAACCCGCAATTGGCGGCGGCTGCCGCAGTTGCACTGTACCAGCACCCCAACGGTATATGCGCCCACCTTCCGAGAGGAAGTTCCAATGCCGCCTTTGAACCCGTAGCACACCATCCCCGTGCCTCCACCGACATTGCCCTCGGCTACCGGACCCGTCGCCGCAGCTTCCAGCGCCGCCGCCACATCCTCAGGCTTCACATGAAAGCCGTTGATGTCGTTCAGAAATCCGTCGTACGTTTCGGCCACGATCGGATAGGTGTAGAATCCTCCGTCGAAGACGTTGGTGCCGGGTGTGCGCTTGTTCTTGACCAGCCATGCAAGATAGGCGTCGCGCACCACGCCGACGCTGTGAGTATTGGTGATCATCACGGGCCCGTCGAGGAATCCGGACTCCTCGAGCCAGTGCGTCCCCGTCATATCGCCATTGCCGTTCTGCGAAAAGAAACCGCCGAAGACCGGGTCAGACGACTGCTTGCCGCGCGGCCAGACCGCCGTGACCCCAGTGCGGATCGAATCGCCGGAGATCAGCGTGCGATGCCCCACCTGGACGCCCGGCACGTCAGTAATCGCGTTCAGAGGCCCTGGCGTGCCTTCGAGTGGCACGCCCAAATCGCGAGCACGCGGCTTGGTCTGGCTGTTCGCGGTCAACAGAGACATGGCTAAGAGTAATACGAGTCGCGTCGGCATGGCTTGTTATCTCACACCGCGCGCCGTTACTCCAACCCTTAGCCTTCACTCGACATGCATGCCGGCAGGTCCCGCATTTCCCAGCAACGGCCTGGCCGCCAGCGGATGAGTCCCGTCCAGCAGTCCTTCGAAGCTCTGCTGATGATAGACGAATACCGCACGATCTCCGCTCGTGACAATCGGCGCCGCGCAGACGATCCGAAACAGCTTACCTTCCGCTTCGAACTCCAGGCGATTTCCGCTCACATGTCCGGCCTGCGTAAAGCGGGGATTTCCTTGCGGATCGAGAGCGATCAGGTACCGCCCTTCTCCCGGAAGATGGACCCAGACCACCGGACCCGCGCCAGCATCGCGTTGCGCCGCCGCCAGTTGCCCATTGACGTACAGTTGCGGAGCAGCCAGCCGCATTGTGGCGTTGGTGGCCGCCGAGCCTGTACCGCGCCAGCCGGCAGAGGGCGTCCACGAAAGGACCATCCGATCGTACACGCGCCGGCCGCCCGCTTGCGACAGTGTCACCTCGAAGCTCTCGCCTACCTGCACCACCTGTGGCGCAGGCAGATTAGGTGGCGAAAGGAACGGCCCGTCGATTCGATAGGGTCCCGTCAGACGGCTCAAGGTCGAGAACTGCATCGGAGCGAATGACACCTCGTACTGCCCGTCGCCGGCCCGCTTCAACGCGTACTCATATCCAGCATAAGTCTTGGTGGAACGGTCGCGAACGTACCCACTGCCGTGGAGCGCGGCGGTGCCGCTCCCGCCAATCGAATTGCCCCCTCCGAATGACCACGATTGAATCGGCGTGACAGGCGGATCCACCAGCCTGGTCACTTGTACATACAGACCGGGGTCGCCCCACTGCCCTCGAAACTGCCCCAGCATGGGACTCTCGAAGCCCACCGCGCCCACCACAGTGCAGAGCCCGGCGGCCGCGGCCGCGATCAACCAATATTGCCGCACACTGAGAATCCCACGACGCTGTTCGGGCATCGCCGCAATCAAGTGGCGCCTCAGCGAAGGCGGCGGCGCCGGCGCCACCCACGCACTCAGGAGTTGGTCCAATTCGATTTCGTTCATAGCTTCCTCTCCACATTCGGCGCATAGGGCGCCAACAGATTCCGAAGACTTGCGCGGGCGCGTTGCAAGCGGGATTTCACCGCCCCCACATCAATCCCGAGGATCTCGGCGATCTCCGCCAGCGGCAACTGTTCGTAGTGCGCCAGCAGTAGCGTCTCCCGTTGTCCCTCGGGAAGCTGCCCGATGGCCCGCTCTACGATCTGCGCCAGTTCGCCCGCGTAGCACTCCCGTTCAGGACTGAGTGGCGGCGATGCCTCGAGACCGCCCGGAGAGTTCCGCATGCGTTTCAGCGCCTGATTGCGCACTGCTCCGAAAAGATACGTCCGCAGCGGCGTCCGTTCCGGATCGAACCCGCAACCCGGCCTCAGCAGGGCAAGAAAGACCTCCTGCACGATATCCTCGGCATCGGTCACGGAGTTGGTCAGGCGCCACGCGAAGCGGAATAACGGCCCGTGGTGCTCATCGAAATACCTCAGGATCGCCTGATTGCTCCGGTCCATGTGTTCCCCCTGTATTACCGGAGAACGGCGAAAGGAATCGGTCGGTCAGCGGACAGTCACGCCCCACCCCTTGAGCCCAGCGGTCCAGCCTTCCATTAGCCACAAGTTCGAATGAATAATTCCTGAAGAGTAGGCAAAGCTTTTGCCATCAGGAGCCAGACTGAAGCGAACGGCGGGACGGAAGGTCAATCTCGGCACAAAATCGCTGCCCACGTCCCCGATCACTTTCTCGGCGCCGCTCATCACGTCCACCGAGAACAGGAACACGTGCTGGCCCTCTTCTCTGAGCCCATAAGCCAGCTTGCCGTCGCGGGAGAAGGCGTAGTTCGTGGTGTGATGGTCTCCCAGGGAGCGGATCAGCGTGCCGTCCGGAGTGTACAGATCGTTGCCGCAGAGAATCGAATCCCCGGCCGGCGACCAGGAAGGCACCTCGGGGCACAGCGCCTCAGCTTTCAGGACACTCGGAGTGGACTGGCCGGTCGTCTTGATCTTCATTAGGTCCATCTTGCCGTTGTGCGTGGCGAGATAAACAAACCAGGCGCCGTCTGGAGACCACGAGCCGGGAAATTCCGCCGAGGCCGAATCGGCACTAAGCGGAACGGGTGCTCCGCCGGATAGAGATGAGATCCACATCTGGATGCGCCCCTGGCTGTCGTTGCGGCCGTAAATCACGCGGTCGCCCTCAGGTGAGAGCGCCGGCGAGATAAACCATTGCGTGGCGTCTGTGGGGAAATCGCGACCCGTCACCAGTGGGCGATCGCTCCCATCGGCGCTGTGGAGCCAGATCTCTTGCGGCCCGTTACGGTCTGTCACGTAGACCAGAAGCGGCCGTTTTGCTGCCCACGCCGGCATGTATTCGTCGCGCTGCGTCGCAATCAGCCTCTGTGCCGTGGCGTGTTCCACATCCACCGAGACCACGTCGCTATTCCCGGAGTGTTCCGCGAAGATGAGGCGGCCCCCATCGGGTGAGACCGACGAAGTGAAATGTCCGGTGGTGCCGCTGGTCAGCGCCAGCAGTTTTCCGGAATCGGTATCGGCCAGCCAGAGCTGAGACGGCGTGCCCGCCGCCGGTTGATACGAGAGCACGATGTGACGGCTGTCGGGAAGCCATGAGAATCTTGGAGTGCCGCTATAGGACCGCATGCCGGCCAGCAACAGCTTCGGAGGTTTAGCCGGGTCCGGAGGGTACGGCATGAGCCATGCTTCGTCGTGGCTTTTCTCGTTCTTCAGAAATACCAGAAGCTTTTTGCCATCCGGCGAGAAGCGGATCACCGTATCGTTGAAGAGCGCCTTCGAGGCAACCGGATCCGGCTCATACCTGCGGCGAGGCGATCCCGGCGGAGCGCTGATCCAGACGCTGTATACGCCGTCGTCTCCCCGTCCCACGAATGCCACCGCTCGCAGATCGGGAGACACCGTCGAGTCGTTATCCCCCGTGAGCGGCATAAACGGCTCCGGTTCGCCTCCAGCCGCCGAGACCGACCAGATGCCTACAGGCTTGCGATCACTTTCGAAGAGGATGCGCTTGGAATCCGGCGCCCACGCCATCGGCTCCGCGCTTTCCGCCATATGCGTGACCTGTGCCGGGACAGCCGAATCCAGATAACGGACAAAAACCTGAACCGGTGTCGACAAGTCCGCGGTGGGACGCGACGAATAGGCTACCGCTTTTCCATCCGGCGACCAGACGGGCGACCCCTGGCTTCCCGGTCCGAAGGCAAAAGGCGTGAAGCGATATTGAGCCTGATCCGGAAATTGTGGGCCCGAGAAGCTGATCGCCGCGGCAATCACCGCTGCGCCAGCAGCCAGGGCCGCACCTCCCCAGAGCCACCACGGCCGCGGTCGGGAAGGCGCCGCTGGTATCGCCGGACGCGTGCTCGACGTTATGGAATTCGAAGACAGATGGTCGCGAATATTCTTCAATTCGCGAAACAGGTCGCCCGTCGATTCATAGCGGTCCGCCGGATCTTTCGCCAGGCAGCGGTCGATGGCCCAACGCAGGGGATCCGGAATCGCTATTTCGATCGGCGGCGGGTTGTCACTGAGAATCGCCGCCATGGTCTGGATGGTCTCCGGCCGGTCGTAAGGCTTCTCACCAGTGACCATTTCGTAGAGGATCAAGCCGAAAGAGAACTGGTCGGAGCGATGATCGGCGGGTACTCCGCGAACCTGTTCGGGACTCATGTAGTGCACGGTGCCGAGGATCATGCCGGGCGTGGTCTGGTTGACCGTCACCGTCTCATCTGGCGAGTTTGTGGGAAGCGCTGTCTGTTTCGCCAGGCCGAAATCGAGGATCTTCACGCGGCCATCGGGCATCATCATGACGTTCGCTGGCTTCAGATCGCGATGCGTGATGCGTGCTGCATGGGCGGCCGCCATACCGTCGGCAATCTGCACGGCGATATCGAGCAGCTTGCGCATAGGGACCGGCCCGCGCTGGATCAACTCCGTCAGCGTCTCTCCCGGCACCAGTTCGCCGACGAAATACGAGATGCCATTGTCGCTGCCGATATCGTGCAGGCCGACGATGTTGGGATGGCTCAGCGCCGCGGCTGCGCGGGCCTCCTGCTCGAAACGCGCTCTCCGGGCGGGGTCGCCTGAGAATTCGCCCGGAAGAACCTTGAGCGCGACTTCACGCCCCAACCGCGAATCGCGCGCCCGGTAGACTTCGCCCATTCCGCCCGCACCCAGGGGCGCGACGATCTCGTAGGGTCCCAGGTGTGATCCCGCTTCGAGACGCATGCAGTTACTCTAAGCAGCGAGTGGCGATGGCGCCGTTCTCTTCCCACGCCGCCAGAATCGCTCCATCGGGGAGAGTCAGCAAGCTGGGGAAAGCACCCGCGTCCGAGACGTGAAGATTGTCGGAACTTCCTGGCAAGCGCGCCTCGATGCCTGTCGTACTCGACCAGATCGTGTACGCGCCTTTGGCATTCACTGCTAAAGCGATGTCCTGCCCGGGGCCGAGTTTTACCTCCGGCTGGCCAGCCTCGGCGAGATAGACGTCATGCTCGCGCCGCCACGCGCTGACCAGTTCCCCGTTGCGGACCGCGAGTCCCCCGCCATCCATGGGGCAGGCGTCCAGCTTCCATGTGCCGGTGCCCTGTTTGACTGCCTCGGATACCGGCTTGCCATCGCGAATGCGCAACGTGTAGAAGTCGCGCGCCCCATCGATGACGTTCCGCCACATCACCGCGAACTCGCCGGGCCCGAGCGATACCAGGGACGGGTGGCAGCATTCGCAGATCGTACGGCCGGGAGCTTGATACAGCATTACGTTCTTCGACCAGGTCGCCCCGGCATCGTTGCTGAACGCGCCCCACAGGCGCTTTCCTCCGGGGATGCGATCGTCAAGCCAGGCGGCGGCCACGTGACCTTGTTCATCCGCTGCCATCGCGTGGAGCCCTTCCCGAGCCGATTTCGGCTGATCGTTAATGACGGCGGCCTGCGACCAAGTCCGCCCGCCGTCCGTGGAGCGCCAGTAGAAAAGGTCGCTTTCGGTGGCGATCGCGCTGACGATCATCGCCTCGCCGCTGATTACCAGTCGCGGTCCGCGATGGCGTCCCAGCAACAGCTTTGGCAAAGTCGCGACTTTTGCCGGCGCGGAGAAGCTGCGGCCGTTGTCTGTCGAGCGCGTAAACCAGATCGATTCGCCGCTCCCGAAAACCATGGCGACGGTTCCTTTTCCCGCGGCCAATTGGGGTTGCCGATTCGGAACACTCGGCACTACCGGAAGCAGATGAATGCCTAGAAGTGCAATTGCAGCCAGCATCAGTAAGAGTGTACCGTGGCCCCGGCACTCCTGTTTACCAGCGTCGAGACGCCTCTCGACGCTTTTCGTGCGCCGACGAATTCCCGTGCGATGGCGTTCATCGGGGATTGACTGGTAATCTCAATGTCGTGGGGCCGATTCACCTCTCCCTCCATCACATCCAGATTGCTGCACCGGCGGGGTGTGAGGATGATGCCCGCCGGTTTTATGGGGGTGTTCTCGGATTGGATGAGATTGAGAAACCGGAGCAGCTCCAGCAGCAGGGAGGCTGTTGGTTTCGCTGCGGAGGGCACCAGATCCACATTGGTGTCGAGCCGGATTTCCGGCCGGCGAGGAAGGCCCACGCTGCCTTTGCGGCCGTCAACCTCGAAACGCTGCGAACCAGGCTGCTGGCGCGTGGATTCAGAGTGACGGACGACAGCAATCTGCCCGGAGTCCGCCGTTTCTACACAAGCGATCCCTGGGGCAATCGGATCGAGTTTATAGAGCAACCATCCGAACCGGGCTGAGGCCGATCGGGCAATTCGGTGGGGAATGGTATTTCGGGATTTCCTCCGGATTTGTGCGGAAAACCGATTTGGTCCGCCGTTTGCAGAAATAAATTTGGGAGGTCGAGCAGACCATAACATGGGAAACCCGGGAAATTCTGGCGATCGCTATCGGGATTCGGCTACTTCTCCCCGATATTACTGTGAGGAAGCCGGCCGACTTCTCCAAGGCTTCGGCGAGGCGGTGCAGGAACTCTTACGCCTGCACGAACAGCAGTTTCTCGCCATTGTCGAGGGCGATCTGACAGCCAACCGGTTTGACCTGTTAATCCACGAGGCGAACCAACGAAAGCAGAATGCCAAATACCTGTACATGAGCCACCTGGAACAGCACGGCTGCTCGCGAAACGATGGAGCTGACCTCAGTTGAACGTGAAAAAATTACCGACACCATGCTACATGTTGAGTCTGCCCGATCGTCGTTCGATCAAGTAGAAAACGGCAAGGTGCCGAAAGGCAACGAAATTGAAAAGTGCCTCGAAGAGGCACACGAAAGTCTCAAGACAGTACTAGGGTATTCTCGTCCCAAGCCCAAAAAGACAAATACATGAAAAGAGAGTACTCAACAAACGGAAGCGGCCGCTGGCTTACGCACCTGACTTTGCGGCGTCCGGCGTTCCCGCTACCGTTTGGGGTTCCACGTTTCCTTCCATTTTGGCCTTCTCCAGCGGCCGCCGATCATAAAATTGAACCCGGCAAAAGCAGCAGTGGTATAGCCTTCCGCCCGCCATGCGTTCCACAAGATTGAGGAATCCCCACTGCATCTTGTCGATCTTGTCGCGCTCCCGCAGTTTGGTGGGCCGGAAACTGCCGCATCTCGGGCAGCGTGCGTTCTCCCCGAAATGGTACATGTAACGGCGCGGAACAAACTCTTCCGTCTCGCATTTGGGGCACTCGTAGATCGCCATATACAAGAAGCGCTCGACGAAGGTTCGATGGACCCGCTTTAGCTTCCCGTTACACGCTTTGCACTTCCGCATTTCCGCTATACTTATAACGCAATTGCGCAAACTGCACAACCGGGTGACAATAAAAGATACAACTTTCCCCTCATTTCACTTCTATGCTCGACCGGATTACTGTGCATGGCGCACGCCAGCACAACCTTAAAAACATCGACGTAGAGATTCCCCGCAATAGTCTCACGGTAATCACCGGACTGAGTGGCTCGGGGAAATCCTCACTTGCCTTCGACACGATTTATGCAGAAGGCCAGCGCCGGTATGTTGAGACCCTTTCCACCTACGCCCGCCAGTTCCTCGATCAGATGGAGCGTCCCGACGTCGATTCTATTGACGGCCTCAGTCCCGCCATCTCCATTGAGCAGAAGACTACCAGCCGAAGTCCCCGCTCCACAGTCGGCACCATCACGGAAATCTACGACTACCTTCGCCTGCTGTACTCCTCCATCGGCGTCCCGCACTGCCCCCTGTGCGGCAACGAAATTTCGCGCCAGACCACTGAGCAAATCCTGCAGCATGTAGTGGCTCTGAAACCCGAGGACCGCATCATGGTCATGGCGCCGATCGTGCGCGGCCGCAAGGGAGAGTACAAAAAGGACCTCGAAAAACTGGCTCGCCAGGGATTTGTCCGGGCACGGATCGATGGAATTCTCCGCTCGCTCGACGAGGAAATCACGCTCGACAAACGCAAGAATCACACCATCGAAGTCGTGGTCGATCGTCTGCTCGTGAAGCCTGGAATCGAGACGCGCCTGGAGGCGTCGATCGAGACCGCCACGAAGTTGGCGAATGGTCTGGTCCTTATCGTCGTAGTTAACGGCGAAGAGCGTCTCTATTCACAGAAACTGGCCTGCATGGAGTGCGGTACCAGCGTCCCGCAACTGGAGCCTCGCTCTTTTTCGTTCAACAGCCCGTTCGGGGCTTGCGAGGAATGCCACGGCTTGGGCAGCAAATGGAGCTTCGATCCCGCCAAGGTAATCGCCGACCCCTCCAAGCCGCTGCTAGACGGTGGCTTGGGCCCCGGCGCCGGCTCCTGGTACATGCAACAGCAGTTGGAGGACCTCGCCAAGAAAAGCCGCATCAACCTCAAGAAGCCCTTCGAAGATCTGCCCCAGAAGGCGCGTACCATTCTGATGGAAGGTGCTGACGGAGTGCCTGGCGTTCTGGGAATTCTCGATTCCACCTACACCTCTTCGTCCGAAGGCTACCGCGAGTGGCTGGCCGAATACATGTCGCCCGCCGAGTGCCCTTCCTGCCACGGCCTGCGATTGCGCCCCGCCAGCCTGGCCGTCCGCGTGAAGAACTTCTCCATCGCCGAGTTCACCACCCTGCCCATCGCCCGGGCGCTGATCACCGTCCGCAACTGGGAACTCAACGACCGCGAGCAGCAGATTGCCGGCCGCGTTCTCGATGAGATCCGCAGACGCCTGGAGTTCCTCTCGGCGGTGGGCCTCGACTACCTGAGCCTGGAACGCTCCGCCGCCACTCTCTCCGGAGGA
This sequence comes from Bryobacteraceae bacterium, assembly GCA_035295745.1. Classification (GTDB taxonomy): domain Bacteria; phylum Acidobacteriota; class Terriglobia; order Bryobacterales; family Bryobacteraceae; genus JAIQFL01. Next base: position 4,359 of record DATGIL010000108.1, on the reverse strand, counting down.
GAGGCGCAGCGCATCCGCCTGGCCACACAGATCGGTTCCAAGCTCCGCGGTGTGCTGTATGTTCTGGACGAGCCGTCGATCGGTCTCCACCCGCGGGATAACGAACGCCTTCTCCAGACGCTCACGCACCTCCGCGATATGGGCAACACCGTGCTCGTCGTCGAGCACGATGCCGAGACCATCGAGCGTGCCGATTACGTAATCGATCTCGGACCCGGCGCCGGGCGTTTGGGGGGCGCTCTCGTCGCGCAGGGCGTGCCCGCGGCCATTGCCGCCAACCCCTCCTCCCTCACCGGGCAGTACCTCTCGGGAGCACTCGAAATCGCCATCCCCGCGGAACGCCGCGAGCCGGGCGGAAAGAAACTCGTCATCCGCGGCGCCCGCGCACACAATCTCAAACAAATCGATGTCGAAATCCCGCTGGGGATTCTGACCGTAGTCACCGGAGTCTCCGGCAGCGGCAAGTCGACCCTCGTGAACGAGATCCTCTACCGCTCCCTGGCGCGCGAAATCTACGGCTCGCACGATGAGCCGGGCGCCCACGACGCGATAGAAGGCATCGAACAGCTCGACAAAGTCATCCGCATCGACCAGGCACCTATCGGCCGCACGCCGCGCTCCAATCCTGCCACTTACACCGGCCTCTTCACGCCCATCCGCGATCTGTACGCGATGCTTCCCGAGTCCCGCGAGCGTGGATACAAGCCCGGCCGCTTCAGTTTCAACGTAAAAGGCGGGCGCTGCGAAGCGTGCCAGGGCGACGGCCTGAAGCGCATCGAGATGAACTTCCTCCCGGACGTCTACGTGACCTGCGACGTCTGCCGCGGCCGCCGCTACAATCGCGAAACGCTGCAGGTGAAGTTCAAAGGCTACTCCATCGCCGACCTTCTGGATGCCACCGTGGAAGAGGCATTGCCTCTCATGGAGAACCTGCCGCAGATTCGCGTCAAACTGCAGACGCTCCTCGACGTGGGCCTGGGGTACGTCCACCTCGGTCAGTCGTCCACGACGCTGTCCGGCGGCGAAGCACAGAGAATCAAACTGGCCAAGGAACTCAGCAAACGCCAGACCGGCCGCACCTTTTATCTCCTCGATGAGCCCACCACCGGCTTGCATTTCGATGATGTCCGCAAGCTGCTCGACGTCTTGCAGCGCCTGGTGGATCTGGGTAATACCGTCGTCGTCATTGAGCACAATCTTGATGTGATCAAGACGGCTGACTGGCTGATCGATCTCGGTCCCGATGGCGGCGAGTACGGCGGCCGCCTGGTAGCTGCCGGCACGCCCGAGCAGGTCAGCCGCTCCAAGAAGAGCTACACCGCCGAAGCTCTTCGAAAGGTGCTCGCCAACGGCAAAACCGCCGAGGCCGTGCGATGAGCCGGTATTCCAAGAGTCCGATCGATCTGTCGCGACTCCATACCGTGCCGCTCCAGGAGCGCGGCGGCAAGGTGCGCGCCGGCGACTTTGCGCAGGTCTATCGCAAGGGCTCCGGCCTGACCGCATGGCTCGATTCCCTACCCCGCATCCTGGCCGCAGATTCCTTTCGCGCCGTGGTGGACGCGATGCTTGCGGCGCGCGACGGGAAGCGTGCCATCATTTGGGGAATGGGCGGACACGTGATCAAATGCGGCCTTGCGCCCGTTCTGATCGACCTGATGCACCGGGGCTTCGCCACCGCCTTCGCGATGAACGGCTCGGCCGCCATTCACGACTACGAAATCGCGCTCGCCGGACACACCAGTGAGGATGTCGAGGCGGTGCTGCCCGACGGGCGCTTCGGATCCGCGGAGGAGACCGGGCGCGAGATGAACTGCGCGATAGCCGCGGGCGCGCGCGAAGAGATCGGCATCGGCGAAGCTCTGGGCCGATCGCTCGAATCGATCGCGCCCCCCGAGCATGCTGCCGCGAGTCTGCTCTTGCAAGCGTACCGGCACAGCACGCCTGTGACGGTCCACGTGGCCATGGGCACGGACACGCCCCATACCCATCCCTCCGCTGACGGCGCCGCGATCGGCAGCGGCTCCCATCGCGATTTCCGGCTCCTGTGCTCGTGCGTCTGCGACCTCGATAACGGTGGGGTATTCCTGAACGTCGGATCTGCCGTGGTGATGCCCGAAGTCTTTCTCAAGGCCGTTTCCGCGGTCCGCAACCTGGGACATCCGTTGGCCGATTTCGTCACCGCCAATTTCGATTTCCTCCAGCACTACCGCCCGCGCGTGAACGTGGTGCAGCGCCCGCATGCGCTCGCAGGAGGAGCCGGGTACGCCATCACCGGCCACCATGAACTCATGATTCCGCTGCTGGCCGCCGCGCTCATCGAGAGGGACTCGTGAGCGATCAGCCTCCGCTCCCCACCGCTCCGGAGCCTCCCCCGGAGCAGCCACTGGAAAATGCGCCCCCGCCGCCCGAGCCGCAGCAGATGGGCGATCCGGCGCCGTATCTGCCTCCGGAACCGCTGCCTGAGCGCACACCGTTTTGGGGATATTTCGATCTCGCGCTGTTCGTCGCCCTCGCCTTCCCGTGCATGTTCGTGGGTGGCTTCATCGGTCTCAATCTGGCGAGAGCGGTGGTGGCGGCGGTTCACCCCGCCGTCCGGATTCCCTCGTTGGAGCCGTTGGCGGAGCAACTCGGCGCCGACATCGTGTTGTTCAGCGTGCTCGCATTGCTGCTACGCCTCCAATACGACCGCCCCTTCTGGCGTTCCCTGGGATGGCGGCCGGCCGGAATCCCGCTTCTTCTGCCGGTGATCGCCGGCCTGGGCTGCGCCATTGGTGTGGCTATTCTCGGGACCCTCATCCACATTCCCAACACCGATAACCCGATGGTCGACCTGATGAAGGAGCGCACCTCGGCGATCCTCATGGCATGCTTCGGCGTCACGATCGCGCCTCTCACTGAGGAACTGATCTTCCGCGGCTTTCTGCAGCCGCTGCTGGTACGCAGTTTGGGCACCATTCCCGGCATCCTGCTGGCATCGGTTCCCTTCGGCCTCCTGCATTACCGCGAATACGGCGACTCCTGGCGTCACGCCATCCTGATCGGATTGGCAGGAGCTGCGTTCGGGTGGATGCGCCACCGCACCGGCTCGACCCAGGCGTCCACATTCATGCACGCGTCCTACAACGCCCTGATCTTCTACGCTGTGTTGTAATCGCCTCGTCATCGCGGAAACCGGAGATAGCAAACTAACCCCGAGCCATAAGCCTCGGCATTTGTTTTTCCTCCTGCTGTTTTCCTCCGCGTTGATCTCCGTGCCTCCGTGTCTCCGCGGTGAAGGCCTTCTCCGCAGCGGAACGGTGCCCCCCGAAGCGCCCACTCGTCCTCGCGTCACACGCCTTGAGCCGGATTCCCAACTCTGCTATTCTCAGTAAGTTGAATTCATTTACATTGTCCTTCCCGGCCGGCGCGGCCGGGCCTACCTGAGAGGTTCAAATGTCGGGCCATTCCAAATGGGCAACCATTAAGCATAAGAAGGCGGCACTGGACGCCAAGCGCGGAAAATCGTTCACGCGCATCATCAAAGAAATCACCATCGCCGCGCGTAACGGCGGCGATCCGGACGGCAATCCTCGCCTTCGCACCGCGATCTTGGCCGCCAAGGCCGTCAGTATGCCTTCAGACAACATTAAGAAGGCCATCATGCGCGGCACGGGCGAACTGGAAGGCGGGCAGATCGACGAAGTCATGTTCGAAGGCTACGGACCGGGCGGCGCCGCGGTCCTGGTCAACGTTGCCACTGACAATCGCAATCGCACCGTCAGCGACATCCGCCATGTCTTCTCCAAGAACGGCGGCAACATGGGCGAGCAAGGCAGCGTCGCCTGGATGTTCGAGCGCAAAAGCCAAATCTTCGTCCCGGCCGATAAAGCTACGGAAGACCAGCTCATGACCATCGCGCTCGATGCCGGAGCGGACGATATCCGCAACGATGGCGACCGCTGGGAAATTCTCTCCGCGCCCGAGGCTCACGAAACCGTGCTCAAGGCTTTGGAAGCGAACCATGTTCCTTCCGAAGACGCTTCCATCGCCTTCGTGCCCAAGAACCTGGTCCGGCTCGAAGGCAAAAATGCCAATAGCATGTTGAAGCTGAGCGAGGCGCTCGAAGAGCACGACGACGTGCAGAACGTATACTCCAACTTCGATATCGATGAAAAAGAGCTGGAGGCGCTGGCGTAGGCCGTGCGCGTTCTGGGGATCGATTGCGGCTCCGAGCGCACCGGCTACGGCGTCATCGACACCGATGGCGTCGACCACCGGCTGGTGGTAGCCGGGGTGATCCGGACCGATCCGAAAGAGTCCTTCGAAAAACGTCTGCTCGAGATTGCGACGGGCCTGCGCGGCTTGATCCGGCAGCACGCC
>DATGIL010000107.1:0-174811 GCA_035295745.1 Bryobacteraceae bacterium | reverse complement strand
CCAGCCGGATGATGTGACCGATCGATTCTTCGGCGCCCCAAAGCTTTTGCGCCGTCACCTGACTGATCACCATGACGGGCGGCGCGTTCGGTCCGTCATCGCCAGTGAAGACGCGGCCGCGCAGCAGCGGAATCTCCATCGTGCGGAAGTATTCCGGACTCACAGCGCGCCAGTCGATGGGAATCGCCGTGCCCGCAGGCAGCAGCGAGTTGCCTACTGGTGTTGCGGGAGTCGTATTGTAGTTCCCCGCACCCAAGGGAATGCCGCTCGAGAGCGCCGCCCCGCGCACTCCCGGCAGGGTCTTCAGATTCGCCAGCAGTGCCTGGTAGAACGCCCACGCGCGTTGTGTGGAGGGGTATTTCGCGGATGGCGGCGAAAGCTGGAACGTCAGCAGACGATCCGGACGGAAGCCGAGACGCACCTGTTGCAGGTGCAGCAGACTCTGGATCAACAGAGCGGCCCCCGCCAGCAGCATGGCCGCCATCGCCAGTTCTCCGGCCACGAGCCCATTGCGCAACAGGGGGCGTCGCGAGCCGACGTTGGACCGCCCGCCCTGTTTCAGGACGGTGATCAGGTCGGTCTTCAGCGTCTGCCAGGCCGGCGCCATTCCGAACAGCAGCCCGGTGACGAGTGTGATTCCCAGGGTGAACAGCAACACCGTCGAATCGACCACGAGTTGATCCACCGGCAAGAGATTCGCCGGCAGGCTGGTGTTCATCATGTGCACGGCCCAGGCCGCCAGCATCAGCCCCGCCGCGCCACCCAGTGTCGACAGCAGCAAACTCTCGGTGAGTAGTTGGCGCAGAAGCCTGCCCCGGCTGGCGCCAATCGCGGTGCGGACCGCGATCTCCGTCTGTCTGGCTGCGGCCCGCGACAGCAGCAGATTCGCCACGTTCGCGCACGCGATCATCAGCACCAGCACCACCGCGCCCAGCAGCACCACTAGAGCGGTACGGAGCTGATCTTGAATGAACCAGTGGTAGAAGGTCGTAAGCGTGATGCCCCAATCCTTCATCTCCGCGTACTGCTGGCCCAGGCGATGCGCAATCGTGTCCATCTCCGCCTGGGCCTGCTGCAGTGTGACACCTCGTTGGAGGCGCGCTACCGCAACGATCACGTGATTGAGGCGCTGTTCCCGCGGCGGGTCGATCAGCATCGGAATCCAGATCTCGCCGCCGGTAAGCGTAAAGAGCGCGCGTGGCGCGATCCCCACAACTGTATAGGCGGTTCCGTTGAGGTTCACGGTTTTGCCGATGAGGCTTTCGTCGCCTCCAAAGCGCCGCTTCCATAGGCCTTCGCCGATCATCACTACCGGCGCGCCGCCCGGCCGGTCCTCGCCGTCCCGAAAGGCCCGCCCTCGCACCGGTTGGAGGCCTAGCAGGGGAAACATCGACGGGCTGATGGTGGCGCCATTGAACTGTTCCGGATCGCCGCGTTCGGTGAGGTTGAAGCTTGCGAAACCGATGGCGCCGACCTGTGCGAGCGTCTGCGTCTGCTCTTTCCACGAAAGGTAATTCAGCACGGAGGCGGCGAACTGCGGCAGGTTCAAACGGTCGTTCTTTTCGTAGATGCGCACCAGCCGGTCCGGATCGGCGAACGGCAAAGGACGCAGCAGTTCCGCGTTCACCACCGTGAAGATGGCGCTGTTGGCGCCGACGCCCAGCGCCAGCGTGAGCACCGCCGCGGCGGTAAATACCGGCGCCTTGCGAAGCGTGCGGATCGCGAAGATCAGATCGTTCAGCAGCATGTGAGAGTGCTCCTTCGATGCCGAAATGATGGTGTCGGCAAATAGATTGAGCCAAAGGGTGAGTCCCGGCTCCTCCCGCCAACGATCGCGAAAAGCCTGGGCCATCTCCGCGCCGTATTCGTACCGGAACTCCGCGGGATAGCACAATAGCAGCGCGCGATATAGAGAGAGCGGCCAGTCCATGCGTCAAGTCCGGCGCGGCGCCAGGCCCATCGCGCGAGCCTGTCCCAACAACTTCGCCAGGCGCCCCGATTCCGCAATCGCCGCCTCGCGGCCCAGGCGCGTGATGCGGTAATATCGCCGGCGCACGTCGTCCTGCTCCGGGTCGGGGCGTTCCTCCAGTTCCTCGATCAGCCCATCGTGGAGCATTCGCTTGATCGACCCGTAGAGCGTTCCCGGGCTCAGCTTCAACTTTCCATCAGTGCGCGCGGCGACGTCTTGCATGATGGCGTATCCGTGCCGCTCGCGGTCGGCTAGCGCCACCAGGATGTGGAAGACCGCGGGTTGCAGTGGCAGGAACGCCTCGGGATCCGGGACGGCATCTTTGCGCATACTCGCTACTATAACAGAACTCGATATACCGAGAGTAGTTAGAGTCGGCTCTGTTCCGTGGCGCAAACACTCCTGTTTGCCGCGTCGAGACTCTTCTCGACGCTTTTCGGGAGTCCACCAAGTCTAAACGACAGAACTGACGCCAGGGAACGTGGCAGTTTTTGCTTGGAATGGGCCGTTGCAGCAGGCTTGTAACCCGCCATCCTAAGACGTAAACTGGCGGCCATGAGAGTGCTCTTATTCTGTTCGTGTGCGTTATCTCTGTGCTTGCCGGCCAATGCTCAGAAAGCGTTGTTGAAGGCCGACCTGCTTGCTCTCTCCAGCGCTTCGGAGAGCCAAGTATCCGCACACATCATGCTGATGTCGGAGAAAACTCACGAACCGTCGCGCCTGGCTGTGGAGCAGTTTGCGCGCGATCTTATCCTCTCTTTCCGATTGGCTACCGTTCGCTCATCGAGCCCGGCGTCTTTGCCGGAGCCGCAGGCGGACGCCTTAGCGGCCGAGATCGACAGTGTTCTCAAGAGCGCAGGCACATCCACCGTAGGCTTTTACGATCATGTCGCACGCTTTGAAACGATCATGCGCACCGTGTTGGGCCCTACCGGATCCGGCAGGACGTCAAGACTGTTCGGAAGCCCGCAACTGACCGCTCGCAGTCTCGCTTCGCAGCTCGAAGCCATTGGTAAACAGGTCCGCGGCCCAGATGACGCTCCTGTGCGCTAGCAGATGGATTCCTACAAGTATGAAGGACCGCATCGTTTCGGCAGTATGCTTACCTGCCACCGTTAAGCCGCCATTCTCACAATAAGATTTCACTTGACCTCGCTCGCGCAGGGCAGTATCCTTCTCCTAGATATCTAGGAGGAAATCCGGCCCATGTCCTGGTACTGCAAACTGCGCGCTACCATCCGACCGCAATCGCTCGACTCCGCCCTCGACGACGAATTCCGCTTCCACGTCGAGCGTCGCATCGAAGATTTCATAACCGATGGGATGACTCGCGAGCAGGCCTGCCGCGAGGCCGCCAGGCTCTTCGGCAACTCCATGCTGCTGCGCGAAACCACCCGCGACCGCGACGTCCTGCCGTGGCTCCAGACCTCGATCCACGACTTGCGCTACGCCCTTCGTACGCTTCGCCGAAGTCCCGGCTTCACCATGGCCGCGGTGCTTTCCCTTGCCTTGGGAATCGGCGCGAATATCGCTATCTTCACTCTCCTCGATCAGATAATCCTGCGTACCCTCCCCGTGCCTCATCCGGAACAGCTCGTGAAGATGCGAGTCGACGGGCCGATCTATGGAGTCAACATCGGGGATGACACCATCTCGTACCCCATGTACCGCGATCTCCGCGATGGCAACCAGGTGTTCAGCGGCGTCCTGGGCCACTTCTACACTCCGCTCAGTGTGGCGCAGGGCGATCGCACGGAACGCGTGGAAGGCGAACTGGTCACGGGCAACTACTTCGAAGTTCTCGGAATCGGCGCCGCCCTCGGCAGGACCTTCGAGCCGCGCGACGATGTCACTCCGAACGGCCACCCGCTGGCAGTCCTCAGCTACGACTACTGGGTCAACCGCTTCCACCAGGACCCCGCCGTTCTCGGCCAAAGCATCCTGGTGGATGGCACGCCGCTCACCATCGTCGGCGTCAGTGACCGGAGATTCGATGGCGTGTCGTTAGGCCATTCGGCCAAGATCCGCATTCCCATCGCAATGAAGTCCCGCATGACCCAAGGTTATTTCTCTGAGTTCTTTAACCTGGAGCACCGCCGCGCCTATTGGGTCAAGACCATCGCGCGCTTGAAGCCCGGCATTTCGCGTGAGAAGGCGCAAGCCTCGTTGCAGCCGCTGTTTCATTCCATTCTCGAGATGGAGGTTCGCGGCGACGGATTCTCCAGCGCCTCGGCGAGCGCCAAGTCTGCGTTTCTGAGGGCGTCGCTTGACGTGTTTCCCGGTTCACGCGGCTATTCCAGCTTGCGGCGGGAATACGACGCGCCTCTCCGCATTCTGATGGCGATTGTCGGCCTGGTGCTGCTCATCGCCTGCGCGAACGTCGCCAATCTCCTGCTGGCGCGCGCTGCAGCACGTCAACGGGAAATCGCGGTACGGCTCGCGATTGGAGCCTCCGCCAGCCGAATCGCGCGACAGGCTTTGGCGGAGAGCCTGCTCCTCGCGATCGCCGGCGGCGCGGCGGGACTGCTCCTCGCCGTCTGGCTGGATCGCGTGCTCTTGCGCTTCCTTCCCACCGACTACGGCCCCGTCAATCTGTTCACGGTTCCCGACGGGCGAATCCTGTTGTTCACGCTTTCCGTGTGCCTGTTGACCGGCCTTCTGTTTGGTCTGGTTCCGGCCCTTGCCACCCGCAAGGTGGATGTGGCCTCCTCTCTGAAGGTCGATTCGCGTACCGCCGCCGGAGGGCAGGGGAGAGTCCGCCAGACGCTGGTGGCGGCGCAAGTCGCACTCTCAGCTCTGTTACTCATAATCGCGGGACAGTTTCTGCACTCCCTCACGAATCTGCGCCAGGAAGACACCGGCCTGCATACACGCAACGTGCTGGAGTTCTCGGTGAATCCGAGCCTCAATGGATACGACAAGGAACAGAGCGGCCGATTCTATCGCGCGTTGCTCGAAAAGCTGCGCGCCACCCACGGCGTCGAGAACGCCGCGGCCTCTGCCCTGGCTCTGCTCGATCAAGACTGGTGGTCACCTGCTGTCACCATCGATGATTCCGGCCCACAAACCGACGACCAGAATCCCAATGCGAACCTGGTCTCGGCCGGCTACTTCGAAGCCCTCGGAATCCCCTTGGAGTTGGGCCGCAATTTCACTCGCGCCGATGCCTTGAGCAAGCACCAGGTCGCGCTGATCAACCAGTCTTTCGCACGCCGTTACTTCCCCGGCCGCAATCCCGTGGGCCACTACATCGCGCTCGGCAACGACCCTGGCATTAAGACCGATATCGAAGTGATCGGCGTGGTGCGCGACTCCAAGTTCTACGACATTCGCCGCGAGATCCGGCCGCAAGTCTACTTCGATGACGATCAGAACCCCGATATCCAGCAGGTCAACGTCTACCTGCGCACAACCATGGATCGGGCGCAGGCCACCGCCGCTGTGCGCCAGATCGTACACTCACTCGACGCCAACGTGCCGATGTTCGCGATACGCACGCTGGATGAGCAGGCGGAACTGACCCTGGCGCGTGAGAATCTGCTGATGAGCCTGACCTCGGCCTTCGGAGCGCTCGCGACGATCCTGGCGGCGATCGGGATTTACGGATTGATGTCGTTCAACGTGGCGCGCAGGACGCGGGAAATCGCAGTGCGCATGGCGCTGGGAGCGCGCAGTAGCTCGGTGAAGTGGCTGGTGATGCGCGAGACGCTGATGTTGACCGGCGTTGGCATGGCTGCGGCCCTGCCGGCCTCCTGGGTGCTGACGCGTCTGGTGGAGGCGCAATTGTACGGGGTGAAGGCAGGCGATCCGGGAAGCCTCTGGCTGGCCGTTGCCGCCCTGGCATTGGTGGCGGCGCTCGCCGGATACCTCCCGGTGCGCCGTGCCGCGGGTATCGAACCCACCCAAGCTTTGCGCGCAGAGTAGTCCGTACTAACGTTGTCCGGGGTGGCACGTCGGTAGTCTGATAGGCGAACGGAGCTGCCCATGACCTTCCAAAACCTGCGGTTTGCCCTGCGCATGATGAGAAAAAACCCCGCCTTTACGGCGGTAGCCGCGGGCACACTCGCGCTGGGAATCGGCGCCAACACCGCCATCTTCAGCGTCGTCAACGCAGTGGTGATCTCGCCACTCCCGGTGAAAGATCCCGCGAGCGTGGTGGCCATCACGGCCTCCAGCCCTGCACGCGGAATCACCGGGTACTCGGTCTCGCTGGCATCGTATGAGAATTTCCGCGATGGCAGCCGCCTGATGACCGACGTCGCCGCATTCGGGGGAGATTCGCTCACCCTGACCGGTGAGGAGAGCGCGGAGCAACTCCCGGTTGCGCGTGTGTCGCCCAACTACTTCGATCTGTTGGGAGGCCATCCGCTCCTCGGACGCTCGTTCCGCGATGCGGAGGGCGCCTCCGGGGCGCCGGGCGTGGCCATCATCAGTCACGACCTCTGGCAGCGCCGCATGGGCGGCGACCGCGGGATTCTGGAGCGGACCATTACGCTCAACCAGGAGCCCTACGCCGTGATCGGCGTAATGCCTCCCGATTACCGATTCCCGTTTCAGGGCGTGGATGTCTGGGTCACCCGTCTGATTCGCTATGGCGGATTACAGCCGGAACAGATCCAGCAGGGCGCCGGCTACCTGAATATCCTGGCGCGCCTTCGGCCGGGCGTTACGCTGGCGCAAGCGGGCGAAGAGGCGCAGGCGCTTCACGAGCACTATAAACGCGACCATCCCCGCGCGCCTGATGGCTCCGCCGACAGCCGTTATACCGTCACCTCGCTGCAGGACAGCCTCACCCTGGGCATCCGCTCCACTTTGACGATTCTCGTCGCAGCGGTCGGCTTCGTGCTCTTGATCGCCTGCGCGAATGTAGCCGCGCTTCTGATGGCGCGTGCCACCACGCGAGCCAAGGAAATGGCGTTGCGCGCCGCGTTAGGCGCAAGCCGTCGGCAACTGATTTGGCAATTACTGGCCGAGTGCGTGCTCCTGTCGCTCGCCGGCGCCGCCGTGGGCGTTGCACTGGCGAACTGGGGCGTGGAGTGGCTGGTGAAGGCGGATGCCGGAAACAATCTCCCCGGATATCGTCCCATCGGCATGAATCTGGCGGTCTTGGTCTTCACTGCGGCGATTTCGATCGCGACTGGGGTGGCGTTTGGGCTGATTCCGGCGCTGCAGGTTTCGCGGCCCGATCTGAACGGCATCCTGCGCGACAGCGGGTGGGGAAGCCTGGGCGGAAGCCGCGGTAATCGCATGCGAAACACGCTGGTGATCGCGCAGATCGGTCTCTCCATCGTGCTGCTGATCGGCGCCGGGCTCCTGATCGAGAGTTTCCGCCAGGTGCAGAATATTCGACTGGGGTTCGATGCTGTGCATACGCTGACGGCGCGCCTGGCGCTCCCTCCTACCAAGTATGCAAACGGTCCGCAGCGCACAGAGGTGGTCCACGAAATCATCCGGCGCCTGGAAACCGAGCCCGGCGTCACCTCCGCCGCAATTTCGCAGAGTGTGCCCTTGAATCCGCCGGTGCTCTCGGCCGTCTTGGCCGAAGGCCAGCCGTTTGTCGCCCTGCCGCAGCGTCCCCTGGCACGCTGGAGCGGGGCGTCGCCCGGCTTTTTTCAAACCCTCGGTGTGCCGCTGATGAGTGGGCGGGATTTCAGCTGGGCGGATGATGAAAAGGCGCCCCGTGTCGTCATCATCAATGAGTCGTTGGCTCGCCGATTCTGGCCTGGTCAGAATGCGATTGGCAAGCATATCACCTTCACCCGGCTTCAAGTGCCGCACGAAGTCATCGGCGTAGTCGGCGACACGCGCACAGGCAATATCGAGAACGACCCTCCCATGGCTATGTACTCCAGCTATGCACAATGGACTTGGCAGACGGTGTCGTTGACGGTTCGCACTTCCCTGCATCCGATGTCGCTGGCGCCTCGCATCTCTTCGCAAATCGCGGCCGTGGATAAGGACTTGGCGCTCAACGGCACCATCAGCATGCAAGACCTGGTGGGCCGCGCACTGTTACAACGGCAGGAGACTACGTATCTGATTGCCGGATTCGCCGGACTGGCCCTCGTGCTCGCGATGATCGGGCTCTACGGGGTGATCTCCTACTCGGTGGCACAGCGGAGTTCCGAGATCGGTATCCGCCAGGCGATTGGGGCACAGCGAGGCGACATTCTGCGTATGGTCCTGCAGCAAGGGCTCCGGCTCAGTCTGGCGGGAATTGGCGCAGGCGCAATCGCGGCGGCGTTGCTTACCCGCCTGTTGTCGCGCCTGTTGTTCCACGTGAGCGCGACCGACCCCGCAACCTTCGCGATTGTGGCGGGGGCATTCCTGCTTGTCGGAGTCGCGGCCAGTTGCCTGCCGGCGTGGCGCGCTACGCGCGTCGACCCATTGGTCGCCTTACGCTCCCGCTGAGCTTGTCTGGCGCGGGCCAGGTGCGGTACGAGTAGTAGCGTGACAGGTCCACTGCCGCTTTCGGCGCTTCTCTCGCAAGTGCTCGTTGCCTTCATCATTGAATTCGACAATGAGTTCGAACATCAGATGCCCCACCGAACCAGCCTGTCCGGCGGATCGCGCGAAGGGCCGTGGCTGGTATCCATGGCGATGTATTCCACCTGCATGCGATTTGTCGGCGACGATCCGATTACGGTGCGGGAAGTGGAAGCTCTCGCTCGCACGAAGACCAATTGGAACGGCATGGAGCGATGGAAATACATCGTGGTCGAGCCAGACCCGAAGGATCCGCGCCTCAAGCCGCCTCGACCGGCATGGCTGGTCCGGCCGACCGCGAAGGGGCGGCAGGCCCGTGAAATCTGGAGAACGCTCTTCGGCACGATCGAGTCACGTTGGCGGTCGCGCTTCGGCGACGCCATCGATGGCTTGCGCGAGGCTCTCCGCGCGATCGCCGTCCAGCTTGACGCCAAGCTGCCCGACTGCCTGCCCATCCTCGGTTACGGATTGTTCAGCAAAGAGCCGGATCGGAAGCTGGCTCCGGCGGCCGGATCCTCGGAATCATCGGACACGCTAGCCGCTCTTCTGTCGCGCGTCCTGTTAGCGCTCGCCACAGAGTTCGAACAGGAATCGGTCTGGTCGCTCGCGGTTTACGCCAACGTCATACGAGTCCTCGATGGCCAGGGCAAGCGCGTCCGCGACCTCCCGATGCTGAGCGGTGTATCCAAAGAGGGCATCGCGATGGCGTTGGGTGTGATGCAGAAGGGCCGGATCGTGAAAGTCGATTCGGGCGAGGATGGGCGGACGAAGGTCGCCCAGCTCACCAGTAAGGGTTTAGAAGTCCAGGCCAAGTGTCATCGTCTGCTGGGAGCGATTGAAGCGCGCTGGCAGGCACGCTTCGGTGAGGAGAAGATCCGCCAGCTCCGCGATGCGCTCAGTCGAATCGTGAATGATCAGTCGTCTTTATCGCGCGGGATCGAGCCGTATCCCGACGGGTGGCGGGCGTCCGTACGCAGGCCGCAGACCCTGCCGCACTACCCCATGGTCTTGCATCGCGGCGGCTTTCCCGACGGCAGTTAATCGCCGGCCCGAGACAGCTGCGCCACTCGATAGCAATCACTGCCCTTGCCGCCCGCCGCTCAGGTTGCCTACCGGTTGGCGCATATCCCCGACGATCGCCGGAATCGCGGGAGTCGGTCCGGCGAACATACCGGTGCCGGACAGATCGATGGCTAATGTGCCTCCGCTGATATTCCCTGCAATGAACAGCGATGCCGACCGCTTTCCCGGAGCTGCTGGCGCGAACGTCACCTGAATCGCACAGGTAGCGCCGGGCGCCAGGGTGCCGCCGCAATTGTCGGTCTCGGCAAAATCGCCACGGTTCAGTCCGCCGGCGGTGATTGCTAACAGGTTTAAGGCGCCAGCGCCGTTGTTCGTCACTTGAACCATTTGTGGAGATCCAGAGGCGCCTACAATCCCGGCTCCGAAATCCAGGCTTGTTGCGGAGAGTGAGGGCGCCTGCACCTGGGGAGAGTTAGAGGCGCCATCCTCGGTCACCGTGAACGCGTAATTTCCGATCTGCATCGTCGCCTGGCGCTGGGGCCCGTAATTGGCTGGCACAGTATACGTGACTACAGCGCTGCCCGCACCCTCCGGCGGGTTGAGCATCAGCCAGGGTTGGTCCGCCGATGCGGCCCAGCTACATATGTTCGATGTCGAGATCTGGATGGTTCCCGTCGCGCCCACCGGAGGAACCGATATGCCGGTGGCGGGATTCACTGATATCGCGCAGTTGCCCGTGACCGTGGAATCCACCGCGAGTATCAGGTTGAGAACCTCGCCAAAGTCACCAGTGCCACCGATTTTCATCCGTCCGCTCAGCGCAATACCGGTCTGTCCCATGGTCACTGTCAGCGTCCCCATCGCGGTCCTTTGCAACGAAGGCAGTGGCTCCGGCAGCGGCAGATCGCCCATGTTCGTATGCAGGATTACGCCCCCTATGGCCGCCGAACCCGCAAGCCACTGCGCTTCGCCTGTATTGACGAGCGTTGGCGTCATCTGGCAGGTGGCGCCTGCAGGAATCGCCAACGTGGACCCATTCTCCACTGTGACATCCAGGCTCGGACACAATACGTGAATACCCGCGAACTCGGCATTGGCGAATTTGAGCGGCCCCGAGCCACCATACGGCACATTGCCGATCTGCAGCAGAGGCATGGTCGAGGTATCGCTGCCCGTTCCCTGGTCCGCCAATACAACGGACTGTCCCGCCTGGCGCGCTTGCACGTAGAGATCCTGGTTGTTGAGGAACAGCCCATAGGAACCGCGAGCGTCACTATCGCGATCGACGGTCAGCGTAGCAGGAGGCGCGGCTGTGAGATCGGGAGGCGCCGCCGCGAAGATCCCGTTCCATTGGGCCAGCGTCGCTGCACATTCGCGCGGAGTGCCGCCCGGATCGATGATGCCGAAGTCGGCTCCGTCCAGGGGGCTGCGCCCGCCGGGCCACCACCACACGGAAGCGCCGTTGGAGCCGTCATCCGCCACTTGCCGCATCATCGTGTCGCAGATGGCTGCCTGAGCCGTGCGAGAGGCGGGGTTGCCGCCATCGGCGCCGATGTCCGCGCCGAATTCCGCCCAGACCACCGGTTTGCCGCCACTCCGGTAGCGGCTGTAGGCGCCGACCAAACCATAGGCCCGGTCGTCCGGCCAGAGCAGCACCGGCGAATATCGTTCCGGTTCGAAGAAATCCAGGTGGGCGGCGCCGGATCCGATGTCGTAACCGGTGTTGTCATTGTGGGCCGACGTCATGGTGACCCAATTACGATACGTCAACAGCGTGTCGGGATCGGTGCGATGGAGTTGGCGGGCGATCACACCCAGATTGCGTCCCAGGTAGTCGTCTAAAAATCGGCGATACGCCGCCACCATGATCCTCCACGGACCGTCTGTTTCCATCTGATCGTCCAGCGGATTGGAGAGTTGTCCATTGCTGTCGAGCGGCGGGTCGTAGCCCCAAATCTGTTGGGCGTTGGCCACAGAGCCGTATTGATCGTTGACCCATGCGCGCCAGTCCGCGTCGAGCACCTGGCGGCCTGCGTTGTATACTATCCCTCCATTGACCAGCCTGCCCTGTCCTCCCGTGCTGTGCATGCCGATCATCGGTTCCCACAGCAGTTCGTAAGCGAAAACGCGATCGTTGCCCGGAAGATAAGCGGCCTGGAGGTACGATTCCAGGGTGGGCGAAATCTGCCCGGCATACGCCGCGTTGGTACTGGTAGTGTGGATGGCAACCTGGACCCAGATCCCGTGGCTGCGGCAGCGCTCCAGAAAGTCGATGAGCGAACGCCCCTCCTGCGCCCAAAATCCTTCCAGATCGATGAATTGAATGTTGACCAGGTTGAAATGAAGCGCCGCGATTTCGGTGAGATCAGCCTCGATCAGATCCGGATCGTACTGGTCGGCCTCGAGCCAGCTCCGTCCATTGAAGCTGACAGCATCGAGGCCGACAACGAAGCGAGGCCAGTAATTGACTCCTCTCAGGAACACATGCTGGCCACCGGCGGAAAAGGCGCCGTTGACGATGCGGATTTTCTGATCGGGCTGCCGGGATAGGATGGGGTCCAGCACGCGGACCGGGCTATTGATTCGGTCTACTTCTTGCCCTCCGATCATGAGGCGGAACTGGAGCGTGTAGTCCCCGTTCGGGAGGCTCGCGATGTTCAGTGGAACGCTGCGAGTTTCCCCCGCGTTGAGGTTCAGCGGCACTACCGGTTGTGCGGTGACGCCCGATGGTCCGGAGATAGACCACTGCAGATTCGCCTGCATTGGGGATGCCGCCGCGTTTAACACTGTCGCCCCGCCCGTAATCGCTTCGCCGGGCAGCCACACAATCTGATCGGCACCGGCGGTACTGAGATAGAGGCGGTTCGGCGCTGCCTGGAGAGCGGCGATCAGTTGCCCGCGGAGGGGATCGGTGAGTTGCGGCCAAGGCAGCCAGACGACCAGCGAGTGTCCAACGGAAAACCCAATTGATGGGTTTCCAGAGTACGTGGCATTGACGAACAGCGTGGCGGCGGGCAACAGGAGGTCTCCGATCACGCGGTAGCCTCCTGCCGAAAACGAAGAAGACACAAGTCCGCGATTACGCGCCACGGGCACGCGGAGCCCGGAAGTGGTCGTGTACTGCTCTTTGGACGGCGAGATGGTTGGAATCGGGGGGCGGGTAAAGGACCCCTGCGGCGGGGGTGTTCCGACTGCCTGCAGGTAAGCGGCCGCGTCCAGCCATTGGCCATCGGGCGTCAGGTAGAGAGGGTCGAGGAACGGCTCTCCACCACTCGCAATCAACATACCTCCGTTGTTTACATGGGTGACGATTGCGTTGAAACAGTCGAATGGCAGGCTCACCAGGGATGGCACCGCGAGTAGGATGTTTGGGCTGTCGAGCGAGCCGGGCAGGTCTATTGGGGAAACGACCTTCACGCTGTACCCCGCATCGCTCAAGAGGCCGCTGAACTGGGAGACAGTGAATGCCCACTGCGCATCGCTCCACGGCCCGCTGCCATCCACCAGTACGGCGCGCGGTTGCGCGCCCAGTGTCGAGGCACACAGAGTACCTAGAAACCACACCAGGAAGATGCGGCTGACGATCGACCGTCGAGGACACAGTGTCAAATATCAGGTTATCATTCGCCCGCGGGTTGCCCGCCCCGAACCGAGGCGAACACCCGTAAAGTTTCGGCAGGAGCACTTGCGGGCCCTGCTTTGACCATTAGTCGCCGGCGACCGCGAGTTCTTCTACAACCGGCTCCGCGACTGGCACCTCCTCCTGCGGAGGCGCAGGCGGCGGTGCGGGCGGCGGTTTGGGCGGGCGTTTGCGCGCCGTCTTGGGGGCGACAGGCTTTCCCGCGCGCTTCCGAGCCGGCTTCGGAGCTGCCTTCGCAACCGTCTTCGGAGGCGTCGTTGGAACCGCCTTCGCAGCCGTCTTCGGAGCTGTCTTCCCGGCCGGTTTCTGCTTCACGTCCGGCTTCTGAACCTCCGCCTTCTCTGCCACTTCGGGCCTGGTCATCTTTACGCCCGCCGCACGGCAAAGATCCTCGAAGCTCACCCGAATGAAATCACGCAGTACCGTGACATCCGGCGCGGCCTCGGAATCGGCCGTCAGTCCGAAGCACAGCTTGCCCGCATAACTTTGCGCAGCCACGCCCACGCCGAGCTCATAACCCGTCGGGACCTGCGGATAGGAGGCAATCATCTTCTTGCCCACCGCATACAACGTGGCGGGCGATCCGGGCACATTGGTGCAGATGATGTTGAACAGCGGTGCGGGGAACATCAGAGAGGGAATGCCGCCCCAGAATAGCTTCTGCAAAGGGGGAGGCGCCGACCCGAGCCACGCCGAGGCAATCGCGACCAACTCGGCGGCCCGCGTGTTCTTCATAGTCGCGGTCCGAGCAGCTACGGCCTTCAGTAGTTCCATCGGGTCTGCCAGATCCATCGGCAAGACCACTGGCAGGAACGTAATCCGGTTTCCCAACGACTCCTGCTGGTCCTCGCGGCGGATGCTTACCGGACAGATGACCCGCAGCAGTCTGCGATCTACGGACTGGCCGTGCATGATGGCATAGAACGTGAGGGCGCGCGTCAACACCGCCAGCACTACGTCGTTAACCTTGCACCCGATAGTCGCGCGGATGGCATGGACATCGCCGAAGTTGAACTCAGCCCAGCAAAACAGGCGGTCTCCGTTACAAGGCTTGTTGAATGGAAGCCGCGCCGTTGGCGAGGCCACCTCAGGCAACAGGGTGGTCAACTCCTGAAGCCCCGTCTGCATGCGCTCACTGAGCAGACCCTGCGTGAAATCCAGAATGCCTTCCTCCGCTGCGATCAGGTTTTCCAGCGTACTGTGGCAGGCGCTGCCGATGGCCTCAACCAGCGAATGCTCGACGGGCGCCGGTTTCCGCACCGGAGGATGGCGTTTGGGGCCGGCGAACGACCCTTCCGGAGTGGGATCCAGCATGATCTTCAGCAGCGAAGCTCCCGCAACGCCATCCGCCAACGCATGATGGATCCGCACAATCAACGCCCCTCGTCCACCCTTGAGTCCGTCCACTACATAGATCTCCCACAATGGCTTGCGTCGATCCATGATTTGGGTGAAAAGGCGGCCTGCCAGGTCCTGCAACTCCTTCTCGCCGCCGGGCGCCTCCACCGTCACTTTCAAGATATGCCGCCGGATGTCGAAGTGCGGATCGTCTTCCCAACTTGGATAGCCGAGATCGAAGGGAGGCGCTACCGCGATCTGCAGATAGCGGGGAACCAGGTGCAGCTTGGAGTCGATGTTTGAAACGAATAGGTCGAACGGGATGGCCTCGTCAAACACGCATACACACGCGATGCATAAGGGTATCTCCTTACGCTCGAGGTATAGAAAGGCCGCGTCCGATGCGGACAGGCGCCGGCTAAACATGGCTTCCGGCATATCAGAGGCAACTGGCGTGGCATCCCACGGTTTCTTCGTCATCCGCTGCTTCCTCTTCGGCCGCCAGATCCTGGCGGCTGCCGCGCTGCCAGAGTTCGAAGGCCAGAACGTCCAGATCCTCCTCAAAGCTAGGCTGGAGATTCTGGTTTGGAGACTCGTCGATGATGGGCTTCTCTAAGGTTTCCATGGCATGCTCCTTCACAATTACACCGTACCAGATCAAAAAATCTGATTTTAGAGTAAGGCCGTTCACCGCCTGTGTCAATGCCGGCAATCAAAGCCAATCAAGCGTGTGCTACTGCGCCAGACGGCGCGCTAAGACGTCATAAACAATGGGGTTGAAGACGAGCCCTATGTGTGTCCCCGCGACCTCGACATCCACCGTGGCGCGGCCCGTCCGGCATACACGCCAGTCGACGATGCCGTCGGTCTTGGTAAAGATCGCAGTCTGCGCGACCGACTTTGGGAAACTACGGTCGAGCGACTCCAGAAAATCGCAGGTGCAGGCGCCCGTATAGCAATCGGGAAGCACCCCTTCGCCGTGCCTCTCGAGAATCTGGATCCGCACTAATTCCGCCATTCGCAATACGGAAGGATGCGTGGAGATTCCGCGAAACGGAGATCCGAGCGTGATCACCGACGCCACCAGATCGGGTCTCTGGGCGGCGGCGGCGCGGCCAATCACACCTCCCAGACTGTGGCCCACAAGATGGACTTTTCGCCCAGTCTCTCGCCAAGCCTGCTCGATGGTCTGTTGCAGCCGGTAGCGGATCAGCAGGTTTGGGCATTCGGCATTGAGACCGAGGCCCGAGAAATAGGCCCGGTAACCGATACGCCCGAGCCAGAGGCGGAGTTCCGTAAGGTATAGGTCGGTCACCAGAAACCCGGGAATCACGATGACCGCAGAACCATCTCCATGCGGTATGCCGAAGCCCCAATAGGCCGGCGAGGCTCTCAGGTAAAGCATTTCGACGCCGGCCAGCAGTTCCTGCCAGATCGGCAATTCCACGGCTTCATGGCCGCGGCGGACACTCAGTTTCTGATTTCCCATGCGTTTCAACGTGGAGACGTACGGCTAGTTTTCGATTGCCAGGCCCACCGCCGTCCAGGCATCGATTCCGCCGATCACATTCATCACCTGGCGGAATCCACTGGTTTCGAGCAGACTGCAGGCGACCGTGCTGCGATACCCGCTCTTGCAATGGACTGCGGTGGGTGCTGCCGGATCAAGCGATTGGAGTCCGCTGCGAAGCTGGTCGAGAGGCCGCAGGACGGCGCCCGGAATGCGGCCTTGAGCCCACTCCGAGGGACGGCGGACATCCACCAACACCAACTGTGGATTGCGTCCCATCTCGGCTTCCAGGTCCTTCGCCGCAATCTGTTGCGTTTCGGACAAAGGCCACCCCATCCCAACCCACCCCTGAATTCCGTCAAGCAATTTCCCAGCCACGCGTTCAATGCCCACCCGCGCAAGGCGAAGGCGCGCTTCTTCAGCCGCTGCATCGTCTTCGGCAACCAGGATGAGGTCGCGATCCAGCCCCAGAATGGATCCTGCCCATGAGGCAAACTGTCCGCCCAGCCCGATATTCAGAGAACCCGGAACGTGGCCGGCGCAAAAATACATGGCCGCGCGCGTGTCGAGCACCGTAGCGCCTTCCTGCTGGCGTCGCAGTACCTCGTGCGCGTCCAAAGGCGGTACTGGTGGAAGGTTTTCCAGCGCGGGCGCACCCCGGCGGTTCGCGTCCACGTCGCGCTGGAAATACTCCGGACGAGGAGGTAAGTCCTGTGTGACCATCCTCACAAACTGGTCGCGGTCCTTGGCTTGTAGCGCATAGTTAGTCAGGCGTTCACGCCCGATCGTTGAATTGCGATCGGCGCTGATGTTGCGCCCGCACATCGAACCAGCACCGTGTGCCGGATAAACCCGCACGTCGTCGGGGAGGGAAAGCAGTTTGTGGTGCAAGCTGTCGTACAAGAGCCCCGCCAACTCCTGCGGCGTGTGGCTTTCGGAGAGATCGGGCCTGCCGACATCGCCTATGAATAACGTGTCGCCGGTGAGCACCGCGGCAGGACCCTTCCCTTGGTCTTCATCAATGACGATGATGCTTACGCTCTCGAGCGTATGCCCCGGGGTTTGCATGAATCGAAGCCGGCACCGGCCGATGGCAATCTCGTCGCCATCCTGGACCGCGCGATGGGGGAAAGTCGCGCCCGATCCGGCGCCCAGGCAGATCGTAGCGCCGGTCTTCTGAGCCAGTTCCTGGTGCCCCGACACGAAATCCGCGTGCAGGTGGGTTTCAATGATGTAAGCGATGCGCAAATTGTGCCGTTGGGCAGTTTCCAGGTAAATGCCAATGTCGCGTTGCGGGTCCACGACGGCGGCGTAACCCTCTGATCCGATGAGGTAAGACGCGTGTGCCAGGCATCCCAGATAGAACTGTTCGAAGATCACCAGTTCAGAGAGTAGAGCATGGGGAATGGCAAACGCAAGCGAGGATTTTGGAGTGGCGATGAAGTTCGTTTCGTCCAAATAGTTAACCAAAGTAGTGGTACCGCTGTTCGAACCAACAGTACCCGATTAACCGTACTGTCCTATCTTGCGGCAATCTTGTTACGAACCGCGCCCTAGCCAATACTAGCCTGCACCGGAGGCAACAATGACTAGGTTCCAAGAACGAGTCCTGGGGGCTTTGACGACAGCGTTCCTGATGGGAAGCTTGTCGAGCTGTTCACGTCCCGCGGCACCCGTACAGACGGCGGATGCGGCGTTCTATTGGTCTGCGGCCCAAGACCGCTATGTCGCGGGCGATTACCTGAAGGCAATCAGTCATCTCGACCATTTGCTGGAAGCGGGTAATCCATTTGTTTCGAGGGCGCTGCCAATGTCCCTGGTTCTCACTTCGGGGACGGCAGCGGGATACATGGAACTGGCCGATTACTACACGGCGGGAGCCAAGGCCAACAAGAAGAGGGCGCTGGATTTCCAGCGCAAGGCGTCCGATTACCGGGCGCTGGCAAACCACATGGTCTTGCATTTTGCAGAGAACACGAAGAAACTTTCGCTGATCGACGGCGATTCGATGCAACTGGCTTTTGGGCCGCCCAAAGGTAACGCGAATGAACCGGTTCTCTTCACCCAGATCTCACACGGAATGGTGCTCGCCCAAACCGACGAAGAGGGCGCTCTGGAGTTGGCGCTCGACCGGGGTGTGCTGTTTGCAGCGTGCCGCGTCGCGGGTGCGCCCAACAATCTGGCGAAAGCATCCGAGATCCTGCAGCGCGGTGAGTTCCTGGTCCGGCGCGCGAAGTTCATGAAGGCGGTTTCCGACCTGTTGGATCAGGATTCCGAACTCTACAGCCGGGGCAAGCTGGACGATACCGCGAAGCTGGCGATGCTGAAACAGATGTCCCAGGACGCGTCCAAAGACGCGGATACTTCGCACACCGCGATGGTCATGCAGGTGGCGGGCCGATAGTCCGGCACGACATTCAGACAAGCCCCGCGAAGACCTTCATCACGTCCGAGTGGGCCAGCACCGCGGCGGGGTCGCGTTGCATGGCCTCATAATATCGCCTCTGAAAGCCCGCGCCCTCTTCCGAAGGAGAGATGAGGTCGCGGGCTTTTGCAATCAGGCGGTCCGCATCCGCTGCGGTGGCTGGTTCTTCAAGGTCCAGAGTTTCGTCGATGAGCACGATGAACTGCGAAAGGTCGTGCAGCCAACTGAACCAGGGATCGTTGATGACCAAGCCTAAATACTGTCCGGTGGATGTGATCCTGGCCACATCTCTCTCGTAAGACGCACGCTCGGAATCAAGCAGGCTTTTGTGGAGATGAAGCAGCCCGTTCCGCAGATTCTTTAACCGTTGGATAGGGGAATCCGGCATTCTGGCTCCATCGTACCGTAGACTCAACGGCGGGTTACGGGACACCTGCGCGCGGGATGCGTCAAAATAGTATCGATATGAGCTTCCTCGACAGCCTGGAAAACAACCTGAAGAGTTTGGAATCCCAAGAGGAGGCCAAAGATGCAGTCGAACGGCAGCATCGGGAACGCGAGAGCCGGCGTGCCCTTGCGCAAGCCGCCGCACCCTACGCGGACGAATTGAAGAAGGGGCCGTACACCGCCGAGTTGCTGAAGCAAGCTGCGAGGGTGGGCCACAGTCTGCGGTTGAAGGTGCACATCGCGTGGTTGGGATCGACGCTACGGCTGGAAGCACGGGGGCGGCGGTTGGAACTGCGGCCCGAGTCCGACGGCGTGCGTGCGGTCTGGCTGGAAGAGAATCGCGAGACGCGCAGCGAGCGTGTGGACTTGAAGGGCAGTCCGGAAGTTTTGGTTCGGGAGTGGCTCTCCGCCGCTGATCTGGGTTAGATCGCCGATCCATATTTTGAAAGGGCCGCGATCCAGCACCTGTCGCGTCACATCACCCCAACGCCAGTTTGCTTGCCTGCTTCTGCGCCAGCCTGCTCCATTTCGCAGTGTAGCGCTGGCGATAGCGGGGCGCCGTACGTGCCGCATCCACCGCTCGCCGGTACATCTGGCGCGCCGTCTCCTTCTCTCCCAGAGCCTCCAAAACCTGTCCGTAATGATAGAGGCCCTCCGGGTCGTACTCCCTGCGATCCGTGTAGACCTCCAATTCGCGGCGAGCTTCTTCCAGACGTCCCAGCGCCAGGTAGGCCGCCCCGGCATCCCGATGCGCTTCGCTCAGACTGTGCTTGTCGTTCTGTTTCAGCACAATCTGGAACTGCGCCAGCGCGTCCTGAAAGCGCCCCTGCTGATAGGCGATGCGCCCCAATTGGAAGTGGGCATCCGTCTCGGAGTTGTCGATTGCCACGGCGCGCTCGAAGCGGCGAATCGCCTCGCTATACTGCCGGCGCTGCTGGTAGATCAGTCCCAGTTGATACTGCGCCTCGCCATCGTGCGGATTCACCGCCGCGGCCTCCATCATGCGATGAAACGTCTGCCGGCTGCGCAGTCCTTCGCCCAAGCCGCTGAATTCGTTTCGCAGATAGTAGATGACGAAAAACAGGAAGAACGGCGACGCCAGCAGGCGGAACACCATCGCCAGAGGAGCCGCCAGAAAAAATGCGGCAGCCAGCGGGGCCCAGGAAAGGCACACGATAATCGCGGCGATAGCGTTTTCCGTGCCAAACACGGTGCGAATCGCCAGAACCATCAGGAATGCGAAATACAGGCATGCCAGACCGGCCACGATGAGCAGGGCCGGCAAGGGCGCTGTCCATACCGCCAGCAGCAGCGGAAGCTGCGCCGCGCTCCACGCCATCGCCGCGCAGGTGAGCAGCGGCGAATAGTCCCGCTGGAACACCGTTCCCACCGAACCCAGCCGCGCAATCGGCACGCTCAGCAGCAACACGCCAGGCACATACACTACGGCGAGCACCAGCAGCGGCGTGTAGAAGCTGAAGGGGAAATGGACCGGCCCCATCTGCAACAGCAGCGTGACTGCGATTGCCGACAAGCTTGCGAACAGCAGGCTGCCACGATCCAGAATCTCACCCATCGCCGCGGAGGGCCGAAACCAGAGACGGAACAGGAGCTTGAGATGAGTTATCAAACTTTACGTTACTCCACCCGCAGCGCCACCATCGGATCCACCTTCGCGGCCCGAATCGCAGGGAATGAAGCAGCCGCCATCGCCACTAGAGTCAGCGTCAGTGCCGCAACGGCCATCGTCACCGGATCGCCCGTGCTCACGCCAAACATACGATTTGCCACCAGCCTGGCCAGCCCCAGCGACGCGCCAATGCCCACCACCGCTCCGATCGCCACCAGCACCAGCGTTTCGCGTAGGATCATCCAGACTACCCGCCCCTGCGCGGCCCCGATCGCCATGCGGATGCCGATCTCATTGGTGCGCCGTGCGACCGCATACGACAACACACCGTACAATCCCATCGAAGCGAGGATCAGCGCCAGCGCACCGAAGAACGTGGAAAGTTGCGCGATAATGCGTTCCTGCAAAAGCGCCCGGCTCAATAGTTCGTCGAGGGTGGAGAAAGTGCCGATCGGAAGCGAGCGGTCGATCCCCTGGAATTTGCTCCGTACCGCAGGCACCACGCTCTCCACGCTGCCGGCCGAGCGGATCTCGAAGTTCACAAACTCCGCAACCTCAGGCAGACCCTGTGTCGCCGGCACGTAGAACCGTCGCGGAATCTTGCCGCGCAGATTGTGGTCGCGCACGTCCTGCGACACGCCCACAATCTCGAACTGCGCCTTCGACCCGGGGAAGAGATCTTTGATGTGCTTGCCAAGCGGGTCACGGCCATCAAAAAACTCTTTCGCCATGGTCTGATTGATCACGCAGACCGGAGTCGACGCGCCTGTGTCCTGCCGCCCGATCTCGCGCCCCCGCAGAATCGGAATGCCTAACGAGCTGAAGTAGTCTGCCCCGACTTGGTCGAAGCGCGCCCCCGTGTCTCCCGCCTTCGCCGGCGTGTAGCCTTCCACGTAGAGTTGCGTGCCCGATTCCGAACCGCTGAACAGCCCGTTCTGCGAATACGTCGCGCTCTTCACGCCCGGAATCGATCGGACCTCCGCGAGCAGTCGCGAGTACAGGTCGGCGGCGTTTGCGCCTTCATAGCCGGCCGACGTGGCATCCACATCCACCAGCACGAGTTTGTCGCGCGAGTAGCCGAGTTGCACATTCTCCAGGTTTCGCAGGGTGCGAATGAACAGTCCCGACCCGATCAGCAGCAGCAGCGAGATGGCGATCTGCGCCATGACCAGAGCTTTCCCCAAGCTGATGCGGCCGCCACCGCCCATGACGCCGCGCGAATTCTCACGCAGAGTTGAGGCCACTTCCACGCGCGCCGCGCGGAACGCGGGGGCGAGTCCGAAGAGAATTCCGGTAGCGATTGCCAGTGCCGCGGTGAAGCTCAGTACGCGCAGATCGGGCCGGACGTCCAGCGGAATCGGGTCCGGCCCGTTGGATACTACATGCAGCAGCAGACCGCTTCCCCACATGCTGAGCAGCAGCCCCAAACCCGCGCCGATTGCCGCCAGCAGCAGGCTCTCGGTGAGTAGTTGCAGACCGAGACGCACGCGGCCGGCGCCCATGGCCAGCCGCACGGCGATCTCCTTCTGCCGGCCGGCGGCCCGCGCCAACAGCAGATTCGCGATATTGGCGCACGCGATCAACAGCACCATGCCGACTACTGTCATCAGGACCACCAGCGGCTGTCCGAAGTCGTCGCTGAGGGTGTTCGCGCCCTTGTCGCCCGGGTGTAGTTTAAGCCGCTGTTCCAACTGATTCTTCCGTTGCTCGGGGCTCAGGCCAGGCACCTGGTAAGCGTTGAGAACCTGCTGAAACACTACGCTGATGTTCGCCTGCGCCTGTTTCAACGTCACGCCCGGCTTGGCGCGTCCCATTACCTGCAGCCACATGACGCGGGTTATCTTGCTTTCGTCGTCATGCAGCCAGTCGCGGCCTGGCTTGACGTCCGGCTCCATCATCATGGGGACCCAGAAGTCGGGTGACTGGCCGACTGTCTCGCCGAAAAATCCGGGCGGCATCACTCCGATGATCGTGAGCGAAGCTTTCCCGAGCCGGATTACTTTGCCCAGTGCGTCAGGGCTTCGCCCGAAGCGTTTCTCCCACCAGGCGTAGCTGATGACCGCGTACGGCGCGTTGTGCGGAGCTTTGTCGTCGCCGGCGGTGAAGCCGCGGCCCAGCATCGGCGGAACGCCCAGCACTTCGAAGAAGGTGCCCGTCACCAGGCGCGGATGGATATCCTCGGGCGATCCGTTGTCCACCGTGCCGCTCACCCGCTCGAGTGCGCTCTCAGACGCGAACATCTCCTGGAATACCTGCTGGCCGTCGCGGATGTGCTCATACTCGCCGTAGCTCAAGTTGGAGCGCTCCGGTCCTTGCGAACCGATGGATACGCCGTACGACGTGGGGTCGGTGAGGAGCATCAACTCTTGCGGATTTCGTACGGGCAGGGTCTTGACCAGCACCGTATCGATCAGGCTGAAAATTGCCGTATTGGCGCCGATACCCAGCGCCAGTGAGAGCGCGGCGACGGCGGTGATCCCAGGATTCTTGACCAGACCACGGGCGCCGTAGCGCAGGTCTTGCAGTGTATTTTCGAATAGCGGCATCCTGACTGATAGTGTAGTGGACGCCGTGGGGGGCATTCCCAGGAAGTTGCCGAGTGGCGCAAACACTCCTGTTTGCCGTCTCGACACTTCTGTCGAGACTTTTTGTTGCGTCCACTAAATCTGACTTCAGGAAACCACAGCGACGCGGATTTGGCGAGTGCTCGAAAAGCGTCGACAGAAGTGTCGACGCGGCAAACAGGAGTGTTTGCGCCACTGTCAGAGGTGACGCGTTTGGCGGCGATGCACAATCGGCATGCGATTGCTGCTGACGCTCCAAGCTCGATAAATTTGATACGATTGTCTGCTCACCGAAGGGAGAAGAGGTACCAGTGCTCCAGCTCAATTACGATCCAGCTACCAATCCACTCAACAACAACGAATGGGCCTTCCCCCTCTTCGAGTGCATTCACATCGCTATGTTTGCGATGTCGATCGGCACCATCGCGATCGTTGATTTTCGCTTGCTCGGCCTTGCCATGCGGCGGCAGAGTCCCGCGGAGTTGATGAAGGCTACGTCGTTGTGGACGCTGATCGGGCTGATCGTCGTGATTACGACAGGGCTTGTCATCTTCACGACCGATCCGCGGAGCTACTACTACAACCCGGCCTTCCGATACAAATGCATCGCGCTGGTGGGTGCGATCATTTACAACTACACAATCCACCGCAAGGTCATTCTGGCCAATGCGGGGCGATTTGTGGGCGGGTTGGTGGGCGGCGTTTCCCTGCTGCTGTGGATCTCGATTGTGTTCGCCGGCATCTTTTATTCATTCGTTTGAGAAAGGATCACTTGCCTAATGTCACCGGGAGAAATCGCTCAGGCAATCCAGGACCTTCCATTCTTCACTGCTCTGCGCGAGTCTGGGCTGACCTACCCCATCGTGCTTTCGAGCCATTTGACCACCATCGCAGTTTTCGGCGGGTTGATCCTGATGAGCGATCTGCGACTGCTCGGACTCGCCCTGACCAATATCCCGGTCTCTGAGGTACTGCTGCGAACGCGCCCTTGGAAACGGGTCGGATTCGTAATTATGGTGACGTTGGGAATGCTGTTGGGCGGATCGAAACTTTTCAACTATTACGACAACCCATATTTTTTGATCAAGATGACCTTGATTGCTATGGTTGGCGTCCACGCGATGGTATTTCACCGAAGCGTTTATGCGAATCCCGCCCGGTTCGACGGTCTGAAGACCATGCCGGGCGTGGCTAAGGCGGCGGGTTGCGTTTCCCTGGCAATTTGGCTTGGGATTCTCTCGATGGGCCGCTGGATCGCATACTTCGAGTTTCCCGATACGCATCCCCATTAGGAGAACAGCCTTCGCAGTTCACCGGGCTGGAGATGCGGGCGCCATGTAGCGTCTCACCTGCATCGCGGCGGCGACACTCGCCGCGAAGGTCAAGGTGCCTACACAAACATGGCCGGTCGACGCCCACACGAACCATGGCGTATCGCCCACGCCCAGTAGAAGTATCAGGAAAACGGTGATTCCCAGGCACACCTGGGCGATTACCAGCGAGATTAGAGCGGTCGCCGCGGTCTTCAATTCCCGTTGATGGGGGAAGTGCTGCAAGAGTATGACGGCAATAACGAGTGTCAGCAATGCGACCACCATCGCCCCTAACATATGCGGCATCACCCCGATGATCTGGTGGCGGTAGAGCGCACCCAGCGAGATCTGCACTAAGACAGCGGGCGGCATGGCAACGGCCGCGGGGCGTAGAAAGTTCCACGATCCTGCACTCACAGGTTCGGGCGGCTGTCTCCATCCATCGGAACTGAGCATGAGGGTGGCGCTCATCAGGGCAATCGATAGATGCGAGAAAAGTGCGTGGCAGACCAGCCAGGCCGGTGAACGTGGGGCGGCCCATCCCGTGGCCCCGGCCAAGGCAAGGCTCGCGAATGCGAACCACGCCGCGACACGGATGAGGCGGCTGCCCCCGGCAGAGGAAACCCAAACACAGAATCCGAGAGCGAGAAGCAGAGCCGCGATTGCGATGAACTGATGGGCATCCGGACCCGTCGCCTGTTGATG
Organism: Bryobacteraceae bacterium; assembly: GCA_035295745.1. Taxonomy (GTDB): domain Bacteria; phylum Acidobacteriota; class Terriglobia; order Bryobacterales; family Bryobacteraceae; genus JAIQFL01. The sequence goes on along the minus strand of DATGIL010000107.1, from coordinate 149,761 downwards.
TGGCGCAAAGGCGATTCTGCTGCCGGTGATGAACGCGCCGGAAAGGATTGCGGCCAGTTCTCCGATCCCTACTAGCATCGCTGCGCGATGCACCCGGTCTGCCATCTTTCAAATCACCTCGAAGTTTCCCATCATACTCATGTCTTCGTGCTCCAGATTATGGCAATGAAAGACATAGCGGCCGCGATAGCCCGTGAATCTCACCAGGATCGAAGCCGATTGTCCAGGTCCGAGATCGATCGTATCTTTCCATCCCACATCGTATGGAGCGGGCCGCCCGCTATGCGACAGAATCCGGAAATGGACCAAATGGAGATGGAGCGGATGGCTGAAGTCGGTGTGAAGCCGCCAGATCTCAGTGGCGTTCAGACGAGGACGTGCGTCCATGCGGGCCGGGTCGAAGGGTTTGCCGTTGATCGTCCAACCGTGCTGGAAGCGCTGAAAGCTGAAATCGAAGTCGCGCGTGACGGACGCTTCCTCGGTTCTGGGTCCAGTCATTTCGGAGAGTCTGGTGGGGATTACGCTCTCATCACGTTCTCTGCGGTTAATGTCGAATCGCATGATTCGGGCCGTGCTTCCGGTGCCCGCCTGGTTCACCAGCAGTATTGAGGTCCCGGGCTGGAATCGCGAGAAGTCCACGACGACATCGAAGCGCTCGGCCGGGGCGATCCGCAGGGTCCGGTGCGCCACCGGCATTTCGAGCAATCCGCCGTCGCTGCCGATCTGTAGAAAAGCGGTGCCGGGTGGCGAAGGGTCGAGCGCCAGTTCATACCGTCTCGCGTTCGACGCATTCAGGATCCGGAAACGATACTTGACGTTGGCAACTTCCATCCGAGGCCAGGGCGCGCCGTTCACCAGGATGACGTCCCCTAACACTCCGCCCATATATTCAGCCTGGACTCCCGGCGTTTCCTGCAAGGAGGAATCGAGCGCGGGATAGCGTAGCGATCCATCGGCGTCGAAGGAGCGGTCGCAAATCAGCAATGGGGTTTCGCGGTCGCCACGCGGAAGCTGTAGCCGGTCCTCCTCGTCGTCACGAATCAGGTAGAAGCCGGCTAACCCGCGCCATACCTGCGGAGCCGTGAAGTCCATGCGGTGGTCGTGATACCAAAGCGTCGCTGCGCGCTGAACGTTCTCATACACGTACTCGCGCTCGCCTGTGACAACGTTTGCCAGAGCGTCATGCACGTGGCCGCTGGCGGCTCCGTTGGCCGGCAGGATCAGGTCCGTAGGATACCCGTCGCTAGCGGGAGCGTTGCGGCCCCCATGCAAGTGGTTCACGATGGGCACGGGAAGACGATTTTGCAAACGCAGCGAAATGCGCCGTCCACTACGGGCTTCGATAGTCGGCCCGGGAAAAGTCCCGTCGTATCCCCAGATGGTTGTGTTCAGGTCCGGCAGAATTCGCGCGGCAGCAGAGCGCACGTCAAGCTCGTAAAAGTCCGTGGCCTCGTCGCTTTTAGTTGGCTTGGCAACAGGTGGTATGGGTAAGGCAGCATTGAAGGGCTTTGGAAGGGCCGCAAGGCTCGGAAGTAGTCGCATTTCCGGACGGGGACGAATGCAGCTTGCGCCGCCCAGTGCCAGGGCAGATATTCCGCCGAGACGCAAGAATTCGCGGCGCGGCAGCCTCATGGTTTAGACCCGGTCATGGCGGGCGATCTACGGAACTGCGAAATCGTTTGACAGGTAACGGCGGCGAACGCGACTGCGCCGAGCGGAATGTGCACCCGTAGAAATCGCCCGTATCCGGTGCCAGCTTGCAGTGCTTCCGCGAGAAACACCAGGATGCTGCCGATGAGCAGCCACAATGAAGTGGCGCCGGACCGCAGCGCCAGAGCCGCGAACGTGATCTGAACCGCGCAAATTCCGAGGATGATCCACGCCGCCCACTCATGATATTTGACTACCCCATCGGTTCCGGAAAGAAACTCGCCGGCCAAGCCCGTTTGCGCGAACAGGCTGAGGGTGTGGGCCACAAGCGCGCAGCGTAAAATTCCAGACGAAGTCGGCAATCCCAATTGTAATGCGCACGTCTTAGGCGCCGCAGAAATATCTCTCGGCTATTGCCGCTTTGCCGCGGGGGCCAGATTCGGCGGGTAGGCGTGATCGAGCACTGACCACAGGAAGTCCGCAGCCAGGCGTGCGCGATTGTGACAGTTCATGCAGCCAAGCTGTGGCCGTTCCTGATCGAACGTCTCCATCGTCACGTTCGCAAACGCTGATCCCGAGGCCGACCCCAGTCCGGGAAACGTGTGCGAGGCGTCGCCGCTCAAACTGGCGGGCACCGGGACGGACTGCTCCCCTTCCACGCGCGGCCACTGCGTCATCACGAGCTGATAGTTCTCCCAGATCGTGCCGCGCAACTGGCGCTCGTACATCAGATTGGTGTACGCCGTCTTCGGATGGATCGGCGACACCGGGGAGCGAGTCACGTTGTACGGCTTCACCGGCTCCTTCGCCAGCGGGACCAGGACCAGCGGATTCTCCGCAGGTGTGAGATCCGCGCCGCCGTTGTGCAGCGCGAAGAGGCCCGGCGCGCCAGGGCGAGCCGGAGGCGTATTGTCGACGTGCTCGAACGTAGACCAGATCCACTGCGGGCGCGTCGCCGTCTTCTGCACGATGTGCATCCCCAGGAGACCCATCGTCACCACCGAGCACTTTCCCGTGTTCGCATCCCGCAGCGTGACTTTGCGCGAATAATAGCGGCGCTTCTGCGCGTCTGTGAAGCCGTTCAGGTCGACCCACGCGCTCTTGAGCACCACGGACCCATCGGGGAATTGCAGGACGGGCTCAGCCGGCCGCGGACTGGGGACCTCCGGCAGTGCGCTCCGCAGATACAGCTTGTGCTTCACGATGTAATCGTACGCCGCCTGGTTGTACGACGTTTCGGTGCGGATGTACCTGCCGTTCTGCGCGGCCAGCGGCCCCAACATTTCGCCGGGTCCGAACTGTGCCAGTTCGTCGAGGCCCGAGAACGACGCGATCACCGCATCGCCGAAGCCGATCTTGGCCGCGCACGCGTTGTGACCTGGAGAATCGTAGCCATCGAAGTTTGCATCGGGCTCCGAACCGTCCTGATGAAATACCTCCCAGAGCGACTTGTACGTCTCGAACACTCTGGGACCGCCATCGGCCAGCTTCTTCACGGTGTCCGGCAGGCCCCGGTGTGCCGCCGCGGCGGGCCACATCAGCGCGACGAAGGCGCGCCAGGAGTAATCGTCGAAGTAATCCGTCGCGACGTCTGTGAAGTTGTGCGGGATGCAGACGTCCGCGGGCATCTCGCTCGACGACACGTTCGGCATGGGCTCGCGCGCACAGTTGCCCGCTGCCGCAAAGACTGGCGTGAGTACGCCTAAGCCCGCCGCCGTCAAGCCCACTGCTGTCCAGGTGAGAAGCCTGCTCCCGATCATTCTGAAATCAGCATATAATACGCAGCAAGACTGAGCGATGCTGTCACGACGTGATTTCGGAAAAATCGCCCTCGCGGGCGTGCCGCTGGCGCTAGGCGCGGCATCCAACAATGTCGTCCGCGTGGGGGCCCTCACCGAGAGCTTTCATGATCTGCCGCGTACCCCGGGCCGCGACAATGTTGACGACGTAATCCGCGTGCTCAAGGCGTCGGGGGTCGCCGAAATCGATCTGGCCTCGGCAAATACCGAGGCGCCCAGCCCCGATACCGGCATGCCTCCACCTCCGCCGCCCGGTCCCTACGGCGGTCCGCCCGCGGGATTCACGCCTGCCGAACTGGCAGCCCGGGCTCGCGCACTGCGCGACAATCTGCGTAAGTGGCGCCTCGCCACACCGGCGTCACACTATGCTGGTCTGAAGACTAAGTTCGAGGCCGCAGGTATCGCTGTGTACGCGATCTCGTTCCTTCACGACGATGTTTTCACCGATGAGGAACTGGAGGCCACGTTCGCCCATGCCAGGGCGCTCGGCGTCGAGGTGATCTCCTCGCGGGCTTCTATCGAGATGGCCAAACGTATCGAGCCGCATGCGGAACGTCACGCCCTCACAGTATCGTTCCGGAACGATCGCGAGACTCCGGCGCAACTCTCCGCGCTGGCTGCTCTCTCGCCGCGCTTCCGCGTGAATCTGGATATCGGCAATTTCACGGCAGCAAACCAGGAGGCGGTGGCCTACATTCAGGAGAACCACGACCGGATCACGCATCTCATCGTGAAAGACCGGACCCGAAACGGTGGCGGGAATGAAACCTTTGGATCCGGAGATACGCCTATCCACCCGGTCCTCAAACTGCTGCGCGACAAACAGTACCCCATCCGCGCGTATGTGGACTACGAGTACGTGGGGCTCGGTACGCCCCAGGAGGAGGTCCGCAATTGCATAGCGTATGTGAAAGCGGCCCTCGCTTGATCCAGGATTCCAAGGAGAATCACATGAAAACGGAAAGCATAAGCCTCGGGCATCGGCGCGATTTTCTGAAGATGGCGGCATTGGGTGGCGCTGCGATGATCTCCGGCGGCCTCCGCGAAGCGTTGGCCCAGACGTCGCCGGACTGGACGAAGCAGATCGGACTCGAACTCTTCACCGTCCGCGACGCCATGCAGACGGATTTCGAAGGCGTGCTGGCCAAGCTCGCCTCCTTCGGCTACAAGGAAGTAGAGCCCGCCAGCGGGTACAACAACATGGAGCCCAAGGAGTTTCGCGCCATGCTCGACCGCTACGGCCTTTCCATGCCCAGTACGCACTCCGGATTGCCTGCGGGCACAGATATCGAAGCGCGGCTGGAAGGTGGCCGGATCATGGGCCTCAAGTACGTGGAGAATTTTGGCGGCGGTGGCGGCGGACAGCGAGGCGGCGGACGTGGTCCCGGCGGGGGTGCACCGGGGGCGGTCGGTCCCGGTGGTGGGGCAGCTCCGGGCGGACGCCGTGGCGGTGGCGGTCAGGGCGCCGGACAAGGCGGTGGACGCGGTGCTGGCCAGACGGAAGAGAACGTGAAGCGCCAGGCCCAGACGCTCAACGAAAACGGCAAAGTGGCGCAGAAGTTCGGCATGAAGATGATCGTCCACAATCACACCATGGAGTTCGCTCCGCTCGCCGACAAGCCCGAGATGCATCCTTACGACATCCTGCTGGCCGAGACCGATCCTGCGCTGGTTACCTTGCAGCTGGATATCGGATGGGCGTCGGTGGCGGGTCAGGACATCCTCGCGATGTTCAAGAAGAATCCCGGCCGCTTCGAATGCTGGCACGTCAAAGACGCCAAGGGGATTAAGGCAATGCCGCCGACACTGACGCAGGGGCAACGCCAGCAGGCGGCCGACCTCGTCCCCGTAGGCCAAGGCGAAGTCGACTATAAGTCGATTTTCGCGCAGGCGTCACTGGCCGGCATGAAGCACTTCTGCATCGAGCAGGACAATGCAGCGTTGTGGGGCGATTCGGTCGCCGCCGCGCGCGTCAGTCTCAATGGGCTGGTGCGGCTGCTGTCGTAGTGTGGAAGTTCGGGTCCGGATGTAAGATTCGCTGCGATCGCGCGGTTCGCAACGAGCCACGACCGTAAGGGAGTGATTTTCGGAGCATTCGGTCGCGTCGCCTGCTTACGCGCGCTGCTCGCTGACGACGACCCACTTGCGCACGCGGATCGCAACGAGCCACGACCGTAAGGGAGTGATTTCGGAAGCGGTCGGGACGTCGCTTGCTTACGCGCGCGGCTCGCTGACGACGAGCCACTTGCCGATAGCGTTGTTCGCGACGAGGCACGACCGTAAGGGAGATTTTCGAAGCGATCGAGGCGTCACTTGCTTACGCACGCGGCTCGCTGACGACGACCCACTTGCGCAGGCGGATCGCAACGAGCCACGACCGGGAGGGAGTGATTTTCGAAGCGATCGAGGCGTCGCTTGCTTACGCGCGCGGCTCGCTGACGACCCACTTGCGCACTCGGATCGCAACGAGCCACGACCGCAAGGGAGTGATTTCGGAGCGGTCGGTACGTCGCTTGCTCAACGCGCGCGGCTCGCTGACGACCCACTTGCGCACTCGGATCGCAACGAGCCACGACCGTAAGGGAGTGATTTTCGGAGCGGTTGGGACGTCGCTTGCGAACGCGCGCGGCTCGACTCCGTGTGCATTGGTCTGCGGCTGTCCTCTTTCCGCAAACTGCTAGAACGCGATCGAATCTTTCTTGGCCTCGATCTTGGCTCCGTCGATTCCCGGTATCTTTTGCAAATCCGCCAGCTTCTCAAACTTGCCGTTCGCCTGGCGATAGTCGAGGATGGCCTGTGCATCTTTCACCGAAAGATCCAGGACAGCCTTGAGTTCCACCAGAGGCGCGGTGTTGATGTAAATCTTGGAGTCTTTGCCGAAGTTCTGCGCCAGGTAGTCGACGATTTTGGAGGATTCCGCCTCATTCGCCTTGGCGCCACGGTCCACCATGTCCGCCACCTGCTCCTCCCAGGCGTCGCGGTCGAGCCGCCTTTTGCGGAAATTACCGGCGCCATGGCATTCGAAACAGGCGCGCGCCACGAGGTCCTTGCCGGGACCGTCGGGCAACTGCTTCACCTCTTCGTCATCGGCCGCCAACGCCAGACACCCAAAAGCCAAAACCAGAACCGCCGCCAATTTACTGAGCATCGTTTTCCGCCTCTTGAAACTCCAGCACCAGTACCGTGATGTCGTCCGACTGGGCCGCTCCCTCCGTGAATGCTGCAACGCCCTCTTGAATGGCGTCGTGGATCACTGTGCACGACTCTGTGGCGTGTGCCGCGACAATCTCGCGCAGGCGCTTCTTTCCGAAAAACTCTGCCGCCGTATTCTGTGCTTCGGTCACGCCGTCGCTGTAAATGACCACTTTATCTCCGGGAAAGAGCAACTGTTCAGCCACCGGAAATTCGGCCGATACCATCAGTCCCACCGGCATGCCGGTAGCGTCGAGCGAGATCTGCTCACCGTTGGGGCGCACCACGATCGGAGGGCAATGCGCCGCATTCGTGTAGCTGAAACGCCCCCCACGTTCCAGGAGGCAGTAAAACACCGTGGCATACTTTTCGCCGCCGGTTCGATCGTTCAGAAACTGATTGAGCCGCTCCATGCGGTTGGTCAGAGCTAAAGGAACGTCTGTCGCGGTGATCAATGCGCCTTGCAAAAGCGACGCGAGCAGCGCCGAACTGACGCCTTTGCCCGACACGTCGGCGACAACGGCCGACCAGCAGTCGGCATTCACCGGTGCGGCATCGAAGTAATCGCCGCCCACCGCCAGCGAGGCCACACTACTGCCGCAGGCGCGGATCCAGCCGCTTACGGGAAGACTGCCAGGCAGCAGGCTCTGCTGAATGGTGCGCGCCAGGCGAAGTTCCTCTTCCAGCTTGTGCTTGGCGCGTTCTTCCTCCAGGAGACGCGCGTTTTCGAGCACCGTAGAGGCCTCGATAGCCAATGTCTGCAGCAGCTCGCGATTGCCTCCCGCCAGATCGGCGGCAATCATCCGCGAATCCATGTACAGCACGCCCACGGTTTCATTGCCGGTCAACAGCATGCGAGTGGTTTCGCCCTGCGACGTCCGGATGCGGACGAGCGGCACACAAATCGCGCTACGCAGCTCCAGGTCTGCGATGCTGTTCTGGGGTCGAACCAAGTCAGCGCTGAGCGGGTCGAAGTTCATGGACAGCAGCTCGCGCCGGTTCTGCAGGGCCTTGTGAATGACTTCGCGTGGCACCCGCAGATCGGTCTCCTTCAGGTGCTGGCCTCCGCGATGGCGGGCGACGCGAGTTTCCAGCCCCTGATCCGCGCGCAGCAGCAGAAAGCCGCGCTCGGCGCCGGTGATGGCCAGAGCGGTATCTACGACGGAAATGAGCACATCGTCAATGGAAAACGAACTTTGCAGCGTGCGCGCCAGGTCTAGAATCGCCCGGAGCTTGGCGAGATTGCCGCCGACACCCGGAGCACCTGTAGAAGATGGAGGCCTCTCGGCAGCCTGCACCTGATCCATCATCTTCTTCAGTTCGGCGCCATCCAGGGCGAAGATGAGCTGGTAGGAATCCTGGCCGCCGAACTCGATCTTGTCGGAGTTGCGCAACTCCTGGCGTTTTACTCGCTTTCCGTTGACGAAGGTCCCGTGCCGGCTGCCGATGTCCTCGAGCATGTAGTCGCGGTCTTCGACGAAGATGCGCGCGTGCAGGCGCGACACGCGGCTGTCGCGGAGGATGAGGTTGTTTTCGGGCTGCCGTCCGATGCTGAAGGGCAGGGGATCAACGCGCACGCGGGTTCGTTGGCCGTTGGGGTCGATCACCACCAGCGATGCTGGTTCATGCGGAGAGAGAGCGCCCGACGGTTTCATTTATGCGCGACGGGCACGCGGGGTTTTGGTCTTGCGCGGCGTGTTCTCGGAACCCCGCTCGCCGTTCTCCGCCGCGGCTTGACGAAGCTCCTCGACTTCCCTGGCTCGCAGGGTCTGACAATGCGCGCAGTATCCGCCCACTTCGGTCCGCGCCAACAGGATCTGAAATCCGAAGTGGCTCTCGATCTGTTTGCGCAGGCGCTGCAGGGGCTCCCCGAAAAACTCTTCGACCTTGCCGCATCGCAGGCAGATCACGTGGGCGTGTTCCTGTTTGAGCCGGGTCTCATAATAATGCTGGTCGCCCACATGGTGCATGAGATCCAACTCGTCGACCAGGCCGCCCGCTTTGAGCATCTTCAGAGTGCGGTAGACCGTGACCCGGTTGAGCTTCGGATCCTTCTCCTTGGCCATCTGATAGAGGCGCTCGGCATCGAGGTGCTCGCCCGTCTTGTCGATGAGCTCGAGCAGTATCTGGCGTTGACGTGTGAGCCGTACGCCGCGCTCTTTGAGCGATCCTTCGATGGAGTCTAAGGCCATAAGCCGACCTTACAATCTTAGCAAGTGGGGAGAACGCCGTCCCGCCAGCGTCCCGGTATTCGGGACGGCGGCCCCGACGATAGGCCACTTCCTTACCCTCGGGTACACGGAGGCCTATTTGCGGCCGGTTTCCCCGTCGGCTTTGCGAGCACCGCCCATGATGTCGGTCAGCGCGTAATTCCCCTCGTGGCAAGCGTACTCGTAGATCGGCCCTGCCGTCGCTGTGAACGGGTATTCGATCGTCCAGATCTTCGAGAAGGTTGAAGGATCGTCAATCGTGGCGCGGTACAGAATGGTGTTGGCATCGACCCGCGTGAATCGCTCGATCACGTGGAGATCTTCCGAAGAGCCATGGAAGCTGGTTTGATCGGTGAAGTTTGTCGTATCCACCACCAGGGTGTCGCCATCCCAATGCCCGATGGAGTCTCCCAGCCACTGGCGGACATTTTTGGAAGGATGCGTTCCGTTCATCCGGACGATGCGGGCATCATGCACCATCTCGACGAGAATCATCACAGTCGTGGGGGTCTGCACGATCTGGTAGTTGTTGTTGTAGAGCACCGGGAGCATGGGCGGTCCCGAGGTAGATCCGAACCCCAGGAGACAACGCTCGGCTAGCGGTCGCTGCGTCACTTTGTCGAAGCGGCCGTTGCGCATCAGCGAGCTCATGGCACGCTGCTTGGCTTCCTGCGTGGTGGGGGGCACCTTGCCATCGGGAGGATCGACGATCAGCGAGGTGCGCTTGACGCCATCAACGCGCGCCAATTCCGACCCGCGGTCGATGAAGAGGACGTTGTATCCGCCGGTGCCGTTCGATCCGGCAGCAGCGAGCAAAGGCGCTTCCGATGCGCCATCGACTTTCGCCAGCTCGTCGGCGGCATTCTTCTCGATGACCTTCGCTTCCGCGTCGCTGACGGTGGGCTTGTTGGCCAGCGCTGCCGGACGCTCCAATGGTGTGATGGTCGCGTTCGTCCAGATCCCCTGCAAGTCAGGGTGGCCGTCGGCCGTCCGCGGAATTGCGGACTTGGTTTTGGCAGGGGCAGGCGCTTTGGGAGTTTGCGCCGACAGCGTTGCGGCAAGCGCGCCCCCCAGCACGATGGATCCGAAAATTCGAAACCTCATGAGGTTGCCTCCTGCGGGTATGGCAACCCGCTATTGCTTCTTTTCCTCGTAGGGCGCACCGGTGCCGGTGGATCCCAGGAACAGCTTCCTGCCGTCGGGCAAAGTGATGTCGCGTCCATTGGCGCGGTTCGATCCATCCTTCGACTGGTATCCTTCCACAACGACGGACGTACCGACCGGGACCGAGGCCTTCGTGAAGCCGCGCCGCAGCAGGACGTTGGGACTTCCGGCTTCGATCATCCAACTCGTCACGTTGCCGTCCGATCCCTTTACGTCCACGTGGATCCAGGCGTGAGGATTGATCAATTCCACCTTCGATACGACGCCTTCCAGGTGAACCGGTTTCTTCGCATCGAACTCGGCCGCGAAAGCGTGGTGGGCGCGGGCGGGCGCCGTGGCCAGTGTGGCGCTGGCGGCGAGCAGAATGGCAGTCTGGATCTTCATTGGGATTCTCCTTTGGCTCACTTCTCGGTCTTCGTAAACTGGCCGTACATTAATTCTTCCGCGAACTCCACGCACTTGAATTCCATCAGGCGCGCATCTTTCTCCAGGTGACGGTAGAGCGGCATGCGGATCTTCCACGGACGCGAAAATGTCTTAGGATCTTCAATCGTGGCTTCGTAGGACAGCACGTCGGGGCCCATTGGCGTATAGCGCTCGACGACGTGCAGCGCGTCGCTGTGAAAGTCGCCGGCCCGGTCGAACCACGTGCGCTCATCCATGCCGGTCACGTCGATTACGAGTGTGTCGCCTTCCCAGTGGCCGACGGACTGGCCCATCCAGGAGTCGGCGGGTGCGGGCCCCGGATCTTTCAGGAAAATGTTGCGGACGGCGCCGTCGTATTGGTAGGCGAAGAAGATGGCTTTGTCGCTGTGCAAGATCTGGAAGGGGTAGGGCATGTAGGTGGCGCGCGGGACACCTGGAAGATAGCACTTGATTTCAGGGTCGGCTGCGAGGCGATGAGCGAAGTTCTCCTTCTTCTTCTCTTTAGCTGCTGGCAGGTACGGAATCTCTCCGCCTTCCACGACTCCTGGTCCGCCGGGCACGGCGCCCTCCGCGCCGAGTGTGGGAACGAGTCCGGGTTGTGAGGCATGCTCCTGCAGGTCCCAGTTGGCGGTATTCATGGCTTGCCAGATACCGTTGAGATTCGGCTTCCCATCAGGCATCCGTTGCAGCCTGGCAGTCTGTGCCCCGAGCGGAATAACTGCGCAGAACGAGGCGCAGGCGCACGCAATCACCGCCTCACGGAAAGGCACTCGCATGTGGTTGGTTCTCCCCATTGCTGCAGGCCGCCCCTCATAGAATGAAGCAAATCCCTACACAGGTTTGCGATTTGGCATGCAGGCTAACAGATGTGTTATCAGAGTCCCGCGGCAGAGTCAAGCAGTCGCGCCAAGGGTGATCGTCGATCTTGATTTTCGGCGCATTCCCAATGCATACTAAGTTGACTTACTGAGGCGTCTATATATGTCGTGGATTTCACGAATCGTCAGAGCATTGCGCCCCTCACGTGCCGCCCTCGATCTTGCAGACGAACTCCAGTTTCACCTCGATGAGCGTACCGAGGAGCTTGTCCGCCGAGGCACGTCTCGCGCCGAGGCTCAACGTCTCGCGGGACGGCAGTTCGGTAGTCCGCTGCGGCACCGCGATTCCAGCAGGGACGTGAAATCGGTGGTCTGGCTCGAATCGTGGCTTCGCGATCTGCGCTTCGGTCTACGCATGATCGCGAAGGACTGGAAAGTCAGCCTGGCAGCGATCGCCTCGCTTGCCCTTGCGATCGGTGCCTGCACCACCACGTTTGCGCTGATGGATGCGTTGATCTTTCGTCCTCTTCCGGTACCAGCACCACACCAGCTTGTGGATGTTGCCCGGCTAATGCCGTCGTTCTTCAGCCCTCAGAATCAGCCGCAGGAGTCGACGTCATTCAGCTATGCCCAGTATCAGGCCTTGTCGAACGCCGCAAACGGGCGAGCAGAGCTGTTCGCGATCATCACGGGCGTGAGTCTGAGGCTGTCCGAGGACTCGCACGGGGTTGGCGGGAGCGTTCGCTCGGAAGTGGTCTCGGGTAATGCCTTTCGCGTGCTCGGCCTTCGGCCTGCATTAGGCAGGCTGATTGAGCCGGAGGACGATTTCCCAGGCAACGCTAATACGGTCGCGGTCATCAGCTACGGCTTTTGGAAGCGACGATTTGGCGGCAGTCCGGCCGCAATCGGAGAGCGGCTCAGGATAGGAACGGAGTCCTTTCAGATCGTCGGAGTTGCCGCTCCTTCGTTTGGCGGTATTCAGCCCGGCTATCTGGTGGACGTCTGGATACCGCTCTCCGTGCCGGCGGACTCTCGAATGTTGAACGATCCCGATGCGGGCTTTTTGAGGGTGTGGGGCCGCGTGCGTCCCGACGCCAATCGCCTGCAATTGCGCGAGCGGCTGCAAGCCGTGATCACCAACTTTCTTCGCGAGCGCGTTCACATCAACCCGCCTCGAAACCTGCATGGACCACAGATCGAGCAATTCGTGAACGCGCCTCTGCGGCTCCGGGACGCCTCCAGCGGCGCCGATTCGATCTTTCGGCTTGAATTCCGGCGTCCAATCTGGATCCTCTCGTTGATCTGCGGCCTTCTGCTTCTGCTGGCTTGCTCCAACGTTGCCAACCTCATGTTGGCGCGGGCGTCGTCCCGAAATGCCGAGATGGCTCTGCGCATCTCGCTTGGTGCAGGCCGCTCCAGGCTCGTCCGGCAGATGCTCATCGAGAGCGGACAGATCGCCCTGGGGGCATGTATCCTCGCCGTGGGATTCGCCGCCCTGGCTGCACCAGCGATGGTTGCCCGTCTTGGATCACCCGAGGTGCCGGCGTGGCTGGATGTCGCGCCCGATGCCGCGGCCCTGGCGTTCGCCGTGGGAGTCAGCTTGTTCACGGGCCTGCTATTCGGCATTGTGCCCGCGCTGCGGGTTTCAGCGGTGTCGCCCGATGCCGCGTTGAGGTCTGGCGGAATGCAGCACTCGAGCCGCATGGGATCGCTCCGCTGGATGCTCGCCGCCGAAATCGGCTTGAGCGTGACCGTGTTGTTCCTTTCGGGGCTGCTCTTGCAATCATTCCGGAAGTTAATCGCAGTCGATCTCGGTTTCGATGCCCGCAATGTCATCTTGTTTGAATTAATACCGGAGCAACGCGAGAACCCGGGGACGCCCGTTGCCGGGTTGCTGGACGTGGTGCGCCATCTGCCCGGCGTGAAGGCCGCGAGCCTTTCGATACAGCGGCCGATGGGAGGCGACATGGTATGGATTCAGACGCCGATCATCCGCTTCCCAGGCCGCTCCAAGGAGGTAGTACGTCCTCGGGAGGTTCCCGTTTCCGCGGGATTCTTTGAGTCGATGCAGATCCGGTGGATCGCCGGACGCGACTTCCGTCCCGACGAGGGAGCGGGCGACTCTTCGCCGGTAATCGTGAATCAGGCTTTCGCCGATACGTTTTTTCATGGGCAAAACCCAATCGGGCTGCGCTTCGAGAAACTCGGCGACGATCCCGACCCAGTGCGGCAAGAGGTGATTGGAGTGGTTGGCAATGCCCGCTGGAATAACCTCCGCGAACCGGCCGAACCCTCGATCTACACACCGATTCACGAGATCGGCATCGCCACTTTGAGCATCCGGACCAGTTCGCAAGCTGCGCCGTTGATTCGGGGTCTTCGCAAGCAAATATTGGCGGCAGCACCCGGCCTGTCCGTGCGGACCAGCATTTTGCTGCAGGACCAGATCGACAACACGTTGACTCGCGAGCGCCTGCTGGCGATCCTCGCCGGCTTCTTCTCCGTGGTGGCGTTGCTGTTGGCTGCCGTCGGATTGTATGGCGTGATTAATTACGCCGCTCTTCGCCGCACTCGCGAAATCGGGATTCGGATCGCACTCGGGGCCCGTCCCGAAGCGGTCGTAGGTCTGGTCCTCTCGGATGCGTCTGTGTCCGTGCTGCTTGGCATAGGAGCAGGAATCGGGAGCGGTCTCGGCTTGGGGCGCTATCTCGCCTCGCAGTTATTTGCCGTCAAGGCAACTGATTTCTGGAGCCTTACGGTTCCCATAACGTGTATCGTGGCGGTTGGCTTCGCCGCCGTGCTGCCGCCGGCGCTCCGCGCCGCCAGCACCGACCCTCTCATCGCGCTGAAACATGAATGATCGAGGTGTGCCCTGGCTTATATACGGAGTCTCGGACCCTCCCGCCTCTCACTCCTGCCGCAATGCCACGGCCGGATCTATGAGCATGGATCTTCGCGCGGGGACGCAGCAGGCGAGGACCGCGAGACCTCCCAGCAGCAGCGGAGCGCCGATCAGCAGAACCGGGTCCGACGTGCTGGCGTTTGCCGCTCGTGCCACCGAGGAAAGAAAAGACGACAACACACGCGCCGTCGCCCAAGCACCCGCTAGTCCCAGGACGGTGCCGGCGAGCACCAGTGCCAGGCTCTCCTGCATCACCAGGCGGAGCACGTCTCCTCGAGTCGCGCCCAACGCCATGCGAATGCCGATCTCCCGTCCGCGGCGCGACACCGAATACGCTGCCACTCCGGCGAGGCCGACCGACGGCAGGATCAGTCCGAACAAGCCGACCCCGCCGTAGATCCATCCCGCCAACCGGAACAAATACAGCAAACGGTCGATCTGTTCCGGCATCGATCGGACATTGAACGGAGTGAGATTCGCATCCATGGCCGAGACTTCCCTGCGTACGGCACTCAGCACGTCGCCGCCCGGCGCAGACCGGACCAGAAGCGAAACCCCGAGAAGCGAGGGCTGCGCGTAATCGGAAGCTCGCAGCGGAAAGTAGATTACCGGCCGTGGTTTGTCGAGTTCGAGGGCCAGCTTGATGTCCTTCGCCACCCCGACCACTTCGAACACCCGATGCCCGGCCACGAGGCTGGCAGGGCGATGATCGAAGGTCCCCGTGGAATCGAGTCCCTTCCCCGGAGCGACTGCGTCGCTGCCGATCTCAATCCGCCTGCCCACCGGATCCATTCCATTCCAAAGCTCGCGTACCAGAGACTCGGTCACGATGACCGCTGTCGACGCCGCGGCCTCGTCTTCTCTACGGAATCCGCGTCCGGACACAATCGGAACGCCGAGTGTGTCGAAATAATCTCGTCCCACGACATCCCGGTGCGCGGTCCCGGCGAGTCGGGGACCAGCGGCGGCTTCGCCAGCACTGGAGAATGCGACGGAAGGATTGCCGTTGCTCGACATCGGCACCGATTCCGTGAGTGTCGCCGCGGTCACGGAAGGGAGCCGTTTCACGCGATCGAGAAGTTTCTCAAAGAAGTCGGCGGCACGCTCGCCTGTGTATCCATCGCGGACGGGGTCGAGCGAGAGCAGGTAGAGATTACGTGTATCGAAGCCAATTTCAATGCCCGAAGTCCTCTGAAATCCGAGCACCAGAAAACCAGTCAGCAGCAGGAGGGTAAGAGATCCCGAGACTTGGTAGAGTACCAGCAGGTTGCGCAGTCCGAGGCGCCGATATCGCCGGAAGCGGAAAAAGCTCGTGCCCTTCAGCGCCGGCGTAAGATCGGCGCGTGTGGCGTCAAGCGCGGGCGCCAGTCCGAATGCGATGCCTGTCAGCACCGTCACCAGCAGCGTGAAAAGAAGCGAATGCCAATCGGGCTGCAGATCGTAGCTCACCGGCATCGGGAATGGCATCTGCACGTGAGAAGCAAGGTGCATCAGCCATAGGGAGAGCACAAAGCCGAAGACACCGGCGCCCCCCGCCAGGAGCATGCTCTCGGTCAGCAACTGACGCACCAGTCGGGCGCGGCTGGCTCCCAGCGCCAGCCGGACCGCGATCTCTCTGCGGCGGTTTCCGGCACGCGCCATCAGCATGTGGGCGACATTGGAACAGGCGATCAGCAACACCAGGCCCACCAGCACCATGGGGAATGCGGTCACCAGCGGAAGATCCTGGGAACGAAGCGCGAGAAGTTTGCCTCCCGGCGCCAGCACTACGCGGCGGCCTTTTTGCCGCTGGTCCTCTTCGCCGTAGAACAATTGGAACTGGCGCGCCACCGTGTCGAGTTCAGCCTCCGCGCGTGCGGCGGTAACTCCGCGCTTCAGGCGTCCCACTACCAGGAAGATGTTCGCATCGCGCCGATCGAGCACCCCGCCGTCTAACTCTGGCGCGATGGCGGACGTGGTCCCTCGGAGAATCGGCATCCACACGTCAGCGTAAAAGATCAGAGGAGATGCGCCGAGGAATTCCTTCGGGCCCACGCCTATGATGGTGCACGCGCGTCCGTTGATGTGCAGCGTCTTCCCGATGACCGCGGGGTCCAGAGCCAAATGGTTCTTCCAGTATCGATAGCTGACTACCACCGTGTCGGGCGCTGGATTCGCTTCGTCGAAAAATCTGCCCAGCGAAGGCTGCACGCCCAGCGTGGAGAAGTAGGAAGGCGTCACCAGGTGTCCCCATGTCCGCTCCGTCTGCCCATTTTGCGAAATGCCGAACGGCACCGGGGCCATGTACGCGAACGTGTCGGAGAATAGGTCACTTCGCTCACGGTACTGTTGGTAGGTGGGGTAGGAGGTGGGAGATTGAATCGCTACCAGTTGCTCGGGTTGCGGGACGGAGGGAAGGTCGCGCAAAATCACGCCATAGAGTTCACTGAAGGCTGAGGTCGCCACGCAAATTCCGAGCCCCAGTGAGAGAATTGCCACCGCGGTGAAACCGGGCGAATCCGCCAGCGTTCGCAATCCGTGGCGCGCATCTTGAAGAAACTCGGCCAGGTGCTCGGCGGGAACGCGGATCGCCAGGTCGGCTAGCAGGCGGGCGAGTCCTAGTGTTCCGTGTTGCCGCCAGATGGATTCGATCGCCTCTTCGGTCACCTGCAGAAGCTCGTCGCCATAGGCATGCTTAAACTCAGATGGAAACGCCCGAGACAACGCGCGGTACACCCGCAAGCTCAATGCTACGTTTGGATTGGCCATTAGTGGTCTTACTCCTGCCGTAGCGCCACCGCCGGATCGATGCGCATCGACTTGCGTGCGGGGACGTAACACGCCACCAGCGCCAGAATCCCCAGCAGAAGCGGAGCGCCGATCAGCAGAACGGGATCGGATTGGCTCGTGCCGGCAGTCCGCGCGATTTGCGAGAGGGCGGCGGACATCGCGCGAATCCCGGCGCGCGCCCCGAGCAGGCCGATGACCGAGCCGATCGCGATCATGACGAGACCTTCCTTCATCACGAGGGCGAGTACGTTCTCACGGCGTGCGCCCAGCGCCATGCGAATGCCGATCTCCCGCCGGCGCTGCGAAACCGAATAGGCGGTGACACCCGCCAGGCCCACCGAAGCCAGAATCAGTCCGAAGATCCCGATGGATCCGTAGGTCCAAAGAGCGACTTTCACCGGAAACATTAGCTCGTCGATCTGTTCCAGCATGCTGCGGACGCTGAAGGGCCGCACTTTGTCGTCGATGGCGGAGATCTCGCGAAGAACCGCGCCGACTGTGTCGACGCCGGGCGCCGCTCGCACCGCCAGGGTCACGCCTTTCAGCGAAGGATGCTCATAGTCCTCCGGGCGCATGGGAGTGTAAATGATGCCAGGTGCGTCCGCAGGCACCAGGTCGAGGCCGGTTCGCGTATTTCGCGCCACTCCGATCACTTCGAACACTCGCGGCTTTCCGACCAGCCGGGAGTTGCCAACGCGGCCCCCTCCAAATATAGAGGTGGGGGCGTCGTTCGCGCCGAGTTCGATGTGGCGTCCGATGGGGTCCTCGTCCTTCCAGCAGTCGCGGGCCATCTTTTCGCTGACGATGACCACGGCTGAGTCGTTCGTTTCGTCGGTCGCGCGGAAACTGCGGCCTCGCACCAAAGGAATGCCGATGGTGTCGAAGTAGTCCCGGCCCACCAGATACTTTTGTCCCCAGCGAAACTGCTTCGAGCCGTCCGGTGCCGGCACGTAGATATGAGCGCCCGGCTTGCCGATCATCTGCATGGGAACGGCGTCCGCCAGAGTGGCCGAGGTCACCGACGGAAGCGTCTTCACACGGTCCAGCAGCTTTTGGAAGAAGGCGGCGGCCCGCTCGCCAGAGTATCCGTCGCGGATGGGATCGAGGCCTATGAGGTACAGGTTCTTGGCGTTGAAACCGACTTCGGCGCCACTGATTCTCCGGTGGCCGAGGACCAGGAATCCGGTGATGAGCAGCAGCATCAGGGAGCCGGCCACCTGGGTCATTACCAGCAGATTGCGCGTACTCAGCTTTCCGAACCTGCGGAATCGCAGATTACCCGTGTCCTTCAGCGCGAGCGTGAGGTCCGGCCGTGTCGCCTGGATCGCGGGCAGCAGGCCGAATGCCAGGCCTGTGAACGCGGTCAGGCCGAGCGTGAAGAGCAGAACACGCCGGTCGGGAGTGAGGTTCATCGTGAGGGGTACGGGCGACGGTATGGTCTCT
Organism: Bryobacteraceae bacterium; assembly: GCA_035295745.1. Classification (GTDB taxonomy): domain Bacteria; phylum Acidobacteriota; class Terriglobia; order Bryobacterales; family Bryobacteraceae; genus JAIQFL01. Next base: position 131,388 of record DATGIL010000107.1, on the reverse strand, counting down.
CGTGAAGCCACTTGCATCAGCCAGGTGGCCATCACCAGCCCCAGGAGTCCCGCCGCCAGCGCCACCAGAAGGCTCTCGGTCATCAACTGTCGAACCAGGCGAGCCCGCCCGGCCCCCAGAGACAGCCGGACTGCGATCTCCTTGCGCCGGTCCGCCGCGCGCGCCATCATCATGTTCGCCACATTCGAACTGGCGATGAGCAGGATCATACCCCCGAGCACGATGAAGAAGCCCGTGTAAAAGGACAGGTCCTCCTTGCGGATGGGCATGAGTTTGCCGCCGGGATGCAACTGCACGCGCTGGCCGGGCCGGTCCCTCTCGGGGTCGGCGTATTCACGCTCCAGTTGGCGGGCTATCGTTTCCAGTTCGGCCTCGGCGCGGGGTACGGAAACGCCCGGAACGAGGCGGCCGGTGACATAGAAAATTGCCTGATCGTGCCGTTCCAACGCGTGGTCGGCAATCTCGGGCATGGAAAAGCTGGGCACAAGGCCTACGGGAAGCCACAAGTCCGCGCCGAACATCATGGGCGAAGCCCCCTGGAAGTCCACGGGCCCAACTCCGATGATGGTGCACGACTGTCCGTCAATGCGCAGCGCCTTGCCCACAATCGACGGGTCGGAGCCGAGATGCGATTGCCAGAACCGGTTGCTGACCACGACTGTGGGCGGCTTACCGGGTTGCTCTTCGTCGGGAGTGAAGGTCCGCCCCAGGGACGGAGTGACGCCCAGAGTGGGAAAGTACGAGGCCGTGACGATGTGTCCCCAGGTTCGTTCGGTGCGGCCTTCGATTGAGACGCCAAACAGCACGGGCGCAGCGTAAGCCATGGTGGCGGAGAAAAGGTCGGAGCGGTCGCGATAACGCCGATAATCGGTCCATGCCACCGGCGACTTCAACAGAAACAGACCATCGGGATTCTGCACCGCGGGGACATCGCGCAGGACCATGCCGTTCATCTCGCTGAAGGCGGCGGTCGCAACCCCGATACCGAGCGTCAATGAGATCAGCGCGACGGCGGTAAATCCAGGCGATCCAGCCAGCACGCGCAGCCCGTAGCGCAAGTCCTGCCGGAACTCGGCAAGATACTCGACCGGTATGCGGATTGCGATATCCAGCAGGAGACGGACGATGCCGAGCACGCCGTGCCGGCGCCAGATAGACTCGATGGCATCCTCGGTCACCTGGACCAACTCGTCTCCGTAAGCGTTTCTGAATTCGTAGGGGAAGGCGCGTGCCAGCGCGCGGTACAGCCGGAGACCGATCGCCACCGGCTGGTTGGATGGGTGATTCATGACTCCGCCTTCTTTTCGTTTAAACCCTTGGAATGGATGACGCGTACCAGGTCTTCCAGTCTCGCGCTCTCGGCCGCGAGCACCCGGCGGCCAAGCGGCGTCAGCCGGTAGTAGCGACGCCGGGCGTCATCCATTTCAGGGGTAGGGCGCACTTCGGACTCCTCGATCAGTCTCCCGTCGATCAGCCGTTTGAGCGTGCCATAAAGCGTCGCCGGCCAGAGCCGGACTTTGCCGCCGGTCCGGTCTAGCACTTCCTGCATAATGCCGTAGCCGTGCTGGTCCTCATGGGTGAGGGAAAGAAGGACGTGAAACCAGTGCGGCTTCAGCGGAAGGAAGCTCTCCGGTGGGGGCTGATCCTGTTTCATATAGATACTGATCAGTATATATATCGATCAGGAAGAGAAGTCAATGGGGAAAAAGCGGGGATAGCGAAGTTTAAAAAGGCGAAGCCCTCGTTTAGTGGTAGAAGATGAACACGCCGTGGGGAAATACTCCACCCGCGTTTAAAGTCTCAGTGGTTACGACAATCTGGGGCAGCACTTCGGAGGGAATGACAGTGGGGAGCTGAACATCGATCCGCTGGACGCCCTCGACCATCTGCGGCACATCGCCTACGTACAGAATCGGAAACGTGATCGAGCTGTCGTTCAAGCCCACCTGGATCGGTAATGCGGGTTTCGACGTGGCCGTCGTTGGGATGAAGCCATCCAGCGGCATTGGCGTCAGCGGGCCGAGGCCGGTCACGTAAATCGACAGGGTGGAACCAAGGGAAGCTGGATTGGCGGGACCATTCAGGCTGCCATCCTGGTTAAAGATCACACCTGCCCCGCTGCCCGCTCCATTCTGCGTGAAAATGCCGGGGGATGCTGGCGCCGCAGTCGCGGAGAATGTGCCCATGGGGACTCCGGACCTCACTACCGCAATGTCTACCGTGCCCGCAGATGGCGCTCCGAATGGCGTCACCACATTGATCTGGTTCCGGGAAGCGTACAGAATCGGCGCAGCGATTCCTCCGACGAGGACCTCAAGTCCGTTCAAGTCCGGCGAAACCATGCCGGCAGCGGTGAGTTGCTGGCCCGTTGGCACATCCGGTCCGATAGATGGGCCAAAGATGGTGATGATCATACCTGGAGAGATCGGTCCGTAGAGCGTGGCAGCGTTGGCTACACAGGTGATATGCGGCGGCTGCGGAGCAGTCAGGTCGATGGTCTGATATAGGCTTGCCGAACTGGAAATCCGGACTACGCCCGATGCATCCAGGCTGAGAACCCCATCCAGCATAGTTCCATAAAGGAGTTGACTTCCATCCGCGCTCAAGTGCTTGACGTCGGCGTGCACATCGTAGAAATTCGGAACACACGGGGCGAGAGCGTCGGCCGTCAGGAGAGGTGGACCGCCGTAAATCGATCCGCTATAGAAGCCCCCAAGGACCCAGACCGTGCCATCAGATGCCGGAAGGAGCCTTCCTGCGCCTCCATTTGGGTCGCCCAAATAGGTGAGATAGACGCGTGCGCCGGTCGCGCCATCGAGCCTCGCAACGAAGCCTTGGTCGCTCATAGGAATGACTGGGAGCGGGACATCGAAGGCGCCAGGGCTGACCGGCAGGTCCGGAGCATACGTCCAGCCAGCTATGTAGACATCGTCTGAGGGTCCAATCGCAATTGCGGAAGACACGCTGTTATAGGTTCCGCCAAACAAGGAAGAGAACTGGAGTGACGATCCGGTAGGATCGAGCTTGGCCACAAAGATGTTCTCCCGGGCGACGGAGTGCAGGAAAGCGCTGGATGTGGCCGGAAAATCCGGCGAAGCGGTATACCCCAACACAGCAATGCCGCCATTGGAATCGATCGCCAGCCCCGTTAGATAGTCAAGATTCGAGCCTCCGAAGAGAGTGGAGAAAAGTAGAGCGCCGGTCGCGGGATTCAACAGGAATACGAAACCGTCGAGGCTGGCGACAGGGCGGGCGTGCAGGTATGCGCCGGGGGTGGTGGGGAAGGCCGTGCCGTCGGTAGTGCCTGCGACATACACGTTTTCGTGGGCGTCCAAGGCAATCTGGGCGATGGAGGTGAAGCCCATGCTGAAAGTGTCGCTGAAAACCAGGCTGGAACCATCCGCCGAGAGTTCGGCGATGAAAAGTACCTCGCCGTTGCCTGCTGGCGGCAGGCCGGAGATGGAGCCGGTGGACGGAAAGTCCGGTGAAGTTCCTCCGGCGAGGAAGAGATGCCCGGCTGCATCGATTACCGCGCTGCTGATTCCATCATTCCCGCTGCTCTCCAGATAGGTCGCATACAAGACGACGCCATCGGGGGAAAGCTTCGCCGCGAAGCTATGCTGGCAGGGGATCTGCTCGGTCGCAGGCGGGTGAAATCCAATCGTGATGGTTCCGCAAATTCCGCCTTTGAACTTAGTCTGAAAAGCGCCAGGAGTAACGGGGATCGTGTCGGCTGCGACCGTTCCCGCCACATACATGTTTCCTTGCGCGTCGAAGAGCGTTGTCCCGTGAGCCCACGGCGGCGTCCCGGCCGCATCCGCCAAGGCCGTGCCTACCCACACCAAGGCGAGAACCGCTGACGACTGCAGGTAAACACGCTTCACAGAGAAACCAGGCCCAATCTGTTACCACCTCTACTCTAAGACCTAAAGATCCGATTTTCAACGACAGGCCCGGAAGTTGAAATTTTCAACGACAGGCCCGGAAGTTGAAATCCGTGCAGAATACCTTCCACGCACGGGCCTCGCGCGCCGTCATAATATGTGTATTGGAGAGTTATGCAAAATCGTAGACAACGTCGCGGATTTTCCTTGATCGAATTGCTGATCGTGATCGCGATCATTCTCGTCATCATCACCATCGCGGTACCGAAATATCAGAAAACGCAGATCTTCGTCCGCGAGACGGCGGCCATGAAGGCGATTCAGACGATCCATACGATGGAAATTCAGTACCAGTCCCAATACGGGCGGTTCGCGGCGTCGCTTACCGAACTGGGCCCGCCAGCCAGTGGCGCACCTAGTCCGGCTGCCGCCGATCTGATCAGCACCGACCTGGCGAGCGGGCTTAAGGGGGGCTACAAGTTCACGGTAGCAGGCACGCCGGGAGGCTACACCATCAACGCGAATCCGGTGGTCTATGGAAGCGATGGCACCAAGACCTTCTACTCTGACCAGACCATGGTGATCCGCGAGAACTACGGACCGGAACCGGCTACCGCCAGCAGCAAGGAGCATGGTACGGCGGCGGACTCGACCGCTCCAGCCGGTGGCGGCGCGGCTCCTGCACCCGCGAAATAGGCTTCGACTCTACGCGTGGCGTGGAGATCATTTTCCTGGCAGACGCGGCGGCATGCGAAGAGCGTCGACATGGGTGTCGACGCGGCAAAGAAGAGTCTTTGCGCCACGTCATATACTATCTGGATGCGTGTATCGAGATTGCTTTGGATGGCAGGGGCCATGTTGTCCCTGGTGTGCGCCTCGCCTGCCGCGGAGAGCTTTTCGCTCCACGATGGCGACCGGGTCGTGTTCTACGGTGACAGCATCACCGACCAGCGCCTCTACACCACCTTTGCGGAGACCTACGTGGTCACGCGCTTCCCGCATCTCAATATCTCATTCGTCCATTCCGGCTGGGGCGGCGATCGCGTAACCGGTGGAGGCGGCGGTCCCGTCGACGTGCGAATCTGGCGCGATATCCTCCCTTACAATCCCACCGTCGTCACCATCATGCTGGGGATGAACGACGGCCGGTACCGCGCATTTGACCCACAGATCTTCGACGAATTCTCCACGGGCTACAAGCACCTGGTTGAGACCGTGAAGAAGCAGATGCCCAACGTGCGCATCACGCTCATCCAGCCCTCTCCGTATGACGATGTCACGCGCGCTCCGACGTTCGAAGGCGGCTACAACAAGGTGCTGGTGCGCTACGGCGAGTTCCTCAAGCAGATGGCCGCCGAACAGAAGCTTGATCTTGCCGACCTGAACACCTCCGTCGTGGCCGCGCTGGCGAAGGCCAACAGCACGGATGCCACTGCCGCCGCCAAGCTGATTCCCGATCGCGTTCACCCCATTGCGGCGATCCATCTGCTCATGGCGGAGGCCCTGCTGCGCTCGTGGAATGCTCCCGCTGTCGTCTCGGACGTGGAGATTGATGCCGGCCGGAACGAACCGATTCGACAGATCAACACGCACATCTCGGATTTGCATCGGGGCCGGGGAGTCTCCTGGGTCGAGACTGACGACGCTCTCCCGATGCCGGTCGATATGAAGGATGCGAACACCGCGCTGGCGGTCCGGTCGTCCGACTTCGTGGAGGCACTCAATCAGGAGCTGTTAAAGGTGCGCGGGCTCGCGAGCGGGCAATACGCCTTGAAGATCGATGGCGAAGCAGCCGGTACATTCACCGCGGAGCAGCTCGCCGGCGGGATCAATCTGGCGATGCTTCCGACCCCGATGGCGCGACAGGCGGCGGACGTCCACGCGCTCACCATCCGTCACAACAACATCCACTACACCCGTTGGCGGCAGATTCAGGTGCCCATGGAGAAGGACAACACCGCGCATCTGTTGAAGGCCCTCGACGCGCTTGACGATCTCGAAGCCGACCTGCTGAAGGAGCAGCGTGCTGAGGCACAGCCTCGGCCCAGGCATTTCGAAGTCGTGCCAGAGTAGTTAACGATCTGAAGGTCCTTCGTCGCAGCCCCGGTCCAGTAGAATGCTCGCTATAATCGGAGTTCTTTCATGAGCTCGATTGCCGTGTCCAGGCCTGCAACGTCGAACCTGCGATGGATCGTCTGCGGCCTCCTGTTTTTCGCCACTGTGATCGCGTACGTCGATCGCGGCGTACTGGCGTACCTGGAAAAGACCCTCGAAGGCATTATCGGATTCAACGCCAAACAGTACAGCTATATGACTGTGGCGTTTTCGGCAGCCTATGCGTTGGGCCTGGTGGGAGCCGGCCGGCTCACCGACCGCCTCGGCACGCGCCGCGGATTTGCCTTCGCCATCGCCATTTGGAGCGTGGCGGCAATGGCGCCGGGCGCGGCTTCTTCGGTGGCCACGTTTGCCTTCGCGATGTTCTTTCTGGGCTTTGGGGAAGCTGCCAATTTTCCGGCATGCATCAAGACGGTGGCCGAGTGGTTTCCCAAAAGCGAGCGCGCCCTGGCTACCGGCATCTTCAACTCCGGCGCCAATGCGGGCGCGGTGCTGGTGCCGATTATCGTCCCGTTTTTGGCGGCCTGGCTGGGATGGCGCGGCGCGTTTGTGGGCTGTGGATCGCTGGGATTTGTCTGGCTGGCGTGCTGGCTGCTGATTTATCGCAAGCCAGAAGAGCACCCGAGTATTTCTGCGAGAGAATTGGGCTTCATTCAAAGCGATCCGCCGGAGAAGATCGCCAGCGTCCCGTGGCTGCGCCTGCTGCCATTGCGCGAAACCTGGGCCTTCGCACTCGGCAAGTTTTTCAGTGATCCCCCGTGGTGGTTTTACCTGTTTTGGCTGCCCCGCTACCTGGAGGAGCGATTTCATCTCAACCCCGCGCAGAACCGCCTTCCGGTCGTCACCGTGTACGTGATCTCCGCGATCGGCAGCGTGGCCGGCGGATGGCTGGCAGGGGCCATGTTGAAGCGTGGCCGCAGCCTGAATTTCACGCGCAAGACTACGCTCTTGCTTTGTACCGTGGTGGTGTTGCCCGTCTTGGCCGCTCCTTTTGTGCACGAGCTTTGGGTCGTGGTCGCACTCGTTGGATTGGCGATGGCCGCGCATCAGGGCTGGTCGTGTAACCTCTTTACGCTTCCCTCCGACATGTTCCCGAAAGCCGCGGTCGCAAGTGTGGTGGGCATCGGCGGAATGATGGGAGCGGTGGGGAACACACTGTTCCAATTCGGCGTGGGTCGGGTGGTGGACGCTACGCACAGCTATGTGCCGGTGTTCGTGGCCGCGGGTTCCCTGTACCTGATCGCCCTGCTGGCGATTCATCTTCTGACGCCGAAGTTGGCACCGGCCCGATTGGATTAAGCGTGGCGGCTCGCTGGCGGCTGTTCGCGGCGCTCGCATTTCTTTTCGCGCTGACCGCGGTCTACTACCGGCAATTGACGCTGCAGACGGGATACACCTGGCTCGAGAATCCTGACCAGGCTCTGCAGGTTCGCCCCTGGCTCGATTTTGAAGCGCGCGAATTCCATGCGGGGCGGGTGCCGCTCTGGGACCCCTACCAGGTTGGTGGCCAGTCGCTGATCGGACAGGTGCAGCCAGGGCTTGCGAACCCGCTGAACTGGATCTTGTTTGCCATGCCTCTGCGCGACGGGCACATTCCACTGGCGACGCTGCATTGGTATTGGGTACTGATTCACTGGCTGGCGGCGGTCTTCACCTTCGCGCTTTGCCGCGATCTCGGTGCCGGCATCGGTGCGTCCCTCTTCGGCGCGTCGGTGTGGGCGTTTGGCGGCTTCATGGGGCATTCGGCGACGCCCCAATTCCTGATGAGCGCGTTGTTCCTTCCGCTCGTGCTGCTCTTCTTTGCGCGGGTGTTTCGCGGATGCCGTCCGCGCGCCAACGCGGCGCTTTGCGGCCTTTCGATGGGACTCGCCTTCCTGGGAGGCCACCACAACATCCCGATTTACAGCGCAGTTCTGATGGGCGGATTGTGGGTCTGGTACCTGGTGTCTCCTGAATGGCGCCGCCGCGCGGGACACGCACTCCTGTTCGCCATCATTTGCCTGCTGATCTCCTCGCTGCAGATGATTCCCGCCGTCGAGTACGGACGCCGCGCCGTCCGATGGGCGGGCACGCCCGAGCCGCAACATTGGAAAGACCGGATCCCCTACAACGTGCACGCCGAGTATTCCCTACTGGGCCGAAGCATCCCGGGGATGGTGGTGCCGGGGCTATCTCTACATGCCAATCCATGGGTCGGAATCACGGCGCTTTCTCTCGCGCTCGGCGCGATCTCCTGGCGATGGCGTTCGCGGCGTGTCCGCTTGCTCGGAGCAGTCGCGCTGGGTGGACTGTTGCTGGCTCTGGGAGCGGACTCGCCCGTGCATCGCCTGGCTTATTTGTTTGTCCCCATGGTGGAGAAGGCCCGCTATCCGGCGATGGCGGTGGTCATTTCTCAGGCCGCACTGGCGGCATTGGCCGCGCTCGGTGTGCCGGCTTCACGCAATTCCAAAGCGGTGAGCCGCTGGCTTTTGGGATTTGCGGGCGCGATTGCGGCCATTTACGGCGCCCTGGCACTGCTGCACCGGGCTCCCACGGCACATCCCGCATGGGTCATCGGCGCCGTCGCCTTGGTGCTGGCGGCGGTGCTGCGGTGGTGGCCGAAATCGTGGACCCACTGCCTTCCTTATGCAGTTCTAGTCTTGTTCCTGATCGAGTCTACGACAGTCCCACTCCCCATCCAGCAAATGAATCAACCGGGCTCGCTCCTGAATCCAACCGCGGAAGAAGAGGACATCGCCGAGTTTCTCCATCGCCAACCTGGCTGGTTTCGGGTGCAGATCGATGAGGACGCAGTGCCGGTCAACTTCGGCGATTTCTATTCGGTCGAACAGACGGGCGGGTATGTGGCGTCGATGCCGGCGAGCACCCTCGCCATTCTGGGCGACCAGCGCACGCCGCGCTGGTTTGGAGTTCGCTACTTTGTCGGGAAAAAACCTGCGAATCCGCAGCAAACGGAGGTGTTTCAGTCGCGTACCGGGCTAAGAGTTTACGAGAATCCCGGAATTTCAGAGCCAATTTGGATCGATCCGGTGGGAGCGTGTGAGTCCTCGGGGGCTGTTACCCTGGCCGGGCGAACGCCTGATGCGGTGAGGATCGACGCCGACGCTCATTGCGCCGGCCGGCTCGTGGTGGGCGATCCGTATTATCCGGGATGGCGCGCCAGGGTGGATGGCAAGCGCGTTCCCATTCAGGAATATGCCGGGGTGCTGCGTGCCCTTCCTTTGACGCCAGGACGACACTCCATCGAGTTCCGGTACCGGCCCGGATCGGTCTATTGGGGAATCGGGTTGAGTTCGATGGGTTTACTCCTCACAATCCTGATCTGTTTATACGACCGAACCGGTGTGTACGCGCACAGTCCTCATGACAGTTCAGTTGCCGCGCGGTGAATCCGCCGTTAGAATCAGGATGCATGTCAGAAGAGGAAGTTACTAAAACTGTTCTCGTGGTTGATGACGAACCTGAGATCCGCAAACTTGTCGCCGCCATGGCTGGTCAGTTTGGATATGCGGTGATTACCGCTGACAGCGGCGAGCACGCTTTGACTCTTTTCAAGAATCACAAGGATCCGATCGAGTTGCTCATCACTGACGTGGTGCAGCCTGGTATGAGCGGGCCCATGCTGGCGGACCGCCTGCTCGCCATCAAGCCCGATCTCAAGGTCCTTTACATGTCGGGATACGACAACACCTCGGTGGTTCAGAAGTACGTCGTCGAGAGAGGGCATTCCTTGCTCACAAAGCCCTTCTCTGCGAAAGACTTCCGATCCAAAATGGAAGAACTGCTTCACGTCAAGGCCGTGGCGTAGCGGGCTACTCAAAAGGGTCGAAGACGCTTGCTGACGCGCTCGGCTCCCAGCGTTTCCACCCCCTGTTGGCAATGCTTACTCGACCTTCGATCGGTGAGAAGCTGTAAAAATCCGACTGTCCCACATAGCTATGGGACATCGATTGCTTCACCGCGCGGCTCGCAAGCGCACGTATGGCGCGAACTTACGAGCCGCGACCGTAAGGGAGCGAACCGGCACCTAAAACAGGACGTCGAAGTCTGCGGTGAAACGCCGTCCGCGGCTTCCAAAGAACACCCCGAATGCCTGGTCGCCGGTGTTCCAGTGCAAGGCTTCCGGATTGAAATGGTTGGTCAGATTGTAACTGCTGATGGAAAGCCGCACGGTGTGCTTGGGATCGATCTTGATATCTTTGGAGAATCGGGAATCCAGCGATAAGAAGTTCGGGTAGCGGTTATGGTTCGGAATTCCTACGTAATTCTGCGCCGAGTCGAAGGCAGAGTACGCGAACCCGTCGCGATATTCCAAAATCGGTGCGATGCGGAAGCCTGCCGGCAACTCCGCCGTGCCCCACGCTAAAAACCGGCTTGGCAGATCGCCTGGTAGTCTGCCGTACTCGTTGGGCCGGATGATCGCCTGCGGGAAACTCCCCAGATAATTGCTGAACTCGTTCAAATCGCCGTGGGCGCGGTTGCGGACGTACGAGAAGAACGCCTGGTATTTCGCGACGGGCTGCAAACGCGCCGTCAACTCAAACTGGCGATAGCGCGAGTTGCCCGACCCGGAGAGTTCGTTTTCGCCGATATTCGAGACCGGGTCTGGCGCAATCTGAGTCATTGTCACCAAGCCATCCGAAATGCTCCGCAAATAGCCCACACGCAGCTTCAACATGCGGGTGACACTCTGCTCGATCTGCAAACTGCCGGTGGCGGCGCGCGGCGAGAAGTTACCGTCCACATTCTGATGGAAAACCCAGGGTCCCCGTGTGTTGACCTGTCCCAGCGCGTTCAAATAAAAGAATGGACCCGCCGAGATTCCGCCGTTCGGGTCAAACAGAGTGATCATCTCCTTGGGGTAGTGATTGAAGGAGTAGACATCCAGCGGTACGCGGTCGTAGAAGAAGCCGAAACCCAGGCGGACCACTGTCCCGGTATTCGCCCATGGCGCCCACGCGATTCCCGCCCGCGGCGCCACGCGGAAACTGTGCGACACCACCTGCGATTCCGTCCGTAAGCCTAAGTCCGCCGCCAGGCGTGAGGCGATTGTCCAGTGATCCTGGCCGAACACCGCATATTCGGTGTCGGACATCTCGAAGGGCCGGCCGCCAAAAAACGAGATCTGCTCGAGGCGGACGCCGCCCGCGTTCAAGACGTCGACCGGACGCTGATGCACTTCCCCGTCATCGTCGCTTCTCGCGATATAAGAGCCGACCTTGAAGTTGTGCTCGCCCCACCGCTTCACCGGGGCGAACGAGTAAGTTGGCTGCCATCCTACGCGCCAGGCCGAGCGGCTCTGTTCCGAAAAATAATTGCCCGAGTTGCCGGCCGGCGCGATGGTCAGGTCCTGCGGCCCACGCGACCACACGCCAGCGTCAAACCGGGTTGTGGAGAACGTGTTTTCGAGCAGCCCACCGGCGAGCGTCAGGCGGTCAGTCAGCGTGCCCGTGTAGTTGTGAGTGCTCGCATCGGGCACGGTGGGTTGCGGGTCGAAGTAATCGAGATTGACGAATCCCATGCGCTGCGGCGCGACATGAACGGTCGCCGTCAACAGGTGTGTCGGGGAGATGATCCAATCGAACTGCGCAAAGGAATTCACGCCCGCCTTCTTGGTCTGGTTGAAGGGGAAGGGAAGCGTGTGAATTTCGATATTCCGTACTTCGTATTCCAAGCCTTCCGAGAAGTACAGCTTGCCCTTGATCAGGGGACCTTCGACGTTAAGCCGTGGCGTGGCATCGCGCAGACCACGCAGATGATAGCTGCGGATCCGGAAATCCGGGAAGGGATCGTTGATCTCCCATTTCCACTCGTCGCCGCCGCGCCGCGTTTCCACCGAAACCAGGCCCGACGAGAAGCGTCCGTATTCCGCCAGAAAGGGCGTCTGGAAAACGTGCAAGCTCTCCACGCTGTCGATCGGGACCGTCAGACCGAACTGCCCCGTCGCCGGATCGGTCACGTCCGCCGAGTTCACGATCAGCGAGCTGCGATGTTCGCCGGCGCCCGAGATCTGCAGGTCCCCCGTAGGCGACCGGACCACTCCAGGCACGAGGGGCAACGCGTCCGCGACCGTCGCAGGCCTGCTGGGCAACTCCTTGGCAACTTTTGTGGAGATCTGCGCGGAAGTTGTGGCGCCCTGGGCGATCTCGTCCGCGGTGGCTTTCACCTCGATGCTGTCGTGCTGTGAGAGTGCGGGGACCAGAGTCAGGTCCACCGTGGCGGATCCGGGCTCAGAGAGTTCGATATTGGTTTTCTCCAGACGTTCGAAGCCGTCTTTGCTGGCAGCTAGCCGGTATCGGCCGGAAGGCAACTGCGGAAATGCGGCTTCGCCCTTTGGATCGGTTTCTGCTTTGGAAGTGTTGCCCAGACTGTCGGTGAGTTCGATGCGGGCACCGGAAATCGGTTTGCCGTCGCGATCGGAAACCCGGACTTCGATCTGTTGCGTCTGCCCTGCCAACCAGCCAGCCTGCCCGAGTAGAAGGCACAATATCCCCAGGATGCGCCACGGACACGCTCGCACGGTTAACACTATGTCTGATGATAGCTCTTTGCACCCATTGGCCTCCACCCCCAGATGAGGGGTAAGCCTTGAATCTTTTGGGCACATTCCGAACTGATCCGGCATAGTCCTGAGAGTTGTGTTACTGTGTGGAACCGGAGAAAAAACCCGTGAAATCCAAACTGATCGTGACTGCTCTACTCGCTGCGGCGTGTGCCCTGCCTGCCGGGGATCCTCCCGGACTCTTCGTCTGGAAGTCGGCCGAACTGAAGGCGTTTTCCAAGAGCCTGGCTCCCAAGATCGACGCCAAAAAGGTCGCTACCCAACAGATAACGGCATATGGGAATTACTCGTTCATGGTGGCGCACCGCGAGGGCTCGGGAGAGGCGGAATACCACGCCACGCAGGCCGACATCTTCATGGTGCAAAGCGGCGAGGCCACGCTGGTGTACGGCGGCAATCTGGTGGACGGGAAAACGACCGCGCCAAACGAGATGCGCGCGCCCTCGATCTCGGGCGGGATGGAGAAGAAACTCGGGCCGGGCGACGTGGTTACAATCCCCGCTAAATTGCCTCACCAGGTGAAGCTCGATGCGGGCAAGGAATTCACCTATTTCGTAGTGAAGGTGACGCAGTAGGTTCATTCTTTCCAGAACAGCTCGGCATCGGAGCGGCGAACGTAGTTGGCGTCGAGTGCCGCGGGATCGGGGCGCTCGCCCGCCTCGAGCCGGGCCAATGCCAGCTTGCCAATGGCTGCGGCAAGGAGAGGTCCGGCCGTCACGGTAGGCGTTTCTTCGAATCGGGTGCCGGACAAGAAGCCGCGGAACGGCTCGAAATTTGACGAAACGAACTCCAGCGGGCAGTCCGGCAGGGTTGCCAGCCAAGCCGGCAGCTTGGCCACTACTTCGGGCGCAACTGGTTGATTTTGTGAGTTGTACAGGCCTCCGTAGATATCCCCGCGTCGCGCATCCATGACCACGGCACGCAAACGGGCGCTCCCAAAAGTGGCCAGCGCCTGAAGATTCGACACTCCGATCGCAGGCCTACCCGTCGCTTCAGCTAGTCCCTTGATGCACGCCAATCCTACGCGGATGCCGGTGAACGATCCAGGTCCCGATGCCGCCGCGAAGGCATCGAGCGAATCGAGCGCGACTCCGTGGCGATCGAGCAATCGCGAGAGATGGGGGTACAAGACGTGCGCGAATCCAGTGGGAGCGTGGATCTCTACCTCTTCCAGGATTTCCGTTCCACCGCCTGCGCGCCGCAACAGGGCCACGCTGCCGATTTCGTGAGTGGTATCCAACGCTAGAACGAGGGCGCCATTCGGTGGTTGCATCACGTTTATGGATTAACCGTGAACGCACTGTCGACTTCGTAGACTTTGCCGTTGGCGTTCATGCCATAGACGCGAAGGTGCATCAGCGCCGGGTAATTGGTCGCGATGCTGTGAGGCGGCTGCATCATGCCTTTCTGGCTGGTGGCGAGAACTTTGTACCCCTGATGATCGGTCGCCACTTCACCCATCCACAACCATCGCATGACCCGCGTCGCGCGCGATTCGCGAGTGAGCTTGGCCGAATATGGCGTGGGCTTCGAGATCGAAAGATCGCCCGTGGGCGCCTCCACGACGAAGGGCACCTTCGGCGTGTTCGCCTCCACTTCCTGAAGTACGATATCCCGCGATTCGAACTTGAAAGACTTATTCATGCTCTCCAGGTGTCCTTCCCGCACCAGGTGGAGCACCCAATCGTGGGATCGATTGGGGGGCTCGCCGGTAAAATGCTCTCCCGAGAATTTTTTCTTGTCTTTGGTGATTTCTCCATCGGCGGGGTTCATCCAGAAGACCTCGTAGCTGTGCTTCTCCACGGAAAGCTCCACCGGTCCAGGCTTTTCGACGTACACAATGTATTCGGTGTCTTCGAGGGCCACGGCGCGCCCGCCGTCCACGTCGAAGTAGGGCTCTAGCTCCCAGTGGCGCGCGTCGGACATCAGGTCGAACCATGCGGTCATGGCCTTTGCGCCCGGCGAGTTGGCGTATTGCGCGCCCGCGCCGGTGTTGGCATAGGTGGGATACTGGCCGTCCATGGTGGAATTCCACAGGCGGCGGCGGAACTCCGCGGCGTCCACATCATCCGGCCCCTTCTTGCCCGCGCCGCTGTCTTCGCGTCCAAAGCTCAGGTTTACGAAGGGAACGTCGAACAACTGATGTTCCACGGCTCCCAGGTTGTCGTCGGGCGTGCCACACGCGGCGTAACTCATCCAGCCGTCCGTGAGCAGCGGACTCGACGTGAGATGGGCTCCGGCACTGCGTGGATGGTTGTAGAAGTCTAAGAGCTTGAGTTGCGAGCCCAGATCCTTCAGCAGCGCGCGGGTATCGGGGTAGTCCTCGAAAGCATCCACCGTTTGCCAGGTGACGTTCATTGCTGAGTACCGGCCCACCAGAAAGCGCACGAAACGGTTGCGCTGCTGCGCGGTGGGAAAGACCTTCGTGAGATATCCCGGGCCGCCTGCCAGGACCAGGTCGGCGATGATTCCTTTGTCATTCAGATAGCGGATGCGCTGATCGAGGCGCTGGAAGTACTGAAGGTTCGGCGCTTCGGGCGATTGGAATGCAGACGCCTGCTCCTGCGAAAGGACCAGCCCCCGCAAATGCGTGAATTTCTGTGCGGCGCGTGCGTCGGCTACAGACTGGAAAGCGGCATCGTCCAGTGAGGGAAACAACAACTCGGTGGCGCCCATCCAGAGATGCGCCTGGTCAAGCCCGCGGCTGTCACGAACGGTGTAGGCCCAGTGGTGCATGTTGGCCGGACGGATGAAGCCCTTCGATTCCGAAGCCACGGCAGTGAAGGTGCCCTCTTTATCGGCCCACGCAGAGACGTTTCCGGAGACGTGATAGATCCAGTCGCCGGCTTCCGTCGGTGCGAAACGCGCCACCATGCGGCGGCCGCCGTCCCAATACATCGGAACCGACAGCGTACGATTCCGGGGCGAACGGAACTCCACCTTGACGTCGATTGTCACGTAGGGATTCGGATGAGCGGCGGCATCCTTTTCGCTTAGCTCCAGCACCAGTTCACATGGGGCATAGGCAGGCGTGTTGCTGCATGGAGCGGCTGCTGCCGCGGCGGGCGCCTGTCCCTGCAGTGCCAGCGGCGTCAGCGCAAGCAGGGTAACGGCCGATTTCAAGCCCATGTTTCTAGTGTAGACCGGGCTGCCCGAATGCCCACAAGAGTAATTTTTCGTACGAACCCCCGGCACAATTTCGAGGACTTAAAGGTCTGTTGTCCCTGGTTAAGGTGTAGCCTGGAAGGAATTCATCTACTTCTGAGCTCTGGGTGATTGCTGCACAATTTTTGAGGGGTTCGAAACGCCGTTGAAATATTCGGCGTTTAGAATCGTTTCTTGTCGTTTTGAGGAGAAGCATTCGAATGCGATTGCGTGTGGGTCGGTTCCTTTCGGTTTGTGGTCTGCTGGCAGCGCTGAGCACCGTCGGGTCAGCCGCTTCGAGCACCCTGGTGATCAGCCAGGTATATGGCGGGGGCGGCAACTCGGGCGCTACCTTTACCAACGACTTTATCGAGATTCTGAATATCAGCAATTCGCCCATTAACCTGAGCGGGTACAGCGTCCAGTACGCCTCGTCAGCGGGCAGCTTTTCCGCCAGTCTGACCACGGCGCTGCCCAACAGAACGCTACAACCGGGCCACTATTTCCTGATCCAGGAGGCCGCCGGCGCTGGCGGCACCACAGCTCTGACGGCGGATGCCGCCGGCACCGTTAACATGAGCGCGACCGCGGGTAAGGTTGCGCTGGTCAATGGCACCACCGCAATCGCCTCCTGCACCGCTAGCAACGTGGTGGATCTCATTGGCTACGGGTCGGCGAACTGCTCGGAAGGTGGGTCAACTGCGCCCACCCTGTCGAACACCACCGCGGCGCTGCGTGCTGGCAACGGGTGCACCGATACCGATAACAACGCCGCCGATTTTTCGGCTGGCGCTCCGAATCCGCGGAACACCACGAGTCCGGTCGCTCCCTGTTCAGGCATACCGTTACCGCTCACCATCTCCAACACCTCGCTGCCTGCCGCCACCATCAACAATGTCTACTCGGTGACGCTGACGGCGACCGGGGGCAGCGGCACTAAGACATGGTCGTCGGGCACTCTTCCCAATAACCTCGTGCTCAATTCGTCCACGGGCGTGCTTAGCGGGATTCCGGTTTCCACCGGTTCCACCGACGTGATGTTCACGGTGATGGACACCACCGGCCCGGCCAGCACAACGCTGACGCTGGTAGTCAATCCGCTGCCCACCTGTACTCCGGTGACGATCGGATCGGTGCAAGGCAGCGGCGATGCGTCGCCTGTGGTGGGCCACTCCGTTACGGTCGAGGGCATCGTGACGGCGCTACGCACCAACGGATTCTTCGTGCAGGATGGCGGAGATAACGACCCCACTACGTCGGACGGTGTCTTCGTATTCACCAGCACCGCGCCATCCGGCAATGCGGTGGTGGGAAATAGTGTTTGCGTCACCGGTACGGTGGCGGAGTTCAGCGGGCAAACCGAGATCGATTCGCCCAGTTTCTTTGCGGTCTCGAGCAACAATCCACTGCCGCTGCCGCACGTGTTGACCACTAGCGACCTGAACCCGGCAGGTCCGATTGATCAATTGGAAAAATACTCCGGAATGCGGGTGACGGTGCCCAGCCTCACGGTGACTGGACCGACTGGCGGTACGGTCGACGAGGTGCACGCCACAGCGACCAGCAATGGCACCTTTTATGGTGTGGTAACCGGAACCGCGCGCCCCTTCCGGGAACCCGGCATCGCACTCACGGACCTCCTGCCGCCCGGGACTCCGCCCAACGTGCCGCGCTGGGACACCAATCCGGAGATCGTCGAAGTCTTTGGCCACGGACAGGTAGGCGCCGGCAACATCGACGTGACCTCGGGCGCCATCGTGACGAACCTTACCGGCGTGATGAGCTTCTTCCCCAGCATGTATGAGATCCTGCCCGATCCGGGATCGGGAAGTGCCGCCGGGAATGTCACGTTCACCGCTGTGCCGGATAAGACCGCCACGGAATTCACGATTGCGTCGACAAACCTGGAGCACTTCTACAACACGACGCAGGATCCGAACGGACCTCCGGGAGCGTCTTCCACGAATGTCGATCCGACGGCCTTCGCGAACCGCGTCAGCAAGCTGTCGCTGGGCTTCCGCAACGTGCTCAAACTGCCTGACATTATCGGTGTGGAAGAGGCCTTGAATCTTGCGACGTTGCAGACCATTGCGAATCAGGTGAATGCGGATGCGATGGCGCAAAACGGCACGAATCCGGGATACACCGCTTACCTCGTGGAGGGCAACGACATCAGCAACATCAATGTCGGCTTCCTGGTGAAATCGAACATCACTGTGGTGGATGTGACGCAGTACGGCAAGGACGAACTGATCACCAACCCCACGAGTGGGAGTGTCTCCAAATTGAACGACCGGCCCTCGCTGGTCCTTCGGGCCCGCGCCGCTCAGCCGGGCAGCAACAACTCCGTGGCATTCACGGTGATCGTGAACCATTTGCGTTCGCTGGACTCGATCGACGATCCAGCATCGGGCCCGTTCGTCCGGCTCAAGCGCCAGAAGCAGGCCGAGTATCTGGCGAATCTGATCCAATCGCGGCAGGCCGCGGATCCGAACGAGAAGATCATCGCGATCGGCGATTTCAACGCCTACCAGTTCAATGATGGCTACGTGGATGTGGTGGGCACGGTGAAAGGACAACCGGCGCCCGCGAGCCAGGTGGTACTGGCGAGTAATCCGGTAGTGAGTCCCCCGCTGACGGTTCTGGTGGATACCGAAGATCCCGCGCAGCGCTATTCGTACACCTTCTCCGGCAGCGCGCAGGAGATCGATCAGTTCGTGCTGAACAACCCGGCGCTTTCGATCTACAGCCGGATCGCGACGGCGCGCGTGAATGCTGACTTCCCCGAGGCTTATCGCGGCACGTTCACCCGTCCAGAGCGGATCTCCGACCACGACTGGCTGGTGGGATACTTCAATCTGCCTCCCGCGTCGGCGCCTTCCAACACCGACGTTACCGGCAGCGTGAGCATCACGTCGACAGGTCTTTCTTTCAATCGGCTCACCAAGCAATACACCGGGACTGTGACCATCACCAACACCAGCGCGTCAGCGCTCACCGCACCACTCCAGTTGGTATTGAGCAACCTGACTGCAGGCGATGTCTTGGCGAATGCGACCGGTATCGCGCCGGCGGGGCAATATGTCACGGCGCTGCCGTCCGGTTCGCTGGCGCCGGGCGCCTCGGTGCAAGTCACAGTTCGCATCACGGGGCCGCAGAGCACTTCGCCGACTTATACGCCGCTAGTATTCAGCGGGACATTCTGATCTGGAGATCTTATGAAACTGGCAAAATTCGCGTTCATTCTGGCTTGCTGTGCCGCCCCTTCTTTTGCGGGAAGCGTTTTCATCATCACAGTGGACGCTTCTTCTCTTTCCCCAGGGACGACGGGGTTCATCGATCTGGCATTTAACGGCGGTTTTCCTGCGACCGCCATGATCGACAATTTTTCGAATGCCGGAGGATCGCTGAATGCGCCTTCGATCTTCACGCAAGGGACGGTCACGGGCACGCTTCCCGGCGAGGTCAGTCTGGGGAACGACAACGCCGATTACGACGAAGGCATCACCTTCGGCCCGACAATCCAGTTCCAGGTGACGCTGGCGGGCGTACCGGGCGGGTCGGTGGGCGATGTGTTTACGCTCTCGTTCATCAACTCCACGCTGGACGGGGCGCTGTTGACTGGAAACGTCAACGATGGCTGGCTGGCGCAGTTCCAGATGGATACCGCCGGCAACATCTCGGCGACGACATTCGACAACCCCTCGGGAGGTCCGAGCTTCGCTACCATCAGTCTGCCGGAGCCGAGCGCCGGGCTTCTGGTTGGACTAGCTCTGCTGGTTGCGCTAGTGGGTACGCGTCTCTACAGAGCTCGCACCGCGTGATAGCCGCACATTCCGTGGACCGATCCTCCCGGCGGCGTCGAGGACGAACATAGGTACACGCCTTGGATCGGCGTGCGGTAGAGCGAAGGCGTGGGACGGAACAACGTCTGGCGTAAAGTCATGGCTCCGCCCCCGACGTCGCCTCCCACCAGATTGGGATTGCGCTTCTCAAGCATCGCTGGCGTGAGGACATGGCGCGCCAGGATGCGGGCGCGGAAGCCCGGCGCGTAGCGCTCCACTTGCGACTCAATCGCGTCCGTCATATCCAGTGCCGAACCATTAGGTACGTGGCAGTATCCCCAGGCGGTGTGCTTGCCGGCCGGAGCACGCGACGGATCGAACAGGCTTGGTTGGGTGAGCAGTACAAACGGCTGTCCGCGGTGGCTTCCTTCCCAGGCGGCAATCTCCTCCAGGGTGCCGCCGAGGTGCACCGTACCTGCGCGGGCACACTCGGGGGCACGCCAGGGAATCGGACCATCCAGCGCCCAATCGACCTTGTGTGATCCGGGTCCGTAGCGATACCGCTCGAGTGCCCGGCGGTACGAGGCGGGCAGGCGATCTCCACCCAATGCCAGCAACTGGCGCGGTGTGATGTCGCACATCACGATGGGGGCATCGGGGAGTGACGTGACGGGCGACTCGGTGCGAATCTCGCCTCCCAGTGACCGGAAATACCCCGCGAGCGAATCCGCGATGCGCTGCGCTCCCCCGCGCGGAAACGGCCATCCCGACGTGTGCCCGCAGATAGACAGGGCCAAGGCAACCGCCGCGCTGGGCCGTTCTTCCAATGGCAGGAGCGAGTGCGCGGCGACTCCCGCGAATAGGGCGCGGGCACGCACGCCCTGAAAACAACTCTCCGCTAGCGAGCGGGCGGACCGGAGCGCCCGCAGCCCGAATCGCGCCATCAGAAAAGGATGCCTGGGTATGCGGAGAAGCGGTCCCAACATGTCGTGGCGAGTGCTGGGCCAGGCGGCCACGAGAGGCTGGAACAGGCGTCTCCAAGCATCTCCGTCCGGTCCGAGATTCGCTGCCGTGGCATCGATCGATCGATCCAAGACGACCGCGGTACCATCGTCGAGCGGGTGGGCGAGCGGGACCGCGGGGTGCACCCACTCGAGGCCGAACTGCGCGAGAGGAAATTGCTCGAAGCAGGGCGACGCTACCGCCATCGGATGCACGCTCGAACAGACGTCGTGGATAAATCCGGGGAGCGTCAACTCGGCCGACCGGGTGCCGCCACCGATCTGCGCCGCGGCCTCGTAGACCGTCACGGCATATCCGGCGCGCGCCAGCAGAATGGCCGCAGCCAGTCCGTTGGGGCCCGAACCGATCACCACCGCGCGGGTTTTCGCAGAATCGGGCAAGCTTCGTTATTGTATAGAAGATGCAGAAGAAACGGCTGGGCAATAGCGATATGGAGTTGACGCCCATCGGCGTTGGTGCATGGGCGATGGGAGGAGGAGGATGGGCGTTTGCATGGGGTCCGCAGGATGATGACGAGTCGATTGCGGCGATTCATGAAGCGCTCGATCACGGCGTGAATTGGATCGATACGGCCGCCGTCTACGGGTTGGGCCATTCGGAGGAGGTGGTGGCGAGGGCTCTGGAGGGCAGATCGGCGCGTCCTTATGTCTTCACCAAATGCGAACGTACCTGGAACGAAAATCGCGAGATCAAGGGAGTGCTGAAGGCGGATTCCGTCCGCCGGGAATGTGAAGCGAGCCTGCGACGCCTGAAGGTGGATGTCATCGACTTATATCAGATTCACTGGCCGCAACCCGACGAAGATGTCGAAGAAGGATGGGGAGCGCTGGTCAAGCTGAAGGAAGAGGGGAAAGTCCGCTGGATCGGGGTTTCGAATTTCGACGCGGCCCAGTTGGAGCGGTGCCGCAAGATCGGTCCGATCACGTCCCTGCAGCCGCCCTACTCCGCCGTCTCACCCGAGATCGAAAAGGAGACGCTGCCGTATTGCCAGCAGCATGGGATCGGCGTGATCGTGTACTCTCCAATGAAGTCCGGTTTGCTTTCAGGGAAGATGACGAAGGAACGCGTCGCGAATTTTCCGCAGGACGATTTCCGCAAGCGGGCGCTTGCGTTTCAGGAACCGCATTTGACGCGCAATCTACAACTCGCGGATCTGATGGCGAAGATCGGGGAGGGGCACGGCGTTTCCGCGGGAGTGGTGGCGATTGCCTGGGCCTTGCGACATCCAGCCGTGACTGCGGCCATTGTAGGGATGCGCTCGGCGGAACAGGCGCAAGGCGTTTTAAAGGTGTTGGATTTCCGTTTGAGCGATGAAGAGGCCGCGCAAATCGCTGCTTTCCAATAGAGTCAAGGAAGGGGCACTCCGGGGCGATGCCGAGGGACAGTCCTCGGCATCGCCCGGCGGGTATGCCAACGAGCCTAGTGGCGGTATTCTACGGCGGTGGGTCCGGCCTTCACAGCGCTCTTGACGCGCATCCCCGAGGTGGACTTCTGCTTATTGTTTTTCATGACGCTTTCCTCTCCTAAAGTTTGGCGGCTCCAATCGGAACCGTCCAATACGACGAAGCCATCCTTCGGATATTCACCGTCTCGCGGGGACGTAGTACTAAGGGAAAGACCGGTCCTTCAGCCGCCACATTCGTTCCAGTACCGGCGGGAAGCTCAGAAAGTACTGCCAGCACTTTGAAAAAAGATCGCGAAGGAACAAACTCTAAAGTTGGAGAACGACTTTTGGCGTTATTCCTGATTTCCCTTCCGCCGATTCTCTTGCTCATCGTCGCCAATCTTCACCAGAGACGAGAACAGCGGCGGCGAATCTTCAGACAACAGAGAAAAGCGGACCTGCTGATCCGCTCCATTCGCTCTTCGAGCGGACCCATTCCGATGGTCAGGGCAACAGCACCACAGGCGCACGCCATACGGCAAACTTCCGCACTGAAGGTTCCACCACGCTGACCTGGCAGGTGTAGCGGCCTGGCTGCAGCTTCGCCAGGGGCACGCTGAACATCAGCGGGACTGCTTTGGACTTGGCGTTCAATCCATCGGTGATCTTCAAGGGCTGCGTCTCGAAAGCCTTCACCTTGCCCCGATAAAAGCTCACGGCCGCCACCAGCGCTTGCGTCTGCGACGCGCCTGGCTGATACGCCTCCACATAAACATAGAGCTCGTGATCCTTGCGAAATACGCGAGTAACGCTGGGGATCAGCTTCTGACCGTCCTGGACCAGCGGATTCGCGGCGATCAGCTTCTTGTCCTTCTCCGCCGTCCCGATGGTGGCATCGAGTTTCTCGCGCTGATAACTCAAAACCACGGAACTGATCGGCACATAGGTCTGAGAGGCGGTCAGGTCCGGTATGGTGAACTTCGTTTCAAATGTTCCCATCTTGCCGGTGGCATTTTCGCGGGCCAGAAATTTCAGGGTGTAGACGCCGGGCTGCAAGGTGAATCCCGTGTCGTATTCCAAATTCCTTTTGGACAACTCGCTGGCGGTCTCGCCTTTCAGCTTTACCGTGATGTCATCGCGGACCGTTCCCTGCAGAATTCCCTTTGCATCTTTCACCTCGCCGATGAAGTCGAGACGGGTGCTCTCCGCGCCGCCCTTGCGGGCGAGTTCGATGTCCGAGCCCGGGATCTTCACGGAGACCGGCACGAAATAGCGGTCCTTGGCCTGGCGGAAGTAATTCACCTCCATGGCAACGGTCAGGTCGGTTACCGGGTCGCCCAACATCAGCGCCTCCTGCAACTGCCGCTCGCGGTCGGACGAATTGAAGTGGCGGAATTCTTTGGAGGCGAAGTATCCCGAGCGGTAGTCCAGTTTGGCGGACAGCCTCCTGCCCAGCTCCACCTTGATGCGGCGGTAACGGCCGTCGAGCGCACCGTTGCTGCTGTAGTAGCCGAGAATGTAGTAGCTCGCGATATCCTTTTGCGCCTGAACGATCCCCAGCGACAGGTCGTTCTGATCGATCAGTGCCTTGCCACCCGTGTCGGATGCCAGCGTGTAAAGCGTCTCCTGCTGGCCCTGGAGATTGGCCTGTCCGGTGCGCTGCGAACTGCCGGCGTACATACCCTGCCCGCCGGGTGATGCCTGGGTAGCGTCCCCCAAGGGGGCGGTGGCGACCAGCCCTCGCGCGTCCACCGGGTAGAACGAGACGTTGGCGCGGAGGGCCGCGTTGACCGTAGCGCGCAATTGGGCTTGATTATCGATGCCGTTGAGGCTCATGCCGCTGGCGAAGTACACCAGGGCCTTCTTCTCCGGAAGAGTCCCCAGCATCTTCACCGCCGATTCCAGGGCCGCCAGTTTGCGGTCGGTATTGAAGATGTTGAACTCGCTCGAATCCTGAGTGTAGGCGGCGCCGGTGTCGCCCTCGCTATCATCGCCCGTGCTGCCGTTGGACATGCCGGTCTCGCCCACAGAAAGGCCGCGAATCACCTGAGTCAGCCGGTCCCGATCGCCGGTAAAATCCTGCAGGACTTCCAGGTCGGTGGAATAAGTCATGATTGCCACCAGGTCGGCTTGGGTCATTTGCTTCGTGAGGAACTGAATCGCGGACTTCTGCGCGCGCAACTGGTCGGCCACAGGCATGCCCGCCTGGTCGAAGAACAACACCAGCAGGCGGCGATCTTTGTATTTGACTTCACCCGGTTTTGCAGGCGCAATCGCCATCGCCACAGCGGGCTTTGCTCCCGTGGCGGGTGTGACATCGGCGCTCGCCGAGGGCGACACGATGGCGTCCTCCAGCCGTTGATACTCGAATACCTTGATCTGCTGCGCCTTGCCGTCTTCGGTAATGGTGAAGTCGGAGGCCTTCAGGCCATCCAGAATCTCGCCATTCTTGCTCTTGGCGGAAACGTTCACGATCACCAACTGACTGGTGGATTCGAACTTGACGCCCTGTTGGCCGTAGCTCGCAAGCTGTATGAGTAAAAATGTGAAGATGATTTTCCGCATAGGCCCTCCTAGAATCTGAATCTCAGACTGATGGTGAGTTTTCGCATGGCCGCGGCATTTGTGGCCAGGCCGTAGGTGCTCGATCCGAGTACCGTGCCCCAACTCGTGATGGTCACGCGATTGAGGATGTTCTGCGCCTGAAATTGCAGGTCGGCACTGCGACGTTCGCCAAATCGAAAGACACGCCCCAATGAGCTGTCGAGCGAAAACGTCGTGGGGCCTGGAATGGTATTCCGGCCCGCCGTCCCCCAAGTTCCGGCGAGCGGCGCGGTGAAGGCGGCGGTGTTGAACAACATGCCGTCCACCTCGACGGGAAGGCCGGTGGCATCGGCACGGAGAGTGTTGCTCACAGCAGTTCCGCTCACCTGCGAGCGACTACCTCCGACGGTTGCGGTGAACGGCGCACCCGACCGAAGAATGATGTTTCCCGTGACGGTCCAGTCTTTGAGGAGCGCGCCTCTCCAACCGTTGAGCAGCGTGCCGCCGCCCGTTCCCATGCCGCTGCTGTATTGCATTTGGAAGTTCAGGTTGTGGCGCGCATCGAAGCTCGAAAGGCCGCGCTCGGCTGCGAGATCCAGCCAGTTCTGCGCCACCGGAGTGTTCCCTTGGCCGCGGCCGCCGGTTCCGGCGTTATCGATCGACTTCGAAAACTGATAGGAAGCTCGCCCCATGATCCCGGTGTGAAAGCGTCGGTTCAACTGGAACTGTGCGGCGTGGTAGATAGAGTTCCCGTTGGAGGTTTCATAGATGTAGTTGTGGGCCAGCGCCGATTCGGTGGCGCCGGGGGCAACCGAGTTGGGCAGAAACTGCTGATCGAGCCGCGTCCCTTTGGTGCCCAGGTAGCCTGCCGTCGCGAAGAGGCTCAGTGGCAAATCGTGCTGCACCGAAATGGTCCAGGTTTGCGCATATCCTACCCGATAGTTGGGGTCGATGGCGTAGGTGCTGAGGAGCGTCTGACTGGATGCGGCGAGAAATCCGTCTTCGAGAGTCAGCGCATTGGCCGCGCTGGTCGAAACGCTGAGCGACTGCGCGAATGGCGGCTGCTGCGCCATATTGCTCGCAATCAGATTGTACACGGAGGTGTTGTAGTAGATGCCATATCCGCCCCGGACCACCAGAGACCCCTTAGTGAGCGGCCTCCAGGCAAAGCCGAGGCGCGGCGACAGATTATTCCGGTCGGATCGGATCAAGGCATCCGGCAACAATCCGTAGTACGTGCCCGTCTGTCCCGCTTGCAGGTTCGCGACATCCGTAAAACCGGACGCCACGTCGAGATTCACCAGGCGGTTGTACCGCTCGGTGACTGGAGTCGCATATTCCCAACGCAGTCCCACGATCAGGCTGAAACGCGAGGTGATCCGCCAGTCGTCGTTCACGAACAGGTCGTAACTGGAGCCGCGGAAATACTTGTCGGGGTTGCCGTAGCGGATCGAGCTTGTAGTAGGCAGCCCCAGCAGGAAGTCGGCGAGGTCGTAGCCCGTACCGGTTTGCGCCACGCCGTCGACGAGCAGGCTGGTGGTCACTCCGTTGAACGTGTACGCGCCGCGCCCGTTCGTATCGGCGAGCTGATTGAACTGCTGGCGGCGATAGTCGCTCCCGAAGGTGAAGTTGTGCTTACCATGGACCCACGAGAGGCTCTCACCGATGGAACTGGTCTGGTTGCGATTGAGTGAGTAGTTGCCGTCACTGAGCGAGGCGTAGTTCGTGAAGCCCAGGTTGGGAGGCCCCCAATTTAAAGGGTCCTGCGAGGTGCCTGCGATGTCCAGTTCGGCTGCGACATTTTCGCGTCCGGCAAAGTATGGCGACGAAAGCTGGCGCATGCGGCTGAAGTTGTACTGCAGGTTGTTGGTCAATTTGGAGGTGATGTTGCGCGACCAGGCAAGGCTCGCGTTAATGCCGCGCCCGGATCCGGTATCGATGAAGTCGAACAGATTGGGAGAGACCGAATTGGTTCCCTGGTAGCCCACGCCGCCGCTCAAGCGATTCTTGGTGCCGATGCGGATGTTCATCAGCCGGGAGTTCACGTTGTGGGTGTTGTTCGAGCCTGTCCACGCAGTCTGGTAATTACGGGTGGAGTAGGGTAGGTTGGGGTCCGGGAAGTACTTCAACAGAGCAGTGGCCGTGGCGCTGATGCGGCTGGCCGGAATGCGATTGTTTGGAAATGGATTTCCCGTGGTGGGGTCGTAGATCGTAATGGGAACGCCTTGCGATAGCGTTTGCGAGAAGTCGCCCGATCGCTCAAACAGCGTGGGCATGTTTACTGCATCGGAAGTGGTGCCGGTGCGGTTATGTTGGAACTGCACGTCGAGCGAAAAGAGGATGCGCCGGCTCGCGCTGACGAGTTTGGGAATCTGCAGCGGGCCGCCCAGTGAGAATCCGCCACGGCCGTTGGCGTATGCCGGCTTCGGCAGGGTGGCGCCGGTGACAGAGAAACTGCGAGCGTCCCACACAGAGTTGTCGAGGCTGAAGAATGCAGTGGCGTTGTATTGCGTGCGCGGATCGCGGCGTCCGTTGCCAAAGGCCATCGCATTGGGACGGCCCTGCCAGTCGGGACCGGGTCCGCGGCCGCCGGGACCTCCGGGTCCGAAGCCAAATCCGCCCCCGCCGCCTGGGCCGCCGGGTCCGCCGCCACCGCCTGGCCCCCCTCCGGGACCACCAGGGCCACCGCCGGGTCCACCGGGACCGCCACCGCGGCCACCGGCACCAGGAGGAGGTCCGCCGCCTGGAGTGCCGCCGCGCATCGCGCCTTCTCCGTTAGGAGGGCCATCGGCCCCTGGACCGCCGCCCATAACGGGTCCTCCGCTGGGCGGTCCCCAATCGTTCTGCTGCCCCATGCCGAGAGCGCTGCTCAAGCTGCCCTGGACTACAAACGAATTCGCCGAGGACTGAGTCAGATCAGCGATCTCGGTGGATTTCAACGCGCCCTCAGAAGAGGCGGTGGTGGTGTCAGAGGACTGACTCAATTCCATCCTTCTGACTTGCGGCGCCTCGATCTTTGGCCGGGAGGTGCTGTCTGCCGCGGATTTTGCCGGCTCGACGTGTAGGGCCAGGGCCTTCTCGCTCAGAAAGCTCATGTCCCACGAGGACACGGGCGCGCCGGGCGCGACGCCGATCTGGCGAACCATTTTCTCGAACCCCAGCATCTGCACTTCGACCGTCCAGATGCCATCTGCCAGGTCGGCGAAACGGAAATAGCCCTTCTCATCGGTACTGGTTGCCGCCTTGGACTCGCCGAGGGTCGCGGTGACGGCCGCGCCGGGGAGAGGCAGCCCGCCGGAGTGAACCGTGCCGTGAAATTCGGATGCCATCATCCCGGAAATCGCGAAAGAAGCGGCCATCAGTCGCGTGAGATAGCTTGCACTGCGTTTGTAGTTCACACTGCAAGAGGTACATGGTGCGGTGTTTAAGTTGCTCGCGAAGGGCAAAGCTTAACGTCCTTAACACGTTCTTTACCGGCTGTGGGTGTTACGTTAAGCTGCGATAAGCGTACCTTAGAGTAGAAGAGGTAGGTTTCGCAGCTTCCAATGAAGAGTTATCGCGGGCGCGCCATGCTTTCCTGGATCTTCGTCAGCGCGCTTTTGATTTTGTGCGGAGTTTTGGGGTTTCTGCAATACCGCTGGATTGGCGAAGTCACAGCGGCGGCGCGTGAGCGCCTTCGCGGCAGCCTGGAGGCCAGCCTCAACCGCTTCAGCCGCGAGTTCAATTCCGAGATCTCCGCGGCCACCTGGGCAGTGGTACCCGCGAATGCGATGACGGGCTCCGCGGCAGTCGAGACCGCAGTGGCGGCGAATTATCAAGCTTGGCAGAAAACGGGGCGGCACACGCGAATCTTCAGCCGCATCGCGATCGCCGAGCCTGGTCCCGAGGTGAACTCTGAGCCCAACTCTCAGCCGAGCGGCAGTAGCATCGTTTTGAAGATCCTCGACCTCAATACCGGCTCGGTGCAAAAAACAACCTGGCCGGAAGAATGGAGCGCGTTGCGCGACCGCCTGATGGCGCGGATCGGCCCGGGGCCAAGGCGTACGATTCCCGAGACTGCGTCAGAATCTGACGGGACCAGATGGGAGATTCCGATCTTCGGCAATGGCGCATCGAATATCCCGCGTCTGTTTCCGCGACCTGGATTTGGAGGGCAGCGAGGACCGGGTGAGCGCCGATTCGGTCCTCCGCGTGAATTCGGACCGCCGGACGGCACGCGTGGTGGACGCGGGTCTGGAGACCGGCCAGGCGATCGTGGCGAGTTCGCAGGTGCTCCCCGCGACCGGCGCGGCCTTCCTGCCATGCCGGATCGTCCGCCCGCGCCACGCGAAGTGGCGTGGGTGATTCTGGAATTGAATACGGTCGATGCACGTGAAACGGTGCTTCCCGAACTACTACAGCGCGATCTCGCCGACTACGACGCGGAAGTCCTAACGAAGGCCCATCCGCCCACCCTCATTTATCAATCGGAGCCGAATGAAGCGAAGCGAGTATCTGCCAGCGCCGACGGCACGGTAAGCCTCTTGATGCCGACCTTCGATTCGCGATCCGCTGGAAGAGGCCCCGGACCTGGTCCTGGGCCCGGCCCGGTGCCGCAGCAGGGGCGATGGGAACTCTTTGTGCGGCATCGGGCGGGGTCGCTCGAGACGGTGGTGGCGCAGTTGCGCCGGCGCGATCTGGCGGTCACCGGATCGGTTTTGGTGCTGCTGTTTGCCAGCCTGGTGGCGCTGGTCCGCTATACGCGCCGGGCACAGAGGTTGGCGCAACTGCAGATCGATTTCGTGGCCGGAATCTCGCACGAACTCCGCACGCCGCTCACTGTGATTCATACCGCCGGGTATAATCTGCGGGGCAAGATGGCGCAGAATCCGGCCCAGGTGGAACGCTACGGGGCCCTTATCCAACAGGAATCGGGGCGGCTTACCGAGTTGGTGGAGCAGATCATGCGCTTCGCCGGCACGGAGGCGGGCAGCGTGATCCGCGAGCCCGAGCCTCTCTCCATCGAATCCGTCATCCACGACACGGTGGAATCGAGTCGCAGCGCTTTCGACCAGGCCCACTGCGTGGTGGAGCAGACGATTGACCCCGGTCTGCCGCTGATCATGGGCGATCCCACGGCGCTGCACCATGCCCTTCTGAATCTGCTGACGAATGCCGCGAAGTACGGCACCAAGGGCAGCAACTGGATAGGCGTCTTCGCTTCGAAGGCGTACGAACGAGGCCGCACCATGGTGGAGATTCGGGTGGCGGACCGCGGCCCGGGCATTCCTCCCGACGAGCAGAAGCACATCTTCGATCCGTTCTTCCGCGGCCAACGCGCCATGGAGGACCAGGTACACGGCACCGGTCTGGGCCTGAACCTGGTGAAGAAGATTATCGAGGCTCATGGCGGTACTATACGGGTGAAGAGCGAGCCGATGAAAGGCGCCGAGTTCATCGTACGGATTCCAGAAGCCCAAGGGGTCACAGGATGAGTTCGCGGATTCTGCTCGTGGAGGATGAACCGGGCCTGGTGCTCACGCTGTCCGACCTGTTGAGCGCGGAAGGCTACGAGGTGGAAACGGCGACCGATGGCCCGAGCGGTTTGGCACGCGCGGCGAGCGGGGCGTTCGACCTGATTGTGCTCGACGTGATGCTGCCTGGCAAGAATGGGCTGGAAGTCTGCCGCGAACTGCGTCACCAGGGTAAAGACGTCCCCGTGTTGATGTTGACCGCGAAAACGCAGTTGGTGGATCGTGTCGTGGGCCTGAAGATCGGGGCGGACGATTACGTCACCAAGCCATTTGAGGCTCCGGAACTGCTGGCACGGATCGAGGCGCTGTTGCGGCGATCGAAGCGCGAGAAAGCGACGCCGGTCGGGCGGTTCGAATTTGGCGACGTCGAGGTGAACTTCGAAAACGGCCACGTGCGCAAAGGCGGAGTGCCGGTCAATCTGGCAGGGAAGGAACTCGAGCTCCTGCGCTACCTGGTAGACCACCGCGGCACCGTGGTGTCTCGCGATGAATTGCTCGAAGGCGTGTGGGAGTATCAGCCGGGGGTATCTTCCCGGACCATCGACGTGCATGTGGCATGGCTGCGTCAAAAGCTTGAGGACAACGCCCAAACTCCGAGGCACATCCATACGGTTCGAGGCGTCGGATATCGTTTTTCGCCCTGAGTAGTCTGCCGAAAAGGTGTCGAATGATACGACGCCCTGTGTCGGCCTGACATCGCGAACCGACCCCCAATGAGCAGGAGAGCGTTACGATCGTAGTCTGCCGGACCCACGTATCGCCCCCACACAAGGATTTCGAACAGGTCAACGCCGCGACAGCTCCCTGGTCAACCACGCCTTCGCCAGTTTCCACTCACGCTTCACGCTCGATGCGGAAAGGTGCATTGCTTCCGCCGTCTCCTCCACGCTCAATCCCGCGAAGTATCGCAGTTCGATGATGCGAGCCTTGCGCGGATCCATTGCCTCCAGGGCTTGCAAAGCGTCGTCCAGAGCTACTAAGTCCTCGCTGGTTTTGGGGGGACGCATCCATCGATTGCCCGCCGCGCTTGCCGGCCAGGCGAGCCCGAGCCGAGTCCACCAGGATCCGCCTCATCATCTGCGCCGACACTGCAAAGAAATGGGTCCGGTCCTGCCAGCGCACACCTTCCACATTCACCAGTCGCAGGTAGGCTTCGTTCACCAACACCGTGGTCTGCAGCGTTTCCCCCTCCAATCGCTGTCGCATGTGACGGTGCGCGATCTGGTGCAGTTCGGAGTAAACCAGCGGGGTCAGTTGGTTGAGGGAAGACTGGGACGCGCCAAGCCGGGGACAGCCTCCAGTCGTCTCGAATTTCGGACCGAATGGTGTGGTCTAACTCGGACAATTGGGTGCGTCTGGGTGTTTTGCCGCACGTTTTCCCGCAAATTTGCTTCGAATTTCGACGCTCTGAGCTCAACTCCTTTAGACTCTTCAACCGAACGAACGACTAACATTGGCCGTAAACGTGCGGCTTGGTACAACCTGAATTGAGCTATCGCGGGGTCCCGCACCGACTCACCTCGTTCCGCCAAGACCCGCAATTTGCGAGCCCGCCTGGGTGAGCGGACCGTAGCTTAAACACAGATGAGCAAGAGGTTACATCTTCTACAAGTCGAGGATTCCGAAAGCGACGCCGCTCTCGTCGAAAACTTGCTGTGGAAGGCGGGCTACGAGATTTGTACTCAGCGTCTCGACACCGCCGATGCGATGCGCTCTGCCTTAGCAAGCCTGCCTTGGGACTTGGTAGTCGCGGATCACAGCACAGTGGGATTCGATGCGCTTTCCGCACTCGCTGTTCTCCACGAGAGCGGCAAAGAAATTCCCTTCGTGGTGGTTTCCTCTGGTGTCAGCGACGAGCAGGCGGCCGCCTTGATGAAATCCGGGGCTCACGCCTATCTACGCAAGGACAACCTGGCGTGTCTGGCGCCAGCGATCGAGCACGAATTGCGCGAAGCGGAGTCACGGCGGATCCGGCGGAAAGCGGAGCAGGACCTGCGCGAGAATCAGGAGAAGCTCGCACTAGCCATCCAGGCTACTCGGCTCGGCACATTCGACTATTCAACGCGCACAGGCACTCTGATCTGTTCGGAGTTCGCCAAACGCCACTTTGGGCTTCGCACCGATGCCAAGATCGATGCAGAGACCTTACTTCGCGGGGTCCATCCCGAAGACCGCGAGCGCATACGGAACCTGGTCGAGAGTTTCTTGCAGGGCAAGGGAGGCGAGTTCTCCGCGGAGTTCCGCACAATTGGGATCGACGACGGCGTCGAACGCTGTGTTTCCTGCTGGGGGAATGTTTACGTAGATGCCCGACAGCACCAGGTGCGATTGATCGGCGGGACCCTGGATACTACCGCGCCAAAGCGCCTGCGGGACGAGTTTCTGGATGCGCAGAAGATGGAAAGCCTTGGACATCTGGCAGCCGGGGTGGCCCACGATCTCAATAACCTGCTGACCGTAATCAACGGGTATTGCGACATGCTTCTCGCCGAACTCCAACTCAGGGACCCGCTCCATGAGAACATCTCGGAGATCCGCGCGGCGGGCGCACGGGGAGCGGCTTTGAGCGGGCAGTTGCTGCTGGTGAGCGGCAAACAAGTGGTCGAGCCGGTGACTGTGAACTGGAACGATGTCGTCGCTGAGTTCACTGGGACGTTCCGGCGAATCATTGGCGAAGAGATTCTCCTGGAGTCTTCCTTGAGCCCGGACTTGGGTTGTGTTCTTGCCGACCCCGGCCAATTACACCAAGTCCTGATGAACCTCGCGATCAATGCGCGGGACGCCATGCCGGCAGGCGGAACCTTGAGAATCCAGACCCGGAACGTGGATCTCGAGGCAGGCGACCCCAATCAGGGAGTCGCCCTCAGTCCAGGGCCGTATGTGGAAATTCAGGTTTCGGATACCGGCATCGGTATCCCGACGGAAGTGCTTCCGCACATATTCGAGCCTTTCAGCACCAGACAAGCGGGCAATGGTTCGGGTCTGGGCTTAGCGGCGGTCTACGGAATCGTTCACCAAGGCGGCGGCTCGATTTCAGTATCGAGCGAACCCATGCCTGGCACGAAGTTCCGGATCTGGATGCCCAGAGTGGTGTCTGATGTTCCAGCGCCGAATGAGCCAAAATTCAAGACCAGGGATAGGCACGGAACCGAGACCATTCTCGTGGTCGAAGATGAAGATCAGGTACGAAAGGTCGCGGTTCGCGTTCTGCGCACTTGCGGTTATCTCGTGCTCGAAGCTGCCGCTCCGGAGGAAGCTTTAACCCTGTCGGCAGCCTGCAGCCCGATTCACCTTTTGCTCACCGATATCGTGATGCCGGGCATGTCGGGTTATGAGTTGGCCGAGCGATTCAAGACCCTGCGTCCGGACCTCGAAGTCGTTTTTATGTCCGGATACAGCGCAGAGGTGGAGCGCTGTCGCAAGATGATCGCTTCGGCCGGCGCCTATCTGGCCAAGCCATTTTCTGCAGAAGCCCTGGCGGACATGGTACGAGGCGCGCTCGATCAACGCCGGCCTGCCGACATCCCGATCGCCCCAGGCATCACGAAGGGGCCAGGGCTACCGTCGACTGCGTTCTCTCCAGCATCAAGAAACCAATCTACAAAAGACACTTTGGGAGTGAAGTCATGAGTGAGTCCCCGCGCGTTCTTTTGGTTGACGACGACCGCCAGGTTGTCCGATATCTCCAAAAGGCGCTTGAAGCAGATGACTATGCAGTGGTTGCAACCACCTCTGGAAAGCAGGCACTGGCGAACATGCGAACCGCTGTTCCCGATTTGCTGATCATGGATCTAAACATGCCGGCGCCCGACGGATTCGAGCTCTTGCGAACCGTTCGGGGCGAGTTCCCGTATCTACGGGTGCTGGCGATATCCGGGTATCTGGATGGCGCCTTGCTGGAGGCGGCGGCCGTCCTCGGAGCGATCGCGACGCTATCCAAGCCTATTGCAGCGGATACACTCCTGGCGAAAGTCCGAGAGGTGATTGGACCGAGCTAAAAAAGCCTGAAGGAATTGACTGCTGTCTCAGTCCTTGCGGAGCGCATGGGTGAGACTCTTTTCGGCGCTGTCCAAACACTTCTGAATTTCGTCCAAATCCGGGACTTTCTCCGGACCGACGTCTTTCAGCGTCGTGGCCACGGTCTGAATCCTCAGCCGGCTATCCACGATCCGTTCGCGTTCTACACGTGTCAGCGCCATGAATCTGCAATCCTTCCGCGCAAAGGTGAGTCTCGACGTGGAGAATCCACGCATACTTTCGCGCATCCTTCTTTTCTTGAGCCTCGTGAAGCAGAATGTCGAAGCGCGTAAAATCCACGTCGCCCTCGATGACCGCCTCCACCTGTTGGCGATGCAGCACGTTCAGTTCGTGGATGGCCTCCAGAAAATCATCCAGTAACCGGTGCTTCTCCCGACAATAACCCAGCCCGTCCTTTTGGGCTCGATCCAAGCGCTTCCCCCCCGACTCGGTCAAGGCCTGCAGCATGCTGCGAATACTCCTCGGTCTCCACCCAGCAGCAGACGGGCCAATGTGTTCTTCGCGACCGACTTGACCATTCGGAGTGTCCAAAACAGGGGGGATGTAGAATGGTTGCAATGGACCAGCGCCGCATGTGCCCGCATTGCCGGGCGTTTATCACCACTCGTGATCGCACCTGCCCCTATTGCGGCGAGACTGTCGGGCCGCGGGTGGCCGATCAACGCGACTCCTCGCCAATTGGCGGACTGATTCCCCAAGTCCGCTTTAATACCATAATCATCCTGGTGATTAATTTCGGGCTCTTCCTGGCTACTTCGCTTTACAGCATGAATTCGGGGCGGGGCAGTGCCATGGGTCTGGACGGCCTGACTCTCATCGAGTTCGGCGCCATGTACAGCCAATTGATTCACGGAGGGGAGTGGTGGCGGCTGGTGACGGCCGGCTTCCTGCATGGCGGTTTGATCCACATCCTGATGAATTCATGGGTATTATTCGATCTGGGGGCGCAAGTGGAGGAAATCTATGGCGCCAGCCGCATGCTCACCATCTACTTTGTCTCCAGTACCTTCGGCTTCTACGTAAGCTCCCTGATGAAGCCTGGCCCCTCGATCGGAGCTTCGGCGGCCCTCTGCGGGCTGATTGGCGCCATGCTCGCATTGGGAGTCCGCGATCGCAGCGGATATGGTGCGGCAATCCGTGCGGTTTACATTCGCTGGATCGTTTACATCCTGCTTTTCAGTTTCCTACCCGGAGTGGATATGGCCGCCCATGTCGGCGGGCTGGCGGGTGGATTTGGACTCGCGTATCTCGCCGGCGACCCGCGCCACTCCAGTACTGCCACGGAGAGACTCTGGCGGGTCGCAGCGTTCTGCTGCATATTAATTACAGTCGCGAGTTTCCTAATGATGTACTTGTGGTTTACGGCGAATGCGAAATAGAATAGCTACAGTATGCGCTTCCGTACATTGGCGTTAGCACTGGCATTGGCATTCGGGATGTCCGCGATGGCTCAGGCGAGCCCCAAAAGGGCCGTGATCCACAAGACCGCCCGGAAGGGCAAGGTCCGCAAAGGGACGTCGAAAATGGCTAAGGCCCATAAAGCCAAGCGCGGCAAGACGATCAAGCACAAGAACGTCTAGGCTGCCCGCGGCTGGTTCGCCCACTTCTTCTGTCCACATCACAGTGCTCACCGGCGCTGCTTCGGGGTCTTTGATTCCGGTAAATTCCTGCAAAAATCGTGTTGCGACGTAGAATATCTGTTTTTCCTCTTCCCCTCGGGTATACTTGCGGCATGGCACTCCGAGCTGGGTTGCGTGCCCTTAATTGCGTTTTTGTGGCTGCGGCATGCGTGTCAGTCTGTGCGGGGCAGTCCCGTGCCCCTGTGTTGGTGGAGCTGTTTACGTCCGAGGGATGCTCCAGTTGCCCGCCGGCTGACCGGTTACTGCAGAAGATCGATCCCATGGCGGTTGTCCTCAGTGAACACGTCGATTACTGGAATCACTTGGGGTGGAAGGACCAGTTTTCGTCTCCCCTCTTCACTGCACGACAACAGGCATACAGCAGAATTTTCCGTTTGGACAGTGTATACACGCCGGAAATGGTCGTGGACGGCGAAACCGAGTTCTCCGGCGGCGACGGCGCCCGGGCAGCCGAAGCCATCGCGAAAGCAGGGCACAAGAAGAAAGCCGATGTGCGACTCTTCAAAACCGACGCGGGATTGCGCATCGAGGTGGAGAATGCCCCGGCCAGCGCCGACGTCTTCCTGGCGTTTGCCGAGGACCCTGCCGACTCGCAGGTATCCGCAGGCGAGAATGCCGGGCGTAAACTTCACCACGTGGCAGTTGTGAGGAGT
Organism: Bryobacteraceae bacterium; assembly: GCA_035295745.1. Lineage (GTDB taxonomy): Bacteria > Acidobacteriota > Terriglobia > Bryobacterales > Bryobacteraceae > JAIQFL01. Next base: position 95,103 of record DATGIL010000107.1, on the reverse strand, counting down.
TTGCAGAAGGTCGCATCGGTGAAACGCGGCGTCAGTTTCAACAGAGTGGTGGAATTGCCACGCGCTGCGGCGGCGCAGCGGGTGGTGGTCTTTCTGCAGGAATCGGGCCCGGGCCGGGTTTCCGGAGCGGCCATCCTCCTTCCCGGATCCTCCGCCAACAGCCTGTAGCCGACTTCAGTCACACTGCGGCATCATGGTGAGATGCTCGCGGTTTACCTGGAGAATGGCGCCGTGTCGACCCGCCACATGCCCGTCCCGGAGCGCCCCAAAGGTTTTGCCCTGCTGCGGTTGTTGCTCGGGGGGATCTGCAATACCGATCTGGAACTACAGCGCGGGTACTACGGCTTCTCCGGCATTCCCGGACACGAGTTCATAGCGGAAGTCCTGGATGCTGACGAGCCAAACCTGGTTGGAAAGCGCGTGGTGGGCGAGATCAACCTGGGGTGTGGCGATTGCCCTTGGTGCCAGAGGGGGAACCGGCGCCACTGTCCCAATCGGACTGTTCTGGGAATCAAAGGACATGCGGGAGCGTTCCAGGAATTCTTTACTCTGCCCGAGCGAAACCTGCACGCCGTCCCGGACGGCGTTTCGGACCGCCACGCCGTGTTCACCGAACCTTTGGCGGCCGCTCGCCAGATTCTGGACCAAGTCGCAATGGAACCTGGCCGGCCTATTGCAGTCTTGGGTGACGGCAAACTGGGACTGCTGATCGCCCTGGTGCTGCGGGCGGAAGGTTACGACGTCCATCAGTACGGACACCATTCCGAGAAGTTGCAGATTTCCGCCGACGCCGGGGTCGTCACCAGGCTCAATCCGGAAATCGCCCCTCCGGCGAGTTACAGCCGGGTGGTGGACGCCACGGGGAATCCCGAAGGATTGCGTGCAGCAGTGGCCATGGTCGAACCTTGCGGAACCATAATCTTGAAGTCCACCATACATGGCCCGGTTCCCATCGATTCTGCTCCCGTCATCGTCAACGAGGTGGTTTTGGTCGGCTCGCGGTGCGGACGCATGGAGGCTGCCTTGCCGCTCCTCGAACGGGGTCTGATTCCGGCGGACAAACTGATCGCCGGAGAATATTCGCTGCGGGACGCCGCTGATGCGTTTGCACGCGCCGCTACGCCGGGCGTCTTGAAGATTTTGCTCCGGCCGTAGTGGAACCACCGCCGTTCCGGTCTTAGTGGCAGCGGATTACTTCCGCGACTCCCAAATGAGACTAATAAGGGCTCATCGTTTGCGGGCCCGTGGTGTGCCCGGGTGGAGGGAACTTGTCTGTGGCTTGTTCGTAGCCGCCTACTTTTTCTATTTTGTCGGCGATACAGTGCGGGTTCACTTTGCCCCCGACGACATGATGAACATGGCGAGTTACTGCCAACTAACGCCATGGAAGATTCTGTGGTCCCTCTTCATGCCCTGGCGTGGGTTTTATCGGCCTGCTGCTGCGCTGTTTTATGTGCCTCTGCACCATGTGTATGGTCTGAATCCAGTTCCTTATCACTACGTCTTACTCACGTTATTGCTTGGCGGAGTCGGGCTGATCTATCAGTTAGCCGTTGATCTGGGCGTGGAGAAGCTGACGGCGGGCGTTGCCGCGCTGATCGTATGCTTTCACTGCGGGGTGGCGAATCTCTACTACAACACTGCGTTCATCTATGACGTGCTGTGCGGGCTTTTCTATCTGGCCAGTCTCTGCTACTACACTCGCATCCGCAGAAGTGGCCGGGACCTCTCCGCCTTGCAACTCGGCTGTTTCCTTCTGCTGATTCTTGTGGCACTAGACGCCAAAGAAATGGCGGTTACGCTTCCGCTCGTGCTCGTAGCGTATGAATGGAATTACCATCCGCCGCACCTCGCAAGCTGGCAACGACCGGGAGAGTGGCTCCGCGGGCCGGGGCGCGCGATCTGGATGGCGGGGTTAGTCGACCTGGTCTATTGCTACGGCAAGGCTTTCGGACGCGACGCGATGATCAGGCAGCCTGGATACATCCCGGTAATCTCGCTGGCCCGATGGGAGACGTTTCAAATGCGATCGACGGGCGAACTCTTCTTGTCCTGGGGACAGTTCCAAATGCGAGACGTAGCGTTGGTATGGTTTGCGGCGTTTTATCTTGCCCGTCGCCTCAATCGTCCGGTGCTCTGGTTTTGCTGGTGGTTCATGGCGTTCACACCGCTGCCCATCGAGTTTCTGGAAGGCCGTGGAGGCGCCTGCCTGTATGTGCCTTTGCTGGGATGGGCAATCTTCGGTGCGGTCGTCTTCCGCGAAATCTCGAATTTGCTGGCGCGCGCGCTGGTGGGCGATCCCGCGTTACGCCGGCTGGGAGAGCGATCCCTCTGCGCGATCCTGATCGCCGCAGGCATCTATTTCTGGGCCGCCGAGGCGCGCCGTTTGAAGGACTCGTACGTGCGTCCGTCGATGGCGGCGTTGGGACAGGGCACATGGGAGGTCATCCAACAGCTCGATCGGCTGCGCCCCGCCGTTCGCCCGCACAGTTGCGTCGTGTTTTTGAATGATCCCTTCGAGGGGTGGGACATGGCCTTCATCGCGCAGCTCTGGTTCCGTGACCGCAGTCTGGAATTCCGCCTCGATCGCAAGACGCCGTTGGCAGCAGACGAGTTGGCGCGCGCCAATTACGTCTTCACTTTCACGGGCGAAAAGCTCGTGCAGTTGCGGTGACCCCCGTGCCACTCAGGGACGCAGCTGGCGAGCCGCGCGTGCCAGCAAGGGATGCCCAATCGCCCCGAAAAAATCACTCCTCACGGTCGGGGCTCATTGCGAGCCGCGCGCGTAAGCAAGCGATGCCCAATCGCTCCGAAAAAATCACTCCCTTACGGTCGTGGCTCATTGTGAACCGCGCGCGTCAGCAAGCGATGCCGGATCGCTCCGAAAAATCACTCCCTCACGGTCGTGGCTCGTTGCGAGCCGCGCGCGTCAGCAAGCGATACCCAATCGCTCCGAAAAAATCACTCCCTTACGGTCGTGGCTCGTTGCGAGGCGCGCGCGTCAGCAAGCGATGCCCGGTCGCTGCGAAAAAATCACTCCCTTACGGTCGTGGCTCGTTGTGCGCCGCGCGCGTCAGCAAGCGATGCCCGATCGCTGCGACAAAATAACTCCCTTACGGTCGTGGCACGTTGTGAGCCGCGCGCGTAAGCAAGCGATGCCCAATCGCCCCGAAAAAATCACTCCCTTACGGTCGTGGCTCGTTGCGAGCCGCGCGCGTAAGCAAGCGATGCCGGATCGCTCCGAAAAATCACTCCCTTACGGTCGTGGCTCGTTGCGCGCCGCGCGCGTAAGCAAGCGATGCCCGATTCGCTCCGAAGAATCACTCCCTTACGGTCGTGGCTCGTTGCGAGCCGCGCGCGTAAGCAAGCGATGCCCAATCGCTCCGAAGAATCACTCCCTTACGGTCGTGGCTCGTTGTGCGCCGCGCGCGTCACGGTCGTGGTTCGTTGCGAGCCGCGCGTCAGCAAGCGTCAGATCAGTTGCTCCAGGAGCCCAATCAGATACTCTTCGTCGAATGGCCCGGACCGGTAGGTACGAGGGTCGAAGAAGCGCCACATTTTCTTTTGCTTTTCCCAGGTGTAGAAGATCAGCTGCTCTTCGATGATGTCTTTGTCGAGCAGTTCCTGATTAAACGCGCGAACGGCCCCTTCGAGCGTGTAGGGGATCCTAAAATCCTCAGTCGATATCAGTTCTACCGTGGCCTCGAATTGAATCTGCAAGATGCGGCCGCGGATGTTCATCTGAACTAGGTTGGGAGATTCCTCCTGAAAAGAGTCCTCTCCGAACGAAACCGGATCCAGGATGACCTCGCCGCGCGCCAGTCGGCCGTTCAACCCCACTACAAAATCCGAGCAGATGCTGTAAAGTTCGCAGGCTGCCTCGCGGCGCATGCGGCGAACGTCGCGCGCATGCCGCATGGACCTCTCGTCCTTTTCGACCAGGGCATCGATATTTTCTGCCAGCCGTTTCAGCCGTAACTCTCGAGCCTCTTTCTCGCTTCCGGTCCGGGGCAACCTTCCATTCTCCTCTCGACCTTCCAGCATACTGCCTCTTGGCGTCGCCCCGTTTCCGAAAGTTAACGCCTCTGTTGTTTGCAGATCAGGTCTTCGAGTGTCACTAAGTCCATTAGGTCCATCTGCAAATTGAGGAGAATTTCGTCAGACATTTCGGGCGAGAGCACGCGCTTCCCCTTGAGAACGTTGTGTATGTGCGGCTGAGATACGCCAGTCATCTTGGCGAGACTCCGTTCGGTGAGTTCGCCGCTGCGGACCCGCTCCCGGAGGTGGTCAACGAAGCGGCACCGCAATTCTTGGAAAGTCATAGTACTATCGGTCTATGTCTGTAAGAAATAGGTAGTAAGAAAACTCCTATTACTTACTAAGATTTATGCGTACTGGGCCAATTTTCCCAGAACGCTTCAAATTGTAGCTAAGCTATTGAAAAAAATCACTAATTTCCAGAATTCGGAGAGGGGGTAAACACGAGAAGTTGATTTCAACGTCACGTCATTCTTTGAATTTTGTTGACGTTTTTCTATCGAGATCTAAATTGAAAGCAGATTTTAAAACGACAGCGGCCCGTTAACGCCGCTCTCATAAGGACATTTAAAAAATGCAGTGGAATCGATCGAACGCAATTGGCATCGCCAAAGTATCCTGCGTTTTCTGCCATGGAAACGGTACCCGGTTATCCCGCGGGAGGGAAGTCCCTTGCCATTGCGCTTTCAGGGCCGCTTTTCGCGCCTGCTTCAATCGTTTTCGGGAATGCAACGCCGCGGGAGCACGAACCAGCACGGTTTTTTGGGAGTCGTCGGGTGGATCCAAAGCCCGCCGCTTTTACTCCCGGAAAAACGAGGAATATCTGGCCGATTTCTGCCTGGTAAGCCGCCGCCTGCTGAGCGATTTCAATTATAAATTGTTTCGCTATCACTACCTGCTGGGTGCGGATTGGAAACTCTGCTGTCGTCAACTGAAAATGGAGCGCGGAGCGTTTTTCCACGCGATCTACACGATCGAGCAGCAGTTGGGACGCGCTTTCGCTGAGCTAAAGCCCTATCCGCTCTATCCCCCGGCGGAGTATTTTCACGGCCCGATCCAAGTCCACAGCCCCGAGCGCTCTCCTGAGCCCTTCGTATTGCCACTGTCGGCGTGAAGGCGGTCCGATGTTCCTGCTCATGCGGGGGTGGACCTGGCGCCGCCCCCGTTTCCTCTAAAATGAATCATCTCTGATGGATCCCCTCACGCACACGCTGACTGGCCTTTTCCTGAGCCGGACTGGCCTGAACCGTTGGACGCCTCTGGCCGCTCCCATTCTGATCCTGGCGGCGAACGCTCCCGATATTGACATTGTCACCCTCGCCGGAGGTTCGCTGAACTATCTCCACTATCACCGCCATCTGACGCACTCAATCTTAGCCATGCCAGCCATGGCTCTTTTGCCCGTAGTACTGGTGCGTGCGGCCGCCCGCAAGCCGGTTCAGTGGATTGGCGCCTTCGGCATCGCCATGATCGGAGTTGCGTCTCATCTCCTCCTGGACCTTACGAATATGTACGGCATCCGTCTGCTGACTCCCTTCTCGGGCCGTTGGTTCCGGCTCGACCTCACCAATCTGTTCGACCTCTGGATCTGGATCGTGCTCTTGTTGGGCGTGGTAGGACCCCTGATCGGGCGCCTGGTCGGGTCAGAGATTACCTCGGGGACAATGCGCAATCCGCACCACGGGCGCGGATTTGCGGTTTTCTGCCTGATGTTTTTGCTGCTCTACAACTGTGGGCGGTACGTGCTGCATTCACGCGCCGTCGCCTCGTTGGAATCGCGGATTTACCAGGAGGCTTCGCCGCTTCGCGTGGCGGCCCTGCCCGATGCGGCCAATCCGCTGAAATGGAAGGGACTGGTGGAAACCAACGAGTTTTACGCGGTGGCGAACCTCAACCTGGCCACGGAATTCGATCCCACGCGCGCCACGATTTTCCGTAAGCCGGATGCCGATCCGGCGATCGAGGCAGCGCGACGCACCACCACCTTCGAACAGTTTCTGCAGTTTTCGGAATTCCCGCTCTGGCGTGTGTCACCGGTAACGGAACCTGAGAACGGAAAACTGGTGCAAGTCTATGACATGCGATTCGGCACTCCTCTGACGCCGGGGTTTATGGCCAGCGCGCTGTTGAGCGCCAGGTTGAGCGTCCTGGAGACGCAGTTCGAGTGGAATTCGCCCCGTCCACGTTAGGGCCTTTTGGGGATCGAATTAGGGCAATGCCTCGATTTTCCTTTAGTTTTCAGGCCGTCACAATGGAAGAGTGGCACTCATAGATTCTTCCGTGGTTCTCGATCGGGAACAGCTTCGGGACATTACTCTAGACGATGAGGAGCTCATGCGTGAGATCCTCTCGGCATTAATCGACGACACTTCGCGCCAGATCGGGCTCATCGAATCGGCGATTCGCGAAAAGGATTCGCAGAAGTGCATGCGCCTGGCGCACTATTCGAAGGGTGCCTGTGCCAACGTGGGCGCGAACGCCGCCGCAGCGTTGCTCAAACACATCGAAAGCGAAGCCTCGAAAGGCGAGTTCCCCGCGTGTGATCACTCCCTGGCAGCGCTGGCGCAGGAGATCGAGCGCCTCCGCGACGTTTCGGTGTGAGCCAGTGGCTTTGACCTAGCGTTTCAGCAACGCCTTCACTCCATCGGCGCACAGCACCGCGGCGTGTTTGGATTCCGGGGCCAATCCCCCGACGGCCTCCTCCACCAGCGACGCCCGGAAACCGGCAAGCTCCCGGCGTGTCTTCCCCGTCATCCACTCGGTAAGTGCCGATCCCGCTGCAATCGAAGCCGTGCACCCCCGCACCTTGTATCGCACCTCCACCGCTACATCCCCCTCGAACCGCACCGAAATCCGCAGCATGTCCCCACATGCCGGGTTCGATACCTCCACCTTCACTGCCGGCTCGGCCAATTCCCCTACATTTCGCGGATTCTGAAAATGCTCGATCAACCGTTCCGAATACATCCGTGCACCACCAGCCTGCAATGTGCAAAGTATAGTCCAATTCCTGGAAGGCATACCGGATAGTTGAGGCGGCTTAAATGATTTGTTTAATAAATCAGTCTTGACTACCTGAAACTCTGATTCTATAGTTCATGCAGCAACCTGTCGCAGAGGTTACGTTTCGATCCGTACGTGCCTTCGCTCCCTGAAGCGAGACGTACCCCAGTGAGGTGTGAAGATGTTTCGTTTCCAGCGGATCATCCCGCAATGCCATCCTTTCGCCTGGGGTCGAATGGCAGCCCCGATCGTGGTTCTGGCTCTGTGCGGCGGACTGCATGCGCAGGGCCTCGGCTCTATTGTAGGCACGGTTGTGGATCCCTCCGGCGGGGTTCTTCCCACCGCCAAGGTGAAGATCGTCGATGAAGGGACCTCTCTCGCCCGCGAGACGACAACCAATCTTCAAGGTTATTACGTGCTCCCCTCGCTACGGCCTGCTGTCTACTCCCTGTCAGTGGAGGCACCCGGGTTCGCGAATTACCAGCAGCGCGGTATCGTTCTCCAGGCGGACCAGACGGCCACCCTGAACGTGAGCATGACCATCCGCAGTGCGCAGCAGACCGTCATCGTCGAAGCACCGCCGCCGCAGGTCGATACCAGCACTTCCACTTTGAGCGAAGTGGTGGACCGCCGGCGCATGGTGGAACTGCCCTTGAACGGACGCAATGCCGCGAGCCTGGCATTGATCACGGCTGGCACGGTACTGGCCCCGGCTACCGCAGATGAAGGCAGCACCAAGACTTTTCCCGCGGCCGTTACGATTTCCGCCAACGGGTCGCGCCAGAACCAGGCCAGTTTCCGCCTGGATGGAGCCAACAACAACGACGCCTACACCAACGTCAACCAGCCATTTCCCTTTCCCGACGCGTTGCAGGAGTTCAGCGTCCAAACCAGCAACTACTCGGCGCGATACGGCGGCAACGCCGGCGGCGTAGTCAACGTCGTCACCAAGTCGGGCGTCAATGACCTGCATGGCGACCTTTTCGAGTTCAACCGCAACGCCGTCTTCAACGCGCGGGACTTCTTCGCCGCCAGCAGGGACCCCCTCAAACGCAACCAGTTCGGCGGAACCCTGGGAGGCCCTGTGACCATCCCCGGAATCTATCGCGGCAAAGACAAGACCTTCTTCTTCATGGGGTACCAGGGCACGCGCCTGCGCAATACCGCGCTCGGAGGGAACTCCGCATACTTCCCGACCGCGGCCGATCTGAACGGCGATTTCTCGGCCCTGCTCACCGCTTCCAACCCCAATAACCCGCTCGTAAAGGCCGTCACGATCACCGATCCAACGGCCGGAGGCGCCCCGTTTCCGAACAACCAGATCCCCGTCAGCCGCTTCGACAAGGCGGCACTAGCGCTCACCAAATATGTCCCCGTGGGCACGGGCAACGGCAAGGTCTCCTATGCCCTGCCCACCAGCACCGCCTACGATGAGACGCTCGTGCGTCTCGACCACTCGATCTCCGACAAGGACCGTTTCACAGGCCGCTATTACCTGGACCGCTACTTCAACAACCCGTTCCTCGACGTGACCAACCTGGTAAACAATCAGCCCTACACCGACATCCTCTCGCACAACTTCATGCTCGGCGAGACTCACACCTTCAGCGCCTCCTGGCTGAACGATTTCCGCCTCAGCATTGCGCGCGAAGTGGCCGACCGCGGGCCGGCCGGCGGAAGCATCAATGCCGCCGACCTGGGTGTGAATATCTACCAGCCGCCGGGAGCCAGGATCATCGAGAGCCTCAACGTGAGCGGTTACTTCTCCATCAGCATGACCGATCCGGCGACCTTCACCCGCGACCAGTACGGCATCAACGATTCCGTGAGCTGGGTCCACGGCGCGCATTCCATCAGTTTCGGTGTGGACGCCATTCGCGCCTGGGTGATGATCCGCAATCAGTTCCACCAGCCCGGACAGTTCGGCTTCACCGCCGATTATAACGGCGACGCCATGGCCAGCTTCCTGATGGGCCAGATGCGCTCTTTTCTGCAAGGCAATGGCGAATTCAAGGACAACCGCGTCAACAGCTTCGGACTGTTCTTCCAGGACGATTGGCACGCTACACGCAAGCTCACGGTCAACCTGGGCCTCCGCTTCGACCCATTCTTCCCCTGGAAGGAAACCAAAGGCCGCACGGAAGTGTTCGACCCTACCGCGTATGCCCAGGGCCGGGTCTCCAAGGTCTATCCGAACGCGCCTCCAGGACTATTGTTCCCCGGCGATGCCGGCGTACCTGAGTATGGCCTGCTCGCCAACTGGAAGAACTTCGGTCCGCGTGCAGGCTTCGCCTACGACGTGACCGGCAATGGCAAAACATCCATCCGCGGCGGTTTCGGTCTGTTCTACGATGCACTCCAGAACGGCATCTACAACAACCGCTTCGTGGACGTGGCTCCCTTCAGCGTGCAGGTCAACTACACCGCGGGCGTTCCGGGACCGTTCAGCAATCCCTATCTGGGGATCAACAACCCATTCCCCAATCCGCCCGCCGTGTTCCCCACGCCTTACCAGATCGTGACCTACGACACGGCCAACGGCGGCGTTTACAGCACTCCGGTGTCGATGAATTACAACCTGTCCCTGGAGCGCCAACTCCCTCGCGCCTGGCTGATCCGTATGGCGTACGTCGGTTCGCAAGCCAGGCACCTGCTCGACACCCAGGAATTGTCGCCCGCCGTGTACTCGGGCAGCCTGGCCAACGCCAACACCCGTCGTTTTTTCACCAACTACGGGAGCATCGGACTGGCCTCGCAGGACGCTAATTCCGGCTACAACTCGCTGCAACTCACGGCGCAGAAGCAGTTCTCCAAAGGCTTCACGGTGCTGGCCAATTACACTTGGTCGAAATCCATCGATGATGTTCCGTACGGTGCCAGCGTCACGACGGTCGGCGTCTCGGCGGCAGGTGGGTCCTCGTGGGTATCTCCCATTCCGTGGTACCTCCCGGGCCGTCACCAGTTCGACCGCGGACCTTCGGAGTTCGATCACACACACCACCTGGTGACGTCCTTCATGTGGCAACTCCCCAAATTGAGCGGTAAGCCGGCGGTACTGCGGTATGCCTTCGGCGACTGGAGCCTGAACGGTTTGCTTTCCGCACAGACAGGGGGCCCGATGACGGTGGTCGCCGGCAAGGATCAATCCGGGACCGCGACCAGCAACGATCGCGCCTACTACGTCGGCGGCGATCCTTACGGCAACACGGCCTGCGGCTCCAAGGCCCCATGCGTCAGCTACTTGAATTCCGCAGCTTTCGCTCTACCCTCGCAGGGATCGTGGGGCAATGTCGGCAAGGGGGCGTTACGCGGCCCCGGAATGTTCACTTATGACGGCGCCCTCACCAAGGACTTCGACCTGCACAAGGAACGCGTCAAGCTGCAATTCCGCGCGGAGTTCTTCGACTTGTTCAACCGCGCCAACTTCATGAATCCGGGAGTCGGGGCGAGCAGCATCAACGGCAACGGACTGGCATCGGCTGGCCCGAATGTTTCCGCGAGCGGGTTCGGACAGATCACGGCCGATAACAGCAATAATGGCGCCAGCAGCGTCCTGTCGCCGCGCATCGGTCAGCTTGCTTTGAAACTGACCTTCTGACCCGTTGTGGGGAAGGGCCGGCGTGGACGCCCGGCCCGGCCCCACGTCTGTGCTCCAATGGGATGATGCTCCAGGTGGTCGCCGCAATTCTTGAACGAGAAGGCCGCATCCTGATTTGTCAGCGAAAGCCCGAACAGTCGCACCCCCTGAAATGGGAGTTCCCCGGCGGAAAAGTGGAAGAGGGAGAGTCCCCGGCCGACGCTCTGAGCCGCGAACTGCAAGAGGAACTCGACATTCAAGGCGCCACCGGACCCGAAATCGCGCGGTATCAATACGCGTATCCCGGGAGGCGCCCGATAGTGCTGATCTTTTTTCGCGTGGAGAGATTCGAAGGCGATCCGCAGAATCGAATTTTCCACGAAATGCGTTGGGAACCCCCCCAAAAACTCGCAGAATTCGATTTCTTGGAAGGCGATCGCGACTTCATCCGCACATTCGCCCACACTGCCCCATCATAGTCCCGCGTGCCCTGCCTCTATACTGGTCGTATGACCGCGATCAAAATGCTGGACCCCGCGCAGAACGAGTTTCTGGCAGGCCTGGAAGCGAAAAGTAAACGACCCAGTCATTTCTTCCGCACCATGGCGAATCGTCCCGAGGTGCTCAAGAATTTCGTTCCGTTCTATGGCTCGATTATGGGACCAGGCTCCGTAGAGCGCAGAATCAAGGAATTGGTATACCTCACTTGCTCGTACGCCAACGAGTGCGCGTACTGCACCACGGCCCACGTAGCCGCCGGCAAGAAGGCGGGAATCACTCCTGAGGAGATGCAGGCAATTCAGACGGAACAGGATCACGGATTCGCCGCCCCTGAAAAGGCCGCTATTCAGTACGCCCGGGAACTGACCCAAACTGCCGACGGTGCCGACACGCGCGCCGCGCTACTGGAACATTTCAACGACGAGCAGATTGTGGAACTGACGCTGGTAGCCGCCATGGCGAACTTCACCAATCGCTTTAACAACGGGCTCGGCGTCCAGCCAGAGGAGTAACGATCGGGCATGTCCATCCTGAGCGGAATCCATCCGGTTGCGGAGGCGCTACGGGCCCATCACCCGCTCGATCGCCTGCTGGTAGCGCAAGGCGCCGGTGGTCCGCGCTTGCAGGAGATCATCGACCTGGCGCGCCGTGCTTCGGTGCCGGTGCGTTTTGAACCGCGCGCGGCGCTCGACCGGCTGGCGGGTAGTTCCGGGCATCAGGGGGTGGTGGCGTTAGGCGCCGCCCGGAAGTATGCCGATCTCGATGCGGCGGCCGCCTCGGAGATGCTGGTGGTGCTCGACGGCGTCGAAGATCCTCACAATCTGGGAGCCATCATACGCACCGCGCACGCCGCGGGTGCCGGCTCGGTAGTGATTCCGGAGCGCCGGGCAGCCGGAATCACCGACGTCGTCGCCAAGGCAGCGGCGGGTGCGCTCGAACACCTGCCCGTGGCTCGCGTTACGAATATCAACCGCGCGCTCGAAGATCTGAAGGAGCGCGGCTACTGGATCTACGGCCTCGATGAACGGGGCGCGGAGGACTATAGCGAGGTGGAGTATTCGTCTCCCACTGCCTTTGTTTTGGGAGGCGAGGGCAAAGGACTGCACGACCAGGTGCGCAAACACTGCGACGTGATGGTGCGGATCCCCTTGGCGGGTAAGATCTCGTCGTTGAATGTCTCGGTCGCGGCGGGTATCGTCTTGTTCGACTGGAAGCGGCGCCGCTCCGGCAGTGGCGGGAAAAAATGAGCAAACCTGACGAACCCGTCAGCGGCATGGATCGCCGCGATTTTCTGAAGGCGGCGCCGCTGGCCGCCGCTGCCGGACTCGTGGTGGACTCGCTCGCCGCGCCCGCGGTCACCCGGAATATCATCGAGGCGTTTGACTATCGGGGCGTGCACTTGCGCGAGAGCCGTTGGCGCCGCCAGGTGTTGGCCGCTCGTGAGTTTTACCTGAGTCTGTCGGATGACGACATCCTGCACGGATTCCGGCGCGATGCGGGACTCGCCGGCCCGGGAAAGCCTCTGGGCGGATGGTGCAAGGACAATAGCTCCACGGTCCTCGGGCAATGGCTCAGCGGGATGGCGCGATTGTCTCGCGTTACGGGGGATAGCGAGCTCCGCGAAAAGGCCGGTCGCCTTTTGAGCGGCTGGGGAAAGACTGTCAAGCCCGATGGCGATTGCCGGATGCGCCACTATGCCTTCGACAAAATGGTCTGCGGGCTGGTCGACATGGACCAGTACACGGCTCATCCCGAGGCGCTCCCTCTGCTGGAGAAGACCACTGCCTGGGCACGCCGCTCGTTCGAACACGAAAACATGGTAGTGGTTCCCGCCCACAACACCATGTACTACGGACTGCCGCAGGAGTGGTACACGCTCGCCGAGAATCTCTACCGCGCTTACCGACTCACCGGGAACCCGGACTTCCGGTCATTCGCAGAGATCTGGCACTACCCGGCGTACTGGGGCAAGTTCCGTGATACGGCAGCCCCAAGGGGTGCGCAGGGAGTCCACGCGTACAGCCACGTCAACACCTTCAGCAGCGCTGCCATGGCCTACGCCGTCACCGGCGATCCAGACTACCTTCACCTCATTCGGAACGCCTACGAGTATCTGCAGAATACGCAGTGCTACGCCACCGGCGGCTATGGTCCCAACGAGCGATTCATGACTCCTGGCGGCAGCCTTGGCAAGGCTCTCGAAGCCAGATCCGACACCTTCGAAACGATCTGCGGTTCCTGGGCGGGCTTCAAGCTGTCGCGTTACCTGATGCAGTTCACCGGTATATCGCGCTATGGCGACTGGATCGAACGGCTGTTTTACAACGGTGTGGGGGCGTCGCTGCCGCTGCGTCCGGGCGGGAGGAATTTCTACTACTCGGACTACCGCATTTCCGGCGGCATGAAGGTCGATTATTGGGAGAACTTCACCTGCTGCTCCGGCACCTACCTCCAGAACATGGCCGATTATCACAACCTGATCTACTATCGGGAGGAGGGCGGCCTATACGTAAATTTATACGTCCCCTCCGAGGTTACGTGGAGGCGGAAGGCGATTGACGTCCGCATCGTGCAGGAGACCGGCTATCCCGAAACGGAGACGAGTACCCTCACTGTCGACGTGGCGCAGAGCGTGGATTTCGCATTGAAATTGCGAGTGCCCGGCTGGTCTCGCGATATGTCCGTGAAGCTGAATGGCGTGGATGCAGGCGTCACCTGCGACCCGGGAAACTGGGCAATCATCATGCGGACGTGGAATCCTGGCGATCGCGTAGAGGTCCGGATTCCGTTGGCGCTGCGGACAGAAGCGGTCGACCGGCAACATCCCGATCGTGTCGCGGTAGTGCGCGGTCCCGTGGTGATGACGCTGGATTACAACTATCACGATCCCAATTTTGAGTTGCCGAAGCGTGATCGCGATCTGAATCGCTGGCTGGTGGCGGACGAGAGTCCTTCCGTGTTCCGCGTCCAGCGTCCGGACGAACGGCCCGTGCGGCTGAAGTTCCGTCCGTTTTACGAGCAGCCCGAAGACTTTCCCTATCTGATGTACTTCGATCGGGGGGCCGCGCCTTACGCCCTCTGGTAACGGGTGCCGACCTGCGGTTTCTGAAAAACACTCCCTTACAGTCAAGGCCGCTACGAGCCGCGCGCGTTAGCAAGCGACGTGCCCGCTCCGAAGTTTATAGCCCAGACACTACTTGCCTTTTCGCAGGCGGTCCACCAACTGGCGCAGTTCCGGATCGGGCTTGAGCTTCAAAGCTTCCTCGAAATGCGCGATCGCCTGCGGCATCCTGCCGGGCATGTTCGACAGCGCCACGCCGAGGTTGTAATGGGCATCGGCATAATCCGGCCGGATGCGGAGTGCGGCTTCGAAGTGGGAAATCGCTTCCGGCAACCGACTGGGCTGGTTCGATAGCACCACACCGAGATTGCTGTGCGCTTCCGCATAGTTCGGATTCAGGCGCAGAGCGGCTTCAAACTGCGCAATTGCCTCGGATGTGCGGCCTTCCATCTTCGAAAGCGCGACTCCATAGTTGTAATGGGTCTCCACGGAATCCGGGTCGATCCGCAGGGCCTCCTCATACTGCGAGATTGCCTCTGGTACGCGGGCCGGAAACTCCGTGAGCGCGCTCCCGAGATTCGCGTGCGCCTCGGCGTAAGAGGGCCTGAGCCGCAAAGCGGTCTCGTATTCGGCGATGGCATCGGCGATGTGGTCGGGCGATTGGGCCAGCGCGCTGCCGAGTCCGTTGTGCGCCTCGGCTGAGTCGGGATCGATGCGCAGAGCCTCGCGATACTCGGCGATTGCCTGGGATTGGCCTCCTGGCGTGCCGGCGAGGGCGGCTCCCAGGTTCGAGTGCGCCTCGGCGTAGTCCGGGTCGAGTCGCAAGGCTTCTCTGAATTGGGCGACGGCTTCGGGGGTGCGACCGATCTTTGCCAGCGCGCTTCCCAGGTTGTTGTGCGGGATGGCGGAATCGGGAGTGATCTTTAAGGCGGCATCAAATTCACGGATGGCATCCGGAAGACGGCCGGGGGTCTTCGCCAGGGCGCTGCCCAGGTCGGTATGAGTGCGGGCGGAATCGGGCTGGATGGCGAGTGAGGCTTCGTAGTGCGCGATGGCGTCCGGCAGATGGCCAGGAATGGTAGAGAGGGCGACTCCCAGGTTGTGGTGCGCGACGTAGTTGCCGGTGGTCGCGTCAAGAGCATGTTGAAAGAGCGATTCCGTGTTCTGCCAGGTCTGGATCTGCGCCCATGTGGAGGGAATGCATGCCAATGCTGTGACGGCCGCGAGGCCCACCGCGAATTTTTGATTTAGCCGAGATACCTCGCATGCCAGCGCAACGAGGAGTCCAACCATCGGGACGTACATGTAGCGGTCGGCCCGCGCCTGGGCGCCTACCTGCACCAATCCGATGACGGGCAGGAGTGTGATCACGAACCACAGCCATCCCACCGTGAAGTGCGGATATCCCTGCCGCACCCGAATGGCGGCGACCGTCATTGCGATCAGCAGCAGGCCGGCCAGCAATGGTTCCCAAATGGGGATCTCAGGCGGGAAGGGATAGAAGACAGCGAGACTCATGGGCCAGACCATCTTCACGACATAGACGACGTAGGAATCGAGCGCATTGCCCACGCGCTCGATCAGCGGAACGTGGATCGCTTCAACCGCTCCCGCTCTGCTCTGCACCAGAAATGTGATGAGCGCGGACGCTGCCGAGAGAACGAAGAGCGGCATTTTTTCACGGAGTAGGATGCGGCCTGGAGAAACCCGCCTTAACGGCCAGATGTCGAGCAGCAACAGCACCAGCGGCAGGGTGACGATCATGGGCTTGGACATCAGGCCGAGTGCAAACCCCGTGAGCATCAGGGCGTAACGACCGCGCGAAGGCCGCTGCGCATACCCGGCGTACGCCCATAGCGTCAGAAACCAGAAAAGCGCGCAGAGCACATCCTTACGCTCGGCTATCCAGGCAACCGATTCGACGTGCAACGGATGGATGGCAAAAATGACGGCCACCCACGCACTCGGCCAGCGCGCGAGCGAAACTCTCCGCAGAAACGCAAAGAGAAAGATCGCTGCCAGCCCGTGGAGAAATACGCTGACCAGATGATGCCAGCCGCTCGACACTCCGAAGATCTGGCAATCGAGCATGTGGGAGAGTCGAGTAACTGGAAACCAATTTGCCGCTTCGGTCGATGTGAACGCCCAGAGGATCCCGGAGATGGTGATGCCGTGGCGCACGTGGGGATTCGCGCTGACATAGTCCGGGTCGTCGAAGTTTACGAAGTCGAAGTGGCCTGCTGAGGAATAGAGCGCCAGGGTGATTGCGAGAAGGGCGAGGCAAATCCAAAGATCTGCGTGCCTGAGAACGGATGCCGCGGGAATGGCCTTCGGAATTTCCGTGCGCGTGGCCGTTTTTAAACGGATGGGTGGCTTGGGACGGGGCTTACTCAACTCTCCATGATACTAAGTGGCGCAAACACTCCTCTTTGCCGCGTTGAGACCTTCTCGACGCTTGTTGGGTGTGCAGCAAGACTGAATCGCGGTCACCAAAGAGGATTCAGGCCCCCTGGACTTGGCACACGCCCGAAAGTCTCGACAAAAGTGTCGAGACGGCAAACAAAAGTGTTTGCGCCACGTTGACCAAGCTTACTTTTCCAGATCGTCAGCCAGGATGATGGCCTCCGCCAATTCGCGCATCGGACGGCGAAGGCGACGGCTCTCATTGCGAAGCTTCAGATAGGCGTCTGCTTCGGTGAGATTGTGCTTGTGCTGCAGGATGCCTTTGGCGCGCTCCACAATTTTGCGAATCTCGAGCGCGCGCTTCATCTCCAGTGTTTCCGACATGAGGCGGGCATTTTCGATTGCAATTGCCGCCTGACCGGCCACCACCTTGACGAAGCCGATTTCGTCCTCGCTGAACTGCCGGACCTCGCGCGTATAGATGTTGATGGTACCCATGACGCGATCGCGTGTCATCAACGGCATGGAGAGCAGGGAAGCGAGGCCGGTGCGTCGCGCCAGTTCGGGATAGCGATACTGCTTCTCTTCGAGAACGTTGGGAATCATGATCGGGCGCGCTTCGCGGACTACGCGGCCGATCAGGGAATCCTCGATCTTGAGCGGCATCTTGTGCATGTAGTCCGGAGACGAGCAGCATGCCGCCGAGATCACGAGTTCGCGGCGTTCTTCGTCCACCAGCATAATGGAGCAGACCGGCGAACCCAGAGTTTCCGCCAGCATTTCGGCGATGGCCTGCAGGATACGGTCGAGATAGTTCTCTTCGGAAATGGTCTGTGCCAGGCCTGCCAGCACTTCCATCCGCCGCGAAGCACTTTCGGAGCGTTCGGCGAGCTTGGACTTGGCGATCGCGCCGCCCATCTGCTCGCCGATGAAGCTGACGAGGGCGATCTCATCCGGAGTATGCGAGTGGCGAGCCTTGTGGTGAATATTGATGACGCCAATCAGTTCCCCGTTACTGATGAGGGGCACCGAAAGGAAAGCTTCATAGGTGTCTTCCGGAAGGGCCTGGAAGCTCTTGAATCGCGTGTCCGCAGAAGCGTTGGAGCCCAGCGCCACCACTGACCTGTGCAAGGCCACCCACCCCGTGATTCCTTCACCCATCTTCAGCCGGATGCTGTCGATTTCCGAAGTGTGCGGCAGTTGCGAGGCGCGAAGTACGATTTCGTTGCTGTTGTGGTCCACCAGGTAAACCAGGCAAGCGTCACAGTCGGTAACTTCCACTGCCAGCCCGATCAATTCCTGTAACATGCCGTCAAGCGTCAAATCGGAACTGACAATGTTGCTGATCTGATGTAGTAATGCGACTTGGGTGTTACTCTCTGATACCGCCATCATAGGTCTTGAGCCTCCGATCGATGCACCTCTGTTGTGGCGCGGGGTTTTCATGGTGCTGGAGCTTCCGCTCCACAAGAGGGTGACTACTCTCTCAGTTTAGGGAGCGTCTCAGAGGCGAGTCCAATCCAAAGTTTTGATGGACTCTATGCGAACCGGGGTTCAGTGGTGTGTGACCGGCTTGGCGGCGGCCTTACCGGAGGTGATATTGCGGATAAAATCCACCTCTTCTTGCAGATACGGCTTGCCGTTGCTGAAGAAGATGTCGTGGAACCACACCTCGGGCTGGCGGTCGGTGTAGGGGTGCTCCCAGGAGTCCCAGGGTATCCAGGTCTGGGTCTTTCCGGCGGCGAATCCCCAGTTGTAAGCTGCCACTTTATATTGTTTGGCGATGGGCAGGATGCCTTGGAAAGTACTCCCCCTACCTCGAGCCATGTACTCGGTGGCGAGGAGGGGTCGATGATACCCCTGCAAAGCCTGGACCCGCTTTTCGAACTCCTCGGGCTTGCCGTAGTTGTGGAAGGAGATGACGTCGGATTGTTCGACCTGAATCTTCTCGATGGGGTCAAGAGTGTCGGCGGTTGCCCAGTCGCCGCCTTTCCAGAGTCCGCTGGTTAGGGGCTGGGTTGGCAGTCCAGCGCGGGCGTACTTGAATACCTGAGGCAGAAGCACTTTGACGCGGTCCAGCTTATTACGCGGCTCGGAGCTGCCATAACTGCTGGTATTCATGTTATCGGGCTCGTTCCAAAGGTCCCATGCGAGAACGCGATCGTCGGTGGAGAACGCCAGCACCACTTCCTGGATGTAATTGAGCAGGCGCGCCTCTTGCGCGGGATCGGTGAGAGCTTTCGCGCCCGGGCTTTGCACCCAACCGGAATTGTGAACACCCCGCCGCGGAGTCGGTTGGATTCCGGCTTCCGGAAAGGGAAACCAACAGGAATCGAACAATACGAGAATGGGGCGGATTTTGTGCTTTTTGGCGACGGAGAGGAAACGGTCGATGCGCCTGCGGAATCCGGAAGGGTCTTGCTGCCACGCGATATCATGCAGGAAAACGCGCATGCTATTCATTCCCAAGGCTTCGGCCCACGCTAATTCCATATCGATGCGGGTGGTGTCGAAGGTCTCGGCCTGCCACATCTCCAACTGGTTGATTGCCGTTGCCGGAATGTAATTGCTTCCCACGAGCCATGGCTGCTTGGCATACCAGTCATTAGCTTGGTTTTCAGACCACTTGGGGGTCTGTGCCAGGGTGGAAGCGCACCCAAAAAGGCAAATCGCGATGAGTAGGCGTCTCATTGGTCTAGTTAAGCGAGATTGGTCCGAACATATCGTGTTCCGGGCGTCAACGTCAAGGTCCACGACCGGGAGCATCTGCGCAGTGCGCATCGAAAATACAGCTTTCGGCGGAATCTGCTAAACTGAGAATTGCCTGTTGGGTCGCCCGCAAGACTTGGCGTGATCTGCTTGCCACGAACGGCCGCATTAATTGGAAAGCAGGGATCGTCGGAACGCCAAGGAAACTACGAAGGATACTGCTGCCAGTAAAAGGGATTCTTGCGGTCAGGCTATCGATTGATCGTTCGCGCTGAGGTTGTTTGCGCCGAAGATCGAGCAGGTCCGGCCAGGGGAGATGGGGGCTGGGGCAGTTTGGGCGGCGTTGTCGCCGCCGTTGCGGTACGGGGGAAAAGCGAGCGGCGCGACTCCTCCGGTTGGCTCATCTCGTAAACCGCGCCGTCTGAAAATGGCGGCCGCAGATCAGGAGATTCCTCATGGGTATGCGTTCGGGTACCACCTTCAAGAAACGACAAAAAGAAATTGCTCGCATGGAGAAAGCGCGCGACAAGGCGGCACGGAGGGTGCAACGCAAGGCGGAGAAGCTGTCGGGCGACACGAGTCCGGACACGGATGACGATCTCTCGATGGCGGCCGGCGATGTTGGGGATGTGGGCGATGTCGGGGAATCTGCCACGGAGGCCCCAGCAACCGCACACGAGTAAGCCGGGCATCGTACAGATAGCTGGAAAAAGCTCTTGAAAATTGGTTTTGTCAGTCTGGGATGTCCCAAGAACCTGGTCGATAGCGAAGTGATGATGGGGCAGCTCGTGGCCAAAGGTCACGAGCTGACTCCGCACCCCGATCAGGCCGAGGTCTTGGTGGTCAACACGTGTAGTTTTATCGATCCGGCCAAAAAAGAATCGGTCGATACCATTCTCGAAATGGCCGAGTACAAGAAAGTCGGCCGCGCGAAAAGACTGATTGTCGCGGGATGCCTGGTGGAGCGGTATCGCGGCGACATCCGTCAAGAGATGCCGGAAGTGGATGCGCTGGTCGGAACCAACGAACTCGACAGCATCGTCGCGATCTGCGAAGGCATGGAACCAACCTCAAACGCTCCGGAGCCCTATCTCTATCACGATTTGACTCCACGGGTGTTGGCCACGCCGCGCCATTTCGCGTATGTGAAGATTGCCGAAGGATGCGATCATCCGTGCACGTTCTGCGTTATCCCTCAATATCGCGGCAAGTTCCGCAGCCGCCGTTTTGAATCCGTGATCTCCGAGGCCACACGCCTGTTTCAGCAGGGTGTCCGCGAGATCAACCTGATCGGCCAGGACACCACCTGCTTCGGAGAGGATTTCGGGCTGGAAAACGGGCTGGCTCATCTGCTCGAGCGGCTGGCGAATATCGAAACCCCCCACGCCAAGTGGATTCGGTTCCTGTATGCTTACCCCAACAAGGTCACCCAGAAACTGCTCGATACGATCGCAGCTCACGCGGCCCTCGTAAAGTACATCGACATGCCGCTGCAGCATGCCAGTGCGCAGGTTTTGAAGCGCATGAAGCGCGGCGCGTCTGGAGCGATCTTCCTTAAGCTGCTCGAACGGATCCGCCGCACGATTCCGGGGGTGGCCATCCGCACCAGCTTCATCACGGGATTTCCGGGAGAGACGGCCGAGGATTTTGAAGAATTGTGCCAATTCGTCGAAGCGGCGCGTTTCGATAATCTGGGCGTCTTCACATATTCGGATGAAGATACTAGCGGGAGTTTCGGGTTGGACGGCAAAGTGGATGCGCGGACGACTCAGAATCGCAAACGCCGTCTGATGGCCATCCAGCGCAAGATCGCGCGGTCACGCAATCGCGCACTGGTGGAACAGGAAGTGCCGGTGCTGGTGGAAGGTCCTTCGCGCGAGACGGATCTGCTCTGGGAAGCCCGCATGTCGACGCAGGCGCCGGAAATCGATGGTGTTGTCCTGGTGAACGACTTCGAAGGGTCCGAGCCAAGGCCGGGAGAAATTCGTCCGCTGCGCATCACCGAAGCGCACGACTACGATGTCGTGGGTACGCTTCTGGCGGGCCACGAGCGGGTGCCCCAATTCGCGCCCCCGCAACTGATTCAAATTGGTGTATGAAGTGTCCGATCTGCAAGAAGGAAGTCGCCCGTGAGGATCCCGAGTTTCCGTTTTGCAGCGAGCGCTGCCGGCTCATCGACTTGGCCAACTGGGCTTCCGAAAAGTACGTAATTCCTTCCGTCGAATCTCCCATTCCTGAAGACGAAGAAGAGTAGCTAGCATTCGATTACCATGAGCGTGTGGATCGAACCGAATTGCACGCGCTTTCCCGGGTTCGCGCGAAAGAGGCTCAGGCGCTGTTGGGGCAGGGACTGTTCGATGGCGCCTACTATCTGGCAGGATATGCGGTGGAATGCGCGCTGAAGGCCTGCGTCGCGAAGCAGACGAAGCGGCACGAGTTCCCCGATAAGAAACGAGTCGACCCGAGCTATACTCACAAGCTCTCGGTTCTGATGCGGCTGGGCAACTTGGACGAATCGCATGCGGAACGGATCAGCCTCGATCCGGAATTCAAAGCCAACTGGGGTACAGTTGAAGAGTGGGACGAGCAGAGCCGCTATGAGCGGCACAATGCGGAAAAGGCTCGCGAACTGGTCCTGGCAGTTGGCGACCGCAGGCACGGAGTCCTGGCGTGGATAAAGCGGTATTGGTAAGCATTGATCTCGAGAATGGCGCCGAGGTACTCAAGATCCTCGATGCCGCCGATTTGAAACCGGAAGTGGCAGCATGGTTATTTCTGCCGAACCACGAGTCCTGGTGGCTGATTCTTGCCTCGCGGCGGTTTGATCGGCTCGGAGATTTGGAGGGGCGGAAACTGGTTTATTCCGTGTGGAAAGACGCGGGCTTCCCTGTTCACAAGGAACCCTCGGTCATGATTCTGCCCACTAGCCATCCCTTTATCCGCGATCTCCGGCGGCATCATGGCAAACCCAGGAAGGCCGTGGAGGGAGTGCGCCTCGGGCCGGAATCTTTGGGGAAGTGGTTCATCGAGGACGGCTACGCCTATCGGATTTCCTGATGGCCGGGTCCGATTCTCCGCGAGTTCGTTTCGCCAAACTCATCGCCACCTGGTTCGGGTGTGGCTACTCGCCCTTCGCACCAGGCACGGCGGGGTCCGCCGCAGCCATCGCGATCGCGGTCGGCTTGCACGAAACCGCGGGACTCCCCTGGTGGTCGTTCCCCGTCCTGGCAGCCCTACTCTTCGGACCGGGCGTATGGGCCGCCGGCATCACAGCGGACGCCGTCCAGCGCAAAGATCCTTCGATCGTGGTGGTCGACGAGGTGATTGGCCAGTGGATCGCCTTGGGGGGAGCGCGCGTTTTGAATTGGAAGAGCTATCTCTTCGCCTTCGTGCTCTTCCGTCTTTTCGATATTTGGAAACCCCCGCCCGTGCGGCAGTTGGAAGCGCTACCGGGTGGCGTCGGCATCAACGCTGACGATGTCATGGCGGGGATCTACGCTGCCCTGATCTTATTCGTTGCAGGCTGGTTCCGGCTCTACTGAGCGCCGGAACCCCGCCACGGACATCAAGGGGCGTTTTTCGTGGAGGCTGTTACAATCTTATAGGATATGGCTCTTCGGAAAACGCCTGACAATCGGCCCCACATCGCACAGGTAACTCCGCCAGCGGCAATTGCCGGGGGAGAGCTGCAGATTCGAGGCAAAGGCTTTGCGAAGTCGGAGCGGCCGCGCGTCACCATCGGCGAGGTGGGGGCGCCGGTAATCATCGGCTCCGATTCCTTTGTCATCGCGCGGGTTCCGGAGGGCGCCACTGCCGGGGAACTGGTTATCGAGAGCGGCGAGCAGGTCAGCGAATCCTGGGCGTGTGATATCGGAGTGCTGGTTGCCGAGAACCTGCACCCGGTGGCCAATCCGGCCATCGATTCCTTTGGAAACGTCTACACCACCTTCAGCGGCTCCCGCGGGCAGAAGGTGCCGGTCGCAGTTTACAAAATCGACCTCAACTTCGCCATGAAGCCGTTCATCAACGACCTGATGAACGCCACCGGTCTCGCCTTCGACCCGCAGGGGATGCTCTACGCCTCCAGCCGCTACGACGGCTTCATTTACCAAGCCTCGCCGAACGGCAATCTCTCGGTCTTTGTGGAGGGCATGGGGGTCGCGACCGGCATCGCCTTCGACGAGCGGCAGAACCTTTACGTGGGCGACCGAAGTGGCACGATTTTCAAGATCGCTCCCAACCGGCAGATTTTCGTCTTCGCGACGCTGGAGCCATCCATCGCGGCCTACCATCTGGCCATGGGGCCGGACGGCTTCCTGTACGTCACCGGGCCCACGACATCGAGCTTCGATTCCGTCTACCGCGTTTCGCAGGACGGGGAAGTGGAGATCTTTTACCGCGGATTGGGTCGTCCCCAGGGCATGGCCTTCGACGATGAAGGACGCCTTTATGTCGCGGCATCGATCTCCGGCCGCAAGGGCATCGTTCGAATCTATCCTGACCGGCGCGCCGACCTGTTTGTCTCTGGCCCTGGCATCGTGGGCTTGGCGTTTACTCCCGGCCGCGCCATGGTCGTTGCCACTACTAATGCCATCTACCGCGTGGACGTCGGCATCAAGGGCCGCCCTCTTTTCTAAATGGACGCAGAAATTATCGCAGTTGGATCTGAAATGCTGTCGCAGGACCGTGTCGATACGAATTCTCTGTATCTCACGGGAGAATTGAACAATCTCGGGGTCGAGGTAGTGTTCAAGTGTGTCATCGGCGATGACCGCGACCGCCTCGCAGATGCCGTGCGGCGTGCCTTGTCGCGGACTGGCATCGTCATTCTATCGGGCGGCCTCGGACCCACCGAGGATGACGTCACGCGCGAGGCCGTGGCCATGGCGCTCGATCGCAAACTGATCTTCCACCCGGATATCGCGGACGCCCTGGAACAGCGCTTCCTGCTGATGAAGCGCAAAATGGCCGAAGTCAATAAGCGACAGGCGTTCATCATCGACGGTGCGGCTATACTTCCCAACGACCGCGGCACGGCGCCGGGGCAGTGGCTGGAAGACTCCGGTGGCGTGGTGGTGATGCTGCCCGGTCCGCCTCATGAGTTGAAAGCGATGTTCGAGCGGCAGTGCCTTCCGCGATTGATCCGCATCGTTCCAAAAACGGCGATCCGCACCCTGTTTTTTCGGGTGACTGGTATGGCGGAATCCGATCTCGATCAGACCATCTCACCGGTCTACAAGAAGTACACAAACCCCTCCACGACCATACTTGCGGCCAATGGGGACCTGCAAATCCATCTCCGCGCCCGCTGTGCTACCGAGGCGCAGGCAGACGCCTTGCTGGCCGAGGTGGGTGGTCCTATTGAGTTGCTATTGGGCGATCGGCTGTACTCGCGCAACGGCTCTCCGCTGGAGGTCGTAGTCGGCGACCTGCTGAAAAAGAATCATGCGACCATCTCAGTCGCGGAGAGTGCTACCGGCGGGATGCTAGGCGAGCGGTTCACTTCGACTCCCGGCAGTTCAGAATACTTTGTCGGAGGATTCATCACCTACACCAATCGGATGAAAGTGGAACTTCTCGGGGTGCTCCCGGAAACAATCGAGAAGTTTGGTGCGGTCAGTAAGGAAGCCGCCGAGGCAATGGCAACTGGCGCGCGCCGCCGCACCGGATCTACATACGCGCTCTCCATCACGGGAGTGGCTGGTCCCGATTCGGGAGGGGAGCAGGCCCCGGTGGGAACCATGTACGTGGGAATCGCGGATGCCGCCGGAACTCACGTAGCGCATCGGCAGTTTATCGGCGACCGCCAGCGAATTCGCACGTTCACGACACAGATGGCGCTGGATGTGCTCCGCCGCCGCATCGCCGGACAGCGTTAACCGCGACGCATCTGCAGCGAGCCTGCGTGAATCATCCAATCCAAGGCTGCCGTACGTCCAAGCGGATATGCCTCAGAATTCTCTACCGCGCATGTGCGATGCCGATCCCCAAGTCACCTTAAAAACCGGTATCAGAAAATCTTCCGGGAATTAGTGAAAGGTGCGGTGACGCTCGAAGCGGAAATCCTCAAGAATGCCAAGAGCCTGGGTGACGTGGGAGAAAGCTTGTTATCCGCCTTGTCGAAGAGGAAGCGATAAGTCTTTTGGAATGTGGTACGCCCGAGTGGATTCGAACCACCGACCTTTTGCTCCGGAGGCAAACGCTCTATCCAGCTGAGCTACGGGCGCACATTCACTGCACTTCAATTGTAATCTGGGGATACCCCAGGGTCAAACCAATTCTCCCGCCCTCCCATCGTGG
The DNA here is from genome assembly GCA_035295745.1 of Bryobacteraceae bacterium. GTDB lineage: Bacteria > Acidobacteriota > Terriglobia > Bryobacterales > Bryobacteraceae > JAIQFL01. Next base: position 69,511 of record DATGIL010000107.1, on the reverse strand, counting down.
CCCCCGAATTGCCATCCAGACGTATCTGTAAGGCAATTTCATCGATTTCTGGGAATTTCTCTGCGGACTTTCACCCGCTTCTGGGGCATATGACACTGGCACCGTATCAGACTCTGCGAGACCACGAGTTTCTCGCCGGCCTCGCTTCTTCGCAGATCGAAGAACTGGCTTCCCTGGCCACGGAAGTCGAGTTCGCGGAGAACGAAGTCGTCCTTACGGACGGACAACGTTCTGCGTCCTTCTATCTCTTGCTCGCCGGCAGCGTCGTCGTCGAGCTGCGAACGCAGCGCTTCGTCGCCGTGGTCGAGTCGCTCGGACCTGGCCAGATCTTCGGCTGGTCGTCCCTGCTCGATCACCAGGACACTCTGTTTCAGGTGCGCGCACGCGAGCGCACCAGCGCTCTTCGCATCGACGGCACGGCGCTCCGCCAGCTTTGCAAATCGGAGCCCGCGTTGGGAGCCGAGCTTCTCCTCCGCACGCTGCAGGTGGTCGCGGGCCGGGTCAAGGCCACCGAAATTCGCTTCGCCGAGATGTGTGGTGTTCGAATGTAACGGAACAAACACACTAGCGCGCAACGTATAGCGCAGTAAGGAGATCCAATGATCGCCAGATGCGCAATTCCGGTCGCCCTTGCGTTCTCCATGTGCGGCTGCATGATCGAGACGGTCGGTCCAACTCAGCACGACTCTCGTACCGTTGAACTCGACAAGTCGGAACTCGTTCGCGTCGAGCTGAAAATGGGAGCTGGGAACCTGCGCGTGGATAGCGGCACCCAGAAGCTGATGCGCGCCGATTTCACCTACAACGTGCCTTCGTCTAAACCCTACGTTCGCTACGCCGCCAGTCCCGTCCACGCCAACCTCACGATCGAACAACCATCCACCCGCGAAGCCCGATTGGGCCACAGCAAATATGAGTGGGATGTTCGGCTGAACCGGGACGTCCCCCTCGATATGAACGTCCATTTCGGTGCAGGTCACGCCGTTCTGAACCTGGGACACCTCAACCTGCATGGCGTGGAGGTCGATATGGGAGTCGGAAAACTGGAATTGGACCTCCGCGGCAGTCCGAAACGGAATTACAGCGTCCGGGTTCAAGGCGGAGTGGGTGAGGCCATCATCCGGTTGCCGTCCAGCACGGGAGTGGAAGCAGAAGCCGAAGGCGGCATCGGCTCCATCCAAGCTCCGGGATTTCAGCAGGATGGTCACACCTATCGCAATGACTCGTACGAACATGCGAAGGTTCGTATCCACCTGGAGATCCATGGTGGTGTTGGATCCATTCGTTTACTTTCGGAATAGTTCAAAAGGCGAATCTCGCATATATAATTGAGTGGGAGCCAAGTCGCCTCCTCATCTATATGCGCCTCGTTACCCGCGCAATCCTGTTGACCACCGCGGCCCTGCTCGCGCAGGCTGCCAGCCCCAAACGGCCCGCCGCATTGACGATCGTCCTGGAGTTCCAGGGCACTCACTCCGACCGTTCCATCGCCGAGATGAAGCGCGAGCTGGCAACCGTGATGAAAGACTCCGGGTTGATCTTCGACTGGCGTACCAAGGAAGAGGCCAAGGGCGAATCCTTTGACAATCTGGTGGTAGTCCGTCTCAAGGGCAAGTGCATTCTGGAACCCGTGCCCTATCTTTACGACGAGCGCGGGCCCCTCGCATTCACCTACGCCTCGGGCGACGACGTCCTGCCGTTCAGTGAAGTGGCGTGTGACCGTGTGGTGGAAGCCGCCCGTTCGGCAATGTCCGGCAGCGACTTCGCGCACGCCGACCTGCTGCTGGGCCGTGCGCTTGGACGGGTGGTCGCACACGAATTGGTGCACATGCTGTCCAAATCGGGCGAGCACGGGCGCGAAGGCGTCACGCAACCCGCGCTTTCCGGCCTCAAGCTCATCGCTCCCGAGATGCACCTGAGCGCTTCCGATCTGGAACGAATTTACACGCAGCCGTAGTTTCGCACGCATCCCTGCCCGTTTCGCGCCATCAGTCGCGATAGACTGTTCTGATGCTGCGCTCGAAACTCGCCCTAGCCACGACGCTATGTTATGCGGCGGCATACGCTCAGTCCCTGCCGACCGCTGGCCGCCCGGAAGACGCCGGATTCTCTTCGAAACGCCTGGAAGTGACGCGCGGCGTCCTGCAGGCCGACGTGGAAGCCAAGCGTCTGCCGGGAGCCGTCCTCCTGATTGCACGTAACGGGAAGTTGGTCTTCTACGATGCCGTTGGAAATCAGGACTCGGCCGCGAAGATCCCGATGAAGAAGGACTCGATCTTCCGAATCGCGTCCATGTCGAAGCCCATCACCACGGTAGCCGCGATGATCCTGGCCGAGGAGAACAAGCTCGACGTCGGGGCTCCTGTCGCGCAATACCTCCCCGAGTTCCAGAACGTCAAAGTGGGGCCGGACGGCGCCGCTCCCAAACGTGCGATGACGGTGCAGGACCTGATGCGCCACACCTCCGGTCTGACCTATGGGATCTTCGGGAACTCGCCGGTCGACCAGATGTATCGTCAGGCCAATATTTTCGGCGCCAAATCGCTGGCCGAGATGGTCAAGACCATAGCCACCCTGCCGCTGCTGCACCAACCCGGCGAGTTCTGGGAGTACAGCGTCTCGACCGACGTACTGGGACGGGTGGTGGAAGTGGCGAGCGGGATGGACCTCGATGCATTCGTGCATGAGCGGGTCACGACGCCATTGAAGATGAACGACACCGGTTTCTGGGTGAAGCCCGGCGCCGTTTCACGCCTCGCCCGGCCGGACGGCGAACCCAACGCAGCCTTCGAAAGCGCGACACAGAAGCCCAATGTCTTCTCCGGCGGGGGCGGCATGCTGTCGACTGCGACGGACTACGCGCGCTTCTGCCAGATGCTGCTCAACGGCGGCGAACTGGAAGGTGTGCGAATTCTGTCTCCCAAGACCGTCGCGCTGATGACTTCGGACCAACTTCCGCCCACCGCTGAACGCCATACACCGGTGGCGACGTCGCTCGGGCCCTTTGGTCCGGTCCCCGAAATGGGCACCAGCTTCGGGTTGGGATTCGCCGTCCGAGTCGATCCTGGCCGCAACCCGCTACCCGGTTCCGTCGGTGACTTCTCCTGGGGCGGCATCACGGGAACGTTGTTCTGGGTCGACCCGCAGACCAAACTGGTGGCCGTGTTAATGGCGCAGGCACCGCGCGCGAATCTAAACGTCATCTGGCGACAGACGCGAGTGATGGTCTATCAGGCGATGACGAATTGACGCTGCGAATTACTTTTTCGCGCCGATTGGGTATCCCTGCCAGACGTATTCCAAGGCCTCGGGCAGGGTCTGCGCTTTCACCGCACGATCGGTGTGGCCCGCGTTCGTGGCGAATACGAATTGGTAGTGATAGCCCTTGGCGGCCAGAACCTTAGCCATGTTCTCGTTGGCCAGCACCCAATCGTGATAGTTGTCGCGAGTGATGAGATTGTCGCGGTCCCCGACTTCCATCCAGATGCGGATCGGCTTCACCGGGCTGTTGGGAATCAGATGCTCATGAAACTCCCAAGCGCCGTGCGGGGTTTCAGGGTTCGCCGGCCACTGCTGATTCACGTACGTGCCCGAATAGGTCAGCACGCGATGGTACAGTTCCGGGTGATACCACGCCATCTCCAAGGCACATGATCCGCCGGAGCTGCCTCCCATGGTGGCGCGGCCTTCCGGATCTTTGGTCAGCTTCACATTGGCCTGCTTTTCCACCAGGGGAAGCACCTCCTGTTCCACGAACTCCGCATATTTACCCGACATGGTGTCGTACTCCAGGCCCCGCTCGCTGCCCTGAGCGTCACCTCCGCCGTTCTGAATCGAGATCGCCACCATCACCGGCAGACGATGCTGGGCGATGAGATTGTCGAGCGCCTTAAACAACATCTGGTCCGGCCCGTCGGCACCCACGATAAATGGCGCCGTGCTACCGGGTACATACTGCTTGGGAACATACACCGCGACCTTGCGCGAATAGGGCTTCGGAGAGCTGGAGATCATCATCCTGGTGGGATCATTCGGATCGGGTCTCGGCGGGGCGCCCGCGTCTCGAGCGATTCCGGGATAGAACTTGCTGTCGGCCGATTCCATGGTAAAGGTCACGATCGCCCCTTGCGGAACACCCTCCTGCTCGCTCATCTCCGGAGCGGCCGGATGCGTAGGCCCGAGGATGAAGTTTCCGTCGGCCTTAACTGGCGCATTCTCTCCGTCCGGTAGTTCCTTCGCGGTGACATACCCCGGTGTATGGGGATCGCGAGTGGGTGCGGGAGGGCGCGGCGCGCGTTGCGGGGCGGGAGCTTTGGCTGGGGGCGTGTCCTGCGACAGGGCCGGATTCACGCCGGTAAGCAGACAGATCGAGAACGCAATGCTGACGTAGCGAAGCATTCACAACTCCTTTGAGTGGAAATTTCATCACCGATCTTATCGCAAAGGCCCCGGCCGAGAGGCCCGCCGCGGAAACGCGTTATCATGGTTCCCTCGATGCGATGACGCAGCGAAGACCGCAATTGCATGAGTTGTCTGCGATTCAACGCTATGCCCTTGCAGTGCTTGCCGTTTCCGTGGCACTTGGAATTGCACTCCTGCTGGATCGCTTTAGCTTCCGCGCCGCAGAGGTCCCGCTTTTGCTCTTCGCGGTGGCGATCGTTTCCTGGTTTGGTGGGCGAGGGGCCGCCACTCTGGCACTGTTGCTCGCCTGCGTGATCTTCGACTACTTCTTCACGGCACCGTATTACCATCTGAATATTTCGCGAACCGACCTGCCTTACTATGCTATCTTCGCCTCGTTCGCAACGCTGGTGACCTGGTTCAGTACGGTGCGCCGGGGAGTGGAAGCCGACCTTCGCCTTGCTCGCGACCGGCTCGAAGTCGAAGTAGCCGAGCGGACCCAGCAGGCGAGTCTTCTGGATTTGACACACGACAGTATCTTCGTGCGCGACATGGACGACGTCATCACCTATTGGAACCGGGGCGCACAGGAGTTGTTCGGCTGGACTGCGGAGGAAGCAATGGGCAAGCGCGCCCATGAGCTTCTGAAGACTGTCTTTCCGTCCCCCATTGAGGAAATTCGCGCGGAATTGCTGCGCTCCGGGCGTTGGGACGGCGAACTCGAGAAAGCCAGGTCGGACGGCACCCGAGTCGTAGTGGCAAGCCGTTGGTCTTTGCGGCGTGACGAACGCGGGAGGCCTCTCGCGGTCCTCGAAACGAACAACGATGTAACCGAACGCAAAAAGCGGGAGGAGCAGATCACCAGTCTTAACGCGGAACTTGGAAAACGAACGTCCGAGCTCGAAGCCATCAATAAGGAACTGGAAGCATTTGCGTATTCGATTTCTCACGACCTCCGTGCGCCCTTGCGGCACATGTCCGGATTCACGGAGCTTCTACAGAAGAGTACCGCTTCGGTTTTGAACGATAAAAGTAAGCGCTACGTGGGGATGATTTTAGAAGCCGCGAAAAAGATGGGGAACCTGATTGACGATCTCCTGGCTTTTTCGCGAATCGGACGGGCCGAGACGCACAAGACGGCGGTGAACCTGGAACAGCTTGTGCAAGAGGCGCTGTCGGAAGTGAAGCAGGACACCAGCGGCCGCAACATTCTTTGGGAGGTCGGCGGATTGCCGGCGTGGTATGGAGACCGTTCGATGCTGCGGCTCGTGCTGGTCAATCTGATCGCAAATGCCGTAAAATTCACTCGTACGCGGCCAGAGGCCAGAATCGAAATCGGCTGCGGGGGGCAGGAGCCTAATCAGATTGTAGTATTCGTTCGAGATAATGGGGTCGGATTCGATATGAAATATGTGAACAAGCTGTTCGGTGTGTTCCAGCGGCTCCACCCGCCCGATGTTTTTGAAGGCACGGGCATCGGGTTGGCAACGGTCCAGCGCATTGTCCACCGCCACGGCGGCAGGGTCTGGGCCGAAGGCGCGGTTGATCGTGGCGCAACTTTCTACTTCTCACTTTCCAAATCGCAGGGAGTCTGACGGATGAGTACTCTGGGACGGATTTTACTGGTCGAAGATGACCCGAAGGACGTGGAGCTTACCTTGACCGCGCTGGACGAATACAATCTGGCGAATGAGGTTGTGGTCGCGGGCGATGGAGAGGAGGCGTTGGATTATCTGTATTTGCGGGGAAAATTCGCTGAGCGCTCCGGCGAGAACCCGGCTGTGTTGCTGCTGGATCTGAAATTGCCCAAGGTGGATGGCTTGGAAGTGTTGCAACAGATCAAGTCGGATGCCAGGCTCAAGTTGATTCCCGTGGTGGTGCTGACATCCTCTCACGAGGAAAAGGACATGGTGGCGAGCTATCGGCTGGGCGTGAACGCCTATGTCGTAAAGCCCGTGGATTTTCACGAATTCGTGAATGCCATTAAGGAGCTCGGAGCCTTTTGGGCGGTCGTCAATGAACCGCCACCCGGAAGCATAAAGAAGCGCTAGCTGGCAATGAACTCTCCGTTGCGTATTTTGTATCTGGAAGACGACCCACGGGACGCAGAGCTGATTCAGGAAACCCTCGAGGTCGACGGCATCCCCTCCGAAGTAGTGCGCGTCGAAACCGAGGGTGATTTCATCGCATCGCTCTGGGCGGGCAATTTTGACCTGATTCTTGCGGATTACACGCTGCCGTCGTTCGACGGTTTGTCAGCCTTGAAGATTGCCCGGAAAGGCTGGCCGCAGACGCCTTTCATTTTTGTCTCCGGCACCTTGGGCGAAGAGGTGGCCATCGAGGCGCTCAAGATTGGCGCCACGGACTACGTTTTCAAAACCCGGCTGTCGCGTCTGGTGCCGTCTGTGCAACGGGCGTTGCGCGAAGCCAGGGAACGCCTGGACCTTCGCCGCGCCGAAGAGGCCTTGCGGCGGAGTGAAGCTTATTTAGCCGAAGCGCAGAGATTAAGCCACACAGGCAGCTTCGGCTGGAACCTCTCCAACGGAGAGATCTATTGGTCTCGAGAGACCTTTCGCATTTTCGCCCTCGAACCGGCTGACAGCGTCGTGATTGATCAGGTAATTCAGCGTACCCACCCGGAAGACAGGGAGGCCATCCGCGACTTGGTCGACCGCATCGCGCGGGACCGGGAGGAATTTGATTTCAAGCATCGTCTGCTGCTGCCGGATGGATCGGTGAAATACATCCGCGTGGTGGGCCATCCCTCCACCGACCAGCCAGACAGTCTGGAAATGGTCGGCGCGGTAACGGATGTCACCGAGAGCACGGGCGCCGAAGAAAATCTCCGTAACGCTTTGGATGAGATTAAGACGTTACGCGACCAGCTCTACAAGGAGAACATCGCGCTCCGCGAAGAAGTGGACAAGGCGTCGATGTTCGAGGAGATCGTTGGTGGGTCGCCGGCCCTGCAAGCGGTGCTGGCCCGCGTTGCCAAGGTCGCTCCAACCGACTCCACGGTGTTGATCACGGGCGAGACGGGCACGGGCAAAGAACTCATCGCGCGCGCCATTCACAAGCGTTCGAATCGCTCGTCGCGGGCATTCGTGAGCGTGAACTGCGCGGCGATTCCCTCGACGCTGATCGCCTCGGAGCTGTTCGGCCACGAAAAAGGAGCGTTTACCGGCGCTCTGCAGCGGCGGCTGGGCAGGTTCGAGCTGGCTGACGGAGGCACGATCTTCCTGGACGAGATCGGCGAGTTGCCCGCCGAAACGCAGATCGCGCTGCTTCGCGTTTTGCAGGAGCGGGAATTCGAACGCGTCGGCGGAAGTCAGCCGATAAAAGCAGATGTACGGGTGATTACGGCAACGAATCGCGACCTGGAGAGTGCGATCTCGGCAGGCGCGTTTCGAAATGACCTTTTCTACCGGTTGAACGTTTTTCCCATCCGAATTCCACCTCTCCGCCAGCGAAAGGAAGATATCTCCACTCTGGTCGAGTACTTCATCCACCGCTATTCGCGAAAGGCCGGAAAGAAGATCCAGACCATCGAGAAGAGGACGCTGGAGTTGCTGGAGTCCTATAGTTGGCCGGGGAATATACGGGAACTACAAAATGTAATTGAACGCTCGGTGATCGTTTGGGAGGCGGATCCCTTCTCGGTGGATCCAAGCTGGCTTTCGCTCGAGTGTGCATCGAGTGAGGAGGAGAAGCGGCCGCCCGCTACGCAGGAAAGAAGCCTCATAGAGACCGCGCTGGCAGCGACGGGAGGTCGCGTTTCCGGTCCCGCTGGAGCGGCCGCTCAACTGGGTATGCCGGCTTCCACGCTCGAATCCAAGATCCGGTCGCTGAAAATCGACAAGTATCGTTTCAAGAGCATCTGATCGCTATCGTCTCCGCGCTCTCTCTGCCCGCTTTGGCGCGCAAACCCAGGGGCACCAGCGGATGCCCATCCGCAATTCGCCACGTACTTAATCCCTCAGATTCGCTATCCCTTGCCATCTCGGTGACTGGCCGTTTTCTAGCTTCCGCGCCGCCTCGCTAGATCTTTTCCCACTCCCAGAGCTGGAACCCCACGGCGGGATCTATCTTCATACCAGCCTGTTTGAGGTGCAAGATGATCTGCCCGCGATGGTGCGCCTCGTGCGCCAGCGCGTATCCGAAGAATGCGACCAAGCCGCGTTTGTAGGACTTGAGCTTGCCCGCCTTCTCGCTTTCGGCGATCAGCTCGGCGATGGCATTTGCCGAAGCCTCCAAAGATTCTGCGAGGGACTTCTTCGCCGCCTTGCCCTTTTCCAGCTTTTGTAGCTTTCTCGCCACGGCAGGCACACGCGGCTCCAACCACATGATCCGAACATTGTGCAGGTGCGCGAACTGGTCCGCGATGCTGCGGGCGCGAGGATTTGCCGCGAACGCCAACTGCTCGTCACTGAGTTGTTCCAGGAGCAGCAAGTTGACGCGATGATTCAGAAGCCACGAATCGGCAAGGGTGTAGGGCGGATCGGTTGTCATACCGCGTTACAACAGGTCGTGGCGATTGCGCTTTTCCAGCAGCTTCAGAATCTCCCCCACCTGCTGGGCTTTGTCGCGGCTGGCCACAAGCAGCGCATCGGCAGTATCTACCACGATCAGATCGTTGACCCCGAGCAACGCGACGACTTTGCCACCCGCATCCACGAAATTGTTGTTGGCTTCCAGGCAGACCGCGTCCGCTCCCGCGACGTTTCCCGACTCATCGCGCGGCAGTAGTTCGTACACGGCGTTCCAGCTTCCCACATCGTTCCAGCCAAAATCGCCGGCGGGAATCCCCGATACCTCAGTCGCTTTCTCCAGCACCGCGTAATCGATCGAAATGTTGTCGCATTGCGGGAAGACGTGCTTCAGCTTAGCCGCGAAATCGCGGGCTCCGAAGCGAGGCAGCGTCTCCAGAGCGGCCGCCGTTTTGGGCAGATGGAGACGAAGCTCGTTCATCAGCACATCGGCCCGCCAGAAGAACATTCCCGAGTTCCAGTAGAAGTTCCCGGCCGCGACGTATTCGGTAGCAGTCGGCAGCTTGGGCTTCTCGTGAAAATGCTTCACTGCGACCGGTCCGGCAGGAACGCCCGGCTCGGTGCCGGAGGGGAACTCAATGTACCCGTAACCTGTCTCGGGCCAGCGGGGCTGAATGCCCACCACCATCAACTTGCGCTCAGCCGCCGCGTGGAGAGCTGCGCTGATGACTTCCCGATATGAGCCGGGCTTATTCACCACGTGGTCCGATGGAAACACCCCCATCACCGCTTCCGGATCCACCGAGCGAAGAATATGGGCCGCCAATCCGATCGCCGGCGCGGTATTCCGCTGTTCAGGCTCCGACAGGATCTGCTTGCGCGGAATCTCCGGAAGCTGTTTGATAATGATGTCGCGCAGGTGCTCGTTCGTGAGGATCCACAGACGCTCCGGCGGGATCACAGGCGACAGGCGGTCCACCGTAGCCTGAATGAGCGTACGATCGCCCAGGACGTTCAACACCTGCTTCGCGGAACGCTTGCGGCTCCGGGGCCAGAACCGCGTGCCACGGCCGCCCGCCAGGATCAGCCCGTAATAGTGGGGATTCATTTACTTCAGCGGATACCCGCGAATCAGATTGAAGGTGCGCTTCCAGCGCGTCTTGGTCGGGAAATGCATGACCAGGTCCACCAGGTGGTTGATGCTGATCGACGAATCGGAAAGCACTTCGGTAGGCGCATCATACGACCAGTAGATGATCAGCGGCTTGCCGATGATGTTGTCGCGGGGCACAAATCCCCAGTAGCGGCTATCGAGCGAGAAATCCCGGTTGTCCCCCATGGCGAAAACGTAGTTCGGCGGCACTACCACTTCGCCGGCTTGTACGTGGTTTACCAACATGTCCATGGCTGATTCGGCAACATGCACATTAGGCTCCCCAGGAAAGTTGTCGCGGTAAGAATCGATGAAATCGGTCTTGTGGTAGACATACGGTTCGTCTACCTTCTTGCCGTTCAGGATCAGTTGCTTGTCTACCAGCCGGATGCGGTCGCCAGGCACGCCGATGGCGCGCTTCACGAACGTCTGCCGGATATCCACCGGGTATCGGAAAACGATGATGTCTCCACGCTTTACGTCGGTGTACGGCAGAATGTGATGCGACACGGGACCGTATGGGGAGTAAGCCAGTTTATCCACCAGGAGATGATCGCCGATGAGCAGCGTATCTTCCATGGACCCCGTCGGGATGACAAACGCCTGGACCAGCGAGGTGGTACCGAACAGCAGCAGGATAATGGTGACGGTCCACTCCGCGATAAATCCGCGTTGCGGTTCGGGTTTCTTGTGCTCCGGAACCTCCCGGCTTTCGGCGTCTTCGAGCACTAGCTTGTCTTGTTCTTGATCCACAGCTATTCATTTTAACGGAAAGCTTGCTATCCTGTTTGAGATCGCCGAGGCCCTTTTGAGTACTTCCGCTGTCGTCCAACCCGTTCCATCTCATATCCAGGCGGCCAAACGCCGTTCCACGATGCTGGTTTTTGCCTGCACCGTACTGGGCGCCGCCGCACAGATCCTGATGAAGGTCGGGATGTCGCACTTCCAGCCGAACCTCGCCTCCATCGCCACCAACGTTCCGCTGATCGCCGGGTATGCACTGTACGGCGTCAACACCCTGATGCTGACCCTGGCGTTGCGGGAGGGTGAGCTTTCCATGTTGTACCCGATCATCGCTCTCACTTACGTCTGGGTGACTTTGCTCTCGTATCTGCTGCTGCACGAAACGCCGAACCTCTACAAAAACGTGGGGATCGCGACGATCGTGATCGGGGTCGCCGTATTGGGGCGGGGAGGCCGCAAGTGACTCCCGGGCTTTTGCGGTCGATGCTGCTGGTTTTCGCCGCCTCCATCGTCGGGTCATTCGGCGCGGTTTTCCTGAAACTAGGCGCGCAGTGCCTCACGAAATCGATCTTCAGCTTCCTGAATCCCAAGCTGATGCTCGGTGTGGGGCTGTTTCTCGGGTCGTCGGTATTCTACGCACTTGGCATCAAGGGAGGGCAGCTTTCGGTGCTGTACCCGATGGTTTCGCTGGGGTACATCTGGACGCTGCTCTGGTCGCGGTTGTTCTTCAACGAGCCCTTCACCCGGCAGAAGTTCGCGGGTCTGGGCCTGATTCTGATGGGCGTATTCTTTGTCGGTTTAGGCAGTTCCTGATGCGCAGTTGTTCCGTGATTCGGGCGGGCGAATCCAGCCGCGGCAAGCAGGGCTTCGACTACTTCGAAGGGGTCTCGGCGCAGACCGCGAATTCGCAATCGCTCTGCATGCACCTGGTGACGATTCCTCCGTTGGGCCGCGCCAAGCCCCACCTGCACCACAGCCACGAAAGCGCCGTCTACGTTGTGTCGGGCGAGGCAGGGATGTGGTACGGCGAAGGACTTCGCGAACACGCCTGGATGAAGGCAGGCGACTTCGTCTACATTCCGGCCAACGTCCCTCACCTGCCCTACAATCCAAGCGATACTACGCCCTGTGTCGGCCTGATTTCGCGAACCGATCCTAATGAGCAGGAGAGCGTTACGATCCTGGATCTCCCGGATCCGGGCATCGCTCCCCGATAGGGGTTTCGCCAGTAGATCATCAGCGCGCGGTAGTTCTGGCCAGTTGCCGCAGGTGAACTCCCCATATCGGTGGGGGGCAAGCCTTCAGTACCTAACTGTTACTTTCCTATCTGGCACTGGCTTGCAATTTGAATTGCAATGGAATTCAAGGAAATACCAATGACACCTGAAGCACAGACGCTTTATTCCGTGTTCCTGTTCTTCGCCCTGGTAGCGCTGCTGGGATGGGCGAACCGACGGCACCGTGTCTCTCAGCGCTTCTGCGAGACTGTGGCTGCGCCGCCGGTCAAACCCAGTTCCGGGCTGAAGCTTGTGAGGGCGGCGAGTTAGGTACGGGTTTCAGAAGTCCGCCGACGTATCGCCAGATCGCTTGCTAACGCGCGGCTCGTAGCGAGCCAAAAGCCACAACCCGTGAGTATGTGAGAGTGAGTGTGAGAAGCTGTGAAAAATCCTGGAGCGCCTGCCCCACATACGATGAGGCATCGCCTTGCTCACGCGCGCGGCTCGCAAGCACACCTACCGAGCCGCGACCGTGAGCTGCCTTGAAAGCATCGCCCGCATGCGGGGCTCACCGCACTACATCAGCGGCCGGTCGAACAGTATCCAGGAGTCCGGATGCTGATCTGTCCAGGTGCATCCAGGTACCGGAGCCAGCCAGTCCATGCCGACATCTCCACCAATCGGCGCACCGGGAGGCGCATCGGGAGCAGGCATAGGGCGCATCGGATCCGCACCGCGTTCCAGGAATCGCTTGATGTCGGCCGCCAAAAGCGTATGCTGTGCCAACTCCGGCTCGCTGGGTGTCGACTCCGCTTTCAATCGCGCCGCCAGCTTACCTAATTTCAATGAGGCGATCGCGCGAACCTGACCGTTCGGAGCTCCGGTAGCCAACCACATCAGACGATCCACCATCACACGTTCCTCGGCCCGCCGCACCTCCGCTTCATACGGCGAAGCCACCGGCGCGTCGAAGGTCGCTTTGGTCAAACGATCGATCACTTCTTCGAGTCCGGGCAGCGACGGATCCACCGCATGTTGCGCCACCATACGGGCCGCGCGATCGAGTTGCAACACGAACCCGATTGTGACGTCGGAGGCGACGGTTGCCGGGCTCAGCGGATCGAAACCATCGCCGGTGGTGCGCGGAAACAGTTCACGATGCCGGCCGAACCCCGGCGGTCGCGGCGGAATGGACTCCAGCACCTGTTTAGGCACCGTAAGTTCCGATGGCTTGAGCGTAGCCGCCAACGCCTCCAGCGCCTTGCGCTGATTCGCGGCAGTCTCCCATTTCACCGGCGTACGCCCGTCGCCGCGCATTCCGTAGATATAATCGATTCCGCCGACCATCGACGCGGCCGACTCCACCGTGTACCGGTGGTACATGAAAATCGGCACGAGTGGTTCTTCGATCGTGGCCATGGGAGCGCCATTGCGGATGGTATGCTCACCCAGGCGATTCAACGCCGAGCGGCGAATCTTCATGATGCGATTCAATTCGTCGGCCTGATTGACGCCATTCGACCACTGGTCTACGCGCGGGTGGCTCTCCGTGTCCTGGTTGGTCATGTAGCGCAGGTCCTTGGCCCACGCGTCATCCAGGATCTTGGCCAGTGCCGCCGGCTCGTCGCCGTGCGGGAGCTGGCGATAGCCGTAATTGATCGTCGCTTTGTCCCACTCGCCAATGCGTGCAGGGTAGGCTTGCGACAGATCGATAGTGCCGTCCTCGCGCAGCTTCTCCTGCGGATGCGGATAGTCCATGACCGAGATCCAACCGGCCTCGCTGTCGTAATAGTTGTGGCCGAGTCCGAGCGTGTGGCCGACTTCGTGAGCTGCCAGTTGGCGAAGTCTCGCGAGCGCGGTCTGATAGAGAAGGTCGGGCTTCTCGTTGCCCGACGTGTAGGGCGAGAGCAGGCCTTCGAAGATCAGGTAATCCTGCCGGTCGCGCAGCGAGCCAAGGGTCACGGTCGCCTTGATGATCTCGCCGGTGCGGGGATCGGAGACGGTTCCGCCGGTGCTCCATCCGCGCGTCGAGCGGTGCACCCAATTGATCATGTTGTAGCGGATGTCCATCGGGTCGGCGCCCTCCGGCAGGACCGCGACTTTGAAGGCATTGCGGAAGCCGGCGGCCTCGAAGGCCTGATTCCACCAACTGGCGCCCTCGACTAACGCCTTGCGGACGTCCTCAGGCGCGCCTGGGTCGACCCAGTATTCGATGGGCTTGACGGGCTCGCTCATCTCGGCGGAAGGATCTTTCTTCTCCAGCCGGTGACGCCGGAGATAGCGCATCACCATCGGTTCGCCGATGGGCACGCTGTAGTCGACGAAGCTCAATCCGCCGTAGCCGGCGCGGGGATCGTCATAGCGGGGCTGGTATTTGTCGTCAGGGAGTTCGACCAGCGAATAGTGTTCGCGCAAGGTGACCGCTTCGGCCGTTGGCGTCACACTGGCGACAGTCCCTGCAAAGAGGCCGCCGCCGAATCCGCCCCCACCTCGTCCGCCGCGCCCGCCAGCCGCGGCTGCTCCCGCAGGCGCCGCCGTAGGAACCTGGATCGGGGGAGGCCCCTGTGCCGGTCCCCCGCCACCGCCCCGTCCGCCGCCCACTGCTTCATTGGTAAACGTGAGGGTGACTTCAATCTCGGTGTTCTTCGGAAATGCCTTTGTCCGCGGTACATAGATCGCGCTACGGGTGCGGTCGACGCGATACACGCCGAGTGCATTGCCGGCCCCGTGGCCGTCACGCAGGAAAAAATCGGTGGCGTCCACCAGCACGTGTCCGTTGCTCTCGGCGGCTACGGTGAAGCCCCACAGGACCGACTTGGCGAACGAATCGGCCACCGAGCGACGTTCCGCGGGATTGCTGCTGGAGGACCGGAACGATTCGTTCGGCTGCATCAGCAGCACCTTGGGCCCGACCCTTTGAAACGAGACCAGTCTGCCCGCGCCCTCCTGTCCGCGATCGAGACCGATGTCATTCGACCCGAGACCGGCGGCCAAGCCGGTGGTGTATAGGAAATCGCTATCGAAGCGGGAAATTTCGAGCCACAGATTACCGGTTCGATCATCCCAATACAGCGGGAAATACCCATCGAGCTTCTGCATGCCTGCCGTGCGTTCTTCGATGGTGGGCACTCGTCCACCACCTGCACCGGCCGGTCCGCCGCCTCTCTGCCCCCCGCCCGGTTGCGCGTGGAGCATCCACGGCGCGAAGAGTAGAAGCGAGGCGAAAGCCGCTACTGTTGAGGAATTTCGAATCATCAGGTCTAATCCTTTAGGGTCCATTGTATACGACCGTCCGCTCTGTACCTTTCACTGGCGTGTCCCCGCGCGCTCCTTGTATGATGAAACCGATGAACTGGAACGATGCTGCTGAAGATCTGCTGAATCAGGTGCTCGCACAGACGCCGCGCCCGGTACGGGATGCCACGGATGCGCAACTTCGGCAGACGGCCGAAGCAATGGCGCAAGAGGACGGAAAGAATCGGGTCGGAGTCGAGACAGTGATCGCTGCATGGGTTCGCAACACGCCTGCCACTTTGAAGTCCGATCTTCCCAGGCAAATGGAACGGTTCGGACTCGATCCGGATGAATACAGGTCTATTCTCGAAGGCGAGTAGTTGCGAACGGCGGAGGCGCAAACACTCCCTTACGGTCGTGGCTCGTGGGGCGTCGCTCGATGCGCGTTTCGAGTCGGGAGTCGCGCGCGTCAGCAGCGTCGATGGCGTTTTGCATTGCGAGCAGCGGCGTCAGCAGCGTCGATGCGCGTTTTGCATTGCGAGCCGCGCGCGTCAGCAGCGTCGATGCGCGTTTTGCATTGCGAGCAGCGGCGTCAGCAAGCGTCGATGCGCGTTTTGCATTGCGAGCCGCGCGCGTCAGCAAGCGTCGATGGTGTGTTTTGCGTTGCGAGCCGCGCGCGTCAGCAAGCGAAATCCAGAGACTAAAGCACGTGATAGTAACCGGACCGCTCCAGAACTTCTACCGGAATGCCGAACAGCTTGCTCAACAGGCCGGCCTCCAGCACGTTCTCTTTGGGACCGTCGCAATAGACCTTGCCGTCGCGGAACAAGACCACCCGCCGCATTTCCGGAATGATGTCGGGCAGGTGGTGGGTGACCATGATGATACTGATGCCGTTGCGCGCCAACTTCCGCAAAATCTCGCGCAGCTCGTAGGTGGCGTGCAGGTCGAGGCTGGAAGTGGGTTCGTCGAGCACTAGCGCCTGGGGATTGTGGACCAACGCCCGCCCAATCAGGATGCGGCGCGCTTCACCCGACGACATCTCGTTGGTGTTGCGGTCCGCCAGATGGGTGATTTCCAGCAACCCCATCACCTCATGCGCCTTCGCCTCCATCTCGGGCAGCACCTCGTGATTGGGCCAGATGCCCACGCTGCCGAAGAAACCCGACAGCACAATCTCATAGCCCGAATAGTCGCGCGTGCACATCTGCATCCAGTCGTTGGAGACGATTCCGAGGTGATTGCGCAGGTCGAACAGATGCCATCGGTCGCGTCCCATGATGCGCAGAGACCACGGCTCCTCTTTCAGGCGCGGGTACAATTCGCGCGAGATCACTTTGATGAGCGTCGATTTTCCCGAGCCGTTGGGACCAAGAATGGCGACGTGCTCACCTTGGGCAATCGTCAGACTCACGCTGTCCATCACCACGCGATCGCCGCGTTGGATCGTCACATTTTGGAAGTCGATCAAAGGAACCGGGTGCATGGCGAGAAGTGTAGGCGCTATCGGGCGGGACTGTTCAGGTATTCGGTGACGGCCGGGGGCAGTTTGTCGGAACTCGCCAGAAACATGCTGACCTGCCACAACTGCGAACCGGTCAAGGAATCTTTATACGCCGGCATACCGGTCAAACGAATGCCGTTGGTGACCTTCCAATAGGTCTCGCCGATGGGGTCGTCGGAAACCCCCTTTCCGTGCAGCAACTGGGGCGGCGGTGGATACATGCCGCGGGCCGCCGGACTCTTCGGCTCGGAACCGATGCCGTGACACATGGCGCAATAGTCGCGATACACCTTAGCCCCTTCCATCAACGCACCTTCGGTCTGCGGGATGTCGGGAGTTGCGGGGGGAGCCTTGTCAATCGCGGCGTTCAATGCCATCGAGGCGATTCGCTTCTCGAAGGGAAGGGGCGGCGCGCTGGTTGAGGCGGGAGCCCATCCCATCCGCAGATACACGTACCCAAAGGCAGGTACTAACAGGATGCCGATCAACAACCCAATCCAGAAACGTTTCATCTCACTTGACGCGTTTCGCGATCAGCTCGCGATCGCCCATGTCGCCCAGCGTCACGTTGAATTTCAGGTCGTCGCCAACCAGCTTGCCTTTGTAGGTGATTTTGAACTGGCCGCCACCTGCCATGATCACGAACGAGACCGAATCGTCTTTGGCCACGCCTTCGGTAATCTGCTCTTCGCCGTAGCTGCTTGCCACCGAGCCGGTGAGTTTCTCGCCGCTCATCTGGAAGTTGAAGTTGATTTCCAGGCTCTGGCCGTCCGGTGTCTGCATAGTGCCTTTCCATTTGCCGGTCAAATCCGTAGCGGGAGCGGCATGTGCCGCCAGAAGGGCAAGGACCAATAACGCACAGAGCTGCACGACGAAATTCTTCATGGTGGAAATTCCTTTCAACTCAGCACGCCGAGGAGCCGCATGCGTAGAGTATACACGATGCGCTGTGGATTGCTGCGGCTAGTTCGGCATCGCACCTATCCATTCGCGCGGTTAAAATGATTCTCAATGGAAACGCAGAAGACTGTATTGGTAGTGAGTGCCCACGCGGCCGACTTCGTTTGGCGTGCCGCCGGAGCCATGGCGCTACTCTCGGAGCGCGGCTACCGGGTGCGAGTGCTGTGCCTCTCGTACGGCGAACGTGGAGAGTCGGAACGGCTCTGGAAGATTCCCGGAATGACGGTGGAGCGCGTCAAGGATGATCGACAACAGGAAGCTTCGCGGGCTGCGGAAATATTGGGCGCGGAGATCCGGTTCTTCGATATGGGCGACTACCCGATTCAGCCCACCGAGGAAAAAATCGTCGAGCTTGTGAACGAGTTCCGCGAGCACAAGCCGGAAGTCGTGCTCACTCACAGCTTTCTCGATCCTTATAATCCGGACCATCCCATGGCGAACGACCTCACCTTGAAAGCGCGGGTCTATTCTCAAGCCTCCGGCTATCCGGCGAAGGGCAAGGGTAAGCAGGACGATGCGCCCCCGGTGTTCCTGTTCGAACCGCACCAGCCGGAGCAATGCCAGTTCAAGCCGCAAGTCCTGCTCGATATCACTCCCGTGTGGGGCAAAAAGCTGAAGGCGATGGAATCGATGGCGGCTCAGGAGCACCTGGTGCAGTATTACACCGACCTGGGAAAGCGCCGCGGCGTACAAGCGGTGCGGAATTCCGGACGGCGTCAGATTCAATATGCGGAGGCGTATGAGCGAGTCTATCCGCAGGTGACGGACGTTTTAAGCTGAGGTATGGCGGCACCGAGGCTCGGATTCGTAGGATTTGGAGAGGCGGCCTCGCGCATCGCGGCAGGCCTGCGCGAACTGGGCAAAGACGACTGTGTGGCATACGACATCGCTCGTGAGGACGGCGTCGCGGGAGAAAGGATTCGCAGGCGGGCAAGCGAGACGCGCGTAGAACTGGTCGCCTCGAATGCCGAATTGATGGAGCGATGCTCGATCGTATTTTCGTTGGTGACGGCAAGCTCCGCTTTGGACGCGGCGAAGCAGAACCGCCCGCACCTGGCTGCATCGCATCTTTATGTAGATGGCAACTCGGTCTCGCCGGCGAGGAAGTGCGAAATTGCGGAGGTGATCGAATCGGCGGGAGGGCGCTTCGTGGAAGCGGCGATCCTCGCGCCCGTTCCCAAGCACCACGGGCAACGAGTGCCGATGCTGGTGAACGGGGCGCATGCCGAGGAACTTGGGCATGCTCTCGGGCCACTCGGCTTCGAGATGGAAACGCTTTGCGGACCCTTCGGCACGGCTGCGGCAGTGAAGGTGTGCCGGAGCATTGTCGTCAAGGGAATGGAAGCTCTGCTGACCGAGTGCGTCCTGGCCGCCAGCCAGTTTGGAGCCGACGAGCGCGTTTTCGCTTCTTTGCAGCGAAGCCATCCGGGAATTCAGTGGAAGGAACTCGCCAACTACATGGTCAATCGGGTGACGGTTCACGGCGCGCGCCGCGCCCACGAGATGGAGGAAGTCGCCGAGACTCTTCGGGCTGTGGGGATCGACCCGATCATGGCCGAAGCTACGGCGCGCCGGCAAAATTGGGCGGCGGAGTTGGCGCTCGCATCACGATTCGGACCCGAAGGTCCAAAGACATACGCCGAAGTCATTGCGGCATTGAGCGACGTGGAGAAGGTCACTCCCGAAAGGTGACCGGCACAGCCGCCGGGAAGCGGAATCCCGATCCGAGGTGCCATTCGATGGGAAGCGCCACGTCTGCTTCGCTGAATCGGTCTAGCAGGGCGTGCGTGGCAATCGTGGCCGCCATGCGGATCAGAGGGGCTCCCACGCACGAGTTTCGTCCCATCCCGAGTGCGATGTGGGGCGACAACCGGCGTGTCACGTCGAGGTGGTCCGGTGCCGGGAACTGCTCCGGATCATGGTTCGCGGACGCGAGCATGAGGAGCACGCGGTCCCCTTTGGCGATCCGAACACCGCCCAGATCGAGATCTTCGATGGCCCAGCGAAAAACGCGGCGCACGATTCCCGCGAATCGCAGAAGTTCCTCGATGGCGTTGGGCATCAGTTCGCGATGGGCTCGGAGCCTGGCATACTCCGCTGGATGCGTGAAGAGTGCGAGCCAGGCATTCGAGAGCAGGCGGGCGGAGGTCTGGGAAATCGCGATGAAGGTCGGCTCACCCATGGGCACCGCCAGTTGCTGAAAGACCTGATCGAGCTCGCCGGTCGCCGCGGCCGCCTCCGTCTTCAGGACAGAGCCTTCGGGCGCACCGGTTCCTGCGAACACGGCATTCCCCAATTTCGAGAGCCGCTCCCGGTCGTGCGGCGACGCTCCAGTAACCAGCATCGCGAGACGCAGGCACCAGGGTTTGGCGAATTCCTGCAGGAGGTCGACGGGGCGGCCGGTGGGGAGTTCGCGGACTGCTTGTCGAGTGGGCTCCTCCATCTGCGACTGCCACGCCGACAATCGCGCTGCGGAGAGGGTTTCCTGAACGTCGGGGCGAAGGCGCAGACGGCCGACTTCGTCGCGAGTCTTGGACAGCTCCTCTCCGCGGGTGGCCACCGGCCAGAGGCGCGGCTCGCGCAAGGCGGCGGTGACGTCGGCGTACCTGGTGAGGATCCACCCGCCCTGTTCGCGGTCGAAGAAGGGCGCTTGTGGCGGAAATGTAGTTTCAACAGCCATCCCAGCTTTCATTATGACGAGCGCATCGTCGCGGCCGCGAAATTCAGCCTTGCCGCCGCGTCAAATTAACAGATATGGTGCGGGCCTCCTGCCGCGGGAATCAGAAAGGTCATTGTCTTGGAGGGATAATCGCTATAATTGAAGGCAGGAAGAGATCTGTGTCTCGATTGCGTTTCGCCACCCCACTGCTCGTCACCCTGCTCGCCGGGTGTATGTTAGAAAGCTGTTCTCACCTGTCGCGTGAAGGCGTGGGCTGGTCCGGATCTGTGCGCGCCGCCTCATCCGTCAAGCCCGACAAGGAGCGCAAGGCCGCTCCTGATTTCAGTCTAAAAGATGCCGATGGCAAGGTAGTCCACCTTTCCGATTACAAAGGGAAGGTGGTACTGCTCGACTTCTGGGCGACCTGGTGCGGGCCCTGCAAGATTGAGATTCCCTGGTTCATGGACATGCAGCGCAAGAATAAGGACAAGGGATTCGAGGTGCTTGGCGTCGCTATGGACGATGAAGGGTGGGAGGTGGTGAAGCCCTTCTTGACGGACTTGGGAGTGAATTACCGGGTCGTAATCGGGAACGACGGCACTGCCGACATGTATGGCGGGGTGGATGCCCTGCCGACGACTTTTCTGATTGATCGCAGTGGAAAAATCGCGGCAGTCCACGTAGGGCTCGCCAGCAAGAAGGATTTCGAGGATGGAATTCAAGAACTACTTCAAGCACCGATGGCCGCCAGCGTTATTCGCGCTGCTGTGCCTGCCCTTATTCGCCCAAAGTAGCGGGTATCTCACGGTCGGTGAGATTCCCAAAGTAGCCGGCCAGCGGAACGCCGCTGTGAAAGCCAAGATTCCGGTCACCATTAAGGACGGGTATCACATCAACAGCAGTACACCGAGCGATGAGTACCTGATCCCGCTCAAAGTGACGTGGAAGTCCACGGGTGCATTGGAAGGCGGGCAGGTAGTCTACCCGAAACCGACGGTGGAGAAGTTCGAATTCCAGCAACCGAACGAAAAGCCGCTATCCATCTACAGCGGCAGTTTTGAAATCGTGGTGAATTTCAAGGTAGCCGGAAACGCACAGGCGGGACCGGGGGTGGCGGTCGGCCAATTGCGCTACCAGGCATGTAGCAACAAGGCTTGTTACCCGCCGAAAAATATCGACATCACGGTTCCGTATCAGGTTCAGCCCGGATCTTAACGCAGCTCCAGGTGCGGCGAGCTTGCGCTCGCCGCGCTTAGGTACTCCGACGAACGAGTGCTCAATCAGCCTGCAGGAATTGGCCGATCGCGCGCGTGGCCTGCCGGATCCGCTGATCGTTTTCCACGAGTGCGAAGCGCACGAAGCCTTCGCCGAGCGGGCCAAATCCAATTCCGGGTGACACTGCCACCTGAGCCTTCTCCAGCAGCAGCTTCGAAAACTCCAGTGAGCCGAGGCTCTTGAATCGCTCGGGAATGGGCGCCCACAGGAACATCGACCCGCGCGGCTTCTCCACGGGCCAGCCCGCGCGATTCAAGCCGGTCACCAGGACGTCGCGCCGCTTTTGATACATGGTGCAAATCTTGCGAGTATCCTCTTCGCACTCCCGCAGCGCGATGATCGATGCGATCTGTATCGGCTGAAATACGCCGTAATCCAAATAGCTCTTAATGCGTGCCAGCGCCGCGATCATTTTGCGATTGCCCAGGCAGAATCCCACCCGCCAACCCGCCATGTTGTAGCTCTTCGACATCGAGAAGATTTCGACCGCCACGTCGCGCGCGCCCCCTACCTGCAGGATGCTGGGGGGCTGATAGCCATCGAAGCCCAGATCGGCGTACGCGAAATCGTGGATGATCATGGTGCCATGCTCCCGCGCCAGATCGACGATACGCTGGAAGAACTCGAGATCGACGCAGGTCGTGGTGGGATTGTGCGGGAAGGAGATCAGGAGCAACTTGGGTTTGCGGGTGGAAGTGCGATACAGATTTTCGAGGCGGTCCAGGAAAGTGGCGGCGTCGGGCATGGGGAGCATGCACGCGTGTCCTTCGGCCATGATCACTCCGTATTGATGGATGGGATAGGCGGGATTCGGAGAGACTACCGCATCGCCCGGGCCGACAGTTGCAAACAGCAGGTGCGCCAGCGCATCCTTCGCGCCGATCGTCACAATGGCTTCCGTATCCGGATCTAACTCCACGCCGTAATTTGCCTGGTAGCGCCTGGTGATTGCTTCGCGCAGTTTGGGGATGCCCCGGGACTGAGAGTAGCGATGATTGCGCGCGTTGCGGGCGGCCTCGACCAGTTTGTTAACTACCACGCGCGGCGTGGAGCCATCGGGGTTTCCCATGCCCAGATCGATGACGTCGATCTGCGCGGCACGGGCCTTGGCGCGCATTTCATTGATTACGGCAAAGACGTAGGGCGGTAATTTCTGGATGCGGTAGAATTCTTCGGAACTCGATTCCATCCACCCATTTTACGATGCCCTCCCCGCGCGGTTTGGACGGCGTTGGTTTTGCGGCTCCGGGCAACGGGCAAGGATCGGCTCCGGAATTCGTGGCGAATCGGTTTCTCAACGGAGCGGGCGGGTCTGATGTAGGCAGGCTGTGCGAGCGGGACAGGAACGCTATATGCACTTGCGGTGGTTAGAGGTCGCGGATTGGGAGTAGTCGCAAGCGCTGCCTGAACAACGAACCGCTTGGGCGCCGGTCCCACATAGTAGAAGGGGTAGCACGTGATCAGATGCAACTGTGCGTCCGAGGCCGGCCGGAGGGCCGCAACATCTTCGGGCGACACGACAGACGTAGACTGCACTCGGTAACAGAAGCGGCCGGTGCTCGTTTCGAGTACGATCAGATCGCCCTTGCGGATGTCCTTGAGGACGCGAAAATGCGTGTCGCGGTGCCCTGCGATGACACAATTGCCCGGAGCACCCGGCATCGCCGATCCCATCAAGTGGCCGGGCCCGCGGCGCAGATTACCCGCATCGTCGCCTTCCACGACGTACAGGTGCGTATTCAAGCGAGGGATCGCGAGAGTCGCGAGGGATTCACCCCGGACCGAAAGTGGAACTCGTGCATCCATAGACTTGGCCGGGGAGGCCGTTTCCGGCGGCCTGAAATCATGCGCGATCTCCGATTGTCCGAAACGCCATTCCCAAAAATCGCGGGCGCCGAGAAAAACGATAATGAATCCACCAGCAATCATCAGGTACGAGAGTAAATTTCTGCCCGAGCAAGGATGCATGGAACTCACCGCGTCTGGCCTCTGGTTTCCTGGCGCCCGCCGTCAGTTGTAAAAGAGCATTTCCTACCGCTTGCGGCGAAGCGCCAATCCCAAACCGGAGAGGGATCCACCGCCGAGCAGCATCATCAGCCATCCAGCCGAGGTTGCCGGCATGGAAGTTGTGTCGTCCGTCGAGCGATTGGCGGAGTTGTTCTCGTCTGAAGGAGTGCTGGTTGCAGGCGGCGGAGTGGTGTCCGGCGGGTTAGAAGGCGTCGTGCTCTGCGTGTCGGCCGAACTCTGCGTTTCGGTCGCGGTAGTTGGAGGCTGCACGGCGGCAGGCGGTGTCGCAGCGGCAGACTGGGTGTTGTCGGGTGTCGCCGCAGCCTCGGTCCTCGAAACGCCCGGCATTGACTGGGCCGGCACCGTCACTGACGACATCTCCTTCTCTCTGCTCTTCACATTACGTGGCAGGGGGAATTCATAACCATAGTCTTTGCCCTGCACCCAAATCTTGTCGAGATAATAGTCCGAACCGATCTGGTGCAGAACGACCTTCGTGTCGCGGGCGGTGTCCGGATCGAGCGTCGGAATCGTCAGCGCGGACGTTTCGAACTTCATCCCTTTGTCGGAATAAATCAACAAAACACGGCTTGCTCCACTGGGGTCCTGGTTCTGCTGAAAGGTATATTCACCTGGCTCCAGGGTCTTGTCCCCGACGGTAACAGTGTATGGAAGGTTGACATGGACTCTATCCCACAACGGCTGTGCGCCGGCAGGCGCAGTCCACGTGGCGAGCCCAGCGAGCATCCCGGCAGCGACTCCAAAAGTTCCGAGTTTCATGTGTTTACGGCTCCTTAATCGTTCTCGTCGAAGGGCGCGATGAGAGCCCGCAAACCAGCTTGGCTTGGCCCGCGGATACCTGTTAGAGGAGCAAGCGCGGTACCAAATCAGCTATGCCGGCAAGGAGGAGAGTTCGGAATCGCCCCTGGTTTTCTGGAGTCGCGTTCCATGCTCTCGCGGGTTGGATTCAAGTCGTTCACGTGCATCGACCCTTACGGACTTTCAATTTCCAGCAGAGGCACGCGTCGAGGAATGATCGACGAACAAAGCGAGATGGTATGATGTCTGCGTACTAAGACGTCTTACTATGGCAAGGCCGATTCCCCAGGATCAATCGCCCCGCATGTGCCGAAGATACTGTTGCTGCGACCCAGGCCTTCCAGGTACCTCAAGCCTCTCCGGCAATCAAGGGCGCTCTCGTGATGTCCTGCGGGCGGTCGGAGCCGCGCCTTTTATCCAGCACTGCGCTGGGGAAGGCTGCTAAGGACGGTGTGACATGCCGCTTTGGTCGCGCATAGCCAACACGTTTCGCGGGAATCGCTTAAGCCGCGAGATCGACGAAGAATTGCGGTCGCATATGGAAGAAGCGATCGAGAATGATCGCGATCCTGCCGAGGCCCGGCAGGCATTGGGCTCCGTGCTGCACCACTGCGAAGCCAGCCGCGATATCCGGCTCGTTCCATGGCTGGATTCGCTCCGCAGCGATGCCGTGTTCGGCTGGCGGCAACTCTCTAAAAAGAAGGCCACGTCAGCCGTCGCGATTCTGTCGCTCGGACTGGCATTTGGCGCATGCACGGGCGCCTTCCGTCTCATCGATGCGCTGTTGCTGCGCCCGTTGCCGGTAAAGAATTCTGACCGGTTGTACGTTTTCCAGTACGAAGGAATTGGTTTTGATGGTAAGCCGCTCAAGGGTGAGTGGTGCGAGTACCCCCTCTATCAATGGATGCTGCCCAAAGTACGGGACGAGGCCGATTTGCTGGCGATTTCCTACGTCAACCCGAGAGAGGTTACCTATGGGTCGGACGAGGATATGGAGAAGCCGTACTTTCAGTTCGTCTCCGGCCGGATGTTCGATTCGTTCGGGATCCGGCCAGCTCTGGGGCGGCTGCTCACGGTAAACGACGACCTCAAACCCGGCGCGCACCCGTACGCCGTGCTCTCCTACGATTATTGGACGCGACGATTTGGACGAGATCCCAAGGTCATCGGGCGCACCTTACGTGTCGTCAAACGCGGCGAAGAGGAGCGCAATTCCGTTGGCATGCCGTCCAGCATCAACGATCCGTTCACCATCGTCGGCGTCGCTGGCAAAGGATTCACAGGCGTTGAGCCGGGCACCATCACAGACATTTTTGTGCCAACCATGATGAACCCGATGGTGATTACGGACGCAACGTGGTTCCGAACTTTCGTGATTCTGAAACCGGGCGTGGCGGTCGAGCCGGTTCGCGAGAAGCTTCACGCGGTGTTTCGAGCTTTCCGGGAAGAGAGAGGCTTTGCGGGAATGCCCAAGCAGATGGTGGCAAACTTCCTGAACTGGACGGCATTGCTGGAACCGGTCGCTCCAGGGATTTCCGCCGCGCAGAGAGAGTTCCGCAAGCCGCTCGCTGTTCTCGCGATATTGGTTGCCCTGGTCCTGTTCGTTGCCTGTGCGAACATCGCGAACTTGATGACCTCCCAGGCAGCGGCACGGGCACGGGAAATGGCGCTGCGCGTCTCAATCGGTGCCGGACGAGCGCGCCTGGTCCAACTCGTCCTGATGGAAGCAGCCATCCTGGCCTCGCTTGCGGCCGTGACAGGAGGCGTGTTCGCCTGGTGGTCGGCGCCCTTCGTGGCGAGCCACATCAGTTTTCGGAACAATCCGATGCGTCTCAACCTTCCGGCGGATTGGCGCGTTGCAGGCTTCGGCCTGGCACTGATGCTCGCGGTGACAATCCTGTTCGGGCTCGCGCCGGCACTACGCGCTTCCGCCGTGAAGCCGGCCAGCGCGCTGAAGGGCGGGGACCGGCCCTATTTTCGAGGGCGCCTGATGCGGATGCTGGTCGCCGCGCAGGCCGCCTTTTGTTTTCTTGTGCTTTTCGCCAGCGGGTTATTTGTGGCTACCTTCGAGCGATTGTCCCACCAACCTTCCGGGTTCTCGCCGCAACAGCTTCTCGCATTGGACGTGATGCTTCGACGGCCGGAGTCGCCGGAAATATGGGATCAGGTGGTGGAACATCTCCGTACCGTGCCTGGAGTCGCCGGCGCGGCGTTAGGTGATGCGCCTCTCAGTGGCGGCTTCACCTCGTCCGGCCACATTTCGATCAATGGCGGTCCTCCGAGCCCCGACTCAGCCTTTTTTGTGGGTGTGGCGCCCGGCTGGTTCGGTGTGATGAAGATCCCTCTGCTTGCCGGGAGGGACTTCCGATCCAGCGATGCCAGTCCCAAATTCGCCATTGTCAACGAGGCTTTCGTGAAGCGATTTCTCCCTGGCGAAGACCCCCTCGGGAAGTGGTTTAACAACGGTATTCAGATCATTGGGGTGGCACTCAACGCGACCTATACTGACATACACGGCCCGGTTCAGCCGGTGGCGTATGTCCCCTTGCGCTCCGTGGATAATCAGGGTGTTGTGCAGCCTTGGCGATCCGAGACCTTGATGGTGCGTACGGCGAGTGCGGATCCGCTCGCGCTTGCGTCGACCTTGCGCAAAGAAGTGGCCCGCGCCCGGCTTGGCTTTCGTGTCAGCGACCTCCACACCGAGGAGGAACTCATACAAGCCCAGACTGTCCGCGAGCGCCTATTAGCGGTACTGGCGGTGTTCTTCGCGTTGCTGGCATTGCTGCTGGCAGGTCTCGGGATGTACGGCGTGCTCGATTATTCCGTGCTGCAACGGCGGCGAGAGATCGGTATTCGAATGGCGATTGGAGCGCGGGCCACTCATATCGTTTGGGGGGTGGCAGCGGATGCGTTGGCGATGGTACTGGCGGGAGCGACCGCTGGTCTCGGGTTGGGCTTGATGGCAGTGCGCTTCATTGAAGCACTGCTCTATCAAGTGAAGCCTGGCGATCCGCGGATGGTCGCTGTCCCCTGGTTGGTGCTGCTTGGGACTGCGCTGTTCGCCACGATTCCCGCGGCCGTCCGGGCGATACGAACCGACCTGCTGGCGACCCTGCGGGCGGACTAGCGAGGGGACGAAATGCGATCGCAGTTGCACATCGGAAACGGGGGTCTCAAGGCTGCCGGATGGTTCATCTTGCCGGCACCAATGCGGTGAACCAGTACACAGCGGCGAGTGTGCAGAAGAGGCTGGTAAGTAGGGCGTGACCTGCCACGAGTTCATTGCCGGCAGGCCAGTCCCGATGGTCGTACCAGAAAACGTCGAGCAGCACCCGGACCGTCCAAAAAACCGCGATGAAACCCGCGATCCAGCGGGCGGCCAGTTCCCCAGCCAGGAATTCGTCGTGCAGCCGCCAGGTCAGCACCGAGAAGCTCACGATTGACAGCAGGATGTAGAAGGCATACACCCAAAAGACCTTTTGATTGAAGCGGGTGAGTTTCGGGATGTCCTCCTTCCACCCTAAACGGGCCGGCACCTGGAAGCTGGCGATCGGCACAACCAATTGGCCCAGGGCGGCTGCGTAGATCGCGAGCGACAGGTACCAATCCCAGGGGTGATGGGAGATCAGGCGGTGCAACCAGAAGTAGAGCGGCACAATCAACGTGCGCCGGAAGGGCTCGTGAAAGAGCCAGGGCGAAGGAGCAATCAGCCAGAACCACGTCCAGGCGCGGTTGACGATGCGGAATCGCTCTTCTATCGCCGTCAAAGCGCCGTGCAGCAGGAAGCAGCCCAATGGCAATCCCCAACCAGCACCCGCCGGCCAGCTTAACGCCAACTCATGCAGCAGACCGGACAGTGCGAACAAAGCGAAGCGCGAGCCTGGCCTGCCGAAAGAGCGACGTAGGGGCTTCAGAAAGAGGCGCCCGTTCATTTCGACGAATGCCAGGTTCCAGCGCCGGCTCCAGAATTCGTTGAGCGATCTGGACGCCCAGGGACGGTCGAACAGGAGTGGCACGGCAAAGCCCGCCCACCGCAACAACCAGGGAAGCACGTCGAGGATACCGAGATGGATGGTAAGGAGGAGTGCCGCGACGCCGGCGAGGCCAAGCATCTGGCCCGGAATAGCCGGGGCGTAGACGGCGAGCAGGATGATCGATACTGCGCCTGACGCCATTCGCACCCAGGCAGCGAGGAACCGGGCGGGGTCGATGGCTTGAGGCGCCTGGCGCTCCCGAAAATGGACGGGGATCACGCCGGGCCACGCGAACAGGAACGCGGCGAGCCCGCTTGCGGTGCTAGGGCCGCCGCGGACGGCCAGCGCGACAGCCTTGATTGCGTAGATCGCTCCGAGTGAGGCAATTAGTAGTCGCAGCGCGGGAGTCAGGGCCCACCTCGTTCTTTTGAACGTGTTCAATATCAGTATGGGCGGGTTGGAGCGGAAACGTCAAGATAATTTTGAACGTGTTCACAAATATGGAGGCCGAGGAGTTGCTCTTCCTGAAGGGGGAACACGCCTCCGGCAATTGTGGCGCGCCGGGCTCCCTGGTGCCGGCCGTTCTACTTGCAGATCGACAAGTGCAACATGTCGAAGCGCTCTGTGAGCGTCAGGGCTGCACACCACTGCGTCAACGCTTGCTTACACGGGCGCCTCGCGGTGTCAAAACCAACCCAACGCCTTGGCTTTGAGCGGGCCGAGGGCGCCTTGTTTCGGCGACAGGTATCGGGCGCTTTTCCTGCTTTGGGTCTCTAAAGTTTTTCCGCAACCTGCCGATAGTTCTGCCAGGAGCGTGGATTGAGCCGGCAGCTTTCACAAACCGAAATCGATGCGGTTTTTCAAAACATGCAGGACCGGAAGCGGGAGACTCCGACGGTCAAGTTTGATTTCCGAAGGCCGGACCGCATCCCCAAATCGCAGGTCCGGGCGATCCACCTGCTGCATGACACATTTGTACGGAACCTGGTTTCCAGCCTGTCCGCATACCTGCGGTCTTATTTGACGGTCAACCTCGTAAGTGTGGAACAACTTTCCTATGCGGAGTTCCTGGATGGCCTGCCGTCTCCTACTTGTATGGTTTCATTGGGACTAAACCCATACGACGGGAACGGTGTCATGGAACTCAATCCCTCGCTGGTGTTTCCTATTCTCGAGATGTTATTGGGAGGTACGGGTAAATCGCCGACCATTCAACGCGATATCACCGAGATTGAGCAGAAGCTGTTGGATGGATTGTTCCGCATCATTCTCAACGACTTGCGCGAGGCGTGGAAAGGGGTGACCATGGTCGACTTCACCATCGAGAGCATGGAAACAGAGCCCCAGCTTCTGCACATTCTTGCACCTAACGAAGCCGTCGTCTCGATAGGAATCGAAATCCGCATCGGAGAGACCGTCGGCATGATGAACATCGCCATGCCGTCGATCGTCATCAAGATGATGCGTCAAAAGTTCGACCAGCAGTGGTCGGTCCGCAAAACGCACGCCAGCGTTGCCGAGCAAATGCGCATTTTGCGCTTCTTGCGGGAAGGCTTGCTGACCGCTGAAGCCCGCCTGGAGGGCCCGACTCTCAGCGTACGGGACTTGCTCGACTTGAAGGTTGGCAATTTGCTGATCCTTGATTTTTCCGCGGATCGCTCCGTTGAACTGCTGATCAACGGAGTCCACAAGTTCACAGCGCAGATCGTGACTACCGGGCGCAAGCGGGCGTGCCAGGTCGAGATGATCCGAAGGGCGCCCAACTATGGCAGGATCAACGAAGAAGGGGAGGGCGGGGAAGGCTGAGAAACACCGTGCTCCTTGAGCAGTTCCGAAAGAAAGGCGCGTCCTCGGGGGCGGCCGTTATTACTCTCTACTGCGAGCCGATGGAACATCACCAGGATTACAAGAACGTGCGAATCGCGAGTGCGGGGCATGCCGAGGTGCTTGGCTTCCTCCTCCCGGAAACGCGCCAAACCCTTTTGCACCTCGCGAAAGATCGTCGCCGCCAGCGCGTTTTCCGGCACGCTCTCGAAAAGAACGCCGCTCTGCAGCGTGCGATAGGTCCGAATCAGCGCTTCCAGAGCCTCGCGTACATCCGAATCTACCGCCCCATGCGTCGCGATCGATGCCACGAGCAGGAGGCGTCCCGTGAAAAACCACAAATCCTCAGTTCCCTCGAGGGTCTTGCGATTGACTTTGATGTCGGGATTCGACAGTTCGCCATCCGATGTGACCAGCGGCTGGTCGTGTTTGCGAGACTCCACCAGATACTGGCAATCGAAGGGACAGGTGACCGTGACCTCCCTTTCCTGGCCGCAACAAACCGTGCAGATCTCTCCCTTTACGCCCGGGCAGAAGCGCCGCGGACGGCGCGTCTTGCAGATGGCGCACGTCATATTTGTAGTATACGGGTTGATGTGGTACCGCCACCCGCGTAGCGCGCTAGTGCAGGTAGCCGCCGCCGTCGCAGATGATCATCTGTCCAGTGATGAGTTCCGCGTCGTCGCTCGCGAGGAACGCGATGAGCGCCGCCAGGTGCTCGGGCTGTACCCGCTTTTTGATCGCCTGATTATTCATCACTCGATCGAATGCCTCCTCCGGCGAGTGCTCCAGGGTGCCCGGAGTCGCCACCATCCCGGGCATTACTGCATTCACCGGAATCGCATCGTCACCAAGTTCTTTAGCGAGCACACGCGTCATCCCCATCACCGCGCCCTTGCTGGCGACGTATGGCATTTGTCCCGGGTTTGCCAGGAAGTACGTGCGCGACGCAACCATGATGATCCTCGGCGTCTTGCTTCTCTTGAGGTGCGGATACATCGCCTTCGTCACCAGGAAATAGCCCACGTAATTGATTTCCACGTAACGCGTGACTTCCTCCCTGGTGAGTGTGTGCCACGGCTTTCGGCCCGCCAGGATGCCGGCATTGTTCACCAGGATATCGACACGCCCATGGCGCGACGCGATCTCGCCCGCAGCCTGCCCGATCTGCGCTTCGTCGGTGCAGTCGCAAAGGATGG
This sequence comes from Bryobacteraceae bacterium, assembly GCA_035295745.1. Taxonomy (GTDB): domain Bacteria; phylum Acidobacteriota; class Terriglobia; order Bryobacterales; family Bryobacteraceae; genus JAIQFL01. The sequence goes on along the minus strand of DATGIL010000107.1, from coordinate 38,054 downwards.
AGTGCGCCTTGCCGCCCGCCGCAACGATTTCGCTCACTGCCGCCGAGCCGTCTTTCAGGTCGAGTATTTCAATCGCGGCGCCCTCCGAGGCAAGACGCACTGCCGCTGCCTTTCCGAGTCCTCCGGCGGCGCCGCTGATCACGGCAACACGTCCATCCAATCGTCCAGCCATCAGTTTTCAACTCCCACTTTCTGTTTCAATCTGCGAGCTTCAGCCTGCACTACCACGAGGCACATCAACGTCCCGAGGGGATGCGCCCCGATTTCCACCAAAGGATGCGACTTGAGCGACCGTAGAATATCGATGCTCTCATCCTTCAACGTCTCGAGCGCCTGCGTCTCCGTTGGGCTCAATCCATATTCCGCGGCGAGTGAAGGTGCATCCTCCAGCAGGCGGAGACGAAGCTGCTGCTGGTGGCGCAGGTCATAGATGACTTTGTTGAGGTTGTAGGCCGAGGGAGAGGGATGCTCGTAGAAACGGTACCCGCCGGAGTTCTGAAAATCGTACTGCGGCGGCGGCTCCGGAGTTTGTGGAGGACTCTGCCGGCCAGGAAGAAATCGCATGACAGCGTGCCCATGGTGCCACGTTGGCTGATACGAAAGCAGTTCGCCGGGCTGATTCCCAATCGCGCCGAACATGATCATCCAGGGGAGCATCTCGGTGTTACCCACTTCGTCCAGTTGCGCATTCGTTAACGCGAGCAGGGCCTCCAAGTGGCCGCGCTCCATTTGGGCGATGGCCCACCAGTCGAAATCGAAGGCGGGCTGGGGATATTTCCACGTGCCCGGATAGTGCGACATGCCTCCGCTGGCGACGATGGCGACCCGTTCGGGGCGCGACGCGATGATGTCTCGGATGGCAGCCCCCAGCGCGGCGCATCGCCGGGCACTGGGCAGCGGCGGAAGATAGGCATTCACAAACACCGGAATGACCGGAATCTTGCGACCCTCGATCACCCACTCATACACAGCCGCGAAGGCATGCCCGAGCAGGGCATCTTGCGAATACGCCAGATCGAAATCGGCCCGCACCAGGCCGTCGAGGAGAGCTTCGGCAAGCGGCGTGTGAATCGGCATGCGGTAGTCGTGTCCGGCGAACGCCGCCCGCGAGATCTCTCCCGCGACAATGGCAAAGGTCGGAACCGACGAGAGGAAAAATGTCTCGAGGTGGTCGCTGCCGATCACGATAATCGCGTCGGGCCGGGACTCTTCAATGGTTCGGCCGAGCTCGCGCATGGCGGCAATGTCGGCATCGAGCTGCCGCGGATCCTCACTGGGCGGGCGGGTGAACAGTTGTGGCGCGTGCACCGTCGCCATCGCAGAAACGATTTGTCCCATGCTCGTCTTTCCCCTTAGCCTTCGCCATCGACATAATCGACGCCGAGTTCCTTCAGTTTAGAGCGAAGCCCGTAGAAGTCCACTCCCAGTTCGCCCCGCGCCAACCGCTCACGTGTCTTTTCCTCTTTCGATCGGCGCTGTTCCGCGAGCTCGGCCACCCGCGGCGCTTCGATGCGTGGCACAACCACCACTCCGTCCGCATCTCCTACAATCACGTCGCCGGGATTGACCAGTGCGCCGGCGCAAACGATCGGTACGTTGACCGATCCGGCACTGGCCTTCACCGTGCCTTGTGCGCAGACCGCCTTCGACCACACGGGAAACTGCATCGCAGTGAGCTCGGCGGTGTCGCGGACGCCGGCATCGATAATCAGTCCGGCGATCCCGTGAGCCCGGCACGAAACGGCCAGCAACTCGCCGAACATTCCGTCGGTGGACTCGGATGTCGGCGCAACCACCAGAATGTCTCCGTGCCGGCAGACTTCAATAGCGGCGTGAATCATCAGATTATCCCCGGGATGGCAGGAGACCGTAACCGCCGGTGCTCCGATCCTGGCACTCGCATAGATCGGACGCAGATAGGGACGCATCAGGCCTGTACGTCCCTGCGCTTCATGTACGGTGGCAGCACCAAGTTCGCCAAGCAACCGGACAATTTCGAGATCAGGACGTGCGATCCGGCGTACGATCTTGTGGCTCATAAGACGCGCTTTCCGAGACCCGAGCGTTCAGTGTCAGGATAGCAGCGCGCGAGAGTTGGTGACGCACATGTGCCGAACCTGGTCGAATGCGAGGCCGGCATCGAGCATCGTCTGCGCAAATCTGGCGAAGCCTTCCGTTAGCGGCGGATTGGTGGTCTGGCCCAGATCGGTCGACATGAGACAGCGTTCCGGGCCCACCCGATGAATGCCGTCCACCAACGTCTCCCATGAAGCCTTGCCCGTGTGCATCGTAGTGAAGCAGTGCTCGATGATTGCGCCCATCTCGGCCAATTCGAATTGTTCTTGCGGGCTCAGATTCTGGGAAGGAAACTCGGCGTGGGTGACGAGAACTTTTTTCACTCCCATTTCCCGTGCGGTTCGCACCAGTGGAAAGATCTCGTGGCGCCCCAGGTGTCCGGTCGCCAAAATCATGTTGTGATGCCGGATCAATTCCAGGCACCGGCGGGTCGCCTGGTTAATGTTGCCGTCATCACCAAGTACAGTGATGGGCGGCGGTGCAATTCCTGCGGCAGAAAGCTCACGCTGAATCTTGGCCCAAAACGGAAGCTTGGTGGTAGGACCGTCTGCCCGCCCTGCGGTTTCGTTAGCCGCATCGACTGTAGGCATCCATACCAGCCTTGCACCCGAGCGTCCAGCCAGCTCCACGGCCACTGGATTCAAGCCCCCAACGCTATGATTCAGTGTGAGAGATCCGTACGCCTCGATACCGGGAACCGCGGCACAGACTACTTTCGCGCGCTCAGCGGTGGGCATATAGTGCGATTTCAGGATGAATCCCTTTAAGCCTCGCGCGATAAACTCGCGCGCCAGGCCGATATCGTCAATGCGTCGCTCGATGACATCGGGCGCGACGTGCACGTGCAGATCGTAGGCATCGCGAATCGCTTCCCAAGCGGCATCAGTCAGGGATGCGGCTGTGGCGCCAATCACTTGAGTGCTCATGAACTGGCAGTATGACAGTGGAAAAACGGGGCTGTCAAGGGACGATAGGGTGATGCTTGTCACTACTCGAGCCGCGACGGCGTCACGACGAATTCACTTCCCGCATCTAATCAAGTTGTGGAACACGAACTCCTGATTGGATCCGGTGCAGATGTGACTTTGCACGACCAGATTCACGTGATGGCGCAGATGAACATCGGTGCGTTTGAGGACGAGGGGTATCCTGACGCGATCACGGGAACTCTGCTCGGCGTCACTGACCCCATCCTTAGGAGAGTACGATCAGACCCGAATGTCCTTGTGGACTTGGGCGGCCAGACTTACCGTTTCCGAACACTCAACGACGACGGGGTGTTTGAGTTGCGTCGAAGGATGCCGTAAGAGGCTCCTAATCGTTTGTGTGCGCGCCCCGGGTATGCGAACCGGCGCGTCGCTAGCGATCTGGCGGACTAAGGAGCGCCGGAAGTCAACCTGAGGGTCTCGTATATCCTGAGGCAATTCACACTGGCAGCACGGGTGCAAGCAGTGCATTCGCATCGATGCCAAACGTGCAATCAAAGACTTTCTGGTCGAGTTGGCAAGAGCGGATTCGTGCTCTTCAGAACGTGCCCGCGCTGGCTAAGATCGTGTGGCACTCGGGACCCGGGGTGGTGTCTGGCGGCCTCGGGTGCCGCGTCACGGCTGCGCTGCTTCCGCTGGCGATGCTGGCGGTATCAAAACGAATTCTCGACGCGATTCAGGCTCACACAAAAGGCGACGCTCTACCTGGGTACTTCTGGATTCTGGTAGGTGCAGAGTTTGCATTGGCGGCGCTCGGCGGCATTCTGGGACGCACCATCGGCTATTTCGATACTCTGCTCGCGGACCGCTTCACACGGCACGTCAGCATCGAGGTGATGAAGCATGCATCGCGGCTCGATCTTGCCTCATACGAGGACCCGGTCTTCTACGACAAACTCGAGCGCGCTCGCGTGCAGGCAACGGACCGGATCGCGATGATTCAGGCACTGGGCACGATCGTGCAGCAGGTCATCGCGGCAGCCACGCTGGCTGCGGGCGTCTTCTGGTTCTCTCCGTGGCTGTTGGCTCTGCTGGTGATTGCCGTAGTGCCGGCATTCCTGGGTGAAAGCCACTTTGCGTTTATCGGGTACGCGCAGAACATCCGCCAAACGCCGGTCAGGCGGCAACTCGATTACCTGCGGATTCTTGGCGCGAGCAAGGAATCGGCCAAGGAGCTGAAGCTGTTTGGGCTGGGTGATTTCTTCACGAGTGAGTATGCGCGTCTGGCGAACGAAATCTACGACCAGAATGTCCGGCTGGCGCGGCGCCGGCTCTGGGCCGGGGCCGCCCTCTCGTTGCTCAGCACTGGCGGATATTACGGCGCGTATGCGTACGTCATCTTCCGGACAGTCGCCGGTGCGCTTACGTGGGGCAGTCTGCAGTTTTTAGTGGGCGCTATTGCGGGTGCAAGCAACAACATCCAGAACGTCTTCTCCACGGTCTCCAGTGTCGCTGACCAATCGCTGTTCCTCACGGACCTGGTCGAGTTCTTGAAAGTTGGACCTGCCATAGCGTCCAAGAAGGACGCGATCCCCGCGCCGCGTCCGATTCGTGATGGCTTCGTCCTCGAGCGGGTATCCTTCGCCTATCCCGGCGGTGGTTCGCGCGTTCTGAATCGTCTTGACCTTCGCATCGAGCCTCGCGAAAGGATCGCCCTGGTGGGAGAAAACGGCCAGGGCAAGACGACGCTGGTAAAGCTGCTCACGCGCCTCTACGACCCGACGGAGGGCCGGATCCTGCTGGATGGCGTCGACCTGCGCGACTACAGCGTAGAGGATTTACAAAGTCAGATCGGCGTCATCTTTCAAGACTTTATGCGATATGAGATGACGGCGCACCAAAACATCGCGGTGGGTCGCATTTTGCAGCCGAATGACGATGGCGTGCACGCTGCCGCCCATAAGAGCGGAGCCGACAACGTCGTGAAGCGACTGCCTCATGGCTACGAGCAGATGCTGGGCCGCCGCTTCGAAGGAGGCGTCGATCTCTCCGGAGGCGAGTGGCAGAAGATCGCGTTAGCCCGCGCCTATCTGCGGGAAGCGCAGGTTTTGATCCTGGACGAACCGACCGCCGCACTAGATGCGCGCGCGGAGTACGAAGTTTTTGAGCGCTTCGCGGAGCTGACCAAAGGAAAGATGGCGCTGCTTATCTCGCATCGATTCTCAACGGTGCGGATGGCAGATCGAATCCTTGTCCTGGAAAGCGGCAAGATCGCGGAACAGGGGAACCACGATCAGTTGGTCGGCATGGGCGGGCGTTACGCCAGCTTATTCGAATTGCAGGCAGCGAGCTACCGATGAGTCGCCAAACCATAGATTATAGTGCCGTTCATGAGCCGCTCGACCACGGGCACGCCGGCTGGTTTGAAGCCGGTGTTGAGGTGGCGCGTGGTTTAACGCCGCTTTCGCGCCGGCGGCGCCTGAAGCGCCATCCCATGAAGGGCGGGGGCTTGCACCAATTCATCGCGCAGGTAACGGCTAGTCCAGAGACAGAGAAATCCGCCTGGATCGTGGAGAACACGCGCCTCATCTTCACCGCGAGGAAGGAAGCCCGCACCTTCGCGCTGGGCCTCGACAAATTGCCGTTAGCCACGGACTCTGCCGGCGGAGTCACGTCGCGGGTCCGTTATCTGGCGCAACAGTACCTCGCCCGCATCAGGAATCTCTTCGATGCCACAGAGGTTGCCGCCTACCTGGATGGCTTCCAAAGCGTCCAGTACCTGGAAATGTCGGAGATCTGGGGTTTCAAGCCCGCTCTGCAGATGGAGATTGTGGAACGTCTCCCCTCGGCGGAGTCCTCCGATTGGCCGATGCTCGTTTCGAGCCTGCGTAAAATCAACGAGACAAACTGGAAAGAGCTATTCGAAGCCGCCAGTGTGGTGCACCGCGTGTTGGCGCACGACCCGGCGGGAGTCTATCTGCCGATGGACTTCGACAGTCGTGACCGTTACCGCCGCGTGGTAGCGGCCCTCGCCAAGCACAGTAATCATAGTGAGGTGGAAGTGGCGCAGGCAGCTATCGAACTTTGCCGCAGAGCCACACTCGTTTCGGACGGTTCGCGTGCCGCCGTGAGGCGGACGCATGCCGGCTACTACCTGGTCGAACATGGACGGCAACAGTTGGAGGCGCAGATCGATTACGAGGCGCCGATGCGCTGCTGGATGCCGCGGTTTCTGTTGCGCCACAACACCGCGTTTTATCTGGCCGGCATCGAAATCCTCACGCTGGCGATCGTGCTTTCGGCATTGTTTTTGGCAGATTCGTACCGCTGGGCAATTCCGATCGTGATTCTGCTTCTCCTGCCGGCCACGCAGGCAGCTTGCGACTTCGTGAATAACCTGGTGTCGTCTCTCATTGAGCCGCGAGTTCTGCCCAAGCTCGATCTTTCTGAGGGCATCCCCGACGATTGCGTGACCATGGTCGCGGTTCCCACGCTGCTACTGAGCGAGTCGCAGTTACAGGACCTGGTGCTCGATCTCGAGATCCGCTTCCTGGCGAATCGTACGCCCAACCTGTATTTTGCGCTCTTGACGGACTCTCCGGACTCCGACCAGCCACGCGACGAACGAGACCAGCTTGTGGAGCAGTGCAGTGACTTAATTGAAGGGTTGAACCGGCGCTACGGCAAGGCCGGGTATACGCCCTTCTATCTTCTCCATCGCCATCGAGCCTACAACGAGTCCGAAGGTCGTTGGATGGGGTGGGAACGAAAACGCGGAAAGCTCCTGGATCTGAACAAACTGCTGAGGGGTGAATTCGATGCCTTCCCGGTAAAGGTGGGTGACGAGTCCGTCTTCCCCTCGGTGCGATACGTGATCGCGCTGGACAGCGACACCCAATTGCCTCGCGACTCCGCGGCGAAGCTGATTGGAGCAATCGCGCATCCGCTGAATCAGGCGGTGATCGATAAAGGCACGAGCACCGTGGTCGAGGGCTACGGGATTCTGCAGCCGCGCATCGGGATCGGTATTCAATCCGCAGGCCGGAGCCGTTTGGCGTCGTTGTACTCGGGGCAAACCGGATTCGACATATATTCTCGCGCGGTCTCGGACGTTTACCAGGATCTGTTCGGGGAAGCCGTCTTCACTGGCAAGGGCATCTACGAAGTGGACGCCATGCGGGCATCACTCGAGCATCGCTTTCCGGAGAACGCGCTGCTCAGCCACGACCTGATTGAGGGCGCATATGCGCGTGTCGCGCTGGTGAGTGATATCGAGCTGATTGACGATTACCCGTCGCATTTCAGCGCCTACAGCCGCCGCAAGCATCGTTGGGTGCGCGGCGACTGGCAGATCATGCGCTGGCTGCGTCCGCGCGTGCCCAGCTTCCGCGGCGGATTGATTCCTAACCCTATCACGCTCATCTCGCGGTGGAAGATTCTCGACAACCTGCGGCGAAGCCTCCTGGAGCCGGGCCTGTTATTTCTGCTGCTGGCAAGCTGGCTGTGCTTGCCGGGTAAGGCCGTGTGGTGGACGTTGCTGACGATCGGGCTCCTGTTCATACCGGTTTGCAGCAGCCTGATCTTCGCGGTGATGGGAATCCCGCGCAACCGCCGGGCCTTCGGAGCCTGGGTGCGCAAGACGGCGCGCGGCTTCTTTGAAGGCATCGCGATCACGCTGTGTACGCTGATTTTTCTCTTGCAGCAGGCCCTGGTTTCGATCGATGCCATAGCCCGATCGATGGCGCGAGTGTTCGTCACCGGAAGAAAGCTCCTGGAGTGGGAGACCGCGGCAGAGGCGGAGAGCGAAGGCCGCCCAAGATCCGCAGTCGATATCTATATGGAATGGACGCCGTGGATCGCAATCGCGATTGCCGCGGCCATCGCCCTGGTACGGCCCTCGGGTCTGCCCGCGGCCGCACCGGTTCTGGCTCTCTGGGTGGGGTCGCGAGCTTTCTCGAAGTGGCTGAATCGGCCGCCACGCACCGTGGATCGCCAGATCAGCACGGAAGGTTCTCAGCTCCTGCGCGAATCGGCGGACCGGCTGTGGCGGTTCTTTCACGACTGGAGTTCGCCTGCCAGCAACTGGCTGATTCCCGATAGCGTCCGAGAGAACGGAGCGGTAGAGCTTCGCATCTCGCCGACCAATCTGGGAATGTTGCTGAATGCGCGGGTCGCCGCGGTGCATTTAGGGCTGGCTCCGCTGGAGGAATTCGTTTATTCAACCCAGGAGACCCTCGATCGCGTAGTGCAGATGCCGAAATTTCGCGGGCATCTGCACAATTGGCACGACGTAGCATCGCTCGAGCCTCTGCCGCCGGCATTCATCTCCACTGTGGACAGCGGCAATCTGGTGGCGTGTCTTTGGACACTGAAACAGGCCGCGCTGGCCTTTGCGTCGGGACCGGCGGCCAAGCTCGGTCTGAAAGAGAGCGTACGCGCGGGACTGCAACGAATCGCGGAGACGTGCGACTCCCTGGCAAGCCAGATGGACTTCGGCTTCCTGTACGACTCCACCAAAAAGGTGCTGTCGATCGGCTACAACATCACCAAGGGACGACTCGAGCCACACAGCTACGACCTGCTCGCATCGGAGGCGCGGGCCGCATCGTTTGTGGCCATTGCCAAGGGCGACATTCCGCAGGAGTCCTGGTTCCATTTGGGACGTGCGCATACCCTATATGGCGGCGAACGCGTCCTCTTGTCGTGGACGGGCACAATGTTCGAATATCTCATGCCGTCCCTTTGGATGCGGACTCACCCGGATACGATCATGGATCAAAGTCTGCGAGCGGTGGTCCGGGTGCAGCGCGAGTACGCGCGCCGCAAGGGCGTGCCTTGGGGCATTTCGGAAGCGGCGTGCAAAGGCAAGGGCACCGAAGATTATGGGTATGCTCCCTTCGGCGTGCCAAGCCTAGCCACAGACGTCGGTCATTCCAACCGGCTGGTGATTTCGCCGTACTCCAGTTTCCTGGCTGTGGGTATCGACCCGACGCGCGCGGTTGAGAATCTGGCGCAGATGCGGGAGTTCGGATGGATGGGCCGTTATGGCTTTTACGAATCGATTGACTACAGCCAGTCGGGCGGAGAGGTGATGCGGATGTGGATGGCGCATCATCAGGGGATGAGCCTGTTGGCCATCGCCAATCTGCTCTGCGAAGGATGTCTGCAGAAGCACTTTCACGCAGAGCCTCAGGTGCTGGCGACCGAGTTATTGCTGAACGAGCGGCTGCCGGCAACGGCGCTGGCCGAGATCGAGGCGATTCCGGAAGTGGCGCCCGCCGAAGCTTAGGATATTAAAATGGGAATCGCTCCCTTACGGTCGCGGCTCGTAATTCATGGCTTACGATGAAATCGCTCCCTTACGGTCGCGGCTCGTAGCTCACGGCTTACGAGAAATCGCTCCCTTACAGTACTGGCTCGTAGCTCATGACTTACGATGAAATCGCTCCGTTACGGTCGCGGCTCGTAGTCACGCCTTACGACGAAATCGCTCCGTTACGTCGCGGCTCGCAATTCGCGCCTTACGGGCCGCGCGCGTGAGCAAGCGACCTCCCCTTCCAGCTTCTAGAGCAGCGCCGTGGGGCGCCGCGTCCACTGCTTGCCTTTATCGGCGGCGATCGACTCCATATCCTTCACATACGCTCCCGCCTGCGTGAGCGCGTGATGCAGATCGTTGCCGATGCTGATAAACGTGAAACCCTTCTCCAGAAATTCCCCCACCCGCGAGGTGCCGAAAAGGAAGAGCCCGAGAATCACGCCGTTCTTCGTGGCCGCGTCTACCAGCGCCTGCGTCGCCGCGCCGAGTTCAGGCGACGTGTACATATGCGGGAACTCGTACTTCTCGTAAAGTCCCATCGACATGCAGAGATCATTCTGCCCGAGAAATAGAATGTCGACGCCCGGCACTGCGGCGATCTCCACGATATTCTCGATGCACGACGCCGTCTCTACCTGTAGCGCGACGACGATATTTTCGTTCGCCTTCCCCACGTAGCCGAGTAGTCCAGCCTTGTTCGTGCTGCGCTGCGGGAAGTAGACGGAACGCGTACCGGCGGTCGGATAGCGGCAGCAACTCACTGCCTGGCGGGCCTCCTCGGCTGTATTGATGTACGGCACGAGAACGCCATCGGAGCCGAGATCCAGGGCCTGTTGGATGCCGCCGCGGTCATGATAGCCCGCAACTCTCACCATCGACTTGGCGCCGCCGCTGCCGATGGCGCACAGCATCGCCGACAAGCGCTCGTGGTCCATCGGACCATGCTGTGTGTCAACCAACAGCCAGTCGTATCCCGAATGTGCCAATTGTTCGGCAAGCGTCGGGCTGTGCGCGTTGAGGAACAACCCCATTTTCGGCAGCCCTTCGCGCAACTGCTTCTTGAACTCCGCTCCGCTCAGTGCGGTACTCATGCCAGCGTAAACTCCTCAGTGGAAATTGAATTTTCGGGTGAACCTTTGTAACTATAGCAAATCAATTTCTTGGGGCACGAAGACACCAGCGTCCTGGCAAGCCTACAGCGCCTTCACCAGATCATAAAGGAAAAGCTGCGCCTGGTAGAACGACTCTGCGAGCATGCGCTCGTCCTGACCATGCGCGCGAACATCGCCGCGCTCACCGAACAGGCCGGACACACCGTACGTCTCGATGCCGGCGGCACGCAGCGCCTTGCCGTCGGTAGCGCCGGTCGACATCGAAGGAATCACGATCACGCCGGGCCACAGCGAGTCGGTGATGCGCGTGATCTGCTTCATCAGGTCGGGCCGAAGTGCGGATGAAGGTCCGGGCGCCGGCATTCTGGAAGTCTTCACGCTCACGCGATCGTCGGCGATCGCCTTTTTGAGCGACGCTTCCACATATTCCGGCGAGTCCTCCGGCATCACGCGGCAGTTGATGGTGGCCGCCGCCAGTTGGGGCAGAGCATTGGCAGCGTGCCCGCCTTCCAGCATCGTCGCCACGCACGTAGTTCGCAACATGGAGTTCCATCGCGGATACCGCGCCGCCACCTGCTTGGTGCCCTCTGGAGATCCCTCCGCCACCTTGCGCAAATCTTCTGCCACGGTCCCCGTTTCGGTTTTGGCCAATTGCGTGAAGTAGGCGCGCGTGACTTCGTTGGTGCGGATCGGAAACTCGAAGTGTGACAGTCGTTCTAGCGCACCGGCGAGTTGGTAGATCGCGTTGTCGGGCACCGGCACGGAGCTGTGCCCGCCCTTGTTGCGAACCTCCAGGCGATAGTTGATGACGTACTTCTCCGCCACTTGCACGTTCAACGAGATGCGCTTGCTGTCCACCATCTCGCCGCCACCGCCTTCGTTCAAACAGAAATCGGCATCGATCAGGTCGCGGTGATTCTCGATCAGCCAGCGCACACCGTTGTAGGAGCCGCCTTCCTCGTCGGCGGTGAGGGCGACGATGATGTCGCGGTCGGGCTTATACCCTTCGCGCTTGTAGCGAAGCAGATTCGCCACCCAAATCGCTGCCTGCGCTTTGTCGTCAGCCGTGCCGCGGCCGTAGAAGTATCCGTCCTTTTCGATAAACTGGAACGGGTCCATAGTCCAGTCTTCGCGCTTGGCTTCGACCACGTCGGTATGCGCCAGCAGGAGGATCGGCTTGCGCGCCCCGCTGCCGTGATAACGCACCACCAGATTCCACTTATGCGCCGCCGGCCCACCCAGGAAGATGTCCGAATCCGGAAAGCCGGCGGCCCGCAATCTTGCGGCGACGGCCTGCGCTACCGGCGTGGTGGCGCCGGTGGTCACGCCCGACTTGATCTCGATCATATCCTTGTAGATCTCTCGGGCCAGCCGCTGTTCCGCCTCGGGAGGCATGTTGGCCGCGGAGCAGCAGCCGATCACGAAGACGCTTAGAAGCAGTCGGTTCATCGTTTACCTCGCACTGGTTTCGAACTCCGCCGCTTTGGCGAGCACATATGGGCCGTCCGGAATCACCGCGACTGTTGCATCCGCGGGCAAAGCAGCGATCAGTTCGTCAATCGCCGACTGGGCATTCGCGTACGCGGGACCCCAGAGCTTCCCCTGATACTCCGCTGGAACCCCGGGGACGTACCACGATACCCGCTGCTTCCTTGTGGTCAAGGCGAGCTTTTCGAGCTGCCATTGATCGATCGTCGCCGGGCCGCCTTCGATCTGCCGAAGGAAGTCGGAATCCGTGCCCGAGTCGAGCAGCATGCGGCGGAACTCGGGCGCGCCCACGCCCTCCTCGCAAGCCGCAAACAGCAGCGTGTGGCCGCCCGGCTTCACGATATGGGAGGCAGCGGTCACGCCCTTGATCGCTTGATAGAACGTGAGGTCGAGCGGATATCCGGCAGAGGTCGTAATGACGGCGTCCACCGGCTCGTCGAGAGTTTGCAGCAGAGCGTGCGAAACGAACTCCACACCGCGTTGGTGTGCTTTCTCGGGATGTCCGGCGAAGACGCCGGCGATTGACCGGTCGCGGGCGAGCGCGACGTCGAGGATGAAGTCGTGACGCGCCATGCGAGCAATCTCCAGCAGTTCACGGTGCAGAGGGTTGTCTTCGATGGAGCCCTCGACCGCACGTGGATCGCGCATGAAAGGCGGGCTGTGCAGCACTTTGATGGTCTGCTCAGCGGCCAACCCGGGCGCGACGAGCTTGCGCCCACCGGAGAAACCCAGCATCAAATGCGGTTCGATGAAGCCGAGCGTGAGATGGAGGTCAGCCGCGATAAAGCGTTCGTCAATATGGACAGACGTTCCGGATGACGTGGAGCCGAGGTGGCGATGCGACGACAGGTTCCGCGCATCATGGTTCACCACGCGATAGCAGCCTGCAATCTCTTCGCCGCAGATCTCGCGAATCTCTTCCTGCGAGGCAGGGCGGTGCAGTCCAGTGGCAATCAGAATCGTGATCTGGTCGCGCGGAATGCCGGCCTGTTCGAGACGCTGCAGGACCGGCGGAAGCGTCTTGCGGTTGGGCGCCGGCCGCGTGATGTCGCAGACTGAAATCGCGGCACTCCGCTTTCCCTGGGCAATTTCGCGCAGCGGCGCCGTGCCAATCGGACGATCGAGCGCGGCTTCCAACGCGCCTTGCCAATCTGCTAACGGTTCGGCCGATCGCGCCTCTAGTATTTGGTAGCGAAATCCCTGCGGCAATGCGACGTTGATCCCGTCCCGCCCAAACGCAAGCCTGATCTCCATAGAGCACATGTTACTGCAATCCGGGCAACGCGTCCCTTACATTGGGTGCGTAAGCAGATTCGGGAAGTTCAGAGGCAGCGTCGAAAACGTTCTGCATCTCAGACTTGGTGGACGCCCGAAAAGCGTCGAGAGGAGTCTCGACGCGGCAAACAGGAGTATTTGCGCCACGGCTGCCCGCGAAGATCTTCATACACTTCAACGACGAGGCCGGAGTGTCCCGAAAGAGTGGACCGCTGCCGCACTTATCGGCGTCGATGATAATGTTTGATTTACATGCCCGTCGTGCGAACCCAGAAACTCTCGTGCCATTTTGTGCCCGGCGCGACCGATTGCAATTCAGAGTACTTGCCGTCGTGTGCCAGATTCACGCCGTTCGTGATCGCCGTCATCGGCTCGAAGCAGATGTAATTCTGATTCGGCGGGGCATACACCACGCCTACCGTGTACTTCGGCCCGTAGACTACCTGAATTTGTTTGCCGCCGCCATCCACCCAGAACACCGCCCGCCCGCTGGCGTCGCGGACCAGATCGGTGTAGCCGTCGTCGAATGTGTGGTCCTTCAACGAGACCGACTCGCCCAAGTCGCTAGGCTTCATTTCGCCGGTGGAGACCAGTTGGGGGTCCGTCTCGATATGTTTTCGCGCCGGGATGTGGGCCGAAGAGTCGGCGCGCGCGACGTCCGGGAGGTTGAAGTATGGATGGTAACCGATCGAGACCGGCATGGACTCTGCACCCAAATTCGTAATGACTGTAGTCACTTCAAGGGCGCCATCCGCGAGCCGATAGGTCATCTCATACTCGTGCGCGAATGGCCAATTGGCCATCAATTCAGGATGCTTCCAGAATTCCAGCTTGGCGGTAACATGCGCGGACTGCCCATCGGCGGCGATCTCCGTCACCTGCCACAGACCCGTTGTCGTGAGCATGCCATGGATCGCGATGCCGTTCTGGCCTACTCGCACCGTGCCCAGTTCGGAATTGAACGTGTATTTCTTGCCGTTCGCCCAGAAGGCGCCTCCCGCCATGCGGTTTGCCCACGGCCCCAGAAAAGGAATGCCGTTCAGTGCCCGGCCGCCGCTGCTCTTAAACGCGCCCACGTCGTTCGCGAAGTAGAGAATGTTCTTTCCGTGAACCTTCATCTCGTACGCGCGATTGCCGATCGATGGCACGATCGACACCTCCACGCCGCGGGCGGCGTCGGCGAGGCGCACGACGGAGACACCATGGTCGGTCGTCTCCAGAGCGGTATAGTTCCCGGCCGCATGGGCCAGAAACGGCGTCAACAACATGGCGAACCGTCGCATGTGCATCGTAGTTCCTATCAGTAGACCTGGAAACAGAAAACCTGGTTGCTGGTGCCCTCGGGTGTCAGGGCGTATTCGCCCGGCTCCAGGCTCTCGTCCACTTCGATTCGGTAGAGATTGCCATTGAGCTTGGAAACCACCGTGCGGATGCCCTTAAGGGGACGCTTCGGCGTGGCGACCGCTTCGCGATGCCCGCTCTTGATTTCCAGCTTATAAAGTCCCAATCGATCGGGCAGCAGCTTGTCGGCCTGAATCAGGAAAATCGGCGAAGCCAGCGGCGTACGCACCGGGGAATTGGCGCCCTCGATCGTGTAGGTGATCTCGTCTTTCTTCTTGTCCTCTTTGGCGACGGCTGCCTCGGTCGGGATCAGGTTCTCGGCGTGTTTCAGGTAAGGAAGGTCAGACTTGGGCGGGACGGGCCCGTTATACTTCTGTCCAGAGGCCGCGAACACCGCGGTCAACAGGAGCGGCAGAATTCGAAGCATCATAGGATCGGTTCTCATCTTACACCGACTACCTGGTCGATTCCATACGAAACCCGGCCGCCCTCCCCAGCGTAAAATGAAGAGTGCGCTTTCTGTTCCTGACGCTCGCTCTTCCCTTCATCCTTGTCTCGCAAAACCCCGCGCCAAACGCTCGCGACATCGTAGCGCGCGCCGCGGCTGCCTATGCGAAGAATGCTCAGAACGCTCACGGCTACAACTTCCAATTGCGAGAGGTGGAGCAGGACCTCGACGCTGCCGGTAAGCCGAAAACCACACAGAATCGTACCTGGGAGGTGAGCATGCAGGAAGGCTCGCCGTACCGCCGCCTGGTGGCGCGCAACGATCAGCCGATCTCGGCCGAAGAGCAGAAGCAGGAGGCCGACCGCCTGCAATGGAACATCGAACAGCGCCGCAAGGAGACGCCGGAGCAACGGGAAGCGCGCATCGCCGAGTGGCGGCGCCGCGAAGACCGGCGCAACGAGCCGGTGAAGGATGTCCCCGACGCGTTCGATTTCCAGATCGTTCGAGAGGAGACGGTGAACGGCACCGCGACGTGGGTGATCGAGGCGAATCCGAAGCCCGGTTACAAACCAAAAACCACGGCCACTTCGTTCTTCCCCAAAGTGAAGCTGCACTTGTGGATCGACAAACGCGAATTTCAATGCGTGAAGGCTGAGATGGAAGTGCAAGCTCCGGTTTCATTCGGCGGTTTTGTGATCCGCGTCGCCAAAGGCGCCCATCTCGTGCTGGAGCAGACACGCGTGAGTGACGAACTCTGGTTGCCGAAACGCTTTGTGATGGACGCTTCCGCTAAGGTCATGCTGGTGAAAGGGTATCATCGGGCTTTGGACATGACTTTCAGCGAGTACAAGAAACTCCAGACGGGAACGCCCGCGATCGCCGCGAATGCGGGTGCTGCCGTTGCCGGCACAGTGCGACAATGAGGCACTCATGAGAATCCCGCTGGCTCAGATCGCGCACACCCGTTCGGGAGATAAAGGCGACACCTGCAACATTGGCGTGATCGCCTACGAAGAGCGCCACTACCCGGTGCTGGTCCGCGAGGTCACCGCGGAGCGCGTGAAGCAGCACTTCGGCGATCTGGTCCAAGGCGGCGTCGAGCGCTTCGAGCTCCCCAATCTCGGCGCATTGAATTTCCTGCTGCATCAGGCGCTCGGCGGCGGCGGCACGGTTTCACTGAGGACCGACGCACAAGGGAAAACTTTCGGGGCCTCACTTCTCCGGATGGAAATCGAGTTACCGCCGGGACTATAATAGGTCGTTACGGCGCGAGCTCCGCGCGCCCGAAGTGAAGTCTCTGGTATCCCCGCCCATGGGAGCAACCTCATGAGTGAAAGTTTGGAGTCCGTCCGCGAAGGCCGCGTCCTCCGCCTCATTCTGAACCGGCCCGATCAGCGCAACGCTCTCAACGCCCAACTCTGCCGCGCACTGACCACAGCCATCGAAGGGGCCGATCGCGACCCCACTGTGGGTGCGATTCTGCTCGCGGGACGTGGTAAGGGATTCTGCGCCGGTATGGACCTGAAGGAGGCCGGTTCCGGCGATACTGGCGAACTTGCCGCGGTCCACGAGCGGTTGTTCACGCTGGGCTTTCGGATCAGCAAGCCGCTGATCGCCGCGGTGCACGGAGCGGCACTGGCAGGAGGCACCGGTCTGGTTGCGAATTGCCATATCGTGATCGCCACCGCCGATTCCACCTTCGGCCTCACCGAAGTCCGTATCGGATTGTGGCCCTTCCTGGTCTTCCGCGCAGTCTCGATGGCGCTGGGCGAGCGCCGAACGGTGGAACTCGCGTTAACAGGACGAATCTTCAACGGCGCCGAGGCCCACGAAATGGACCTAGTGCACGAAATCGCCGCAGATGCAGACCGGCGGAGTAGGGAAGTCGCCGAGTTGGTGGCGGGTTTTAGTCCCACGGCTATCCAAAGCGGCCTGCGCTTCGTCCACGAAAGCAGGGGTTTAGACTGGAAAGCCGCTGGCGCGGTCGGGCAAGCGGCGCGGAATCAAGTGTTTCACAGTCCCGACTTCCAGGAAGGGTTGAAGGCATTCCGCGAAAAACGCTCTCCCAGGTGGCCTTCACTCGGCTAGTGTCCCAATCTGCGATACTGGGACACGAGATCTTGTGGTGGTACGGCTTAGGCTACCGGATACTGTGGTACAGATGCTTTACTTTTTCGATCAGCGAGTTTAGTATGGTTACAACTCCCCCGAAGCAGAGGTCAATGCTTTGCTAAAACTAAAACGCGTCGAACTCCAGGGATTTAAATCCTTTTGCGAGCGAACCGAACTCCGTTTTCCGGGAGAGGGGATCGCGGGAATTGTCGGGCCGAACGGCTGCGGCAAATCGAATATTAGTGATGCCATCAGTTGGGTGCTTGGCGAGCAGTCGGCCAAGAGCCTGCGCGGCACCCGGATGGAGGACGTGATCTTCGCGGGCACCCGCGACCGCAAGCCTCTCGGCATGGCCTACGTGACCATGACGCTGGTGGATCCCGACGTCTATAAGGACACTCCCTCGAACAAGCCGCATCCTGTGGAAGCACGCCCCCACGACAGCGCCCCGAAGGGCAATGGCGAGACCAC
Organism: Bryobacteraceae bacterium; assembly: GCA_035295745.1. GTDB lineage: Bacteria > Acidobacteriota > Terriglobia > Bryobacterales > Bryobacteraceae > JAIQFL01. The sequence goes on along the minus strand of DATGIL010000107.1, from coordinate 20,489 downwards.
CATCACCCGCCGCCTGTACCGCTCGGGTGAGAGCGAGTACTTGATCGACGGTCGTCCGGCTCGCCTGCGCGACATCCAGGACCTCTTCATGGGGACGGGCTTGGGGCCGGAGAGCTACGCCATTATCGAACAGGGTCGCATTGGCCAAATCCTAAGCTCTAAGCCGCAAGACCGCCGGGCGGTGATCGAGGAAGCCGCCGGCATCACCAAGTTCAAGACACGAAAACGGCTGGCGGAGGCCAAGCTCGAAGGAGCCAAGCAGAATCTCTCGCGCGTCTACGACATCCTCGAAGAAGTCAACCGGCAGGTCAATTCGCTGAAGCGCCAGGCCGCCAAGGCGAAACGATACAGCGAACTGAAGACCGAGATGGAGGCCAAGCTGCGCGTGGTGCTCTCGGGCAAGTATCGCTTGCTCGAACGCGACGCCGCAAAGACCGCCATCGACCTGAGTCAGGCGGCCGCCGAGTTCAAGTCGCAGAGCGACCAGGTGGCTGAAAAGCAGGAAGCCCACGAGCAGCGCCAGCAAGCCTGTTATGACGTCGACGCGATGCTCACGGAATCGCGCCAGCAGTTGTCGGAGCGCAACGTGGAGGCGGTGCGTACGCGCGGCAAGCTCGAATCGCAAGTGAAGGAGAGCGGCGCCATCGAGCAGCGCATCGCGCAAGCGGAGAAGGAATCGCAGGAGCTAGGCGCGCGGCTTGACGTTCTCGATGAGGAGATCTCCGCGCACAAGAAGAAGCTTGACGAGTTGGAGTCCGAGACTTCCCAGTCGCGTGCGCGCATGCAGGAGATCAACCAGCAGCGCGAGCGCCTCCAGGTCAAAGTGCGCGAGCGGGAGAAGACCATTGAGGCCGGCAGGCAGATGATTCTCCGCCTGCTCGGCGAGGCCTCCACGCTCAAGAATCAGCTTGCGCAGATCGAAGAGTACCTGGCGGGAATCGAGCGCGAGACCTCGCGGGCAGCGCGCGAAGAAGGCGCGGCGGCCGCGGAGATCGAACGCCTGGAGACCGCTCGCAAGCAACTCACTGAGATCTTGGCACAGCGCCAACTGGAGCTGGAATCCGTTACCGGCGAGCGGCGGCGGACCGAAGGCGAACTGGTGGAGCGCCGTCGCATGGCCGCGGAATTGCGCCGTGAGATCGACACCGCGAAGACCGAAGTGTCGCAAATCCGCGCTCGCAAGGAATCGCTCGAACAGGTATTGGCGCATCGAACCTACACCACCGAGTCGGTGAAGCGCCTGTTTGGCGCGCTGGAAAAGGGCAAGGCGACTGACCTCAAACCTCTCGGCGTCATGGCCGATTACGTCGAAGTGGATCCGCAATTCGAAAAACCTGCGGAAGAATTCCTGCACGAGGAACTCGAATACGTCGTGGTGGAGAACTGGCAGCAGGCTGAGCGCGGCATGGATTTCATCCGCGCCGAACTGGACGGCCGAGCCACATTCCTGGTGCATCCGGAGCCCAGCCGCAACGGGCACCGGCATTTGCCCGAGCCGGCCATCGGTCCCGAGACCGGTATCGCCGCGCGGCTCAGCGATTCTCTGCGGCTCACGAATGGCTTCAAAGATCGCGCGGTTGATTTACTCCCCCGCGTGTCCCTGTGCTTCCTGGCCGAAGATCGCGCCGCGGCGCAACGCCTCGCTGTCTCCTATCCCCACCTCTATTTCCTGCTTCCCGACGGTGTCTGCTACCACGGCCACACGGTGACCGGCGGGAAAAAATCGGGTGCGGGTCCACTCGCCATGAAGCGCGAAGCGCGCGAGTTGAACACCAAGTTGCAGGCTCGCCAGAATCGCTTGAACGAGATGGTGGCCCGGGTCGATGACTTGCAACATGAGATTCTGGGCCTCGAGACGGAGCTGGAACGCCTTCGCGTGCTCCAGCAGTCCCGTGAGAAGGACCGCGTGGCCCTCGACCACGACATGCGCAAGCTCGGCGAGGATCTCTCGCGATCGAATTCGCGGCTGTCCGTGGCGCGGCTCGAGTTGGAGCGTCTCCGCCGCGATTCCGAGCGGTCGGCCGAACAGCGCGAAAAGAATCGCGCGGCAGTCGCGGATCGGGACCGCCAACGAGCCGAGCGTGAAGAAGCGCTCGAAGCCGAACGTCAGGAAATGGAAAAGCTCGAAGGCCAAGCCGCAACGATCGGCGAGGAGCACGGCGAGACTCGTGCGCAACTGGCAGGGCTCGAAGAGCGGCATCGCGGCGAGCGCAACGCCATGGGCAGGCTGGAGCAGCAGTATCGCGAGACCATCAACCGGCGGAACGCAATCGCACCCGAGATCGGGCGCCTCGGCGAGTTACGCTCGCGCCTTTTGGCGAACAACATCGAACTTGATCAACGGGTCGCGCTCTTCGCGGAAGAAATCACCAGACTCGAAGCGCGAGTCAACGAGTTGGCGTCGCAGGATTCCGCTATGCGCGAGGCGTTGCGCGCAGGCGAGGAGGAACTGAAGATCCTGCGCGTGGCGGTGCAGGAGAGCCACGATCGCCGGTCGCAGTTCGAAGTCGACCTGGTGCGCAAGCAGGCGGAGTTGAAATTCCTCGATGAGACCAGCCGCAAGGAACTGAATTGCGCCGTGGAGGAATTGGCTGCGGCAGACGATCCAATTCCCGATGCCGATACGATCGCGATCGCCGAGCAAAGCTGCAATGAGGTGCGTCACCGCATCGAAGGACTCGGGGCGGTGAACGCCGCGGCCATGGAAGAGTATCAGGAGGCGCAACAGCGGCAGGAGTTCCTGGGAGCGCAGCGGCAGGACCTGATCGACTCCATCCGCGATACCGAGAAGGCGATTCAGGACATCGACCAGGTATCGCGCCAGAAGTTTGCGGAGGCGTTCGAAGCCATCAACACGAATTTCCGCGGCATCTTCCAGACGCTGTTCGGCGGCGGCACGGGTGAGATGCGGCTCACCGATCAGGAGAACATCAACGATTCCGGAATCGAAATCGTCTGTTCGCCTCCCGGCAAGCGCCTGCAGAACGTGCTGCTGCTTTCGGGCGGCGAGAAGGCACTGGCGGCGGTGGCGCTCCTGATGGCGATCTTCCGATTCCAGCCCAGTCCCTTCTGCATCATGGACGAAGTGGACGCGCCGCTCGACGAGGCCAATATCGGCCGTCTGACGAAGTTGCTGCGCGAGATGTCGCACCAGACGCAGTTCATCGTAATCACGCACTCCAAGCGCACCATGGAGTCGGCGCAAGCCTTATACGGCGTGACCATGCAGGAGCCCGGCGTCTCGCGTCTCGTCTCGGTGCGATTCCACGGAGAATCGGTCGCAGCGCCCGCGGCGTGAACGGATTCGAGCGAAATACAAATCGGACGAGAGGCTGGCAAATGTCGGCCTCTGAGTTGCACATCATCGTCTTCCAGAAAGAATCGGTATCTGTCAGGTGGAACCGAACGTCGCCCGCTGTGAGCATCAGCTCATCCTAAGCGATAATGAAGTTTCCCCTTCAACAAATCCGGGGTCATGGAGACTTAGTTGTCGCTGGAAGATGAGCTACTGAAGAATCGCCTATCGCGCATCCGCGAATTGGAAGCATTGGGACACCGGCCCTACGGCCGCCGATTCGATTTCACCCACACCATTCCCGACATCCTCGCTGCCTACGGCGCCAAGACCGCCGAGGAACTGTCACCTGAGATCCACGTCCGCATCGCCGGCAGGCTCATGACTCTGCGTCACATGGGCAAGGCCGGTTTCGCCCACATGCAGCAATCGGGCGAGCGCCTGCAGGTTTACGTGAAGAAGGATGTGGTTGGCGAAAAGGCCTTCCAGCTTTTCAAGATGCTCGACATCGGCGACGTGGTCGGCGTGGAAGGATACCTCTTCCGCACGCGCACTGGAGAGCTCAGCGTTCACGTCGAGTCCCTCGAGTTCCTTTCGAAGACCCTTCTCTCCATGCCCGAAAAGTGGCACGGCCTCGAGGATATTGAGATCCGTTACCGCCAGCGCTATCTCGACTTGATTGCCAATCCCGAGGTGCGCAAAGTTTTCGTCACACGCGCGAGGATCATCTCTTCACTGCGCCGCCAATTGGAGGCGCGCGGCTTCATCGAAGTGGAAACCCCGATGATGCAGCCCATTTACGGTGGGGCGACCGCTCGCCCATTCGTCACCCACCACAACACGCTCGACATGGACCTGTATCTCCGCATCGCCCCGGAGCTCTACCTGAAGCGGCTGATCGTGGGCGGCCTCGATCGTGTCTACGAGATCAACCGAAACTTTCGCAACGAGGGTCTCTCCACGCACCATAATCCCGAGTTCACGATGCTCGAGTTCTACCAGGCCTACACCGATTATCAAGGCCTCATGGACTTCTCCGCCGAGCTTCTTGCGCAAGTCGCCCACGACGCTACCGGTTCCACGGAAGTGGAATTCGAAGGCCACAAGCTCGATTTCGGCCACATGGCGCGCTACAGCATGCGCGAGGCGATCGTTCACTTCTGGGAAGGCGGCGGGGCACCCACGATGGACGAGGTGCGCAGCCCCGAATGGCTGCTGCGCCATTCCCGCAAGACGACGCCCGGCGAAGCGCTCGCCGACATCTTCGAGCAGCGTGTGGAAGAGAAGCTCATCCAACCGGCGATGATTTACGATTACCCGGTGGAGACGTCGCCGCTGTCCAAGAATAAGCCCGAGGACCCCGCCTTCGTGGACCGTTTCGAAATCTACGCCGCCGGCATGGAGATCGGCAACGCCTACACCGAGTTGAACGACCCGCAGGAACAGCGTCGCCGCTTCGAGATGCAACTGGCCATGCGAGAGCGCGGCGATGAAGAAGCCCACCAGATGGACGAAGACTATGTTCGCGCACTGGCCTACGGCATGCCGCCCACCGGCGGTGAAGGCATAGGCATCGACCGGCTTACCATGATCCTCACCGGTTCGCGCTCGATTCGGGATGTGATCCTGTTTCCGCTGCTACGTCCTGAGGGCCCCATCGACCTGGTGCAACAGTTGCGTGACCTGGATAAGCCGTGAACTCGCGTTTCGAGCTGTTCATCGCCAGCCGCTATCTGCGGGCCCGCCGTAAAGAGGCGGTGATCTCGGTGATCACCTTGATCTCCATTCTCGGCGTCGCCGCCGGTGTGATGGCGCTGGTGATCGCCTTGGGCGTAAACAACGGCTTTCGCAGTACGCTCCAGCGCAATCTGCTGGGCGCCATGGCGCACATCGGTGTCCAGCCGCGCCAGCCCGGAGACGGCATCGATAACTGGCGCGAGCTCTCGGAACAGATCCGCAAACTACCCCATGTGAAAGCCGTTTCGCCGGCCCTCTATAACACCTTCTACGTGACGGGACCTCTGCAGTCAACCGGAGCCCTCCTCAAGGGCATCGAGGTAGACCGCGAGCTCTCCATCAGCGACGCGCTGCGCAATCTGGTGGCCGGCTCGCTCGACCGTTTGCGCGATGCCGATGCCGATCCACCGGGCATCGTGCTGGGGGCGAACCTGGTGGACGACACCGGGATCAAGCTCAATCAGATCATTCGGGTGGTCAGCCCGCAAGGAGGCACGCTGATCTTTTCGGGCCCGCTGCCTTCCGTCCAGAAGTTCAAAGTGGTGGGCATTTTTAAGTCGGGCTTCTATGAAGTAGACGACAAGTGGGCTTTCACTTCGATCAAAGCTGCGCAAAAGATGGCGGGCAGTCCCGACCAGATTAACCGCATCGAAGTGGATGTAGACGACCTGAATCGCGCTCCGCAATTCGCCAAGGAGATCGAAGGGGTCGCCGGGCCGAAGTACACCACCACTACCTGGCAGGAGCAGAATCAGCAGTTGATTGGCGCCCTGAATATGGAGCGCATCGTCACCTTTATCACGATCGGCCTGATTGAGATCGTCGCGGCACTGAATATTTTCATCACGCTGGTGATGATGGTGATGGAGAAGTACCGCGACATCGCGGTGTTGATGTCGATGGGCGCGCGCCACGCCCAGATCCGCCGCATCTTCATGCTGCAGGGAGTGCTCATCGGCATCGTCGGCAGTGTCATCGGTCTGATCGTGGGATACACGCTCTGCTACTACGCTAACCGGTACCAGTGGATCAAGCTGCCCGAATCAGTCTATGCGCTGCCCTTCGTTCCCTTCGAGCCGCGTGCATTGGATGGCATCTGGATCGCGGCGTTGGCGATCGTGGTGAGTTTCCTGGCGACCATTTATCCCGCCCGCAACGCCACGCGCATCCTCCCCGCCGAAGTCCTGCGCTACGAGTAGTCAAATCGTCTGGAAGAATGGCTGCGGGAGCGTCTTTTTGACGATGACCGCAGTCTCCTGACAACAACGTGGCGCGAACACTCCTGTCTGCCGTCTCGACGCTCCTGTCGAGACTTTTCTACTAGTCACCAAGTCTGCGGTAAGAAGTACTTGTCGACGCAAGGCTTCTGCTTAGGCCAGGCGGTCGTCCTCAGTTCGCTGATGTCCGATGTCCGTCCCCATGGTCATGGCCAGGAATCTCCGGCCCTTTCCATCCTCAGTCGCAACTGCCTTTGTCCTGCAATCATCGATGTTCCGCCGGCGTGGTCGCGAGTCGGGCCCTCCGGCTCCAAGTGGTCGCCCAAAAGATCTTGCAATCGGACTATCATCATAGTAGTCTGAATGCTCAGGTAGTCTGATGATATGGCCAAACCGAGACTGACCAAGCTGGAATTGCAGGTGCTGGAGGCGCTGTGGCAGAAGGGAGCTTGCTCCGTTCGCGAGATTCAGGAAACTTTTCCCGAGCCCACCAGACCTGCATACACCACAGTGCAGACCGTCGTGTATCGCCTGGAGCGTAAACAGGCCCTGCGCTGCATCAAACGCATCAGTAACGCAAATATTTTTGAGGCCGCCATCTCCCGCAAGGATGCGCAGGGACGATTAATCAACGAGTTGCTTGCAATCCTCGGTGGCCGGGCAAAGCTGGTGATGGCCCATCTTGTCGAGTCCGGGGACCTCACCCTGGAGGATGTTCAGGAGGCGGAAGCGGCCCTACGCAAAGCCTCGAGAAAGGACAAGCCTCGGTGACTACCTGCGATCTGTCGCCCTTGGCCAACCATCTCTGGCAGTCCAGTCTTTGCGCGGCTGTTGCATGGTTCTTGACGCTCGCCCTGAGAAGGAATCGTGCGGTCGTGCGGTACTGGCTGTGGATTGCAGCGTCACTGAAGTTCCTGGTCGCTTTTGCTCTGCTCGTCAGCGTGGGTACTCAATTCGCATCGCCATCGGCTCCAGCCGTCGCACGTTCCCGAGTCTCATTCGTCACGCAGGTCAGCCAACCCTTCGCAGCGCCGGCGCCGGTGTCTCCACTAGCCATAACAGCACCCGTTTCGACACCACTGGCACCAGTTCTCCTCGGGTTATGGGCATGTGGTGTTGCGGTGAGCGTGTTTTTCTGGTTGCGCCACTGGCTTCGCATGCGGCTGGCCGTTCGCCTGGGATCGCCGCTTCCTCTCGATATATCTATTCCGGCCTTATCCTGCCCGGCGCGGTTCGAACCCGGTGTCTTTGGGATTTTCCGGCCGGTCTTGCTCCTGCCGGAAGGCATCGCCGACCGCCTGTCACCAGCGCAGTTGAAAGCGATCGTTGCGCATGAACTATGCCATGTGAAGCGGCATGACAATCTGATGGGTGCGATCCACATGATTGTGGAGTCCCTGTTCTGGTTCCATCCTCTGGTGTGGTGGATCGGTTTGCGTCTCGTAGAAGAGCGAGAACGCGCCTGCGATGAAGAAATCCTGCGAACGCATGTCGAACCAGAGATCTATGCCGAGGGAATCCTGAACGTCTGCAAATTCTATCTGGAATTAAACTCGCCCTGTGTTTCGGGTATCACTGGTGCCGACCTGAAGAGGCGGATCGATGCGATTATGGCCAATCACCTCGCCGCCGGGATGAATCTATCACGCCGCATCCTGCTCACCATTGCCGCAATCGGGACCATCGCGGGCCCCGTCATGCTTGGCATTCTGAACGCGCCGATGGGAAGGACCCAGATTCAATCCGCCGGCCGCCAGGAATTCGACGTTGCATCGGTCAAAGCGTTTAAGCCAGGATCGGCGCCGGAAAACCGCACCATTACCGCTGCTCACGGCAGCCTCCTGATGTCGCAGCAGACTCTGCGGGAGTGCATCGTCTGGGCCTACGGATTGAACAATGCCGGCGAGATCTCCGGGCCTGCCTGGATGGATGAAGAGCAGTTTGATATCGCCGCCAAGAGTACGGACTCCGCTACTCAGGACCAGCTCAAGCTCATGCTGCAGACCCTACTGGCGCAGCGATTCAAACTGAGTCTTCACCGCAGGACAGAGCAGCGTCCGGTATACCGGTTGGAGGTTGGAAAGGGAGGCCCCAAACTGCATCAGGTACAAACCGAGCCCGTCAAAGGTGCCCACTTTGGTTTGGAGGGCGGTTTCGTGACCATTCAGATGGTCAACAGAATTGCACGTCTGATCGAGTTCCTTCAGATCTTTCTGGATCACTCCGTGCTTGACGGAACGGAACTCCCGGGCGTTTACGAGATCGACCTTCGGGTGGAACTCAATGATCCGCAGGCGAGGCTTCCGCAGCCCGGGCAAGTATTCATGGGATTCGGAATGACGCCCGGGGTCTTCACCGCCGTGGAGCAGCTCGGTCTAAAACTGGTATTGCGAAAAGGTCCCGTTGACGTCCTGGTCGTTGACCATGTGGAACGGCCGTCCGCGAACTGAACCGAGTGACCCACAAGGCGGCGGATGCGCGGATTGAGCGAGGAGTTCGAGCGTGTCCTGTCATCGGTGCATTAGGCGGTCCTTGAAGATATGAAGATCTTCGTGGGCAGCTGTGGCGCGAACACTCCTGTTTGCCGCGTCGACACTTTTGTCGACACTTTTCGCGCGTTACCAAGTCTGACTGCAGGCCGTTTTCGACGCGTCATGTTGTAGACACACACTGGGGTCACTTTGTAGCGTCGAAAGCCCGATGGGGGGAAGAGGTTCGATCTCTGTCGTGAGTGTTGTTCCGCGTGGCCTTATCAAATCCTCTTCAATTCTCCGAGGGTCTCACCACATGATCGATGACCATGATCTCCACCGGCCCCTTCTGTCTCTCCAGCTTCAGTCCCAGCTGCTTTTGCAGCGCCGCGAAGATAGAAGGTCCCGACGTGTCGATCTGCTGCCCGTTGACCTGCGCTGTTTCCGAGATTCCCGGCGGTAGCTCCCGGGTAAATGACAGATCGAAATCGTACCCGCCTTTCAGATTCGTCATGTCCACCACCGGCCGATCGAGAAGTTGGCCCAGCCGCCACGCGAAATACTCCATCGGCGCGAATTTTCCGTGCCAGATCATGTGCAAAAACTGTGGCTGCTGCTGGTCGATCCACGGCTCCCCGGCTGTCGCTGCCTCGTGCGGCTGCATCTGCGGACCGCCTTTATCCACTGTCAGCGCGTAGATCGGGAGTTCCTTCTTTTCCCAGTGAAACTGCAGTTTGAATCGTTCGGCCAGCAGATTCTGCAGCATCCGGTGCAGTTCCTCCACGCTCGCCGTCTTCTCCGCCTTGGCGTTCATGTCGAACCCGGCGGTGTTCAGCCAATCCGGCCCGCCGATTACCTGTTCGTTTTTCAAGCGCCACGCCACCGTGATCATCATGCCCAATGGCGCGTTGGTGGCCACGTATCGCTCGCCACCCTGCGGCCGGATGCCCCCACCCCGTCCACCGGGAGCGCTCGGTTTCAGCGAGGCGACTTCGAATTTGGGGCCCGCCGGAGTGGCCGGAGATTCCTGTGCGTGCAGCCCGATCACCATCAACATGCCAATAAAGATGCGCAGCATGGCCCCTCGCTATGTGGGTTTAGACGCCGTGGATTGTGGATTGTTCCGGCCGGAGGCGCTAAAACTCCTTCAACCTGAGGACTGCCAGTGTATCGACCCGTTGCGTCGCCGATGCGATCAACCCGAATCCCATCCGCTCCGCATCCCGCTGCAAACTGCGGCCCGTCTCCGACGCGGCACGCAAGTTTCCGCGATTCTTCTCCAGGCACTCCATCGCATACCGCACGTTCAGCTCATTGGGAACATTTTTCAGCGTGCGCGATTCGGCAAGCAGTGAATTCAACTGCTGGTTAGCTCGATCGAAATGGCCCAAAGCCATCTCGACGCGTGCCGCCATCAGGTTCGCGGGGATTCCGAAATCTGCGCGGTTCGGCGTCTTCGCCGCCAGTGCCACCGCCTCCGCAGTCACCGCCCGCGCCTTCTCGAGATTGCCGCGCGCCAGCCAACTTTCCGCCAACACGTAAAGGATCTCGCATTTGGGTGAGGGCAGTTCGAATTTCGCTGCCATCGCGGTCAGCGGTCCTTCGGCCTTCTCCGGATGCCCTTCGATGATATCGAGTCTGGCGCTCAGGATCGCCGGAGCAATCGACTTCTGGCCGATCGACTTCAATAGCGCATCCGCCTCGTCCAAATACTTGCGCGCCTCCCCGAGCCTTCCCGCCAGGATCAAAACCCGTCCGAGATAATTCAAGGTGTACGCAATCGATTCCCGGTCCCCCACGGCTCGTTTCAATTCGAGCGCCTTCTGCATGCGCGAGACCGCTTCCGGCAGATCGCCTTCCGTATAGTCCAAAATACCCAGGTTTCCCAGTTCAATCGCCATCCGCCGACGGTCACCGGCTTCGGTTCCACGCTGCAGAGACTCTGCATAACGTTCGCGCGCCTGGTCGGGATGTCCAGTGTTGTTCAGCAGATTGCCGGCGTCGTTGAGGCTGGCTGCCTCGCCGCTGGCATCTGCGGTCTCGCGCGCAATGGCGAGGGCTTGATCGGCGAACTCCAGTGCTCCCGCCATATCGGCTTGGTTGCGATGGAGATTGGTCAGCTCGTTCAGGATCTCTCGCGAAAGGTGCCGATTGCCGATCTCGCTGGCGATGCTGAGAGCCTGCTTCAGTTTCTGGTCGAGGTCCTTACCGTCTCCGTGAATTCGCGCGATGGCGGCATCATGATAGAGCGCCTCCGCGTATCCGCTCCGGTCTCCCAAAGAGGCGCTGATGCGGCCGGCTTCTTGGATGTCGGCGCGCGCCTTCTCGAACTCGCTGAGGAAGTCCAACGCACCCGCACGGACGCTCAGAGCGCGGCTCTCCATCAGCCGCGACGACCGTTTCCGTGCCTGCTCGAGCGCCACGCCGGCTTGCCGCAGGGCGGCATTGTAGTCGCTCAGTGCGAACGATGCACGCGCGCTCGCCAGCAACAGGCGCGGATCGCTGGAGGGCAGAGTGCGCAGCAGATTCAGTGCCTCGGCGGCCTTTCCGCCTCGCGTCAGCGCTCCCGCCAGGCGTTCGGCGTAGTCCGGTTGATCGGGATAAAAGCGCAACAGGGCGCGCCACGTTTCGATCGCTTTGGGCCAATCCGCCCCCGCTTCGGCGTACAGCGCTTCGATCTGCAGTTGTTGTTCCCGAGGGAGCCCGTTGGCGGCGTCCAGCGCTTTGCGGGCTTCGTCACGTGCGCGCTGATCGAACCCCAGCAGCGACCAGTTGAGTGAAAGACCGGCGTGGACTGGAGCGTAGCTGTCGCCGCCTGCCGCCAGAGCCTTCGTAAAGAACTCCCCGGCGCCTCGCGCGTCCCATGCCCGCAGCCGCTCCATGCCTTGCGCGTAGAGTCCGAGTGCCTCCGAGCTCACTGCCGCCTGAGCCTGCGGAGACGGAGCGGCCTTCTGCTCTCCCAGCAGGCGGCGCAGGTCTCCACCCGCGCGAGCCACGAATTCCAGCAGATTCTCGGTACTGCCCGTCTCGCTAAGGGTGCCTCGCGTTTCACCGCTCGAGGTCTCGTGCACATGAAGATCCAGTCGGAGCTCATGTCCGGTGCTCAAATACGTGCCCGTCACCGCCAGTTGGCATCCCAAATTGGCCTGTACCTTCTGAAGCGTCGCGGAATCGTAAGCGGCGCCCGGCGCGAGGCCCAGGTCGGTTCGCATGTTGGCAACACGCTCCGCCGAAACCGCGCGCAGCGACGCACCGGTCTGCAATTCGCTCGTCAAAGTCTCGGTCAGTGCAGCGCCCAGCCAGTCGGCCGATGGATCGTTCGAAAGGTTGCGAATGCTCAACACAGCAACCTTTTGGCGCGACGACGATGCAGCCGAAGGCCGCACCTGTACCACCAGATAGACCAGCACTGCGAACGCCGCGAGAGCCCCGGCCAGACCCCAGAGTGCCCGCCGCGACGAGAACGGCCCGGACGAAAGCGGAGGAACCTCGGCCATCGCTCGAAGTTGGTTCGGCTCGACGGAAGCCTCAACCGGCGCTAAACTCGCCGCCGCTTGTTCCGGCTCCTCCAGTGTCGTATCCGCGATCGAAACCGTTACCGGGATTGCGAACCGATAACCCTGCTTCCACACCGTCGTTATCGGATCGATCTCTTTGAATCCGGGGCGCAAGATGCGGCGGATCTCGGCCACGCTCTTAGTGATGTTGCTCTCTTCAATGAAGGCGCCGCCCCAGACCTTTTCGATCAGATCTTCCTTCGTAACCAGCGCGCCGCTGTTTTCCGCCAGAAGGCGAAGCACTGCGAACGCGCGGGGCGGAATCTTGATCGGCCGATCGTTAAAGATCAGCAGTTCGTTGGAAGTCTCCAAACGAAATGGACCGAAACAGAGTACTCTCGATCGCCGGGATGGCACCGCCGTCGTTTGCAATCCGCGCCCCTCAGAAATGCCTACCACCCGGCAAATTCCTACCATCCCTGCGAACTACCTGAAAACAAAAACCGAAGATCGTAGGAATTGATTCGGACTTTGGTCAGGACATCTCTGGATAGTTTAGTACACAATCCCTTCTGAGGTGGTGCTGGGATGCGGACGCTAACCAGAATTTGGCCCTTCGGCCGATGGACGGCCGCTCAATCCGGCGCCCTCGAGGATGCGCTTTATTGGGTTTCACCAGATGCGTCGGCGTCGCGTCGCCCGGCTCACTGGTGGCGACGGGGGCCGGCGACTTCGCGGGCGTCGGCCCCTCGACTTTCCCGTCGGAGTGCACACCATACCGAGAACTTCCATGAGACCACTCTTCATCTTTAGCGCTGTCTGGGCTCTTCTGACCTTCCCGTTCGGCGGCGCGAATGCCCCGGCATCTTACCTCGGACGACTCAACCCTGGGTCCGTTCTCACTTGGCAATCCGTACCCGTGACCCACGCCGATGAGGCAACGCCGCAAGCCGCCGACATCCGATCCGGCAATAGAGAAGTGCCCGAACCCGGGCCAGCCATCTCGTGCCTCTTGGGACTGGGTCTGATCGCGATGGGCGCCGCTCGCACGTGGAGCCGTGACTGCCGCCCTCGCCGCAGGCCACGCCGATTCGCCGCGAATCTCGCTCCCTCCCGTTGGCGATGCCGGAACGCCTTGCGAAGATACGTCGACGGGGCGGCCCGTCAAGGCATCGAACCCAAAAACGCGTAGACCGGTAAAGCCTACAGCGCGCCGCGGAGCCACTATCGGTCCGGGTGCATGAAGAGATGTTCTCCTTGTGCGACGAACTCCCCGCCATGACCGGGATGTTTGTCCCACCTGTGATCTAATCTCTAGATGCTCCTGGTAACCTTTCACCAAACCATCCCGAACATCTACGGATACGACGAGACCCACCCCGGAAGCGACCCCATCGAGGACCTCCTCGAAATTAAGTCCAAGCACCTTTCGGAATTACGCGGTATGCTGCTCGCCAATGGCTTTCTGTATGTCGTGAACGGCGGCAAGTCCATGAGCAATATCCTCTGCTGTGCGCCCGATCCCAATCAGCCCTACCACTTCACGGAGCAGTCCGAGTTCGCATCGAAAACGTTGGGAATCATGGACCATCCCTTCGACTGCACCTTCCGCATCGTCCAGACCAGCGGTCTGCCATCGCAAACCGAGATGCAGATCTGGTACGTGTCGAACCAGGATTCCAACATCGTTGCCCTGCGCGCCGCCAGTCCGCCCTATGAGACATCTCAGGCATCCAGCGACGGCGAATATCTGACCGATCTTCTGGTCGCACTGAAAAAAGCCGGGAGTTCCCTGGCGAGGCCAAAATTCCTGCCCTCCACCTTCGTTGGCACCAGCCTGGTGGCCGCTGAGATTCCGCCGCAGACTCCGGTTGCTCCGTCGTGGGGTGGCTTGACCCCGATTCTGGATTCTTCCCAGTCCAAGGTGCAGAATTCGGTCCGCGGTGTCGTAGTGAATGACGGCGTCTTGTACGTGGCGGATGAAGGGGGAAACGCCGTGCGGATGTACGACGCCGGGACCGGTGTTCCGTGGGGATCCACCACCGTAAGCGGCCCGGTCCATCTGCTAATCAACCAGGGGATCCTTTACGTGACGTCCAGCGATTCTGTGCTGTCGGGTCCATGCGTTACGCCGCCGGCCAACCCTCCGTCGCCGCCTGCCAAAAATCAATTCGAAAGCGGACCGGTGCCGCCGCCGTATCCTGCTCCTCCCGCCGGGTACACCGATTCGGTGACCCTCACGCTTCAGGATCTCGGACTCAATTTGCCCAAGGACAGCGGGCCGTCAGGTTTGGCCTTTGACTCCTCTGGAAATCTCTACGTGGCACTTCGCAAAGCTCAGCAGATCTTCAAATTTGTGCCCAACACCTCGCCGGGCGGACCACCCTTCGTGCCGTTCTCGTCAAACCCGATTTTCGACAAGCTGAAAGATTCCCCCGAATTTCTGTTGTGGATCCCGACGCAATCATGAGCTTCCGCAAGGTTCTTCCGCTTTTCGCGTGTCTTTTGTTGACTCCCGCGAGCCCAGCCCGGAGCCTGAAATGGGTCACCAGTTGGACAGGCTCCGTGCACGGCCCCTACCCTACAGGCAATGCCTCTGCACAGCCCAACCTGAGCTTCGCCCTCCCCTCGCCCGCCGCGGGAGCACGCGACCAGACCTTTCGATTGATCGTGTCGCCCGACATCTGGGGAACACAGACGCGCCTCCGCTTCTCCAATGTCTTTGGCGCCAAGCCTGTTACCTTCGATGGCGTCTTCGCCGGTCTGCATTGGAGCGCCGCCGCTATCGTCCACGGCACCAATCGGCCGGTGCACTTCGGTGGTAAGGCGAGCATCACCATTGCTCCTGGCGAATCCGCGTGGAGCGATCCCGTTACTCTCGCATTCCCCGGGAATCTCACTGGCCGCAAACTGGCCGTCAGTTTTCACATAGCCGGCGAGAGCGGCCCCATGACGTGGCACGCCAAGGCGCTGACCACCTCGTATCTCACCGCGCCCGGTGCCGGGGCCAAGGGCGAACTCGAAGACGAGTCTGCATTTCCCTTCAGCACCACATCCTGGTATTTTCTGGACGCGATCGACATGATGCTGCCCGCCGAGACGCAACTCGTGATCGCGCTGGGCGACTCCATCACCGATGGAACCGACTCAACATTGAATGGCGACGACCGCTGGCCGAACGCGCTCTCCCGCAGATTGCACGCAGCCTATGGCGATCGCGTGGCCGTCGCCAATGCCGGGATCGGTGGCAATCAAATCGTCGGACCCGCCGAGTATTCACCGCAAAAGCCTTTCGCAGGAGGCCCATCCGCGCGCCAGCGTCTCGACCGCGACGTGCTCAGCCTCTCCGGCGTGACTGCGGTGATCTGGCTCGAAGGCATCAACGATTTCAGCAACAACGCCAATGCCTCCGTGGAAGCCGTGGAGGACGGCATGAAGGAAGTCGCCAAACGGATTCGCGCCAAATTCCCGGGCGTGCGTTTGATCGGTGCAACTGTTGTCTCGGCGCTGGGCAGCACCAACGCGGCACATGGCTCCGCCGCCGAAGATCAGAAGCGCAAGACCCTCAACGAATTCATCCGCCACTCAGGTGTATTCGACGGGGTTGCCGATTTCGACCGGGCCACACTCGATCCGCAAACCGGAGGACTCAAACCCGAGTATGTGCCCGATAGCACCACCGGAGGCCCCGGAGATAAGCTCCATCCCAATCGGGCCGGGTATCTCGCCATGGCGGAGTCGATCGATCTGCGGTTACTGGCTCATTAAGATCTTCTAATCTGATTGCGGGAGTTTGATCACTTTGCTGCCGAATGGTCCCAGGCTTGCTCTAAACCATACCGGGAGAACATATGAAACAATTCTTGCTTTCCGCAGCCTTGGGCGCCGTTTTCTGTATCGGCTCCATTCATGCTGCTGATGTGGTAGTGAAAGTGCGGCCTCCGGCGATCCGGGTTGAGAAGCGCCCGCCGGCTCCGAGCCCGCGGCACGTGTGGGTCACTGGCTACCATCGCTGGGATGGCAACGCCTATGTCTGGGAACCCGGCCGCTGGGAAGTCCCGCCACGGGAACACGCGGTTTGGGTGGCTCCCCGTTGGGAACACCGCAATGGCGGCTATGTGTTTGTGGAAGGCCGCTGGAAATAATCTGACAGGTCGCGTCCGTGGAAATGGGGCAGGCTGGCTTCTTCGCCAACCTGCCCCTTTCTTTATTTCCCGCCTGAGAGTCTTCGATAATACTCCGCGACTGAGTCTTTATACCCCGCCGGCACCTTCGTCGGATCCGCATTGCGGATCGTCCCCCCGTGGCTTTGATCGAGCTGATGCCGCAACTGCAGTTCGAGTGCATCCACACCGCTCACAAGCTGCTGGTGCATCTGTTCCACCAATGCCGGGTTCCCGGGGAATCGGCTGGGGTCCAGGTGGCGCATTTCTTCTATCAAGGTCTGCAATTGTTGCTTGGCCTCGGGACTATCTTGCACGGCGCCTCGCATTTGATTAAGCAGATTTAATCCTTGCTCGATCTCGCGCTGCGTGTCCGCGGGGTTCGGACCTTGCTGCGGCGCTACCGCCTGTCCCTGGATCCGCGTGTTGCCCGTGTCCAGGTCGCCGTACACGGTGCTGCTGCGATTGCCGTTGCCGCCCGCCGGGCCCGCCATGCGATCGGCAAGCTGCCCGCCCTGGCGTCCACCGGGACCGCCCTGCTGCTGTCCGTTACCACGCTGCCCGCCGCCTTGGCCTGCCTGATTGCCTTGACCGCCTTGGCCGCCCTGTCCCGCTTGGCCGCCTTGTCCTTGCTGATTGCCTTGTCCCTGTTGATTTCCTTGTCCCGCCTGCGCTTGCTGGCCGCGCCCCTGACCCGGTTGGCCATTGCGGCTCAGCGGACCGTTCTGTGATGGGTCTCCGGGCCGGCCTTGCTGCTGTCCCTGCCCTGATTGCCCCTGCCCGGCTTGTGGATTGCCGCGGCCGCCCAGATTCGACAGCCGATCGCGCAGCCGCGACAGGTCGTCCATCGCCCGATTCAGCGAAGCCTCCTCCGTAGCGTGCTCCGCGTTCCCCAGTGCTCGCCCGGCTTCCTTCACCTGCTGCCCGAGCTTTTGCAGATCGTTCGTGATCGCCGTTTCCGCCGGATCGGAGAAGTCTCCACTCCTCAGCCAGTCGGAGCTGCGCTGCATGCGCGTGTTCAGGTTGTTATCGTCCATCGTATCCAGAGCGCTCCGCAATTTCCCGGACGCTCCCGGTTGCGTGGGAGCCAGTTCTCGCGCCGTATTGCGCATCTGCTGAGTCAGGCGTGCGAGGTCGTCGGCCACCTTCTGGCGATCGTTGACCATCTTGTCGATCTCCTGCGCGGACGGGCTGGCCAGCTGCTGCCCCGAGGTGCGCGCGGAGTTCTGCTGCGCGATCAGCGCTCGTACTTTATCTGCCTGCTGCTTCTGTTCCGCCGCCAGTTGATCGGCCGTCTTTGCCATCGAGTTGAGACGGCCCGCGGCATCCTGCTTCTGCATGTTACCCAACAGGTCAGTCGCTTCGCGCAACCGTTCCGCAGCACGTCGTGAATCCGCCGCGCTGGCGTTGCCCGAAGCCGCCCGCCGCATATCCTCGCTGGCCTGTCGGAGCCGCTCGAGCGCCTGCTGCGCAGCCTGCCGTCGATCGTCCGCCGCCTCATCCGCGGACTGCTGCGGATTGCCGCCGGCGCTATTCTGTCCGCTCGATTGCGACCCGGCGCGGCCTCTGCCTGACTGTCCGCCGGCTTGCCCGGACGCCGAAGCGCTCTGCTGACCCTGGCCTTGCCCCTGCTGACCTTGCCCCTGCTGGCCCTGTCCCTGTTGCTGTCCCGATTGATTCTGCCCCTGTTGATTCTGTCCCGATTGGCTTTGTCCCTGTTGCCCCTGCCTGCCGTTCTGCGCCAGTTGCTGTTCCAGACGCCGCTGCACTTCCTGCGCCTGCCGACGCAGCATCTCCTGTTCCCACTTCTGTTCTGCGGTCTGCGTGTTGTTCCGCTGCTGTTGCGCCAGATCCTCTTCGCGACGCGCCAGCTCGTCGAGCTTCTTCAGCGCGTCTTCAATCTCCTGCTGCCGTTGATCGGCCGTCGTCTTGCGTGATTCCTGCGTCTCGTACTGATTCTTCTCCGTATCGAGTTCGAGATCGAAGAGCGCGGCCAGATCGCGCGCCGCGCCGCCTCCTCCGCCACCCCCGCCGCCGCCCCGCGCCCCGAACGCTACCTGGATCTGCCGGAACGTAGCCTCCGCCCGCAGCAGATACTGCAGGGCCTTCTGCTCATTCGGAATGGCATCCTTCCACTTCTGCTGCTGCAATTGCTGTGCTGCCGGACCCATGGCCTGCGAAGCCGCCATCATGTCCTTTTGAAAATCGCTGATCGCCTGCACTTCCTCTGTCAGTTCGCGAGCCTGCAAACGCCCCGAGAGCGTTACCGCCTGGTCGCGCAAAGTCGCCTGCGATTGTGCCAACAGCTTCGCGATATCCGTCGCCTGCTGCTGGGTGGCGTTCTTGTCACTCTGCTGTTTGAAGGTCGCGGAGATGATCTCCTTTTCGCGTTGCGAGATCTGTGCGGATTGATTGCCTCCTCCGCCACCACCCCCGCCGCCACCGCCCCCCGATTGCTGCGATTGCGAGAACTCTCTCTCGAACGGGTCCGCCTGCACGAAAACGATGTCGGTGTGGGTCTCAGCATTGGCGTCTTTAGCTGTCGCGTAGACGCTGATCAAATCCCCCGGAACCAGCTTGAATTCCTCCAGCGACAGCGTCGTCGAACCGTCCGCCTGCTTCTTCCCTTTCTGTTGCAGCAGATCCACCGTGGTATCGGGACCGCCGTTCACCGAGTAGTGCAGTTCCAGCCCCTTGAGCCCGTACTCATCTCCCGCCTTCACCGCCACCGTGACCTCTTCGATCGGGCTCGCGTGATAATCGCCGCGTCCCGGACGCACTAGCGAAACCACCGGCGGATTCGCCTTTCGCGCCTCAATGAAGAAGTCTTCGCTCACGCGCACCGGCTGGCCATCCGCGACACCAGCCACATGGTACACGGCGTCCTTGTCCATCTTTACCGAGCCGCGATACACGTTGTTCGTTCCGCCGCTGAGCTGAACCTGTTTTCCATCATCGAGTACGATCTGTCCGCCCTGTAGCGGACGATCGGTCGAGATTTCCAGTTCCGCCTCCGTCCCAGTCACCGCGCGCAGATCGCCTCCGCGCTCTTCCGTTTCGGATGCCATACCGGTCCACGCCGGGTAGTGATACGTCACGCGAATCTGCTTGACTGCCGGCAGATCGCTCACATTGATGCTGTAATGCTTCGAAGTCATCGCGCCCGCGGTAACGTAGTACTCTACGTTTTCAGGCAATCCCGCGAACAGAAACTGATACCCTCCGGCAAAGCTGCCTGCCTTCGGATGCATCACGATCTCTTCCCACTTTTGCGAGCTCTGAAAATGCGCGTACAGCTTGACCGTCGGTGACGCCAGCCCGGTGGGAAGCGCGGACACCATCTGGTCGGCATAGCGCCGCACCAACGCATCGCCGGGGGTAACTCGCAGATCATAAAGCGCCGGCTTATCGACGTGTGGACCCGTCCACAACAGCGAAGCCCCATATCCCAGGAAACCCGGTCCGGCCGCGATCATCCACAGCAAAACCACCGTCGCCCCAGCCCCCAAACCCAGCGAACCCCACAGCCGGAAATTGGTGACCATCTGCTGGGGTTCGGCCGACTGCGCTACGTCCATCGTCTCCATGGCAAGCAGTTCGATGAACGGGTCCTGTCCGTCGCGCTCGCTAAACGTAGTCAGACGCTGCTGGAACTGCGGGAATGCAGCCTCGGCGGTCCCCACGGCGCGCCGCCGCGTGAGCCGCCGCAGAGGGAGTGCGAGCCCCGCCGTTGCAGCTAAAGCGAGAATGAGAATGAGTGCGAATCGCGCACCGGTCACGCTCCCGTGTGAAAACGCGAGAGCATTCGCGATCGTGACCAATGCCAGGGTTGCCACCAGGGCAGTGCCTGCCACGATGGCAAGGCCGCGCAACAAGGTGCTCCAACGCAGCCGCTGTTCCAGTTGCGCAATATAGGCGTGAAGCTGTTCACGGAAACTCACGGACCCTCCACTAGTGCATGCCCAGAATACTGCTTACAGGATATCGCACTGGAAACGTCCGTCGTGGCGCAAACACTCTTGTGGGTGCGCGACATAAAAGTGGCGAGTTGCACCGGGCCCGTGTTTATGGGATATTTCTGAGCGTATATATACTCTCAGAAAGAGGCT
>DATGIL010000106.1:0-71868 GCA_035295745.1 Bryobacteraceae bacterium | reverse complement strand
CGCCAGGATAAGCCTGGCTTGATCTTGTGGGATGTAAGGAGCCCACCATGTAAATTGCTCGTTCGAACATGTAGCGACCTGAGCAGGACACGGCGAAAGACCGTGGGCTGAAGCCTCAGGAAGCAAATGCGTGAGCCGTAGGAAAGCGAACTCGTAGAGTAGCGGCCTCGTGAGCAAAACGTTGCCGGCCAACCTGCCGCGTAAAGGGGAAGCCTGCCATCGGTGATGAAGCAACGGGCAAGAGCAGTCACCGAGCAACCAGGATAGGTTCCCTTTCAGGTTCCTTTCGAGTTCCCTTATCGACTGCTCGTCGACCCCTGCCGCTCCTTGATTCGCCTTCACTCGCTTATACGCTTCCCAGACCTCCCACTTGGAAATACGATATGGCTTCGCCTCCCTCATCGGCTCCTCCCATTCCTGGTTGGCTCATACAAGGTCTTGAATCGGATGTCGTCGGGCAGTTACGTTCCACCGCCGGTGCGGACGGTCAAGATACCGAAGGCGAACGGTGGGGAGCGGAAGCTGGGTATACCGACCGTGTCGGATCGGATCGCGCAGATGGTAGTGAAGTCGAGACTGGAGCCACAGGTGGACCCGTTGTTCCATCCGGATTCCTACGGGCTGTTTGTTCGGCACCTGTCGAACCTGGAGCATCTCGACCTGGGATTTCGCCGCGATCACATCCTGCTGGTGAGCCTCGATCCGTCCCGCAGCGGACTGGCCGGCGAACGACTTGCTCGCGCTTACGAGGAACTGCTCCAGCGAATCCAGGCGATACCGGGCGTGCATTCGGCCACGATCAGCGCACCGACGCCGCTCCCAGGGGCGGGGGCTTCGCGCTTCGCCGTGGTCGAAGGTCATCCCGAGCGGCCGGAGGATCGCCGATATACGCTGCTGAAGTGGGTCGCGCCTCAATATTTTGAGACGCTCCGCACACCGCTTCTATACGGCCGCGATTTTCGCTTCCAGGATGCCGGCGGGGGGCGCGTCGCGATTGTGAATCAGGCCATGGTGAACTATTATTTCGGTGGCTCGAACCCGATCGGAAGGTCGGTGCGGTTCGATGGCGACGATCACTCCTACGAGATCATCGGGGTGGCTGCGGATGAGCGGTACTTCGAGATTCCCGAAGCGCCTCGCCGCATGGTCTATCTCCACGCATTCCAGTTGGAGCGGATCCCTCCGGAATTTGCTCTGCGTACGGACGTTGCGCCGACGGCCCTAGCGTCGCAGGTGCGCGCTACGGTACGCGAGACGCTGCAGACAATGGAAGTAGGCAAGATCACGACGCTCGAAGATCAGGTGGATGCGACCATCGTGCCGGAACGCCTGATTGCTATGCTCTCGGAATGGTTCGGTTCGTTGGGAGCGCTGCTCGCGGCGATCGGGCTCTATGGGCTGCTGGCGAATACGGTGAATCGGCGGATTCACGAGATCGGGATCCGCATGGCGCTGGGCGCGACGCGCGGCAGCGTGGCGCTACTAATCGTGCGCGACGCCCTCGCCTTGATGGCCGCCGGGATGATCGCAGTCGCCCCAATGGCGATCTGGGGGAAGTCTCTCGTTGCCGGTGCGATGAAAGAATTGCCTGCGAATGACGCCGTGACGATTGCTTTTGGGCTCGCCGCCATGCTGGCGGTCGGTCTGCTGGCATCATATTGGCCGGCGAAGCGGGCTTCGCGGGTGGAGCCGATGGAAGCGTTGCGTCACGAATAGCGTGGCGCAGAGACTCCTCTCTGCCGTCTCGACACTCGTGTCGAGACTTTCGTAAGTCCACCAAGTCTGGATGCCCGTCGAAATGTGAGCATACACGAAAAGCGTCGAGAAGAGTTGATCAGGCCAAGACGTTCAGACTTCCGGACTGGGCTGGTGTCTGGCCGTACGCAGTGTTCCGGGCGGCGGAGGTCTGTGCCTGTGTGGCAATCTGCGCAAGTTGATCGGCCATCGTGTTGTCATCCGCGGGTTCGGGCGGCAAGAACAGGTTTTCGGTACTGTTCGAAGAGGACAATCCTAGGATTCCATTGATTTGCTGTAACTGCAGAGCGGCAGAACTCAGTGCCACGGCGTCCTGGGGAGAGGCCGTTTCGAGCAGCTTTGCGAACTCCGTCGAGTCGCCGGTCGCGTTCGCAACGCCCGTGGCGGAGGCTCCGAGTGCTGCCGCCACGTAAGACATACCGTTTGGGACGCTACTAATCGATCCCATAGCACACTCCTGACTGGCCATATCGTCCGTTTTACGAGAAGTTTGAGCGGATTTTGCGGGTACTGATATGCTGTTGCATGCTCGCCCGCTACTTCCGAACCTATCCGTGGAAGCTGGCAATCGCCTGGCTGGCATTCCTCGCGCCATTTTTCTTCCTCAGCTATCGATTCGCGAACTGGTTCACCGGCTTGCGCCCCCACGTGCCCTCGCTGGTTTTCGGGTGGGAGCACACCATTCCCTTCCTGGCATGGACGATTGTCCCGTATTGGTCGACTGATCTCCTGTACGGCCTCTCTTTACTCTTCTGCCCGACGCGCGACGAACTCCACACCCACGGCAAACGGCTGCTCGCCGCCCAGATTCTCTCGGTGACAGGATCTCTCCTCTTTCCGTTGAGATTCAGCTTCCAGGTGCCGCAAGCGGAGGGGTTGTTCGGCTGGATGTTCGCGGCGCTCCACGGTTTCGATCGACCGTTCAACCAGGCGCCGTCTCTCCATCTCAGTCTGACGGTGCTGTTGTGGTCGGAGTACTCGCGCCGGCTTCGGGGAGCGTGGCTGTGGCTCATGCGCGGTTGGATGGTGCTGGTGGCGATCTCCACTCTCACCACTTTCCAGCATCACTTCATCGACCTGCCCACGGGGATTTGGGTCGGACTCCTGGTGGCCGTACTGTTTCCTTTTGAAAAGCTGTCCGCGCCTTCTCCAGCTTCTGGCGACCGGGCGAAGTACCGCATCGCAGCATATTACCTGGTTGGCGCCGCGCTGATCTTCGCCGCCTTAGCCCGCTTCGGAGGTGCTGCCTGGCTTCTGCTCTGGCCTGGAGGCTCGTTGCTGCTCATGGGCCTGATCTACCTGAGCGGATGCGCGGGCTGGTTCCGCAAGTCCGGCGGCAGAATCCCCGCATCCGTACAATGCCTGCTGGGGCCGTATCTGCTCGGCGCCTGGCTGAACTGGCGGTGGTGGGCACAGCGCGAGGCCGCTTCCGACGAGATCGCCAACGGAATTCGCCTGGGGCGTCTGCCCCGCCCGGGGGAACACGATCGATCGGGCATCGCCTCCATCGTCGATCTGACCGCGGAACTGAGCATCCGCCCGTCAGGCATCCGGTACCGGGCCCTTCCTATGCTGGATCGCCTGGTGCCCGAAATGGCTCAGCTGAACGCCGCAGTTGCCGCCATTGACGACCTGCGGGAGGCCCGTCCCACCCTGGTGTGCTGTGCATTAGGATATTCCCGAAGTGCCGCGGCGGTGGCCGCATGGCTGCTCGCCTCGGGGAAGGCGGCCACGGTGGACGATGCGATCGTGCAGATTCGTCGGGGGCGGCCGCGGATCGTCCTGAGGGCCGCCGATCGTGCGCGCCTCGAGGAATGGCGCCGTCTGGCAGTTAGTACCCCTGCCATCGACCAATGCCCGGAAAATCAGTCAGAATTGATCAGGGTGAAACATAGCGGGTGAACCGGATGATCGAACAATTCTTCACTACCTGGGATGGCGTGCGGCTGTTCTACCGCGCCTGGATTCCCGCGGAGGCAGCGACATCGCCTCCAGCCCGCGCCCTGGTGCTTTTTCATCGCGGCCACGAACACAGTGGACGGCTCGCTGATCTGGTTGCGCGCTTAGATCTTCCCGGCTTCGCGGTCTTCGCCTGGGACGCCCGCGGCCATGGGCAATCGCCCGGCGAGCGCGGCTGGGCCGACAGTTTCGCCTGCCTCGTGCGCGATGCCGATTGCTTCGTCAAACACATTGTGGCCGAGCATGGGATCGCGGTGCAGAATATTGCAGTGGTCGCGCACAGCGTGGGCGCTGTGATCGCCGCTGCGTGGGTCCACGATTATGCGCCGCCGATTCGCGCAATGGTCCTGGCGAGTCCTGCGTTTCGCGTCAAGTTGTATGTGCCGTTCGCTGTCCCATTCCTACGCGTGCAGCGCAAGCTGCGGAAGAGGGCATACGTCACGAGCTACGTGCGGCCCAGCATGCTGACTCACGATCCGGCGGAAGCGGCCGGCTACGCGCGCGATCCTCTGATTTCGCGAGCGGTCTCGGTGAATCTGCTGCTCGACATGAACGATACCGCGGCGCGGATTGTGGAGGACGCGGAAGCGATTCGCACTCCCACCCTGGTGATCTCATCCGGTAAGGACTATGTGGTCCGCGTGGAAGAGCAGCGCGCCTTCTTCGGGCGCCTGGGATCGCCGATGAAGGAAATGCAGGAGTATCCGGGGTTCTACCACGATCTCTGGCATGAGCGCGATTGGGAGAGGCCGGTTGGAGATGCGCGTGAATTCCTGCTGCGCGCCTTTGACCGGCCAGTGGAGGATGACCTTCCTCCAACAAACCAGGCGAACTATAAGGCGCTGCTGCGCCGCCCCGGGGCTCTCTCACCCGACGGATTACTCTGGGGCGCTCAGCGACTGTTCCTGAAAACCGTGGGCCAGTTGAGCCGCGGCATCCGCCTGGGATGGAGCCGCGGCTTCGATTCGGGCGATTCCCTCGACTACGTCTACCGCAATCGGCCCGAGGGCGTGTCGCCACTGGGGAAGCTCATCGACGGCATCTATCTGAGCAGCCCCGGCTGGCGCGGCATCCGGCAGCGCAAGGCAAATCTGGAGGAGTTACTCAGCTATGCGATCGGCCGCGTCCGTTCGTCGGGCAAGCCGGTCCGCATCTTCGATCCGGCGGCCGGCCTGGGGCGCTACCTCACCGAAGCCGTGAGCCGGCTGCAAGACAATTCCATCTCGCTGACGATGCGCGACTGGGACCCTGAGAATGTGGTCCAGGCAGCACGTGTGGCCCGTGAATCGGGGTTGGGCAATGTGGAGACGGGACAGGGCGACGCTTTCGATCGCAGTTCCCTGGCCTCGCTGCGTCCCCGCCCTTCCATTGCGATTGTCTCGGGGCTGTACGAACTCTTCGCGGACAATCGGAAGATTCGCCAATCCTTGCTTGGGCTGGCCGATGCGCTCGACGATGACGGATTCCTGATCTACACCAATCAACCGTGGCATCCACAGCTTGAGATGATCGCGCGTGTGCTCGACAATCGCGAAGGCCAGCCGTGGGTGATGCGCTGCCGCTCGCAAGCCGAGATGGACGCCCTGGTGGAGCACGCCGGCTTCGAAAAGCTGGAGACCCGCATGGACGAGGACGGAATCTTCACGGTGTCGCTGGCGAGGCGGCGAGCAACATCACCGCAGTTAGTGGCAGGCGTTTCGCAGGAGCGGGGCGAAGGTTTGTGAGTGCCATCGTCCATCCAGGCGCCGCCGTGCTGGCATCGCTCGCCAAATGGGTCAGCGGAGCGCATGTGCAGTGGCTGTGGCGGCCCATGGAACCGCGTGCGCGCGTCTATTTCGCCAACCATTCCAGCCATCTCGACGCGCTGGTGGTGTGGGGTGCGTTGCCCGCGTGGCTTCGCGGCGTGACGCGGCCGGTAGCGGCAGAGGAGTATTGGCAGCGGTCCCGCGTAAGGTCCTTCCTGGCAACCAAGGTCTTCCGATCGGTGCTGATCCCGCGGACCAATGCAGGGCTGTTCGCGGGACGCGGCAGTCTCGAAAAGATGCTGCGGGAACTAGACGGCGGCTGCTCGCTGATTCTCTTCCCGGAAGGAACGCGCGGCGACGGAGATGAGATCGCCGAGTTTCAAGCCGGACTCTACCAGCTTTGCCGCGAGCGCAGTGGCCTGGAAGCCGTTCCTGTCTACCTGGAGAATTTGGGCCGGGTACTGCCGAAGGGCGAGTTCTGGCCCCTGCCTACGGCGAGCAGCGTGATTTTTGGAAGGCCCCTACAGCTTCGAGCGGGCGAGGCCAAATCCGATTTCCTCATACGAGCACGCCAGGCATTGCGAGACCTGCGGGCAGGTGAATCGTCAGAGTGATCGCCCTGCGGCGGACGTCCACGAACTCCATGGCAGAACACCGAGTTCCGGCCTCGGATCCTCGGGCAGCATCGACAGGAATTCCAGCAGATTGCCGTCGGGGTCATGAAAGTACACGGCGACGGCAGGCATCCAGGCGAGGACGACCGGTTCGGTGGTGGGTTGCGAGTCGAGATCCAGCGCTGTGAGGCCCGCCTTGCGGAGGGCCTCTACGGAAGCGAGAACGTCTTCGACACGCACGTCGAAGGCCGTGTGAAGACTCATGCGATTCGGCGCCGTGCCGGTCTCCCAGACGCCCAGCATCGCCTGCCCGGGGCGTCCGATCCAGAAGAAGGCCACCCGCCGCCCGGAGAAGATCCGAGCCAGTGGGAGGTTCAAAACATCGCGATAGAAACGCACCGAGCGATCCAAATCGGCTACATTGAGGTGCGTTTCGAAGAGGCCGCGGATCGGAATCACGGCGCGGCCCCTTATTGATTGCCACCCGAGGGCGGAGGCGTGGTACGCACCGTCGGATATTTGATTCCGAGCTGTTCCAGATAGGTGTCGTACTTGGAAGGATCGTAGTACATGTCCTTCATGCGCGGGCGGTATTGCTCCATGGTCTTGGTGTTGAGCCAGATCGCAGGTTTGTCGTCCGGCCGCAGGAAGCTCTTGTACTTCATCTCCTTGGTCTGCACGTTGTTGAAGTAGTCCCAGGCATTCTTGACGATTTCGGGATGCACCAGGATGTCAATCATCGTCATCGCTTGAACCTTGGCGCCCGCGATCACGCCTTTGTGGGCGATCGGCGTGGCCATGGCGATGCCGTTGGCCCAGTTGTGGCCGGGTCCGCCGGGTATATTGGACGGATAGCGCAGCGTCACTGTGGGTACGTTCCACGAGACGTCGCCGATATCGTCGGAGCCGCCGCCCGTGGGCTGATTGCCGAAGCCCTCTCCATCGCCCGCAGCGGGGTCCTGCACGGGCCGCGGCGGACGCATCTCCTGTAGTTTGGTCGCGAGACCGCGTACCGGGGCCTTAAGTTCGGTCTGCAAAGCTTTGGCCAACTTCTGGTCGTCCTCCGACCAGGTGGGCAGTCCCACCTTCTTGATGTTCTCGTTCATCGCCTCAGCGATGGCCTTATTAAAGTGACCCGGCCAGGCGCTGCCCAGAAGCCGCGATGTGAAGGAGGTGTCGGTCATCATCGTCGCCCCTTTTGCCATGTTGTCGCCGATGCGCCACATGTCCATGATGTGGTCGTAATCGGCCTCGCGGAAGTAATACCAGACGCTCGCCGTGGGCGGCACGACATTGGGCTGGTCGCCGCCGTTGGAGATGACATAGTGCGAGCGCTGCGCCAGACGCAGATGCTCACGGCGGAAATTCCAGCCCACATCCATCAACTCCACGGCATCCAGCGCACTGCGTCCACGCCAGGGTGCTCCGGCGGCATGCGCGCTTTCGCCCTTGAACAAGTACTCGATGGAGACCAGGCCATTCTGGTTCATCGCCGGCCCCCACGAAACCGCGAGATTATTTGCGACGTGCGTGAAGAGGCAGACATCCACGTCCTTGAACATACCGGCGCGTACGAAATATGCCTTCGTGCCCACCAATTCCTCGGCGACTCCCGGCCAAAGCTGCAGGGTGCCCTGCAGATGTTCGCGCTCCATCACCTTCTTGACCGCGAGGGCGGCCAGGATATTCAAAGGCACGCCGGAATTGTGGCCTTCGCCGTGGCCCGGGGCGCCTTCGATCATCGGCTCGTGCCACGCGACTCCCGGTTTTTGCGAGGCTTGCGGGATGTCATCGATATCGGAACCCAGCGAGATGACCGGCTTGCCCGATCCCCAAGTGGCCACCCATGCGGTTGGGATTCCGGCGATGCCGCGTTCGATCTTGAAGCCTTCCTTCTCCAGAATGCCCGTCAGATACTTGGAGGTCTCAAACTCCTGGAATCCCAGCTCGCCGAAGCTGAACACGCTGTCCACCATCACCTGGGCCTGCTTCTTCATGGCGTCGATCTGTCCCACGAGGTCCGCCTTAATCGAGGCTTCTTTGTCGGGAGCGATTTTCGGCTGGGCATCGAGCTGTACCAGCGCACAGGCCGCGGCGGCCAGGGCAAAAACGATTCGTCGCATTTCTCTCTCCTGAGAAGACTACTCCGGGGGTCTTCTATAAGAGAACAGTGTACGCTGCCGGGGGGCGCTCATGGGGAACCCGTCGTTTGCAGGCGCGCGTGGCGCGTATCGGACTTATCTATGATTACCCGGCAGGCGATTCGCACCCGTTATGCCAACCGGAGAAGGCCCGCGACGTATCGCCGGATCGCTTGCTAACGCGCGCGGCTCGTAGACGTGTCGGCGGATCGCTTGCTAACGCGCGCGGCTCGTAGACGTGTCGCCGGATCGCCTGCTGACGCGCGGCGGCTCGTAGCGTGTGCAAGAGCACATTGCATCGGTGCCTTGGGCTGGTACGATCATCTCCGTGGAACCCAGAGTGCTTAGTTTGAATTTGGTTTAGGAAGGTAAAGAAGATGAGAGATTTTGGCAAGAGTGTGTTGATGTTCGCTGCGGTATCCATTCTGGCGGCGGCTCCGGGTTTTTCGTTCCAGAAGGAAAGAGACCGGATGATGCCGCCCAGTCAGGACCGCATCACGCGCGAGGTACGTCACGAACTGGTGATGCTGCCTTATTACGGTGTGTTTGACAACCTGGCGTATCGGGTGGATGGCACCACCGTAACATTGATGGGCGAAGTGACGCGGCCCACGTTGAAAAGCGATGCTGGCAACGTGGTCAAGCGAATTGAAGGCGTGGAAAAGGTGGACAACCAGATCAGGGTACTGCCTCTGTCACCCATGGATGACCGGACGCGACTGGCAGTCTATCGCGCAATTTACAGCCAGCCGGGTCTGGACCGATATGCATTGCAGGCAGTTCCGCCGATCCACATCATCGTGGAAAACGGCAAGGTGACGCTAGTCGGGGTGGTCGGCAGTCAATCGGATAAGGATATGGCTAATGTCCGCGCGAACGGCGTTCCAGGCGTTTTCTCTGTGACAAACAATCTGCAAGTGGAAAACAACAGCAAGTAATTAGTGAGCGCTCCTGCCTGCGCCCCAGGGGTCAGGCAGGGCGCTTTGTTTTCTGGACTCCCTGGGGTTCTCGATCACTTTCCCGCATCTCCCCTGCAAGCCACGCCGATGGGTGTGGTATCTGGAGTTTTTGACTCAAGCAAATTTCCCGCGAATAGCCAGAGTTCGAACTCCTCTTCCGGGGCCATTCGAACGTGCCTGCCGACAGATTCCTCT
This sequence comes from Bryobacteraceae bacterium, assembly GCA_035295745.1. Taxonomy (GTDB): domain Bacteria; phylum Acidobacteriota; class Terriglobia; order Bryobacterales; family Bryobacteraceae; genus JAIQFL01. The sequence continues at coordinate 62,500 of DATGIL010000106.1, read as the reverse complement.
ACAAATCCTGTGACGGGGCCTATTTTTTCGCCGCCAGCCAGTATCCGGGGCGGGTCTGCGTTCGCTTCACTTCTGGGTGCCCGGTAACATCTACGGTAATGTGATGGAAACCGCCCTCCAAGGTGTTGTTGGGCGAATAGCTGATCGTGTACTCGCTGTGCAGTTCCTCGCTGACGTGGAGCATGGCCTCTTCCAGCGTACGCTGGCTGTGAAATCCGAATTCGCTCCCGCCCGTACCTTTGGTGAATAGCTCCACCGGATTGTCTACGAAGATCGCCTTCACGTCTTTGAAGATCTCCACCATAAGAGGAATGAACTCGGCGCGGCCGGCGTTGGCTCCCGTAGCTTGCGCCACCGTAGTCGGGGTGGCAGGGACCAATCCCGGCATGGAGTGGAGCGCCGGCGGATTATTATCCGGGCGGCCCACTGGCGGCGGCGCGGTCAGCGTCGTGAGAAACCGCGACATATCTACAGAGTAGAAGATGATGTTGTTCACCTGCAGCCCGATCAGCGCCTCCCGCGCGCGGCTTTCACTGCCGACGTCGCGAGTCTCGCCGATTACCAACATGATGCGGCGACGGTCTTTGGGACGGCTTTGCAGCATTCGCGTGCCCTCCACCACCGCATCGATCAGCCGGTTCGACTGGCTGCCCGGATAGATGCCCTTCACCTGTTTCGTAATCAGGTCGGGATCGTGCGTGAAGGGCTGGAGAACGCGAATTCGTGCGTCGTAGGCGATAATCGCGGCTTCGCCCTGATCGCCCAGAATCAGTGGGCTCAGCAGATTCCCGATCTTCTTCACCTGGGGCAGCAGACCCTCCACATGCGAATTTGCCTGGATGCAAACCACCAGCGAGATGGGGACGAACGTCTCATCCACGTTGATGTTCTGCTCCTTGCCGTTATCGAATAGGCGGAACTGATCTTTGCGAATCCCCGACACGTACTGGTCGTCGCGATCGAACACGAGTGTCGGTGCGACGACGTATTCGACGGTCGTGCCGAAGCGCGTTACATCCGGAGGAGGCTGTTGGGGCGGTTGCGCCTGTGGGGAGGATTGCTGACCGGTTTGCGGCGATTGGGAAGGCTGCTGTGCGACCAGCAACCCGGAGAGAAGCGAAATAAGGACGAGTCGTGTCATGCTACTCCTGCCGGACAGCCGTGTGCTCTGTCTGCCCAGCGAGCAATTCGAGCACGTGAGGCACCAACTCCACAATAGCATCCAACGACTCGACAGCGCCCCGCGGCGATCCTGGAAGGTTGACGATCAGAACCCTGCCGCGTGTGCCGGCGAGCGAACGGGATAGTACCGCCAGTGGCGTGGACTCGCGGCCGCGCGCCCGCATCAATTCGCCCAATCCCGGAATCTCACGGTCCAGCACGGCACGAGTGGCCTCCGGTGTGACATCGCGCAGAGCGACCCCGGTTCCGCCGGTGGTGAAGATGGCCGAAATCTGACCGCCATCGGCGAGTGCGGCGAGACGCTCGCGAATCTGTGCCGTTTCATCGGGAATCGCTTCCATCACCGTGATATGCCAGCCCAGGCGTTCCAACCGTTCCCGCAGAGCTGGGCCCGAACGATCGGCGCGGCTTCCGGCGCTCACCGAATCGCTAATCGTCAAGATGGCCGCCTTAGTCATGATGGGTCGGGCGGTGATAGTCGCCGCTTTTACCTCCGGTCTTCTCGAGCAGATACAGGTCCTGGATTTCGATGGATTTATCAAGCGCCTTCAACATGTCATAAACCGTCAGCGCGGCCACCGAAGCGGCCGTCAGCGCCTCCATTTCGACACCCGTCTGAGCTGTGGTGGCCGCGCTCGCAACAATGCGGATCCCCTCCGGTTCAAGCGTCACGTCGACATCGGCATGCGTCAACATGAGCGGGTGGCACAGTGGAATTAAATCCGAGGTCCGCTTGGATGCCGAGATTCCGGCAATTCGTGCGATCTCCATCGGATTGCCCTTGGGATTGTCTGGAATCTTTGCGAGCGCGGCTGGCGCGATGCGCACGAATGCGTGGGCGCGCGCGCTGCGGCGCGTTTCGTTCTTGGCGGAGACGTCCACCATGCGCGGAGTCCCCGCGGAATCGTAATGCGAAAGTTTGCTCATTTCGGTAGCACCCGAATCCATTCGCCACATGGATACTCGGCCCGGTCGCTGTCGGCGACGAGATAGGCATTGGCCCGGGCAATTGCCGGAATGTCGCCAGAACCGTGCCAATCCACCGGAGTCACCTGGGCGCCATCGGCACTCAGGCGCGCGGGCAGGAAGCGCGTGAGGCCCGTGCGATGGCGAAAGTCGCGCGTGAGCCGCGCAGACGGCATGTGCAAGACGGTCTCCCGTTGTCCGGCGACCAGTTCCAGTGCGGCCCGGGCGAAGATCTCGAAGGTCACCATTGTGGACGCGGGATTGCCTGGAAGGCCAAAGAAGAATCTTTCGCGGGCTTCGCCAAAAACCAGCGGCTGGCCGGGCTGAATGAGCACCCGGTCGAACAGGAACCGGGCATCGAATCCCGCGAGTACGGTCTCGACGACATCGTATTTCCCCGCGGACACGCCTCCTGATAGCAGCACGAGGTCGGCAGCGAGACCTCTGGCGATCACCTCGCGAGTATGTGCCACCGTGTCGCGCGCCACGGGAAGGATTTCGGGAATGCCGCCTGCCCGTCTCACCTGTGCCGCCAGCGCCCAGGCATTCGAATTGCGGATCTGGAATGACTCCGGGTTCTCGTCTACTTCCACGATCTCGTCTCCGGTCGGGATGATGGCAACGGACGGCCTGCGATAGACCGCCACCCGGCTGTGTCCGAAGGAGGCGAGGAGCGCGACACCGCTGTAGTCGACTCGGCTGCCCGTCTGCAGGACGACTTCGTGCACTGCGGTTTCGCATCCTCGGGGATTGATGAACTGCCCTGGCTCTGCCCCCCGGTCGATCGCCACACGGTGGTCGCTGCGGCTGGTATGCTCGATCATCACGACCGCGTCAGCGCCTTCCGGGATTGGGGCGCCGGTCATAATTTCGACAGCTTCTCCCTGTCCCACGGAACCGGCGTATCGTTCACCGGCACGAACTTCGCCGACGATCTGCAATTCTCCGGGCAGATCGGCCGCACGCACGGCGTATCCATCGCGGACCGATCGGGAGAGTGCGGGAGTGTCGCGGTCGGCGGCAAGATCGAATGCGAGAACGCGTCCGGCGGCTTCGGCCAGCGGCACCTCTTCGATTTCGGGAATTCGGCGCGCACCACGTACCGCGGAGAGGACGGTCTCGCGTGCTGCAGTGAACGTCAGAGGGACCACAACTCTATTCTAGCCGTGCGCCAATGCGAGCCGCGCGCGTAAGCAAGCGACGCCCGATCGCCCGAAAAACACTCCCTTACGGTCGTGGCTCGTTGCGAGCCGCGCGCGTCAGCAAGCGATGCCCGATCGCCCGAAAAACACTCCCTTACGGTCGTGGCTCGTTGCGAGTCGCGCGTAAGCAAGCGATGCCGGATCGCCCGAAAAACACTCCCTCACGGTCGTGGCTCGTTGCGAGCCGCGCGCGTAAGCAAGGGATGCCGGATCGCCCGAAAACACTCCCTTACGGTCGTGGGTCGTTGCGAGCCGCGCGCGTAAGCAAGGGATGCCGGATCGCCCGAAAAACACTCCCTCACGGTCGTAGCTCGTTGCGAGCCGCGCGCGTAAGCAAGGGATGCCGGATCGCCCGAAAAACACCCCCTCACGGTCGTAGCTCGTTGCGAGCCGCGCGCGTAAGCAAGCGATGTCCCAGTCGGATTTTTCACAGCTTCTCCGCAAGCGACCACTCATCAGAGGGCGGACTCATGGCGATGGATAATCTGCACCGAAGGTCGGCGTTTCAGTTCAACTCTTTTGGTGTTCGCAAACCATGGCCACTTTGGGCGCGTTTAGCGAAGCGAAATCTCGCGTTCCTCTGACACCACCGCTACCCTATGTGCCACTGCGTCTCAATTTCCGCCCGCACCGCCTCGGCGACCTCCTGCGCAGAGCCTTCCCGCTCCTCTTCCTCGCTCCATTTCCACTGCGCCAGATAATCATCGCCCTTCTGCAATCCACGCTGGCCGGCCAGTTGATCGACGCGCTCCAGGAACTTTGGGGAAAGCGGCAGGGTTACTTCGTCCACACCGTCGTCAGCTTTGATTTGAGTGGGAACTTCCTGCCAATAGAGGATCCGGTAGCTGCTCATCTTGCATGATCTCCCGCGCGAGACGCAGAAACAAATCTACGGCCGCCGACGCGTTCGCACCATAGCCGTCCGCGCCGATCTCGTCCGCGAACATCTGGCTGATGGGCGCACCGCCGACCGCCATCTTGATATGGCTCAGACCGGCCGCTTCGAATCCGTCGATCACGGTCTTCATGTAGGTCATGGTCGTGGTGAGGAGAGCGCTCATTCCAATGATGGTCGGGTGACATTTCTCCGCCGCCGCCATGAACTTCTCGACGCTCTGATCGACGCCGATGTCGTGTACCTCGAAACCTGCACCTTCGGCCATCATGCACACCAGGTTCTTGCCGATGTCGTGCAGGTCGCCCCGCACCGTGCCCATCAGCAGTACTCCTACGGGCTTGGTAACGGAATCCTTCGCACTGAGCAGCGGCTTGAGTACCGCCATCCCGGCCTTCATCGCCCGCGCCGCGATCAAGACTTCAGGCACGTAGAGCACATTGTGCTTGAAGTCCTCGCCCACCACGCTCATCCCGGCAATCAGGCCCTCGTTCAGAACCTCCTGCACCGGACGGCCTTCGGCGAGCGCGTCAATTGTCATCTGCTCGACTTCTTTGGCCTTGCCCTCGTACAGATGCTGATTCATCAGAGCGTAATCAACCATGACGAACTCCCGAGACTCTACGCGCGGCTGTCATTGAACTCCTTCAACGCCTCCAGCATCGCGACCACATTCTCGCGAGGCATGCCCGGACTGACGCCGCCGCCCACCGACAGGATGATGCCTTCACCGCGGGCGCCTTCCAGCACTTCGAGCGTCTCGTCGCGGACCTCGTCGGGCGTACCGCGCACCGCAATCTCCAACGGGTTCACGTTTCCCATCAGGCACATGCGATCGCCCACGCGGCGCTTCACTTCGGTGATGTGCTTCTGCTTGCCCCAGTTCAGCACGTGGAAGCCCGCGTCGGGCAGATGATCGAGGCAGGCGTCCACTTCGGCGTCATTGTGATAGACCTTCACCCAATCCTTCGGGAAGGCATCGCAGATGCGCTTCAGGTAAGGATGCGCATACTCCATGTAGTGCTCCTCGTTGATGAAACCCACGATATCGTCGAGGATGAAGATGCTCTCCACGGTGTCGCCCATCATCTTCTGCTGCGCTTTGAGCCAGTCGATCACCACGCGGGTGCACAGGTCGATGAGCCGGTGGGCGCCCTTCGGATCTTCCACCAGGTCAATCATGAAATGCGTCGTGCCGCGCACGAAACCGGCGGTACAGAGCGGTCCACGCGCCGTCACCATCGGCAGAATATATCCGTGATCGAAGATCCGCTGCTTGATCATTCCGATTCGGTGAAGCGTCAGCGCTGCAAAGGCGTCCGCCTCCACCTCGTACTCCGGAAAGTTGTCGATGTCTTCGAGGCGATAGAGCGTGTGATATTCGCTGGGAGTGTTGTCCTGCCAGAACTTGATCTTGGCGCCGAGCACCGAGGGCTCCGCCGCCATGCCGTATTCCATCCACCAAGACGGGATAAAGATGATGTCGGGAAACTCCCGCATGATCTTGAGATTGGACTGGAACCAGAGCTCCGGATCAAGGTAGTAGTCCATGTGCTTGATGCCCAGATACCCTGGGATCCATGGGCTATCGACGATCAGCGCCATGGGGATCCGATCCATCTTTTCGCGGCGTGCCGCTTGCTTGAAAATCTCCCACTGTTCCCGCAGCATTACCAAATCCCTTCCACGTGGCGCAAACACTCCTGTTTGCCGCGTCGAGACTCATCTCGACGCTTTTCGCGCGTCCATCACGTCACGAGCTAGTGCCCTATCCAATCGAGAACACACGTCCGCGATGCAAGCCAAGCAGGATCTGCACCAAACGATGTGCGATCAGCTCATGCAATGTCAATAGTTCGCGATTGGCGGCCGTCAAAGCCTCGGCATCGCGCGTATCCACGGTGGGTCCGCCTGCTCTGAGCGCATCCGTGGCTTCCTTGATGATGGGGTCCGACAATACCTCGCCCGCCATCTCCCACAGCGTGATGAAGCGATCCACCGCGGTGGGGAAGCTCACTTCAAATACGCCGAACTGACTGGTCGTCCGCGGCGGCTTGTAATCCAGATTGAACGGCCCGTTGTAGCCGTGACTGCGCAGAAGCACCAGCACGTTCAGCCAGTCGAGCGGATTCACCAGCCCCACGCCGATATCGACGTCGTGCTTCAGGCGATATCCATCGTTGATATCGAAGTGGAACAGCTTGCCCGCCAGCAACGCGCGCGCCAGCACCGCTCGCGGCGCGGCTCCCCACATCAGTTCGTGGAGATATTCGGGATTCAGACCGACCATCTCCGGATGCGTCAGCAGACCCGACGCGATGAACGCCAGCATCGCGTCGCTCGTCGGCAGCAGGATCTCCGCCTGCGGCTCGAACGGCTTCGCCTCCAGACAATGTTTCAGCGTGGGCCGTTTCTTTTTTGCCGCGACTTCGATATCGCGCTCGCAAGCGGCATTGATCGCGTCCGCGTACCAGCGCAAGGTCTCCGTCTCTTCCACCGCGCCTTGCACGTAATACCCCAGCGACCCCGGCCAGTACACCGCGAAACCGGCGCCCAGCTCGTGCCCGATTTCCACCGTGTTCTGCACCCGGAAATTGGCATACTGGCGAACCCCGGGAGCCTCCGCAGCGGGGCTGGCAGCCCACACCGCGTGGTAGAACGTCTCGGTGGTCACCATCGAGCACTTCAGTCCGTTCTCGGCAAGCGCTTTCCCGATCCGCGCCACAATCTCGTCCTGTTCGGGCTTCCCCAGTGCCTCCGTCGGAATGACATCCGTGTCGTGCGTGCTCCAGTAAGGGATGCCGATCTCGCCGTACTTGCGGATCACCCCTTCAAAGTCGATCGCCGGACGCGTGGGCGCATGGAAGAGCGCTTGACCCTGGTAGGCGGCCGCCCACTGAGGTCCCGAAATATAATACTTCCGGCGTGTTTCCGGGCTGTATGAGCCGCCGCAGGCGCTCATCAGACGCGAGATTAGCGCCTGTTGCTGGTTCTCAGGAATAGGCTTCATAGCTCAGATATTGTTGTACCATGAAACAAAATATGCGGATCCGGGATATCCGGGCAACGACGGTCACCGTCCCCCTGGAGGCACCACTGCGCCATGCCAATGGCTGCCACTGGGGACGATTCGTTCGAACCATCGTGGAAGTGGAGACAGATAACGGCCTGATTGGTTTGGGCGAGATGGGTGGCGGCGGAGAGTCCGCCGAAGCGGTGTTTCGGGCGATGAAGACGTACCTGGTGGGGCACGACCCAGCCCGTCTCGAAGAGATGCGCTTCCTCATCGCCAATCCCACGGCCTCGCTTTATAATAATCGGACTCAGGTGCTGGCAGCGCTGGAATTCGCCTGCCTCGATATTCTCGGCCAGGCGTGGGGCGTACCGGTCTGCGACATGCTCGGCGGTCGATTGCGCGATCGCGTCCCGTTCGCCTCTTATTGCTTTTTCCGCTACCCGAATCCCAGGACCGGTGCGGGCGAAGTGCGCACCATCGATCAGGTGGTGGCGAATGCGCGAGCCTTGAAGCGCCGTTTCGGCTTCACCACGCATAAGGTGAAGGCCGGTGTCTTCCCGCAGGAGTACGAACTGGAAGTCTATCGCGCCGTGGCCGCGGCCTTTCCCGGAGACTCGGTCCGATTCGATCCCAACGGCGTCTGGTCCACCGAGCAGGCCATCCGTTTTGGACAGGCCATCGAAGGGCTGCGCAACGACTACCTGGAAGATCCGGTCTTCGGATTGCACGGCATGCGCCGGACGCGCCAAATGGTCCGCGTGCCGCTGGCCACGAACACGGTCGTCGTGAACTTCGAACAACTCGCCGCGAACGTGCTCGACACCGCGGTGGATGTGATCCTGCTCGACACCACGTTTTGGGGTGGGATTCGTGCCTGCGTCAAGGCCGCGTCTGTCTGCGAGACTTTTCAATTGGGCGTGGCGGTTCACTCATCCGGCGAATTAGGCATTCAACTCGCCACCATGCTGCACCTCGGTGCCGTGATCCCGAATCTCACGTTCGCCGCCGACGCACATTATCACCATTTGACTGACGATGTGATCGAAGGCGGACTGATGCCTTACGAAGATGGCACTATCCGCGTGCCCGAAGCGCCCGGACTCGGTGTGAAACTCAATCGCGGCAAGCTGGGCGAATACGCCGAGCTGTACAAGCGCCTCGGCGGCTATCCTTACGATCAGGACCCAGGCCGCCCCGGCTGGACCCCAGTTGTTCCCAACTGCCGCTGGGCCGACCCGCAAGACGATCGCCCGGTAAAGATCCCTTACTGATCCCGACTCAGCAGCCCTCCAGCGCCAGAAAGTGCACACGCCCGGCGCTATCTCCCACTACAATGCGATCTCTGCCCGCGAATGCACAGCATCTCGCGCCGCCATCGCAGTAAAATGAGGCGACCAGCTTGCCCGTCTCCAAGTCCCACAGCCTCACCGTATGATCTTCGGAGGCTGATACCGCACGGCGCCCGTCTTGGTGTAACGCAACCCCCATAACGCCGCCCTCATGGCCGGTGAGTATCAGTAGTTCCTGACCTGTCAAAAGGTCCCACAGCCGGAGAGTCCGGTCCCACGACGCCGAGATCGCGCGCCAACCATCGGGGAGCACTGCAAGCGCCGTAACCTTCTCCGTGTGTCCTTCCAGCGTCTGCGAGAGGACGCCCGACTCTACATCCCAGACCTTGATCGCGTGTCCTTCGGGAGCCGAGACTGCTGTGCTCCCACCCGCACTCACTGCCAGCGCCGTGATGCCCTCGGAATGCCCGGCGAGCGATTGCAGTTCTTCGCCGCTTTCGATATCCCACACCTTCAGAGTCTTATCCCACGACGCCGTAATCACCCGCCTGTCATCCAGCGCGGCCACGCCCAGTACCGACTCCGCGAATCCGCCGAGGGTGCGAATCGACTGGCCCGTTTCCAAATCCCATACCCTCGCCGTCTTGTCCCACGACGCTGAAACGACGCTGCGGCTCTCAGGCATAAACGCCACGCCGGCAACCCAATCCGTGTGCCCCTCGATGGTTCGCACCAGCCGTCCGGTTTCGACATCCCACACTTTCAATTCTTTCGACGCCGACACCGCCACACGCCCATCTTTACTCACAGCCAGACTCATAACCGAATCGGGATGCCCTTCAAACCGCGGAGCCGTCTCCTTCGCTTCGAGATCCCACACCTTCAGAGTTCGGTCTGAAGATGCCGAGACAATCAGCCGGCCGTCGCCTCCTGGCGCCGCTCCTAACACCGTGCTCGCATGCCCTCTTAGCGACCGGGTCTCCCGGCCTTCTTCCAGGTCCCAAACCTTCACGGTTCGATCGGCCGACGATGAGATCGCTCGCCTCCCATCCTGGCTGAGCGCGACGCTCAGTGACCAGCGCTCATGCCCTTTCAACCGCCGGATCGCCTGTCCGGCCTCCACGTCCCACACCGTCACCATGTTGTCAGACGATGTCGACAGCGCCATTTTGCCGTCACGGCTGATCGCGACGGCAAACAGCGAGCGGCTGTGCTCCCACGATTGCCGTTCGCACCCTTCGTCGACGTCCCACACTTTGATTCGGCGGTCCCACCCTCCGGAAATCGCCAGGCGTCCATCCGGTGTGAGACCCAAGGCGCGCACCCAGCCTGTGTGACCCGAGAGGGTCCGCGCTTCCTTCCCCGTCTCCAAATCCCACACCTTGATGGACCGGTCGGCGGAGCCAGACAATCCAATCCTGCCGTCGGCGCTGATTGCCACACTCTGCACTGGCCCGGCATGTCCTTCGAGTGTCCACAACTCGCCCTTCTCCACGTCCCAAACCTTCAGCTGATCCTGCGAAGCAGAAATGGCGATCCGGCCGTCTGCACTCATGGCGACCGACCGGATCCTGCCGGTGTGCCCCACCAGCGTCCGAATTCCTGTGCCGTTCTCGATGTCCCAGACCCGCAGCGTGGAGTCGTCAGATCCCGAGATCGCGATCCGCCCATCCCCGCTTAGGGCGACGGTTGTGACTTCGCCGAGATGCCCCGCCATCGTGCGAATTAGCGGGGTCCCCGGCGGGTGCAGCGCGGGAGCATAAGGGCGCATCCACGGCTTCGGAGCGGCCAAAGCCAGATCTTCGCAGAATTCCCGAATCGCGGCGTTCTCTCGATACGCCAACAACCTTCCGATGATCTGTGCGGCGCGTTGCCGCGGATCGCGATCGATGACATGCGCCGACAGCCGAATTGCGGCGCGGATCCACTCTGTCTCCTGAGCATCCATTAGGGAGATAATAGCCTTCAAATGCGAGTATCCGCTGCGCTACCCTCCATTGTGGCTCTGATGGCTTTCGCGGTCCCCGACGTCGAGGCGCAGATCGTGGTGGCGAAGGACGGAAGCGGGCAGTTCTCATCCGTGCAGCAAGCCGTAGATGCCGCTCCCTCGCATTCCCGAACTCGTGTAGTAATCCACATCAAACCGGGAGTCTACCAGGAGCGTGTCACGGTTCCGTCGGAGAAGACGTTCGTGACGTTGGAAGGCGAGGACGCCCGCACCACCATGATCACGGCGGGTGTCCACGCCGGTATGCCCGGCGCCAACGGCAAGCCCTTGATCACTTTCGGGACCCCCACGGTTTTCATACAGGCGAATGACTTCAGGGCGGAGAACCTGACCTTCGAAAATTCCGCCGGTGCGCAAGGACAGGCATTGGCGCTCACCATCATGAGCGATCGCGGCGTGTTTCGGAATTGCCGGTTCCTCGGCTATCAGGACACGCTCCTCGCACAGGCAGGCCGTCAGTTATTCGAACACTGCTACATCGAAGGTGCCGTCGACTTCATTTTTGGCGGCTCGACCGCGTGGTTTGAGGACTGCGAGATTCACGTCAAGGCGAATGGCTACATTTCGGCTCCCAATACTCCCAGAGATCAGCACTACGGCTACATCTTCTCCCACTGCCGCATCACAGGCGAGCCGAACGTGCAGACCTTTCTGGGTCGTCCGTGGCGTCCGTACGGCTACACGGTCTACATGAATACGGAGATGTCCGACGCCATCCGGCCCGGCCGCTGGGACAATTGGAACAGCCCCGCACGGGAACGGACGGCGCGCTTCGGCGAGTACCACAATACCGGCCCGGGTGCCGAATTCAAGCCATCACCGACGCTTCAGTCGACCCCCACCGAGGCGAAATCGGGCGAAAGGTCCGCCGTGCCGTTGACCGTGACGACGGAAGGGCGTCCCGCTGCAACGGTTGGTTCTTGGGCGCACCGGCTGACCGACGCTGAGGCGCGGGAACTCACGATTGAGAACGTTCTGGCGGGGCTCGACGGCTGGAACCCGAAAACCGGGACAGTGCGTTTCGTCATTTCGGTCGCGAAGGATACCGCCGCCTCCAGAGCCGTGATGGCACGCGACACCGTGTGGCTCGCAACCACGGTCAACGCCAAGGACAGCGGTTCGCCAGCCCTGGCATACTCCGCCGACGGCAACAAATGGACCACGCTCTCTCTACCCCTTCCCGAGCCCACGTTAGGCCAGAAGCAGATGCTCGATCCCCGGCTGATCGAGGTTCCCGACGGCACATTCCACATGGTTTGGGCGACTGCTGCCAGGGGCGACAAGGGCATCGGGCACGCAACCTCCAAGGACCTCGCGCACTGGTCGGAGCCAGTTTTTATCCCACTCGCGCCGAAGCCGGAAGCGCTCGATCTCGTATCCCCCAACCTCTTCTACGACGAGGTGAGCCGCCGCTACGTGATCACTTGGGCCTGCACCATGGCAAAGAACTTGATCCAGTCGTTCCAGGAGGAGGTCGAAGACAATCCAAGGCTCTGGTACGTCACCACTCGCGATTTCGCCGCTTATTCGGAACCGGAACTGCTGTTCGACCCGAACTACAGCGTTCGCGACGGGATTATTCTCGAAGATCGCGGCCGCTACCTGCTGGTGCACAACGACAACACCTGGCCGATGCTGAACTTACGGAGCAGCGTGTCGAGCACCCCGTTTGGCCCGTGGGGCATGTCTTCCGACGCTTTTACCGCGAAATTCACCGGCTTCCCGGTACCCATCCAATCCGGACACGAAGTCTGGGTGTACTACACCAACACCCAGTCGGGTATCGTTGGCCTCTTGAAAACGCGGGACTTCCGCACTTTCCAGGACGCCACAGCGCAGCTGTCTTTCCCCGAAGGCCGCAGGCCGGTCAGTGTGCTTCCCGTCGTCCGGAGTGTCTTAGGCCTGAAGTGAAACCGATTGGAAGCCCCGAAGGCCTACCAGAAGTGGGTCGCGATCACTTTGGGAGGCCCGGCGGTTCCGCCCACAAATGTAGTCTCCAAAACCACCTGGATGCTCTTGCGAGACCATCCGGCTGGCGCCATCCCGAAGGCGTCGTGCATGTACGCCGCGCTTGTCAGGAAGTCGCCGACGGCACCATTACCCGCATAGGTCATCCCAGCAATCGCGATCACCGTCTTCTCCGTGGATGGATCGAAAACCCTGCTTACGATGGCATACTCCGACGGCCGCGTAACCGAACGCGTCACCGACGCGATCACTTTGCCGCCATTCTGCCGGTCCCGCACGTCGTAGGTGTGATTCTCGACGTTCTTCTCGAGGTAATAGCGCAGGCCGCGGATCAATCCATTCGTCCACAGATTATTGAACTCGCCGATCAACACCGCCGGCCGGCCCCGCAAGTCGTGGAAAGACGTTACCCGATCGCCTAACACCTGAAACGCCTTGCCCTTGCGGGCCAGCAACTCAGCGATGCGGATCGATGCCAGGGCGTCTCCCAACGAGAAATATCGGCTGCCGATTGTTTTCAATTCCGACAACTTGATCTGGGTGTCTTTCAATTTGCCCTCCGGAGCAGGAGGATCTGAGGAGGTTCCCACCATCTGTCCGTTTAAATCGTCTACACGAGGGCCGTCGAAGGTGTAGATCCGCAACGGCTGCTCGATGCAAACCACCACATCGGCGCGGTCGTCGATCAGCGGCTTCCAGAAAGCATCGAGTTCGTTTGGGTGTGGATGCAGCGATAACCAGAGGGATGAGGCGGCGGCCAACACGGCAAGAGCTGTGCAAGGGATCAGCCAGCGCCTGGGTCTTTGCATCACAACGGTTTGCGGGACCACGGCTGGCAGAGCGTCCACAACTGGTTCGCGGGCAGCCGGCAGCTGCACGGCGGACAGAGGCGGTGGCACAACCGGTAGCCGAAACTCCGGCACGTACGAGCCCGGCGTCAGCAGAAACCGGATCTCGTGCTCGTGTTCCGGCTCCAGATAATATTGCGCCAGACGCTTACGGACCTCTGCCGCAGTAGTTCGGACCACCGAGTCCTGATTGGTGTCGTAACCTGGGTCACGCCCAAAGACCTCGGATCCGATTATCCGTTCCCGTACCCGCTCAAACTCGCCTTCCAGACAGGCCTCGGTGACGTGAGTCAACAGAGCTTGGGACCGTTTGCTGGTGCGAAACTGCGGGCTGGCCAACAGCCGGCCAAGCTGCAGCCGGACAGAACTTGCCTCTGCCGGCGAGAGACGGCTGGCCCCGGCGGATGGGTCTACAGGAGGGATCTGGCTTTTCAACTTGGCGATGACCCCCGATACGTTTGGCAATTCTAACACACGGCAACGTAGAGTACGGGGACTCGACCGACCGGCCGTTCGCCTTCCATTAAGCTGATTCGACAAGGGTTAGGGGCGATTATACGTTCTCTGGCATGTCGACGGCCTAGACAGGGCCGGGCGCACGCCCTTACTATTCGGTTCTTTAGACGCCTATGTTTCGAAAACTGCGGTTATTGTTAGCCGCCTCCGTTCTTCTGGTATCCGTATGCCTGCCGTCTCCGGCTGAAGACAGGCCCATGAAGATCGTGTTGGTGGGAGATTCCACCGTGAATGACGAAGGCGGTTGGGGTCCCGGTTTCAAAGCTTCGTTCGGCCCGGGAGTCGAAATCATCAACTTGGCGAAGAACGGCCGAAGCTCCAAGAGCTTTCGAGATGAAGGTCTGTGGGCGCCGGCATTGGCCGCGAAACCAGACTTCATCCTCATTCAGTTCGGTCACAACGATGTCCCCGGTAAGGGCGCCGACCGCGAAACTGACGCCAAGACCACTTACCGCCAGAACCTGTCTCGCTACCTCGAGGAAGCGCGTTCCGTTGGCGCCCAGCCGATCCTGGTGACGTCGATTGTACGGCGCAACTTCACGCCGGAAGGGCAGATCGTGGTCGATTCTCTATCCCCTTACGTCGAGCAGGTTCGCGCGTTGGCCGCCGAGAAGAGAGTTCCTCTCATCGACCTCTACAGCTTCACGAAAGAGCAAGCGGAAGAGCTGGGGCCTAGGGGTTGTGAGGAGATCGACGCTGTAGATAAAGACGGAAAACCAGACCATACCCATTTAGGTCCTAAAGGGCGCCAGGAAATCGGCGCCATGGCCGCCCGGGAGTTGGTCCGGCTGGAAAGCGTGCTTGCCTCTAAAGTCGTGACGCCAGGCCGCCGATAGTACTGGAGAGAAGATCATGAAGCGCTCTTTGATCGTTATTGCTGCAGTCGTTTTGAGCTGCCCTATTGGACTGTTCGCTCAGGAATTTCGGGGCACCATCAGTGGGGTAGTCACCGACCCGACCGGTTCAGTGATACCGGGGGCTAAGGTGACCGTCACCGAGACCCACACCGGGACGAAGATCGCCGCCGAGGCTGATGCAGCCGGACAATATGTGGCGCCATTTCTTCCAGCCGGCGAGTATGACATCGTCATCCAGACCGCGGGCTTCAAAGAAGCCGTACGCAAAGGGGTTCATGTAGGAGCCGGCGACCATCCTGTGATTGACGTCCGCCTCGAAGTTGGCGACACCGCCCAGGCGATTGAAGTAACGGCGGATGCGTCGCTCATCAACAGCGAAAACGCGTCCATGGGCCAGGCGATTACTACCAAACAGGTGGAGGATCTGCCGGTCAACGGCCGATCGGCGATGTCGCTCGCGCAGTTGTCGATGGGCGTGATCATGGGCGCCTTCAACAACCCGAATCCGGTGGTGCAGCCGTACGACTCCACCAACAACTTCAGCCTCGGTGGGACACCTACGCAGTCGAGTGAAATGCTTTTGAACGGCGGCTCGAACGCGACCTGGGACCTGCGTTCCGCCTACAGCGCGCCGCAAGATGCCGTCTTGGAGGTCCGGGTCAAGGTGCTCGATACCGACGCCGGTTTTGGACACACGCGCGGCGGCACGATCAATCAGATCCTGAAGTCGGGCACGAATGAGGTCCGTGGATCGCTGTTCGAGTTCAACCAGCCCTCCAACCTCACCGCCAACAACTTCTTCAATAACCGCAATGGTTTGGGCAATCCCGTAACGCACTTCAACCAATACGGTCTGACCGCGGGCGGCCCGGTGTACATTCCCAAGGTGATCAACGGAAAGAACCGGATCTTCTGGTTCTTCGCCTGGGAGAACGATGCCAACAGCGCACCCAACACCAGCTTCATCAGCGTTCCCACCGCCGCGGAAAAGAAGGGCGACTTCTCGCAAATCCTGTCCGCGGATGGCACCCAGCTCTACGATCCATACAGCGGCGTCCTCAACGGAACGAATGTGGTGCGCACTCCGCTGCCCGGCAACGTGATTCCAGCCAGCCGGATCAACCCAATCACGCTGAACTATCTGAAGTTCTATCCGGACCCGAATGTTACCGGCTTCAATACGACGTCGCGGCCTGACGGGTATGACAACTACGGCACCACCGCTCCATCCACCAACAATGCCAACAACCAAATGGGGCGAATCGACTACAACATGTCGGATAAGAGCCGCCTGTCATTCGACATCCACCACGTTGCGCTGTTCGCCAAGAAGAACGACTACTTCCAGAACATTTCGAGCGGCACCATCACCGACCGCGAGAACTGGGGCGGCAGTCTGGACGAGGTGTACACAGTCAACGCCCACAACATTCTCAACTTGCGGGCCAACTTGACATATATCCGGGAAGGCGCCTCGGACCCGAGCATCGGCTTCGATCCGACTTCATTCGGATTTCCCTCGTACATGTCGAGCAACTCCGACCATCTGGCGTTGCCGTACGTTTATTTCAGCACCAGCACGGCGTTCCAGAGCCTCGGCTTCAATCAGGACGCCAAAAAGCCTTCCCAAACCGCTCAACTCGCAGGCACCTGGACCACTATCAAAGGGAACCACACCCTCAAATTTGGTGCGGACGCCCGGCAATCGCGGATCAGTACCATCAGTTATGCCGAATCGGCAGGAGGCTTCAATTTCGGCAGCAACAGTTGGGTTCGGGCGTCCAGCACCGCCTCCACGACGGTGGCAATGGGCCAGGATATGGCGCAATTCCTCTACGGATTGCCGGACCAGGGTTTCTACGACATCAACACTTTCGGCTCCTGGTATTCGTATTTCGTTTCCGGATTCGTGCAGGATGATTTTCGTGTCAAGCGGAACCTCACCCTGAATCTGGGCCTGCGCTTCGACCACGATGGCCCGTATCACGAAAAGTGGGGACGCACCGAAACCGGCTGGAATTTCGGCGTGCCGAATCCGATCGCTCCGCAGGCGATCGCCAACTACAATCAGAGTCCGATTGCCCAGATTCCCGTCGGCAGCTTCCAGGTCCCTGGCGGACTGCAATACCAGCCCGGCCAGAATAGCGCCGCATACCAGAACACGTCGCACCTGCTGAGTCCGCGCATCGGCGTCGCTTGGACGCCTGACGCGTTTCATGGCAACACGGTAATTCGCAGCAGTTTCGGCATGTTCGTCGCCCCAACCACGATGGCTTACCTGGCACAAAACGGAAACTACTCTTCGACTCCGATCCTCGATCAGGAAGGTTTCAGCCAGGAAACCACAATGACGGTAACGAGCAACAACTATTTGTCGCCTGGACCCGCCACCTTCAGCGATCCTTTCCCGGGAGGCGCAATCCTTCAGCCGAACGCGAGCGGAGTCGGAGCGACCACCTTCCTGAACCAGGCGGTTTCGTTCCTAAATCCGAAGATGAAGAGTCCCTACTCAGTGCGCTGGAACCTGGGATTCCAACACAGTCTGTCGCCGAATATGGTGCTGGAGGTGGCATACATCGGAAACCACTCGGTACACACACCCATCAATCTGACGCAGCTGAACGGCATTCCCCGGCAGTATCTGAGCACCCTGCCGGTTCGCGACGCGGCGGTGAACTCGGCGATGACCGCGTCGGTCGTGAGCCCGTTTGGCGGCCTGGAACCCGGTATTGCGGTGGGAGCAAAGACCACCGTGGCGCAGTTGCTCTCCTTCTATCCCGAGTTTCCGCTCGGTTATACCAGCGGTGGATTCAGCGGCAGCGGCGGAGTTCTGGAGCAGAACCTGAACGTCGGCAGTTCCTACTTCCACAGCTTGAATGTGCGGCTCCAACGCCGCTTCTCCAAAGGTCTGACGCTCACAGGCAATTACGTCTTTTCGAAGCTGATGGAACGGGATAGCTGGCTCAACGACACCGACCCAGAGCCCGAAAAGCGCATCGGCGTATTCGACCATACCCATCGCGGCACGTTAGCCCTCACGTATCAACTTCCCTTCGGCCGCGGCCAGCGCCTGGCAGTTCACTCAAGATTGGCCAACCTCTTCGTAGGTGGATGGAATATGAATGCCATCTACGTGAAGCAGAGCGGGCAGCCCTTCACCTTCATGGGGACCAGTTCGACGACCATTGGCGATCTGGTGTACTTTGGTGCGCCCCTCAACTTCGATGCCCGCCAGACCAACGGCGTGGCGTTCAATGTCAATGCTTTCGACACCAAGACTGCCGACCAGTTCGCCTATCACGTCCGCACCTTCTCGACTACCTTCTCCAGCTTGCGGGGAGATGGCGCCAACGAGCTGAATACGTCTCTGTTGAAGCGCTTTGACATTTCGGAAGCACGAAACGAATATTTCCAGCTTCGCTTTGAGTGCTTCAACGTGATGAACCGGCCCACGTTCCAATTCCCGAACCTGGCGCCCACCAACTCGGCTTTTGGCCTGATTACCGGACAGTCGAACCGCTCCCGCAGTTTCCAGATCGGCGGCCGCCTGGTTTTCTAAAACCGCACACTTCGACGGGGCAAATCCGTTAATGTGGGATGCCTCTCTAGAGCCGTTTAATGACGGTGATGGATGCCGGGTGATAGTCCATCCGCTCCTGGTAGAACGAATTCGCACGCGCGTTTGCGGCGTGATATTCCAATGATGCGATCTCCGCTCCCAGCCCGCGACCCCAATCCTCCGCCGCTCGGAGTAGGCGTCCACCGATGCCGTGATTCCGGTGCCCGCTGCGCACCGCGATCTCGGCGATATGGCAATAGATCATCTCCCGGTGCATCACATCCGGCGACTATTCGAGGCGGGCGTCTATGAATCCCACGATTTCATCGCCGAGTTCTGCGACCAGGGTCAACGCCTCGCTGCCCGCATCCGACTGGTGTTGCCGACCCTCTCGGTAGCGCGCTGATATCGTCTCAACTGCGGGTATTAAGTAGCGGTCCGGATCAAGCTGGGAATGATATTCAGCGCTTTCGAGAGATGTGAGTGCGATGCCGTCAGCATCGTGGGGAACAGCGGGACGGATCTTAATTGACGGTGGGTAACGGGCGTCGCCCATTAGAAGAGCATAGCGCGGCATGCTCCTTATGTCCGTTGCCGGAACACTTCAAAGCATGCCGCACTTTCACCTTAGAAGGTGAATTTGATTTGCGTCTGGATCACGCGGCCCGAGACCGCCGATCCCTGGAACGATCCGTAAGCGCTCGTCGGAGGGCCCACGGTCGATTGAATCTCGCCGAAATTACCCGCCGGAATGTTATTGTTGGGCAAGTCGAAATTGGCGTGGTTCAGCACGTTGAACAGGTATGCGCCGACCAACAGTTGGTACTTCTCTTTGACCGTGAACGTCTTGTTCACGTTGATGTCGGTGTCGAAGTATCCAGGACCGCGGAAGGAGTTGCGCGGGATGTTGCCCCAGTCATGCTGTGCCGACGGGGTCGCGAATTGCGACTTCGAATAACAGGTGATGTTCGGTGTAGTGCAGCTCGGATATCCCGGGCCGCCGAGGTAATCCGCGAGTACCACTGCGCTGGCAATGCCAGAGGCGCCGCTGATCTGCCCACTGCGGACGCTCGTATCAGTGATGCTGAACGGATATCCGGAGTGATATAGGAAGGTGCCCGCTGCAGTCCACCCGCCGAGAACCTGGTTCAGTACGCCGTTGTGGAAGTGGCGTGGAACTGTATAGATGTAGTTGGCGCTGATGGTGTGCCGCACGTCATAGTCCGCGGCACCGTAATTCAGAGAGCTCAGGCTGAGTGGATTGATCTGGTAACGGATGCTCGGGGCCGTGAGCAGGTTGAACGGTTCCAGACAGGCGTTCGAACAGGTGTCGAGCGCGTGCCCGAGCGTGTAGCTGAACTGCCCGCTGAAGTTCGCATTCGTGCGCCACCGGAACGAGGCGACCATGCCGTCGTAGTTGGAGTAGCTCTGATTGTTCAGTTCGCGGATTTCGCCGAATCGCGGATCGGGCACGGTGGTGGGGAGTCCCTGGAACCCGTTCGGGGCGTAAGCATTGCCAAAAAGCGTGGAACTCAGCTCGTCGTACCCGTGGTTGCCCACGTAGTTCAACGACACCAGGTACTTGCTGGTCAACGATTGCTGCACCTCCAGGTTCCATTCGTAGAACTTGGGGTTGTACAGCTCGTTGGGAATGGTATTGAAGGCCGGCTTCGTAAATCCCGGAACGGTGGCCTGTAATTGCGCCAGTGTGGCTCCGCCAGCAAACCCGCTGTTGAATGCGGCGGCCGAGTTTCCAACCTTCGCAAAAATACTGTTCGGGTTGTTGAGAGCCACCAGGCCGGTGGTCGTGGTAAAGGTGGTGACGGCCGGGCTGTTGGTGATCAGGCGGTCGGCCAGAACGGCCTGATACAGGTCGGTAAAGAAACCCACGCCCCCGCGGATCACGGTCTTCGGCGTCACGCTCCAGGCGAAGCCGATCCGTGGCTGAGGCACGATCGGTTCCACGCTTGGGAATGCATTCGACAGGCCCATGTGAATCGTGGTGTTGTACGGCGTCGTGGCGGAATGGGCGATCTGTCCGAAGGTGTTCAGCAGTTCGTTGAAGCAGCTCGCGTAGCAATTGATGTTGCTATTGCGGTCGAAGCGGAGAGTCAGCGTCAGCGTGAGGTTCGGCTTCACCTTCCACTCGTCCTGAGCATAGAATCCCAGAGTGTAGAGGCTGAGAGGCTCCGCTCCGATGTTCGCGAAGGCTTGCGTGTAGGTCGACGCCCCTGCGTCGAGCGAGCCGTTCACGAAGTCAGTCATGGAATTGAAGGTGAGCAGACCGCTGGTGTTCGCGCCGTAGGCGTAGGTGCTGATAAAGTTGCGGCGGACATTGACGCCGAACTTGATCACGTTGGTGCCGTGCGTGAGTGAGAAGTCATCGATCAACTGCCATTGGCGCACTTTGCGGCCGGCCGGATAGCGCTGATCCTGTCCGCCGAGCGAAGTGCCGGTGGCGTTGTTCGATGAGTAAAGGCCATCGGTGAAGGCCCACGTCGTGGGGAAGGCAGCGAGCGCGGTGTTGATATTCGGGGGCCCAAAGAGTGCGGAGTAGTATGAGCCCGAGAGTAGCAGTTGGTTCACCATGGTAGGACCGATCACACGGGTGTAGCCGAATTGCCCGCCGTACTGCGGCTGGACGCTGTTGGCGTTGAATGCCGGATTGATCGGATCCGTCCCAGTCGCCTGAACTCCGCGATCCATGTTGTAACGGAAGTAGAGACGATCTTTGTCGGTGACGTTGTAGTCCACTTTGGACGCGAGTAGCCATTCGGTGTTCAGGTTGTTGACCGTGCTGCGAAAGACATTGGCGCACGGCTGCGTGGTGCCGAAGCCTCCGCCCGTGAAATCGCCGCAACCCAAGGCGGGATCGATGCCCGCGTTGACCGGGGTGGCACGCGAAGATCCGGACGAATTGCCGTACAGATTGAATGCCGTCGTGTAGAAGGGCACCGCGGCAGGATTCTTGGTCTGCAGGTTATTCAGAACATAGCTGGCGAAGCTCGGCGATGGGATGTAAATCGGCCCGCCGCTAGGCAGCACGTAGCGAAGACCTTCGTTGTCGAAGAAGAAGAACAGCTTATTCTTGATGATGCGCCCGCCAAGCGAATCTTCCCATTCGTTCGACACCGAGAAGGGACGAGGCGTGGCCGTTGCGTTGTTGAAGAAGTCGTTGGCGTTCATGATCCCGCCGTTGTAAAACCAGCCCGCGTTCCCGTGAAATGCGTTGGTGCCCGACTTGGTGACGTAGTTTACCTGGGCGCCAGCCTGGCGTCCGTATTGGCCGGTGTAGCCGTTCATCACCACCGCAGCTTCCTGGACCTCATTCGAGCCGAGCGTCAGGTTGCTGGCGCCCGAGTTGTTGAGGTTCAGGTACGGGTCCATGTTGTCGGTTCCGTTGATGGTGAAGAGGTTCGATACGCCTGGCAGGCCAAATACGGTGAAGTTTCCATAACCGCCGCCGGTGCTGACGCTGACGCCTGGCGCGCTGAAGGCGTACGCGGTCATGTCATTACCCGGAGCCGGAAGATTGTTGAGTTGTTGCGCATCGAAAGTAGTGGCCAGATTGGCGTTGTCGGTTTGCGCCAGGGTGGCTGCTTCGGATACTTCGATGGTCGTGCTAGCCGAGGAGAGGGCCAACTGAACATCTACGACGGTCGCCTGACCCACTTGAACCTGCGTAATTTTCTGAGAGGTGGAGAACCCGGCGGTCTTGACCTCCACTTGGTATTGTCCAGGCGGCAACAGCGAAAAGTGATACTGCCCCTGCGCATTGGTTGTGGCGGTCTGTGAAGCTCCCGTGGCTTTGTTAGTCAAGTTTACTGTAGCGTTTGGAACGGCCGCGGAACTCGGATCCGTGACTGCTCCGGAAATGTCGCCAGTCGTTAGTGACTGGGCGAAGAGTGCCGGCGCCAGTAACGCCAGGCACGTAAGCGAGCGTAGTAGCCCCTTACATCTCACCCGTTCGATCATGATTTGACAAACCTCCGTCCGGCCTTTGGGCCGTAACCTTAACTCCCAGCAAGACGTGCTTTACCTGTCGAAGTTAGCAATCGGCGATCCACGGTTCCTTTAGTGACAGGCAGGACCAATTTTGGTATGAAATTGCTGTTTGTTAAGTCCGAAAGGCCGGTTTGTGTACCAGATCTGGGAGAAATGGCTACTGAAGGTTAAAGTTAATCGGTCGGAGTGAGCCGATTTCGCTAACTCTCACGTGCGGGCTGATACTGTCTCGCGAACACTCTGTCTCTTTACCGCCCCTTGCGACCGGAATGTCGCGTAAGATTTACGGTAAACAGGGCCAGTCAGACCAATTGAAGAGCGGCGAGGAGCCGTTACCGGATGGCGAGGGTCGCATGGCTATGGAATTCGGTAGAGAGTGGAGCCGATATTGCCGACATAAATCTTGGTTTCATAGAGGAAGGGCACGACGCCATTCTGCTGGGAACGGGCAAATAGCTCGCCTAGCGCCGCTGTGATTTGTGCGTGCGAATCCGTACCGGGCGCCGGCGCATACGATGAGGAATCCAGGCGCCCCAGCAACCCATCCAGATCGAAGTACTGCGCGTTCGGCATAGCCTCGAGCTTCCATTGGCCCGGTCCGAAGAACTCGTCCATGACGCCGGCGTCCATACGCCGGTGGTCCACCTGCGCATACTCGGTCGAATAGCGATTGAGGAGCGCCTCGTACTCCTCGAGAAAGCGCCCCTCCACCAGGCGTTCGTTCCAGACGAGCACGACCCAGCCAGGCGGCCTCAGGATCCGGCGAAACTCGGCACGGGCGGCCGCGGCATCGAACCAGTGGAACGCCTGACCGGCGGCAACCAGATCAATGCCCGCCGCCGGCAGGCCGGTCTGCTCGGCTCGTCCCTCGACACTGTGGAATTTCCCCTCACCAGCCAGCAATCGTTCCCCCGCATGGCGCATCTCGGCATTCGGCTCCACTCCCCACACCTCGCATCCAAATCGCAGGAACAGCTGTGCCAGCAGACCGGTACCTGACCCGATATCGGCGATCCGCGCTCCAGGCCGCAGTCCGCATTCGCGCTCCAGCATAGGAATGACCCCATCTGGGTAGGAGGGCCGGTAGCGGATATAGTCGGCCACGCGCGAGGAAAATCGTCCCGTTGGATTTACGTCCATGCTTACAATGATTCCATGAATCGTCAGCCGCACATCGTGGTTGTGGGCAGCGCCAACGTCGATCTGACCACGTTCACCGATCAGTTCCCGCGACCGGGTGAGACAATTTTCGGGCGCGAGTTTCACTTGGGATTCGGCGGGAAGGGCGCCAATCAGGCGGTGGCCGCGCGGCTGTGCGGCGCACGGGTGTCGATGGTGGCCCGCCTGGGTGACGACCTCTTCGGCGCGGCGACCATCGAGAACTTCACGTCGCGAGGAGTGGATGCAAGCCGCGTTCTGATTACCCCTGGAGTGTCGAGCGGCGTCGCGCCGATCTTCGTCGATAGCGCCGGACAGAATCGCATCCTTGTGGTAAAAGGCGCGAACGACCGGCTGCTGCCGGCCGACGTCGATGCCGCGGCCGACCTGCTGCGCAGTGCGGATTGTCTGGTGCTGCAACTCGAGATCCCCATCGAGACGGTCTACTACACGCTGGTCTTCGCACGGCGCCACGGCATTCGCGCGGTGCTGAATCCCGCCCCCGGTCAGTCGCTCGATCTGGCTGCAGCGGCCAATGCCGATTACGTCATCCCCAACGAGACCGAAGCGGAGGCGCTGAGTGGAATGCCGGTCCGCAGCCTGGATGAGGCGCGCTCCTGCGCGGCACATCTGCTCGACGGCGGACTGCCGCGCGTGATCATCACGTTGGGCGCGAATGGCGCGTTGTGCGCGGGAGCGGAGGGCAGCCGCCACATTCCGGCTCATCCCGTGCAGCCCGTGGACACCACCGGAGCCGGCGATGCGTTCATCGGGAGCTTCGCGTGCTTCCTCTCGGCGGGGTGCGACGAGTCTGAAGCGATTGCTCGCGCCAATGTCTACGCCGCGCTTTCGACGCTGTCGGTGGGCACTCAGATGTCTTTCGTTACGATCGAACGATTCCAGGAGGCCTGGGAATCGCGCTGAGCTCTTGGGTGCAAGGAGGGCAGTCGAGAATCTTCGGGCAGACTTGGTAAACACCCGAAAAGTCTCGACAAAAGTGTCGAGACGGCAAAGAAGAGTCTTTGCGCCACGCTTAGCGCATCGTTTCATGCAACGAGCCGCGCGCGTTAGCAAGCGTCTGGCGATACGTCGGCGGACTTCTCGAACCACCCACTTAGCTTAGTCAGTGTGCCGCGGCGCAGGCCAGTTCTTCGGCCAGCTTCTGGCCGCTCTCATCAGCCATAGCCGCCTCGCGGAGTTTCTTCAGGCGCGCTGCCGCGTCATTGCAGGAACGCAATTGCGGGAGCGCCTGCATCACCGCCACGAAATTCCGAACCCCTCGCTCGTGCGTGTCGCCGTACCCTTTAAGGAGGCGCGGGCACTCGGCCACTTCGCAGGCGAGCGCGTAGTTCTCGGCGGCGAGGGGCGGAATCAGGGCGAGCCACTGGCGGATCTGCTCCTGTTCTCTAACGAAGCGCAAAGAACGGCGGCGCATCGGGCGCAGGCAGGCCAACAGATAGAGCTGAAGAAATCCTCGAATGGATGTGGTCTCGACGACTTTGCCGTGCCCCGCCAGGCGCGCCACCATACTCGTCGCCCAACGCGTCGCCAGGAGCCATCGCCCGAGCGATGCGGGCAGGATATCAGCGAATTCGCCCACGCGGGGGTGCAGGAATTCGTGAATGCGGACCAGTTGTCCGGGGCCCGCCTTCACCTCACGATGGACACGCCCGAAGCGCGCCGCGCGGACCTTCAAATCGGCCACGCGAATTGCGTCCTCGTAGGACATCCAGAGCGCCAGATACCGGGCGGTCTCACGCAATAGCGTCCCGTCACGGTCGGCCGTGCGGATGGGCTGCAGGAGTTCCAGATACTCCTCGGCGTAACGCTTGTCCTGATAATCGGCGAGGCGCTCGACGGCGGACCGGATGACGTCAGGGTCTGGAACTGGAAGGTCGCGCGCGCGAACCTCTCCACTGCGTTCGAAAGCGCGGAGGCTCGCGTCGACGCCTACTCCCCCTCGTCGAATCGCATCTTGGAACCGCTCGCGGGGAAAGGGCAACGCTTCCGTCGCAGCGAGCGCACCGAAGAGTGCGGCACTGATCACGCTGCCGCAGTCGCGCGCGATCTCGGCGAAATCGGCGGCGACCAATCGCTTAGCCGCGGCGCGTATGCCTTCCAATAGCGACTCGGCGTCCACCCTGCCATCACCGATCGCAGTCCGCTCCGTCATCGAATAGACGCGATGCGTGGAGGCAATCAGCGTCGTCCGATCGGGCGTCACCAGATTGCGTTGTACGGCGCGACCGGCCTCCATCAGTTCCGACGCCACCACGATGTCGACTTCGCCGGGTACCGGCATCAGCGCCAGCACTGGATCTTTCCCGGCCGCGCGGACGGCCGCTTCCGGGAACAGTTCGATGTAATAGATCGTGGAGCCGGTTCGCTGCGCAACCCCCGGCACCGAGGTGGTCTGCGCATAGTAACCGCCGTGCTCAGCCAGGTCGACGATCCAATCGGCGAGGACACCGCCGCCCTCACCTCCCATGGCCAGGATCGCAATCGTGATGGCGCGCGGCGGCATGTCGATCAGGTTCGCGCCATGCGGCGCTGGAGAAATCCGATGAAGGCGAGGCGGACGCGCGCCACAAATCGTTCCCACGCGCTCGGATTGGTGACGATATCGGCGCGGTAAAACGACGGACAGAGTACTGCCGCGTGTGCCACCTCGCCGCAGAGACCACAGCCAACGCAACTATCGATCACGGTGGCGACGGGATCGGGCCGCAACGGATCGGGATTCGGCCGGATGGTCAGCGATGGGCAGCCGGAGAGCCGGATGCAGGAGTGGTCGCCGGTGCAGGTGTCCTCGTCGACGCCGAATTTCTGGCGCACCACACGTTGCCCTTCGCTCGCGGCCTTGCGAGCCTGCGGCTCCAACCGCCGCTGCCGGTTCAGCATGCACTCGCTCTGCGCCACCAGCACCTTGGGACCTTTCTCCCTGGTGGTGAGTGCTTCGCGAAGCACATCGCGCATGCCGGCGACGTCGTAAGTGCGGGCGATGGTGCGCACCCATTTCACTCCCACGCCGCGGACCGCGCCCGCAATCGAAAGACGTGTCGTGCGAATCGGATTCTCGGCTTGCGAGGACGGGATGTCTTGCCCTCCCGTGGCCGCGGTGTAACTGTTGTCTACCACCACCAGCAGGCTGTCGGTCTGATTGAATACCGCGTTGCCCACTCCGCTGGTCAGTCCGTTGTGCCAGAAGCCGCCATCGCCCATGATGCTGATGGTGCGGCGATCGGTCTCGCGAGTGTTGAACGCTGCGGCGCCGGCCCATCCGAGGCCGTACCCCATGGTGGTGGCGCCGATATTGAATGGCGGAAGAATCGAGAACAGGTGACAGCCGATGTCGCAACTGACATGGTGCGATCCGAGTTCCCGCTCCACGAGTTTCAACGCGGTGAAGATGGGCCGCTCGGGGCATCCGGTGCAGAACGATGGCGGACGTGGATGCACCTGGCGGTCGAGAGCCTCCATTGCGGCCGGGCGTGGCTGGGGGCGCACCACGGAGGGCAGCCGATCGCGCTGAATGAAGCGCGGTGCGTACAGTTCGACGAACTCGAGCACGCCGCGAGTCACCACTGCGGCCGTGTACTCGCCGGCCATTGGCAGGAGGTCCTTGCCATGTACTTTGGTGCGGAGTCCGGCCTTGCGGAGGATGCTGTGCAGATTCTGTTCCAGGAAGTCGGGCTGCCCCTCCTCGATCAGCAGTACGCCGCGCTTTGTGGCGCAGAAGCGTTGGATCTCGTCATCCACCAGCGGGTAGGTCACGTTCAGAACGTACAGCGGGACTTTGGTATTCCCGAAGGCATCGGAGAGTCCGAGCAGTTCCAGCGCGCGAATGGTGGTGTTGTACATGCCGCCTTGCAGGATGATGCCGAAGTCCTCCGCGTCGGGAGAGAAGAACTCGTTTAGAGCATGATCGCGAATGTACGACTGCGCGGCTGGCCATCGCTTCTCGATCTTCTCGCGTTCGTGCAGGTAGCTGGAGGGCGGCAGCACGATGCGGCTTACGTCTCGCACGGGATGCTCCATTGCGTCCTTCAGCGTGAACGTGGGACGCACATTGTCGCGGGCGACGAAGCGTCCATGCACGTGACAGGCGCGAATACGCAGTTCGAGGATGACGGGAGTGTGGCTGGCCTCGGAGAGCGCGAATCCATGCTCCACGGCGCGCACGATCGACGGGAGGTTGGGTCGCGGATCGAGCAGCCAGATCTGCGACTTCATCGCGAAAGCATGCGACCGCTCTTGCATGATGCTGGAGCCTTCGCCGTAGTCCTCTCCCACGATAATGAGGGCGCCGCCGGTCACGCCTCCCGACGCGAGGTTGGCCAGTGCGTCGGAGGCGACGTTGGTTCCCACGGTGGACTTAAAAGTCACGGCGCCGCGCAAGGGGTAGTGCACTGAAGCGGCCAAAGTGGCCGCGGCGGTGGCTTCGGAGGCGCTGTGCTCGAAGTGGACGCCTAATTCCTCGAGGATGTCGTTGGCGTCGGTGAGGACGTCCATCAAGTGGGAGATGGGCGCGCCCTGATATCCGGCGACGTACGAAACACCGGATTCGAGGAGCGCCTTGGTGACCGCGAGGATGCCTTCGCCGTGGAACGGTTCGCCGGCACCGAGACGCAATTTCTGGACCTCGCGTTTGAAGGAGCGTTCCGCCATGCCGTTCCTTACTTTATACCGGTTTGGCGAACGAAACGTTGACGCGCCGCTCTATTTTTGGTCCTTCTTCTGGCCGCCGAAAATCCTCTTCAGGCGGTTCAGCAGGCCCTTCTTCTGCGGGTCGTTGCTGTCCCCATTGTCAGGCTGCTGCGTTCCGCCCGGGTCCGGTTCCTGGCGCGCACGACGCCCAGAGGCATTGCCGCTGGAGACGGTGCCGTCGCCCGAACTCCCGCTGATGCGCAGCGAGGTATCGCGGGTTGGTTGCTGTTGCGATACCGGCTTTTCCGAAGGCGTGTCCCATCCGGTGATGACGGTTCCTGGCCGGCCCGAACCATGGAGCGGGCAGGATCCCACTGGTTCGGTGCCGGCGATGTATTCTTCACGCCGCGTGGTGGGGCAGGCCGGAGTGGCCGGCATTCCGGAGAGAGGATCGATCTCGATCGAAGTAATTCCGTCGGGAGGGATGAAGGGTCTGGTGTCGCGATACTCGCGGTAATCGAGGGCGCGCTTCATGAACTCCATCCAGATCGGAGCAGCCGACTTGGCGCCTTCGATCTCGAGATCCCGATTGTCGTCAAATCCCACCCATACTACGCAGAGTAGCTCCGAAGTGTATCCCGCAAACCAGCCATCGCGCGAAGTGCCCGTTTTGCCCGCGGCCGGAACGTTGAAGCCGTAGTGGGCGCGAGCACCGCCGGCAGTACCCGTGCGCAGAACCTCCTGCATCAGGCTCGTCATCAGGTACGCCACACGCGGATCGAGCGCGCGTTTGGTTTCCGCCTTGTCTTTATACGGGACCTTGCCGTCCTGCGAACGTACCATCGAGATAAAAAACGGCCGCACGAGAGTGCCTTGATTGGCAAACATCGTATAAGCGCCGACCGCTTCGAGCGGGGTGATGTCGTAGGACCCCAGGGCCACCGCGGGAGTTGGACGAATCCCATTGTTCATGCCCGCCCGAAGGGCCATCTCCACCACTCGGTTATAACCCACCATCTCCGCCACCTTGACGGCCGGGATGTTCAGCGAATGCGCCAGCGCTTCGCGCAGAGTGACGTCGCCGCGGTAGCTCTTTTCGAAATCGCCCGGCTCATAGGCGCGGCCGTTATCGAACCAGAAGGTGGTAGGCTCATCCTGCACGATGGTGCTGGGAGTCAGGATGTGGGCGCTGCCGTTGACGCCGGTCTCCATGGCGGCTGCGTAGACGAAGGGCTTGAAGATCGATCCCGGTTGGCGATGCGCCAGGATGTGGTTCAGTTGGCTCATGCCGTAACTGCGGCCGCCCACCAACGCCTTCACCGCTCCGGTCTTGGGGTCGACTGCAATCAAGGCCACCTGCGGATCGGGCGGAGTCTGGCCCTTGAATCGCTTCTGCTTGCGGATCTGCTCATCCACGTTCTGCATACCAAGGCGCACCGCTTCGGCTGCCGAACGCTGCAAACGCATGTCGAGCGTGGTGTAGATACGAAACGCATTCGCTTGGAAGTTCTCTTCGCGGAACTTGTCCTGCAGCATCTCGTTGATCATGTCGACAAAGTAAGGCGCCTCAATCGACTGCGCTCCGCCCTTGGCCACGGTGAGGGGCGCCTCAATGGCAAGCGCGTAATCGCGATCGGAGATATAGGCGTTGGTGCGCATCAAGCCGAGGACGATGTTCCGCCGTTCGCGGAGGCGGTCGGGATGGCGGAACGGGTCGAAATTGGCAGGCGATCGAGGAATGCCCGCGAGTTCGGCGGCTTCCGGCAAATTGATCTGGCTGAGATCTTTTCCCAGATAGGCTTCCGCCGCCTGTCCGAAACCGCGAATATTGTAGGTCCCGCGCCATCCCAGGTCGATCTGGTTGGCGTAGTCTTCGAAGATCTCTTCCTTGGACAGCTTCTGCTCGAGCTGCAAAGTGATCATCACTTCGGCGAGCTTGCGTTTCCAACGCTTGTCCGTAGTCAGGAAGAACATGCGCGCCAGCTGCATGCTCAGCGTGGAAGCGCCCTGCGCGTTACGTCCTTCTTTCAGATCGACATAGAACGACTTGATGATGCGGAAGGGGTCGAACCCCCCATGTTGGAAGAACCGCTTATCCTCGGCTGAGGTGAGCGCCTGAACCAGGACCTCGGGGATGTCGCGGAATTTCACCATGCGGCGCTTTTCGCGGCTCGGACCGCTCAGGTTGGTGATGAGCTGCGGTTCGAGCTGGTACTGCGTGCGTGGGGTGTTGTCCTGGAGCGAGATGATCTGCGAGATTTTGCCGCTGGAGAATTTGATGACTCCGGGCTCCTGCTCGAAGTAGGATTCCTTGCCCGGGAAGACAGAGATCGAATTCGGCTGCATCTGGTAGGAGCCGATGGGGTTCGACCGCGACTCGTTATACCCGCTGCGGTGCAATTCGGCGGCAATCTCGTTCGGGGTGATGGTATCCCCCACCGAAACCGCTTCGGGTGCCGCCAACAGCTTAGCAGTATTGGCAAATGGGCCGGCGCGCAACTTTTCGTCGATCACCCGGGCGTATACATAGTAGAAATATGTAAAAACGCCAACCCCGAGGATGATCACCAGCGCCATCGCCAGGATCATCATCCGGCCGCCGCGCCCAAGCAGGAATCGCACCACGCCGTTGTTGGTGGGGACCCGGACCTTCATCTCCCGTTTAGGCTTGGCGACTGTTCGTGGCACTACATTTAATTCTCTCATAGTGAGACGAGGTTCCCCCATCGTCGGGTACAAACGAGCGTGCGGCTGAAGTGCCTAACGGCTGCCAGCGCCAGGGTAGAAGTGGAGATTCACGGTGTACCCGGGAAGGTCGACCTTCACAAAGTACCGTATATCGATACGCATTCCGGCCTGCCCATGGGTTACATGCACTTCGTCTTCCGAGATGGGAAGTTCCAGTTCACGTGCCTTTTCCGTGACGGCGGTCCGCAATTGATCGTCGGACTTCGTCTGGTTTTCGGCACGCTGTGTCACATCTGACACGAAACTCTGAAGCTCGAAGTTACGCAGATAATACGGAGCAAAGATCGCCAGAAAGAAGAGAAGAGTCGCCAGAATCAGAAAGCCAGCAGCCAGACGCCACCGCGGGACACGGTTCACGACGGCTCGCCGGGATCCTTACTGGCCGCGCAAAGTTCCTCCCAGATATCGTCGGAATGCGGGGTCCACTCGGCGTTCGTTCCCGAAATCTGAAATTCATCCTCCTTTAACGTGCCGTGACCGTACGGGCAGATGTATTCGATTTTCGGAAGTCCGAGCTGCAGCATGGAACTCCACGACCCCGTCTCAACTGGCATGCGGAGCCGGCGCAGGCAGACGCGGCAGCGATAGCGCTGATCCCAGATGATGACGTAGCAGGCAGCGGAAGAAACCAGGAACCATCCCAAAACGGCGAGGGTATACCCCAGATCGTACCCGAAACGCGGAGGGATGTAGGCGAAGCGGCTTGGGTGGGTTGGAACCAGCCGGCTGACTGCCAGCAGTAATCCGTAGAGTGTCGCCCCGGCAATCACGAACTTGGCCGCGAAATACGCCCAGTAGCGCATACAAATTAGACTCCCAGTCCCCGTAATTAGTTTCTAACTTACCACAGGGTAAAGAGAGCGGGCAGATCAACCTTGGATAGGTCCGGATGTGGGGTACTGGTGTACTGTCGGCGAGCAGGGCTCGACTCCCTGGCCCCTTTGCCTCTTGCTTCCCCAATCCTGATCCTCAACCCCTGCTTCTCGTGGTCCGTTATAATTGACGCATGTTGACGCCCACCGAAAAAATCTGGCACAACGGCCGCTTCATCCGATGGGAAGAAGCGACCATTCACGTTCTCTCCCACGTGGTGAGTTATGGCAGCTCGGTATTTGAGGGAATCCGATGCTACGCCACACCCGCGGGCCCGGCGATCTTCCGCCTTCGCGAACACGTTCGCCGCATGGTAGATTCCGCTCGGATTTACCGCATTGAGAACCTAGGCTACTCCTCCCAGGAGCTTGCCGACGCCATGCTGGAACTGGTACGCGTCAACCATATGGATGCCTGCTACATCCGCCCGATCGCTTTCCGCGGCTACGGAGAGATCGGGGTCAATCCGTTAAAGAATCCTATTGAGGTCTACATCGCCTGCTGGAGCTGGGGCAAGTATCTCGGCGAAGAAGCGCTCGCGGAGGGGGTGGACGTGTGCGTCTCCAGTTGGACGCGCATGGCGCCCAATACCCTCCCGGCACTCGCCAAAGCCGGCGCCAATTACATGAACTCGCAGTTGATCAAGATGGAGGCGTTGACGAACGGGTACAGTGAAGGCATCGCGCTCGATTCCGCCGGCCACGTGAGTGAGGGCTCGGGCGAAAATATCTTTCTGGTCCGCGATGGCAAAATCCATACGCCGCCTCTGGGTGCTTCAGTTCTGCCCGGAATCACGCGAGATAGCATCCTGACCCTGGCGCGCGAACTCGACATTCCAGTGGTGGAGACGATCGTTCCGCGCGAGATGCTGTATATCGCCGACGAAGTCTTCTTCTCGGGGACGGCCGCGGAGATCACCCCGATCCGGTCGATCGATCGCATCACGATCGGTAAGGGACGACGCGGTCCGATCGCCGAGCAGTTGCAGAAGGAGTTCTTCGGGATCATCAACGGCACGCGGCCCGATACGCACGGCTGGCTTTCGCCGGTTCATGCGCGCCAGACCGCGCAGGTATAGCGCGGCAGTTTTGCTTCGATGAGGTCTACGCAGCCGGATGACTACCTCCCCCGAGATTTGCCACCCCGGCTGCGCAGCCATTTGATGGACTCTCTCTTTTTAGCGCGAGCAGCGCGCGAAATCCACACCGATCTGCGATTCCCGTACTCCTTTTCAACAAGTTTCTGGCGCAATGGGTGCTTGCACTTACGATCCAACGCGTGTGGCAAAGTTGTGAATAAAACATCGCGTTCGGGATGTGTTGGATGAAGATCACGGGCCGGGGCCTTCTGGCCGGAAACACCATCGAAATTGCGTTCACCGATTCGATTTCGTCGGTGGCAATTGCGGCCACGCAGAAGGATGAATACATCGCACCCGGCTGGATCGATCTTCAGGTAAATGGGTTCGCGGGAGTCGATTACAATCATCCGGGAACTTCGCACGCGGAGATCGCGCGCTCCATCCATGTGCTTTATCGCACCGGTGTGACGCGCTTTTATCCGACCGTGATCACGGGCTCCCCGGAGGATATGGAAGGCGCGCTGCGAAACCTCGCGCAGGCCAAAGACTCGCTGCCGGAAGGTGATTCGATCGAAGGGCTCCACGTCGAAGGCCCCTATATCAGTGGGGAGGACGGCCCTCGAGGCGCCCATCCAAGGCGGTGGGTGCGGCCGCCGGACTTCGACGAGTTTCAGCGATGGCAGGATGCCACTCAGCATCGTGTTCGCATCGTGACGCTTTCGCCGGAATGGCCGGGAGCGCCTGCCTTTATCGAGAAGGTGGCGGCGGCCGGCGCAGTCGTGGCAATCGGTCATACGCAGGCGAGTGCCGGACAAATCGCCGATGCCGTCGGCGCGGGCGCGACGCTCTCCACGCACCTCGGAAACGGAGCTCATTTCGTACTGCGGCGCCATCCTAATTACATCTGGGATCAGCTCGCAGACGACCGCCTCATGGCCGACTTCATCGTCGATGGCATCCATCTGGACGCCAGCTTCGTCAAGGTGGCGCTGCGGGCGAAGGGCATCGAGCGATCGGTGCTGGTGACGGATGCGGTCGCTCCTGCCGGCTCCGCGCCCGGGCGCTACCGGCTCGGTGAACAGGAAGTCGATCATACGGCGGACGGGCGTGTGGTGCTGGCAGGTCAGGATCGCCTGGCGGGCAGTGCGCTGCGCATGGATCGCGCGATCGGGAACGTGGTGAGGTTGGCTGGGATCTCGCTAAAGGATGCGGTTCGCATGGCGACTACGAATGCCGCGCGCGCAGCTGCAATCGCTGGCCGAATGCGCGGATTAGAGTCTGGAGAGCGCGCCGATTTCGTGCAGTTTCGCTTCGACGAGCGGACATCCCACGTCGAGATGATCTCGACGTGGGTGTCCGGCCGCGAGGTCTTCAGAACTGCAACTTTGCCCCCAATTGAATATTCCGATTCCCACTCGCGCTCGTAATATTCCCGAACGACGAGGTGCCCAATGTCGCCGCGGGATTATTGAAGTTGGTGTGATTGAAAAGGGCGAACGTCTCGACGCGGAATTGGAATTTCAACCGCTCCTTGATCGGAAAATTCTTGAACAAGGAGAGATTGAAAGTCTCCGCGCCTGGGCCGTGTAACAGATTGCGGCCGGCGCTACCATACGCGAAGTTCGTCGGCACGATCGGGTAGAGATCCTGCACCGTGAAAGCTGTCGCATCGATACATCCCACCAGGTGCCCGCGTCCGCAGTTGTCGCTTGGCTGATGCACCCAGTCCGGCCGGTACGTGCCGCCGGCGCCGGTATTCGCCGTGTCCGTCCCGGTGGAGACGTTGAACGGGAAGCCGGTTTGAAGGGTGATGATTCCGTTGCCCTGCCACTTGGTGAAGATGCCCTTCAGCACCGGATTGGATACCGCGAAGAACGGTATGTCGTAAACGAAAGTGCCCACAAAGCGATGACGGACGTCCCAGTTGGAATTGCCGTAGTCGAGCTTCCACAGGTACGGATCCATCGGCGCGCCGCCGCCGTTGGAATCGGTCGAGACGTCCAGGGTATGCGACCAGGTGTAGCTGGCGAGCACTTGGAGTCCGCGCGCCAGGCGTTGGCGGTAGATCAGGCTCAGGCTCTCGTAGTTCGCGATCTCGTCGGTGTTGATGGTGCGGATCACGCCGAACAGCGGATTCGGGCGGCGGCTGTTGACCGCGCCGGGACCCGGCAGCAGAGGCGTGTTGTTGTAGTAACTGCGGTCCAGGTGATACGAGTGCGACCCGAGGTATTGCAACTCGAAGCCGCCGCCGTTCCAAACCTGGCGCTCCAGTCCGGCGCTCCACTGGTTCATGCGCGCGGTCGGCTGATGATAGGGATCCGTGACGATGGTGCCTGCCGTAGGCGCCGACGGGCAAACTCCCGCCGAGAATGGGTTGGTTAAGGTCGGCACGGTGAGCCCGGACGAGGAGGAATAGGTGCAGGTCAGGATCGTGGTGTAGGGCGGATTCGTGTTCAGGAAGGTGTAGCTGTTGGTCTGATTGGGATTGTAGTAGATGCCGCCGCCGGCCCGGAATACGGTCTTCTCGTTGAATCGATACGCAAGGCCCAGACGTGGCGCCCAATCTTTATGGTTGGGCGCGGTGAAGTGGTAGCCCGGAGTACCTCCCACCAGAGCGGTCTGAGTCGGATTCAGTTCCGTGGCGATGCCGTTGATGGTGTAGGCCACCGTCGGCAGTTCGTAGCGGATTCCGTAGTTCAAAGTGAGCTTGCGCGATACTTGCCACTTGTCGAGGAAGAAGAAGCCGTCGCGCCATTCCGCCACTCGGCCTCGTACTTCTGGTCCGGGCGTAGCAAATGACTGCGGCACCCCGAGAATGAAGTCCGCGGGCGCGTATCCGGTGAGCGTCCCGTTGAACGTGAAGGTGCCGCGCGCGCTGTTGACTGCGGCGCGCCCGGTTGCCAGCCTGCGAAACTCGGCGCCCGCCATGAAGTTGTGCGAGCCGTGGCTCCAACTGATCTGCTCCGACACTTGTACCGTGCTGTCGTTCTGATACCAGTTGCTGCTGGCGTTGTTAAGGCCGTTGAATCCCGTAATGTTGAAGTCGGGGATGCCGGGATTGTTGTACGCTGAGTCGCCGTTAAAGCCAGCGATTCCCAGACTGGTGCCGACGCTCGTCTGGTTGGCGCTGGCGAAGGGGTTGAGGGTCGCTGTGTTCAGAAAGAAGCGGCCCACGCGAAAATCGTTCACCAGGTTCGGCGTCAGCGTATGCGTGTACCCCAGCGTGTAGTTGGTAGTGGTGACCGGTACGGTGCTGGCGTTGATTGGAATTGCGCTTCCCGCGAATACCGACTCGCTCTGATAATGTGCGCGCGCATACAGCCGGATGCGGTCTCCGATGTTCTGGTCGATGCGGTCCACCGTCTGGTTTGTAGTGATAGTGGTAGGCACCGGGACGGAGTAGTTACTCGCAAGGCCCGGCAAGTTCGTCCCAGGATAATATTGCTGCAGCTTCAGCACGATCGGCGAAATGCGCGAAGCGGGAATGATGTTGCCCGCAAACGGCGTGTTGCCGTTCAACGGATCCTTGATCGCGCCGCCGGTAATACTGCCCGCCGGGACCGCAGAGAAATCCCCGGTGAAGAACGCCGCCGGCATCGACGTGGACAGCGAGGTCGCCTGCTGCACCAGGCGATAGCCTTCATAAGATGCCATGAAGAAGGTCTTGTCTTTGCCGTTGTAAAGTTTGGGGATGTAGACCGGCCCGTCGAGTTCGAAGCCGAACTGGTTCTGCCGCAGCGGTGGCTTGGCGGCGGTGGGATTCGCCGGTGTCGGCAAGGTAAAGAAGTTGCGCGCGTCCAGCACCTGGTTGCGGAAGAACTCCACCAGCGCTCCATGTACCTGGTTGGTGCCCGACTTGGTCACCATATTAATGTGCACACCCAGGTATGCCCCATATTGTGCAGAGTAAGTTCCAGTCTGGACCTCAACCTCCTGCACCGATTCCACCATGGGCCGGGTGGGCGTGGTGGTAATCAGGTTATTCATGATGCTGATGCCGTCGAGCGACATGCTGTTCTGGATTTCGCGAGTACCGGCGCCGTTGAAGTCCTCGCCCGGCGGAGTTCCGGTAGCGGCTGACTTGGTTCCTTGCAGAACGCCAGGCGTAGTGATTGCGATTGCCATAGGGTCGCGGCCGGCCTGCCCGCTCAGAGGCAAATCGGCGACGTTGCTGATGACTTCCGAGACGGTGGCGTCGTCGGTTTTGATGGCGCTGGCGGTTGCCTGCACGGTGACCGATTCCACGACGTTGCCGATCTTCAAAGTGACATCGTTGCGGACTACCTGGTTGATGTCGACGTGGACGCGAGTCACCCTCGTGATCTCAAACCCGGGATGCTCGACTTGGATGTTGTAGTCGCCCACTGCGACGAATTGGAGATTGTAGTAACCCTGTTCCGAGGTGATGGCGGTATAGGCGTCGTGGGTACCGCTGTTCACGGCGGTAACTTTAGCGCCGGGAACAGTCTTACCGCTGGCGTCGGTTACTGTGCCGACGAGAGAGGTTGTCGTTGCAATTTGGGCGCCAGCGGGGAAGGCTAACGCGGAAAGAAAAAAAACGGCGGAAGCAAAGCGCGTTTTCATGAACACCCCATGGTTTTGAGATGCCCTTCATAATACAGGAAAACTGTCATATAGGGATGCGTTTTTCTTGGCGTGAACGTTGGCGATGCGCGGCCGAATCTGCGAGAATAAAAACAACTTCCCCCAGGAATGTAAGGAACCCTTATGCGTCCTGCTTGCGCACTTCTTTGTTTTTCCGTTCTGCTAACCCTCTTGACGAACTGCCAGTCGAAGACCGTCGCGTCTGCCGATAGGAGCAGTACCGCCAGCTCGGCAAAAGCGGCGCCGCCGACGCCAGTTCCGCCACCCGCTGCCGGTGACGCGGGCACTCCCTCATCCATCACTTCGGAGAAGGCCGCCGAGAATCCGCTTCCGGGAATGCCGCCCCTGACCGATCCCCACGATATCTATGCGGCCGATCACCCCAATATGCTTAGCCCCGCGGTGCGTGATTTCGTTCCGCGTATCTATGTTCCCAATACCGAGAGCCATACCGTAGACGTGATCGACCCCGCCACCATGAAGGTGGTCGACCACTTTCCGGTGGGGCGGCAACCGCAGCACGTCACGCCGTCGTGGGACATGAAGACGCTTTGGGTGCTCAACGACAAGGGCAACAGCCTCACCAAGATCGATCCCAAGACCGGCAAGAAAGGGAAGACCATTCCTGTACCGGATCCTTACAACATGTACTACACGCCCGACGGCAAATTCGCCATCGTAGTGGCGGAGCAGCGCATGCGTCTGGAATTCTTCGATGCCGCCACCATGAAGCTGGTCAATGCGGTCTATGTGCCGTGCAAGGGCGTGGATCACATGGACTTCTCCCCCAATGGCCGCTATCTGATCGCCAGCTGCGAGTTTGCCGGCGCGGTGATCAAGGTGGATGTCGAGAAGCAGAAGCTGATCGCCAAGCTGCCGATTCATCCCGGCGGGATGCCTCAGGACGTCAAACTATCGCCCGATGGCACGGTCTATTACGTCGCCGACATGCATGCGGATGGCGTGCATTTGATCGATGGCGAAGCCTTCAAACAGATCGGCTTCATTCCCACAGGCAAGGGCGCGCATGGCCTGTACGTGAGCCGCGATTCCAAGTGGCTGTACGTATCGAATCGCGGTGAGGGCAGCATTTCGCTGATCGATCTCGCGACTCGTAAGGTCCACACCAAGTGGCAGATTCCCGGGCCGCCGGCGAGTCCGGATATGGGCGGCGTCTCCGCCGATGGCAAAGTGCTGTGGTTGGCAGGGCGGTACAATTCCGAGGTCTATGCGATCGATACGGACAACGGCACGCTGCTCGCTCGCATCCCCGTCGGTCATGGTCCTCACGGATTGTGTGTGTATCCGCAGCCCGGAAGATACTCCTTGGGACACACCGGCATTTTCCGCTAATTGGCGCACGCGAACGGTGAGAGGGGAAAGAGCGGCGGGCCAGATCCGCTGAAGAGCACGGCCCGCCGTTGTAAGGGAAGGCGATTTTCGAAAGCGCGAGGGACGGACGGGATCACAGTCACCTGCGCCGTGGACGCTATTCCGCGCAAATCAACCGGATCGAGCAAGCGGCTCTCTCGTCTCGCGTCCGGTCCCTCTGTAGTGAAAGACGCCACGACTTGCAGTTTCGACGGGGCGAACTTTGTCAAGATTTGTTAAGGCCCGAGTCCCCTGCGAGCCGCGCGCGTCCGCAAGCGATCTTGACTGCTTTTAGCGGCGTGCTGGCAACGCTCCCTCACGGTCGCGGCTCGTAAGCTACCCAAACACGTTCGCGCGATACGTGCGCTTGCGAGCCGCGCGCGTGAGCAAGCGATGTGACGAGCCGCGCGCGTAAGCAAGCGGACTATGGCCCGGGCGCCCAGTAGCCGGGACGCCAGGAGAGATGCAGATTGCGGCGCCCCACCAGTTTCACCTGGACCCGGTGATACTTGCCGTCGCGTTCCACATTACTGGGGCTGTAGGCCAGGACGTACTGATTGCGCAGTTCCAGTCCAACCTGGGAAGCTGCTCCCGGCAGTTCACTGGCGCTCTGAATCGCCAGGTGGCGGCCGCCGGTCTGCTCCGTCATCTCTTCGAGCAACTTCGGGCCGCCGCGCTCCTCCTCGGGCAGCACCGCCGCGCCTGGAGCGTAGATTCCGATCGCGTACATCCACACATTACTCTCGCGTAACGTCTTCCGAAGGTCGGCCTGGGTGTAGCGGCTGTCGTTCTCGCCGCCATCGGAGATCACCAACAAGGCGCGCCGCGGGTTCCCGGCGTGCTGCATATAGTGAAGTGCCAGGTAGACGGCATCCACCAGCGCCGTTTTACCGTGCGAGCCGGTGAAGGCGAGCTTGTTCTGGATGTCGCCAGGCGATTGCGTGAAGGGGACCGCAAGTTCCGCTTTGTCCTGAAAGTTCACCAGGAAGAATTCGTCATTGGGATTGGCGCTTTTTAGAAACTCCGCCACTGCCTCGCGTGCCTTACCCAGCTTGCTGGCCATGCTGCCGCTGGCATCGAAGACGATGCCGATGGAGATCGGCGCATCGTCGTTCGAAAGCCGCAGCACGGTCTGCTCATTCTGCCCGTCGAAGATGCGGAACTCTCCCGCGGCAAGTCCTGTGACCAGCCGATTCTTGGGGTCGGTGACGTTCACCGGCAGCAGCACCAGGTTGGAGTCCACGCGGATATCGCTGTGAAGCGTGTGAACTCGCGGTTCGATGGCGACGCGCGGTTCGTCGGTATCGCCCGCACGCAGATTGGAGATGCCCAGCAGTGAAATCACGCCGATACACAGTACCGGCACACAATGTCCCAGATTCCCAGTCACAGTCCCCTCTTGGTGAAAGTCTAACATTGGCGTCCAAAATTCCAATGTCGAATAATTCTACGATTTTCGGGCGCTGGAACAGCGCATGTCCTTGCTTAGCGTTCATAATGGCGGTGTGAAACTCTATCTCGTGTTCGCCGCGATCTCGTTTCTCGCCCCCCTCCGGGCCCAGACCTGGACGAGCGCTGACCTTTATAAGCTGCGCTCCGCGGGGGAAGTTCAACTGTCGCCCGATGGGTCGCGAATCGCTTATGCCGTCGTGAACAACGACCAGCCGGGACGTCCATACTCGCAGACATGGATCATGAACCTGGACACACGCCAGTCGATCCAACTCGGACGCGCATCGTCGCCGCGATGGTCGCCCGACGGCCAGTGGATCGCCTACGAGGCGGGCGGTGGGGTGACGATCGCGAAGCCGGATGGGAGCGGTGCGGTATTGCTGGCGCCGGTCGGCGGGACGAATCATCCGCTACCGAGTTCGGGTGATCGTCTGACGTGGTCGCCGGATTCGAAATCGATCGCCTTCATCTCAGCGAGTCCAGGCCCTGAGGCAGACGCGAATGGCGATCCGATGGTGATCACACGGTACTTGTATAAGCCCACTGCCTCGGAAGGGATGACTCGATTCAATGACAACCGGCGTCTGCACATCTTCATCGTCGACGTAGCGACGAAAGCAGTGCGGCAACTCACATCGGGCAGCTATTACGAGCACTCCATCGACTGGTCGCCGGACGGCGGCGAGATTCTCTTCGTATCCAATCACGAGGCTGATTCGGACCGCATCTTCAACTACGACATCTTCGCCGCGAATGCCGGCACGGGCGCGGTGCGGCGCATTACCGATACCAAGAACGCGGAGTACCGCCCGGTCTGGTCGCCGGATGGAAAAGAGATTGCGTTCCAGGGGACGCGGCGGACGCTGACCTCGTCGGAGACGACCATGGAAGACACGCACGTCTGGGTGATGGGTGCGGACGGGTCGCACCGGCACGAAGTGGATTCTGGCATCGACAATCGGCAGGGCGCACCGCGCTGGTCGCCCGATGGGAAGTCGCTTTACTTCACGGTGCAGGAGCGCGGCACGGCACATCTGTACCGCATGCCGGTGGGCGGCGGACAGCCGCAGAAGATCGATCTGGATGGAGCCGTAGGATCGTGGTCCCTCGCGAAAGACGCGCTGGCGTGCACGGTCACCACCAAGTCAAGCCCCGGCGAGGTGTATCTGAAGCGCGGCAACGGTGCGGCGGGTGCGTTGACGTCACTGAATCGGGACGTGATGGCCGGGAAGAAGGTCACGGACGTAGAGTCGTTCCGCTTCAAGAGCGTCGATGGATTGGAAATTGAAGCGTTCCTGACGAAGCCCGCCGACACCACGGGGAAGCATCCGCTGATCGTGATGATGCACGGTGGGCCTCACGGCGAGCAGGGTCCGCAGTTCAACGCCAAGGCGCAGGTGTATGCCGCGCACGGGTATGCCAGCCTGATGGTGAACTATCGCGGGTCGACCGGATATGGGCAGAAACTCGCCGACGCGATTTTCGGCGATCAGAACGGGAAAGAGGCGGAGGACGTAATAGCGGGAGTGGACGCGGCTCTGGCCAGGTATCCGTGGCTCGACGGCTTGCGGATGGGTCTCGAGGGCGGCAGTTATGGCGGGCAACTCGCGAACTGGATTATCACCAGGACGCCTCGCTTCAAGGCGGCGATTCCGACAGCGGGCATCTCGAATCTGGTGACGGAGAATTACGTCTCCTACTATCACGACTATCTGGCTGTGGAGTACGGAGACTTCCCGCACAAGAACGGGATCATCGACAAGCTGTGGGAGCGGTCGGCGATCCGCTACGCGAATCAGGTAAAGACGCCGGTGCTGTTCATTCACGGCGAGAATGACAACGACGTGCCGATTGTGGAGGCGGAGCAGTTCTACATCGCGCTGAAGGATTGCGGCGTGGAGACGGTGATGCTGCGGTACCCCCGCGAAGGTCACGGGCTGCGCGAGACGAAGCACGTGGTGGATGCGATGGATCGCAGCATCGCCTGGTACGACGCACATTTCGCGAAGTGACGTGGCGCAAACACCCTGTTTGCCGCGTCGAGACTCATCTCGACGCTTTTCGGGTGTCGACCAGGTCCGCCCCGTCAGAATATCTAAAACCACATTCCGGGTTCTTACGAGATCCCTCAGACTGATCCAAAGTGTCGAGATGAGTCTCGACACTGCAAAGAAGAGTCTTTGCGCCACGAGTTACGCGATGGAGCGGATTACGCCGCCTTCAGCGCGCACGGAAGCGCCGTTAATCGCTGCTGCCAGGGGACTGCATACGAACGTCACAACGGACGCGACTTCCTCCGGTGTCGCAAATCGTTGAATGATGGAACTGGGACGGGCTGTCCGGAAGAACTCGCGCTCCAGTTCCTGGGTGCCGACCTTTTTCTCCGCAGCCAGCCGGTCTACAAAGTCGATGACGCCTTCGGATTTGGTGGGACCGGGTAGTACCGCATTTACGGTCACGGCCGTTCCCGCTGTGGTCTCTGCGAGCCCACGGGAAACGGCAAGTTGGGCCGTTTTCGTCATGCCGTAGTGAATCATTTCCACCGGAATCTGCAGGCCCGATTCGCTGGAGATGAAGATGATGCGGCCCCAATTCCGCTGCATCATAGCGCCGATGTAGTGGCGGCTCAAGCGAACACCGCTCAGCACGTTGATCTCGAAAAAGCGGCGCCAATCGTCGTCGGTAATCGCCTCGAAGGGTTTCGGTTCGAAGATGCCGAGATTGTTCACCAGGATATCGACAGTGGGGAAGCGGGTGATCACGGTTCGGGCTCCCTCCTCGGTTCCGAGGTCGGCCGCGATTCCGTGTGCCGCGCCACTGGCCTTCATCGCCTGATCGACGCGCGCCTGCTTGCGGCCGTTCACGATCACTTGAACGCCTTCCTTTGCCAGCGCAGTTGCGATCGCGAGGCCGATTCCAGCGGTGGAACCGGATACGAGTGCAGTCTTGCCTTCGAGTTGCAGATCCATGTTTCCATTAAACGGTGGATGCCGGAATTCGGCAAGCCGTCGCGTTCGATAATCGAGTCAATGCCCTTTCGACACGAGACAAAAATCTTCGATCCCGCCGACGGATTCGGCGTCATTCGCAATCTGGCGGAGATCACGGATGCCACCATCGCGAAGCGCGCCGGCCAGTGGTGGATGTATGCGGCGGGACAACTGGCGAGCGATCCCGGAGTCCATCTATTCAGCCTGTCGCTGCCGGAGGGAGCGCCGCTCTCCGCGACGGGTTGGAACTTCACAACGGAACCCGACGATTCCACCCGCGCGGCCATCCTCGACCAACCCGAATCTCGCGCGTCGTGGCATCGTGGAGGAGGCCGGCATTGCCCCTCGTACGTCAGAGGCTGGGATCCGCGGCGCGGTGAGTGGGTCGAACGAGTCTATTATGCGGGCGCCGCGGACAATCTCTGGGGGCCCTATGCGATCAGCTACCTGGAATGGGATGGCAGGCAGTGGGTGGACCAAGCAGAACCGGTTTTCGCCGCCGATCAGGATTGGGAACGTGGCAGCGTCTACGAGCCGAATCTCATCTATGCCGATGGCAAATGGAAGATGTGGTACGTGGCGGGCTCGAATCAGCAGGACTACCTGGTTCAGGGCTTCGCCGAGAGTTCCGATGGGCGCAGCGATTGGAGTGCTCACAAAATCTTCTTGCCGCCGGAGGAGAAGGTCTTCGACTTCTGCGTGATTCCGGGAAAGCAGGGATACGAGGCGGTCTACTCGCGCGTGTGGGTAGCGAATTCGCCGGCGCCCGAAACGACGGGGCTGTGGTGGTGTCACGCCAAGACGCCCGCATCCGAGATCTCGAGGTGGAGCGAGCCGGTGCAGATCATGACAGCGGAGAACTGCGGCTGGCACAGCGGCCCATGGAAGCCTTCGGCGCGATATGACGAAACGAACTCCGGCCGTTTGTTCGTGTTTTTCGACGGAATCTACAATACGGGGCAGGCGGGCGGGTTTCCATTTGCTTTCACGCTGGGATGTCTGGAGTTGGATCGCCCCGGCGCTTAGTCCATCGTTTCTACGAGGTATTCAGGCAAGAACACTCCCTTAGGTCGTGGCTCGCTACGACCCGCGCGCGTTAGCAAGCGATCTGGCGACACGTCGGCCGACTTCTGAAACCGCGGACTTTGGTAGCCGCGCTGACGCGTTTGATCCGCCATTATTCGATTACGTCGATCTCGACGGGTGCGGACTCCACCTCGCCGAAACCCACCGCTACCCGATGGACGCCCGTCGACGAGCCGGCGACGCGGACATTTACCTGACGCAGACCTTGCCCGTCCGGCGCTCCGACGAAATCCACGACCTCGCGTCGGCCATCGATTCGTACCTGCACGTTGCCGATATCGGCATTTTCGGGAAGGCCCCGTACCCACAGCGAAAGGAAGCGATTTGCCAGAGACACTTGCGATGCCGACCAGGTGATGCCATCACAAGCGCCGGTGATTTCCAGGCGATCCACCTCCGCCTCGAAATCGACTGCGATGCGGAGCGGTGCGCTGGTCCGGCTCCCGATGGTGCGCAGGCGAACCTCGTGCCAGCCGGGGACCAGAGCCGGCGGCAGCTTGAAGACCACCAAAGGCACGCCATCCGCTTCTCCTACGAACATCGGCCGG
Organism: Bryobacteraceae bacterium; assembly: GCA_035295745.1. Lineage (GTDB taxonomy): Bacteria > Acidobacteriota > Terriglobia > Bryobacterales > Bryobacteraceae > JAIQFL01. Next base: position 17,630 of record DATGIL010000106.1, on the reverse strand, counting down.
ACGCCGTGTCCATCGATCTCGGGGAAGACGGAATCGCGCGACCATTGGACATCGGGGGCAGCCACGCGGCAGGTCACGTACTCATCCTTCGTCGATTGGAAGTTGATGCCGTAGGTGTCGGGATTCACCGCCGAGAGCAACTGCGGCGCAGGCGACGAGGCGGGTCCAGGCAGGCTTCCCCAGTCGCGATAGCAGGTGATGGCGGCGCCGTACGCGTGGTGATTGGCCAGTTCGGCGCGTGCGAATCCGGCGGCGCGGCAGATGGCCGCCAGGCATGGGGCGGTGGGTGCGAACCAGTTGTCCACCTCGCCGCCGAAGTCGTCGTCTTCGAAGAACTGCAGCAGATTGCCCGATGCTTGCCCCGCCGACAGCCCGTGCTTCTCGGTCAACACGAACGATTCCAGCGCTGCGAATTCGCGAGTGACCGAGCAGACCCGCTCCAATCCGAGTAATGGATGCCGCAAATGGTAGAACACGCCCATGAACAGGACAATGTCGAAGGTGCCCACGGTGCGCGGGCTTACGTCGTAGACTTCGAGTTGCCGGTATTCCACGCGCGAGCCCAGCAGGTCGCGGACCCGGTGAAAGCGCGGGTTGTCGAAGCGGTCAATGGCAACCACCTCGGCGCCGCGGCGCTCCATTTCGAAACTGAACCAGCCATCCCAGGCGCCCACGTCGAGCACGCGCTTGCCCGAGAGATCCTGCGGAATGGGAAACTGTGCGATTCGTCTCTTCTGCGCGTCCAGTTCCGAGACCCCGCGAATCTGAGTGCCGTCCGGCAATTCGAAGGAGTGCCACCATCCGCCCGCGAGCAGGCGGTTGCGCCATTCCCGTATGTAGGCGAGAGGATGAGGTTCTGGGGAACTCATGGTTGTGGTGATGCGACCGCTATAATTAAAGATACAGCCTCGCCTCAATGGAACTCCGTGAAAAGGTCTCGCAGCTTCCCCTTTCGCCGGGAGTGTATCTATATAAGGATGCCGGCGGCCGCGTTATCTACGTGGGCAAAGCCAAGATCCTGCGCAATCGCGTGCGCAGCTACTTCTCCGAAGACAAGCTGGCGGACGTCAAGACGGGCACGCTGATTTCGGAGGCGCACGACGTCGACTACATCCTGGTCGACAACGAAAAAGAAGCGCTGGCGCTCGAGAATAATCTCATCAAGCAGTACAAGCCGCGCTTCAACATCCTGCTCCGCGACGACAAGACGTATCCGTACATCAAGCTCACCAGCGAAAAGTACCCGCGGGTATACGTGACGCGCCGCCTCCGTAAGGATGGCGCGACGTATTACGGTCCGTATTTTCCGGCCAATCTGGCGCACCGTCTGGTGCATTTCATTCACCGGCACTTCCTGGTGCCCTCGTGCAAGATCGATCTCACGCGCTTCCATCCCAAGCCGTGCCTGCAGTACCACATTCACCGCTGCCTGGGACCTTGCGTGCAAGGCCTTACGACGGACGACATTTACGCCGGAGCGGTGCGCGACGTCAAGCTGTTCCTCGAAGGCCGCCACTCAGACCTGGCGCGCGGACTGCGGGCTCGCATGGAAGAGGCCTCGGAGGCCACGCGATTCGAGGAGGCTGCGTCGCTGCGCGATCTGCTGGCCACGGTCGAGGAGATTGAGGAGCGGCAGAAGATGGCGGCTGCGAAGGGCGATGACGTCGATATCTTCGCCTGCTACGCGGAGCCGCCCCTGGTGGCGCTGAACCTCTTTCATCTGCGCAACGGGCAGATTGTCGACCGGCGGGAGTTTTTCTGGGAAGACCAGATGGAATTCGATCAGCCCGAATTCTTCTCGTCGCTGCTGCAGCAGCTTTACCTCGACCAACAGTACGTCCCTTCGGAGATCCATGTGCCGGTGGATTTCGAAGATCGCCAAGCGCTGGAGGAACTGCTGTCGGAGAAGCGGAATCGCAAGGTGGAGATCCGCACGCCGCAGCGCGGGCAGAAGAAGGCGTTGCTCGACCTGGTGGGCACCAACGCCAAGCACAGTTTCGACGCGCGATTCCGGGTGCTCAAGCCATCGTCGCGCGCGATTCAGGAGGCGCTCCAGGATTCGTTGAATCTTCCGAACGCGCCTGCGCGCATCGAGTGCTTCGATATCTCGCATATTCAAGGCACCGATAAAGTGGCAAGCATGGTGGTGTGGGAAGACGGGAAGATGAAAAAGGCGGACTACCGCAAATTCATCATCCGCACTGTGATCGGCAACGACGATTTCGCCAGCATGCGCGAAGTGGTGACACGCCGGTATTCGCGCCTGCAGGAAGAGAATCAGCCGATGCCCGGCCTGGTCCTGATCGATGGCGGCCTGGGACAATTGCATGCGGCAGCGGATGCGCTGGAGGCCATTGGTGTGGTCGATCAGCCGCTGGCGTCGATTGCCAAGCGTGAGGAGATCATCTACGTTTACGGCCAGGAAGACGAGCCGGTGGTGCTCGATCGCTTCTCGCCGATTCTTCATTTGATCCAGTCGATCCGCGACGAGGCGCATCGCTTCGCAGTCACGTTCCATCGGTCGCGCCGCAATGCACGGCAGCTTACCAGCGAGCTCGATCAGATTGAAGGCGTGGGGAAGTTGACGGTACAGAAGCTGTTGAAGCAGTTCGGCAGTTCGGAACTGGTGAAGGCCGCCACGGAGGATCAACTCGCGGCGATCGTGGGTCGCGCGGCGGCGCGCCGCGTACGATCGCACTATCAGGTGCAATGAAAGGCGTGGGCAGGCGCTTTCGCCTGCCGAGGGCAGATCATCGAGCCTCCCTTTCTTCCGACGACCGTGGACGCTGTCACCAGGTTTCCACGCTGTGACTCAAGCATGGTGGACGCTCCGAAAAGTCTCGACAGGAATGTCGAGACGGCAAAGAAGAGTCTTTGCGCCACATCCTACTCGTCGGAAACGCATCGGAAGCCGATGTTGGTGGTGCTGCTGTCGGGGGTGTTGGACGTGCGCGCTGCCACGCGATAGCGATTGCAGTAGGATTGATGACACAGGTACGATCCGCCTTTCATCACTCTTCCCTGACCGTGCGGCGGGCCTTGCGGGTTGAAGGGCGATGCCGTCACGTGCCAGTCGGCGTCGAACCAATCGGCGCACCACTCCCAGGTGTTGCCGGAGACTCCATAGAGTCCATACGCATTCGGCGGGAATGCCGTGGCTGGGGCCGGCGCGGTGTAGCCGTCCTCTCCGGTATCGTGGTCCGGGAACTCACCCTGCCAGATGTTGCAGAGATGACGGCCGTCCGGAGTCAGCTCGTCGCCCCACGGGTAGAGCTTCTGCTCCAGCCCTCCGCGAGCAGCGTACTCCCACTCGGCTTCCGTGGGCAAGCGCTTGTGTGCCCAGGCGCACCAGGCCGTTGCGTCGTTCCAGGAGACGTGGACCACGGGATAATCTTCGCGTCCACGAATCGACGAATCGGGGCCTTCCGGATGCTGCCAGTTCGCGCCGTTCACCTTGCACCACCAGCTCAGGCCGCGAACCGTCTGGTCGACCAGTTCGTTGAATCGTTCGGGCGCGATGTGGCCACGAAAAACGAATGACCATCCGAACTTTTCGGCCTCGGTGCGATAGCCGGTCGCGTCTACGAATTCCTGAAACTGCCAGTTGCGGACGGGCTCCGCGTCGATGAAGAAGCCATCCAGCAAGATTTCGCGGATGGGCCCCTCGCCATCGGCGGGATAACCGGCGTGGTCGGTTCCCATCAGAAAGGCACCGCCGGGAATGTGGAGCATGCCCTCGCGAGATCCGCCGATCGCGCGAAGCCGCTCTGCCGAGGCTCGGCGGCATTCCTGCAATTGGTGCGCCCGCCGCAAGCTCGGAACGCAACACGGGTGCGGAACGCCCATTTGAGTGTAGATTTCGAATTCGCGCTTCACGTCTCGATCACCGCATTCGCGCGGAGGTGATCGAGATAGCGCTCCACGGCACGCTGCCGCTTGGCGGTGTACAACGCGTCGGCGATGCGGTCGCGCACCTCCGGAAAAGTTAGCGCACGCGCGGGACTGTATTCCAGGAGCTTCGCGACGTGATAGCCGAAGGGGGTGCGAAAGGGCGTGCTAGTCTGGCCCGGCGACATGGCGAAGACTACCCGCTCAAATTCCGGGACCATGCTGCCGCGAGGAAAGAAGCCGAGGTCGCCGCCCTTTCCGGGGCAGTCGGAGAGTTCATCCGCAAGCTGCGCGAAATCGGCTCCGTTTGTGAGCTTCGCCGCGATCTCCTCAATAGCGGCCCGGGCGGAGGCCTCGTCCGTGCGCTCATCGATGTTCTTGACGATGTGCGCGGCGCGGACCATCTCGGGCGCGCAAAACTGGCCGGCATTCTTCTTGAAGTACTCGCCGATCTCTTTGCTCTTGGGCGGCTGGAGTTTGGCGGAAAGGCGTTGCTGCAGGCGATCGATGCGGAACGCTACTTCAGCGTCGGTCATGCCAGGCGTGTCTTTATTGAGGCAGGCGGCTGGACGGTCCTTCAGCCCGAGCTTTTCGATGGCCGCCTGTAATTCCGGCTCGCTGACCGGTTCGGGGTCCGCAATCGCGGCCTGCCGAAGCAGCGCGCGCTCGATCACATTTTCGCGAGCCCACTCTTTGGCGCGGGCGAGAACTGCGCCTCGCGACTCTCCCGCCATGACCTCCGCAAGGCGCGGCAGCATGGCGCGCGCTTCTTCTGCAATCTCCTGATCGTCCAGGGTCTCCCCATTCACGCGAATCGGCACGGTAATCCCACTCGAATTTTCCCACAAGTTGCGTGGGATCCGGCTCACTGTTCGGCGAGAGTACGCGCAGGGTCGACCGAGGCCGCGTGCCGGGAGGTAGCATGCCGCCATCGTGGTTAAGACCAGGAACGCGGCGGACGCCGCAGCGGTAGCGGGGTCTCCCGCCGAGATGCCATAGAGGATCGACGAGAGCGAACGGGCCGCCACCAGCCCCGCCGCCAGCCCGATCGTGGTGCCGAGAGCGGCAATCCCGATGCCTTGCCGCATCACCATCCACTCGATATCGCGCCTCGTGGCACCCAGCGCGACTCGCGTTCCGATCTCGCGGGTGCGTTGCCGCACCACGTACGACATGACACTGTAGATGCCGACGGCGGCGAGGGCGAGCGAAGTGATGGCGAAGAGGCCGAGCAACCATAAGGCCAGGTTGGTTACTTCGAGGGATTGGCCGGCGATTGCGGACATGGTCAGTGATTCCACAAACACGACATTAGGCTCGATGGACCGTAAAGCGTTCTGCATTGAAGGCAGCAAGGCGAGCGGGTTCGACGAAGTGCGAACGAACAGCGTAATGCGGTTGGAAGGATCGCGCTCAAAGGGAAAGTAGAGATCGGCTCGCGGATCGTCGCGCAGGCCGGCGCGCCGGATGTTGCCGACCACGCCGACAATCTGCCACCTTCCATCGCCGCTCTTGATCTCGCGCCCCACGGCATGCTCGTTGGGAAAATACTGCTTCTCGACGGCCTCGCTGATGATCACCGAGCGGGCGCCGGCTGCGTCGCGGGCATCGAACAGGCGCCCCGAAAGAACCGGAATCTGGAGTGCACGGAAGTAGCCTCCGGACGCCACTTGCCAGCCAACCTCCGGGGGGCGCTCTCCGGGCGCGAGCGGCTTTTCGGGCCGTTCCAGCGAGGTGGTCCAGTTGTTGCCCGTTAGCGGTGTGACGACGCCTGCGCCCGAGATCTGAACACTGGGCAGCGCTTCCAGTGCGGTAAAAGCGCGAGTGAAGAGCGCGCGCCTCGCCTCAGGATCGCGATAGCGGTCCGCAGGCATTTGCACGTCCAGGGTCATCACGTTGTTCGTGCGAAACCCTGGGTCAACGGAGAGCAGTCGCGAGAAGCTTCGCATGATGAGTCCCGCGCCAATGAGGAGGACGATCGCAAAGGCGATCTCCATGGCGACCAGTACTGATGCGGCGCGGCGGGCTCGCGTACTCATGCTCGCGCGGTTGGACGCCGCAATGATGCCGGCTGTCTCACGAGTGCGAAGGGTAGCGGCTGAAACCAGGCCGAAGACCAGTGCGGTGAGCAGTGTGATACCGAGCGCGAATGCAAGCACTCCGCCATTGATGTGCACGTCGGCGATTCCGGGAACGCTCACCGATTTCGGTACCAGAGTGACGAGCGCCCGCGCGCCCCAGTGGGCGATCGCGATCCCTACCATGCCTGCCACCGTGGCCAGCACGAGGCTCTCGGTGAGGAGTTGCGCAGTGAGCCGGCCGCGTCCGGCGCCCAACGCCACGCGCAACGCCATCTCCCGTCTGCGCGCCAGGGAGCGTGCCAGCAACAGGTTGGCGACGTTGGCACAGGCGATGATGAGCACCACCGTGACTGCTGCCAGCATCAGGATCAACGCCGGCTTGGTGTTGCCGACGAGCGCATCGCGCAAGGAAATCGCGAAATACTCCGAGCCGAGATTACTGCGCGGATGCTCCTGCTCCATCTGGCGCGAGAGTGTAGAGAGGCTGGCGCCCGCTTCACTCAACGGAACGCCCGGTTTCAGGCGGGCGATCGCGAAGACCCATCCCGACTTGCGTTCGGCGGGTGCTTCCACCGGCAGAGTCTCCGGCACGATCACGTCGGTGCGGGTAGCAGGCGGGAATCGGAAGCCTGGCGGCGCCACACCAACGATTTGGCGCTCCGTCTGTCCGAGCTTGATGCCCCGCCCGATGATTTGCGGATCGGAACCGAAGCGGGTCTGCCAAAGCTCATAGCTGAGCAGCACGACGGGTGGCGCGCCGGGACGCGCGTCGGATGGTTGGATACCGCGCCCCATCGCGGGATGTGCGCCGAGTGTCTCCAAGAGTCCGGGTCCGGCACCGAGGGTCTCCACGCGAAATGGCTCACCCACGCCGAACAGGGTCGACTGGCCGTTGCCGTAGGCGCCAATCGATTCTAAGCTGGATTGGCGCTGCGTCAAGTCCAGATAATCGCCGATGGCGATGAATTCTTTGGTGATGCCGGTGCGCCGATCGCGATGATTGAGGATAACCAGGCGGCCGGCGTCAGGATATGGAAACGGGCGCAGCAGGACCGCTTCCACCACCGCGAAGAACGGCGACGTTTGCTCCCACCCCGAGTGCCAGCGTGACGATGGCAGCGAGGGCGAAGGCAGGCTCGCGCACCAAGAGGCGCAAAGCGTGACGGACAAGATAGAGAAACATGGCAAATCGCTCCTTGGGCGGTGCGGACTGGTTTCGACGGACAGGAATTTCGCGCCCCCACAGCAGCCAGCATTCGAAGAAGAGCACGAGGACTCGGGTGGCGAGCCAGAGACTGCCCGTGGCTGCCGAGACATGAGCGAAACGCAGATCGTGATATGACGGCTCGAAGAGATCGGTGCGCGCATCCTCGGGCAGCAGGGAGGCCAGCCATCGGACCCATCGCGGCTCAAGCATTCGACCACTCCTGGCGGACGGCGGCGAGGCTTACGCGCTCATAGAAGCTGCGAGTCTGAGTCCAGACCTTGGAGCCCGCTGGACGAATGCGGTAGCGCCGTTCAGTGACCTTCTGGCCGCCCACGGGAATCTGTTCGTACCAACCTTCGACGAGGCCATCGCGCTCCAGGCGCGCCATCATCTGGTAGAACGCAGGTCCATTGCGGCGCACGCCGAATCGTGCGATGGCTTCGCGGACGGTCCGCCCAGGCTGCTCGCCGTTCAGCAGGACGCCCAGCACCAGGAACTGCAGATGAGTAATGTCCGGCAGTTTGTTTTCCCGCATAACGCGACGTTAGGTATGATCACGTTAGACGGGAACGGCAGGGGTTGGTTAGGGTGCTTGGTTCAGGGCGGCCTCCTGATCCGCTATGATCCAATCCAATCGCCCGTATGCGGATCTGCCCGCTGTTGCAGGGACATGACGACACGAGAATCTGTCTCCCCGACGGAAGCATGCTGTTTCCGATCGGGCCGGGTTCGGAGCCGCACGCGTGAGAAGCTGTGAAAAATCCGGACATCGCTTGCTCACGCGCGCGGCTCGCAAGCGCACGTACTCGCCCGAGGTAGCTAACGATCCGAGCGCGTAAGCAAGCGTCGCCACTACCGGTGCAGACATTCCTGGGTTCAACGAGCCGCGCGCGTAAGCAAGCGTCGCCGCTACCGGGGCAGACATCCCTGGCTTCAACGAGCCGCGCGTAAGCAAGCGTTGCCGCAAGCGGTGCAGACATCCCTGGCTTCGACGAGCCGCGCGCGTAAGCAAGCGTTGCCGCAAGCGGGGCAGACATCCCTGGCTTCAACGAGCCGCGCGCGTAAGCAAGCGTCGCCGCTAGTCCTTACTTGGCTTCGGTGGGAGCGAAGGTGTGCCACATAGAGACGTATCCGGCCGGCACCACATACTTGGGGCTTTCGATCGGAAAAATCAGTGCCCCCCACGTGTCGGGACCTTGTAAGAAACTCGCGCGCATTCTTGGCCGATTCGCCATCAGCACGCGAATGCGATCGATCTGTTCCACGGAATCCAGCCGGACGGAAAGCGGTACCGCTTTGCCGTTGATCTCCAGGGAGTCGAATGAAATCTTGATGATGAAATCCTGCGGGGTGCCTACCCGATGGCGCATCCGGGCGATTCTGCCGCGCGCGATGGCGCCGGCCGGAATCAACGTCTCCTTCGACTTGGGATCCTTCACCGCGTGGGTCACTCGTGCAGCCACTTTGTCGCCGGCGGCGGCCGTCGAAGTATCGATTCGATCGAGCAACGCCAGCGAGAGCGAAAGTCCCTCGGGCAGGGGCTTCGCGACAGCCGTCGCCTGGGCTCCATGGGTGAGCCCCGCTGGTGCGTCTTCCTCATCGAAGCGGATCGTCGACTCCGTGTGGTATTCCCGGCAGGAGGCGAACGTCGTCACGTTACTCGTCTCTTTCGCATCGGTCTGCAGGATACGCATCTCGCTCTGCTGGGGCAAAAGGAAATCGCTTTCACCGATTCGCAGGCGCTGATAATCCAGCCTGGTGCTCGATTCGCACATAAAGGTATCCGCTGGCAATTGATCGGTGCGCAGCTCCAGATGGAGCAGTTCCAGGTTGCCCTTGTCCACCTGAAACGTGCCGTCATACGCGGTAAAGTGCCATTCATCTTCGCCGCGGATACGGTAATTGCTCGCCTCGAACGGGACCACGAAGCGGTATTCGAGGACAGTCTTGCCACCGGCTACCTTTTCGCCGATGAACTGAAATTTGGCTCCGGAATTGGAGAAGATATCGACCAGGTGTCCGCCAAAAGCGCCGGTTCCCGTCGGTCCCTCGCCTACGATCTCATCCACGCGGCGTGTGTCAAACTTGCCGGCGCCTACCCATGACACAATCTCGCGCCCATCGGCGATCGCGACATCGAGACGCAGGCGGTCGGTGGCGTAGAGTTGCAGCTTCGTCCGTCCTGTCTTGCGATCGGCGGAGATCTGATCGCAGGATGGCGCCGGTTTGCGATCGGGATGTGTATAGTAGCTGCGCTCCACCGTCTGGACGCAGGTGTATCGAGGCATTCTCTGCGTCATCGCGCGGATCCTGGCGCGGATCTGTTCCAGGTAATCGTCTGGATTTTTGACGGATTGCGCTTGCATCAGGCTGCAAGCGGCGAACGCAAGAACTACCTTCGCCCCGTTCATCCTCAGCGCTCCGGTTGATCGTATTGTCCCAGCGGGCGAATCCAGATGTTGCGAAAGCGCACCGGATGCCCGTGATCCTGGAGCAAGAGCGGCTCCTTCGGTTCGTGCCGCTGGTATTTTGCCACGGCGCGATAGACAGTGGCGCCCAGGCTCGACTTATGGTGATGCACCAGCACGCCATTGTAGAACACGGTGAAGTATCCGGCTTCCTGCAGATTGTCGCCCTGAAACTTAGGCGCTTCGAAAACGATGTCGTAGGTGTTCCATTCTCCCAGGCGGCGCGCCGGGTTCACCAGCGGAGGCCACTGTCCGTAGATTGCACCCGCCTGGCCGTCGGCATAGGTCGGATTCTGCCAGGCGTCGAGGACTTGAATCTCGTACCTGCTCATGAGGTAGACGCCGCTGTTGCCGCGGTCCTGACTGGTGCCGCGGATCGTCGTGGGCTCCTGCCATTCCACGTGAAGCTGGCAGCTCCCGAACTTTTCCCGCGTGAACAGATCGCCGCTGCCAGGTGCGGCCTCGAAGTATCCGTCCGCCACCTTCCACTTGGGGTCGACGATCTTTCCGCGATTGGAGCCGGTGCCGTTCTGCGCCCACTGAGACAGATCCTTACCGTTGAACAAGACCGTGGCGTCAGACGGGGGAGCGCCGGGACTCGCACCCGGAGTGACCACATGCGGATGCGGGCGATCCGAATCGTGCACGTGCCAGGTCTGGCCCGGCAGAATCGGGGTGTCTTTGAATCCCAGATCGTGCTGTTGCGCGACGAGTGCCGCGCCGAGTGCGAGGGCAGCGACGCCCGAAATACGGATCGCGTTCCGGAACCTCAGGGGGGACATATGACCACCAGGATAGAGGGGAAACCGCAGTGCGTCCACTGCGGGGAGCCAAGTCCTGCCGTATACTATCGTCACGGATTGGCCTAAAATCCGAATCATGGCGGCTGCTACCGGCCGGATGACGGTCGAGGATTTCCGCAAACTTCCTCAGGATCAGGGTCCTGTCTACCATGAACTCCGGCATGGAGAGGTCGTCGCAGTGACCCGTCCCAAATTGAAACAGTCTCTAATTCAGCGCGCTTTGCGCAGCCCGCTCGAGTTGGTTGCCGAGTCCGGTAGCTTGGTTGACGTGGAGTTGGCGTTCCGCCCTCTTCCCGAGCACGAGTTGTGGGTTGCCGATGTCGCCTACCTCTCGGCAGAACGATTCCGGCAGGCCGATCCGGAAGACAATATTCGCGGCGCTCCCGATCTGGTAGTCGAGGTGCTGTCCCCCTCCAACACCGCCGCCGAGATCTACGAAAAAGAAGAGCTCTGCCTGGAGAACGGGTCCCGGGAGTTTTGGGTTGTCGATCCGGACCGCCGCCAGGTGAAGGTGTCGACGCCAGACGGACACACCCAAACCTGGCGCTCCGGGCAGGAAATCCCGTTGCCGCTATTCGGAAGTGAAGCCAGAGTGAAGGTGGACGATATCTTCCGTTATTGAACGATGAACGCCTACTCGCCAAAACGGAGATCTGCGCCATCGCCGCCGAGCATGAGATACGTCACGCCCCACTGCGAGAGATCGGAGAGATCCCAGGCGCTGCCGTCCGAAGGCCTCAATCGAAGGCCCCAATCGCCACCGACCACCAGGTAGCAGGCTCCCTCGCCGGAGTCTTCCACCACGCAGGCAGACGCTGGCGCGAATGTCGCGCCGGCATTGACCGCGGCGATCGGGCACCACTCCATCGCTCCGTCGCGCTCCCACTGCACATGCGTCACTGCCCGTGATGCGCTACGGCATTGAAAAACCTGCCCATCCAAGGACTCGCAGTTGGGATTTTCGGGAATCTGCAACAGAATCGGCATCTCAATATTATGAGGACCCACCAGCTTCGGCGTATATGAAATATTCCTCCCACCCGAGGCCCGCGACTCGCACGTAGCCGGGCCGCGCTTCGAGGCAGTTCATTGTGGGGAAGGGAGGCCCCGGCGCCGAGAAGTGAGAGAGCACGGCATCGACCGGAATGGTCCCCGATACTGCCGCGGCTCGGATGCCGTCGGGCCGCGCGGTCCAAGCCTGTGTTTGGGTCAGTCCCAGGGAAACGAGGTACTGCAGCACTGTTTCGGCAGCGGCAAGTCCCACCGCTTCCACTGGCTTCTCTTTGGGCACCAACTCGAGCCAATCGGTGATGAGGCGATAAGTGAAGCCCCAAAGAGGCACGCCGCTCAGATCGACTGAGGGGAACATCATCTCGCGAGGCCGGCCTGGCACCGGGCGCAGTGCGTGATGTGCGGGATCCAGCAGCAACGGCAGCGGCACCCACAGGGCGCCGGCGGCCTCGTCCGGATTCAGCACCGTCGCAAACTCCTGCTCTACGCGGAAGAGAAACGGCGCCACGAGCACATAGCGCCCGACCTTCCGTCGTGCCAGTGTGTGCGGAAGGGGACGTTCCATCTGCTCGCGCAAGATGCGCACGCCGCACTCCTCCTCCATCTCGCGAATCGCGGTGCACAGCGGGTCGACGTCCGAGGCGTGACGCCATCCACCAGGAAACGACCAGTGGCCTGACCAGGAATCTCCTTCGCGCTCGGCTCTACGGATCAGCAGAATCGATTTCGGATTCCCGTGCGCTTGAATCATCGCGACTGCGGCTTCGGGTTCCGTCATTGCCCCGCTGTCCTCTCCGAACTGGTCAAATCCAGAACCATATACTCCTCGTCCACGTAGCGATCGCCGATTTTCAAGGCGTGGCGCTCCCATCCGAAGGAGCGGAAGCCAAGCGATTCGTACAAACACCGCGCGGCCGAATTCGTGCGGACCTGGAGCACGATCTGCTCGATTCCGGAACAGGCTGAGCCACGTTCCACCGCTGCTTTGCACACGCCGCGGCCGACGCCTTGCCCGCGCGCTCTTTGGGTCACGTACACGCCCCAGATCCGTCCTTTGTGTTGTTCTTTAGCTCCGGATTCACGGGCGAATCCCGAAGTGCCGAGGAGTTCTGCGCCCGCGAATGCTCCCACCACGAAGCGGTTCGACGGGTCGGCCGCGAGGCGTGCTGCTACTCCATCCGGGCCCAGTGATAGATGCTCTTCGACTGACGAGCCGAATGCCTCGGGCTCGCGCTCCAGGGCCTCCAACCGGAGGTTCCAAAAGGTGGCTGCGTCATACGGAGTGAGCAATCGGATCTGCATCGCCGGCGCCAGGCTATTTGAATATTTTACTGTGGCGCGAACACTCTTGTTCGCCTCGTCGAGACTCTTCTAGACGCTTTTCGGGCGCGTGCCAATTCTGCAATCCACAAGTTTTCGCCGGTTCGCCGAGCCATCGAGAACCATATCGTATTTCGAAAGTAGGAGACAGCGCGAAAAGCGTCGAGAGGAGTCTCGACGCGGCAAACAGGAGTGTTTGCGCCACCTTCGTAGTACACTGGATTTCAGCGCGCTTGGGCGCTGCCAGTCCGCGGAAAGGGATTTTCCCGCCATGCGAGTTTGGGTAGTTTGACGAACCTTCTTTCAGCCCGTTTATGCGGACGATGGGCGCAAATCGAAAGGAGGTCGTATGCCGACCAATTCCGAGGCGCTCCGCCTCAATCTCGAGTATTACCGCAAACAAGCCAAAGCCCTTCTGAAGAGCGCACAGGCGGGCGAACCCGATGCGCTTACGCGCATTTCGCGACAATCGCCGAAGTTCGAGCCGGACGCACTGAAACTCCACGATGCGCAATTGACGATCGCCCGGGAGCAGGGCTTCGCCAGTTGGCCGCGATTCCGCGTCTTCATCCTACAGTTTGGTCTTGACGAGCAAGGACTGATCGCAGCCTTTATCGATGCTGCCGTTTCCGACCTGCGCCGCGCGGAGGAGATCCTCACGGCTCACCCCAAGATTGTGGACGCTGGCTACTACGTCGATCTCGTTTTGGGGAATTACGAGCGAGTCGAAAAAGCTGTGCACGAGACGCCGTCGCTCGCCACCGTGCCGAGTGGTCCGCAGAACTGTGAGGCGCTTCTGTATGTCTGCTTCTCCCGATACGCGAGTCCGCTGTCGAAGCGCGCTGCCGCCCTGGGCGAGACCGGAAAGGTTCTATTGCGGCACGGCGCCAATCCAAACGCCGCGTTCACGCCGGAGGACTTGCCCGATAATCCTCTGCCTTGTCTTTACGCTTCCACCGGTCTGAATAACAATCCCGAACTCGCCTTGGCGCTATTGGAAGCGGGAGCCAACCCGAATGACAACGAGTCGCTCTACCATTCCACGGAGCACCGCGATCTGACGTGCATGAAACTGCTGCTGCGTCACGGCGCGGTGCCGACAGGCAGCAATGTCCTAAAACATGCCTTAGACCGCGAGAATCCTGAGGGAGTGCAATTGTTGTTGGCGGCCGGCGCGGATCCGAACGAAGCCGGCGAAAATCACGAGACCGCTCTCCATTGGGCGGTATGGCGGGGGCGCAGTGCCCAGGTGGTGGCGCAGTTGTGCGATCACGGCGTGGATCTGAACGCGCAACGAAAGGACGGCCGAACCGCATACGCCCTTGCCGCGTTGAGCGGTGATCGGACGGTTGCTTCATTGCTCGAAGCACGCGGTGCGAATACAGCCCTGCGGCCTGCCGATCGCGTGCTCGCCGAATATGTGATGCCGAATGGAGGTGGCCGGGCCGCTACGCCCGCTCTCACTCCCGAGATCGCGGCGGCCGGCGAGCGGCTGATTCCGGACCTCGCATCGAGTCATCGCACGCAGGCAGTTGAGACCTTGCTGGCAGCTGGGATGCCGGTAGATGGTCGCGGCGAACTGGGTGCGACCGCCCTGCACTGGGCCTGCTGGAAAGGCTTTCCCGACCTGGTGAAGCTGCTACTGTCTCACGGCGCGTCGCTGAGCGTAGAAGATCAGGAGTTCCATGGGACGCCGCCCGGATGGTTCGCCCACGGCTTACACAATTGCCACGAAGATGGCGGCGATTATCCGGGAGTGGCGCGACTGCTGATCGGGGCCGGTGCCGCGATTCCTAAGGACGATCTGCCTACTGGAAATCCTGAGGTGGATGCTGTCTTAAAGGAGCATGGGTTGATCTGAAAGGGCGCATTTTCTGGGGAGCGGCGGCCTGCTATCCGGCCGCCGCTTTCAGCGCCAATCCTCGCGCCACAGACGTGAACTCGTTGCCGGAACGCACCCGCCCGGCGCCGAATCGCGTGTCGAAGATCCTGCGGACCACCGGAACGAACGAGGACCCACCTGTCAGGAAGACAGCATCCACGTCGCCGGGCGCGACGCCGGAGTCCGCGAGGAGAGTATCGACGCAAGTCTCGATGGCCGCGACTTCCTCGCTCACCCACGATTCGAATTCGCGCCGCGTCACCACGGCACGAATCTCCATGCGGCCGTCCACGAAGCAGAATTCCGCTTCCGGCGACTGCGAAAGGTTGCATTTCACGCGCTGCACGGCGGCATGCAAGTGGTAACCGAGGTCGTCCTCAATCAGGTGGATCAGCGCCTCGATCTGCTCCGGCTCGAATGCTGTCGCCAAAGTGCTGCGCAGCATATTCAGCACGGGCATAGTCCGCAGGAACGATAGATGGTGCCATCGCTCCAGCTTGAAGTAGACCCAGTTGGGAACCGCCGGCAGAACCTTGTTGAGCGACTGCGCCTGCGACCCTGCGCCCAGTCGCGGCGACACCAGGTGGCGCACGATCTTGGCATCGAACGCATCGCCCGCCAGACCCACGCCGCTGTTGCCCAGGAAGTCGTCCTGCGTTCGCCCGCGCCGCCGCACTCCCGGCCCCACTTGCAGCAATGAGAAGTCGCTGGTGCCGCCGCCGAAATCTCCAATCAGGATCAGTTCGTCGTGGTCGAGCGTGGACTCATAGTGATAGGCCGCAGCTACTGGCTCCATTTCGAAATCTACTCGCTCGTACCCCGCAATCTCAAACGCGGCGCGCAGGCGCGAGACGGCGTACGCGCTGTCGTCGTCGTTCTCCGCGCCCACGAAGCGTACGGGCCGGCCCACAATGGCGTGGCGGATGGGCATTCCATAATGCCGCTCCGACTGCATGCGAAGATCGGCGAGAATGCGCGCGATCAGCGATTCGATGGTGTGGCGCTGACCAAAGACATCGGTGCTGGTCAGGCTGCGGCTGGAAAGGTGCGATTTCAGGGATTGAATCAGGCGTCCTTTATTCTCGGCGTCCAGGTACTGTTCGATCGCGGTAGGGCCAGTCCACGATTTGATGGAGACGCGGCCGCGTTCCTTGGCGTGCTCCAGGTAGAGTAGCGAGCGGAAGGCCTCGGTGGTGCCGGCGCTGTGCGGAAAAGGCACCAGCCGGACATCCGCGCCGCCGGCGGCCAGTGCCACCGAGCTGTTTGTAGTCCCAAAATCGATTCCAATTGCGGCTCTCGATGGCAATTCTGAAATTATACCGTGAGCCTCAGGTGCGAAACGATCGTACTGCCATGCGATAATCGGGCGTCAATGCCCATTCGCTGGCGGGTCGCACTGATTTGGGCCTGTTTTCTGGTGCGCCTTGCCTTCTATGCGACGATGCTTCCGCTATGGGAGGGCTATGACGAATGGGCCCATCTCGCGGTGATTCGCACCATGGCATTCGACCGTGTTGCGCTGGTGCCCCGAGACCAGCCCGTACCCCGCGACGTTGCGCAATCGCTCGCCATCGCTCCGGTGCCGTGGGACCTTCGCGATCTGCCGCCGCCCTCGGTCACGGAGGATGCCTATTGGAGTATGCCGATAGATGCGCGCGCCCAACGCGAGACCGCATTCCGCGCGCTGCCAAAGGGCGCGGATCGCAATGACCAAGCCGCGGGCCTCACGGCGTACGAGGCACTCCAGGCGCCGCTTTACTATTGGCTGATGGCGCCGCCGATGCGGCTCATGAGCGCCGCCAGCCTGGCTGCGCAGGTTCTCGCGATCCGTTGGCTGAGTATCGCCATCGCATCATCGATCATCCCCCTGATTTTCCTGGTGGCGCGCGCGACCTTCGAAGACGATCGGCTCGCTCTGTGCTGCATCGCGGCGGTGGCGCTCATGCCGGGGTTGGCGTTCGATGTGGCGCGTGTGGGCAACGAATGCCTCGCAATGGTATGGTTTTCTCTGCTGATCTGGCTCGGACTGCGGGAGGAAATGAGTTGGAGGGCCTACGTCGCCGCAGGTGTGACCCTGGGGCTGGGACTCCTCACGAAAGCATATTTCCTGACGGCGGTGCCCGCTGTCCTGCTGTTGCCGTTCTTTCGGCGCGAGAAGACTCGCAAGTGGCGTGGGCTCGTGCCTGCGGGGATTGCTCTCGCGATTTCCGGATGGTGGTTCGTGCGGAATCTGAGGACCACCGGCGCGCTTTCGGGCCTGAGTGAGGCGGTGATGCTCCACAACACAGGGATGGTGTCGATGCTTCGCGAAACTGCGCACGTGCCTTGGGGCACGGCGGTCGACGCGATTCTGCTCTCGCATCTTTATTTCGGCGGCTGGAGTGGTTTGACGGTCCGCAGTTGGATGTACCACGCCTTTTACGGTTTGATTCTGCTGTCGGGATTTGGCCTGCTCCGGATGCTGCGGCGGCCTCGCGTGCCGTGGTTATTGGTGGTCTACGCAGGCTTCTGGGCGGGTCAAGCCTACAATGTCGTGCTCTTGTACATGACGAAAGGGCTACCCGGCTCGATGGGCTGGTATCTGTATGCGGTAATCGGGGCGCAGGCGGCGCTCTGTGCTGGCGGACTGGCGCGGATTCGAGCATGGGTTCCAGGTGTCGCTGTGGCGATGTTCGGAGTACTGGATCTGTATACGGTGCACGGGGTCGCGATACCTTATTACACGGGCCTGATTCGACATAAGCCCGGAGGCGCGGTTGCGGCGTTGCATCTCGCTGATGCACGGTTGATAGGAGTGCAGGGCGTCATCGATCGACTGCTCGCTTTTAAGCCGGCAGGCATGAGCGAGAGTCTGCTGATCGCCGCGTGGTTCGCCTACCTCGCGGCCACGATATATTTGATCGCAACGCCGTGGAGCAAGTCGCCGACAGAGTAAGGGCCGGAATGCCAAGGCCCCAACCCCCAACCCCC
>DATGIL010000105.1:0-3270 GCA_035295745.1 Bryobacteraceae bacterium | reverse complement strand
TCATCGGACAGGGCTGCGAATTCGACTATTCAGGCGCGCAGGCGTGCAAGGCGCTCCGCGACGACGGCTACGAAGTCGTATTAATCAATTCGAATCCGGCCACGATCATGACCGATCCGAATCTCGCCGACAAGACCTATGTCGAGCCTCTGAGCCGCACCTACCTCGAAGAGATCATCCGCCGAGAACGCCCGGACGCGCTGTTGTCCACCGTCGGCGGGCAGACCGGTCTCAATCTCTCGGTCGAATTGGCCGAAGCAGGCATCCTGGACAAGTACGGCGTCGAGTTGATCGGCGCACGCATCGATGCCATTAAGAAAGCCGAAGACCGTCTGCTCTTTAAAGACGCGATGCGCTCCATCGGCCTGGCCACTCCGCAATCGCAGCTCGTCAACACCATCAACGGCGGCCTGGAATTCGCCGCCCGCATCGGCTATCCATGCATCTTGCGGCCCAGCTTCACGCTCGGCGGCACTGGCGGCGGCATCGCCTACAACCAGGAGGAACTGGAAGAAATCCTGGAGCGCGGAATCGCGCTCTCTCCTGTCCACGAGGTCCTGATAGAAGAGAGCGCGCTCGGCTGGAAGGAGTTCGAGCTCGAGGTGATGCGCGACCTCGCGGACAACTGCATCATCGTCTGCTCGATCGAGAATTTCGACCCCATGGGCGTGCACACCGGCGACTCCATCACCGTGGCGCCGGCCCAGACGCTGACCGATCGCGAGTACCAGATGATGCGCGATGGCGCCATCCGCTGCCTGCGCGAAATCGGCGTCGATACCGGCGGCTCCAACGTGCAGTTCGCCATCAATCCGGTCGATGGGCGGATGGTCATCATCGAGATGAACCCGCGCGTCTCCCGCAGCTCCGCGTTGGCCTCAAAGGCCACCGGCTTCCCGATCGCCAAGATAGCGGCCAAGCTCGCTGTCGGTTATCGGCTCGACGAGATCCGCAACGACATCACGCTCAAGACGCCTGCCTGCTTCGAACCCACTATCGACTACGTCGTGGCCAAGATTCCCAAATGGGCGTTCGAGAAATTTCCCGGATCCGATCCCACGCTGGGCACCCAGATGAAGTCAGTGGGCGAGGTAATGGCCATTGGCCGCACCTTCAAGGAAGCGCTCTGGAAGGGCATGCGGAGCCTGGAAACGGGCAAGGCTTTCGGCTCCGAAAAATTCGATCGCAACCTGATCGTCAACAAGCTCATCACCCCCACGCCCGACCGCCTCAACTACGTCCTCTTCGCGCTATCGTGCGGCATGAGCGTCGCCGAGATTCAGGAACTCACCGCCATCGACCCGTGGTTCCTCACCCAGATAAAAGAGGTGACCGACTTCGAAGCGGCGCAATCCGGCAAAGCCCTGGATGAGATTCCAGCCGGGACGTTCCGCGACGCCAAACGCTACGGCATATCCGACACACAGCTAGCCCGTATGTGGGGCTCTGACCAGATCGCGGTCCGCAATCGCCGCCGGGAGCTTGGCGTCCAGGCAGTCTTCAGCCGCGTCGACACCTGTGCCGCTGAATTCGAGAGCTTCACCCCTTACCTCTACTCCTGCTACGAAAGCGACTGCGAGGCCGCCCCTGTCGATCGCAAGAAAGTCATGATTCTGGGCAGCGGACCGAACCGCATCGGACAGGGCATCGAGTTCGATTACTGCTGCTGCCACGCGTCGTTCGCCCTCCAGGAGATGGACGTCGAATCGATCATGGTCAATTGCAATCCCGAGACCGTCTCGACCGATTACGACACCAGCGACCGCCTTTACTTCGAGCCTCTGACTCTCGAGCACGTCCTCAACATCTGCGATACCGAAAAGCCCGATGGCGTGATCGTCCAATTCGGCGGCCAGACGCCGCTGAATCTCGCGCTGCCCCTGAAGCGCATGGGCGTACCCATCATTGGCACTGACCCCGCAGATATCGATCTCGCCGAAGACCGCAAGCTATTCGGTCGCCTGCTCGAGGATGTCGGAATTCCCTGCCCCGCGAACGGCACCGCGACCAGCGTCGAAGAGGCGTGTGACATCGCGCGCCGTATTGGCTATCCCGTGCTGGTGCGCCCCAGTTATGTGCTCGGCGGCCGCGCCATGGTGATCGCCTACGACGAGGAGATGGTCCGCCAGTACATGCGCGAAGCCGTCACCTTCTCGCAGGAGCGGCCGGTGCTGGTGGATCGCTTCCTGGAGGACGCCACCGAAGTGGACGTCGACGCGTTAGCGGATGGCGAGGGCGTGCTCATCGCCGGCATCATGGAACACATCGAAGAGGCCGGCGTCCATTCGGGCGACAGCTCTTGTGTCCTGCCTCCGCAGTCTCTGCCGGAGAAGACCCTGCGCACCATCGAAGATTACACGGTGCGCCTGGCCAAGGCGCTTCACGTCATCGGACTGATGAACGTGCAGTACGCCATTCAGAACGGCGTGGTGTATGTGCTGGAAGTGAACCCGCGCGCCTCCAGAACCGTTCCGTACGTGAGCAAGGCCACCGGCGTGCCGCTACCGAAGATCGCCGTGGGACTGATGTGGGGTCGCAAGCTCAAAGACTACGCGGAGCTCACCGGCGGACGGACATCCGGCACCCTGTCGGTCCCCCAGAATTTCGTGAAGTCGCCCGTGTTTCCGTTCAATAAGTTCCAGGGCGTGGACCCCGCGCTCGGTCCCGAGATGCGTTCCACCGGCGAAGTGATGGGGGTCGGAGTCAATTTCGGCGAGGCGTTTCTGAAGGCGCAGATCAGCGCCGGCAGCCCCCTGCCCGAAAAGGGCACGGTCTTCATCAGCGTCAACGACCATCACAAGCGCGAGGCTGTCGATGTAGCCGCGCGTTTCGCCGCGTTGGGCTTTCACCTGGTGGCCACGCGCGGTACCGCCGCCGCTCTGCGCAATGCCGGCCTCACCTGCAAGACGGTGCTGAAAGTGAATGAGGGCCGTCCAAACGCCGTAGATCTATTGAAAGGCGGCTCCATCCAACTGGCGATCTACACCACCACCGGCGCGCCCGCCTTTCACGATGAAAAGGCGATCCGCCGCAGCGCGGTGACCTACCGCGTCCCGTGCATCACGACGATGAGTGGAGCGCGCGCCGCTGCCGACGCAGTTGCCGCCCGTCTACGCGATCCCATCCGCGTCTGGAGCCTGCAGGAAATTCACGCCAGGTAGCCGTGACCTGTTCACTCTATCCAAAAACGAGAAACCCGGCGGGAGTTTGCTCCCGCCGGGCCGCGTCGTTCCAATTTGACCCTGTATTGGTAACTTCCTGGTCCCCTTC
>DATGIL010000104.1:0-50407 GCA_035295745.1 Bryobacteraceae bacterium | reverse complement strand
CCTTCGACCAGATTTCGATGATCTTGTTGTAGCGTTCGCCGTGGGTGATGGCGCCATCCTGATACTGGCTCTCGACGTTCACCACTTCGCGCTCGGCCTCGGCAACCAAGCCCTTCTTCTCGCCAGGCACCACCATGTCGTCGATGCCGATCGAGATGCCGGCGCGGGTCGCGTACAGGAAACCGAGCGATTTCACTTCGTCCAGCATCTGCACCGTGACCTGCAATCCAAACTTCAGGTAGCAGTACTGCACCAGGGCCGAAAGACCTTTCTTCTTGAGCAAGCCATTGATAAATGGCATGTCACGCGGCAGGGCGTCGTTCATGATCACGCGGCCGACGGTGGTCTCCATGTACTGCTTGGTGAATTCGATCGGCTCGGTGTGAATTACGTTCTGGTTGTCGAAAGCGTGCACCAGGTCGATGACCTTGCCGGTGTAGCGCAGCTTGATGGGAGTCAACGTTTCCACTTCGCCCATCTCGAGCGCGATCAGCACATCATCGGTAGACGCAAACGTGCGGCCTTCGCCCTTGGCGCCGGGGCGGGCTTTGGTCAGGTAGTAGCAGCCCAGCACCATGTCCTGAGTCGGAATGGCGATCGGGCCGCCGTGCGCCGGCGACAGAATATTGTTGGCGGAGAGCATCAGTGTAGATGCCTCGATCTGCGCTTCAGGCGACAGCGGAATGTGAACCGCCATCTGATCGCCGTCAAAATCGGCGTTGAAGGCGGTGCAGACCAGCGGGTGAATCTTAATGGCCTTGCCTTCCACCAGCACGGGCTCGAACGCCTGGATGCCAAGGCGGTGCAGCGTAGGGGCGCGGTTCAACAGAATCGGGTGATCCTTAATTACCTCTTCCAGGATGTCCCACACCACTGGATCCTGTTGCTCCACCAGCTCCTTGGCCTGCTTGATGGTGGTGCAGTGGCCGCGCTGCTCCAGGCGATGGTAGATGAACGGCTTGAAGAGCTCCAGCGCCATCTTCTTGGGAAGACCGCACTGATTCAGGCGCAGATCGGGTCCAACCACGATCACGGAACGGCCGGAGTAGTCGACGCGCTTTCCGAGGAGGTTCTGGCGGAAACGGCCCTGCTTGCCCTTGAGGGTATCGGAGAGCGACTTGAGCGGGCGGTTGTTGGCGCCACGCAGCACGCGTCCGCGGCGGCCGTTGTCGAACAGAGCGTCCACGGCTTCCTGCAACATGCGCTTTTCGTTGCGCACAATCACGTCGGGAGCATGCAGTTCGATCAGCTTCTTCAACCGGTTGTTGCGGTTGATCACGCGGCGGTACAGGTCGTTGAGATCGGAGGTGGCGAAGCGGCCGCCATCCAGCGGCACCAGCGGGCGCAATTCCGGCGGAATGACCGGGATCACGTCGAGAATCATCCACTCCGGCTTGTTGCCCGATTTGCGGAACGATTCGACCACGCGCAGGCGCTTGGCAAACTTGAGCTTCTTCTGGACCGACTGCTCGGTCTTCATCTTCTCGCGGATCTCTTCGCTGAGAGCTTCCACGTCGACCTTCTTGAGCAGTTCCTTGATGCCCTCGGCGCCCATCATGGCGATGAACTTGCCGGGATTCTCCTGGTCGAGAGCCCGCTTCCGTTCGTCGGTGATGACTTCGCCCCGGGCCAGTTCGGGAACATCGCCCGGGTCCACGATTACATAAGCTTCGAAATACAATACCCGCTCGAGCTCGCGTAGAGTGATGTCGAGCAGGTGGCCGATACGACTCGGCAGACCTTTAAAGAACCAGACGTGCGAGCACGGGCTGGCCAGTTCGATGTGGCCCAGCCGTTCACGGCGGACGCGAGCCAGGGTGACTTCCACGCCGCACTTGTCGCAGATTACGCCGCGGTGCTTCATGCGCTTATACTTGCCGCACAAGCATTCCCAATCCTGGGTCGGACCAAAAATTCGAGCGCAGAACAGTCCATCGCGTTCCGGCTTGAAGGTCCGATAATTGATGGTCTCCGGCTTGGTGACTTCGCCATGGGACCAACTCCGGATCTTTTCCGGAGACGCCAGGGAAATGCGGATCGAATCGAAATCCGCTATCAAATTTGCCCGATCGTAAGGGGATGATCGCATAAGGAACTGTTTCACCTGTCCTTCTTGGGGGCCGGGGGCCAAGGGCCAGGGGCCAGGGATTTGCCACTCGCTGCGCTCGCGTCCTCGAAACGCTGCGAGCGCAGCGAGCAACTAATCCCTGGCCCCCGGTCCCCGGATCCCGGCCCCCTGATTTTAGTCGGCCGCCAGCGCCGTATCGGCGATTTCACGCGGCTTCTTCATCAACTCCACATCGAGACACAACGACTGCAGTTCGCGGATGAGTACGTTGAACGATTCCGGCACACCGGGCTCGATGGCGGCTTCGCCCTTGACGATGGCCTCGTAAATCTTGGCACGGCCATACACGTCGTCCGACTTTGCCGTCAAAAGCTCCTGCAGAATGTACGCGGCGCCATAAGCTTCGAGCGCCCAGACTTCCATTTCGCCGAAACGCTGTCCGCCGAATTGCGCCTTGCCGCCGAGGGGCTGTTGCGTAATCAGCGAATACGGCCCGATGGAACGCGCGTGAATCTTGTCGTCCACCAGGTGCGACAGCTTCAACATGTAGATGTAGCCCACCGTTACCGGCTGCTCGAACTGCGTCCCGGTCATACCGTCGAAGAGCACGGTCTTGCCGGAGGTCGGCAGATTGGCATCCGTCAGGGCCTTCTTGATTTCACGCTCGGTCGCTCCGTCGAAGACAGGAGTCGCAAAGTGTACGCCCAACGCCTTCGCGGCCCAGCCCAGGTGAGTCTCCAGAATCTGGCCCACGTTCATACGGGAGGGCACGCCCAGAGGATTCAACACGATCTCGACGGGCGTTCCATCCGGCAGGTACGGCATGTCCTCTTCCGGCAGAATGCGCGCGATCACGCCCTTGTTTCCGTGGCGTCCGGCCATCTTATCGCCGACAGAGAGCTTGCGCTTCATGGCGATATAGACCTTCACCAGCTTGATCACGCCGGGCGGAAGTTCGTCTCCCTTGCGCAGCTTCCCGATCTTTTCGTCGGTAATCTTCTCCAGGACCGCGATCTGGCGCGACGTCATCTCTTCGATTTCGTCGATCTGCTCGTTCAAACGCGGATCCTTGTTGGAGAGGCGCATGCGCTTCAGGTCGCGCGACTTCATCTTCTCGATGATCTCGCGCGTCAGGTCCGTATCCTTCGAGAGCAGGCGCTTGTTGGTCTTCTCGTCGTGCAGATCGGCCAACAGCTTCTTACCTTCGAGCAGGCTGCCCAAACGCTTGGCGCGCTCGTCGGTCAGGATTCGAATTTCATCCTGTAGGTTGCGCTGCAGGCGAGCGATCTGCGATTCCTCGATCGATTTCGACCGCTCGTCCTTCTCCTGACCCTTACGGGAGAAGATCTTGCAATCGACGATAGTGCCTTCGATTCCGGGAGGGCAGTAGAGCGAAGCGTCCTTCACGTCGCCGGCCTTTTCGCCGAAGATCGCGCGGAGCAGCTTTTCTTCCGGGGTGAGCTGGGTTTCGCCCTTGGGCGTCACTTTGCCCACCAGGATGTCGCCAGGCTTCACCGTGGCGCCGATGCGAATGATACCGCTCTCGTCCAGATTGCGCAGGAACGAATCGGCAATATTCGGAATGTCACGGGTGATTTCTTCCGGCCCCAGCTTGGTGTCGCGGGCTTCGATTTCGAACTCCTCAATGTGGATCGAGGTGTAGTAGTCTTCCTTCACCAGCTTTTCGCTGACCAGGATGGCGTCTTCGAAGTTGTACCCGCGCCAGGGCATGAAGGCCACCAGCACGTTGCGTCCAAGCGCCAGTTCGCCTTCGTCGGTGCAAGGGCCATCCGCCAAAACGGACTGCTTGGTAACCCGCTGCCCGACTCTCACGATCGGCTTCTGGTTGATGCACGTATTCTGGTTCGACCGCTTGAACTTGGTGAGCTGATAGATGTCCGCGCCCACCTCGCGCGAAAGTTGGCCTTCGTGCGCCGTACCTTCCACGCGGACGATGATGCGTTCGGAGTCGACCGAATCCACCACGCCGGAGCGGCGGCAGAGCACCACCGCGCCCGAATCGCGGGCCGTCACGTGCTCCATGCCGGTGCCCACGTACGGGGCGTCGGCACGCAGCAGCGGAACCGCCTGGCGTTGCATGTTCGAACCCATCAACGCGCGGTTGGCGTCGTCGTTTTCGAGGAATGGGATGAGACTCGCGGCCACCGAGACGAGTTGCTTCGGGCTCACGTCGATGTACTCGACTTCATCGCGCGACTTGAGGACGAAGTTGCCGGCCTGGCGGGCGTTGGACAGGTCGGGAACGATACGTCCCTTCTCATCCAGCTCCACGTTGGCCTGCGCCACCGTCCACTTGTCTTCTTCCCACGCCGACAGGTATTCGCAGTGCGCTTCGTACTCGGCAGGCTGCTTCTTGGCGCCGAGCTTCCGATTCGCATCTTCTATTTGCGTGCGCGGCGCGATGTCGCCCACTTTGAATTCGGTGTCGCCGGGATTGAGGATCTTGATTTCATCGATCACCGAGCCCTTGATCACCTTGCGGTAGGGACTCTCGATGAAGCCGTACTCGTTGATGCGCGCGAAGCACGAGAGCGACGAGATCAAGCCGATGTTCGGACCTTCCGGCGTCTCAATCGGGCAGATGCGGCCATAATGAGTCGGATGCACGTCGCGGACTTCAAATCCGGCGCGCTCGCGGGACAGACCACCAGGTCCCAGGGCCGAGAGACGGCGCTTGTGCGTAATCTCGGAGAGTGGGTTGGTCTGATCCATGAATTGCGATAACTGGCTCGATCCGAAGAACTCGCGGATCGCCGCCATCACCGGCTTGGCGTTGACCAGGTCGTGCGGCATGGCCGTCGACATTTCCTGGTACACCGACATCTTTTCCTTGATGGCGCGCTCCATGCGCACCAGGCCGATGCGGAACTGGTTTTCGAGCAGCTCACCGACCGCGCGAACGCGGCGGTTGCCGAGGTGATCGATATCGTCGACTGCGCCGATGCCCTTGCGGAGTTTCAGCAGGTACTTGATGGTGGCACGGAAGTCCTCGGAATCCAGCGTGCGCTTGTCGAGCGAGGTGGCGTCCGACTTGTCAAACAGCTTGATGTTGAACTTCATGCGGCCCACGCGCGAGAAGTCATACTTGCGCGGGTCGAAGAACATGCCCTGGAAGAGCTGCGTGGCGGTGTCGAGCGTCGGCGGGTCGCCGGGCCGCAATTTGCGGTAGATCTCGATCAACGCCTCGTTCTGCGTCTTGACCGCGTCCTTGCGGATCGTGGCCGAGATCACCGTGCCTACATCGTCGCGTTCGGGGAAGAAGATTTCGAAATCTTCGATCCCGCTTTCCAGCAGCTTGGCGATCGTCGGAGGCGTCAGCTCGCTGTTGGCATCGATCAGCACTTCGCCCGTAGTCATGTCGACCACGTCGGCGACTACATATGCGCCTTCCAGATCGTTGACCGCGACCTCTACCTGCGAGACCTTGGCCTTCTGGATTTCCTTGTACAGCGTGGAGGTGATCTTTTTGCCTTGGCCGACAATTGTTTCGCCAGCCTTGCCCGTGATTGCGTAGGAGAGCTTCAGGCCGGTCAAGCCTTCATCAACGTTCCAAAGGAGTTTCTTCTCCTTCATGGAAATTTTGCTGACGCGATAGAAGGCGCGCAGAATCTGCTCGTCGGTCTTGTAACCCAACGCGCGCAGAAACACCGAGCCGTAGAACTTGCGTTTGCGGTCGATGCGGACGTAGAGGATGTTCTTGTTGTCGTACTCGAACTCTACCCAGCTTCCGCGGTAGGGAATGATTTTGCCCAGGAAATAGCCCTGCGCCGGAACGCGCTCGAAGAACACGCCCGGCGAACGGTGTAACTGCGAAACGATGACGCGCTCGGTGCCGTTGATGATGAACGTACCGTTGTCGGTCATCAGCGGAATTTCGCCGAAGAAGACTTCCTGTTCTTTAATATCGCGGACGCTCTTCTTCTGCGTGTCCGGATCTTTGGAATACACGGTGAGGCGGATCGTGACCTTGAGCGGAGCGGCGTAAGTCATGCCACGCTCCTGGCACTCCTGCATGTCATATTTCAGTTGCAGCCCAACCGGGTCGCCGCACTTATTGCAAAACGTAACGACGTTCTTGTTGAAGGTCCCGCAATGATTGCAAAGGATGTCGCCGGCATGGAAGGGGTCGGTGCGGATAGTCGCACCGCAATTGCGGCAAGTTGACCGCAAGTGGTGCAGTCCCTTCAAGTTGCCGCATTTGCACTCCCAGTTGCCGATCGAATAATCGACGAACTCCAAGTCGCTGACGCCACGAAAATCCGAAATCGGAAATACCGAATTGAAGACCGTCTGCAGCCCGATGTCCTCGCGTTCATTGGGTAGCAGATCCATCTGCAAGAAGCGCTCGTACGACTTCTTCTGAACCTCGATCAGGTTCGGAATCGGTATGGACGTCTTGATCTTCGAAAAATCAACTCGCTTGGGGGCAGCGCCGTTATTTTGAATATCCATTCTTATACTCCTGACGGCCGAAGAACCAAAGCCAAGAAAACTGCGCTTAACAGCACAAAACCATCGGTGGCCTGGAAGGCCGGAAAAGTACGAGCACTCGCAAATCTGCGAGCACTCGCCTGATCGCGAGTGCCTCCCGGGAAGCCGAGAGATGAGAAAATAGCAGAGGAAGGAAACGTTGGTGAATACTGCTCGCGATGAAACAGGGGTCTGGGGAGGTGCAGGCGCACGAATCCTGTGAGGTAGTTACAGGGAAAGAAACGCGCAGAGATCCCCTCTCTGCAGTTCCACCCGAACTGCAATTTGAATACCAGGATTCGGGAATCACAGTCACCAAATGGGCGTCGACTCCGGATGAATCAAAACCCAACTACCTACTCTAACAGGACAACCCGCCTCCGTCAAGCACGCAGGGGTTGAGATTTAGGGGTTGGGGTTAAGGAGAACCCACTTGCGCCCGTCGCGGCTGCGATTGCTGCAAGCGGCCTTTCCCTAACCCCAACCCCTAAACCCCAACTCCTAAACCCCAACCCCTGCCTGGATTTACTTGACTTCTACAGTGGCGCCGGCGTCCGTAAATTTCTTCTTGATGGCCTCAGCCTCGTCCTTGCTGACGCCTTCCTTGATCGGCTTCGGAGCGCCGTCTACCAAATCCTTGGCTTCTTTGAGGCCCAGGCTGGTGACTTCGCGAACCGCCTTAATGACGTTGATCTTGTTCGCGCCGGTGACGGTCAAGATCACCGAAAATTCGGTCTTTTCCTCAACCACCGGAGCCGGTGCAGCAGCTCCGCCGCCGCCAGCTACCGCCACAGGAGCGGCCGCAGCCGCCGAAACCCCGAGCCTGCCTTCGAGCAACTTAACGAGCTGAGAAGCCTCGAGCAGCGTCAAGCCTTGAATCTGATCCGCAATTGCGTTAATGTCCGCCATTTTCAAACTCCTTGATAATCAAAAAAATCGCCGGCGTTATTCCGCCTGAAACTTGTTTTCTTTTACGCCCTGATCCACCACCACCGCCAGATTCCGGCCCACGGCGCCCATGGCCGTCACCAGTTGCTGCGCTGGAGCATTGATCAGGTACAACAATTTCGCAAAGATCGCTTCCTTGGGCGGCATCGCCGCCAAATCGTTGATCGCCTTGACATCGATCGCGCGGCCTTCCACGATCCCGGCCTTGAACGTGAAGGCCGGATTGGTCTTCGCGTACGCCGTGAGAGCTTTCGCCAAAGCCACCGGGTCGCTCTTCGTGTAGGCCATGGAGGTCATGCCCTTCAGGCCTTTCAGCACCTGCTCGGAAGGCGTGCCTTCGGATGCGATTTCGGCGAGGTTGTTCTTGACGACCCTGTACTTGCCGCCCGCGCCTCGCACGATCTTGCGCAGTTCGAAGTCCTGACTCACGCGCATCTTCTCGTAGCCCGTGACAAACAGGTTCTTCAACTGCGCGAAATCCTCGCGCAGAGCATCGACGTCTTTCTTCTTGTCTTCCTTCTTTTTCATGGGAACACCTTGACAGGCTTTAGACCGCCGCCTTCACACTGAATGGAGTCGTGTCGACCGCAACGCCGGGCCCCATGGTGGAGCAGATCGTCGCGCTTCTCACGTATTTCCCTTTGGCCACCGCTGGTTTGGCCTTGATCACCGCCGTGATCAAAGTGGAGGCGTTCTCTACGAGTTTCTCGGCAGAGAAGCTGACCTTGCCCACCGGCGCATGGATGATGCCGGTCTTATCGACGCGGAACTCCACTTTACCGGCCTTGACTTCCTTGACCGCTTTCGCAACGTCCACAGTCACGGTTCCAGTCTTTGGGTTCGGCATGAGGCCGCGTGGTCCGAGAATCTTGCCGAGCTTACCGACCGAGCGCATCATATCGGGTGTGGCGATCATGGCGTCGAACGCAGTCCAGCTTTCGGACTGGATCTTGTTCACCATGTCTTCTCCGCCCACGAAATCGGCGCCTGCTTCAGTAGCTTCGCGTTGTTTGTCGCCGCTGGCAATTACCAAAACCGTTTTTGATTTGCCAAGGCCGTTCGGTAAGACAACCGTGCCACGGACCATCTGGTCGGCGTGTTTCGGATCGACGCCGAGACGCATGTGGACTTCTACGGTCTCATCGAACTTGGCGTACTTGATTTTCTTTACGAGGGGTACAGCCTCTTCAAGTTGGTATTCTTTGGATTCGACCTGCTTGCGGGCAGATTCGTACTGTTTTCCTGGTTTGCGTGCCATTCACTCCTCATTGGTGCAAGCGGTCCATCCAACAGGCAGACGAACCTCCCACTGAGCTTTCAAAAGGGACAGAATGTAGTGTACCAGACCGCGCCAAGTGGTGTCTACTTTGATTTGGAAACAATCGTGGCGAAGCGATGGCTCCGAATAGTTACATCCTGGCTGTAACCGCCAGGGCCAATCTATCATCCAAGTTTTCATGCGATTGTCGCACCGCAGTTTCGCCTTGGTTCTGTTCTGTGGGCTTTGTGCCATGGCGCAACCAGCGGCGCCGCAGAACCCTGCACCGTCCGGCACCACCACTCCCGAGGCGACGCCTTCCTCCTCCGAAGTAGTGCAGCCCTCTAACCCCGCCGTGCCAGTCGAAGACAAGCGCATGTTCGGCGTCATTCCCAACAATCGGACCACAGAGAGTGCCATACCGTTCGAGCCGATCACCGCAAAGCGCAAGATGACGATTGCGGCTAAGGACTCGTTCGATTATCCCGTCTACCCAACTGCGGGATTATTCGCCGCATTGTCACAGCTTCGTGACCAGAACCCCTCGTTCGGCCAAGGCATGTCTGGCTACGGAAAGCGTTTTGTCACGGCATATGCCGACCAGGTGGTCGGTAACATGATGACCGAAGGCATCGTGCCAAGTCTGTTGCATGAGGACCCCCGCTATTTCCGCAAGGGAGACGGCTCGAAGAAATCCCGCCTGGGCTCCGCGTTATCGCAGATTCTGATCTGTCGCACAGACTCGGGCCATCGCACCTTCAATGTGCCGGAATGGGGCGGCAACGCTTTCGCGGTAGGCCTCAGCAATTTGTACTACAAGGATAGCCGCGACGTTTCCGACAACGTCTCGAAGCTCGCAATCCAGGTTGCGACGGATGCATTTTCGAACGTGCTCAAAGAGTTCTACCCCGACATCAAGCGGAAGCTCTTCAAAAAGCGCGAGCCGAATGCACTGACCACACACTGAGGTGAGGTAAGCTTTAGCTTGCCGCCTGATGGCAAGCCGATGAAAATCGATCACGACTACACTCGCGACACACTCGTTCGCCTCGTCCAAATCAATTCCATCAATCCTACACTCTCCTCCGGCGCTCCTGGAGAGCGCGAAATCGCAGCTTTCATTTCGTCCTCTCTCCGATCCATCGGACTCGAAACCGAGATCCTCGAGCCCGAACCCGGGCGCACCAGCGTGCTGGGGCGCCTGCACGGCACGGGCGGCGGCCGAAGCCTGATGTTCAATGCCCATTGCGATACAGTCGACGTCCCGGGCATGGCGGAGCCATTCTCGGGCGCGCTCCGCGACGGACGCGTCCACGGACGGGGCTCATTCGACATGAAGGGCAGTCTCGCCGCGGGCATGGCCGCGGCCAAGGCTCTCGTTGACAGTGGAACGCAACTTCGTGGCGACCTCGTAGTTGCCGCGGTTGCCGACGAGGAGTACGGAAGCCTGGGCACCAGCGACCTCATCCGGCACGTAAAAGTGGATGGGGCGATCGTCACCGAACCAACCGCGCTCGAAGTTTGCCTCGCACACAAAGGATACCTGTGGATCGAGGTGACGGTGACGGGGCGGGCCGCACACGGCAGCAAGTTCGAACTGGGTATCGACGCCAACATGAAGATCGGGCAGTTTCTCGCCAGACTCAGCGCACTCGAACGCGATCTGCGTTCGCGTCCGCCGCATCCGCTGGTCGGTCCGCCATCGCTGCACGCGGCTACTCTGCGGGGAGGCAGCGGACTCAGCACTTACGCCGCGTCTTCGGTGGTCGAAATCGAGCGCCGCACGATTCCCGGTGAGACGGAGGGTCAGGCGGTCGGCGAGATCCAGGCGATTGTGGATGCGTTAAGTGCCGAAGATCGCGACTTTCACGCTACGGTCCGTCCCTTCTTCGTGAGGAATCCTTTCGAAGTGCCAGCCAATGCGGCGATAGTACAGGCCGTGGATCGCGCCGCCGCCAAGGTCCGAGGTACGGAGCCGAGACATATCGGTGATACTCCCTGGATGGACGCCGCGCTACTCCAGGAAGCGGGCGTCGAAACGGTAGTCTGCGGCGCGGCGGGTGCCGGAGCGCATTCCGATGTCGAATGGGTGGATTTCCACTCCGTCGTGCAGTTGGCCGAGATTCTTGCCGAAGCCGCCGTGGACTACTGCGCCTGAGTTCCGTTCTCCGCGAGTAGCCGTTCCACCAGCGCCTTCTCTTCTTCTTTTAGTTCGCGATGAAAGTCGCCCGTGGCGCGGCCCGCGAAGCCCGCGTGCACGCTGCGCACCCGTCCATCACGCCCTAAGAAGAACGTAGTCGGCCAGGCATTCAAGTTCACCGCCTGTGGGAGCTTCGCCTGCAGTTCTTCGGTCTCTCCGCACAGAAGCACCGGGTATTCGATGCCATACCGTTTGATGAACGCCGCGAGACGCGTGGGATTCTTCAGCTGATCGGCCTCTTCGAAGGAAAGTCCTACGATCTCCAGGCCGCGGCTGCGATAGGTGCGATAGAGTTCCTCCAGGAACGGCGCTTCGTCGTGGCAGTTCGGGCACCAGCTTCCGCCGATCGCCACGATCACCACCTTGCCGCGAAAACGGGCGTCCTCGTCGGAGACCATCCGGCCGTTGACATCGGGAAAGCGGAAATGGAAGCGCTCGGTCGGGTCCTTCATGCTGGTGTGCCGCGAGGGATCAGTCGGCTCGGGCATGCCTTTTGCACGGGCTTCAGTCGAGCGCACCGCGGTCATCTGGTTTTTGCCGTTCTGCACAATCTGGAGCGTGCCATCCTTTTGCGGCGTGACTTCGAAGAGTGAGGGGCGCGCTCCCGAGAAGTGGCTTAGGACGAACTTGCCATCGTGGTACGTGCCCGTCAACATGCCGGTGTCGCCATCGACGCGGAGCACCGCCGCCGAAACCTCCGGCCCCGACTGCCGCACCACCATCCGCCATGCCGACTCGCCTTTGGAACTCTGCACGCCCACCACCCACAGTCCGGCGATCGAAGGTACATCGTTTTCGGTGAGCTTGGACGGCGCGAATCTCCTGGCTTCGAACGGATAAGTTTTGCCATCGCGCAAGTAGGCGCCCGAGAGATGCCCGTCCTTCCACGTCGCTTCCAGGCGAGAGTTGTAATACTCGAACCGCGCGACGACGGCGCCGTTTTCGAATTTGCCGCTGGTAGATGTGGTCTTCTCGTCGCCGTTAAAGAAAGTAGCCTGAATCGCAGGGCCGGTGCCCGAGAATTCCATCCGGAAAGGAATCTCTACATCGTTTACTTTGATGGTGGCGTCCCAGAGACCGGTCAGGGATTGCGCAAACAGGGGAGAGGCGAGCACGGCGGCAACAGCCAGACGGCAAATCTGCATCTCTAATCACCTCATTCTCTATCGAGTATATGGTGTTAACTTTGGCCTGTCAATGTGGGACCTTCGTATTGTAGATGCTCGACCTCGTCAAGAATCTGCCCCCCGGCGCGCGTGTCCTCGACCTCGGGGCGCGCACCGGAAGCTTCCACACCGACCGGGAAGATCTGTGCATTGTGCGGCTCGATCTGGAGATCCTGCCGGCACGGGGTACCGGCTGGTACGTAGCGGCCGACGCGGCGCGCATGCCATTCGCAGCCCATGCGTTCGACCTGGTGATCAGTAACCACAGCCTGGAGCACTTTCCCGAATTGGAGCAGACGGTTTGCGAGATCGGGCGTGTCATGCGGCCCGACGGTGCCTTGTACATCGCGGTTCCGGACGCAGGCACTCTCTCGGACCGCATCTACCGGTGGATGGGCCGCGGCGGCGGGCACGTCAACGCCTTTCGCGCACCGGGCGACGTCACGAACCTGGTGGAGCGCCTCACCGGATTGTCCATGCGCAGTTCCCGTGTACTCTACAGCTCGCTGGCATTTCTGAATTCTCGCAACCTGAACGGGCGCCCGCAGATCAAGAGCATTCTCTTCGGTTTTGGAAACGAGCGGTTCCTGGCAATCCTGATGTGGTGCTTGCGGCGCATCGACCGGCGATGGCACACGCGCCTCAGCCACTACGGATGGGCCTTCTACTTTGGCGCCGTAGAGTTGCCCACGACGCTCGACGCGTGGATCAACGTCTGTGTGCGATGCGGATCGGCGGCCCCGGCGGCGTTTCTGCGTAAGACCGGCGCCGTTCCACCGGGACTGCGCAAATTCCAGCCATATCGATGCCCTTCCTGTGGGGCCTACAATCTTTTTCTCGATGACGGCTCCTGACGCCGGTCAGATCGCGGCAGCAATGATCTCGCGCAACTCGCCATCGTCCAGCGGAATGGGGTTGCCCTTCATGCTGCTGGCCTTCGATGCCTTTTCCACTAGTACCGGAATGTCCTCGTCGCTCACGCCGTACGTCCGCAGCGGCGGGATTTCCAGCCTTCGGCAGAGTTGCTCAATCCACTTCACCCCGTCTTCGGCCGTGGCTTGCGGGCGGCCCGTGAGCAGCAGTGCGACCTCTTCACATCGTCCGAGCGCCTGGCTACCGGGCGCCCGCGTCCTGAGGGCGCGAAGGTTGATCGCAAACGCATGCGGCAGTACCGCGGCGCAGATGGCGCCGTGCGGCGCTGGAAACATCCCGCCCACTGGAGCCGCGAAGCCGTGCACCGCGCCCAGACCGGCATTCGCGAGCGCCAGTCCGCCCAGCAGGCTGGCCCACGACATTTCCGCTCGCGCCTCACGATTATGCGGGTTCTCCCAAACCTTCGGGAGCGCGGCCGCCGCGCAGCGAATTCCCTCGCGGCAGAACAGGTCGGTCATCGGATTCGCGCGCACTGAGAGGTACGGCTCGATCACTTGTGTCAGGGCATCCAAGCCCGTCGAGGCAGTGACGGATTGCGGAAGATCGAAGGTGAGTTCGGGATCGATCAGCGCCACTTTCGGCAGCATGGAGGCGCTGCGCAGGCTGGCCTTGACGCGATGCTCGGGAGACCCGAGCACGGCGTTGCGTGTCACCTCGGAGCCGGTGCCGGCGGTGGTCGGGATTGCGATGAAGGGAGTAGAAGGACGCGTCAGTGGCTGCCCGCGCCCGATGACTTCCAGGTAGTCCAGCGGATCGCCGGGATTCGCGATCATCGCTGCCAGCGCTTTGCCGGCATCGATTGCACTTCCTCCGCCGATCGCGATCACCATGTCGCACTGTTCCTCGCGCGCGAATTCGGCCCCGGTGCGAATCAGATCGACGGTGGGCTCGCCCTTCACCGCGATCGGCACGCAAGCGACTCCGGCAGCTCGCAAGCTTGCGACAACCGATTCCGAGCGGCCTGGATTGGCGCCCGTGACCACCAGCGCGCGCTTGCCCATGGCCGATGCGACGGCCGGAAGTTCTCGCGCCAAGCCTTCGCCGAACAGGATCCGCGTCGCGGTGGCGAATTCGAAGCGCATGCGGCGTTACCAATCCTGATCGGCCGGGAAGACGCTGACGAAGCGCGATCGTGTACGCTCGGAGGCAAACCAGGTCGCAACCTTCTCGGCCCACGCCAGGTAGTGCGCCGTCTCTTTATGTTTGAGACTGGCTTCGGCGTCGCGATAGACCTCGATGAGTTCGAAGCGCGTCGGGTCATTCTCATGCTGGAGGAAATCGAACCGCGCGATCCCGGGCTCCTGGATGCTATTGGTGGCATTGAGGATCGTGGCGGCCTTGAACTCCTCGACGTGTTCCGCTTTGACTTGGATGTGAACTTGGATGATGAGCATAAGCTCCTCTGATTGTAGGCCGGGTTTGCTCGCGCCGGGTTTGGGCAAGAAAAGTGCCCATTCGCGCCTTCTCGTGTTGTTGGCGAGCCACGACCGTAAGGGAGTGATTTTCGGGCGATCGGGCATCGCTTGCTTACGCGCGCGGCTCGCAACGAGCCGCGACCTCCCTCAAGACTGGCAAATCAGATTCCGGTGTACGAAATCAAAGCCGTACTCTGAAGATATATGCGACCAAGAGCTGTTCCTGCTGCTTTCCTTCTGCTGACTCTCATGGCTGGCACGATATCCGCCAAAGAGTTCGACGGCAAGGAGGCACTGGAGATCACGCGAAGAGTGGTCGCTTTCGGGCCCCGGCCGCCTGCCTCCCCGGCCATCCACAAGTTGCAAGCTTATCTCCTGGCGCAGCTCAAATCGCGGCACTGCGAGGTGCAGCAGGACGATTTCACCGCCGTCACTCCCAATGGGCCGGTCGCCATGAAGAATATCATTGCCCGGTTTCCGGGCACCTCCGGCCGCGCCATCGTCCTCACCGGCCATTACGACACCAAGTTGCTCCCGAATTTCGTCGGCGCAGACGACGGCGGCTCCTCCACCGGTTTTCTGCTCGAAATGGCGAGCGTCATCGATGGTCAGTCGCACGCGGATGACATCTACCTGGTCTGGTTCGATGGCGAAGAGGCCTTCAGGGAATGGACCGACACCGATAGCGTCTATGGCAGCCGTCACCTTGCCGAGAAGTGGTCCAAAGAAAACTTCCTGGGACGCATCAAGGCCCTCGTCAACATCGACATGATCGGCGACAAGAACCTCGATCTTCTCAACGATACCAACTCATCGCAGTCGTTGCGGCAATTGATCTGGGACGCCGCCTATCGCACCGGGTACAGCAAGTATTTTCAGCACGACCCGTCTCCCACCGAGGACGACCACATCCCCTTCGTGCGCCTGGGTGTCAACGCCGTTGACGTAATCGATCTGGATTATGAGCCATGGCACACACCGCAAGACACCATGGACAAACTCTCGGCGCACAGCTTCCAGGTTGTCGGCGATGTGGTGACTGCAGCGCTCAAAGATATCGAGAAGTTGCGTTAGGCCTTTGCCGCCTCGCGGGCCGAACGTCCTTCCTGCGACAGCACTGGGACCTCGAACCACTTTTCGAGCATCAAGTCGGCTGTCTGCAGTGCGCCCTCCACCCAGCCTTGTGCGTCCGAGTAGGCCTCTCCACAGATGTATACAGGCGCCTCGGCGGGCTTGAGAATATTCATCTTTACCACCGGACTGCGCACCCCGATGTTCCAGGAATTCCAGCCGCCGCCAAACGGGTCGTCGCCCCAATCTTTAAAGCTGGCATCTTCCACTTTGGGCACGTATTTCAAGCCATGGATTACCGCAATCTGGCGTTGGATCTCGGCCACCATTGCCGCTGGCGCCTTGTTCTCGTACCACTCCTTGCAATCCGCGTCGGGGTCCTTGCCCGCCGGCACGAACCACTCCAGCGGCACCGTTTCCCCAGCGGCGCGCCACCGGATGCCGTGCTTGGGCCGAAAGCCGTCCCAGAAGCCGATGTTCAATCCATCGTCATAGCTGGCCATCAGCATCGCACGGCCGCTCACCGCGGGCTTGCCGTCGTCCTTCGGCCAGTAGTAGGTCTGGCGCACGGGCAAATCGGTCGTGGTTCGTCCCGCCTGCACGCCCGCAGGCAGCCACCATGGCTCTTTGTACGTGGTAAAGACTTTGAACAGCGGACGCGGCGTGACGCTGCGAACCAGAGTTGAGACGTGATCCTCGCGCAGCAGTGGACTACTCGGCGCCAACAGATCGAGCGCACGCCGCGGCATCGCGAGGATCAGGTGTTGCGCTCGCACCGCTTCTCCATCGCGGAAATGCAACTCCACGCCGCCCGAGATCTGGTCGAAGCCCAGCAACGTCTTTCCGGTCAGCACCTCTCCGCCAGCCGCTGTAACGCGCTTCGCCAGCGTCAGCGGGACCTGCTGAAACCCCTGCCGGAAGCCCTCATAAACTGGCGATACGCCAAAGTCGGAGAGGAACCACGGTATCGCGTCCGCCGCATTCCAGTTGCTGAGCGTGGTTTCGTAGCCGCCGGCCGCGATGCCCAATTGATATGCCTCTCCGCTCATCACCCGCATCAGCAATTGCCAAAAGCCTTGCCTGTAGAGGGGCTCGCCATCGAAGCTGGCAGATTGCGTCATGGCGCGCCGTTCGGCGTCCGTCAGCTTGGGATTGGTGATGCCGGGCAGGATCTGTGCGATGGCATTGACCACCAGCGACCCGGCGGTTTGGCCGAATTCCTGGAATGTCAGATGGTAAGGAACTTTGCGCGGGTGCTCCGTGAAATCCGAGAGGCGCAGGTGCGTGCCGCGCAGATAGGAAATGTTGACGGGTTGATCCACCGGGAAGGGGTACGTCTCAATCCGGTCTGCCGTCTTGGCACCATGATTCAGCGTGGCGATGAGTTTCGTGATTCGCGGTTGAACAGCCGGCAGGATTCGCATGCCGCCCAGTTCGGCTTTCATGTTGTCGATGAAGGGCGGTTTCGCGGAGAGAAGCCGGCCGCCGATATGGTCGCCGCCCTCGAATACGGTTACCTTTTTCCGTTCACCCTTGGTAAGGAGACGCCACGCGGCATAGACTCCCGAGACACCACCTCCGACTATGGCAACATCCAACATTTCCTCTGACATGGTTGTCAGTATACATCGGAATTCCAGTACTCACAGAACCATCAAGGAGGACTTTCCTTACTTTTTGTGGAAGAGTTTGGCCTTCACATCGGGCCAGAATTCGGTGCCAAGGTTAGTCACCAGATCGAAACCCATTGTGAGTGAGCCCTGAATGAATCCGAGCCGCGCCGTGTTGAGGCGGTCCGGATACCATTGGTTCGAGAGAAACGCGGCACCGTAATCGCTGCCGATGCGCCAAGCCGAGACCGTCTCACCGCCGCTGTCGGTGCGTGTCAGGAACGTGCCGCGGATCGCGTGCCCGGAGCGCCGCCAGAAGCCTCGTCCCTGAGCGCGATAGTAGCGTGGATCCTCGTGCAGAGTCGTATCGAGGCCGAATGCCAGAACGCCATGAATCCCGGAGGCTCCCACCGTCGAAGCAAAACGCTTTGCATACGCGCCTGCCCCCTGATTCCATTCCTTCGGCGCATCCAGCTTCTGGAGAATCCCGGCGTAGGCCGCGGTTCCCAAAAGCTCCAGAGGTCCGTACGCATTTTCGGCGTGGTAGTACAGTTTTCCGCTCACGCTCAGCGGGTCGGGAGTCTGAGAGAATCCCGGAGTCGATAGTGTCGCGCCGATCACGATTGCCATGACTGCCGGCGCGCAGCATGAGCGTACTAACCATTGGGAGCCCTTCACGAAATCTCCGTACTGTAGGGTATAGGCGCAACGATTTTAACTTAAATTACATCGTTTCCGCAGAAACCAAGTGACTTTCAGTTGCCGCCAATCGCCGTAGCTCATACGAAGGTGAGACGCATCCCCAACCGCCGCAAATTCATCAGTGCCGCAGTCGCAACTGTTGGTACCAATCGCGCCTTTGCGCCGGACGCAATCCGCACTGCTCCAACCTGCACCAGACAACGTGGATTACTAATTGTGGAACCCGGCGCAATACACAGAAAGGCGAGCAAAGTGCACCAGCCGCGCCGATATCGAAGACCGCCAAACCGCTGGGGTGATTTCGACGCGGGAAGCCGTTACGACATCTTAGGAACCCGCTCTGTGACCAGCGCAGGCGCGAACGGAGTGGGCGTCGTTTGCGGCGACGCGCCCTTAGCGACCTTCTCCGGTATAGCCGGCACAGGCTGCCGATGATATTCCTTGCAGAGTGCTTCGTAGATTTTCTGCGTCTCGCTGCCCAGGAACGCGCGGCCGCTGGCGACCTGCTCTTCCAAAATCGGCAGCGCCACCAGGGGCGCGCGCTGCGATAGCACATAGCTGAAGGCCATTTCGGCTCGCGGCGCACGTTTGGCCGACTCCTTGGTCTTCCACTTTGCCTTGGCAAAGCCAGTGAGCGCATCGTCCACCACACTATCTTCGGCCACCAGAACGTACCACATGAGGAGGCGCAAGAGGTTTCGGCCGGTGACGGTGATGCGCACCGCCTCGTTCTTGGCAAACGGCTCGAACCAGGACACGAAACGCCGCCGGAAGGACTCGCGATCCATCTTTTTGAAGATGGCCTTGGCTGCGGTCATCCACTTCATGGGCGGTTTGCCTGACGGCACAAAAGTCTGGTTCTGGAGGAGCGCATGCCACTTTCCGGCTTCCGCTCCGGACATCTGGCGAAGATCGCTCTTCACGCGATGGCTCCAGCAGGCATCCATGTCGATCGGGCAGATATTTTCGAACCACACGAACCATTCCACCGTGGCGCGGAACATCTGGTCGCTCTGGGCCGTGCCGATCAGCGCGATCCACCGATGAAATGCTTCCACCAGTTCGCGCGTCCATCCGTTTTGCTCCACATATTGGCGGGTAAGTTCGAAGGCATTCCCGCCGCGGAGCCGAAGAGTCAGCAACACGGAATTGAGCGACAAGTTCTCCGCGGAACTAGGCGACACTGCCTCCACCCGCGGCGCGGTGCGATGAACCAGGCCGCCCTCGCAGCCCAGTCCGTAAAATATCTCGCGCCAGACTTTCACAACGTCGGCATTGAACTCCGCCTGGTGCGTCGTGATCCACTCCGCGCGCGAGAGAACCGCCCGGTTCAGGCTTGCCATATTACCCGCGAACTCGGCCAGCATGGCATCGGTGGCGGCTTGGAGCGACGCGCGAACCTCAGGCGATAGCGGGTAATAGGGCCAATTCTCCAGCTTCTTCTCGAGTTCCCGCACCTTGGGCGTCTTGTCCTCTTCCCGCATCGCGCGAAGGCGATTCAGCTCGCCGACAGAACTCGCGTATGGCCAAGGTCCCTGGGCGACCGCCGCTACCGCCATCTGCAGCAACTGGTCGATGCGTTTGTGCTCTGCTTCGAGGTTCGGGTCGCGATCCAGAGGATATCCGTCCGCGCCCACCGGTCCCACCCGAATCTCGCGGGCACCGAATGCCGTCAGCAAAGCCTCATACCGAATTCGCACCAAGCGATCGGCGGTGACCGGATTCATCATCAGCGCCTCCAGGCAGGCGAAGGCTCGATCTTTAGGGCGTCGGTCGAGCATCGGAAGATACGTTGCCATCCAATTCGGCACCTGGATGCGTTTCCAAGGCGCCTTCGCAATTCGGTAAAGCAGATCGTCGCAACCGTGCCCTCCCAGATGTTGGCAAAGGAAGATCAGTTTGAGCAATAGAACGGCAGCGACTGGAGAAAAGTCGGTGCCGCCGTCCTCGCCGAGCATATCGATCCAGTGCCGCAGCGTCTTTTCGAGTTGCTCTTTGCCAATGCGGTCCACAGCACTTCGGCTGCTGAAGCTTCCCTTCTCCAGGGCGAACGCACGCATCCACAGCGTGCGATCCTTCTTCGGCATCGCAAACAGCTCGCGCTGAATGTGCGCCGCCCAACCCGAATCGACGCTTTCGAGCCCCGCTTCGCACTGGAACAAAGCCCAGCCGTAGACTTCATATTCGGATGTCCCATCCGTGTTGCGGATGAGCTTCTGGGCGGCGGCGATGAGAATCGGGGTGAGCGGCCCGCGTTTCGCGAGCTCGCTAAAGAAGGACCGCATTTTGTGGTGATAGGTGTTGCAGCAATGGCGCGGCAATGAGTCCGCCTGTTCCGCAAGCTCCAGGAAATCCGCTTCCTTCACGTCATAAGGACCCCAGATCGCTTTGCTCGTCATGGCCCCCAGCAGATCCAGCCATTTCCCTCCCGATTCCTCCTGGCCACGGTGCCACCGATAGCGGCGCACGAGCGGCATTAGCCAATCGGCCTGATAGGGTGAGGCGAGCAGTTGCGGGAACATCGCATTCAGGTTCCATTCGACTCCGAGGGCGCGCATTGTCACTCCCCGCTCGTCGAGAAAACGCGAACAAGCTGCAAGGTCGGAATCTATCGATAGATGGATCTGATAGTCTGGATCGGCTGGAGTGACTGGGAAGTGGTCGACCATGGGCTCCATTTTAGGAGCGAGAGCACCAACAGGAACTGCTAACGAAAGGTAACCCTGGTGTCCTCCTGACGTGCTGCGCGATCTCTGGCTTCGGAGAATCGCGCGTGGGGCCCGGTACGGCGATAATCAACCATGGCCCTTCGCAGCCCGATCCCGTGTCTCCTCGCATTCCTGTTGGCCACACTGAATCTGCCGGCACAAACCATACCGGCGCCGACAGGTCCCGCGCAGCCAGCGGCACTCACCGACCTCAATAATGCCTTTCGCGCAGCTTATGCGGATGCCAAGCGCCGCGTTCTCGCAGCTTCCGGGCCGACCCTGATCGTCAACGGCGATACCTTCACGCTCGTGCGCGGGGGCCGCCGCATAGAGGCGAACACCGGGACCCCGATTTACGATCCGGTGAAGACGATTGCGCACATCCCGCTCGCCATTTACGTCACGCTCACCCCGGGCGAAGGTGCCGTCGAAGAGGAGCGCCTCAAGACGCTGAGCGGACTGCGGGCACTCATCCCGCCCGCCGAGCAAAGTCTGGATACTCTGAAGCTCTCTCCTGCCACATTGACACGACAGAAGCAGATTGTCGCGGCGTCCCTGGCTTTCCTGGACGAGGTGTCGAACCGGAAGACCTTCAGTCGCAGCGCACTGGTGGGATTCACGCGCCGCATGGCACCGCTGGTTTTGCAGAATGTGACCGAGGGGACGCACGCGCAACTGGACGCCGTCCACGCGCAGGTTTCGGCGTGGAAACACGAGTTGAGTCCTGAGGAATGGAGCGAGTTGCATGTGCTGATCATCGGGCCGCACATGCCGCGCGAGGATCTCGTGGTGACGCAGTATTTTCTACGCCTCCTGCACGAGCCGCGGGAGGGGCGCCGCGTGATCTATGCCGAATCGCAATGGCAGGAGTCGCAGGCCCTCGATCTCATGGGGACACACCTGCTGGATGGGCAGGTAGGCGCCGCGTTCTTTGGAGACTATATGCGGATGCACCGCGACCTGCTCGGCGATGCGGCTAAGGAGTACCTTCCGCAATTACTTCCTAAATGAGGCGGGGAGCCGGGTTTAGTCGCGGCCTACCATCTTGGCGCCGAGCGCTCCACCCGCCATGCTTAAGAGGGTCGTGTAAACGAAAAGCGCCAGCAGCATTTTAGCGACGTCCGGCCCGCTCTGCAGCAGTTTGGTCATCTCTTCGAGCATCTTCGGGTCCACCGCAGCTTTGAAATCCGGCGGAAAGCCGCCAAGGGAGCGGAAGATCAGCCAGACGGCGGTGAGCAGGCAGGCCATGATCGCGAACATCAGCAAGCCGGTGATCCACCCCATCCAGATTCCGGCTTCCATGCTGAGGAAATAGCCAGTCCTGCGGCGGTAAAAGAAGACAGCAAAGAATCCCGCGGCGAGCCAGTTCAGGAAGTTCAAATACGGTACGAAACAGAGCAGTGTCGCACTGACCGCGACTAGTAAGGATGTGCGCAGAGCGATCCCGTTCTGCAGATTCAGCGGCGGCGCTTGCGGGCGCGGCGGTGGCGGTGGAGGGGGTGGTGGCGCAACTGTCTCGGGGATGACGAGTTCCCGGGTCGGCCTGCCGCATTTGTGGCAGAACAACGCGTCCGGCACGAGTTGCGTGCCACAGGTACAGATTTCCGGCATGAATGCGCCTACCGCGCACTTTCAGTTTGACGCACACGAGGCGGCCAAGGCAACCACCTTGAAGTGCGGGCCATGCGCGAACCCTAAATTCAGACCTGCAGACTCGCCATTCTCCGCCGGTAAATCATGCTTCCTATAGGAACCGGTTGCAGTCGAACCCAGCAGTTGGACAATGAGGCAGCCTCGGAGGCTGGCCGCAGGGGGACATTTCTATTGAGGCGAAACGAAGGACATCTCTAAAGAGGCTTGACAGGCGCGTTGGTACCCTTGCGAGGCGCATCTAACAACCGTTACGA
This sequence comes from Bryobacteraceae bacterium, assembly GCA_035295745.1. Classification (GTDB taxonomy): domain Bacteria; phylum Acidobacteriota; class Terriglobia; order Bryobacterales; family Bryobacteraceae; genus JAIQFL01. The sequence continues at coordinate 27,930 of DATGIL010000104.1, read as the reverse complement.
TATCCGAATGCGTGCCGGAGGCCAATTCGCGTGGCACGCCGGGACTTTCCTCACAATCCAATGCGTCGCGACTACATCAAGTGGTACAGCCCGTCCCTGCATCGAGACATGGAATTGTTGGCTTTCGGGGAGCGAGGCTTTCCTTACGTGGTCTTTCCGACTTCGGGCGGCCGCTTCTACGAATACGAGGACCGCGGCGTAGTCAATGCGGTTCGACACAAGATTGAATCCGGCAATCTGCAACTCATTTGTGTCGACTCGGTCGATCAGGAGTCCTGGTACAACCGCAGCATTTGGCCGGCAGACCGGCTGCATCGCCAAAACGCATTCGATGCTTACCTGGTGCGGGAGGTCGCGCCGTTCATCGGCAATCGCACGAGTTGGCAACGTTTCGGGACAACAGGCTGCAGTTTCGGCGGATATCACGCCATCAACTTCGGGCTGCGCCATCCCGACATCGTGGCATACGCTGTCAGCATGTCAGGGGCGTTCGATGTGCCCCGTCGCTTTCTCGACGGCTACTACGATGAGAACGCCTACTTTCACGCGCCCCTCGACTATCTCGCGAACATGGCGGATGGATGGGCGCTCGATCAGATGCGCCGCAACAGCTACACACTCGCGGTCGGCAACCACGATCCACTGTTCGATCAGAATGTGAAGATGGCCCACCTGCTCGGAACGAAGGGTATTCCCCATACCTTGGATGTGTGGCAGGGCTTCGGCCACGATTGGCCGTGGTGGTACCAGATGGCCAACAAGTTCTTCTAAGAAAGGCAAGCATGACAAAGATCGGCGTTCTCTACGGAATGGAAGAGTCGTTTCCACCAGCTTTGGTCGATCGCATCAACGCGATGGGCGTGAATGGCGTGATCGCGGAGCATCTGAAAACGGGCGGCGTCGAGATGGCTGTGCCCAGCGGCTACGGCGTGATCATCGACCGCATCTCCCACGACATCCCGTTTTACCGTTCGTATCTGAAGAATGCCGTACTCACCGGGGCTAAGGTCATCAACAACCCATTCTGGTGGAGTGCCGACGACAAGTTCTTCAACTACGCCCTGGCTACGAAGCTTGGCGTCGCCGTTCCACCCACCGTGCTGCTGCCCCATAAAAAGCACCCCGTTGGCACTACCGACCGCTCGATGCGCAATCTCGAGTATCCACTCGACTGGGAAGGGATCTTTCGCTACGTGGGTTTTCCGGCATTTCTGAAGCCTCACGACGGTGGCGGATGGAGGAATGTGTACCATGTACATTCGCCTGAAGAACTGTTCGCCGCCTATGACGACAGCGGCGATCTCTGCATGACGCTTCAGGGCGCGGTGAAATTCCAGGAGTACTTCCGCTGCTACGTGGTGAATCAGCAGAAGGTTCACGTGATGCGGTACGACCCCTCGCAGCCGCACCATCTGCGCTACGTCGCGGGGAATCCGCCGCCGTCGCCGGAACTTGGCGAGCGCATCACGGGCGACTGTCTCAAGCTCTGCCGCGCGCTGGGGTACGACCTCAACACTGTGGAATTTGCAGTGGAGGACGGTGTGCCGTACGCGATCGACTTTATGAATCCGGCGCCGGATGCCGGACTCGAGTCGGTGGGGGCCGAGAATTTCCGCTGGATCGTGGACGCGGTTGCGGAGATGGCGGTTCAGCGAGCACTCGAGCCCGCCGAGACGTCCAGTTCTTATCGCTGGCAGCGATTCCTGAACGAGTAGGTGGCGCAAACAACCCTGTTCGACACGCCGAGACTTATTCCGGCGTTTTCCGCGTGTCCACCAAGTCTGACTGCAGCGTTGATGGATTGCCCGAGAAGCGTCGAAGGGGTCTTTACGCCACGTCGCTATAATGGTTGGAAGTGGATCTCGAAAAGGCACTCCTGCGCAAGGTGGGGGAGGCGATACACCGCTTCCAGATGATCAACGACGGCGATCGGGTCGCGGTTGCGGTCTCGGGGGGCAAAGACTCGGCAACTCTCTTGGAGGCACTGCTGCTGCTGCAGAAGCGAGCGCCGATCAAGTTCAGCGTCCGCGCCTTCACCGTGGAGCAGGGTAAGTTTCTCCGTCCCATCGGACCTTTGGGCGAATACCTGCGCGAGCGCGGCATCGACTGGACGTACTTCCAGGACGCTCCTTCGTTGCGTCTGCTGGAAGAGCAACCGGACCATGGGTGCGACCTCTGTAGCCGGTATCGCCGCCGCGCGGTCTACGAGATCGCCCGCGAATTGGGATGCAACGTGATTGCCTTCGGTCACACCGCCGATGATTTCTGCGAGGCGCTTCTCCGCAACACCATGTTCACCGGCAAGCTGAGCGCGCTGCCGCCCGTGACCCACTCGCGCGAGAAGGATTTCCGCCTGGTGAGGCCGCTCTGCTTCGTGACCGAGGACATGACTCGGGCATATGCGGAACTCCGCGGCGTCCCGGTGATCCCGTGCGGATGTTCGCAGCGGACCGGAACGGTGCGCCGCTCGCTACGCGACTGGTTCACAGAACTGGAGCGCGACTATCCCAACCTCAAAGAGACTATGCTCACGGCGATGGGCAACGTGGATACCGGCCGCCTGCTCGATCCGCGCTTTCTGAATACCACCGAACCTGCCGCGCCTGAAGAACTCTTCCCGATCGTAACCGAGCTGTAATCGTCGGCGCGAAACCGATTACAATGAGGTTCTCTCTCCGTCATCTCTATGCGACTACTGCCACGCGAAGAAAAGTTCTACCATCTGTTTCTGAAGCAGGTGGACATTATCGCGGAGGCGTCCCGGTTGCTGTTGGACGGTGTCCGCACGGGTAACGCCCGGATGGCCGGTGCGGCCACCGAAATCAGTGTTCTGGAGCATCGCGGAGATGAAGTGATTCACGAGGTGTTTACCCGCCTGAATCAGACCTTCATCACTCCGATCGATCCGGAAGACATCCACAGCATCTCCGCGGCACTCGACAACGTGCTGGACGGGATCGAGGACACTTCCCATCGTCTGGTTTCGTACCGGATTCATCCCATCCCTCCCATCATGGTGACACTCGCCGAGATTGTCGCGGGCTGCGCCAAGTCGCTGAAGAGCGCCTTTCTGGCCTTGGAAGAGGATGGGAAGATCATGGACCACTGCATCGAGATTAATCGGCTGGAAAACGAGGCAGACCGGATCGGGCGCAGCGCGGTGGCGGACCTCTTCGACAAGGAAAAGGAACCGATCACCCTGATCAAGCTGAAGGAAGTCTACGAGTTTTTCGAAGCGACAATCGACTGCTGCGAAGACGTGGCCGACGTCCTGCAGAATGTCGTGGTCAAGAACAGCTAACGATGTCGACGTTCTCGCTGGCTGTCCTGATCATCGCAATCGCGCTGGTCTTCGACTACATCAACGGCTTCCACGATGCGGCCAACTCCATCGCCACGATCGTGGCGACGAAGGTCCTGACGCCGTTTCAAGCGGTGCTCTGGGCTGCATTCTTTAACTTCGTTGCGGCATTTCTCTTTGGCACGGCCGTCGCATCCACGGTGGGGAAAGGCTTCGTAAACGTAGATCTCGTGACGCCGTACGTGATTTCTGCGGGACTCGCGGGCGCGATCATCTGGGACCTGATTACGTGGTGGCTGGGCCTCCCCACCAGTTCCTCGCATGCCCTGATTGGCGGCTACGCGGGGGCGGCGGTGGCGCACGTCGGGTTGACCAGGGGAATCACGCACAGCTTCGAAGGATTGATCCGCGGACAATGGCCGAAAACCATCCTGTTCATCTTCGCCGCGCCGTTGATCGGGCTGGTTTCCGCATATCTGTTGATGGTCGCGGTGTACTGGCTTTTTCGCAATTACAGCCCATCCAAGATGGATTTCTACTTCCGCAAGCTGCAATTGTTGTCAGCGGCAGCGTTCAGTTTGTCACACGGCGCGAACGACGCACAGAAGACGATGGGGATCATTACGGGCGTGCTGGTGGCTTCCAGTTTTCAGAAGGACTTTCACGTGCACACCTGGGTGATTCTGGCGGCACACGCGGCCATCGCGCTGGGAACGCTGAGCGGGGGATGGCGAATCGTGCACACCATGGGCGGACGGCTTACGCGCCTCAAGCCGCGCAGCGGATTCTGCGCGGAGACCGGTGCCGCGGGCGCTGTTTTGCTGGCGACCCATCTGGGGCTTCCGGTGTCCACGACGCACGCGATCGCGGGAGCGATCACTGGCGTCGGCAGCATTCAGCGGATGAAGGCGGTGCGCTGGGGCATCGCAACCAACATCGTCTGGGCTTGGGTATTGACGATTCCGGCGGCAGCGGTGATCGCTTGGCTTTCGTTCACGCTGCTGCACCTGGTGATCGGCGCGTAAAAGGCTCTATTTCTTGGCAGGGCGAGGAGCTTGTGGCCAGATGGTGAAGTCGCGAAACGCTACGCGTGCGGGTTTCTCCATACTGTCGAGCGCTTCCTTCAGTTCCAGAAGCTGCCCGCGCGACAGCGCGAGTGCGTGTTCCTCAGGTTGATACTTCGTGCCCACCGGGTAATCTTTGTAGGGTGTGGCGGACTCTTCGATGTGCGTCCCTAGAACGTGCGCCACGATCTTGCCGCGCGTGAAATCGACAAGTCGGGTGGTGCTGCGGACGAATTCAGGAAAGTCGCGGACATAGAGCCGTCCAGGATAAAGACTGTCGCCCGTCAGCAAGATCCCGGTCTGGCGATCGTACATTGCGATGCTGAGCGTGTCGTGTCCCGGAATTGGAATCACGTCGATGACGCGGTCCCCCAAATCGATGCGGCCGGCGGATTCCGGCCATTTCTCAATTCCAAAAAATTCGCGCGTGCCGTCCACGGTAAGCGGCACCATGGTGACATTCTCCAGAGTGCGGAAACCTTCATCGCCCGCGACGTGGTCGCCGTGGGCGTGCGAGTGCGCGACGATCAGCGGCACGGGTTTCCTACCCTTCTGCGCGGCCCATTTCGCGATCGTCTCACTGACGATACGTGGGGCGTCGCTCTTACCGGCGCCGGTATCTTCCAGCAGTGCTCGATCTTTTCCGAACAGCAGGTACAGGAAGGGCTTCTCGTAATTGGTGCAGCCCGATTCGCGCAGGATGTAGAAGTCTTCGTTGTAGGGATGCACTTGCCAGGCCGGAACGGTAGCACAGTCGGGACCGCCGGTGACCCAGGACGCCGGCAGCGTTCCAGGGCGCACTCCCGCACCGTCGGGTTGCGGCGATTGCGCGGCAAGCAAAACGGCGGCGAAGATGCCGCACCGTAGTTTCATGGATCTTTCACTCTACCATCCAGGCCTTCCTGGTATCGTATGGACATGCCATTGGCCGAATCTACCATGCTCGCGTTGGGAACACCGGCTCCCGATTTCGGTCTACCGGATGCTGTGTCCGGCAAGCCAATTTCACTGGGAAGTTTCGCCGGACGCAAGGGTCTGGTCGTGATGTTTCTCTGCCCGCACTGTCCCTTCGTCAAACACATTGAACCGGGCCTCGCGGCGTTGGCGAAGGACTACGCTTCGTCTGAGCTGGCGATGGTCGCGATCTCATCCAACGATGTGGAGCAGTTCCCCGAGGATGGCCCCGAGGGCCTGCGGGAAATGGCAGCGAAGCTCGGATTTGGTTTTCCGTACTGTTATGACGAGAGCCAGGCTATCGCCAAAGCTTACGGCGCCGCCTGCACGCCCGATTTCTTCCTCTTCGATGGCGATCATCGGCTGGTCTATCGCGGCCAATTCGACGCCAGCCGGCCGAGCAACCAGGTGCCGGTGGACGGCCGCGATCTGCGCGCCGCGATGGATGCGGTTTTGTCCGGCCGTCCGGTGAGTATCGAGCAGAAGGCGAGTATCGGCTGCAACATCAAATGGAAGCCTGGCAACGAGCCCGCCTACGCGTAAGGGCACCAGTGCACTGGACTGCAAGTTCGGAGCGATTGGAACCCGACGGCTTATCGCAACGCGAATGTGCCATCATCGCTTGCTTACGCGCGCGGCTCGCAAACGCGAACGTGCCATCATCGCTTGCTTACGCGCGCGGGCTCGCAACGCGGATGTGCCAGCATCGCTTGCTTACGCGCGCGGCTCGCAACGCGAATGTGCCATCACCGCTTGCTTACGCGCGCAGCTCGCAACGCGAACGTGCCATCATCGCTTGCTTACCCGCGCGGCTCGCACCGCGAATGCGCCATCATCGCTTGCTTACGCGCGCGGCTCGCAACGCGAATGTGCCCGCGGTTCGCAACGAGCCACGACCGTAAGGGAGTGGTTTCCGAGAGCGCACCTCATCACACGGTAAGAGTACTTTAGTTGCACCTCAGCATCACCGCGCGGCCGCCGGAAACCGTGGATCGCCGCGAAGTCCGTCGAACGCCCGTTCCTCGTGCATTCTATGAACCAGTCCCGGAACCAGTGGGACTTGCGACAGCCATCGAAGCGCATCTTCATCCCGGTGCAGTCGCGCCGTGCAGATCGCGGCCGACAGCGCAATGAAGCCGCGATTTCCATTTCCGCCGGCCAGGGCCTTCTCCAACGCTTCGAGTGCTGCGTCGAACTGCCCTCCCCCTAAAAGTGCTTCTCCCAACTGGCGGCGCGCCTCGCTATCGGACGGCTTCCGTTCGGTCACGCGCCGATACAATTCGATCGCCGTCTGCCAGTTCTGTTCCACTACTGCGGCGGCCGCAGCCGATTCATCCAGTCCGGACTGAGTCGCCCGCTGCACATCCGCGCTGGTCACGCTCTTCATAAACGACACTGTCCGCGTGATCGCATCCCGCGTGAGCGGTGTGTCGTCCACAACCTCAAACCCGTGATGCGCCGCCAGATTGGTCACCGACCATGGCGCATTTGCCCGAATGGCTCGCGCCACCATCTCATCGATACTGCGGTTCAGTTGCGCCGAATCGAGCATCGCACGGACGAGGAACACCGGCAGATCACGCCGGAACGACGCCACTCTCGCCGAACCGTAAAATACGACGGCCCCTTTGATATTCCGATGCGGGCCATTTACGAAAGGTAAACCTGCCTGCACGTTCGAAGAACAGATGTAAACCACCAGATTCTGCGCATCGATCCGCAGGTCTTTAGCATGCGCTTCGAGAAACGCCAGTCCTGCGTCGAGATCGCCCGGAATATCGCTTTCATGCGTATCCAGAGCGATCGCGGCCAGACCGTTGCCCGCCACTAACCGTCCCCAACCAGTGTATTGAGGATGTTTGCGCAGGTCCGGCGACCCAATGGCGTTCACGAACAGGACGGCCGGCAAAGCTGCGGGCGCATTCTTCGGCAGGTAAAGATCGAGTTTTACGTGCGCCTCGCCATCTACCCGGTACTCGATTCCCGTTCGAATCTCGAGCGAGTCATCCGAAGGCAACGGGTACGTCCAAACGGGCGTCTGCGCCAGCGCGGCGGACGCAACCGCCAGAAGCCAGACTAAACCTTTCATGACGTCTTCGACGTGTGCCCGCGTCAAACGTGAGACGGAATCAGCGCACTACGGGCAGTACGATGGCGCTGGCCTGCCGCGGCCTGCGATAAATCCGCTGCGTGGCCTTGATGTAATCTTCCGCGTGCGCTTCGAAAATATTCGGCACGAACTTCTGCGGATTGCGATCGTAGACCGGGAACCACGTGCTCTGCACCTGCACCATGATGCGATGTCCCTTGAGGAACGCATGCGCGTTGCTGTGGAGATCGATCTGGTAGGGAATCACTTCGCCTGACGGCACTGCCAATGGCTTCTCAAAGCCGTTGCGAAAACGGGCGCGCAGAATTTCATCCGCGATGATCAACTCAAAGCCCGCCATCCTGGTCTTGGTCTCCGCGTCTTCGGGCGCGTTTTCCGGATAGACGTCAATCAACTTCACGGCCCAGTCGCTGTCGGTGCCCGATGTCGACGCAAACAACTCTGCGCCGATATTCCCGGCCACTCGTACATCGGCCGCCAAAGGCTCGGTCTGCCACGAGAGCACGTCGGGACGGTGGTCGACGAACCGCTGATCCTGCACCAGCCAGACGCGCCATTCCGGCCCCGGATAAGTCGGCGGCACGGGTCTGGGCCGATACGGCACAGGATTCGCCGGATCGCTGACATACTCGTCAAAACCGGCATCCGCCGGAGCGTCGAATGACAGGCGGCGGGCATCGCGGAAATAGAGTCGACGCGTCTCAACGGCATTGCGCGGCGGCCACGCATCGTACTGTCGCCATTCGTTGGCGCCGGTTTCGAAAGTGGTCGCTTCGGCGAGATGCGGGTCGGGCGCGTCGCGCAGCCAATAGTCGAACCACGGTTGGAAGATGTGCTCGCGGTAATAGAGCGACGTGTCCGATCCGAAGTCGATCGCGCCGAGCCTTCGGCCATTGCCGTTCCATCCGCCATGATTCCACGGTCCCGCCACGAAATAGTTGCGACGATCGCGATCGTGGGGCTCCATCTTCTCGTAGATCTTCTGCGGTCCGTAGAAATCCTCCTGATCCCACCAGCCGGCCACATGCACGATCGGGATCTTCACAGCGTTGAGATAGGGAGCGAACGCCAGCCGCTGCCAGAACGGATCGTAATTGGGGTGATGGAGGAAATCCTCCCAAGTGGGCAGCTTTCCGTGGAAATACTTCTCGTCCGCATTGGAGAGAGGTCCGAGATTCAGATACCAATCGTAGGTGTCGCCGCGATCGAACTGGAAGCGGTAATTTTCGGTCGAACTGGTCTCCAGCATCGCGGAGTATTCGAAGCCATAGCTCAAGCGAAAAGCGCCGTTGTGATGAAAGTCGTCGCCCAGAAACTGGTCCGCCGGAGAAGCCTGTTCGATTGCCGCTTTCAATGCGGGATGCGGATCGAGGGCCGCCATCACCGCGGTCCATCCATCGTAAGAGGTGCCCGCGATGCCCGCTCGTCCGTTGTTGTTGGGGACGTTCTTGATCAGCCAGTCCACGGTGTCCCACGCGTCGGTAGTTTCGTCGACGCCTTTGGGATCGGCGGGATCGTGCGGCGGCCGCCCCATGACGAACTTTCCCTCCGATTGGAAGCGCCCGCGAATGTTCTGCGTCACCACGTAGTAGTTCTCATAGCGGGCCCGCTGAAGAGCCGGCATACCGCGGCCCGCTGTCTCCTTCGAAGGCACACCGTAGGGAGTACGGTCGATCAGGAACGGCAGAGCCCCTTTGGGGTTCTTGGGCGACAGGATCACAGTCTGCAAGCGCACGCCGTCGCGCATGGGAATCATCACTTCCTGGAAATTGACGGCGATCCGTTCCTCGGTTTGTCCCCTGAGAAGCAGGACGCAGAGCAGTCCCGCGCCGGCACACGCGTAAACCAGGATTCGATTCATTTGGCTGCCCATCATACCAGACGTTGCAGCACCGATCCCAAACCCTGTTCAGGCGCTCAGAATCTCGCGAATCTTATGGCCCAGCACCTCGCGACTGAAAGGCTTCGGCAGAAAATCCACGCCTGGTTCCAGGACTCCGTGATGCACCACGGTATTCTCCGTGTAGCCCGAGAGGTAAAGCACTTTTATGCCGGGACGGGCGGCCGTCAAGACATCAGCCAATTGCCGCCCACTCATGTTCGGCATCACGACGTCGGTGACCAGCAAGGCAATCTTGCCTGAATACGACCGGCTGATTTCGATGGCTTCGGCTCCGCCGGGCGCCGGCAACACTGTGTATCCCAGATGCCGTAGCATTTTGTGCGTCAGATCGCGAACTGCGTCTTCGTCTTCTACCAGAAGAATGGTTTCGTTGCCTACTGCCTTGTTCTGGTCAACCTCGCGGCCGCCGGATTCGGGGATCGAGTCGGCAACCCTGGGGAAATAGAGCTTGAAGGTGGAGCCCTTGCCCAACTCGCTGTACACCCAGATATCGCCGCCGCTTTGTTTGACCATCCCGTACACCGTAGCGAGCCCGAGGCCCGTGCCTTTGCCCCGCTCTTTGGTGGTAAAGAACGGTTCGAAAATCCGGCGACGCGTCTCGGCGTCCATACCGTGGCCGGTATCGCTCACGGCGATCATCACAAAGTCGCCAGGCTGAACCCCCGCATGCGTCCGCGCATAGCTTTCGTCCAGATTTACATCGGCGGTCTCGATGGTGATGCGGCCACCGTTCGGCATGGCGTCCCGCGCGTTCACCGCCAGGTTCACGATCGCCTGTTCGATGTGGCCGGGATCGGCCCGAATGTTCCCCACCTCTCTCGCCGGCTTCAACTCGAGTTGGACGTCTTCGCCGATCAGGCGGCGCAGCATCTTCTGTGTGCCATTCAATGCCGCATTCACATTGAGCACGGAGGGCCGCATGATCTGCCTGCGGCTGAAAGTCAGCAGTTGATTCGTCAGGGCCGCGGCACGGTCGGCGGCTTTCAGAATCTCCTCGGCATTTCCGCGTAGCGGGTCGAGCGGCGACAGCTCGTCAAGAATCATCCGGTTGTAGCCGGAGATCACGGTCAGCATATTGTTGAAGTCGTGCGCCACGCCGCCGGCCAGGCGGCCCACCGCCTCCATCTTCTGGGCGTGCAGCAACTGCTCTTCCAGGAGTTTGCGCTGGCTGATGTCGCTGACAAAGGCAATTCCAAAGCGTCCTTCGTCGGTCTCGATGCTGCTGAGACTCACCTCCACCGGGAATTCAGTGCCGTCTTTGCGCCGCGCCCCCAAATCCATGCCGATGCCCATCGGCCGGGGGCGCGGGTGATCGAAGTAATCTTCTCTCTCCCGGGAATGAGCCGCCCTCCGTCCCTCTGGAAGCAGCATTTCCACAGACGCACCTAACAACTCTTCGCGCGAGTAACCGAACATCTCCTCCGCGCGGCGATTCACCAGGACGATCCGGCCCCGGCGATCGATACTGATGATGGCTTGCGAGGCAGACTCGAGCAACGCCATCATCATGTCCTCGCTCTGCTGCAGACGGCGCGGCAGACCGGGATCATCAGGGTTTTTCCCCTCAATCATGCAACGTCATTTTCCGATGGAATCCCTGGAAAAGCAAATCTGCTACTCACGAGTGTCGGTCACGGTAAGCTTCCGGAAATCCAAGCGGCGCCGCATCTTGCCCCATTTGAGCGTCAGTTGCTCGGAGTCGACTGCGGCCTCCAGGAAAGGCCCGCCAAATAGCGGCCAGCGATCGTAGGCCAGTGGAATTCCATCCACCCGCGGAGTCTCTCCGTAGGTGAAATCCATTGCTCTCCCGTTTAAAGTCCTGAATCGGACAGTCGGCGTGGGCGCCGTATGATACTCCAGTTCCAGTGCCAGAATCGCCCTTTGGAAGAGTTGCCGGTTGGCGAATTCCTGCCGGCTAGCCACCTGCACCACCATTCCGTTCTTCAAATGGGGACTGAACAGCCGTTTCCCGCCTCCCTCGATCGGCATCCAGGAGTACGGCTGGAGCGGACGGCAGGCGATCCACGCCTCCCCGCCGGTCGCGAAGATCCACCCCGACGGGTCCTCGCGCAAGTCGGCCAGGTCTTTGGAAAAGAAGCCGTTGATGTGGGGGAATCGAGTTCCCGGCGGGATATCGTACAGCACGATCACGCAATCGCGATCCTGGAAGATCTTCTCGTAGGGCGAGCCTCCCACGAATTTATCCGGCGAATCGTAGCTCTTCTTCGAACTCACCACACCGGAGATGCCGATGTCGGGTTGAAACGTGAAGTACGTTTCCAACTCAGCCAGTGACGAGTAGGGATGCAGCGTGAAAAGCGTGTTCTCGACGCCCCGAGGATCGGCAACGTTCCACGTGACGTCCCAGGAGTGCTCCTGGATCGGCTGGAGCGCCCCGCCCTGATCGGAACTCACCGCATATTCCTGGCGCACGTAGGTAGTCTTGTACACCGGACCATGCAGATCGTCGAAGAAACGCCAGCGATTGCGCGTACGCTTGCGCTCGTAGTGGGTGAAAGGCTGCATGCGGTCGACGGCGATCCGTTTCAATATCTCGGGCGGCTCGTAAGCGCTGGCCAAAAGATAATAAATGATGTAGCCGTCGGGCGGATCGAGTGGATAGCCGAGGCCGAAAAGCACCCAGCCGAAATCGCTCGAGACATTGTTCCACTTCTCGACGACCGGCCGATCGTACACCCGCGAGTGCGCTCCCACGTAGATGCCGTTGAGATTCTCGGCCGCGTAGTCGGCGATCAGGTAATCGAGCATCATGACTGCGCGCTTCTGCATCGCCGGATCCTTGGCCCATATAGCCAGATACGACATTGACAACAGATACAGGCCCATGTAGTGCGGGCTGTCATACTCGCCCTGTCCCCGCATAGTCGTCAGGCGGACCCACGATTCGATCCACCCCGCCGCCTCGCGCATGTTCTCTTCCGACGACTTGCCTGTATACCACTGTTCGCCATCCTGGGCGGGCCACATCTGCGCCATCAGGTACAACGACGTATAGTAGAGGAGCCAGTGATTCTCGGTATCGCCGCGATACGGCATGTAGGTCCGGAACGACTCGCGCAACGCCTTGCGCGCGGATTCGGAGAGCTGGCCGCGATCCAGATGGGCGATGGCAGTAATCGGGAACATCCAGAACATGTCGCCGGTAGGGCCGGCCGCCAGTAACTCCTCCAGGGCCCGCGAGCACTGCGCCGCATCTTCGCGACGCCAAAGTTTGGCCGCGATGTTCGCATATCCCAGAGGACCGGATCCTTTGGGATGTGCGTAGGCATCGACGACAAACTGTACGCGCTTATCGAATTCCGGGGCATCGCCGCGCAGCCGAGTCAAAAAGGGAAAGACGCCACACAGGCGCAACCAGGTCCGCCGCGTCATCAATGGGGCGTCTCCGGCACAAACTTCATGCGAAACACGGCGCTGCCATCCAGGCCATCTTTTGACCAGGTGCGGCCGAAATCGGGCGAAACATACAACGCCTCTTCGTGGACGCTGGCGTACAGGCGTCCTGGAGTTGCGGGGTCGAAGGCCACGCTCCACACGTTGGGAGCCGGCAGGCCGGCATTCCGAAGTTGCCAGGTCTTACCGCGATCTTCGCTGACGGCGACTCCCGGCCCCCAGCCCGCCACCGCGATGCGACCCTCGGAGGAGGGATCGAAGGCAATATCGTACAGATTGCGGCCCACTCCCAAGTTCCCATTGCTTTCGAAGCTCACGCCACAGTCTTTGGATGTGAAGAGGCCGCCTCCCTCAGTCGCAGCCAACCAATAGCACGGGTCGTGCGGCGACTGTTCCACGCGCAGGACCTGAAACCCCGCGGCACCCGCCAACCGCCACGACTTGCCCTCGTCTTCGCTGCGAAAGATGCCCTCTTCGTTTCCGGCCACGAGGACCCCGGAACGACGCCGGTCCACGCGAATCGCCGCGGTGTACTTGCGATGCAGCGTCCCTCCAACAGCGCGCCACGTCGCGCCGCCGTCGTGGGAGGCCTGAATTCCCGCAGTGTGGCTGAAGTAAATGGCGCCTGGTGCATTCGGGTCCACGGAGACGTCGAGCAACTCGGTGACTTCGCTGCCGGTCAGAATCTTCCAATGCTCGCCGCGCCCGGTGAGACGAAGAAGACCATTGCCCGCCGCAACGTAGACGGTGGCCGGATCGTGCGGATCGAAGTCGAGCGCCGATAGAAACGGCAGATTGAATCCAGCGTGGTGCCACGGGTTCGCACCCGATTTCACGAAGATGCCGCTGGGTGGCAGCTTGGCGCCCACCACGTACCCTTTCGAAACCACGGTACAGGTGTAGAGCGTATACTGACCGCAGACCGGCGCTGGCAGCATCGCCAGCACGAGCAACCACCGCATGTTGCATTACTGTAGCAGAAACGGGTTAAGTCCATCCGATTCCTGTAACGATCGGGATGCGGCATTCACAATCCATCAGTACCTCGTGATCAGGAACGTGCGGAGCCGGCGCTTCAAGTGTGCAGCCAAGGATGTGGATTCCGTGTCCCCAATAACCGATTTGATTGTTGTTCAGGAGGCTTCTGTGATCTCGCAAACCAATATTACGCCGAATACTCCAATGGGAGCGAACCTCGTTCCCGGAGGGGGAGCGACTTTTCGAGCTTGGGCGCCGCGGGCCAGCGCTGTGTATGTCAATGGCACCTTCGGAGGAACGGCCCGCACCGGCCAGACGGACGACCTGCTGATGGCGAAGGATGCCAAAGGGTATTGGACGGGATTCCTCCCTGATGCTCGGGAGGGCGACCTTTATCTGTTTTTTGTGGTGGGCGCCGCTTCCGAAGGCTTCAAACGCGATCCGTATGCCCGCGAAATGGCGACGGATGCGGCATTCCCGAACTGTAGTTGCGTGATCCGTCCGGCACGAGCTTTTCCATGGCACGATTTTGACTTTGTGACGCCCGACTTTTCTAACATGATCGTGTATCAGTTGCACATAGGAACCTATGCGCCAAGGGCGAGCGGAGTGGCCTCTACGTTTCTCGATGTAATCGGCAGGATCGAATACCTGGCGGCGCTTGGCATTAACGTACTGCAGCCTTTGCCCGTCGATGAACTGGAAACCGCGCCGTCCCTGGGCTACGATGGCGCCGACTTGTTCTCGCCGGACTTGCCTTATCAAGTCGGTGGAGCATCCCTGCTGTCCGGATATCTGGCAACCGTCAACCGCCTTCTCAAGCAAAAAGGCTTTTCCCCGATCGCAATCGACGACATTGGTAACGGACCCGCCCAGCTCAAGGCACTTGTCGACCTGTGTCATTTGTATGGCATTGCGGTCGTGTTCGACGTCGTATACAACCACGCAGGCGGTTTCGACGGCGACGACCGCAGCCTCTTTTTCTGGGACCGCGCCAAGAACGGCGACCTCAACCAGAGCTTGTACTTTACGGACCAGGACCGGGGCACAGGCGGTTTGTCGTTTGCCCTGTGGAATAACGATGTCCGTGAATTCCTCATCAACAACGCGACCTTCTATCTCACCGAGTTCCACGCCGATGGCTTCCGTTATGACGAAATCAGTTCGCTACTGTCGATGAACAAAGAGTCCGGATTCAGCTTCTGCTGCGACCTCACCGATACGCTTCGCTCCGTAAAGCCCAGATTGATCCAAAATGCCGAGTACTGGCCGTTCGAGTTCGGCGATTTTCGGAGATTAGTCCCTCAGATCGTGGCAAAGACATCTGAGGGAGGCACTGGTTTCGACGTGGTGCAGCACGATGGAGTGCGGAGTTCGGTCCGCGGGGCGGTGCAGCAAGCATCCTTCGGACAAAGCGTAACGGTCGATTTCGATTCCATCGCAGCCAATCTCTATCCGCAGGGGTATCCGCATGCATGGCAGTCGGTCCCTTGCGTTGAGAATCATGACATCGTCAAGACCGGTCGGGAGAAGCGACTCCCCGCCCTGTCGGACGGTTCGGACGCGCGCTCCTGGTACGCGCGGAGCCGCTCCCGATTCGCCACCGCCATCCTGCTCACAGCGCCAGGGATTCCCCAGATCTTCATGGGGCAGGAGTTTCTCGCGGATCAGCAATGGGATCCGGATCCGGCGAAGCTCGACAATCTGATTAAGTTCGCAGCACTCGATAGCGGCGACAAGGTGTTGACCGATCACCTGCGCTTCACCCAAGACCTCACACGTCTCCGATGGAATCAGCCGGCCTTGCGCGGCGACAATGTCCGCGCATTTCACGTGCACAATCAAAACCGGGTGATTGCGTTTCACCGGTGGCTGGAAGGGTCGGGGCAGGATGTGGTGGTGGTTGCCACCCTGGCTGAAGCGACCTGGTTCGGCTATGAGATCGGATTTCCTTTTGCCGGACACTGGGTTGAGGTGTTCAACAGCGATGTCTACGACAATTTTTTCAACCCGATGGTCGTGGGCAATGGCGGAGGGGTTTCGGCGTCAGGTGGTCCACTGCATGGCTTTCCTGCCTCCGGCAGTGTGGTGATTCCGGCGAACGGAGTGGTAGTGTTCGCGCGCCAGTGAGTCACCTGATAATCGCTAGAGCGCTTGCTGAGAGTGAGAAGCTGTGAAAAATCCGGCTGGGACATCGCTTGCTTACGCGCGCGGCTCGCAACGAGCCACGACCGTGAGGGAGTGATTTTGGGAGCGACTGGGATATCGCTTGCTGCCCCACGCGGCTCGCAAGTTGCCCCAAATACCACCGTGCGGCTGCTTTTGCTTAGCGTGGGGCAGACGATTCCGCCTGCCTGGCCTCCTTGCCGGCGATTCTTTCACGTCATCTCGGCCTGAATCTGAGGGAGTGGAGGTTTATTCACTTATCCAAATGGCTGATCAATCGCGGGGCTCTGCTTGCTGAAAGTCCGCACGCCGTCTTCCGTGATGTACATGCAGTCTTCCAGGCGCACTCCGAAATCGCCCGCTACGATCATAGGCTCGTCGCTGAAACACATTCCCGCTACAAGGCGCGTCTTGTTGCCACGCACCAGGTACGTCCATTCATGAATGTCGAGGCCGATGCCGTGACCCGTCCGATGCGGCAGCCCCGGCAATTTGTAGTCCGGACCGAGTCCTGCATCCGTGATCACCTTGCGCGCGGCCGCATCTACCGACTCGCAGGTGGCTCCGGGCTTCGCCGCCGCCAGTGCCGCGTCCTGCGCCTTCCGTTCGAGAGTCCAGATCTCTTTCTGCCGCGCTGACGGCTTACCGAACACGACGGCGCGCGTGATGTCCGACTGATAGCCATCCACGCTGCAGCCATCGTCAATCAGGATCATGTCGCCTTCCCGCAGTTTCTGCGCCTGGATACTGCCGTGCGGAAATGCCGTATTCACGCCGAAGCTCACCGCCGCATTGCCCGCGAAGCCCAGCGATCGATAGGCTGCCGCAATATTGCCGCTCAGTTCCTGCGGGCTCATGCCTTCGCGAAGTGTGGCCAGCCCGGCACGATACGCCGCGATCGTCACGTCCGCGGCCCGCTGCATCAGTGCAATCTCGGCCGAAGATTTGATCACGCGGCATCCCGCGGTCACCGTATCGCCGTTTACGAATTCCAGTGCCGGAGCCTCTTTTCGCAATCCGTCGAACACGGAGAAGCGCACCTGTTCTTCTAGTCCGAGTGCCCCGGATGCCGCGCGATCCCTCCACGCCTTCACGATGGTTCCGAACGGCGCATCGCTCTCGCGGAAGACCCGAACGTCTCCGCCAACTGGCGCTTCGTGCGCTCGCGACTCCTCGTCCGCAGTCACGATCCACACCAGTTCGCCCTTCACCGGCAGCAGGACGCTCGAGAGTTGTCGCGTGCCGGTGAAATAAAACATGCTGGAGCCGCGCTCCGTGAAGAGCGCGCCAATCTGGTGTTCGTGCATCAGTCGCCGCGCCTTCTCGATGCGGGTGTGCCGCTCCTCGACAGTGATCGGCCGGACGCCATCGGTCATCGGGCGCAGGCTTCGAATCTGCTCGGGCGCCATCGAACTCTGCGCACTCGCAAGGCCGGCCGCAGCGGCTCCCAGAAAGGCTCTACGATTCATAAACCTCTACCCGCACTGGCCAACGATCTCAAAGTGCTTAGTGTTGCCCGGCTCGAAGACCACAGTGTCGCCGTGAACTCCCCCCAGTGTCGCTGGACGCCCGTTCACCGTCGCGCTCTTCACCGCGCTTTGCGACGGCATCCGCAGCTTCACGTGCACCTCTTTGGGTGACGGACTCCGCGCCAGTTCGACCGTCGCCGATACGGACTTCGTCGAAGGCTGTGCGGCCAGCTTGAAGTTCACCCGCCCCCATCGCGTGGGCGCCTGGTCGATCCGAATAGTCTTTCCAGAAGCCACCCACTCGCGCGGCAGTCCTTTCCCGAAGTAAAGGCGATCCTCGTCGGAATCTTCCAACGCCAGCATCCAGCGAACCACAATCGGGATGGTCTGCTGTGCGGGAATGCAGAACGTCGCCGTGCCGCCGTTAATGCCGGCGACCTCACCCGCGGTCCAACTCCCCGGTGTGTGGTCGTGGAAACGATGCGAGTAGAGGAACAGGATGAACTCCTCCACGCGGTCCAGGCGCAACAGCATTTCGGCGAAGCCATACGCGATGAACCCCAGCACGGCGCGGCTTCCGCCCACATTGGCCAGCACCCCAATCGTCGTGGCGCCGTAGTTCCGCATGGTTTCGACCACCTGGTTGGCCAGCGGATGCGGCAGAATATCGGCCATCACCAGCTCCGCATACGGACGGTGCGGCCACTGCTGCGGGCTGGGACGCTCCTGACGCATGGCTTCCTTGAAGGTCAGCTTCGACCCCGGCATCAACGGCACGTACGGCGGATTGCGATCGCTCTGCCTCCATTTCTCCATGCTGCGGATGGTGGTCTCCTGCATGATGTTGGCGCGCTTGAGCCAGTTCTGCGCGAGACCCGCATTCATGCCGGACCAGGCGCGGCTCAGGTCCTTCAATCCGCGGGCGGCGAATGCACTGTTGGCGTAATACGGCTGCCACCACGTCTCGGGCTTGGGCGCCAGGCAGGCGTCCGACTCGCTCCATCCGTGGATGAGTCCATGTCCCGGAGCATCTTCGGGCAGCTTCAGGCTTTCGTCGTGCATGGCCAACAGCATCGCGGCCGTGGCCTCAATTTTGCCGCGATGTTTCTGGATCTGCGCCGTGTCGTGCGTGTAGTTCAGGTATCGCGCGATCAGCGAGAGCGTGAGTCCGAACTGCGCGGTCTCGGGCCCGCGCATGTTGATCATGCCCTTGGCATCGGTGAAGTCGGTGAGGTAGTTGTCGAGGATCGCTTTGCAGGGCTCGAAGCGTCCCAGTTCCAGATTGGTGAATACCGAGGCGGTGAAGATGTCCTGGAAGCCATCGTATTCGGAGCCGTAGTAGTCGCGATCCACCGCACCATACTTCGGATAGACGCCGCCGGGGCGCACCATCAGTTCCTTCGCCACGGCATAGCGCGACATGTCCACCCACACCCTGTCCGGAAGTTCTGTGGGCGCGACGTCGGCGAGCTGTTTGTCCCAGTAGTTCGCGAAGACCAGCAACGCGCGGTAAAACTCTTCGGGCTTGGGGTCCAGCCGCGCCGGTGGAAATGCAGGGTACGAGTAGCCGTAGACCACGTTCGTGATCTTCCCGTTTTCGACGCGCGCCGTGCGATGCCATGTCTGCACGATGAATTTATCGCGCGCCTCCACGTCGCCGAATATGATGGCCTCGATGTAAGCGGTATCGGAAATCGGAAAGACTTTGTGGACGGCGGGCATCCATCCGCCCAACAGCCCTTCCCATCGTTTTGCCGTTGCGCCCGTGATCTCAGGAAAGTATTGATTGGGGTGATAGGTGCGCGTGTTGCCGCCCGCGTAAACCGGCATGGTGTCGTAGCACTCTTTGGTGCCCACGAAAGTGTTCCACGAACGAACGCCACCCGCGCCCGCCGCGAAGCCGCCGCGATTGTTCGCATCCGGAGGCGTGCTGCCAAGTGGAGGCGCGGCATCGCGCACCTGGATCGGATCGGGATCGCCATGTTCCAGCAGTTTGTTGGCGAGCAGGTCGGGCCCGGAGGCGGTGATGTCTTCCATCTTCAGCCCCAGGTGCGGGACCTCGGCTTGCGTGAAGGTGGCCTCGGTGCGTTTGCCCATGACGCGCGCGCTGCCACGATCGGGAACGAAGGTGATCGAGCCGTCGCGCTTGCTCAGATCTTCGTAGACCTTCCAGGTTGCGCCATTGAATTTGAACTCCGCCATTTGCGTCTGGCCAGTGATATCGACATCGGCGGGCGGTGCAGGGTCGGGCGAGGGAGAGTCGACCGCATCGGCAGACCATGCCGTTTGCGCCACGGCGGTGGTGGCGGCGACTCGTTGCAGGAATCGTCTTCGATCCATGGGGCCTCTATTTCTTGGTCGAGAATCGGTAGATGGTCGTTGTGCGGTACGTTTTGCCAGGCTTCAACTCGGTCGACGGGAACTTCGGCTTATTGGGCGAATCGGGATAGTGCTGCGTCTCCAGGCAGAAGGCCGCACGATGGCCGTACATCTTGCCGTCCTTGCCCTTCAGCGTGCCATCGAGGAAGTTGCCGGTGTAGAACTGAATGGCCGGTTCGGTGGTGAGCACCTCCATGACGCGGCCGGTAGTGGGCTCTTCGACGCGTGCGGCCAGCCTCGTGCCATTGCCGCTGCGATTCAACACCCAGTTGTGATCGTAGCCTTTCCCCAGTTTCAACTGCTCGTCATTCTGTTCGATGCGCGATCCGATGGCGGTGGGCTGGCGGAAATCGAAGGGCGTGCCGGCCACCGATCGCAGTTCGCCAGTCGGAATCAATCCTGCATCTACGGGCGTGAAGCGGTCGGCCATGAGCATCATGAGGTGTCCCAGGATGTCGCCGTTCCCCGCGCCCTTCAAATTGAAGTAGGAATGGTTGGTGAGGTTGACGACGGTGTCTTTATCGGTGGTGGCGGTGTAATCGATCGTGAGCTCATTGGCGTCGTTCAAATGGTAGACTACGGTCGCTTTGAGGTTTCCCGGAAAGCCTTCCTCGCCGTCCTTGCTGAGATAGGTCAACTCGAGGCCACCATCGGGTAATTCGCGCCCAGTCCAGACGCGCTTGTCGAAGCCTTTTTCCCCGCCGTGCAGCGTATTGGCGCCGTCATTTTTCGGCAGGGTGTATTCCTTACCATCCAGGGTGAATTTGGCATTGCCGATGCGGTTGCCGTAGCGGCCGATCAGCGCACCGAAATAGGGCTCGTTCTGCAGATAGCCGGGAAGCGAGTCGAAGCCTTGCACGATATCGCCCATCGCGCCGGTCTTGTCGGGGGTCTTCAGCGAGACGACCGCGCCGCCGTAGGTAATGATGCGCGCTTCCAGTCCATGCGTGTTGGTCAAGGTGTAGATCTGAATCGCCGTGCCGTCGGGCATCTTTCCGAAATCGGCATGCGAGATTTTGGTGGCGGCGTGCAGGGTGACAACGCCCGCAATCAGGGCGAGCGGAAGAAAGGATGATAGCGCTAACATTTCGAGGCGAGCCTCCAGGCGACTGCCATTGTAACAGACGTGGCGCAGAGACTCTTCTCTGCCGCGTCGAGACTCCTCTCGACGCGTTTCGGGAGGTCTGCCAGTTCCGACGCGCGAGATGTAGTCGGCAAGAGACGTTCACTGTCAGAGCAAGTCGATGACTTGGTCCACCTGGGGCAGATCACCGATGCGAACTCCTCGCCGCGCCAAAATTGCGCAGACACTCCGAAAAGCGCCGAGAGGCGTCTCGACGCGGCAAACAGAAGTATTTGCGCCACCGTGCTGTGGTAAGGTATTCCCATGAAAGCGATTGCAGTACTCGCTGGTGCGCTCCTTGTGGCAGCGCCCTCCTTCACGCAAACCCGCGATTATCCCGTGAAGCCTGTTCCGTTCACCGCCGTCCACGTCAACGACGGATTCTGGGCCCCCCGCATCGAAACCAACCGCACGGTCACCATTCCCTTCGCCTTCGGGAAAGACGAAGAGACCGGACGCCTCGACAACTTCATCCGCGCCGCCAAAGCTCTCCGCGGCGAGCCGTTCGAAAATCATAAGTACCCGCCCTATCCCTTCGACGACACCGACGTTTACAAGGTGATCGAAGGCGCCTCCTACACGCTCAGCGTCCATCCCGACCCCAAACTCGACGCCTATATCGACGGCCTGATCGAGAAGATCGCCGCCGCGCAGGAACCGGACGGCTACCTGTACACTGCGCGCACCATCGACCCCCTGCACCCGCATCCGTGGTCGGGCAACGAGCGGTGGATCCTTGAAGGCGTCAACAGCCACGAACTCTACGACCTCGGCCACCTTTACGAAGCCGCGGTCGCGCACTACCAGGCCACCGGCAAGCGCACCCTGCTCGACATCGCGCTGCGTACCGCGAACCTGCTCGATCAGACCTTCGGCCCGGGCAAGCGCGCCATCTGGCCCGGACATCAGATCGTGGAGATGGGACTCGCCAAACTCTACCGCGTGACCGGCGACGTGCGCTATCTCAATCTCGCCAAGTTCATGCTCGATTCGCGCGGTCCGGACAGCCAGGAACGCGGCGCCGGCAACCGCTACGTGCAGGCACAACAGAAGGTGGTGGACCAGACGGAAGCCGTCGCCGGCGGCCATGCCGTCCGTGCCATGTACATGTACTCGGGAATGGCGGACGTCGCGGCGCTCACCGGGGACATGGCGTACGTCAACGCGCTCGACAAGATCTGGGACAACGTCGCGGGCAAGAAACTGCACGTGACCGGCGGAGTGGGCGCGCGGGCCGCCGGCGAGGCCTTCGGCAACGACTACGAACTGCCCAACATGAGCGCGTACAACGAGACCTGCGCCGCCGTCGGCAATGACTATTGGAACCACCGGCTCTTCCTGCTGCATGCCGATTCCAAGTACATCGACGTGATGGAGCGGACGCTCTACAACGGCCTGATCTCGGGCGTGGCGCTCGACGGGAAGACTTTCTTCTATCAGAATCCGCTCGAAGCCACTGGGAATGCCGGGAAGGATCAGCGCAGCCCATGGTTTGGTGTGGCCTGCTGCCCCGGCAATATCACGCGTTTCATGGCGTCAGTACCGGGATACGTGTATGCGCAACGCAACGACACTCTCTGGGTTAACCTCTACATGGGCAGCAATGCCGAGATCAAGATGGACAACGGCCGCACCGTAAAGATGGTGCAGGACACGCGCTATCCATGGGATGGAGCCGTCAAGATGACGGTGAATCCCGACCAGGCCGCTGCTCTGACGGTCAATGTGCGCATCCCCGGATGGGCTCGCAACGAGCCGATCGCGAGCGATCTATACACCTTTGCGGACAAGAACTCCGATCCGGTGATCTTGAAGGTCAACGGCAAAGCGGTGCCGGTGAAGCTGGATAAAGGGTACGTGGCGCTGACGCGCACCTGGAAGGCCGGCGACACCATCGAGCTCGGCCTGCCAATGCCGATCCGCCGCGTGCTGGCGAACGATCTCGTCTCGGCGGACCGCGGGCGCGTCGCCATCGAGCGCGGCCCGATTGTCTACGCTGCCGAGTGGGTCGATAATCCCGACGGCAAGGTGCGCAACTTGATGCTGCCCGATTCCGCGAAGCTGACTGCGGAGTACAAGTCAGATCTATTGAAGGGCGTCGAGGTGGTGAAGGGCAAGGCGGTCGCGCTGGCGTTTGATGCCCAGGGCAGCGTCAGCAAAAAGGAGCAGGATTTCACGGCGATTCCGTATTACGCCTGGGCCAATCGCGGACGCGGCCAGATGATTGTCTGGATGCCTAACAGTGTGGCGAGCGCGAAGCCATTGGCGTATCCCACCGTCGTGACGAACGCCAAAGTGACTGTGTCCGGCAAGCCGCAGCAGCCACGCAACGTCGACGCGATCAAGGATGGCGAGATTCCCACGGCGTCGAACGACCATGCCGGCTACTTCGACTGGTATCCCGCGCGCGGCAATCGTGAGACTGTGGACTACACCTTCGAAAAGCCCTCTACGGTAAGCCAGTGTGGGCTCTACTGGTTCGACGATACGGGCCAGGGTAGCGTCCGCGTGCCCGCCTCGTGGCGCCTGCTCTACAAGGACGGTGAGGAATGGAAGCCTGTCGAGACCACCGCGACCTATGGTGTCGAGAAGGATAAGTTCAATACCGTCAGCTTTAAGGCCGTGACTACGACGGCCCTGCGGGTGGAACTGACGGCGCAGCCGCAATTCTCGGCCGGCATTCAGAAGTGGACGGCGAAGTAGATCCTAACGAATCTTAACCGCGTTATCCCCTAATTCGGGTGCCTGGATAGCCTGTCGAGGCTAACGACTTATTTTCGGATCCCGGGCACCATAGAAGTGTAAGGC
This sequence comes from Bryobacteraceae bacterium, assembly GCA_035295745.1. Taxonomy (GTDB): domain Bacteria; phylum Acidobacteriota; class Terriglobia; order Bryobacterales; family Bryobacteraceae; genus JAIQFL01. Next base: position 4,261 of record DATGIL010000104.1, on the reverse strand, counting down.
GAGTGAAACAAAAGGGCTCGCCAGGGAGAGAAAACGCCATGAAAAAGACTATGCTCACGATCGCTTTCGCGGTCGCCTCTACGACGATGTTTGCCGCGCAGAACCCGCCGGCCCAGAATCCGCCGGCTGTGACCCCGGCCACCAAGACGGCTCCGTCCACCAAGACGGGAACTTCTGCCACGACCAGCTCCAAGACCAAGAAGGTTGTCAAGCACAACAACAAGAAGCCGGCCACCGGCACTGCTTCCAGCACCGTGAACGGCTCGACCCCCGCTGCCAAGCCGGCGGCTGTGAAGACGGCCCCCAAGCAGTAAGGCTCCGAACTTTCTTGACCTCCAAAAGCTCCGCTGCGCGACAGGCCGGCGGAGCTTTTTATTTGTAGAGGGACGAATGAGTCGAGTACTGTTTCGCCGAGACAGACGGGGCGCCGGGGCACTGAGAGAGAAAGACAACCGGGAAACCCGGCACGGGCTCAACTGATGGGGCGTTGCTCGCGTCCCCCAACAAGTCCGCGGAGGGGCCAGGGACGCAAGAGAAACCTAACCGGCGCAGCCGAAGGGCGTCACACTGTATAACATGCTGGATACGATTCTGCAGGACGTTCGCTATGCGCTTCGGGCCATTCGCAAAAGTCCTGGATTCGCCGCGGTAGCGATCCTGTCGGTATCGTTGGGAATCGGCGCCAATACCGCCATTTTCAGCCTCATCAATTCTCTCATTCTGAAGACCCTGCCAGTCGCTCATCCGGAACAACTGCTGCAACTGACCATCGGAAAGGACACTGGCTTCACTAACCCCATTTGGGAGCAGATTCGTGACCGGCAGGACGTCTTCGCCGGAATCTTCGCCTCTGGCGGCGCACGTTTCAATCTGGCGGCGGGCGGCGAGGCGCGGTACGCCCGCGGAAATTATGCCTCCGGCGATTTTTTTACGACCCTCGGTCTGCAGGCGGTGGCCGGCAGGACCTTTACAACGGCTGACGACAAGCGCGGGTGTCCGGGAACCGCCGTGCTCAACTACGGTTTTTGGCAGCGGGAGTACGCCGGCCGCGCGGACATCGTCGGTAAGGCCATCTCCCTCGACAATCATCCCTTTGAAATCATTGGAGTGCTCGCACCCGGTTTCAGCGGCATCGAAGTTGGCAGCGAAACCGATCTTTACGTTCCCATCTGCACCGAAAAAATCGTGCGCGGGGAATTCAGTTCTTTGGACCAGCGCAGTTCCTGGTGGCTTCGCGTAATCGGACGCCCCAAGCCAGGGGTTTCGCCGTCCCAGGCCGCGGCCCGCCTGACTGTCCTCGCGCCCCAGGTATTCGAAGCCACAGTTCCGCCGCGCTGGAAGGCGGAAGATCAGCAAAACTACCGGAAGCGCTCCCTGAACACGCTACCGGCCGCCAACGGGCTCTCCTATCTTCGCAGGCAGTATCAGCATGCGCTGATGGTTCTGATGGTGATTGTCGGAGCAGTGTTGCTGATCGCTTGCGCCAACGTCGCCAACCTTCTATTGGCGCGCGCCGCGGCACGCCAGAAGGAGGTCGCCGTTCGCATCGCGCTCGGCTCGGGACGGGGACGGCTGATCCGCCAGTTGATGACCGAGAGTGTGGTGCTTTCGTTAGCGGGCGCGGTTCTGGGAACCGCGCTCGCACAATGGGGCGCCAGACTTCTGGTCAGGCTCCTTTCTTTGGGCGACAACAAGGTGGTTCTCGATCTCAGCATCGATCTGCGGGTGCTGGCATTTACCGCCGGCGTCTCGATTCTCACCGCCCTGATCTTCGGCTTGGCGCCCGCCTGGCGAAGCAGCGCGGTAAATCCGCAGTCCGCCATGAAGGCGAATGCGCGCGGTGTCATTGAAGGCTCGCGGTTCAGGATTGGCAAGGCTCTGGTGGTGGCGCAGGTGGCGCTCTCTCTGGTGCTGGTGGTGGGCGCGGGATTGATGCTGGCGACGTTCTTCAAGCTCGAAACGTTGGACGCCGGCTTTGACCGGCAGCACGTTCTCCTCGTCAGCGTCGATCTTCGCAACGGCAACTACGCCAAGGAACGGCGCGGCGTCGCGATGCACGAGATGCTGGACCGTCTCCGCACGCTGCCGGGCGTTCAAGCGGCCAGCGTGTCCAACATGACGCCGATCAGCGGAAGCTTCTGGAATAACAACCTGGAAATCGAAGGGTACACCGCCAAGAGTCGCGACGATACCCTCGTCTATTTCAACGAAGTCAGCGACCGCTATTTCGAGACCATGGGAATGAAGTTGCTCGCCGGCCGCGACTTCAATGAGCACGACACGCCCGAATCGCCGAAGGTGGCCATCGTGAACCAGACGATGGCGAAACGCTACTTCCCGGGTCAGGACCCTGTCGGAAAGCGCTTCCGGTCGGAGGCTGGCGCCAGCATGGGACCTTGGCACCAGATTGTCGGCGTGGTCAGGGACTCGAAATACGGGTCGCTGCGAGAGGAGATTCTCCCCACCGCCTTTGTCGCGTCCAATCAGGACGCAACGCCCATGTGGTATCAATTCGAAGTACGCTCCGCGGTGGCGCCTGCCGCCCTGATCCCGGTCGCAAAATCAGCCATTGCCGAGGTCAACCGCGACGTCTCGCTGCAATTCCGGATGCTCGCGCTCCAGGTGGAGGAGTCGCTTGCGCGCGAACGGTTGCTCGCCACGCTGTCGGGCTTCTTCGGAGCACTGGCATTGGCGCTGGCAATGCTCGGACTGTACGGCGTCATGTCGTACAACGTGGCGCGGCGGCGCAATGAAATCGGGATTCGTATGGCTCTGGGGGCTGCTCAATCGCGTCTGCTCCGCATGGTGCTCAGCGAAGTCGCGCTTTTGATCGGCATCGGGCTTGCCGTAGGTCTGGCCGCGACGATTGGAACGACGCGCTTCGTCGAAAGCTTCTTATACGGAACCAAGGTCAACGACCCCTGGACGATCTCGCTCGCGGCCGGGCTATTGGCCGCGGTGGCGGCGGTCGCCGGATTTCTGCCCGCGCGCAGTGCATCGCGGCTGGATCCGATGAACGCACTACGGGATGAGTAAAGTTGGGGAGTTCCTCTAGGCTTGCGATTCCGATTCGCGCTCCAGCCCGGAGCGATCCAGAATCTGCACCCGTCGGCCAAGCATCTGAATCAGCCCCTCGGCGCGGAAACGCGCCAGGTTGCGTGAGATCACTTCGCGCACGGTTCCTAAACGAGACGCCAGTTCCTGATGGGTCAGGGTCATCTCGAATTCGTCCTTGCCCGCCATCTTGGCGGAGTCGAGTAACAGCCGCGCCAGCCGTTCCGTGACGCTGCCGAACGTCATCGATTCGACCACACCCACCAGGTGTCGCAGGCGGTGTCCCACCACCGCCAGAACCTTCAGCGCCACTTCAGGGTACTGACGGCAGACCTGCTGGAAGTCGCCCTTGTTCAAGAAGAGGCAGACCACCGGTTCCACCGCCCGCACCGAAGCGGGATACGGGCCGCCATCGAACAGCGGGAGTTCGGCAACGGTGGAAGGCGCCGATTCCAGGGCCAACATCATCTCGCGGCCAGTGGCGGACGTCTTGAAAATCTTCACGCTGCCGGCCACCAGCAGAAAGATGCCGGCACATGGCTCGCCTTCCCAGAAGAGCATCTCGCCCGATTCGAATCGCCGCTCGACGGCGCGCAGGCTGAGAGCCTCCAGTTCGGCCTCGGTCAGGCTGGCGAACAGTGCGATCTCGGCCAACGAGGCGTGCTTCAGCATCCCAGCCATCATATCGTGGCTCCGGTGTAGTGTTTCAGCGTGAATGGAGAGCAGGCGTTCCGGGTTAGCGCGTATAGCCATTTCGATGGTCCAGCTTGGACGACACCGCTCAATGTGGTGGCGCGGCAATCCTCGCTGCTGAGCTGAGACTGATTCTGAGAAGCTGCGAAAACTCCGTCTGGCCCACGTAGCGAGGGGCCATCGCTTGCTGAGAAGCTGTGAAAAGTCCGACTGCCCCACGTAGGGATGGGACATCGCTTGCTTACGCGCGCGGCTCACAACGAGCCACGACCGTAAGGGAGTGATTTTTCGGGCGATCGGGCATCGCTTGCTTACGCGCGCGGCTCGCAACGAGCCACGACCGTGAGGGAGTAATTTTCCGGGCGATCGGACATCGCTTGCTTACGCGCGGTGCGCCAGGATAAGCCTGGCTTGATCTTGTGGGATGTAAGGAGCCCACCATGTAAATTGCTCGTTCGAACATGTAGCGACCTGAGCAGGACACGGCGAAAGACCGTGGGCTGAAGCCTCAGGA
>DATGIL010000103.1:0-29658 GCA_035295745.1 Bryobacteraceae bacterium | reverse complement strand
GACGGGTCAGCACATCGTACAGCTCCGATCCCTCGCCTTAAGTGATCGATGGGGGCCCGCCATCGAGCTAACACTCCGCCCGCTGCGGAAGCCTGTCCGCGCGGCTTGACGTGTCAGTGTCCAGTATGAGAGCCACACCCGCGGCGGAAGAGTTCGTGCGACGATTCGCGCGAGATGCCGCGCGCCGAATAATCGTGATTTCCGAATCCCACGTGCACTGGCATGCGAAAAGCGTCGGTGAGTGCTTTCGCCTTGTCGATTCGGGTTTCATTCTTGAAGTAAAAGTCGATGTCGCGCGATGGGTAGTCGTGAAAATAGTCGCCGATCAGGAAAACCTGTTCGATGCGCGGCTCGAGACCGTTGATGCCCGTGCGCGCCGATTCGAGCCGGTCTGTGGTGTGGAGCATCGACTCGGTGTCTTCGGGGTTGCTCTCGGGCCCTTTGTAGAAGGAATCGATGATATGTGTATCGGCGATCAGGGCAAAGTAAAACTTAGAGCTGTCCGGCGCGGCGCTGGAAAGTGGGCGGAGCCACACGGCCCCCGCCGCCGTGGCGCCGGCGCGCAGAAATGTCCTGCGTGTATTCATAGCGGTGTTCGTTTGGATACTCGGAGTATAAGCAGCGGTGCATAAAAATTTGATGACTACGGGAATTCAGGCCGGTAATTAAGATTTGTCAACTCTGCGCCGGCCATGCCTTGAATCAAGTATTCATCGTGTTGCAATCGATTCGTAATATCCACTTTTTATAATCGTGCGGTACGCTCACAATCCCTCTGGAAAGGCTGCAATCAACCAAATGACGTGTAAGCCCCTCTGTGTTTCTACGCTGATGATCTTTGCCATGGCGTCGTTAATAACGGCACAGCAGACACTGGGTGGAATCAACGGCTCTGTCTCCGACGCAACCGGCGGCGCCGTGCCTTCCGCCCTTGTCGCGGTCAAGAACCTGGATACGAATCTCGAGGTGAAGATGCTTACGCAAGCCAACGGATCGTATCTGGTAACCAATGTTCCGCTGGGGCACTACAGCGTCACCTTTAGCAAAGAGGGCTTCAAAACCGAGACCCACACTTCGATTCTCGTCTCGGGCGACCGAACGACTACGGTGAACGGAAAGCTGGAGGTCGGCGCGGTGGCCACCACAGTGGAGGTCACTGCCACTCCGCTCGTGAACGCTGTGGATACGACTAGCGGTTATATCCTGGACGCTCAGGCGATTAACAACACGCCGCTCGGCACCGGGAGCTTCACGCAATTGGCAATCCTCAGCCCGGGCCTCAGCTCCGACTTCATGAATACGTCCGGAAGCAATGCCGGATTCGGAAATCAGGCGATCTGGGCGAATGGCCAGCGCGACACCAGCAACAGCTTTACGATTAACGGCGTGAGTGCCGACAACGTTTTCAACGGCAAGACCACCAGCCAGGTGGAATCATCTCGTTTCACATTGAACACGGGCCAGAGCAGCGCCGCCGCAGGGGACACGCAAACCAACACGTCCGCCTACGATTCCGCCGGCCAGGCGATGGCCACACCACCCGTGGAAACGCTGCAGGAATTGCGCGTCAATAGCGCCATGTACGACGCTTCGCAGGGCTCCAAGGCCGGCGCGCACATCGAAGCTACAACACGCTCGGGCACGAATGAATATCACGGTGTGGCTTACGAGTATCTGCAGAACACGATCTTCAACGCGGCCCCATTTTTCCGCAACGCGAGCACCGCCATTTCGGCGCACGACAAGGTGCCCGCCCTGCACTACAACCGATTCGGCGGCACGCTGGGAGGTCCGATCGTCAAGAACAAGCTCTTCTTCTTCGCTTCGTACCAGGGAATTCAGGACTACGACGCGCTCAATGGAAGTAAGACGCTGACGACGCCTCTCCATCTGACAGATGATCGTAGCGCCCAGGGACTGGTCAACATGCTGCAGGCCGATTTCGGAAAGACCCTATCGCCCAGCCAGGTGAATCCGGCGGCACTGGCGTTGTTTCAAGCTAAGGTTGGCGGCAATTACTTAATCCCGACCCCGCAGATCACAAACGCCGCGGCGGCGAAACAGATTGGTTACGACGTGTACCTGCAGGCGCCTGCATCTTTTGTAGCGAATCAGGGAATCGCGGACCTCGACTATATCGTGAACAGCCGCGACCGGCTGGCGCAGAAATACATCTACCAATCTGCTCCATCGAGCGCGCCCTTCGGCGGAGGCTCGACGCTGGGTTTCCCAAAGGCGGTGAGTGCCGGCACCCAGACGGGCTCGTTGGACAACACAACTATCCTCACCCCCTCTCTTACCTGGGACCAGCGCATAGGCGTGAACCGGCAGTACAACTACTCGGCTACTTCCCAACCGTTCACAGCTACCTCGCTGGGGATTGACTCGTTCGGCTCTGCGCAGTTTCCGGCCCTGAGTATTACAACATCCGATCCCACGCTTCAGAAGGGCTTGAGCATCGGTCCGAGCGGCAACTTCGCGAACACTGGCTTCTATCAAAACCTGGTGACCGCCTCATCCAACGTGAACTGGGTGAAGGGCCGCCACACGGTGTTCGTCGGATTCAATGCCGACCACATCCAGCTCAACATCGTGAACAACACGAATAACACACCTTCGGTTTCCTTCGCGGACATGACTGCGCTCATCACCGGCAACGTCACGCCTTCGGGGACGAATTTATTCATCGGGCCCACCAACCGCTACTACCGCGTGAACCAGGTTGGCGCATTCGCACAGGACAACATCCGGCTGGCTTCCAACCTGACGGTGACTGTAGGGGTACGGTACGACTACGATGGTCCGCTCACCGAGAAGTACGGGCGCCTCACGAATTTCCATCCGGACACTTACCAGTACAACTCCGCGACGGACACGGTGGTCAGCACAGGGCTCGTAGTAGCGGGCAATAACGCGACGCTAGGCACCAGAGGCGTCAGCGATTCCACTTTGAACGGCAGGCAGTGGGGGTTCGCGCCGCGAGTGGGCGTCGTCTGGAGCCCGAAGCAACTGAAGAATTTGGTGATCCGGACCGGTTTCGGAATCTTTTACGATCGTGGCGAGTATTACTCGGAATTGTCGCCCGGCGCCGGCGCGGGCGTGAACGGGCCGTTCGGAGTGACGGTGGCCGCGCCATTTGTACAGCAGATCACGGGCACTTTGCAAGGGACGTTATCGCAGCCCTTCGCCGGCGCGAACGTCCCGCCGGTGGTGACCACGCAGACCCTGTTTACCGGCCTGGTTCCAAACCGTGCGCAACTGATCAACGGGACCCACTCCTACCTCTTCAGCGGTTATGACCCGGCCAACGTTCTGCCCTACACCGAAAACTGGAGCTTCGACCTGCAGTGGCAGCCATGGAACAGCGTGTTGTTCACGCTGGGCTACGTGGGCAATCACGGGCAGCACGAAATTCTGCCGATTCCCTTCAACCAGCCGAATATCGCGACGCCAGGATCGCCGATCAATGGCGAAACATCGTCTTACGGATTCAACGTGATTCCAACGGAGACGGAGAAGACGTACGATGGCGGCAATACAGACATCCGCGTTCCTTACCTGGGCTTTTCTAACAATTCGGCATTCTTTAAGGCGGAAGGCGTCTCGAACTATGACGCGCTGCAATTCGGGATTCGTAAGCGCCTGAGCCATGGATTGCAGATCTCGGCGGCCTACACCTGGTCGCATACGCTGGATATGCAAAGCGGCCTCGGACTGTTTTTCAATGGCAACGACCCGTTCAATCTGCACAATTCGTATGCCACTTCCAGCTATGACCGAACGCATGTGGCGGTAGTCCAATACCACTACGAGATACCGAGCACAGCGCGCGCCAACAGCTTGCTGGGACGATTTACGAATGGTTGGGCGCTCAATGGCATGACGGTATTCCAGAGCGGCCAGCCCTATGATGCTTACGACTTCTCGGGCGCGGTGGGCGGCATCTACTATGCCAATTTCGTGGAGATTCTGGATCCGGTGATGCCGATCAAGCCGGGGATGACGAATTCGCAGGCGCTGCTGCAGGGGACCACCGGCATCGATCCGAACAAACCGCTTCTGAATGCGGCGGCGTTCTATGTGCCCGCGGTGCCAGCCGGGACCATGGGTGTCCCATGCACTACCGTAAGCGGCGCTCAGGTCTGCGACAACGCGGAGACGGCCTTCGGCGCGACCGGCCGCAACACCTTCCGCGGCCCGTTCCAGGAGCGTTTCGATCTCTCGGCGGTGAAGGAAACGAAAATCAACGAGCGCTTCTCGGTGCGCTTCCAGGCCGACGCACTTAACCTGTTCAACCACCCGAGCTTCGATGTGCCGAGCAACAGCGCGAGCCAGTACAGCGTGAGCAACGGAGTGCCGACGATCCGATCCCTCTCGTCATCTTTCGGGTTCATCCAGCATACGCTCGGCGGACCGCGGACGCTGCAATTTTCTCTGCACTTGATGTTCTAAAAGGCCTGGTGAAGAGAAAAAACGGTCGTGGATTGCTGGCTGAACGGCGTGGCTCGTAATCGGGCAAGCGTGCTCGAGCGTACCCCCTATTGAGGACGAACCCGGTGCCAGATGCGGACAGGGATGCGTCGCAGATCGGGGCCGAACTCGTTCAGAATATTGGTTTGTGCCTGGTCGAGAGCGGTTGAGACCAAGGAACGCATGACCCACCCCGGCTGCATGACGTGCCGCATCGATCGCGCGGTAGACACGTTGGCGAGTTCGGCAGCCACGAACCGCGTGTACGCAGGCCCTGTAGTTCCGTCGGGCATTTGCGCGGTTACCGAAGCGCGCAGAGCGTTCCAGAGCCTTCCCTTGATCGCGTGCGACTTTGCCTGGTGGTACCGTAGATCCTCGCCTGTCGCGAGCCCCAAACCGAGCTCGGCGGTGTTTCTGACAACCCGGGATTGGAACGCCCGGGCATACCGGAGTCCAAAAGATTCGGGTACTGCGTGCCAACAGGCCGGTCTCTGCATCATCAGATCAACGGCTGTGTCTGCGGCGAGAAATCCGAGGCGGCCAGGTTCATATGTGCGGTGAAGGTAAGCCGACCACCGCTCGGAAGGCGTGATGGGCTCTGGCGACTGCTGGGCGGATCCGGGTGATGCTATGGCTACCGGCAGCATCAGGGTCAATAAGATCGGCAAATGTCGGCGTGCAATCGTGGTTCGGGCGCCGGACGCCTCAGAGGCCGGGGTGGCCCTGCGAGGCGAGACGTTCAAGCTCCCTGTTTGGATGGCGCCCCCCAGACGGTCGTGGAGTTCACCGGGGATTGCTCAACAATTTCCCCCTTTTCCGCATTCCAGTACAGTCGTTTTCCTTCTCTTTGGGCTCGGACCGCCATAATCGCTGCCACCGATTGGGCTAACCCCTGCTCCACGGAAGCGTTCGGCTGGTTCCGCGTCCGCAAACACTCCAACCAATTCCGCATGTGGCTCGGGTTCGAATCGGAAATGAAGGGCAGAGGCCCATAGGTTTTCTCCACAGCCCCGGACAGTAGCTTCTGGGACCACGACATCCCCTGTCGTTCGGTTGAGCTGAGCTTGATGAGCTTCTCCGGGCGGCGAACGAATGGGTTGGATTCGTGCGTCCCCCTCTCCGCGATCAGTTTCCAGCGCTGGCTCCCTTCGCCCCCGATATTGACGAGAGTTCCCTTGTCACCCATGATGCGGGTGAAACTGTCCGAGTCATTGCCGAAACTGGTGGAATAGCTGACCAGGAATCCCTTCGGATATTCCAGCAGGGCTTGAAAGGTGTCTGGATTTTCGCGGCCATCCGGCCAGGCGAAGACGCCTCCATGAGCCACCGCCGAGAGCGGGAACGGGTCACCGGTCACATGGTGAACCATGTCGATAGCATGGCTCATCCATTGATCGGGAATTCCACTGGAGAAGTCGCGATAGAGCCGGAATTCGAAGTAGGCGCGCGGATCAAACGGCCGGTAGGGTTTGGACAGCAGCCATTTGCTCCAGTCGGTGTCTTCTTCACGGAGTTGCCGCACTTCGGGCCGGCCCCGCCAGCGGGGCCCGTGATAATTCCAGACGATCTCTACCTTGCTAATGCGTCCGACTGCGCCTTTTTCCACAAGGTCTCGGACAGCGGCTTGGTAAGGCTCGCTCCGATGCTGGGTCCCAATCTGCACGATTAACTTGCGGGAGAGAACCGCCTCGCGGGCAGCCTTGGCTTCTGCCAGATCGTTGGCCATCGGCTTCTCGCAATAGGCGTCCTTGCCGGCTTCGGCAGCCATCCGCAGCAGAGGGGCGTGCTGAAAGTCGGCGGTGGAGATGATCACCGCATCCAGCTCCTTGGTTGCCAGCAGATCCTCCACGTATTGAAAAGAGACGGGAGGCCGGCCGTATTCATCCGTGGCAGCCTTGGCGGCTCGCTCGCGATTGATCTTCCACAGATCGCAGACGGCCATCATTTCGACGTTCTGGCTGGATTTGAGTCCGGCGATGACGGACGCCAGTTCGCGGCCACGATTGCCGATACCGACATGACCAAGCTGGATCCGCTCGTTCGAACCAGCGATGCGGGCATAGGACATCGCCGTGGCCCCTAGCAATGTGGACCCTGCCAGGAGCAATGACCGCCGGCTCAGAGCTTCGGGAGGTGTGGTGAGTTCGGTCGGCTCGTTAGGGATGGAAAACTCCGAGGGGCCGCCAGATCCGGGAACGGGGACTTGAACTGACACTACTGTTTCCTGCTTCGGGGAAGGATTCCGCACAATACGATGGCCAGCCGCTTCGAGCCGCGCCCACCGAAAACCCGATCCGCACCCCCCGAGGTGCTTCGGTATGGGTCGATGTTATCACGGAATAGCCCTAAAGAGTCATTGAAGACGGGCTTTGATCTGCCGAGCTCCGCTATCTTTCGTCTTGAAAGGTCAACCAGCACGACTTCCCAGGCACTTTGATGGAGGTCCGCCCACTGGTAAAGTGAGCAGTGTGACTCGCCGACTCCTCCTGATTCTCACCTCCGCTTGTAGCCTGCTGCTCCATGCCGATGATCCAGAGAACTATAAGCGGCCGTTTCCGCCTTTTCGCGTGGCTGGCAATCTCTACTACGTGGGTACTGAGGACTTGGCCTGTTACCTGATCACCTCTTCCGAAGGCCATATCCTCATTAACACCGGACTCGCCGATTCGGTTCCGTTACTGAAAACCTCTATCGAGAAGCTCGGTTTTCAATTGTCGGACGTCAAGATCCTGCTGACGATGCAGGCGCATTACGATCATGTGGCGGCGATGGCCGAGGTCCAAAAGGCGACCGGAGCCAAGATGTACGCGACTCCAGGGGACACCCCTCCGCTGGTTTCTGGCGGCAAAATCGACGGCATCGGGAACTCGCCAGCCTCTCAATTTACCCCCGTACGCGTCGACCGGACCTTGAAGGACGGTGAGACGATCAAGCTCGGAGACTCGCGGGTTACCGTGTTGTTTCACCCCGGCCATACCAAAGGCAGCGCCAGTTACCAGTTGACCGCCGGTGGCAAAGCCGTGCTGTTGGTGAACCTGCCCAGCGTCGTTCAGCCGCTGGTTGGCAACCAGACGTATCCGAAAATTGTCGACGACTATGAGCGGACTTTCGCTGCTCAGAAAAAGCTGCGGCCCGGAATTTGGTTGGCCGCGCACGCCTCCCAGTTCGATATGCAAGCCAAGGTAAAAGCCGGCTCGTTCAACGATCCCGGGGGTTATCTCGCGGCCATAGCGGAGGCGGAGAAAGCCTACCGCGAGAAATTGGCCAAGCAGCAGACCGCTCCGGGACGGCGATCTGTCAATTAGTCGGCCAACACCTGCCAGGTTCGCCGAAATTCCTGTCAGTCACTGGTTTAGCGGCACACGCCCGCCTTGCATCCCGACAACGCTGAAGTACCCCGTTGCCGGAGGGCACGTGCGTGGCTGCCCGCTACCACTTCCGCTCCCAACCGCGCCACCACTCAGTGTTTTCCAGGTTCAATGCGTCCCAGCAGCGGTCGATCGTCTGCGGATCGCGCCGCACCGCGTTCTCGCGAGTAATACCGGCCGGCAGATCGACCAATTGCGCGAAGCGGTCGAACACCCGCGCCCGCTCATTTGACGGAACCCGCGTCAGCAGGTGCCAGAGTGTCAACCCATCGCGAGGCCGCGCCGACGACAGGATCGGATCCAACGCAGCCGACGAGTCGCCCGCATCGAACTTGTCCACGCCAAGCCGTAATCGCTCGGGCGCATCTTCATAAAACGGAATTCCCGGTCCTTGACGCTTGCGCGTGACACACTCCGCACCCGCCGGAATGAACGACTCATGCCCCTCATAGCGAAATGCCACCCAGCCTAGCGACACGTGCAGCAGTCCGTTTCCGGCGGTGTCCACGTCGATCGTGTATTCGCACCCCAGATCGATCGCGCGCGCTGAAGGCGTGTCCACTACGAACAGTCCGGGCCGCGCCCAAATGAACGCGTGCAGACTCCCGCGATGCAACGCGACCTGCTGATTATTCGCCGCCCGCAATTCCGAATTCGGCCCGAGATCGATCTTGCCGACGTCGTCGTCCTGCAACGAGATCCGGGACTCGCCGCCCGTCTTCAGCACTTGCCCGGCACGGACCGCCATCGACACCGCCGCCTCCTGTCCTCCCAATCGCGAAACACCTTCCATACTGGCAACTTGCCACGCCGTAGACTGTGCGGGGGGCGCCTTCATTTGCCAGATGCCGACGGCTGCCAGCAGCGCGGCTGCCACGGCCGCCCACCACACCCGGGGGCGCCGCTCCTCGCGAATCAACTCTGCCCGATGACGATATCGCAGGGGCGCCAGCGACCGTTCCAGGTATGCGACCTCCGGATCGGGCGGTCCGGACCGGTCCCAAAGGTAATCGTCGCTCATTTTCCTTGCATGCCTCCCCACACCTCGCGCAACATTTTCATTCCCCGGCAGAGGTTCACCCTCACCGAGTCGGGAGCCAGGCCGGTCTGCTCCGCGATTTCGGGCCCGGTCAGACCCTCAACCAATCGTAGGATCAGCGTCTCCCGGTAGGCTTCCGGCAATTGCCGGATCAAGTCCAACACCACCAGCGAGTCCTGGCCTGCCGGGCGCATTCCCTGTTTCCGCGTTATTTCCTCGTCGAGCGGCGTCGTGCGCCGGGACGCGCGGAGGTAATCCACGGCACGGTTCCGCGCAATCGCCGCCAGCCAGCCCCGAAACGCCGCCGCCGTGCGCAACCCGCGTAGCTGTCGCATGGCCGACATGAACACGTCCTGCACCAGGTCCTCGGCGTCGCCATGCGGAACCCGCACCAGCAGAATTCCGTGCACCATGCGGGCGTAGCGCACGTACAGTTCGCCGAACGCCCCTCGGTCACCGGAGACCGCGGCGCGAATCAGGCTATCGTCCTCGTCCACTTCCGTTGCCAACCAGCTCATCATACCGAGCGCTCCCGAGCGGCTGCCCTCCATCGGACTGTTTGAGACAAAGACGAAATACGATCCAAGAGTGTTAACCGGCGGGCGTGGTCCAGGTTTGGATGTTCAGTTGCACACTGAACCGGGGGAGTTCGCGAGTATGGCAACAAAGTCGAGGTGTATCGGTGCCGGCCGGCTCTTGCGAGCCTCTGTTCTGCTGCTGTTTGTTTGCTGTGCATCTTATGCCGCAGATGCGTGCGACGCCACAGGCATCTACGGGCCCTACGGATTCCAACTATCCGGCACCACTACCATCGGGGGGCCTGCGCAGCCCGTCGCCGTGGTAGGCCGTTTAGTCCTGGATGGTAAAGGCGCGATCAGCGGGGTGTCCTCGGTGAATTTCAATGGCTATTTCCTGGGCAACCCGACCACCGGCAAATACGAGGTCAAAGAAGACTGCAGTGTGAACTTCAGCCTTCAGGACACTTCGGGTGGGTATCAGAACTTTACGGGAAAGGCCGTGACCGGGGGCGCCAGCATCGACATTCAGCAGAGCGATCCAGGCACTCACGAGCGCGGCCAGATGTTGCGCTCGCTGGATACTTGCGCGGCCAGCTCCTTTCAGGGGCAATACCGCTTCACGCTGTCGGGCCACAGCACTCCATTCGCCACGGATGGCGTGAAGGGCCCGCCATCCGCGAGAGCGGTAGTGCAAGCGGACGGAAACGGGAACCTGGTGGTGCAGCGCGGCGACGCCAAAACCAGCGGGACCTTCACCGTTGGTTCCGACTGCTTCGTGGACCTGCAATTCGGCTTGGCCGATGGCGACAGCAGCTCGTTAATCAAACTGCGCGGCATCCTGGTCAACGGCGGCAAGGAGATGATGGCAGTCGAAAGCGATCCCGAACAGGTCGGATCCGCCCGTTTCTCGCAATAACGTTTGTCACTCGGGGCGCACGTTGGCTTGCTCGATCTTGCCGTCGCGTCCCAGCCAGATCCGATACACGAGCGTCCCCTTCTCGTACTTCACGGTGTAGATGTCTGCGCCGCCTGGCCCTACGCCCGTGAATTTCACCGACTCGATCCTCCCAAGCTGCTCGACGGGAGTCGGCATCTGCGCTTCCTGCCGGTGGAGGGCAGCCGCCAGGCCGGGACTCATGACTTCGGAGTCAGTCTTGTTCTGCCGCAGATCGTCCAGCATCTTGTGCAGCGCCGCTTCGCCTCCAGGAGCCGCAGTCTTGTCCTTGAGTCTCTTCTGAAATGCGGCGTTACTGTCTACGATGCTCTGGAACTCCGCGTCGCTGAGACGATTCCCCGGCATGTCGCGGCCGTTCTGGTGGAGGATCAGTTGTCCCGGCCGGCCCTGATCGTCGATCTTCGCAAACTCCAACTCGGCATCCACCACCTTCGGGAAGAACACCGTCTGCGATTTCGCGAAGATCGGGATGGCCTGCTGAGGTCCCAGCTTCGATAGCAGTTGGCCGTTCTCCAGCGTGACCAGCATGTTTGCGCCTGACCCCATCTGATACACACCCACATAGCGGCTGAGGATCTTGGAATCGACCGTGATCTCCTTGCGTTCCCCAGGCAGTGACACCGCATCGCCATGAGCCAAGGCCGCGAGTTTGTTGGCGATTGCTCCGGGCGGCGCGGCCGGATTGTTCGCGTTTTCCAGAACCACCACCGTCAACTTGTCCTCGGGATAGTAGGCCAGCACCGTATTGAAGCCTTCGATCCCCCCGCCGTGCTGGATGACTTTGTGTCCGCCGGCCGTCTCCACGGTCAGACCGAATGCATAGTTGTTCTTGAAGGGAGTGGTCATCTTGTCGAGCGACCCAGCCTTCAGCACCTTGCCGCCGAACAGGCCCTGTTCCCACTTCAGCAGGTCCCCCGTCGTGGAATAGAGCGCTCCCGCGCCCTGCGGCACCGTCATGTCCACGTAGCCCGCGTTCTGGAAGCCGTCGCGTACGTAAGTGTAGCCGGCCGCCCGATGCGCAATGATGGCCGAATTGGAATCGTAACCGGAATCCTTCATCCCCAGCGGCTTGAGCAAATTCTCCTGGACGAACGACTCGTAACTCCCGCCCGTGATTTTTTCGATGATGTAGGTGAGCAGTGCGTACCCCGAATTGCTGTATTCCCACTTTTCGCCTGGCTCAAATTCGAGCGGCTTATCGCGAAAGCGCTTCACCACCTCCGCCGCCGTGGTCGGAAACGGCTCGAGCTTCGCATAATCCGGAAAACTCGTAAAGTTGGCGATGCCCGAGGTGTGCGTCAGTAGATGAAAGATGGTGATCTTGTCCCACGCGGCCGGCGCATCCGGCACGTACTTCTTCACCGGATCCTGGACGCTCAGTTTGCCGCGTTCTTCGAGCAGTAGAATCGAAGCCGCGGTGAACTGTTTGGTCACCGACCCCAGACGAAACTTCGTGATCGGCGAATTCGGCACATCCCATTCCAGGTTCGCGGAGCCGTATCCCTTATTGAGCAGCATCTGGTCGCCCCGCGCGACCAGAACCGATCCCATGAAGTGATTGCCGCTCACATAGGATTGGACGATTTGATCCATGCGGGCGGGGTCTTGGGCCAAGCAGGCGCCCGAAATCAGGCAGATCGATAACGGCCAGGTCAGCGCGAGTCGTGAAAGCATGATCCGGTATACCGCGTTCGCGCGCCGGTCACAAGGGCATCGCCGCAGTCACGATGCCGCGGCAATCGCCCAGACCGATGCGCCGGAATCCCGGAGCCTCGCACCAGCCGCGCAGCACGACCTCGTCGCCGTCTTCGAGGAATCGCCGCTCCTCGCCTGTGGGTAATCGCAGAGGCTCCGACCCGCCCCAGGTCCTCTCCAGGAGACAGCCTCGATTCTCCTTCTCCGGCCCCGAAACCGTTCCACTGCCGAGCAGCGATCCCGCTCGCAACGGGCAGCCGTTGGAGCTGTGATGCGCCACCATCTGCGCCAGCGTCCAGTACATCGATCGGAAATGGCCGCGGCTCACGCGCATGGGCTCTGCCATCTGTGGGGAGCGGAGCCAGACCTCCAGCGTGATGTCGAAGGCGTCCGGTTCCGCCGCGGACAGGTGAGGGAGCGGCGACGGATCGCCCTTTGCGCGAGGATCGCCTTCGCAGCGAAACGGCTCTAGTGCCTCGCGAGTGATGATCCAGGGAGAGATCGAGGTGGCGAAACTCTTCGCCAGAAACGGACCGAGCGGCTGGTATTCCCAGGCCTGAATATCGCGCGCCGACCAGTCGTTGAGCAGGCAGACTCCTGCCAGGTGGCCATCCGCCTCGCGCATCGGAATGGAGTCGCCCATTGCGTTGCCGGGGCCGATGAACGCGCCCAGTTCCAACTCGTAGTCGAGGCGCTTCGATGGAGTGAAGACGGGAGCGGCGCCGGGACTGCCGGCCGTCTGCCCCCACGGGCGGCGCACAGCGGTCCCGCTCACCACAACCGACGAAGCGCGCCCGTGATATGCCACCGGAATCCACTTGTAGTTCGGCAGCAACGGATTGTCGGGACGAAACATGCTCCCCACGTTGGTGGCGTGGTGAATCGATGCGTAGAAGTCCGTGTAATCGCGAATCTCACAAGGCAGAAGCATCTCCGCGGAATCCATCGGGGTGAGCAAGTGGAGGGCCGGGGTCGATCCGCGTGCGAGAAGCATGCTGATCTTCTGGCGAAGCTCGGCGCGTCCGCTGCTCGTCATCGACATCACGCTCTGCATCGACTGGATGCCAAGCGCCTGCGTGACATCGAGGATCTGATCGCCGATCGCAACGCCCACAGCAGGCTCCGAATTCCCGCGCCGGCGGAATGTGCCGAACGGCAAGTTCTGAATCGGGAAATCGGTGCCAGGCCGATTGGCGGATGCCACCCAGCTTTCGAGCGCCGGATCGTGCGTGCCGTTGATCATGCCCGCTCAAAACGCAGACACGCTCGCCCGAGATAAATCTCGTCGCCCGGCCTCAGTTTCTCGCCGCGGCGATTGCCGGCGGGCACTTCGATCGTACGTCCATCGCGGAAAACCACCGTGCCGAATTCGCTCTCGTCGTCGCAGACACGGTATTCGCCGCCATCCAGCCGAATGTGCGCGTGACGTCGCGACACTGTGGAGTTCGCTACATCGAGCCCTTCCTCGAACACTACGTCGTTGCGCCGCACCACGCGCTCTTCGGCATCGGTCAACTCGGCCAGCCTGCCGATATTCGTCCGAGCTTTGGACAGGGCGTACTCGCCGCTTGCCGTCTTGCCCTTTACCACGACCAGCCGTCCAGGCCCCTCGGGAGCAGCTTCGGGGGCATGCTCTACGATTCGTTTGACTGCCTTCGGCTCGTCGGCGGCATACTCGATCGCGAACACATTCCCGTTCTCGGGAACTTCTTTGTCCGCCGTCTTGACTTCCACGTGGAAGCTCCGCGGCATCTCGCATTCCGCACTCCGCAGAGCCTCGCGAACATCGCCCTCCAGCCGTCCGCCTTCCTGGAACGCCGACTGGTACAACGTCCGCCGCTCGGCATCCGGCGACGACAGCGTCACCGTCACGCGACTGAACGGGAATACGCGCTTTCCGCGCGCCAGCACCTGCACTTTGCCTTCGATCTCCTCCAGCATGGCACGATGCACCAGTAGCAGTTCGTCCGACTCGGCCTTGCCGAGCACCCGCTCCGTCCAGCGCTTGAACCCGCGCTCGATGGTCTTTTCAAACTCCGAAAACAGCTTCATGGATGGATCAACCCCAGCGCCGCCGCGGCGTTGACAATCTGCGCTGCCGCCGGCGCCGCCGCCGTGCCGCCGTACACTCCATTCTCCACCAGAATCGAGAAGGCGATCTTCTGCGATGCCGACCCGTAGGGCGCGAATCCTACGAACCAAGCGTGGGAAGGCAAGTCCGCCAGTTCCGCTGTGCCCGTCTTTCCCGCAACCGGAACGTTGGCTGAGGCGCGCTTGCCCGTTCCCACCGTCACCACGTCGCGCATGAACTGTCCCAGCATCTGGGCCGCATCGGGCGTCATCACCCCGACGGCCGAACCCGTGCGCGTATTATTCTCGTCGGTGACCCACCGCCCCTGCGGCATGTTGCCGCCATTTGCCACCGTCGCCGCGACGCGGGCTAACTGGAAGGGCGACGCCACCACCTGTCCCTGCCCATACGACGACTGTGGCAGCGATTTCTGCAACTGTTTCGAGGTGTTCGGAGATGCCGTCGCAACCCCCAGCAGATTCGCCGTCGACCAGAGCTGTTCCGCCTCCACGTCATACGTGCCCAACTGCGCGAAATACGCATTGCACGACACCGCGATGGCACGCCCCATGTCGAGCGTTCCGTGCGGCTCGGTATCCTGGATGTCGTCGCGAATCGGCTTGCTGGAGTGCTTCACGAAGTTCCCTACCCGTCCGTCCGGCAGCCGGATGCATTCATAGGTGCGATGCGCGAGCGAAGCATCCTTGCGCAGCGCCGCGATCGCGGTCACCAGCTTGAAAGTCGAACCCGGTGGATAGAGACCATAGCGCGCGCGGTCGAGATAGGGATTGGGCTGATCGGGATCCGCCGGAGCCTGGCGCTCCGCCGCAATCGGATCATCGGGAGGCAGCGGATAGCTCACCGCCGCCAGCAGGTCTCCGTTCGAAGGGTCCATCACTACCGCTGCGCCCTTGTCCCGCTGCGCCTGCTTCAACTGCGTCCGCAGAATCTCCGACACCTTCACCTGCAGCCGCGCGTCGATCGAGGTGCGCACATCGCGCGGCCGGTCGAGCACGGCGCGCACTTCCGGATTCTGCGGTTCGTAGCGGTGTCGCAACAGCGGAACCAGTTCGCGATAGTCGTAACGGATCACGCGCTCGGTTTTGCCCTTGGGATCGACGACCTCTTCGAGCGTCGGCCGGTCGTCGTATCCGCGCAGACGGCGTGCCAAATCGCGCTCGATATAGGAGGTGTTGCTCGCGGCCCAGCGAGTGCGGGTCCGCAGGTCGCCCAGCAGGTCGAAAGTGAGTCCGCCGAGCGGATAATGCCGGCTCTCGTTCTTCGGGCAAGCGCGATCGATATCGATTCCGAGTTGCTGATAATCGGCGCGATGCTTCTCCAACTCGTCCCAATTGCTGGTGGCGAGCGGCAGGCCATTGCGATCGTAGATTGTGCCTTTGGGAATCTCGCGCATGATCTCCATGAGGCGCGGATTGTACTGGTAGCGGCGCGCGCCATCGGCCTGCGTGACCAGCGTCCCCGCCCCCATGATCGCCGCGCTGTGCACCACCTGCGTGTATCCCGCCTTCACCACGACCAGCGCACCGGCGATTCCAAACACCGCTCCGATCGCCTTCATCGGCACAGGAATCCTGGGCTCCGCGGACGCCTTTGTCTCCCCGCGAGCCGAGATCGAGAGCACGATCGCGATCACCACGAAGTTCGCGATCATCGAAGTCCGGCCGTAACTCAGAAATGGCGTGACGACACCGGAGAGCGGAGTCACACCCAGCGCGCCGCCCGAAATCAGCAGGATCTGGAGGGCAGTCGCGGCGGCCATACCCGCCGCCAGGAAGAACTCGTAGTCGGTACGTGCCCGCTCCGAGATGCGAAACGAGCGGTAGACGATCCACGCAAACAGAGCGAAGACCAACGCCACTCCGATGAATCCGAACTCTTCGCCCAAGGCCGAGAGAATCAGGTCGGTGTGCGCGGCGGGCACCAGTTGCGGATCGCCCCGCCCGATTCCCATGCCGCTCAGTCCGCCAGTCGCAAACGCCCACAGCGAGTGCGCCAGTTGATCGCCACCGTGAATATAGTTATCCCACGGGGAAAGCCACATGGAGACGCGTTCTCTCACCGTATGCGGCACACCCACGAGGTATCCGAAGATCAGACCGCCGCCCATGAGGGCCAGCCCCGCCACCGGAACCGCCGCGCTGCGTCGCGCCATACCGTAGAGCACCAGGAAGAGGCAGGCAAAGCAAAGGGCGGGACCCAAATCCTTCTGCAAGAAGAAAAACAGCAATGAGAGCGCCACGGAGACCAGCGCCGGCAGCGTGTACTCCACCGGCGGAATGTCGAAATATTTCGTCAGCAGAGCCAACCGCGTGCGGGTCTCGCGAACATGCCGCAGAATGTCCCAGCGGCGTGCGAAGTAGCCGGCCAGGAAGAACACCAGCAGGATGCGGATCAACTCCACCGGCTGGAAACCGAACAGATTGACCTTGGCGTCGCTCGTCCCGGGCCCGCGTCCGAATACGATCAGCAGCACGGAAAGCACGCAACTTCCGAGCAGCGGGACGAAACTGGACTTATCGAAGAGGTGCTCGAAGTTGACGCCGCTCAGGCCAGCCAACAGCAGGCCGCCCACCACTACGCCCTGCGCGAAATCCACGAAGATGAGGTTGTCGCGGAGCGGATCGCGCAAGCTGATCATCAGCGTGAGCCCGAGGCCGCTCAGCAACAGGACCACCGGCAGCAGCGTCTGGTCCCCACGGAATTTGCGGGCGCTCCACCACAGATGCGTCGCCAGGAAAATCGCGAAGAACGCAATCGACCACAGAAAAAACGCCTTGCGAAACTGTCCCGGCTGCCGCACCACGAAGAGCGGCTTCAATTCGCGAAACTGATCGCCCGTCATCAGCGCGCGAATGCGGCCCACGTTCGAGAACTTACCGGAAAGCGCGTAGATCCTCTCGGCCTTCGCGGCGCGATCTGCCGCCGGAATCGCGTCCAGGAACGGCAGCAGGTCTTCGCGCGTGGAGAGCGCATTCAAATTCAGAAGCTTCTTCGCCGCAAGCTCCTGCTCCATCGCTACCAGGTCCGCGGACTTGCCGCGGTACACCTGCAAGAGGCAAAAGGCCGCAACCATACCCGCTACCAGCAGCAATGCCAGTTCGCGCGTTCGCCAGCCGGACCCCTGTCCCGGTACGCGGCGAACCTCTTCGCGCTCTACAGCCCTACTGCGAGTGACGGCCATGGGTTGATTGGATCGCTGCTCCGGATTACTGCTGCTTTTGCTGGCGCGATGCCCATATCCCTCTCAAAATGGCAGACAGCCATCCCGGCACCTTGCTGCGCCCGTTGTTGGGCTGTTGTCCTTTCGCCGCGTGCGGCAGACCCGGCTCCAACTGAAAGTCCAACTCCTGAATTCTCTCACTGACCTCATCCAGGCGCGCTTGAACCTTCAGGATGTTGTCGCTCGCCTTGGCATAGGGAATAATGGCCTGATAAAGTTGGATGGCCCGCCCGTAATCTTCCCTGGCGCGCTCCAGCAGATCCTTCTCCTGCGGCAACCCGCGCATATTGTGCGCCGAATCCCGCAGCCGTTCCCCACGATCGCGATAGCCGTCCGCCAGAAACGCGTTCTCACGATTCCCGATGTGATATCCGCGATGCTCGGCCTCTTGCAGCGCCCGGTCCGCCTTGTCGATATCGCTGAAGCCGTACACGTAGACTTGCGCCAACCCCAACTCGGGATCGGGCGATTTCGGCATCAACAGCGCGGCCTCCGTAAACTTTGCCTCCGACTGATTCAGATCGGCCAGAAGCACCGGTCCCTTGCGCTCATGCCGGCTCGCCAGCCATGCCAGATATCCTTCAGTCAGGCGAAGTTTGCCACGCACCGTATTGTCGGGATCGAGCGACAGAACCCGCTGTAGATCGAGTTGCGCGTTCTTCCAACTGCTCTCCGGCATGAACGAGTCACTGCGGAAAGCGTCAATCACGCGATCCGCCGCGGCAACCAGCCTCTGCTCCACTGCCTTCCGGGCGCCGCGCAATAACCATGAGGTAGGATTGCCGTCCGAAACTTCCGACCACTCCTGCCAGATTGCATTCGGATCGATCAACTGCTCCTTGGCAATCTCCTGCTCGAGTTGTGCGCCGCGCAGGTACAGCCCAATCGCCGATGCCAACGCCCAGATCAATGAGACGACTACCAGCACGGCCAGAGCGGTCAGTGCCCGCCGCCGCCAGAGCGAGCCGGTCGCCCAAGCCAATACCTGTTGCGAGGTGCGCGCTTTCTGATCGCCCAAGACCACCTTGGCCTTACGCGTGTCGCCCCCCGGATCGTCCACGACGCGGTCGGTCCGGCGGGTTCGGTCGTCAGGCGCCGTTCGCCTGGTCTCGTCGTCCAGAGTAGTCTTGCACGTGTCGTCGCCCACCACGGTAGGACTCACCACTGCCGCGGGCATCACGATGGGGCGGACTTTCGTCTCGACAGTCGGCGGCTCAGGCGGTTCTGCTACCGGAGGCGCAGCCGGTTCCGTGACGGGCTCCACCTTCGCAGGAGCGGCCGATCGCCGCGTCACATCGAATCCCTCTAAAATCGCCTGCACCGGTTGGCCCGCCAGGAATGCCTGCAGATCTTCGCGAAACTCGCGCGCCGACGGGTAACGATCGGCGGCCTTGGGAGCCATCGCTTTCACCAGAATTCGGCGCAAAGGCTTCGGACAGGGATCCGGCGCCGGAGGCGGAGGGATGCGCGAACGAATCATGCGATCGAGCAGTTCTGTGCTCGCCGCCTGATAGGGCTGCAAGCCCGTCACCATCTCGTACAGCATCACCGCCAGCGACCACAAATCCGACTGCTCGTTGACTTCCCCAGATTCCAGCCGCTCCGGCGAGCCGTAGCCGACACTGCCAAAATCGTTGTGCGTCAGGCGGCGCGACAACGAGAGAGCCTTGGCGATTCCGAAATCCAGCACGCGCACGCGGCCATGCGAATCTACCCGGATATTCTTCGGTTTGATGTCACCGTGTACGATCCCGTGAAACTCCTTGCCGCCCAGTTCCACCTGCAGATCGTGCGCGTTCTCCAGCGTCTGCGCGACCGACACGGCGACTTCCACCGCGAACTCCTGCATGAGCGGGCCGCGTTTCATCAACTCCGAGAGATCCTGACCATCCACGTACTCCATGGCGACGAAGAAGAACCCGCTTTCGTCGCCCGAGTCGTAGATCTGCGCCACGTGGTGATCCACTGCTGCAAGATGTGCCTGCAAAACCGACCCGCGACGCTCGGCTTCAATCGCATCGCAAGTATCCTGGTCATTCGCGTGTTCGATGAGCTTCAGCGCCAACGTGTGGCCCAGCTTGGTATCGGTCGCCAGGTATACATCGGCCATTCCGCCACGGCCAAGCTTCCGGACGATCTCGTACTTTCCAACCTTACGACTGGCTGGCGCGATCATTGCTTCTTACCCTCAGAAGGAGCGCCCAGATGCGGGGGTCGATTGGCTGCCGGAGGCCGCGGCTTCACATCCAAAAGGAAGTTCTTGGACTTCACCACATCCATCATCTCCGCCGGAAGCTCCAGCGCATTCTTGTCGAAAACGTTACCGATCAACGAGGGCCGGGCACCTTCGCGCGCGGCCAGAGCGACACCCAGATTCCGCTGAAAGGAGTTATGCGAAATCCAGGGCTTGGCCGCCCCCACAATCAACACACCTTCGTGCAGACAATCGTGAATCGAGCTGCTCGACAGCACCACATTGCTGGTTCCGCGAATCTCGATCCCCGTGCCTGCGCCCGAGACTTCCATCTCATCTAATTCGACGTCCGAGTCCTTCAGGACGATTCCCGCCGTCAGAGTCGCTTTTTCGTCGCCCTGGATTAAAAATCCGTTAATCCGAATATTCTTTACGCTCTCGCCAAAGATCGCTGGACCCGCGCCTTGCGGCATCGCACGCAGGATGGCTTCGCGCGGAACCTGGCTGCGCAGATTCACGCCGCTCTTGAGCGTCAATTGCTCGCGGTACTCTCCAATCGGAACTTCCACGGTATCACCGGATCGCGCATCGGCGATAGCCGATGCGATGGTACCGTACTGGCCTCCCACCGCCAGGACTCGAGGGGCCGGCGGCGCTTTCGGCGGCGGCAGCAATAAATTCCGGGCGAACCAACCACCCGCTGCGCCGGCCAGCAATCCTGCCAGTACACCGATCAGCAACCCTGGGACAAAGCGGCTGGAACGCTGTGGCACTTCAGCCGGCGCGGTACTCGCGGGGTGCGCTGCTTTAAACTGCTCGCCCTCTGCGATCAAAACCGTGACGTTATCTTTGCCGCCGGCGCGATTTGCTGCGTCGATCAACTCGCGGACCGCCCTTTGCGGATTTCCCGCGTTGCGTTCCACGGCGGCGATGATCTCCGCCGATGTCACCTGATCGCTCAGACCGTCGCTGCACAAGAGCAGCGCGCTGTCGGGGTCGAAAGGAATCCGCCTGATCTCGATGAAATCCGGATCGTCCGGCTGATGCTCCGCCGACCCCACGTCGCGGAACACTTCGTTTCGCCGCGGATGGCGCATCGCCTCGGCTTCGGTCAACTCCTGGCTGTCCTCGCGCTCGCCCACCGGCGAATGATCGTGCGTGATCTTGCGGATTTCGCCGTTGCGGATCTGGTACAACCGCGAATCGCCCACATGGCCCACCACCGCCGAGCCGTTATCCAGCACCGCCGTGGTGAGCACGCACGCCATGCCTTCCCACTCCGGATTGTCCTGGGCCGCGCGGAAAATCTCGTTGTTGGCGACGGCAATGGCCTCGCGGATCCGCTGCTCAGTCGTGCCCGTCTGGCGTTCCAGACGCGCGCGGACCAGGCCCACCGCAATCTCCGCTGCCTTTTCCCCGGCGGCTTGCCCGCCAATGCCGTCTACGACAAGGAAAATACCGCGCTCCCCGTCCATGTGCCACGCATCTTCGTTATTGCGGCGCACCCGGCCGGGATCGCTGTCACCCGCGCAGATCACTTTGGCCTTAACCATTCGGAATGCTTCGGAATTCGAGGTAAAGGACCTCCGCGAGCCCGATCCGCGCTGTCTCCGGGACCGGCACCTCGACGTTCCGGTCGCGCTTCTCACCCCCTACATATTCGATGCTCGAGGGTGCTTTTTGGCCGTTGATGGTGGTCCCCAACCGGCTCAGATCTTTGAGAAAGAACTTGCCGCTCTCCGGGTCGCGGCGCAAGCGAAAATGCTCGCGCGACACGTCCGGCAGCGTGTCGAGCTTCAAATCGGTCCAGTAGTCGCGTCCGCCCCGGCCTACCACGATCTGTTCTTTGGTCATCTGGTAGGTCTTACGGTCGCCGCCATCCTCGTATTCCAGCACCGCAAACGCTCCGGGATCGACTTGCGGCTTCGCTGCCGCACTCACTGGCTTCTCATGCCCCGCGCCCTTCGCGACCCCTCCTGCCGAACTGGCGGCCACACTGGTCGCCGATGACATTTGCACACTGGCAGGGGGCACTGTGCCCAGCGGCAAGCTTTTCGGCTTCTCATGGCTTTCCTGGTAACTATGGGAACTCGACTGCGTCCCACCCATACGACGTGTGGCGATCTTCTTCGTCATGCTTCCCGCGCCGAAATCCGGTTTGGCGGGCAGTGCCAGCTCGGAGTAAATCACGATGTCGCCGGCTTGCGTGTCGTCATCCGTATTCTCCAGAATGCGAACCTGCCAGCCGCCGTCCGGCGCGGTGATCTTCGGCTCAGCCTTGCGAGAAAGCTTCAGGCGGCCCACCAGCGATCCGCGATTCAGGTTGTCCAGTTCCTCATCCAAGGCGCGCCGCGCCTCTTCCACGATGCGCGGTACGATACCCCGCAGGCGGTCCATGTCATCCGGATGGAGATAGACGTGATAGATTGCCGGAGCCAATGTGGAGTAGTGCAGCGGCTCCAGCCCTTCCTTCATGTTGCGAACAATCTCGAGGATGATCTCACGCGCCGTGGCGGGGTTAGGTGATGCAGCACGGTCCATAGGGGAAACCTATTCGATTCTACCAACGCGCGCAGTCGCGGGCAGGTTCCATGCATTCGCACAGACCTCCGTGCACGATCAGTGCCGTCGCACTAAATCGACTACCTGCTCGATCCCCTGAACCACCATTTCCGGCTCGTCGATCTCCACCGCGTGAAAGCTGTGAGTTGCCAGGAGTTGCTCGCTGCGCGTCGAGAGCGTGAGTAGTTCCGTCTGCAGTTTCTTGTAGTTACGATTCTGATTTCCGGTGCTGATGACCACCAGCGGCTTGTCGCCGAGCGGATTCGGTCCATGCTCCTCAGCTTTCAGCGCCGCCATGCACTGGTCCGCCATTTCGACAGTCGGCAGAGATGGATGGAGCGAGTCCGCCCAGCGATGGAGCCTCTGTGCCTGCTCCGGAAGATTTCGGAACTGCGAGCTGTCCTCCACCGTAATCACAATCGGAGTCTGTTGCACGACGGCCGGACCAGAGGTGTCGGCTGGACGCGCTCCTCCCGGGTTGGTGAAGGCATGATCCACGATCACCATTCCGGCCACCTCGTCCGGAAAACGAGCCGCATAATACCTCGCCACCAGGGCGCCCACTGACAATCCAACCAGTACGTACGGACCGTCGAGTTTGGCATTGCGTACCAGGTTGTGCAGTTCGTCCACTCTCGTGGGGCAGGAGAAGGACGGGCCGGGTTCGCTCCACGCCATCCCGGCCGGATCATAAGTGCACACGTGTGTGAACTTGGCGGCCTCCGGCTGCACGAGTGCCCAATCGAACGAAAATCCGGCGCCCGCGATCATCACGGTGGGACTCCCCTGGCCAGTACAGTGAAGATGGACCCGATATCCTCCCGCATCCACCATCCGCCCCGGCATCGGATACGGCGCCTGTGCCATCGCCTTCACACCAAGGATGATCACGAGGAAAAGGCGTGGCGCAAACACTCGTGTTTGCCGCGTCGAGACTCTTCTCGACGCTTTGCGAGGTGCCGCGAAATCCAGGGCCACAAAATGGTCTTCGATCCTCAATATGGCGGCGTCGATAATACTCCGTGCGGCAGATTTGGTATCGGTGTGAAAAGCGTCGAGAAGAGTCTCGACGCGGCAAACAGAAGTGTTTGCGCCACATCTGCCCCCGAAAAATCTCATACGCCGGTGGGCCGCTATGCTGGCGTTTCCCCGGTCGACTCGCGGGCAATCAGAGTGGGAGAAATGATCACCGTGCGCGGAGGACGGCGCCGCTTCGAGCCGATTGCCTTCACCAGAATCTCGGCCGCCTGCTGCCCGATGCTGGCACTGCTCTGATCGATCGTCGAGAGCGGCACGCGCAGCAGATCCGAATAATGCACGTTGCCCACGCCGATCACCTTGATCGACTGGGGAATGCCTATGCCCGCCTCCAAGATTGCCTTCATGGCGCCGGCGGCGGTGGGGTCGTTGTATCCGAAGATGCCATCGGGACGCGGAGAGCGCGTCAGCAACTGGCGGGCAGCCTCATAGCCAGTCGCATCGTCCATGGCACTCACCACGTAGGAATCTTCGACCGTCATGCCGGCCGCCGCCAATTCGTCGCGATATCCCTTGAGCCGCCCCAATCCTGTCGTCAATGACGGGCCGGCGATATGCGCGATCTTGCGGCAGCCTCGCTCAATCAGATGCCGGGTCGCCAGGCGGCCGATGGCTTCATCGTCAGCGCCCACATACGGGGCACTCGCCGCCACGAACCGGCGGTCTACTAAGACGTACGGCACGCTACGCGCTTCAATCCTCGCGAATACGTCCATGGAAGAAGGCGGTTGCGCCGAGGCCAGAATCAGACCATCCACCTGCCTCGCCAGCAGACGATCCACCTCGCTCGATTCCACCGCGCAATCCTCTTCCGAATTGCAGATCACCACGTCGTACCCAAGCGGGCGAATCGTGGTGGACACGCCTTTCGCAATCTCGGCAAAGAATGAGTGCATCAGATCGGGCACGATCAGTCCGATCATGAAAGTGCGGCGGGCAGCCAGGCTGCGCGCCACCCAGTTGGGTTGGTAATTCAGCTCCTTGATCCGGGCCAGTACCCGGCTACGCGTCTCAGCGCCTACGTCGGCGCATCCGCGCACGACCTTCGAGACGGTCATCACGGAGACATTGAGATCACGGGCTATGTCTTTCAGTCGAACGGGAGCATGAGGAATGTTAGACATAGAGATTACGATGCGCGTGGCGGGCGCACGGTGAGGCCAGAACGCCGAGTATATCAGGTTGCGGCACGGCCGGGACATTCCATCGGCGCGCGCGATAGCATAGAAGCATGCGCCTCTGTCGTGCGGTTTTTCTGCTCCTGCCCGCAGTCCTATCGTTTGCTCAGGAAGTGCGCCCCAAAGACGTGCGCGAGATCGCGAAAGCGGGATCCAGCGCCTTTCCGCGCCTCCAGGCATTGCTCAAGAATCCGAGCCTCGAAGTGCGCATCGAGACCGTGAAGCAGATCACCGAAATCGGAGGGCAATACAGCATCGATCCCCTGGTGCTCGCCACTCAAGACAACGACCCCGAAGTGCAGATCCGTGCGACCGACGGCTTGGTGAACTTCTACCTGCCCGGGTACGTGCAAACCGGATTCGCGTCCTCGGTTCGCCGGGTGGGCACCAGCATCAAAGGCAAGTTCACCGACACCAACGATCAGGTGGTCGATCCGTTTGTGGTCGTACGCCCGGAGGTGATTACCGCCCTCGGCAGCCTGGCCCGCGGCGGCGCGAGCATGGAGGTGCGGGCCAATGCGGCGCGGGCGTTGGGCATTTTGCGTGGCCGGGCCGCCGTTCCCGACCTCCTCGAAGCCGCGCATTCGAAGAACAGCGACGTGATGTACGAATCGCTGATCGCGCTCGAGAAAATTCACGACGAGTCGGCCGGTCCGCGGATCACCTTCCTGCTGCACGATCTGGATTCAAAGGTGCAAGGTGCGGCGATTGAAGCCACCGGCCTGCTGCGCAATACCAGTGCCGTCCCCGACCTGATCGATGTGCTCAACCGCGCGCGGGATGCCAAGGTGCGGCGGGCGTCGCTCACCGCGATCGCCATGTTGCCCGTACCGTCAAGCCGGAACCTCTACGCGCAGTATCTTCACGACAAGGACGACAAGCTGCGTGCGGCGGCTGCCGAAGGATACGCTCGCCTGCGCACTCCTTCCGACCTGCCGATGTTGGAGAAGGCCCGGCAGGAGGAGAACAAGACATCGCCGCGGCTATCGCTGGCCTTCGCGCAAGTGCTGCTCGGCAAAACCGAATTGAGCGAGTTTAGCCCGCTGCAGTTCCTGATCAATAATCTGAATTCGTCGGCGTACAAAGGCGAGGCGTTCCCGTTCCTGGTCGAAGCGGCGCGCGAAGATCGCGTGCGTAACGCGCTCTACCGCCCTCTGCAATCGGGAACGAAGGATGAAAAGATTGGGTTGTTGGGAGTGCTCGCCAGGAGCGGCGATAAGGCCAGCATTCCGGAAGTCCAGAAGCTGGCCACCGATCCCGATCCCGAAGTCGCGCGCGAAGCGCTGCGGTCGCAGCGCACCCTGCAGGCGCGCTTTTGACCCCTCGGCAGGCGGGCACTCCCCGATTCGAGGAGACTACTTGGCCTTCTTCTGCTTCTGCTGACCGACGCGGACTTTGAACTGCTGTACCTTGGCATCCTGGAACGCCTTGTGATCGTGGCGTGCCACAGCTTCGGAGATGTACTTGTCCACGTCCAGCTCTTTCGGCAGAACGGCCATCAACGTAAAAGTATCATTGCAGGTCGGGCAAAAGGGCCGGAACCGCTTCACATTCGGAATTGCCATAACTTTCCTATATTACCAGATCGACCCTTTTCGTGGCGCAAACACTCATGTTTGCCGCGTCGACACTCTTGTCGACGCTTTTCGAGCCGTGCACCAGTCCGGCTTAAGAAGACGTTCTTCTTCTCTCGATTGGGACACACACTGGTATCATTACCGAAATATGATCCCGGCCCGCGACTCAGTCACTCTACTTCACCTTTCAGACACGCAGTTCGGGCGAAACCACCGCTTCGGCAACCTTCACACCACGGCGGAGGACGATCAGTTCGATACTCTCATCAAGCGCCTCGAGATCGATCTCGACCTCCTCAAAAAAGACCACCACGTGATCCCCGAAGCGATCGTGGTCACTGGAGATCTGGCCGAGTGGGGGATGAAGACAGAGTTCGACGACTTCCTGCAACTGCTCGACTCACTCTCGCAGTACCTCGCCATTCCGCGCCATCACATTGCCATCGTCCCCGGAAATCACGACATCAATCGGAAGACCTGCCTCGCCTATTTCGCCGAATGCGAGGGAGACGGAAAGAAGCCTGCTCCGCCCTACTGGCCGAAGTGGAAGCAGTACGCCAGCCTGTTCACCGAACTTTACGGCAAGGTGCCCGGCGCGACGTTCACCGAAGAGCGCCCGTGGACTCTCTGGGAGATGCCCGAACTGCGCGTGGTGGCCGGCCTCAACTCCACGATGGTCGAAAGCCACGAGGACAAATCCCACGGAGTATTCCGAGGGCAGAGGGACGTACGTGTGGCGGGGCGGTTCCTTCTACACCCTTCGCTGGTACGCGCGCTCGTCGTATTCTTCAACCAGCCGGACGAGCAGCCTCTAAACCTGGGGTTCCGGGTGGCCGGGGATGTGAAACAGGCCTAACCGCCTGCTGTCAGAGTTCCGCCGAGGGCCGTAAAGACAATCACGCCTTCTGCTGAAATCTTCTCTCAACCTCCTCACCTACTTACAGCCCTTCAATTTCAGACTCCAGCCCCCCACCCTGCTATCCCTTGTGGATGAACACCCTCACCAAATCGCCCCCAGTGGCGTCCACGTTCGCCGCACCCAAGATACCTACGAGCCGCGCGCGTCAGCAAGCGACAGCCCCGATCGCTTCGAAAACCACCCCCCACGATCGTAGCTCGTTGCGAGCCGCGCGCGTAAGCAAGCGATGCCCGATCGCCCGAAAAATCACTCCCTCACGGTCGTGGCTCGTTGCGAGCCGCGCGCGCCTCGATCATGGCTCGCTGCGAGCCGCGCGCGTCAGCAAGCGATCACGAATCGGAGGGCGGCCGCTCCCTCACGGTCTTGGCGCATCAGGCCAGGAAGCCAAACCCAATTCTGCGCAACCCCAATCCGCTCAACAAACAATTGGCTTCGTTCCTTCATTTTCCTATGCCCCGGTTCCAACGGCGCAGCCGCGTGATGCCTTCGGTAAAATGAGAGTATGCACTCGAAATTGGTGTGGCTGGGTGTGCTGTTGATTCCGTGGGTCGCGCGGGCCGCCGGCGATGCGCCTTTGGATCGCGCTACGCTGCGCGGCATCCATTCCGTCAACGTGATCATTGACGTGCTTGACCCGGAGTTGGTCAAGCAGGGCTTGACCGCAAACTCTCTGAAGGAGCAGATCGAGAGGCGCTTGGACCATTCGGGCATCACCGTCGACCATGCCGCCGCCGAGTTTGTCGGCATCAAGATCCTGCAGGTACGAGCGCCTCGCGGACCGTACGCGCTCTGCCTCTCGCTCGGCGTCTATCAGCCCGTGGCTCTGTCGCGCAATAAGGAGATCCGAACGGCCACGGACACCTGGACCGTAGAGACGATCCTGATGGCCGATTCCAAAGTGCTTACCCGCGAAGCGCTCAACAGTGTCGATGAACTTCTCGACCGCCTGGTCGCGGCATACCGGGCCGCCAACCCCAACCCGCAGCCATGAGCGCCGGGATCGTAGTCTTTGCCCACGGATCGCGAGTGGAAGCGGCGAATGAGGCAGTTCGTTTCGTCGCGGCGGAACTGGCGCGGGCTGGCGGCTTCCCGAGGGTGGAAGCCGCATTTCTGGAATTGGGCAAGCCCGATCTGGACGGCGCCGTCGCCCGGCTGGTCGAGGAGGGCATTCAGAGGATTGTGGTCATCCCTTACTTCCTGACCCTTGGCCTGCACCTGGAGCGGGACCTCCCGGCGATTGCCGGCCGGATCGCGCGGGCGCATCCCGGCATAAATTTGGTGACCACTCCGCCCCTCGACGGCCATGCCGGTTTAGTCCAAATCCTTTTGGATCGTGCACTTGCGGGCCTCAAATAGCCCCTCTGATTTTTCTCTGCGGGCAAACTTGACAATAACGCACTAAAGTTTCATAATGAGTTTGTGCTAATGGACTCCTGAGGGGCGCCCTCGGAGCTCAATCCGCAATCTTAATCATCAATTCCGTAGGAGGCTTTGAAGAAAACATGGGAAAAATTATTGGCATTGACCTGGGAACCACGAACTCGGTGGTCGCCGTAATGGAGGCTGGACAGCCCACGGTCATCGCAAATCAGGAAGGCGCCCGCACCACTCCTTCCGTCGTGGCGTTCACCAAGAGCGGCGAACGGCTGGTGGGTCAGGTAGCCAAACGGCAGTCCATTACCAACCCGGAAAACACCGTCTTCTCGATCAAGCGCTTCATGGGACGGCGCTATGACGAAGTCAACGAAGAGATGAAGATGGTTCCGTACAAGGTGGTCCGCGGCGACAATGGCGACGCTCGCGTGGAGATCTCCGGCAAGAAGCAGTCCCCTCCCGAAATCTCGGCCATGATCCTCACCAAGTTGAAGGAGGCCGCCGAGTCTTATTTGGGTGAAAAGGTCACGCAGGCGGTCATCACCGTCCCGGCATATTTCAACGACGCGCAACGCCAGGCCACGAAGGACGCCGGGAAGATCGCCGGTCTCGAAGTGATGCGCATCATCAACGAGCCCACTGCGGCCGCGCTGGCTTACGGGCTCGACAAGAAGACCAACGAGACGATCGCCGTCTACGATTTCGGCGGCGGCACCTTCGATATCTCGATCCTCGAAGTCGGCGATGGCGTGGTGGAAGTGAAGTCCACCAATGGCGACACCCACCTGGGCGGCGACAATATCGACCAGAGGATCATCGACTGGATCGTCAGCGAATTCAAGAAGGAAAGCGGAATCGATCTCTCCAAGGACCAGATGGCGTTACAGCGCCTGAAGGAAGCCGCCGAGAAGACCAAGATGGAGCTTTCCACGCTGCTCGAGTCGGACATCAATCTGCCGTTCGTTACGGCGGACGCGACCGGCCCGAAGCACTTGCAGATGAAGCTCACCCGCGCCCGGTTTGAGCAGATGGTGGAAGACATTCTGCAGCGCTCCGTGGGCCCGTGCAAGCAGGCCATGAAGGACGCGAATGTCACTCCTTCGCAGATCAATGAGGTAGTGCTGGTAGGCGGACAGACCCGCATGCCGCGGATTCAGGCGATTGTGCGTGACCTCTTCGGCCGCGAACCCCACAAGGGTGTGAATCCCGATGAAGTGGTGGCGGTCGGCGCCGCGGTTCAGGGCGGCGTTCTGGGCGGCGAAGTCAAAGACGTACTGCTGCTGGATGTCACTCCGCTTTCGCTCGGCATCGAGACCATGGGCGGCGTGTTCACCAAGCTGATCGAGCGCAACACGACCATCCCCACCCGCAAGGCGGAGACGTACACGACGGCGGCCGACGGGCAGCCTAGCGTCGAGATCCACGTGGTTCAGGGCGAGCGACCGATGGCCAGCGAGAA
>DATGIL010000102.1:0-601159 GCA_035295745.1 Bryobacteraceae bacterium | reverse complement strand
GGCTCGAACGGCTCCCAGAACGTCACCCTGAGCCTGGATTCCGTAGAGGAGTTCAAAATTCTCACGGGTGTTTATCAGGCCGAATACGGCCGCGCCATGGGCGCCCAGATTTCGGTAGTGACCAAGAGCGGCACCTCCGATTTCCACGGCAGCGGGTACTGGTTTCACCGCAACGAAAGCCTGAACGCCAACAACTGGAAGAATAACCGCGACGGCATCGCGCGGGGGCTTTTCCGGTTCAACGATCAGGGCGGCACGATCGGCGGTCCGCTGCTGATTCCGAAACTGCTCAAGAGCCGCGATAAGCTCTTCTTCTTCTGGAGCGAGGAGTTCCAGCGCCAGTTGGCGCCCTACGGCGCCCACTACGTGACCGTGCCCACCGATTTGGAACGCGCCGGCAACTTCTCCAAGAGCGTTGATCAGAATGGCAACGCGGTGGTCATCCGCGACCCCAACACCCAGCAACCCCTACCCGGAAACATCATTCCGGCCAGCCAGCTATACGCCCCGGGCGTGAAGCTTCTCAGCTTCATGCCGGAGCCCAACGTAGCGAATGCATGCTCCGCGGTGCCGGGAACAAGCGGCTGCATCAAGGGATATAACTTCCAGAGCCAGGTTTCCAGCCCGTATCCGCGGCGCGAAGACCTGGTGCGAGTGGACTACAACCTAACCTCTAAGGTGCGCGTCTTCGGCCACTACATCAACAACTCGAACACCTACGATTCGGTATACGGCACCTGGATTCTGGGCACCAACCTGCCACTCGCGCCGATCCAGTACGCCAACCCAGGCTACAGTTGGGCGGGTGGCATGACCTATGTCATCTCCCCGACCATGACAAACGAGCTCAATGTGGGTTCGAGCCACAACAACATTCTGATCGCCTACACCACCGACGCGCTCTCGCGAGCCGCTACCGGCGTCAACCTGCCAGTGCTCTATCCCAAGGCAGTGCAGAACGACTACCTTCCGTACGCGACTTTTGCGGGGAGCAAGATCGGCAACTCGCCGAATTTCAACACGGGTAACAATGGCGCCGGTCCCTTCATCAACTTCAACACTACCTATGACATTACGGATGCCTTGTCGAAGGTCTGGAACCAGCATACGTTCAAGTTCGGCCTCTATATGCAGAAGAGCGTCAAGAACCAGACCTCGTTCGGTGCATTCGACGGTTCCTATAACTTCGGTGACAACAGCAACAACCCATACGACACCGGGTTCGGTTTCTCCAACGCCGCCGCGGGCGTCTACAATACGTTCGCGCAAGCGGCCAACGAGATTAATGGCCAGTACCGTTACTGGAACATCGAATTCTACGCGCAGGACACCTGGAAAATTACTCCTCGTTTGACCATGGACTACGGCCTGCGCACGGCTTGGGTTCAACCGCAATATGATGCTTCCTTGCAGGCCTCGACGTTCCTGCCTTCGGCCTGGTCTGCGTCGCAGGCGCCCCGCCTGTATTTCCCGCAAACGGTCAACGGCGTCCGCATGGGCGTGGATACCGTCACTGGCCAGACTGTACCGGCGGCCAACATCGGCTATATCGTCCCGGGAAGCGGGAACATTGCCAACGGCATCGAGCAGGGCGGTGTCAACGGGTTCACTAAGTACCTCCAGGACTCGCCCGGGCTAGTTTTCGGTCCACGCATCGGTTTAGCGTATGACCCGTTTGGCGACCACAAGACCGTCATCCGCACCGGCTTCGGCATCTACTACGACCGGTTTCAGGGCAACCGCGTTTTCGATTTCGTCCGCAACCCGCCGTTAGGCATCCAGCCAACCCTGACCTACGGCTTCATGCAGAACATCAATCCGGCGACCGCGCTGCTCTCGCCGCCCTCGTTCTATGCCGCCGATCCGACCGGCAAACTCCCGGATTCCTACAACTACACCTTCGGCGTGCAGCGATCTCTGCCAGGCCAGGCGTCCATCGACGTGGCCTACGTCGGCACTCTGTCCCGCCACCTGCAAGACAATCGCAACCTGAACTACACGCCGTACGGGGCCGCGTTCCTTCCGCAGAATCAGGATCCGACTTTGGCCGCCAGCACGATTCCCGGCGCTACGTCGCTGCTCCAGCAGTTCCTGGCGCCTTACCGGGGAATCGGCAGCATCACCCTGTATGAAAGCGCCGCCACCGGGAACTACAACGCCCTGCAGGTGACCGGCAACAAGCGCGTGGGCCATTTGTTCCTCGGCCTCTCCTACACCTGGAGCAAGAACCTCACCACCGCCACCGGAGATACCAACGCGGTCCGCGTCGATCAATACACCAGGGAGGCCTACTACGGGCCTTCCGGCAACGACCGCCGGCAGATGTTCGTGTTCAACTACGTTTATAACCTGCCCACCCTGACCGGCAAAAATGTCGTTGAAAAGGCGGTGTTGGGCGGTTGGCAGATCTCCGGCGTCACCTCGTTCATCAGCGGCTCGCCGTACGGCCCGAGCTTCAGTGTCTCCTCCGGCGGGGGCAACCAGAACATCACCGGTTCTTACACGGAGGGCTCGCGCCTGCGCCTCCTCGGCAACCCCATGACAGGTAGTCTCAATCCGTATAACCGGCTCAATGCCTCGGATTTCGCCCTCCCGCTGGTGGGCAGCATCGGCCTGGAATCCGGCGTCAACTACCTCACTGGCCCCGGCATCAACAACTGGGACCTCTCGATCCAGAAGGAATTTTCGATCAAGGAACGGGTGCACTTCCAATTCCGCTGCGATGCCTTCAACGTCTGGAACCACACGCAGTTCAATGGGATCAACTCCAGCCTGACGGCCAGCACCCTGACGTCGGCGTTCTCCAATATTGCGGTCAACCCCGATGGCAGCATCAACAACAAGAACGGGTTCGGCAGCGTGAGCGGCGCGCGCGATCCTCGCATCCTCATGACCATGATCAAAATCCGCTTCTAAACAACGCACCGAACCGCCGCCCGGCTGCCGCGTCTCTACATGAGGCGTGGCGGCCGGGCGAGCAACAATCTTAAGTCGAGGCTCCGCGCGTACTCCAATCCTGAGGTTCCCGCCTGAAAACTCCGTAGTGCCCGAAAACTGGATCTGCTTGAAGTTGTGGATGTCCTCTTCGCACTGCGGATAATGCCTGACCCTCGCGTTCTGTCGCCCCCATAAAAAGGCCCTCCGTATGCCGATTGTTGCCCCGCGTCGGCGATTGGCGATGCCATGTCAGTCATGAGCGGTTCCGACATCAGAGTGACTCTCGCGACTCAGTCCGACTCACATCGTGAATCTGATGGATTCCAATCACTTACTCGTAATCGCATGCGAAAGCGGAAGAAGACCGATCCTCTGCTTCAACTCGCGATCGGGCAGCGAATTAAGGAGCTTAGGGGACGAGGAGGTGGTCTCAGGAAGAGTTTGCGGATCGTTGCGGCGTCCACCGGACCTACATTGGATCAGCCGAGAACGGCGCTCGAAACCTGACGATTCAAGTACTTACGATGTTTGCCCGTACCTTCGGCCTCAAGGTTTCCGAGTTGCTGGCGAACCTCGAAGACCGCGTTGAGGGATCGTCGCACCACACCGGGGGCCCGTCCAAACCAACAAGAGCCGGTAGGTGCTGGGCTCGTAAACTACGGAGTGGAGGTTTCGAGATCCCTGAAGTTCACCGAGCCAATGCTGCTGGCCCCTGCCTCGACGCTGCCGGAAGGCCCGAACTGGTCGTACGAGGTCTTTCTACTACAAATTTGAGTGATTTTGGGATAACGCCATCAAATCACGTCAGTTCTGTATAGGCCGACTCCGGATTTCGTGTTCAGGCGTGGATGGACGAGCGCCAACATCTCGTCTTTTCTTCGGACTCGTGATGCTCTTGGCGATAGATGGTGCAAGCTTTGCAGCCTGAGCCGCCTTGTGGGTAGTGAACCGCTCTGGCGCAACGGAATGACAAAACAGAAGTTGGTGCGGTTTGACCTGTGTTGGCAGGAAGTGGACATCTGGATCGGTTAAGCTGGAGTTCGGCGGTTAAACTCGTCGTTCCTCCGAAGGAGTGGTGCGATGATTGCCCGAGGTTCTCAGAAGCTACATCCCGAACTGGATTTCGCTGCGGCGCGGCGCGTGTTCGAAGCGGGAGCCCACGAAGCCCTCGAGGGCGAGTTGATCACCAGCCCGTACGACGTATTTTCGGTCGAAGAACTTCGGGACATCCATGGGCTTCGTGAGGGACAGGGGTTTCCAGCGGATCTTTTTGTGTTCGGAAAGGGTGAGTCCCCGCGCCGCGAGGCCACCAAGGTTGGAGGCATCCCATACTGGGCCGCAGACCGCCCTTGGCCCACCGACGACGAGGGGTCGCCTCTTTTCTTTCTGGCGCAGTTCAACTTTGCGGACTCGCGGGACTTGTTCCCCACACCCCTTCCTGGCGACGTCTTATTGCTCTTGGTTGAGGACCCCGAGGATTATCTGGAACCTGATTTAATGCGGTTTGAATGGCTTCCGTTGGAACTTCCTCCGGTCTCCCACTTTGACAAGTCTCTGATGGCGACCACGGCAGGCCCGTTCTACGGAGTGATTCATCGTTCCGCCGATTACCCGGATTCCACAGAGAGGGCTTCCGACCTGGAGATTCGCGGGAGATACAACCTACCGATCCTGAACGGCACGAAGATTGGAGGCGTCCCGCATTGGATTCAGGGTGGAGACGATTCGGAGAGCCAGTTTCTTTGTCAGCTAGGTTCGATCCAAGCCGCACACCAAGTTCCGTATCCGTGGGTTAACCAGGCGGAATCCCTGGGGCTGGAGTTTGATGATCGGGGCATCCACGGCGATAGCAATTCGATCGTGTTTGGCGACATGGGCAGTATTTACGTGTTTCTTGATCGCGACGGCTCTATCACAAGCTCGTTTCAGTGCTATTGAGGCGTTCGAGACGCAAGGTTGAAGGCCGCCGACGAGGCCACGCTGGCACTTGAGCAGTGTGGTTGGCTGTCTCGCCGTTTTCAATAGCTCTAGTCGAGTTTGGGGCCGACAGCGATAGATCTGCGACGTATGGCGCCCCTCGTTCCATGCCTTGCAAAACTTCGGGGCCAGCACGATCATCGTTTACTACGCCTTCGATGTGCCGGTGCTGAAGGGTCGTGACCTCACCTCGGAACCGCTTTCCGCCCGCCGCGAGCTTTTGAGCCAGCATGTTCTAATGCGTTGCGCATCCCGTACGGGAGTCCCTGATCGTGGACGCCAGTCTGAGCGAACTGATCGCCGCGGTGCGAGCACAAGGCATTGAGGGGCTGGTTGCAAAGCGCCTCGGTAGCCGGTACGAGGCCGGCCAACGAACGGGCGCGTGGCAGAAGAGGCGCCTCAACCGGGGACAGGAATTCGTGATCGGTGGCTACACTGTCGGCGCAAGGACGTTCGATGGGCTGATCTTCGGATACTTCGACGGCGGCAATCACGTGTACGTCGGCAGGACTCGGAGCGGCTTCACGCCGGCTTTGGGTGAGAAGCTGATCCGAACGATGCATCTGCTCGAAATCAACGAGTGCCCGTTTGTAAACCTTCCTGAGAAGAACGCTGGGCGATGGGGGGAAGGCTTGACCGTGGAGAGGATGGCATAGAGCCGCTGGCTCCGGCCAGCGCTCGTGGGCCAGTTTGAATTCGTGGACTCCCGACAACCACCTCCGCCACGCAAAATTTCTATTGATCGGCGACGACAGGAATGCACGAGACGTGCGGCGAGAGACGTAAGGCGGCACGATATCGGCTGACCGTTGACACAGCACCGACTTGGGCATTTTGTAGCACCCCCCCAGACATGGCTGCTTGGACGATCCGTCATCGTTAAGGTCGGTTAAGAACTCCTGTGGGAACTCGTTCTTCATCATCCACCTTACGATGCACTGGTACGGCGGATTGCCGAAGCCGTGTGGTGATCGGCTATTTCGAAAGTACCGCGCGAATCGCGGCGAATCCCGGAAAGGGCCGCACGAACTGCGAGAACGCAGTGAACGCGATCAAGGCGAGATCCAAAGCGCCAGCGTGCTTCCTCAGCCAGTCACACAGCTACACCTGATGAGCCTTAAGATCGGCGAGCGTGGATCGTTATCGCCTGGCGCGGTATAGCGAATCGCGTAACTGGCACATGGGCAACCCGAATCGCGAAATTTGTGGAAGAATTGATGTGCGGCCAGTGGCGCAAGAAGCTGCTGAGCCATTCAAGGAGGTAACTGCGATGCGGCGACTGTTATTCGCGAGCGTGGCCGCGCTGCTGCTGTGGACACCAGTGCCGTTGACTGCCCAGACGCAGAAATCGGCCAAACCTTATAGTCCCAAGCGTCTTGCCGACGGGCACCCCGACCTGCAAGGCACCTACGATATCGCAACCATGACACCCCTGGAGCGGCCCCGCGGCGCACCTCCGGCCTATTCACCGGAGGAGGCACACAAGCGCGAAGCCGCCTTCGCCAAGGAGAAGCAGGATGCTGACGCGCCGATTTCCGGCGATCGCGCCGCGCCGAAAAAAGGTGGCGAGTCATTGGCCCCCCCGGGGAGCACCACCGGCCCAAATGCCGGCTGGTGGTTGGTGGCGACCGGCGCCGGCGGCGCAGTTGGTGGTTACAACACCGGCTGGCTCGATGTGGGGTCGACTTTTACTAATGTGGATGGCCAGTCGCGCTCGTCGATCGTGATCGACCCGCCGGACGGCCGCATTCCACCGACCATCCCCTCGGCGCGGCAACGCGCAGTAGCCGACTATGGACGCCCGACTTCCGACGCTGGGGAGAGCACCGATCGCGATCTGGAAAGGACGCCCGGCGCGTATGACGATCCGGAGCGCCGGCCGCTCGGCGAGCGCTGCATTCTGGGCTTCGGGTCTACCTCCGGCCCGCCCGCGCTGCCCGACTACTTCTACAATAACCTGCACCAGATCGTGCAGACGCCAAACGACATCATGATCCTGACCGAGATGGTGCACGACGCGCGCATCGTCCGTATGAACGCGCAGCATCTGCCGAAGAATCTGCGCCTCTGGATGGGAGACTCGGTCGGCCACTGGGAAGGTGACACGCTGGTTGTGGATACGACCAACTTCACAGACAAGACGCGGTTTCATGGATCGACGGAAAACCTGCATGTGATCGAGCGCTTCACGCGCACCAGTGACCGCACATTGCTGTACCGGTTCACTGTGGAGGACCCAAATACCTGGGAGCGTCCGTGGACCGGCGAAATGACCTGGCCGGCGACCGATTCGCACATCTACGAATACGCCTGCCATGAAGGCAATTACGCGATGAAGGACATCCTGAAAGGCGCGCGGGCGCGGGAAAAGGAACAGGCGGATTCCAAAGCTGCGAGTGGTCGAAAGTAACCGGCTCGCACTTTAACGAGACAGGTTGCGCGCTCGTCGTCGACGTGCAATGGCGGCTATCGATAGGGTTGCGAGTTGAATAGCCGCCGGTCTCGTAGCAGTTACGGCGAGATTTCCTCTGCCGTCACCGGTCTGTCACGTCACCTTACGATCCGCGAACGGACCGGGCCCATCCACCCGGAACATCACGGGTGGCGTGGGGCCATAGGGCGATCCTGGCGCGGGGAAAACAATGAACTGATTGACGGGGTTGTCGAGAGCGGGGGAATCCCAACCGCCGCCGATGGGTCTGGGCGGGGTTCCCTGGAGTCGCTGCCGGGCCGAGTGCGTATTTGTTCGTCTGTTTGAAAGGGCACGCAAAGAAGTTGGATCTGATTTCGACAAGTGCTCGTATAATCAATCCAGAGGAAAGTATGAAGCTGGTCTGTGGCTTGGGTTTAGGACTATCGATTATGGCTGTGGCGGCAACTGTTCCCGCGCCGCGCACTTATTCCAAAGACGTGGCGCCCATTATCCAGGAGCGCTGCCAGGGCTGCCATCGTCCGGGCGAGGCGGCGCCTATGTCGTTCGGCAGCTTTCAGGAAGTGCGGCCGTGGGCTAAGGCGATCAAGAACGCCGTCTTATTAAAAAAGATGCCGCCATGGTTCGCCGACCCGCAGTACGGGCATTTCCGTAATGACCGCACGCTCAGCAAGGGTGAAATCGATACCCTCGTGTCGTGGGTGGACGGCGGCGCCGTTGAGGGCAATCCGAAAGATCTGCCTGCACCGAAGCAGTTTCTCAGCGGGTGGGGCATTCCCAAGCCCGATCTCGTGCTCGAGATGCCGGAGGCTTTTGAGGTACCAGCATCAGGCACTATCGATTACCAGTATGTGATCCTCCCTCTCGGTTTCAAAGAGGACCACTGGGTGCAGTCTTCGGAAGTACGGCCCGGGGCGCGCAGCGTAGTTCACCACGTAATCGCCTTCATTCGCGAACCGGGTTCGAAGTGGGGTCGCGACAAACAGCCAGGCGTACCGTTTGTTCCCGAGAGGAACGAAAAGGGCGAACGTCAGTCCTTTGGCGGCGACATGCTCGCCGGCTTCGCACCGGGAGTCCCGCCGACCATCCTGGAACCGGGGCGTGGGCGTCTGATCAAGGCTGGCAGCGATGTGGTCCTGCAACTGCATTACACCGCCAATGGCAAAGCGCAGAAGGACCAGAGTAAGGTTGGCATCGTGTTCTGCAAGGAGCCGCCGCAACAGCGAGTGATGTCACTGGCGGCGACCAATAACAAGTTCGTGATTCCGGCAGGCGACGCGAACTATCGCGTAGACTCTGAGCTGGAGTTGGCACATGAGGTGAAGCTGTCCGGACTCCTGCCACACATGCATCTCCGTGGTAAGGATTTCGACTTCAGGCTGATCTACCCGACCGGCGAAACCGAGACTATCCTGAAGGTGCCGCATTACGATTTCAGCTGGCAGTTGTGGTATACCCCTGCCACCGAGATCCTGCTTCCGGCAGGCACGAAGGTGGCCTGCACCGCGCATTTCGACAACTCCGCGAATAACTCGAGCAATCCTGACGCGACCAAAGATGTACGCTGGGGAGAGCAGAGTTGGGAGGAGATGATGATCGGCTTCTTCGACGTGGCATTCGATGCGAAACTGGATCCTAAGGTGCTCATGCCGGAGAGAAAGAAGACCACATCGCCAGCCGCGCCGGTCGCCGAACGGTAGTAATACCCGTAGCGAATTGTTGGCTCAATCTCGGACTGTCAGTTCTCCGCCCGCCGGCCCCTGGCTATCGATATTCGTTCTTGACGCTCACTCGGCGTCAAGCAGCTCGGCCTTTTGGGTGGCTGCATGAAGGAGGCATAAGGGCGGAAACCCGTGCCCCCTCGAAGCGCGCAGCGCTACTTTTGGCTCGGGCCCAAGCTGGCCAGCGCGTTCTTGTCGATACGCGCCACGACGTGCACCAACGGATCGACGACCTCCGCCACGTCGTATTGGATCGCCGTGCCCAGCACCAGCGCGATTTCATTTGGGGTCAACTTGTAATCGGCCGCCAGCCACTGCGAGAGATTCGTGGTCGCCTGTTGTAAAGCCTCCGGCAGCGAATTCGCGATCCCCGAGGCCATGCGATAGGCGGCGTTTTCCGCGCGCGGCATGTTAGGAGCTTTGCCTTTGATCAAGTCCACGGAAAACGTAAATTCCATCGACGTCTCCAGCGCGTCGCCCGTCAACTCGCCCGCGCCTTGCGCGGCATGTCCGTCGCCCAGGAACAGGAGCGCGCCTGGATGATTCACGCCGAAGTAGAGCGTAACGCCCTCGCCGAACTCGCGATAATCCATGTTGCCGCCCCAAGGTCCGAGATATCCCGAGCGGAACGACTGCTCCTGGGGCGGCGCGACTCCAATGCATCCCAGCATCGGCTTGAGCGGAACCGTGTATTCCTTCATGTGCTCCGATGGCTTGGCGGGACGCGCGACGCCGTGCTCGCGATCGAGCGTCCACTCGCCGGAGAAATGATCGTCCATCTTCAGATTGCGGAAATAGCCCGGCCCGAGCGCGCTTGGTACGATCCCGGTTCCGCTGCCTGCCGTAGCGCGATTCAAGCGAAGGCGCTTCAGATGCACGACTAGAGTATCGCCCGGCCATGCGCCTTCCACATAGAACGGTCCCGTCAGGGGATTGCCACCACGCGCGCGGCGTACGCCGTTTTCATCGATTCCCCCGGCGTCGACGCTCTTCGTCTCTACCGTGTCGCCCGGGAAAATGTGCAGAGCCGGCGCGACGTTCCAAGCGAAGTAGTTGTAGAAAGCGGTTGGCTCGAACTTATGCGTCCTTGGCCCGCCAGGGGGCGGCGCAGGTGAGCGTTTTCCGATGAACATGAATGCGCCTTCGAGGTCGGCGCCTTCCCCCTTGATCTCGTCGCCATTCATCGTGATCTTCACTTTGCCGGCCTTGGGATTGTCGTTCTCGGTTACCGTGCCTTCGCAGACGTTGTTGGTCAACGTACACTGGAAGCTCTCGCCTTCCCATGTGACTTTAGCCGCAGCGCCATCCTGCGTGACCGAAACGCGGATGTATTGCGTGCCCATTTGATCCCAGGTGAGCAGCCATTCACCTGTGAAAGTGGTGGTCTGAGGCGCGGAGGCCAGAAGAAAGAGCGCAAGCGTTGCGATCATGCTAAACATGATCTCATGCGGCGAGCGATCTCCTACGCCCACTTCGACAAGTTCCGGATGAAAGCCGGAGCGGAGCAGCAAGTCTGGAACGAATGCTCCCGGGCGATCGCCAACGCGATCATCTACTCCGGTGTGAAATTCCGTCTAGCGAATCTACCTCACCTCCCGAAAAGTGGAACAGCCCTGTAAACGGCGGGCGGATGCGCAAGGAATGGCATCACTTATGCGGATTACGAAGTATCGTACAAGACGCTTCGACGGGATATCCTGGTTGAGAAAC
Organism: Bryobacteraceae bacterium; assembly: GCA_035295745.1. Classification (GTDB taxonomy): domain Bacteria; phylum Acidobacteriota; class Terriglobia; order Bryobacterales; family Bryobacteraceae; genus JAIQFL01. Next base: position 590,383 of record DATGIL010000102.1, on the reverse strand, counting down.
GCTATGCGCAAGATCATCGGAACGTGTCTGCTGATTGCCGGCGCGTTGAACAGCGCCGATTGGCCGGAATGGCGCGGACCGAACCGCGACGGCGTCATCGCCGGCGAGCCATCCACTTGGCCCGAACATCTAAACCTGAAATGGAAGGTCACGATCGGCGAAGGACATGCTTCGCCGATCCTTGCCGGTGCCAGCATTTATGCCTTCACTCGTCTGAACGGTCAGGAGACTTTGACTTCCCTCGATCCCTCGAATGGCAAGGTCCGATGGCAGCAGCGCTACCCTGCTCCGTACCAGGTCAACCCGGCCGCTGCCAGTCACGGGGAGGGTCCAAAATCCACACCGCTGTATTCAAACGGGCGAGTGTACACGTTCGGAATCAGCGGAATTTTGTCGTCATTCGATTCCGAGACCGGCAAGCTTCGCTGGCGCAAGGATTTTGCGCAACGATACAAAGAAGGCGCACCCGACTACGGAACAGCCATGTCGCCCGTCCTCGATGGTGGCCTTCTGATTGTCCACGTAGGCGGGACAAGACGGGCGCGCTCACCGCGTTCGACTCCTCAACCGGCGATGTCAAATGGACTTGGGACGGGGACTCTCCCGCGTACTCGTCGCCGATAGTGGTCGACCTCGGCGGCGTCCGACAGGTGGTCACGCAGAGCAAATCGAAAATCGTCGGCATCGCGTCTGCATCGGGTCAATTGTTGTGGAGCATCCCGTTCAAAACGGAGTTCGACCAGAACATCGTCACGCCGGTGCTCTACAAAGACTTGCTGATCTTTTCAGGAATCAATCAGGGAGTTTTCGCGGTGCGGCTCGCGCACACCGGCGAAAAATGGTCACCCCAGACGGTTTGGCAGAACCACGACGTCTCGATGTACATGAACTCGCCGGTGGTCGCCGGAGAGTCGCTGTTCGGTTTTTCGCATCTGAAGAAGGGGCAAATCTTCTGCCTCGACGCGCGGAGCGGAGTAACTCAGTGGACCGGCCCCCCGCGCGGCGGGGACAATGCCGCGATGCTGGCGAGTTCGTCCACACTGTTCGCCCTGACCTCCGATGCTCAACTGCTGGTCGCACGGCCGACTACAAAAGGACTCGGTGAGATTCGCAAATATGAGGTTGCCGATAGTCCGACCTGGGCCCATCCACTCGTGCTGTCAGACGGAGTCCTGATCAAAGATGCGAAAACGATCGCGCGCTGGAGCGTAAACCGTTAATGGGACTGTTTCACAGCCGATTTTAAGAGGCCGAAGCGCACCTCCACATGCCCGAAGCCCAGCACTGCACCGGCGATCTGAAAAACCGACAACGTAAATAAGCGGATATGAGCCCGGAGGGGCGGGCTCTATACTCGGCCGTCCACCGATAACACGTATCGGGAGAATGGATAGATCGGGATGCCGAGATCGAGGGCACGAACTCCAATGTCTTCGGGAAGAGTAGTCGTGGCGCCAATCCCTTCCGAGAACATCACCATCACGCGCGAGACTTTGTCCTGTGCCGCCGCGACGTCGTTCCGTACGCCGATCGCTGCTTCCATCCAGCCGCGGCGTTCATTTGAGAAAGTAGCTCGTCTGGTAATCCTGTGTGAATGGGCCGTAACCCACAGTGTCTCGTTTCGGAGGCAGAGCGATCGGAGTATCGGCGCCTGCTTCGGCCACGAAGTCTGCATTCAGCATCCCGCGAAAGTCGCGAGTCACAACGCGAGCATTATCAACCCCGGAACAGCCGCCGGACTTCCGCCCTGGGGGGCGCATCCGCCCCGCCGAGTTTGTTCGAAACCTTCCACCCGCTATAATCGTCAGAACATCATGTCTCGACGGCCACTTCCTGCGGTTACCGCTATCTTCTTGCATATTCTCCTTGGTCTACCCCTTTCCGCGCAGAGGGTGTCGAATCATTACGCTGTCATCCTTTCTGACCCCGCCGTCGCGCAACGCTTTCATACCCGTGAAGCCCTACGATCGGTCGAAGCCCAGGCTTTCGAGCGCCAGGTTGAACTCCGCCAGCAAAGTCTGAAAATCGAACTTGCGCGACGCCGGTTTAACGTTGTAGGTTCGGTCTCCACATTCTCCAATGCGATCTTTGTAGCGACCGCTCCAGATCGCGTACAGGAACTCGAATCGCTTTCCGGCGTGCTGGGCGTCATTCCTATGCGCACTTTGCGGGGTCATTTGAACAAGGCGGTTCAATTGATGAACGCGCCGGCGGCATGGAGCCTGCTGGGCGGTGTGAATCAGGCTGGAGCCGGACTCAAGATTGCCATCCTCGATAGTGGAATCGATCAGACCCATCCTGCCTTCCAGGACTCCTCTTTGCAGGTGCCCGCCGGATTTCCCATCTGCACGGACAATCACCCCGAAGACTGCGCGTACACCAACAACAAAGTGATTGTGGCGCGGAGTTATGTACGGCAGATCGCGGCGGGAACCGATCCGAACAACGTAGCGGCGAACTCCATGCCTGACGATTACACCCCGCGCGATCGCCTGGGCCATGGGACGGCAACCGCTTCGGTCGCGGCAGGCAATACCAATACCGGATCCCTGACCTTCTCCGGCATGGCCCCCAAAGCGTTCCTGGGCAGTTACAAAATCTCCGGCTCGCCTGACGGAGTCGGGACCGGCCCCACCATCACTTTCGAACACATCGCCGCAATGGCGATTGAAGACGCATACAAAGATGGCATGGATATCGCGAGTTTCTCTTATGGCGTTCTTGCCGTCGCCGCGCCCCTGGACACAGGTGCCGCTTGCGGTCTTACGGCAGGAATGCCTTGCGATTTCATCGCTAATCACTTCGAAATGGTAGCCCGCGCCGGCATGGTGATCACGGTATCCGCCGGCAACGATGGATACAGCGCCCCAGTCTATCCGGCGCTCAATATGATCTCTTCGCCGAGCAGCGCTCCGTCCGTAATCTCGGTGGGGGCCACCCTCAATTCCCACGTTCTCCAACCGGGCGTCAGTATGTTGGACGGCCCCAGTAATCTGCAACTGATACCCGCTCAGACCAGCGACCTGCTTGCCTTCTTCAACAGTACCTATTTCTATCCGATGCTGGATGTCACCACATTGGGTGACGACGGTACGGCATGCAACGCCTTGCCTGCTAATTCGCTCTCCGCGACGATCGCGCTGATTCGGCAGAGCACCTCCGCAACCTGCAGTTTCTCCGACCAGGCCTTCAACGCAGCCGATGCAGGCGCGTACGGCGTGATCTTCTACATGGCCAACTCCTCTCCGGCGGTTCCTGCCGAAGTCGAGGACAGTTTCGGCGACTTCCCGAATCTGGGGACGGTGGTCGTGGTGGGCAATAGCGACGGTGTCGCTTTGAAAACCTACATCAACGCCAACCCCGGCGCGACCGTTTTGGTGGATCCAGCCGGGACCGAAATGGACCTACCGACATACAACCAACTCTGGAGCTTCAGCCCTCCCATGGTCGCCAACCAGCTGCTGGGCTTTTCGTCTCCCGGGCCCAATGCGGGCGATCTTTCCATCAAGCCTGACATAGTGGCGGTCGGCGGAGCAGACCAGGACAACGCTCCGAGTTTCCCCGACGGTACTCTCATCCCCGGCCAAAGCGGCCTTTACATGGCGACCCAGAGCTTCGATGCGAACAGCGACCTTTACAATCCCACCGGCTATGGCAGTTTCAACGGGACCAGTTTCTCCGCTCCCATGGTCGCGGGAGGCGCCGCGCTGATCAAGCAACTTCATCCGCAGTTGACGGGAGCGCAGATCAAAGCGATTCTCATGAATTCCGCCGCGCTCGATAGCACCCAGGACGTTTACGGCGATCCGGTCGACGTGATTTTCACGGGCGCGGGCCGGCTGGATGCAGGTGCCGCCGCGAATGCCACGGTGATCGCCAACGTGGTGACCTCGGACGGATCGAATCCCGTTTCGCTGGCTTTCGGTGCGCTGAAAAGCACCAGCTTTCCCATTAAAAAGCAGGTGAAGATTACCAATCTGGGCTCGGCTTCCGCGGCGCTGACCCTGAGTTTCACCGCCAACCAGAAGTTCTCGGGCGCCACACTGGCCGTCGACCAGACCAGTGTCACCGTGCCGGCCGGCGGCTCCGCGACGGTCAACGTCACTCTTTCCGGATCGTTGCCAAGCGGCGGTGAATACTCCGGGTTCCTCACGATTCAGGGGACGGGTATCTCCATCCACCTTCCCTACCTTTTCCTGGTACCGTTCACCAATGCCTATGAGATCATTCCGCTGACCTCGGCCGGAACTGGCTGCTTTGAAGGGCTCCCCGGAAGCGACGCCGGCTTCGTCGGGGTGAAACTCGTCGACGCTTCGGGCGCTCCGCTGGTGGGGACCGCGGTCACCTTCACCATGGGACGCGGAAGCGCCGGAACCACGCTGGCCAATCCTACTCCTCAGTCCGTGGGTTATCAACCCACCGCGTGTACGGTCACCACCACCGGCACTTCAGCCACCTGCCCCACCGACCAGTATGGCATCGCGTACAGCGAGGTAATGCTCTCGTCTTCAGTAGGCGCCAGCCCCTCAGTCACCGCGAGGGGGGCGGGCATGACAGCCACATTCGGTGGATTGAACTGTATCCCGGCCGTCCTGGCGCAGCCGAAGATTACTTCGATCACCGATGCCAGCAGCGGTTCCACCTCCGCGGTTGCCGGCTCGTATATCGCCATCAAAGGCACTTCGATCGTCGATACCGCGTTGATCTCCGCCTTTGACGGAATCGGCGACTACGCCTTCACGATTCCCTTGCCGCTCAGCCTGGATGCTGCCAGCGTGAGTTTCGACGTACCGGGGGCCTATGATGGCAATCCGATCGACTACAACGGCGGCGCCGGAGCGCTCACCTTCGTCAGCGTGGATGGCGGGACGATCCTGGTGCAGGTGCCGTGGGAAGTGCAAGGCGCCTCCTCTGTACAGGTGAAAGTGACCACCGACTTCATCGCCCCGAGCAACCTGATTACCGTGCCGCTTGTACCTTACGCCCCCTCGATGTTTGTGAATCCGAACGACAGCACAATCGCGTATGCCTACGACTTAACCACCCAATCGGAAGTCACCGCCAGCAGTCCGGCGCACATCGGTGACAGCGTGGAGATCTGGGCGAATGGACTCGGTCCGGTCAACAATCAGCCGGTGACGGGCGGATTGCCGGACTCCTCCACCCCGGCGACGACCACCACTACGCCGACGGTCACCGTAGGGGGGAAGACGGCTAAAGTCACGTTCAGCGGACTTGACTTCAACAGTATTTTCGACTCGCCCTACCTCGTCCAGTACGGCGTGGCCATCACCGTTCCCTCGGGCGCAACCGGAAGTCTGCCGGTGGTGCTCTCGATTGGTGGAGTGGACTCCGCCGCGCTGCCGCTTCCCGTTGCCAGGTGAGGGCTTCTCAAGGTGATATACTCGACATTCTCCTATGGCGAATCCGAAATACGCGGTTTCCGATAAGCCCGTTCCGGTTTCCGAACTGGTCACCACGTTAAGCGATGGCACCAAGGTAAAGCGGCGCACTCCGCGCATGCGAGCCTGCAATGAAAAGGACGAGAAGGGGAAACTGTGCGCGGGACATCTGAAGCGGTGGTACTTCTTCGGTGACGAAGTAAAGACCAAATTCGGTGCCGACGCGGAAGTCTACCGCTGTGAGCACTGCAAGACGCTATATCTGCCGAATCGGGAAGAGGAGCCCCGCACGGGAACGCTCAGCTATTGAAAGGTGGCGCAAACACCCTTGAAGCAGGGGTTGGGGGTTAGGGGTTGGGGGTTCGCGCCGTGTCGCCATGGCCGAGCCGAACTGCCCGGCGAACGCGCCGCTTTCATCGGAATCCATGGCGGCGAAGCAGCCCAAGACCACTCCCGTTTGGCCGCGTCGAGACTCGTCGCGACGCTTTGGGTGCGTCCACGAAGTCCCCAATCAGCGGTGTTCTCGATTGTTTTTTGAACTGTTACGATTGCGTGTCTGAAGATTTCTGAAAATAAAACGGGCCGGTTCGTTGACCGGCCTCTTTTTGATTTTGTAAGTCAGTGAAGTCGAGGGACCGGGCAGGCTACCCTTGTGAGTTCGCCTGCCCGGTGGAAGAGAGAAAAAGACACAGGCACATCTTTTCGGACATGCCCGTGGGTCGAAAGAAAAACCGCAAGGGAACCTTCCCAAGACCCGCGGGGCGGAATCCCATGCGGCTCGCCCAGGGTGGGCTGGAATCCGGCGTCGGGCTGCCTGGTTATTAAGCTTATGTAAGATCCACTCCTGGCTAGGTCCGCGTCCAATTATTCTCCTTACCAAAAGTGCCAGACAACTACCGAAACCTGTGATCCCCCGGAGAGAGCGTTTGAAAACGTTTTATAAAAAAACCCCTCTGCAGCAACCAACAAGGGAAGATTAGTGAGCTAAAACTATTACCAACACCGGCTCCCGCAAGCACGCTGTCTCTTCGGCTCCCTCTTCTTCCGCCTGCCTGTTGCAGCAGAGGGCAGGTTTGAAAGGTACTTCGCCAATTCAGAATCAAAAGTAGCAATCGTACGCCCATCTGTCAATGCTTCAAAGCCCTTTTGAATCAAATATTTTCTTTCGGACCGTTCCGCACGCTTTGTGGACCTGTGGGCATTGGGTGTGTCGCTATGACACAATCAGGTTGATGAGCCGCAATTGGTGGTCCAGGGGGCTGCTGTCCGCGCTTTTTCTCCTGGGGGCAGCGCATCTGCCCGCGCAGATTTCGGACGACCCAATCACTCTGTCCACCGAACACCCGCGCCTGTTCCTAAGGCCGGCGCGACTCAGACTGCTAAAACGCGAGCGCCAGAGGACCTCTCCACGCTGGCAGCAGTTCGAGGCGTTGGTCGCCGGGAAAGCGCAAATGCCCGAGACCGGATTCGCGCAGGCGCTGTATTACCAGATTACCGGAGATTCCGTGGCGGGCCGCGAAGCCGTCACCTGGGCCCTCGGGGCCGGCAGAGACTTGCGCCAACAGGCCATCGTCTTCGACTGGTGCCAGGACGTGCTGAGCGACAACGAGAAGCGCGATCTGACTGCCCGTCTGGAGAAAGCCATCGCCGCGCCACCCGCGGACGACTCCGTTTCTACCGCACGCTCGCGCGCCCTCGCCGCCATCGCGCTGTTCGACCACGTGCCGCAGACACCGCAACGCGAATTGGAGCGAATGGCCCGCAAGTGGTGGGAGGGTGGCGTGATCGCGTCGCTCAAATCGGGCCACGATGCCATCCCTCGCGACGAGGTCTACCCCCTCTTCGAACTCCTGCATGCTATGCGGGACAACGCCAATCTCGACCTTCGCGATTCATTGCCGCGCTACTTCAAAGATCTTCCGATGGAGCATCTGCTGACCTACTATCCGGCCGTCTTTCCAGGAGCAGATGGCGAGTATTACATTGGCGCCGAGCGCCAGGTCGTCGAGCCCGATCTACGATTAGCAGCTCTCTCCCGGGCCGCCGAGCTCTCGATGGTGGCCTACGACGTGAACGCCCAGGAAATCCAGGTCTTACAAGGCTGGCTGATGCACGATCGATTCATGTTGCGTGGCACCTTCGGCGCCCCTTACGAATTCCTGTGGGCAAACCCGTATCAGCCTGGCCTCAGCTACTATCTGGCCCCGCTGGTCTACCACGATCCCGACCTCGGCAAGCTGGTGGTTCGGTCGAATTGGGAAGAAGCCGCGCGGTGGTTCGGCTATTTCGACGGCGTGATGCAGTTGTTCGACGAGGGCCACGTGACCATTCTCCACCCGCAAGCCGTGAAGGCGCCCATCATGATGGACCAGGCCGTGATCTGCGTGGCCCAAACCATTCGCAAATTCCGCATCAAGCTGGAGGAAGAGACTTCCGTATTCCTGGTGGGACTGGAACCGAAGAAGAATTACCTGGTCGAGGTGGACGATGAGGAGATGTATGAAGCGGCTGCCGACCCGGCCGGGATCATCGACGTCGAAGTTCCCAGGGGCAGAGAAGTAGGAATTCGAATCAGTCCGGCACCCACTCAGTGATCTTCGCGGCGCTGCGCACGCCGCCTGATGGCAGTCGATCCGATCGCCAGCCTTTGCCACGTCGATCGGTCCCCAAATGTTGAATCAGTCCGCGAAAAGGATCAAGATCAGAAGCATGCAGTATCTTCGAAGCTTGCTCGCGCTCTTCTTACTCGGCTGGACTCTCGCCGCCCAGAATAAGCCAGCCGCCACTCAGGGACTTCCACCCCTGATCGATCGCGAACTGCTGTTTGGAAATCCGGAGATCGCCGGTGCTCAGCTTTCGCCCGATGGCAAGTACCTGGCGTTCCTCAAGCCGTGGAAGGATACGCGCAACGTGTGGGTGAAGAAGGTCGATGAACCCTTCAGCGCCGCACACCTACTCACTACGGAGGCAAAGCGCCCCGTGGCCGGATACCTCTGGACCCGCGACGGCAAGTTCATCGGCTACGTCAAAGACAACGACGGCGACGAGAATTTCAACCTCTACGCCGTCGATCCCTCCGCCGCGGCCGCGCCCGGATCCGATGCACCGCCGTCCCGTGATCTGACCGGACTCAAAGGAGTGGTCGTCCAGCTCTACTCAGCGCCGAAAAACGAACCGGACACGGTCTACATCGGCATCAACGACCGCGACAAAGCCTGGCACGATCTCTACAAACTCAAGTTCTCCACCGGCGAGAAGACCCTCCTGCGCAAAAACACTGAACATGTAGCCGCCTGGATCTTCGACGAGAAGGGCCAGTTGCGCGCGGCCTTCCGCACTGCTGACAACGGCGACCAGGAGATCCTGCGGGTGGATGCCGATGCTCTCACCAAGGTGTACACCTGCAATGTAGTGGAAACCTGCGACCCGATCCGTTTCCACAAGGATGGCAAGCGCCTCTACGTGGCGACCAATAAGGGAGACGCGAACGACCTCGCCGCTCTGGCTCTCCTGGACCCGGACAGCGGCAAAACCGAGACTGTGGAGTCCGACCCGCTCAAGCGCGTTGACTTCGGTGGCGCCGTTTTCTCTGAGGTCACCGAAGAATTGGCACAAACCAATTACCTCGACGACCACCTCCGCCGCTACTTCAAGGACAAAAGCTTCGAGGCGGAGTTCAAGTGGCTGTCTGCCAAATTCCCAGGCAAGGATGTCGGGGTGAACTCGAGGACACGCGATGAACAACTCTGGCTGGTCACGGCGTCCAGCGATACCGAGCCCGGCGAGACCTATCTCTTCAATCGCAAGGCCCATACCCTCACCCTGCAGTACAAGATTCGCGAGCAGTTGCCGCGCGCTTCTCTGGCGTCGATGAAAACCATCCACTACAAATCGTCCGACGGTCTGGAAATCTCCGCCTATCTCACGTTGCCGAAGGGCGTGCCGATGAAGGGGCTGCCCACCCTGGTGGTCCCGCACGGCGGCCCCTGGGCACGCGACATCTGGGGCTTCAACTCGATCGCGCAGTTTTTCGCCAATCGCGGATATGCCGTCCTCATGCCGAACTTCCGGGGATCCACGGGCTTCGGCAAAAAATTCCTCAACGCCGGCAACGGGGAGTGGGGTCGTAAGATGCAGGACGATATCACCTGGGGCGTCAAATACCTGATCGCAGAAGGCACCGCCGATCCCAAGCGCATCGGGATTCTGGGCGGCTCGTACGGCGGCTACGCGACCTTGGCTGGGGTGGCCTTCACGCCGGACGTGTACCGGGCCGCGGTGGACATCGTCGGCCCGTCGAATCTGCTCACGCTGCTGGATGCTATTCCGCCCTACTGGGAGTCCGGGCGCAAGGTGATGTACGCACGCATGGCCGATCCGCAAACGCCCGATGGCAAGGCCTGGATGCGGGAGCGCTCGCCTCTGAATTCCGCAGACAAGATCAAGACGCCGCTCCTGGTGGTGCAGGGCGCCAACGATCCGCGCGTCAACCGCCGCGAGGCCGAGCAGATTGTGATCGCGCTCCGCGACCGTGGATTCCCCGTGGAGTACATGCTGGCGCCGGACGAAGGACACGGTTTCCAGCGGCCCGTAAACAACATGGCGATGTTCATGGCGTCCGAAAAGTTCCTCGCGAAGTACCTGGATGGCCGCTATCAGGATAGCGCGACACCGGAAGTCACCAAGCGCCTGGCGGAGATCATGGTCGACCCGAAGACGGTGACCGTGACCAAGAAAGTCGACGCTTCCGAGGTGGGTCTGCCGAAGCCTGCGACCGATCTCAAGCCCGGCACCTACAACTACCAGACGAAGCTCTCCATGGGTGCTCAGGAGATGTCGATCAAGATGTCCACCACCATAAAGGAGGAGAACGGAGCATGGACTGTGACCGATACCGTAGAGACACCGATGGGGGCGGCGGTGGACACGAGCACCCTCGAGAAGGGCAGCCTGATCCTACGTAAGCGAAGCGTCAAACAAGGGCCGGTTAGCATCGCGGTGGACTTTGCAGGCGGCAAGGTCACTGGCAACATGAGCATGAACGGACAAGATCGTGCGGTGTCCGCGGATGTGGGAGGCGAACTGTTCGCCGACGGCGCCGGATCGCAACAATTAATCGCGTGCCTGCCTCTGGCGGACGGCTACAGCGTGACGTTCCGGAATTTCGATCTGCAGAAGCAGAAGCCCAAGCTGATGCAGCTCAAGGTGACGGGTACCGAGCCGGTCACCGTTCCGGCCGGAAAGTTCGAAGCATTCAAGGTGGACATCACGTCGGCGGATGGCGGCAGCGACCAGGTTTCCGTCTGGATCGACAAGGAAACACGAAAGGCGGTGAAGGTATCGTCCGTGATCGCGGCAATGGGTGGCGCCAAGATGTCCGCCGAATTGCTGCCATAGCATCGGCCTCCGGCTTGTGCCCTGGATCGGCCCTGTCGCTCAGCGCCAGTGCTAATCCCATTCCGTGACGTTTGCGGCTCTCGAAAAGTCGGAGGAGCAGATCAGCGTGCCATAGAACGCACGGATCGGCGGCATTCACGGAGCCCGCGCTTACGCCAGCCCAGACCGCACCAGCAGCGCGCGCGGGTCGGGCTCCCGTCCCATGAAATTCCGGTACAACTCGGCTGGATCTTCGCTGTCGCCCTTGGACAGAATCCGCTCACGGAATTCGCTGCCCACCCTCCGGCTGAAAATGCCATCCTCGCGAAATCGCGTGAACGCGTCCGCATCCAGCACCTCGGCCCATTTGTACGAATAGTAGCCGGCGCCGTAACCCACCGGACTGCCGAACAGATGCGTAAAGGCCGCGATCATCGCATGTTGAGGCGGAAGGGGCGCCGGGCTGAATTCCGCGAGCAATCGGCGCGTGTAGTCCACCAGATCGCCATCTGTGGCGGCAGAGTAGCGCGTGTGCAGCAGCAGATCGATGAACCCGAACCCCAACTGACGCATTTGCGCATTAGCCGCGCGGAAGGTGCGCGCCCGCCTCATCTTCTGGAACAGGTCCTCTGGAATCGGCGCGCCAGTCTCCCAGTGGCGCGCGAACAAGTCGAGCGCCTCTCGCTCCCAGCACCAGTTCTCCATGATCTGCGACGGCAATTCGACGAAGTCCCACGCCACGTTGGTGCCGGCCAGGCTGCGGATCGCCACACGGCTCAGCAGGTGATGCAGCAAATGCCCGAACTCGTGGAAGATGGTCTCCACTTCGCGATGCGTCAAAAGAGCCGGCCTCGATTCAATCGGCGGCGTGAGGTTGCCGCAAATCAAGCCAAGGTGCGGCTGAAACCCTCCGGCCGCAGGGCCGCCGGTGATCAACGCATCCATCCAGGCGCCGCCGCGCTTGTTCTCGCGCGGATACCAGTCTGCGTAAAACCCGCCCAGAAAGTCGCCGTGCTCATCGCGGATGTTGTAGTAGCGAACCTGCGGATCCCACACCGGCACACCGGGCTCTTCCACCACCTGGATTCCGTAAATGCGATTCACCAGGCTGAACAGGCCCGCCGTCACGCTCTCCAGCGGGAAGTACGGCCGCAGCGCCTCTTCATCGAATTCATAGAGCGCGGCGCGTTGCTTCTCCGCATAGTAAGCCACATCCCAGCCTTCCATCGGCGCAGCGTCGGGCCCTTCCAACGAGCGGCGAAACTCCTGGAGTTCGCGATTCTCCTGTTGGAAGCGGCTCTCCGTCTTACGCTTCAGATCCTCGAGGAAGGCAAGCGCACGCGCGCCGTTGTGCGCCATGCGATCTTCGAGCACCAGGTCGGCGAAATCGCGGAAGCCCAGCAGGCGGGCCTTCTCAGTGCGTAGTTCCAGGATCCGGCTCAGCAAGGGGCGGTTATCGCGATTGCCTTCCGTCGCACGCACACTGTAAGCCTGATAAATCTGGCGGCGAATCGCCCGATTGTCCAGATATGTCATCACCGCGATGTAGTCGGGCGCCTGCAGAGTGAAGCGCCACCCCTCGCGGCTTTTGCGCACCGCGCTCTGCTTCGCCGAAGCTACCGCCGTGGGAGGCAAACCGGCGAGATCGGCCTCGTTGGTGAGCACCAGTTCGAAGACATTCGTCGAATCCAGAACATTCTCGGAGAACTTCGTTGTGATCCGCGCAAGTTCGACATCGATTTCCTCCAGCCGCTTCTTGCCTGCGGGATCGAGGTCGGCTCCATGCCGCCGGAAAGTGTCGATGGTCTTGTCCAAAAACCTCCGGCGCTCGCCTTGTAGGCGCCCAGCTTCGGGCGTCGCCGAGTAGGCTTTGATGCAATTCCACAGAGCTGCATTCAGCGGAATCCCCGAATAAAATGCACTCACTTCGGGCTGCACCGCGTTGAAGGCGGCGCGCAGTTCGGGGTACGTAGTGACCGATTCCAGGTGCCGCACCACGCCCATGGCGAAGTCGAGAGGCTCCGTCAGCGCATCCAACGCATGCATCGTGTTTTCGAAGGTGCGCTCGCCTGGTTGCGCGGCCACCGAGGCCAGCCGCTCGCGCGCCTCGTTTAGGAGAATAGCGGCTGCCGGCTCCACATGCGCCGCACGAATACGATCGAATGGAATGTGAAATTCAATCTTTAGAAGGGGATTCGGCTCTTGCTCAACGGCCATCCTTCACAGCGTATCAGTTCTCGCGACGCGCCCACACCCGAGCGGAATATAATGGGATAGAACCACCACAAGCCATTAAGGAATTTCATGTCGCGAGAACTGCTCATCCAGTGTCCCGACGGCCAGATGAAGACTGTCGCATTGACGGGCGAGCGATTGTCCGTGGGGCGATCGAGCGCGGCCGAGTTGTGCTTCCCCGACGATGCCGGCCTGTCCCGCCAGCATTTCGCCTTCGAATCGCAGGCCGACAAGTGGACCGTCCAAGACCTCGGCAGTAAAAACGGCACATTCGTCAACAACATCCCGCTCAAGGCGCGGCTGGTCTTAAAGCCCGGAGATCGCATCACCGCCGGCCACCTGGTAATTGTCTACGAACCGGACGCACAGGCGCCCGATGCCGGGGTGGTGGTCTTCGAGCGGGGCGATTCCAGTAATTCCAGTACGGCTACCACTGTCGTTACCAGCCTGGAAGGGGCGCTCTCGAGCCAGACTCTGGCGATCGACCGCGCCGGCCTGAAAGGTGCCGGATCCACCGCGCCGATGCAGGCGCTCATTCGCGCCGGCCAGGAGCTCTCCGAGAATCGCCCGCTGAACGAGCTGTTCCAGGTGATTCTGGATCTCGCCATCAAGGCGGTCAATGCGCAGCGCGGCGTTCTGCTGTTGCTCGAAGGTGAAACGCTGGTGGCGCGCGCCCACAAAGGCGACGGCTTCCGTATCAGCACCGCGGTGCGCGACAAGGTGATCAACGAGAAATCGTCGGTCCTGGTGCGTGACGCCCAATTGGACGAGGCCTTCAAGGGCCGCATGAGCATCGTGGAACAGAAGGTTCACACCATGATGGCGGTCCCTCTGCAGACCAAGGACCGCATCATCGGCATCATTTATGTGGACTCGCCTTTCATTCTGCGCGAGTTCACCAAGGACGATCTGAGCTTGCTCACGGTGATGGCCAACGTCGCCGGCATCAAGATCGAAAATGCGCGCCTCGCCGAAGTGGAAGAGGCCGAGCGCATCATGAAGCGCGATCTCACCCAGGCGGCCGACATCCAGAAGCGCATGCTGCCCGAAGAGGCGCCGAAGATGCCCAATGTCGATCTCGCGGGCTTCAATGCGGCCTGCCGCACTGTTGGCGGCGATTACTACGACTTTTTTCCTTATCCCGACGGGCGGGTCGCGCTGGTGTTGGGCGACGTGTCCGGTAAGGGTATGCCCGCATCCCTGATGATGATGGGGCTCCAGGCGCGAGTCCATGTCCTGGCTGAGGATCCGTCGGACCTGGCATCCTTGATGACGCGGCTCAATAAGGGCATTTGCGCGAAGTGCCCGAGCAATCGCTTCATCACGTTCTTCTTCTGCGTGCTGAACACCGTAACCGGCGAACTGCGATTCGCCAATGCGGGGCATAATCCTCCGATTCTGATCCGGGCTTCGGGAGAGGCGCAGATGCTGGAGGGCGGCGGCCCGGTGCTGGGGATCGTTCCCTTTGCGTCCTACCACGAAGAGACCGTCCAACTCTATCGTGGCGACATGCTGGTGCTGTATAGTGACGGCGTGACAGAGGCGAACAATCCGAATTTCGACGAGTATGGCGAGGAACGTTTCGCGCAGGTCCTGGCGCAGCATCGCGACGAGCCCGCCAGCCAGATTGTGGAGGCGGTGACACGATCGCTGACCGAGTTCACGGCCGGCGCCGCGCAGGCGGACGACATCACCCTCTCGGTGGCAAAGCTTCTGTAGCTTTGCATGTGGCGCAGAGACTCTTCTCTGCCGTCTCGACACTCATGTCGAGACTTTTCGGGCGTCCACCGAACCTGGTTCCGCAAAGCAGCGTGACAGTATTCTCCGTCCTAAACTGCTATCTAACCTAGCTAGCCGCATGCGGGAGCCGACTTTACGCCGCTCCCGCCGCCATCTTTATCGCGTCACGAGACCTGTTGGACTTAAGACTGGGAGCCCCGCAGAGGGCCGGCCGAAACGCTCGCCGTTTTCGACCGGTCCCAGCGGAGAACGGATCGCCGTCCACCTATCGACCTGCCGGATGGATTCGCAAGTGCACTCCGTCGGGTTCCGTGTCCAAACTGA
The DNA here is from genome assembly GCA_035295745.1 of Bryobacteraceae bacterium. GTDB lineage: Bacteria > Acidobacteriota > Terriglobia > Bryobacterales > Bryobacteraceae > JAIQFL01. The sequence goes on along the minus strand of DATGIL010000102.1, from coordinate 575,306 downwards.
ATTCCAGGTGTTGATCGAACTCGGCCACCACCCGGCGGGCAGCCGCCACAGAATCCACCGTCAATGTTTCGCCGACGTGAACTGGGAGGCGCGAGTGAAGTTCCTTACCGGCTTCTTCCGTTAACCCGCGAAACTCGATCGCGGCGAGGGGCCGGTCCGCGAATCGCGGCGATCGGGGCTCCACGACGGCCAACGCACGGAGGTTCGACAATTCTTCCATTTGGGCTTTCAGGTCGTCCTCGCCCGCCGTCCCCTGGGCCGCAAGCTGATTCTCCAGCATTTCGATCTGACGTTCCCGTTCCTTGGTCTCGGTCAAATCTCGCTGTGTTGCGCCAAAGCGTGCCATTTCCTCGGCCATCTGTGCGCGCAATTCCGCGGTCTCCCGCACATTTCCCACTGAACCGTTCTGTTCCTCAACGAGACGCTTCTGCGCTGCTTCTAATTCCCGCTCCAATTGCTTCAGGTGGCGTAGCGCCTGGTCCGTCTCGACTGCATATCCCATATGTGGCGCCAGGATGACCCGATTGGTTTGTGGCTCACCAGACGGACCGCGCGTCGTGAACACGTACTCGCCGCGATTGGCCAGTTCCAACTGAGGGCCGGGTTCCGAAGCTCCCGTCGGCGGCTGGAATGTGATCTGGACGTTCCGCGTCGCTCCACCGTCCGCTGCAAAGTGCCAGTTCAGCACCGAAGCAAGTGCTGTCTTTCGAAGCTCAGTTGGGCCGCTGAGAACGTGCGCGTCCACCACCTGGCCTGCGTTGTCCACGGTCACCTCCAACGCGACCGTCCCGCTGATGCCCTTGCTTCGCAATTCCGCTGGATACTCCAGGTTCGGCCGGTGCAGCAGCATCGCACCGGAGGTGTTCACCGTCACACCGTCGGACTGCGGAGTGAAATACGTATCTACGCGCGAGTCTTGCTTGCGCTCCTGGGCATGCGCCCAGTTGACGCACAGCACCACGCAGGCTAGCCCGAGAGTGAGCGCGACGACGCCCGAGAGGCGCGAGGGACCGTATTCCCCTCCGCCCGCCACCAGGCGGCGAATGCGGTAGAACAGCGGTCCATCCGTGCTGCCCAGCGCCAGAGCGGGGCGCGCCGCACGCATCTTCTCGAGTACTGTCAAGGCGCGCGCATAGCAGAGCGCGCCGCCGGTGGTGCGCACGGCCAGATCGTCGCAGCACAACTCTCGCTCATGCCGGATGCGATCCGAGATCCACCACACCGCGGGATGGTAAAACAGGAGCGTCTCCGCAGCCATCTGCAGCAGGTTGACCAAATAGTCGTGGCGCTGGATGTGTGCCAGTTCATGCGCCAGCACAGCCTCGAGTTGGTCGGGCGTCAGGCCGGCGGCCGCCGCAATCGGCACCAGAACCACAGGCCGGAGCCATCCTGTGACACTCGGACTGTCCGCACGGTCGGAGAGCAGCAGGCCGATTGGCCGCGTCAATCCCATGCGGCGCGCCAGGCAGTCGAAGGCCGATCGCAGCGTCGCATCCGGCGCATTGCCGTGCCGCCGCATGCCGGCGATCTGCGTGCAGCCCCACGCCATGCGCAGCGAGAATACCAGGACGCCCGATGCCCACACCGGTACGGCCCATGTCTGTGCCAGCAGCAGCCAACTGATAGACAGGCTCGATGGCAATGGGACCAGCAGGGATACACCTCCAAGATGTGAAGGAGCGGGCGCAGGAGCGGCGACCGGCCGCTGGTAGAGAAGCCAGGTAGTGATCGCCGGCAGCACCACGAGTAGCCCCAACGCGGCGCAACTCGCGGCATACCGCATGGCGGCCGGCTGTCTGCGCATCAGGAACAGCGCGAGCCACAAGAGGATCGTAACGGCCAGGCCCTGCCACACAAAGTGGAGCAGCGCCGCACTAAGAGCATGGGTGATTGCGATCATTTGGATTCTCCTTCAAAACGGTCGAGCAATTCTTCAATGGCGGCCAATTCGGCGGGCGATGATTTCTTCGTCGCGAGCGCCTGCAAAACCATCTCGCGCACCGAGCCATCGAATGCCCGCTGCAGCAGATCGGTGAGGAGCCGCTGCTGCATGCGGACGCGGGAGTGGCGCGGGCGGTAGATCTGCGGGCGGACGGATTCGTCGCGCTCCACGAGCCCTTTTTCGGTCATGATCTGCATGGTCTTAAGGACCGTGGTGTAACCGGTGGGTTTGGATTCGTTCAGAATCTGCTGCACATCGCGAACCGATTTCGGTCCCGCCTCCCACAGGACGCGGAGTATGGAAAGCTCGGCGTCGGTGGGCCGTGGAGTCTTGGCTGACATGCCTTCATAATGACGAAGTTCTTCGTCATTGTCAAACGAAAAGTTTCGTCATTCAGGGAGAGGCAGCCGTGACGCAAACACTCCTGTTTGCCGCGTCGAGACTCTTCTCGACGCGTTTTCGGGTGTCTGCCGATTCCGATCGGTTCCTGCCGAGCATTCTCGAACGTCGAGACCGATCACCGAACTGCCATTGCTAACTGCAGACTTGGTACACTCCCCGAAAAGCGTCGAGAAGAGTCTCGACGCGGCAAACAGGAGTGTTTGCGCCACATAGTGCATGAATCTCGCTGACACCGTCGTTGCGATTTCGACACCTCCGGGACGAGGCGCACTGGGCATCGTACGCCTCTCAGGCGCGGACGCCCGAGCGATCTTCCGCAAGCCTAAAATGCTAAGGAGTGCTCAAGGCCATCACCCGATCCCTCACGCCCGCGATGAGTCAGTGCGAACTGGTCTACCTCGATCGCCAGGAAATTGACCTCGCCAAAGCCATAGCGCAGCATCGCGCGTATGAAGAGTGCCTCCGCGGACTGGGCGTGCAGGTGATATCCCTGCCGCCGGAGCCTGACCTGCCGGACGCGGTCTTTGTCGAAGATCCCGCGGTGGTAGTCGATGAGCTTGCGGTGATCACGCGCATGGGTGCGGAGTCCCGGCGCCGCGAATCGGAAACGCTCGCCGATGCCCTGAGTTCGTTTCGTCAACTCCAGTGGCTGCGGGAACCCGCGACCCTCGAAGGCGGCGATGTGATGCGCGTGGACCGGACGCTCTTTGTAGGCTCGTCCCCCCGATCGAACGCGGAGGGAATCCGCCAACTGGCAGAAGCGCTGTCGCCTTTCGGATATCTGGTGAGGGCCGTGGATGTGCACGGCTGCATGCACTTGAAGACGGGCTGCACGTACCTTGGAAACGGAACCGTGCTGGCCAATCGCGAGTGGATCGACACGGAGCCGCTCGCCGGATTTCGGATCCTCGACGTCGCGCCGGAGGAGCCTTGGGCCGCGAACATTCTACGGGTCCGCGATACCTTATTGATGCCCGACGCATTCCCCGCCACCGCACAGATCCTCGAGCGTGCAGGCTTTCCCATTCGCACCCTCGATATTTCGGAGCTGATGAAGGCCGAAGCGGGACTCACCTGCATGAGCATTCTGTTCGAGTAGTGCGCCTTTTCAGAGGTCGCTTGCTAGCGCGCGGCTCGTATCGCGCCGGAGCGAGCTACGACCGTCAGGGAGCATCCGCAGCCATCAGCCATCGTCACGCAACGCCGCCAGCGGCTCCACGCGCGACGCGCGAATCGCCGGCGCAATCGCCGCCAGGGACGCCAGCGCGAGCATCAAGGCCGCCGAACCTGCCAGACTCGCGGGATCGTGAATCCCCACCCCGTAAAGCACCCCACCGTGCTTCCCCGGCACCAAGTACAAAGCCGATTGCAGCATCGAACCCGCGACCAGCGACAAGACCAATCCGCACGCCGCGCCCACGAGCGCCAGTCTCCCGGAGCGCGCCATCGTGATCCCCACGATCGATCGCCGTCCCGCACCCAACGCCATCCGCAAACCGAATTCGCGCATCCGTTGTGCCGCGGAAAATGAAATCGCGCCATAGACACCCACCGCGGCCAGCAACACCGCCAGCCCGGCAAAGAACGAAACCATCGCCAGATTGAAACGCGGGCCCGCCAGCGAGCCATCGATGCGGCCATCCATCGTGGCGACGTCGTACACCGCGCCATCCGGCACCAGAGACTGCAGAGCACGGCGCAGTTCGGGACCCATGATGTCCGGCTGCTCGGACGTCTTCACCGCCACGTAAAAGGCGCGCACCGGATTCTGCGCCAGCGGGCAATAGATGTCGTTGAACTCCACTTCGTTCAAATCGACCTCCTTGATATTGGGAGCGAGCCCGACGATCAGCACAGTGCCCGCAGGAACGTTGGAAGCCCCGCCCGCCAAAATTTCCAGCGAGCGGCCCACAGGATTCTCGTCGCCGAAAATGCGGTGCGCCAGATTCTGATTCACGATTGCAACGCGCCGCGCCGACCCCGAATCTGCGTCGGTGAAAGCGCGGCCCTGAAGCAGCCGCATGCCCATTACGTTGAAATAGTCAGGAGACACGGCACGCACCAGCGAGTATGGCTCCTCACCATGCGCCGGACGCGGCTGGCCGGACGGAACGAAGTGGACGGCCGATGCTCCGATCAACGGCAGATCACTCGACACCGCCGCCAGTTGCACGCCCGCGGTACTCGCCGCCATTTCGAGCGCCCGGCGCTCGGTCTCGCGCATGGTGGCGCTCTCCGCACGGGAGCTCAATCCGGTAGAAACGCGCATCGTCAGCACGTGATGCGGATCGAACCCAAGCGCCACCTGGTGGAGCCTCGCGTGGCTGCTGACAAACAGCCCCGCACCGAACAGCAGCAGAAAGGCCAGCGTGATTTCCGCGGCGATGAGCCCGTCGATGCGGCGCGAGATGCGTGGGCTCACGTTGACACTCTTGGAACCGTCACGCAGTGCCGTCTCGATATTCAGCTTCGACGCCATCGCTGCCGGAGCCGCCGCAAATGCTATGGCCGACGCCATCGAGACCGCCAGGACAAATCCGAGCGCCGTCAGGTCCATCGAGATTCCATTGGAGCGAAGCAGCATCGAGGCCGGCAGCAGTCCGCGCATCGCCGAGACGCCCCACGCAGCCAGCAGCGATCCCAGAACTCCGCCGGGAACGGCGATCCATGCGGTTTCGGCGAGTGCGAGGCGCCAGAGGTCGCCGGCGCGGGCTCCCAGCGCCGTGCGCAGTGCGAATTCCTTCTGCCGGCCCACGGACCGGACCAGCAGGAGCCCCGCTACGTTGGCGCACGCGATCACCAGAACGAAGCCTGCGAAGCCCAGATAGAGGAACAGATCGCGGCGATAGAACTTGGTGAATGCCTCGCGCAGATCTTCGACGCCAGCGCTCCATCCGCCATTCGCTCGCGGGTATGCGGAGGCCAGCTGGCGGGCGATTCCCTGCATCTCGGCATTAGCCTGCGCCATGCTGGCGCCGGAACGGATACGCCCGATGACGACCAACTCCCGTGTTTCCCGCCGCGCATCGGGAGCATCCATGACGAGCGGCACGAAGACCGCGGGGTCGCTCGTGAATTCGAAGTGGAAGCCCGCGGGCAGGACGCCCACCACCGTGGACGGTTCGCCATCCAGCTTGAGGGTTTGCCCGACGGCAGCCGCAGATCCGGCGAAGTGGCTGTGCCAGAACTCGTCGGTGATGATCAGGGGCTGCGTGAGTGCAGCGTGCTCGTCGTCAGTACGAAACGTGCGTCCCAGTGCCGGCTGGACGCCCAGGGTCTCGAACAGACCAGACGAGACTCGCTTGACGCGGACGCGCTCTCCCGTTCCTTGCGAGGACAGATTCCGGCTATCGCCAGAGCCCATCGCCGCGAGTCCTTCGACTGACTGCACACGGCGCCGCCAATCGGCGAAGTTGAGCAAGCTGGCCGAGCTGGCGTCCACTCGCTTGAGATTTTTCTCCCAGACCACGACCAGCCGTTCGGGATGTGCAAACGGCAGCGCCCGCCACAGCACCGATTCGGTTACGCTGAACAACACGGTAGCCGCGCACACGCCGAGTGCAAAGGTGGCGACGGCCAGAGTGAGAAAACCCGGGCTTTTCATCAATGTCCGGAGAGCCAGCCGCAATTCCGTCATGGCGGATCGATAGGCAAAAACGATGCCAAAAGCAACACGTTTTGTTTTCTACTGATTAGCGCCAGCCAAGCAGATTCCGAGTGTTCGAGTTCGGACAGCGAGTGTCCGCGATCCAGGTCCGCCTTGAATCTGGAGAACAACGCTGACGTGGCTGGCAGCTTCGTCTGAGGAACTGGTTCTCGGCATCACCGGGAACCCACCCGGCGGTCGTCATTTGCAGGGGAGTGTTGTCCGATTGTAAGTACGCAAGGTCAGCTTCCACTTCGAGCCATAGACCGGCGCCACCCGCCGAAAATGGGCCCCGACGCTCAGAAAATCCCGATCGGGCAGGAAACCGCGTCCACCACACGAGTCAGATCGGCGGGATTCAGCAGCATCTGGCAACCGCGAACGCCGGCGCTTACCGAAATGACTTCCCACAACTCCGCCGTTTCGTCCAGGTACAGAGGGTACGGCTTCCTCGTGCCCACAGGCGAAACGCCGCCGCGCACGTACCCCGTCAGCCCTAGGACCTCCTTCATCGCTACCAGTTCCACCTTCTTATTCCCGCTAGCGCCCGCGAGCGCCTTGAGATCGAGCTCGGTATTCGCGGGGATGCAGGCCAACAGCACTCCGTTTCGATCGCCGCGCGCCACCAAAGTCTTGAAGACCTGTTCCGATGGCATGCCAATCGCCTGGGCCACCTCAGGCGCGCTGAGATGTTCCTCGTCCACTGGGTAGTAGCGCAACTCGTAGTGCACGCCCGCCTGGTCGAGCAAGCGGGCGGCATTGGTTTTAGCGGGCGTCGCGATGCGTCACCAGCCGTGCCGCATAACGGCCTCGCGGGCGAGTCCCACAACCATGGGATGGACTAACGCCATGTACTCGTCTGTGGACATGTGGACGACATCGCGGTGAGTACCTGCGTTAAAGGCGATCATCTTCTCTTCCGCCAGAGCGCTGTCCAAATACACAGTCATGCCGTACAGATTGCCCATGGGTGGCATCGCTCCCAACTCGCAGTCCGGGAACAACTCGCCCAGTTCGGTCTCGGTAGCGAGGCGGGCATGCGAGAGCCCCAGTGTGAAACGCACCTCCTGGAAATCCACCAATCGATTGGCGGGGACGACGATCATATGAAACCGGTCGTCGCCGAAGATTACTACGGTTTTAGCCACCTCCCGATTGGGCAGGTGTTCGACCGAAGCCAACTCGCGGGCTGTATAGGCCTGTGGATGAATAGTTTGCGTGTAGGCGGCGTGATTCTCGCCGAGAAATACGCGTAGTTTCTCTAAAAGCGCCATAAAGAATCTCCGCTGATCGAATTGTACGCCTCTACGGCAGCGATGTCGCCTAAGAAAGTGAACTTCGACCCGACCGCTACGCGCGAATGGAGCGACTTTGATTTCTTCAACCCGGGTTGAATCGTGGCAGACCGCACAAGTCGAGCATAATGCGGCCTGGGACAAAGGGATCCAGATCCGGGATGCCCCGCGGCCCTTTCGGAGGTAGGCTTAAAGCTCATCGTCGTATTTGCCCCGATTGCATGGCGCATGATGCCCCGGTGAGTACGCGGCATGCATCCGAGAGGTCGCTTTGAGACGCGAAAAGCAGGTCCACATTCTGATCCCCGAGGGCACCAAGGTCCTGACCAGAGCGGATGGGCGGGTTGGCGTAGTCCTCCAGGCTGCAGCCGCGAGGGAGGACGACTACAGGGTCCGTTTCGCCGATGGCACAGAAGCCAGCTTTCCCCGGTCTGGCCTGACCATCTTCAAGCACGTGCAGGAGGAAGTACCGGGAGCGCCCGATCCGGCAGAGCTCTTTCGGTTTGTGATCTACCGCTGCGTTGTGGGTTCGACGGCTTACGGACTGAGCCACGAAGCCTCCGACACGGATCGGCGCGGCTTCTATCTACCTCCAGCCGATCTGGAATGGTCGCTGGCCGGCGTTCCCGAGCAGTTAGAGGCGGAGGGCGACCAAGTCTACTGGGAGATCGAGAAGTTCGTACGGCTGGCGTTGAAGGCGAACCCGAACGTGCTGGAGTGTTTGTATTCGCCGCTGGTCGAGATGTCGACCCCGGTGGCGGACGAGCTGATCGCGATGCGGCACATCTTTCTGTCACGATACGTGCACCGCACCTACAACTCCTACGTGCTGTCGCAATTCAAGAAGCTCGAGCAGGATCTGCGCAATCACGGACAGATCCGCTGGAAGCATGTGATGCATTTGATCCGCCTGCTGCTCTCTGGCGTGGAAGTGCTACGGAATGGATTCGTACCGCTGCGGGTGGACTCGTACCGCGACCGGCTGTTGGCGATCCGGCGCGGCGAAGTGCCGTGGGCAGAGGTCGAGCACTGGCGGCTATCGCTTCACCGGGAACTCGACGAGTCGCTCGAATCGACATCGCTGCCGGAGCATCCGGACTACCGGCGCGCGAATGACTTCCTGATCCGGGCCCGGCGTATGACTGCGGCGCCGGAATATGCCCAGTGACTACTTGCCAATGCAGAAGGTGGAGAAAATGCGATTGAGGATGTCGTCGGCGGTGGTCGCTCCCGTGATGGCGTCGATAGGTCGGAGAGCTGCGTACAAATCAAGCAGCAGCATCTCGTGAGGGATGTTCGCCTCGACGGCGCCACGCGCCTTCTCCAGCCAGCCGGTCGATTCGCGAAGGAGTTGTTCGTGGCGCAGACTGGTGATGAATCCCGACTCCAATTCGAGAGCGCGATTGGGCGCCACCGCAGACAGGATCGCCTCGCGAAGCTCAGTGATGCCCTCGCCGGTGAGCGCTGAGACCGCCACGCAGGTCGGGGTTGCTGAGCTGGCCTGTCGCAAGTCAGACTTGTTGCCGGCGACGAGGGATCGCCCCTGCGAGTGGGCGCGCGCGATGAGCGCCTCATCCTGTGGATCGAGCGGCTGTGATAAGTCGATCACGACCAGAGTCAGGTCGGAATCGGTCATCGCCTGATAGCTGCGCCCGATGCCCAGCGACTCCACGATGCCGCTTCCTTCGCGAATTCCGGCCGTGTCGTAAAGTTTAATCGGGATTCCGCCGATATTAGAAATCTCGGAGACGAGATCGCGGGTCGTCCCGGGGATGTCCGTGACGATGGCGCGGTCCTGCTCCAGGAGGCGGTTGAACAAGCTGCTTTTGCCGACGTTGGGGCGGCCGACGATGGCGAGAGTCAGACCTTGCCGGACCAAGCCTCCGTATTGGAAACTCGCCGCCAGTGTGCGGATGGCGGAGAGAACCGGATCGAGGCGGCGCAGGATCTCGCCAGCGGGAGCAACGCTTACGTCGTCTTCGGCGAAATCGATGCCGGCTTCGAGAAGGGCGATCAGTTCGAGGAGTTGGTTCTTGATCGGCGCAATGCGGCGGGAGACGGAGCCGCCGGTCTGCTGCACGGCGACGCGTGCCTGGTAGAGCGTAGTGGCTTCGATCAGGTCGCGAACTGCTTCTGCTTGCGGAAGATCGATGCGCCCGTTCAGGAAGGCGCGCAAGGTGAATTCGCCGGGTTCGGCGAGTCGGGCGCCGGCACCGAGTGCGCGCTCGACGGCGTGTCGGAGGACGATGGGGGAGCCGTGACAGGAGATCTCGATGAGGTCTTCGGCGGTATAAGATTTCGGAGCTTGAAAGAAGGTGGCGACGACCTGGTCGACGATGTGGCCGTCGCGGTCGAGCAGTTCAGCGATTTGGGCCTGCCAGGGGCGCCAAGAGATGGGCGACAGGATCTGATCGGCAATCACTCGGGCGTCCGCGCCTGAGAGGCGTATGATGCCCAGTGCGCCTCGTCCCGGAGGTGTCGAAATCGCGACGATAGTGTCAGCGAGATTCATGCACTATGTGGCGCAAACACTTCTGTTTGCCGCGTCGAGACTCTTCTCGACGCTTTTCGGGGAGTGTACCACTGCAGTTAGCAATAGCAGGCCGGTGACCGGTCTCGACGTTCGAAGGTTCTCGGCAGGAACCGATCGGAATCGGCAGACACCCGAAAAGCGTCGAGAAGAGTCTCGACGCGGCAAACAAGAGTGTTTGCGCCACGTTGGTCAACGGCGGCGGGGAGGACGGGAATCGCCACGATCGCGCGGTGGGCCGCTGGAACGCCGGGGGCCCCGGAAATCGCTCTGCGGTGGTTCGGGCAGACTCGCCATACCGGCTGGATAGACCACTACCTGTCGGCCGGGGCCGGAACCGGCGCTCTCGCTGCGAACAGCGGATTCGTTCCGCAAAGCCAGGTGAATCACGCGCCGTTCGCGGCTGTTCATCGGATTGAAGCGGAACGGCACGCCGGTGCGCTTTACCTTCTCGGCAGCCGTCATGGCGCTCAGGCGGAGTTCCTCGATCCGCAGCAGGCGATAATCATTGGCATCGAAAGAAATGCGCGAATGGTCCTCGGAGGGCATCCGCAGCATCTCCATCGTCACGTGTTCCAGAGCCAGCAGCAGTTCGGCGCGATTGGAAAGCAGCAGATCGACATCCGGCCCGGTGAACTTCACCACAATGTCGGGCGTTTCGACATCGCCATCCGCGGACTCGACGTCCCGGATCTCATAATTGACCTTAAAGCCTCCGTCACGGAGGGTGGGCCGCAGGAATCCTTCTATGCGGGTTCCGATCGAGCTCACGGAATACTTTCGATCTGTCACAGGTTCATTTCCTGCCGTTCTTTTTCTTGGGCGGAGCCACCGACCCGGCTGCCTGGTCTGCCATTCCGGTGGTGTTGAAAAACCATTGCTGCGCGATCTGTACTAAATTGCTGGTCAAGTAGTATAGCACCAGTCCGCTGGGGAATCGGTAGAACATGAATCCGAAGATCAGCGGCATGAACTTCATCATTTTCTGCTGACTCGGATCCGCATTCGGCTGCGGAGTCATCTGCTGCATCAGGAACTGGGTGGCGATCATGATCAGGGGCAGAATGCGAATGGCGAGGGTTTCCGGCTGCGAAAGATCGGTAACCCAAAGCCACGACGCACCGCGCATTTCCACCGAAACCGTGAACACTTTGTAGAACGCGAAGAAGAATGGCAACTGAAGTAGCATCGGAAAGCAGCCGCCCATGGGATTGACCCCATGCTTCTTGTAGAGATCCATGACCTCCTGGTTCTTCTCGCCGGCACGCGGATCGGTCATCTTGACGTTCTTGTACTTGGCGTTGATGACATCGATATGCGGTTTGAGCGCCTGCATCTTCCGCATGGACTTCATGTTGGTGAACTTCAGCGGAAACAGCAGAAAGTTGATGGCAATCGTGACCACCACGATGGACCAGCCGAAATTGTGGACCGCGTGATCGTTGAACCAGTTCACGAGCAGGAAAAGCGGCTTAGCGAGAACCGAAAGCCAACCGAAATCGACCACCTGCTCGAGTTTCGGGTTGATGCTCTTCAACAGGTCGACATCCTTCGGCCCGACGAAGAGCTCGAAGTGATTGGACTCGCCGTCGGTGATCGCGGCGCCGGCGAAAGCCTGTGGCTTTTCTTCGGCGGGAGTGCGCACCTGGTCGGAGAAGGTCACGAACTGGGTGTTGCCGCCCTCCGGCAGAAAGACCGCTGCGAAGTATCCATCGGCCAAGCCCGCGAACGAGAAATTGCCGGCCACCGTGACGGGGCCGTTCTTGGCATCACTGGCCGTCCGCTCTTTGAAGCTGTTGGCGTTCACATCGAAAGACAGCGTCTTATCGGCGGGCGCGGCAATCGTGAAATCGCCGAAGCCGCCTCGCCATTGGAGCATGTGCGCGACGGGCCGGCCGTCGATCGTGACATCGCTCGAAACCTGCGAAAGGTAGCTGGTCTTCTCGAAGCGGAACGTCTTGCGAACGGTTGTGTGGCCGTCCGAAAACATGTAGGCGACGCCTAACCCATCGGTGTCGAGCGTCTGCGCATAATTGACCGAATTGACCTTGACGGAGGGCTGCTGTCCGGGGAAATACAGGGAGAAGGGAGCATCCAGACAAGGTGCGTTTGGCGGGCACGGCGGATGCGACGCGGGATTGATCAGGTCGAGTGGCTTCCCATCGTTGCCGCGGTATTTGTAATTCCCCTTCTTGTCGGCAGCTTTCAGCACCCAGCTTCGCACCGTTCCGCCCTGGTTGCTGAAGGAGACCTTGAAAACATCGGTCTCGATGGTCAACACCGGCAGGGAGTCCTGTGAGGTGGCGGGGGATGCAGGGGCGCTCGATGTTTGGGGCGCTGCGGGAGTTGGCTGGGCCGCCTCGGGTTGGCTAGGCTGTCCCGCCGGGCCCGAAGGCGTGACAGCCGCCGTCTCGGGCGGCTTGGGAGGAGGAGCGGTCTTGAACCAGGGCAGGTAGTTCGTGGCCAGCATCACCACGCCCATGAGAAGGAAGGCGAGCAGGAGCCGCACTTCCATCGATAGTTCTTTAGGCGGTTGCCCTTGGCTCTTGCCGTCGCCGCCGTTTGCAGGTTCTGCCATTCAGTGAAATTCCGTAAGAAAACTGGACGTTACCGGACGGGATCAAAGCCGCCGGGTTGAAACGGATGGCAGCGCACCAGACGGCGCAATCCCATCCAAACTCCCTTTAGCGCACCGTAGCGTTCCACGGCATCGCTCATGTACTGCGAGCAAGTCGGATAAAAGCGGCACGCCGAAGGCAACCATGGGGAGACACCACACTGATATACGGTGATGGTGCGAATTAAGATCCATTGCAACGGAGAAAGAGCCTTTCCACCTCGCGTTGGAGCTCGGCGGTCGGAGCATTCAAGACTTTGCGGCGAGGATTGATGACGATGGACCACTGGGGATTCAGCCGATCGAGCAGGCAGCGAACGGCCTCGCGGACGCGCCGCCGGATCCGATTGCGCACCACGGCTTTCCCGACGGCCCTGGGAACCGTGAAGCCGATTCGAGGACCGTCCGGCTGCTCTTCCCTGACGCAAAAAGCCGCGAAGAGCGGGCCGGAGTGTCGGGTCCCCTGGTCATAAACTCTTCGGAAGTCTTTGGATCGCAGCAGGCGTACACGTTTCGGAAATCCAGAGATGGTACAGCTACCTCTCGGAACTGACAGTGAGTTTTTTCCGTCCGCGAGCCCGGCGGCGTGCGAGCACGGCTCGCCCGTTCTTGGTTTCCATGCGGGAGCGGAAGCCATGGGTCTTCGCGCGGTGACGATTGTTCGGTTGAAAGGTACGTTTCGGCATTTTATCTCAAGTATTTAGTATAGATCACCAGGGCGAGCCGCGGCAAATCGCGAGTTGGGTTTAGACTGGTGGAGCGAGGTATCCATCATGTCGAAGCTGCTTGTCTTCTTCCTGGTTGCCGCGGCGGCGTTTGCGGCAGACGATCCATGGGCCAAAGTTCGCGATCTCAAAAGCGGCACCGAGCTGCGCATCTACAAAAAAGGCGCCGCCCAACCGGTACTCGCTAAATCCGCGGACGTCACCGACGACAATCTGGTGGTGCTGGTCAAAAACGAGCAGATCGCGATCGCCAAGGATCTGATCGACCGCATCGACTACCGTCCGCAGGGTGGCCGGGCGACGACCGAGACCAAGACGAAAACGACCGACCCGGACTACACGCCTGGCCCGATGAACCGTGGTGCGGCCGTCCCGGGTACCTCCAGCTCGACCAGTGTCGGGATCGGATCGAAGCCCGACTTCGAAGTGCTTTACCGCCGGCCTCCGGCGACTCCTAAGAAGTGAGCAGCCGCGTTTGAATCCTGTCCCCCCGATTCGATACGAGGTAGTGCAGGAAGCTCTGCGGTCCGACTTGCCGATGGTGGCGCTTGCCGCGATTGTGCTGGTGGTCGGCTTGTCCGCGCTGCTTTTGTGGCGGCTGCGAACACAGGATCCCCTGCTGTTGTGGCTGGGGATTCTCTCTTCGCTCTACGGGTTGCGGTTGCTGCTGGCCAATGACCTGATCCGGGTCGCCGCCGGCCTGCCGAGGATCGGGCAGTACCGCTCGGTCGACGTCATCACATATTGTATCGGGATTCCCTTTGTGGGCTTCTTCCGGGAGTTGCTGGGCTCACGATGGCGCAAGGGTTTGACCATTCTGCTTGGCGTGGAGATTGCGTTTGCGCCGCTGGCTATCGGATGGGGCGTCATCGCGGGGCATTATGCTTCCGCCATGTTCGCGAATAGTCTGTTGGTGGTCGCGGGGACTGTGGTCGGGCTGATCGCGTCGGCGTGGCTTTTCGGACGCGTTCCCGGCGCGATGGTTTTGAAGTATGTGGTGGGATTGTTTCTGCTCACCGTCATCCTTACGAATCTGCGACTCACGGGCGGCCGTGAGATCGAACCGCTTGGATTTCTGGCGCTCCTCTTCGGCCTGACGTACACGGCCGCACGGCGCACCGTGGACCGCGAACAGAAGCTGATCGCGGTGGAAAAGGAACTGGAAACCGCCAGGCGGATTCAGAATGCGATCCTGCCGAAGCATGTGCCCGATCTCGACGGATTGCGGATTGCGGCCCGCTACGAACCGATGACCGCGGTGGCCGGCGATTTCTACGACTTTCTCGAGGTTGACAACCAGAGAGTGACGATTCTGGTGGCGGATGTCTCGGGACACGGAGTTCCGGCGGCTTTGATCGCGTCGATGCTGAAAGTGGCATTTGCCGGGCAAGCGTCACATGCTCGCAATCCTGCCGAGATCCTGGCGGGCTTGAATCGGGCGCTCGGAGGACTGGTGCCGGGACAATTCGTGACCGCGGCGTGCGCCTTCATCGACCTGGAGGAGGGTACGGTGACGTACGCAGGAGCCGGGCATCCGCCGACACTGCTGCTGCGGAATGGCAGTAAGGAGGTGGTGGAGCTCGCCGAAAACGGGCTGTTCCTGGGCCCCTTTGCCCACGCTCGTTACAGCAATGTGTCCACTTCGTTTACAGCCGGTGACTACTTATTGCTTTACACGGATGGGATTATCGAAGCGACGATGTCCGATACTCAACCCTTCGGCGGCGACCGTTTGAAGGAGTTTGCCTTAAGATCGCGAGGGGCCAACCCATCCACACTGGCGGACGATCTAATCCAGAAGGTATCGGGAAATTTACAAGAAGACGATCTGACCGTCGTCGCGGCATACGCCTGCTAGCGACGGCGAAGAACCAAGGGCAATCCGGCCAATCCCTCCGATGTGTCAGGATTGCCCCAGTGTGTGTCTATCGGCCAATCTCGGGCGGCGTCTGCATCATCGACAGTAACAAGCAAACCACCACAAGAACCGCAAGCCCCGCTGCGACTAACATGTTCGATCTCCACCTCTGACACACTTCCAGAGCAATTTGAAGGCCGAAAGGCGGGGTGAGGGCTCGCTTCGCTCGCGGGGCAAGGGCCGGGGGCCGGGGATTAGGCTCGCTTCGCTCGCGAGGGCCCAGGGGGCCAGCTCGCCGGGATTTAGGGCTAGGCTCACTTGGCTCGACGCAACATGGGCACCGGCGTGAACGCCGGCTTCTGTGGGATGGAGCATTTCGAGCACGAGCGCTTCGCCAAAGTGTCTTCAGGAGAAATGCGAGCTCTGGTCGCGCTGCATGAGAATTCGCGGCTGCCGAATGGCGGAATCTGAACTTCCTACGCGACGGAACAGATGGCTTGCAGGGCGCCACGTGCGGGCTGGAGATACGGGCCGTTCGGACGAGTACCGGGAATTCCGCGTCGAAAACGCGACATCGCGCCGGACGGTCCGCAGTCGATTGCCATCGAAGCGTTTCCATGGACTCGCCGGCGGCGCCGCCAGCTTCGGCGCTAACCGAATTGCGCAGTCCCACAATGGACGTACACACTGGGCCGTACGCCAGCGCGGGCAGGATGCTCTCCACCACCCGATCCTGGGCACACGCCAGGTCACTCCCACTCGATGGTGCCGGGCGGCTTGTGCGTCAGATCGTAAAAGGCTCCGGCGATGCCGTCGGTTTGCAACAGAGCGGTGCAGAGGCCGCGGAGCAGATTTTCGGGCATGAGGACCGATCGCGCAGTCATGCCATCAACCGATTCCACCGGGCGCAGCACGATCGAGTCGGGTCGCGCGGCGGTTCCGAGCGGGATCAGGATCACCGGAAACTGCCAGACCTGCCGATCGAAGCCACTCTCCTCGCAGATCTGGCGAACCGCGGCGTCGGCGCATCGCAGACGAGCAATGCGGGCGGGGGTTATCGAAGACGCCCGTACCTGCATGGCAGTGAGGGGCACATGCGAACCCACCATCGACACCACGCGATTCACGCCGCTCAGACGGTTGATTAGGGCAGTAGCGCGGGCGTGGTCCAGGGAATCGATGGCGAGCACTGGCGCATAGCTGCGCGAGTCGCCCTGCACGCCTACAGAATTCACGGGGATCACGATACCGTCGGGGATTTCGCGGAGCGGCGCATCCACGGCGGAACAGAGGCAGCGGATGGCAAGCCCG
Source organism: Bryobacteraceae bacterium (assembly GCA_035295745.1). Taxonomy (GTDB): domain Bacteria; phylum Acidobacteriota; class Terriglobia; order Bryobacterales; family Bryobacteraceae; genus JAIQFL01. Next base: position 558,980 of record DATGIL010000102.1, on the reverse strand, counting down.
GGGCCGGGAAACGGATGGCGATCGATCAGGTGCGGGGAGAGGCCGAGCTCCCGTCCGATCTCCCGAACCTCATCCTTATAGAAAGATTTCAGCGGTTCGACGATTCGCCCGGAGTCGATGAGCTTCTGGATACCGGCCACGCGATTGTGATGCGTCTTGATGACGGCGGCTGCTTTGGAGCCGCCCGATTCGATGGTGTCGGGATAGATGGTGCCCTGGCCGAGGATCCAGTTCTCGTCGAGCAGGCGGCGCGATTCGATGACGCGCTCCTGAACCCGCACAAACTCTTCGCCGATGATGTGGCGCTTCTGCTCGGGGTCGGTGACGCCCTGCAAGGGACCGAGGAACTGCTCTTCTGCATGCTCGACGGAGAGGTTGTGCATGGCGCGAACGAACTCCGTTTCGCCCGCTCGCATGAGTCCCGTATCGACGTAGACACCGCGTACGCGATCGGGCCCCAGAGCGCGCGTGCAGAGGGTGAAAGCCACGGTTGAATCGACTCCGCCGCTCACGAAGAAGAAGACACTGCGCGTGCCTGCCGCCTCGCGGATCTCGCGTTCGACCGCGGGAACGCGATGGCGCGGGTCCCAGTCCTTCACGCATTCACAGACCGCGAACACGAAGTTGGAAAGAAACTCCATGCCGCGGACGGTATGGACCACTTCCGGATGAAACTGCAGGCCGTAAAGCTTGCGCCGAGGCGCGGCAATCGCGGCGACGTCGCAGGTATCCGTACGTCCGATCACGGAGAAGCCCTCGGGAACAGCGCCCACCACGTCGCGATGACTCATCCAGATCTGCTGGCGGCCTGAGAGCCCGCTGAAGAGCGAATCGGATGACTCATCGAGCTCCAGTGTGGCGAGGCCATATTCGCCTTTCTCACCGGGAATCACCTCTCCGCCGAGCAGATGCGCCATGAGCTGCTGGCCGTAACAGATTCCGAGCACCGGCTGGCCCGTGGAGAAGATCGCCGGGTCCACCGTGGGGCTGCCAGGATCGTAGACGCTGCCGGGACCGCCGGAAATGATGATGCCCTTGGCAAAAGCGATCTCGCGAGCTGGCACGTCGCTGGGGAAAACCGCTGCGTAGACGCCGAGATCCCGGACCTTGCGCGCTTCGAGGTGACAGTACTGTCCCCCTGCATCGAGAATGACGATTTGAGGAGTGGGGTTCAAGTACGATTGTGCCACGAAATACTGGCGGAGCTACAGGGTGGCGAAGGTCGTTTTCGGGTCGCGGCGAATGCGCGCGAAAGGGACTTCCAATTCGTGGCCGAATCCGCAGTGCCAGCCACCATCGACGGCGGCGGACAACCAGAGATTCTTGTTTTCGATGGTCTGGAGCGGATAGAGATCAAAAGCGGTCATCCACGTTGGCTGGAGGTGGGCAACCGAGGGAACCAGGTCGGAGAGGAAACAGAAGGTCTCCCCGCGGCTGGCGGCGGTGATCACCAGCATGTCGCGATTGTGGCCGGGAGCGCGGCGCATCCAGATGCCCGGCGCGACCTCGTAATCGCCATCCACCAGTGTCATCTGGCCGGAGTGGACCAGCGGATCGTAATTGGTATCGATGTAGCTGACACTGTCGCGCACCAGACGTTCGTGGGCATGCTCCCACTCGGGGCGCGAGGCGAAGTAGCGGGCGCGCGGAAAGGCGGGACGAGCGGAGCCATCGGGCGTCAGGATGGTGTTGCCTCCACAGTGGTCCCAGTGGAGATGGCTGTTGATCACGATGTCGATGGAATCGGGGTCGATTCCTTGCGCGGCGATAATCGCGGGCAGCGGCTCGGTGATGGGAGGGAGTGCCGTCCGCTCACGCCCCTTGGCGTCCAATTTGTCGCCGCCGCCGGTTTCGACGAGGATGGTGTGCTCGCCGGTGCGAACCAGGTAGCCGTTGAAGGCGAGCTCGACGCGATTCAAGCTATCGGCGGGGCTCTTGCGGCTCCACAGGGTCTTGGGAACGACGCCAAAAATCGCACCGCCGTCCCAGCGGTAACGGCCGTAAGAAATGTAAGAGATTTCGAAGTCGCCCAGGGCTAGCGAGGGCATCCGGCTGTCAGCCTTTAACCAGCTTTCGGCCACGTTCGAAAAGTTCGGCGGCATCTTCCACGAGCTGCCTGCCGCGCTCGAACATCTCTTTTCCGGCTTCCGCGATGTCCTTGCTGGTATCGGTAATGGCTTCGCGGCCTTGCTGGGTCTTGTCGGTGATGAACTGGCGCGTGTCCTTGCCGCTCTTGGGAGCGTACAGCATGGCGATCGTCGTGCCAATGATCGCGCCGGTGAGGAACCATGCAAGGTTATTGGTACCGGATTGCTCGTCTTTGTCGGACATGATGCATCTCTCCAGGGAACGGTGCTTCCGTTGCTCCTCTCACATTCTGCGATATCCTTGAGGCATGGCGCAAGATCCCGAGAACCAGGAAGAGCCGCAAGACGAGAGCTCCGTCGATACCTCGCACGAGTTGGATATGGCAACGCTATACAGCTCGCAAGGCGTGGACGCGGAGATGGAAGCGGACGTAATCCATGGGATTCTCGAGTCGAATGGGATTCCCTCCTTTGTGGTGCGGGCCACCGGAGTTCCCGTGCTGGGATTCGAAGTGCAGGTGCCGCGGGCGCGGTTCGAGGAGGCGGAACAGTTGATCGCGGAGGCCAGGGCTGCTGGTCCGGAAGCGGCGGCTGAGGCCGAGGCGGCTTCCGAAGAAGGGCGTTAGAGACCGCGGGGGCGTCGGCTTTTACCCGGCGGCCGGGGGAGAAACGACCAGGGCGCTGCCAACGATTTCGATGAGCGAATCGCCGGGAATCCACTCCACAGCCATGCATGCGCGGGACGGGGCCTTGCCGGGGCTGAAGTAAGTTCCATAAATTTTGTTCAAGGCGTCGTACTGCGCTTTATGGGCATCGAAACGCGCTTTGCCCGTAGGCATCGAGACAATGTCGGCGTGGGGCAAACAGATAAACACCTCCAGATGGAGGATGCTGTCCATGGTGCATCCTGCACGCTCGACGGATTTCTTAAGGGCATCCATAGTCCGGGTGACGTGCTTTTCAAATGGATCCGTCACTTGAATGTGGTCGTCTCTCGAGTAGCCATCGTTGGAACCCGTGCCCGAGAAATAATAGATGCCATCGTGCGTGTGGTTGTTGCGTGGCTGACTTCCAGGTGGCGTGGTCGCCGGTTGAGGAGACTGCTGAGCCAAAAGAATCCGCGTGCCAGTCACGGCCGCGACCATGGTTGCGAATTTATTGAAGAAGCTGCGTCGAGCGTTAGTCTGCATAGAATTCTCCTTCTCTCGATTTGTGAGGTCCCCGTGGGTAAGAGGAATGCATGGAATAAGGATTACCACATTGCGTCATACCAAACGGGCATTGTTATTCCTTCAAGGCCTCACCCTGGTGCGCTTACGGCGCCTACGATCGGTGGTCTGCCCGATGTCAGGCGATAAATGGTCTCGGGCGTCGAGCGGTACAGGGCTTCCAGCTCTTGATCATCTGAGAATAAATCAGGGAGCTGCGTTCGATACGCGCGGACCGCAGTGAGCGAGCGCTTGCATTCCGCAGGGCGGCACTCGATCGTGCAAGTCTTGCCCAATTCGTATCCGGACGGGAATGTGGGCGCCTTGGCCCATGCCCGGACGATGCGGTCTTCGCTGGTAGATCCCCGATAATTGCGCACATAGGCAGCTGCGAAGTAGCGGCTCCAGAACCGCTTCGGCCGCTTCGCCAGATTGCTCCCGAGCACGTGATCCACTTGTTCCCGAATAAAGGCGTACGGCCGATCTTCGTAGAACAGCAGTTGCTCGGGCGAGATTGACTGAAGCGCGGCATCGCGGACCAGGCGATGGTCGACGTGATTGCCGACGGCCATCGGGCAGACAACCTTAACTGGGGCGAGGCGTGCGATCCAGTGGATTAAACGTTCTATGAGCGCGCGGAGAGTGGCGGCGTACTCGCGGGCGCGTCCGAAGACGATGCCGCAAAAGTCGCGATATTGGGCCGAGCGGAACGGAGCGTCGGAAAGGCCCGCGTGTAGCGGCCTGGCGCCGAGTTGGCGAACGGCATCGCGATCTTCGCAGCGTCGGGCACGATACAGCTTGGGAGCCTCGGGACCGGAAGTGAAGATGGTCGCGATTCGCACGTCGTGCCCCTGGGCCACTGCACGCTGCACGAATGCCGGACAGGAGAGCACGACGTCGTCCAGGTGCGGCGAGAGAAAGAGCATCACCTGTCCCACAGGGCGCCTCCAATTCCGAATCCCAGTGTGACGACCAGGGTCTTCTCGCCGTTGCGCGGCGGAAAACTCAAAGCCGCGAGGACCGCGTCGTTGAGCACCACCCAAGGGCAGGTAAAGAGTTCGGAGAAGATCGGCTCCACGGGTCCAAAGAGGCCGGGATAGGTGGCCGCCCGCGCGACGCCCTCACAATCGAGTTCCACAGGCAAGGCGAGTACCACGCCATCGGGGGACTGGGAGGCGCGATCGAGGCCGGTTTGGAGGAGTTCGCGCAGGCGTGCGCGGCCAAGTTCGGGGGCGAGCGCCGATGCCCCGAAGGGAAAGTGTGATTCGTCGCGGGACACAGTCCGACTGGTCTTTGCAGTCATGACCTTGAGTTGTAGCTGCCCCAAGTCGAGCGCGATTCCGTGGCGCCAGTTCATCGATTCGAAAATGCGGAGTGCGCCGCGCCTCGCGGCATACGGGCCGGCCCGATCGATCTCGACCGCGAATGGAAGCGCGGAGGTGCAAAACGTGGAGGCGACAAAAGGGGAGTTCGTTTCGCCACCGCAGAGGATCACGCGGGTGAATCCGGCTGCCTTGCGGAGTGCGGCCGTCTCGCGCTGGTCGAGTGTCGCGGCTTCTCCGTGGTGCAGGCGGATGAGAAAATCGCGCAATCCCAGAAAGTACTCCTGCTTGCGTTCGCGCAATTGAAACAGCGAGACCCCGCGGGAGACGCCGCGCCACAGCTCGAGCCCGCACAGTCCGGGCTCCCGATAGACGATCACGGAATGCGTTCCTTGGTCTCCACCACGGGCGCCCACGTAGGACAGGGGCGCGACGTGAAGTACGTGAAGTAGAGTTTCTGGGCGTGGTAAGCGGCCTTGCAGAGGACCAGTGCAGCTTGGAAGAGGGCGTAGTGGAGTTTCTCGCCGAAGGGCGCGGCACGGAGTTTGCTGCGATCGGCGCGGCGGCGGCCCCATTTCTGGTGGACGCTTTCGGTTTGCGGGAAGTAGCAGGCCATGCGCTCGAGTTCGAGGCGCATGCGCTGGTACTTACGAAACATCCCGCGGAGGGTTTCCGGAGGGCGGTAGCGGATGCCGGCGGCCGGCAGGCATCGGATCGCACCGGGGCCGGCGCGGCTGAGCACTTCGCGCGAAAGGTAGATGTCGTCGCCGCGAATTCCGGCGGAGAGGTGTAGGAATGGCGTGTCGAGGCGGCGGTCCCAGTGGAGCTCGTCAGGCTTGGGGATGCGCCAATGGCGGATGGCGAAGAACTGCCCGTTGAAGTAGTGGCGCGCGGTCTGGTATCCCTCGCGGAGATTGTAGAGATAGAGCGCACGGGCGAGCGGCGTGCGGCGAATGGGCGGTATCGGATATTTTTCCGCGTAACACACCTCGACTTCCAGAGAGGTGAGCATTACGCGGGTAATGGCCAGCAGTGTGTCGCGATCGACGAGGATATCGGCATCGGAGAAGACGACGAAGGGCGCGCTGTCGCGGCACTGCTCGACGAGCCGGCGTTGCGCCTCCACAATCCCGCCGGTGGTGTGCCACACGGTGACGTCGTCGAGTCCGGCGATCAGGGCGGGCGTGTGATCGGTATTGTCGTTGAGAAGGATGTGGAGTTGATAGGTGCAGGGGAGTTCGGCAGACGCGTAGTGAACGGCTTCACGCAGGGACGAGAGGAGGGCAAGGATATTTTTGGCTTCGTTACGAGCGGTGATGCCGATGGGAATACGGGCTGGCAAATCTTATCGTACGTTAACGGAAGGAAGAGACACTACGGGTGCAAGGAACGGGTCGAAGTTGGGGACGATGCGGGCGGCGGCCGCTTGGGGGATGTCTCCGCCCCAGGAGACATCGATCCGTGTACCGACCGATGGATCGCCGTATCAGAGAAACCAGTCGGGGGCACCGGAAGTATTCGTGCTCTGTCTCCGCGGGGATTCGTCCCACACCCTCCTGACGTCGATATATGACGTTGGCAGGCTCTTTCAACCCCTGAAGAGGCGATCTGGAGGTGGACCTCATGCGAGCTACGGGATAACGCGTCGTGCCGGGCGGAAACAACTTCGCAGGACTCTGACGGAAATCCACAATCAAAGAATTGCGTTACCGAGTTGTGTTATTCTGAGAGACGTATCTAAACGAGATAAAGAGAAGACAAGGAGCATTACCCCCAGAATGGCACTGGCAGTTGAAACCAAGCGACAGATTTTTTCCACCAATCAACGCCACAAGTCCGACACCGGTTCCCCCGAAGTACAGATTGCGCTGTTAAGCCAGCGTCTGTCGGCGCTACAGGCACATTTCGCGACGCACAAGAAGGACCATGGATCCCGCAAAGGTCTGCTGACCCTGGTCGCAAAGCGCCGCCGGCTTCTGACTTACTTGCGCAATACGGACCCAGAGCGCTACAAGGCAGTTCTGTCGCGGTTGGGCATCCGCCGCTAGTCCATTCGTCGGAAGCAACCCATCATTTCCAGAAGCACCGAGGGGGTGCTTCCGAGCATCATACCAAACCGGCTCGAACGGGCTGGGGCGCGTGGCCCCAGGACGTGGCGGGCTACTCATCCTGTCAACTCCAGTCTCAAGATGGCCCTCATAGCGAGGCGCCAATTCGTGACTGGCCGGGGCGTTCCCGGCCGAGGTTGGAGGTTTTTTAATGCATCACACAGTTGAAGTCGACCTGGGAGGTCGCAAGATTACCCTGGAAACAGGGAAGATCGCGAAACAAGCGAATGGCGCGGTCGTCGTTCGTTCGGGTGACGCGGTTGTTCTGGTCACGGCCTGTATGGCCAACGATCCGAAACCGGGGGCGGGTTTCTTTCCGCTGACCGTCGACTATCGCGAGTACACTTATGCCGCCGGAAAAATTCCGGGAGGCTTTATCAAACGGGAGGGGCGTCCCTCCGAAAAAGAAGTTCTTACCAGCCGGCTGATTGACCGTCCCGTGCGTCCGCTGTTCCCCGAAGGTTTTCTCTGCGAGACGCAGATCATTGCCATGGTGCTGTCGGCGGATCCCGAGCAGGATCCGAATTCGCTGGCGATCTGCGGCGCGGCCGCGGCGCTGGCCATTTCCGACATTCCATTCCCCTACATTCTGGGCGGAGTGCGGGTGGGCATGCGCAATGGCGAGTACCTGGCGAATCCGACCTACACCGAAGGCCGGGAATCGAAATTGAACATCGTAGTGGCGGGCACGGAAGACGGCATCGTGATGGTGGAGGCCGGTGCGCAACAGGTCTCCGAATCTGAAGTACTGGGCGCGATCGAGTTCGGTCACCAGTGCTGCAGAAAGATTGCCGCCGCGATTCGTGAGTTAGTAGCCGTCACCGGCAAGCCCAAGCGTCCGTTCACGCCGCCAGCCCTCGACCCGGAGACTTCCGCGAAGGTCGACAAGGCGGTGCGCGAAGAGCTGACCGATGCGCTGAACACCCAGAAGTACGAGAAACTCGAGAGCTACTCACGGGTGGCTGCGTTGAAGAAGCGGGTTACCGATCCGGAGACGGACGATGCGCGGAAGCTCGAGACGGCCAAGTGCTTTGATGCGCTCAAGGAGCGGATCTTCCGCGACGAGATGATCAAGCATCACCGGCGTCCCGATGGCCGGGCATTCGACGAAGTCCGTCTGATTACGATCGAGACGGGTGTTCTGCCGCGCACACACGGTTCAGCGCTCTTTACTCGCGGCGAAACGCAGGCGCTGGTGACGGTGACGCTGGGCACCAAGGAAGACGAGCAGCGGATTGAGTTGTTGGAACCGGGTGAAGCTTCCAAGCGCTTCATGCTGCACTACAACTTCCCGCCGTTCAGCGTGGGCGAGACGGGCTTCATGCGCGGACCGGGCCGCCGCGAGATTGGCCACGGTGCGTTGGCAGAGCGTTCGCTCACGGCTTTGATTCCCACCGAAGCGCAGTTCCCGTATACGATGCGGGTGGTCAGCGACATCCTCGAGTCGAACGGGTCGAGTTCGCAGGCCACAGTTTGCGGAGCTTCTTTGGCGCTGATGGAGGCGGGTGTGCCACTGGCCTCACACGTCGGCGGTATTGCCATGGGCTTGGTGATGGAAGGCAGCGAATACGCCATCCTGACCGACATCGCGGGCGCCGAAGACCACTACGGCGATATGGACTTCAAGGTGGCGGGGACTCGCGAGGGGATTACCGGTCTGCAGATGGACATCAAGGTGCCCAACGTGACCACGGCGATCATGAAGGAAGCGCTGGAGCAGGCGCGCCGCGGCCGGCTGTTCATCATCGACAAGATGTATGAAGCGATCCCGGCGCCGAAGGGAGCGATCTCGCAATACGCTCCGCGCATTTACACTCTGCATATTCCGACCGATAAGATTCGCGACGTGATTGGGCCAGGCGGCAAGGTGATCCGCGGGATCATCGAGCAGACTGGCGTGAAGATCGATGTCGAAGACGATGGCACGATCCATGTTGCGTCGGCGGATGAAGCCTCGGCGAACAAGGCGATTCAGATCATCTCCGATCTGACGGCGACGGCGGAAGTCGGCAAGACCTATCTGGGCAAAGTAGTGCGGCTGGTGGATTTCGGGGCTTTTGTCGAAATCTTTCCAGGCACGGATGGCCTGCTGCACATCAGCGAAATCGCAGAGAATCGGATTCGCGACGTGCGGGATGAGTTGAAGGAGGGCGATCAGATTCTGGTAAAGGTTCTGGCGCTCGAGGGCAACAAGATCAAGCTGAGTCGCAAGGCTGTTCTGAAGGAACAGCGCGAGAAGTTAAAGCAGCAGAAGTAGGAAGGTCGGGAAGCAGAGCAGGTCATCGATCTGCTCTGCCCCATAAAGTCTCTGACGTCACGAACCTTCTCGAGCGTCAGAACTGGTGCGCCCGCGAAACGTCTCGACACGAGTGTCGAGACGGCAGACAAAAGTGTCTGCGCCACGGCTTAGATTGCCAGCCTTTTTCCCGCGATCGTCTGATCGAACCAATCGCGCCGCCACTGGCGGAATCGTACGCTGAGGGTGAACTCGTCGTGGCGGGGCACTCCTGAATAGAGCCACGCCGCGCTGTCGCAGAAGCTTTCGCAGCAGTATTCGCGCCAGCGGCGAGTACGCGAGCGGCGGTCGATGGGAGTCAACTCCTGTTTGCGCCACTCCGCCGACCAGCCCAATTCCCCTCTGGCGCCCTGTCGAAATTCCCGCTCCAGGACTCCCTCGAAATTGAGACGGACCGGATTGCCGGCTCGCAGCCACACGAAGTGAAACAGTTCGTGGACAAACACGCGGGGAAACTCGCGGCGCGTACAGTTCAGCGCGATCCGCCGCTCCCGCAAAAACGATCCCGCGTGGACGACTCCGTGGCGATCGCGTAATCCGGGTGCGCTTTCGACCCGCACCGGGGCTCCGGAAAGCGCCGGCAAGCGCGGCAACAGCGCATCCAGACGACGCTCGACGAAGCCGCCCTCACAGACAAAAACCGCACTCACTTGACGCTGGCTTCGCTGCGCTCTCCGTTCGCAATTTCGCCGGCGTACCGCACCAGATCGGCGTACGGCACGGTGACCAAGTCCTTCTCCATGTCCTCGCCCGTGGCCACCAGATGAAGCAGGTGCAGTTCCGCCAGGCGCGCACACCAGGGATCGTCCATGGCGCGGCCCGATTCGCGGCTTAAGCGCTGTAGATCCGCATGCGGCAGGGCGATGGTCTTTTCGCTTCGCCCGCCGTTATCGTCCGCAAGGATGAACTTCACATCGACGGTGTCGGCATGGCGAATCGAGATGGCAGTCTGCAGCCATTTGAAGAAGACCTGGAACTTTCGGCCAAAGGGATCGGGACCAGCTTCGAACTGGCGGAAATTCAGCATGTACGGCTATTTTACAATGGCTGCAGAACATGCTCATTGCCGAACTGATTGGCCGTCGGGAATTCCGCGTAGTGGAAGGCCCTGTCGAAGACCCCGGACCGGGGGAAATTCAAGTGCGCGTCGACGCGACCGGCGTCTGCGGGTCGGACCTGCACTCCTATTCTGAAGGCGCGGTAGGCGACACGCCGTGCGTCTACCCCATGGTGCTGGGACACGAACCCGCGGGCACGGTGGTGAAGACCGGCGCGGGCGTCACCGGATGGGCGCCAGGGGACCGTGCGGCGTTGGAGCCAGCGATCTACTGCTACCACTGCGAATACTGCCGCGCCGGGCGCCACAATATTTGCGCCAATATCCGTTTTTTAAGCACGGTGGGGCATCCAGGCTTTTTCCGTGAGTTCGTGAACCTGCCCGCGGTCAATCTGCTGGCCATCCCCAAGAGCCTGTCATTGGAGCTTGCCACCGTCGTAGAGCCGCTGGCGGTCGCGCTGCATTCGATGCCGTTCGCGGCAATACAACCCGGCGAGACCGTTGTGGTGTTTGGCGCCGGCGCGATCGGGCTGTTGACCATCGCCTGCCTCAAGGTGGCGGGCTCCGGCCGCATCTGGTCGGTCGACCCGGTGGCGCACCGTCGCGAACTGGCACGCCACATGGGCGCAGACGTCGTTCTCGATCCCGCTGAAATCGACGTGGTGAAGCAGATTCTCGCGGATACAGGCAATCGCGGCGTGGATTGCGCGATGGACTGCGCGGCCAAGGAACACACAACCAACCTGGGAATCCAGGCGGCGCGCAATGGGGGACGGCTGGTGATCACCGGCATTCACTCCGAATCCTTTGTGCCGTTCGAAGTCTCGCCCATGCGCCGCAAAGAGCTGGCCATTTTCAACGTGCGACGGTCACTGCACGAGTCCGAAGCAGCGCTGCAGATGCTGGTGGAAAGGACCGCGTGGTTCGCTCCCCTGGTCACGCACACCCGCCCTCTCAGCAAGATCGCAGAGGCTTTCGCGATCGCGGAGTCCTATAGCGACGGGGTGGGCAAGATGGTGGTGGTCTGAGCCGCCCGACTACTGCTTGTTCTGTTCGTCGCACCAATGCACGAGGGACTCCGGGAGGCGTCCCTGGTTCGCACGCAGCAGATCGTCCACGCTGAGTTTCTGGAAGGAAAAGCTGATCGTCCCATCGGCGGCGACAGTGCCGATCATGTAGCCGTAGACATCGGTCATGGCTTTCGGTCCGGGTACCGTACCGGAGGGCAGGCGGTAGCGGACCGCGCCGGCAGTTCCGACAATCCATCCGGGCAGCACATGCCCCTTCCACACATCGGTCTGGTACACGTCCTCCATGTAAAAGTGCGAATGGCTGGCGAGCACGTAGACGTTCTTGTGCGCCACATCTCGCGCCTGCAACAGGCCCTGATAGACCTGGCGTCCACTCACATCGCCTTGCGCCGAGTCGCTCATACTGTGGGCGAACCCGACGCTCCCGGGAAGCGCCGCGTGCATGCCGACGACGATCGTCTTCACCTCGGGCGAAGCCGCGTCCCGCCCGACCACGTCTCGCAGCCATTTGAGCTGGTCGAGATCGAACTGATCGCGAGAGGCATTATCGAGGGCGATGAAATCGACACCGCGGTCGATCCAGTGGTAGTAGGATCGCAGCTTGTGGTCGGTGGGATCGTCACGGAGGCGTTGATTGCGGATGGTGGGCACGTCCAGCCAGTCGGCGAATTGAAGGAGGTAGGCTTCGCGCGTGGCCGGCGGGATGGTCTCGTGGTTGCCGGGGCTGAGGAAGATCGGGAGGGTGCCGAAGGCGTCGAGTTGATGCGCGATGAAGTCGGGCCAGGCGCCGGTCAGATAGTCGATGATGTTGAGCGGCTTCGTAGGCAGATTGAGGCTGGCGGGCGGCACCAAGTCTTCGTCGAAGGTGTAGATGGCACGGAAGTCGCCCAAGTGCCAGTAGAACTCCGCCTGATTTTGACGCACGCCCGCGGCGATGGCGGGCATCACGATGTCGCCGCAATTTCGCGAGTCGCCGGAGACGGCGAATTTCCACGGAGCGGGCGTCTGGGCGGCGAGAGCGGCACAAAGCGCGAGGAGCAAAAGCAGAGCGTTACGGATGACCACGATTGAGTGTAGTGCATAACGGGCCGTTTCTGACAGGCTATACTGCCGGAAGAATGCCCAGGCAATGCGGCGTAATTCGAGTGGATCGCGTGATCGTGAATAAGTCCCGGCGCGAGATGCTTCTGCTGCACGGCGAGTCGGTGTTGCGCAGCTATCGCATCGCGCTCGGACAGAGTCCCGAGGGTCCGAAGTGCCAGGAGGGTGACTGCAAAACGCCGGAAGGCCGGTACATCATCGACCGGCGGAATCCCAAGAGCGCTTATCACCTTTCGCTGCACATCTCGTACCCGGATGAAAACGACCGCGCACGTGCAGTGGAACGCGGCGTCGACCCGGGCGGAGACATCATGATCCACGGTCTGCGCAATGGAGAGGGGCATCTCGGGAAAGAGCACCTGGCGACGGATTGGACCCGCGGCTGCATCGCGGTCACGGATGAAGAGATGGACGAGATTTGGGAGATGGTGCCGGACGGGACGGCGATCGAGATCAATCCGTGAGCTGAGCGGCGATGCGGTCGGCCATGGCGCTGACCTTGGCGACGGCGTCGCCGGTGATCGGCAGGTCGATGGCGTCCGGCAGGGAGCGCTGCAGGGCGAGTAGGGAATTCAGCATCCTGGTGGATGCTCGGAGCACGGTGATCAGAAACTCCCATTCATCAGCACGGAGCGTGACGCTGTGCTCGTGCAAGCGTTCGATTTCCATCTCACGATGATAGCGGCTCTGCGTGGCGCAAGGACTCCTGTTTTCGACCCTGACGCGTCGAACTTTAGACGAACGCTTTTCGGGCGTCTACGAAGTCCGCTGGCAGTAGGTGATTTCGAATTTTGACATCGCGCGTCTTTCAAGAGTAGTGGACGGCCGCAAAGCGTCCCGATGAGTCGGGACGCGGCGGAGAAGAGTCTCCGTGCCACGTGATCAACGTCAAAGCCGCTGCAAATGGCGATAGACCAGCGACACCGGCAGGCCCATAACATTGTAATAGCAGCCCTCGATCCGCTCGACGTACTTCGATGCGAGGCCCTGAATCGCGTACGCTCCCGCCTTGTCGCAAGGCTCTCCACTGGCAACATACTCTTCGATTTCGCCCTCGCTCATGGGCACGAACCAGACCGCCGTCGAGGCGCAATCGCGGACCACTTCCCCGCCCCGCCGCAGACAGACGCCCGTCAGCACGTCGTGGCGGCGTCCCGACAACATCGTGAGCATACGGCGCGCGTCGCGATCGTCTTCGGGCTTCGCCAGAATCTCTCCGTCGACGACCACCGTCGTGTCCGCGGCGAGCACGACCTCCTCCGGTCCGCACACCGCTGCTTGTGCCTTCATCTCCGCGACGCGACACACATAGTCCTCGGCCGATTCGCCTGCCAGCGGCGTCTCGTCTACCGGCGCTACGCGGACGACGAACGGGATCCCCGCCTGGCGCAGGATGTCGGCGCGGCGCGGAGACTGGGAGGCGAGGACGATCATCTTCTCAGTGTAGATCGCAACGCTTGGATCACTGCTTCTTCTTGGGCGGCACTTCCTGGAGCTTTTCCTGCGGGATGTCCTCGGGCGCGCCGAAGCTGATGCTCGCATCGGCACTGTACTTGTGGTACGAGTGGTAGCCCACTTCGTTGCGAGCCAGGTACTTGCCTTCGCGCGAGCGCACCTCCGACTGGAGCGGCAGCACGAACGTCTGGCCGGAAATATCGATCAGGTCGTAGTAGAGAACCAGGCTGACATTTTGAATCGGGAAGTCGGGCGGAATGTTGTCGCACTGCATCTTCACGCGCATGACGGCTTTGGTCTCGCGGTCGGCGAACACCTCGCCATGGAAGCCGACGGTCACCGTCCGCTTGGACCCCTCGTGCAGGATGCTATAGCGCGGCTGGGTCACGCGAAAATTGAACACGTAAGCCGGCCGCAAAACGTTATCCTGCGTACGCAGCGAGGTCCAACGCTCCCAGGTGAACTCGGTTTGCGTCGCCGGATCGAAGATGGTGCGCAGAATGGACGCGAACTCGCCCGAGGACTTGGCCCCGCCGAGTTGGTCGTGCGTCATGTTGTTGGTCACCGGCGTATCATTGTGCATCTTCACGATGTAGTGTTCCTGGTGGTCGACGTAGGAAAGCTGTTCCAGGATGGTGTCCGCCAGGCGCCAGCTCTCGGTGCCGGTTGGATCGACGAATCGTTTGGTGTACTGCGAGCAGATGTAGTTCGGAAGGCTCTCGGTGTAATCGAGCGCCTTGTGCTGGATCTCGTTCAAGATGGCGCGCAATTCCGCGGGGCTGGGGGGCGGTATCTCTGACGGAGTAGAAGGGGGCGGCGGTGGCGCGGCGGCCGGCAGGGTGGCCGATGCCTCGCTGAGCTTTTGCAAGGCGGCGACGGTCTTGGGGCCGGCTCCGTCACGCTGCAAGTCCTGCACTGTCTTGGCATCAAGCCGGTTGCTCAGTCTGATCTTCTGCACTTGTTCGGCGATCTTCTTGTCGTCCTGCTTGGACTGGATGGAGGTTTTGATGAAGCTCACCAATTGGTCGACGGTAACTCCGCCCTGGCCCATCGCCGCCACAGCGAGCGCCAACATCAAGCACAGAGACCTTATGAATGCCATCCCTCTATTTTACGTCGTGGCGCAAAGACTCTTCTTTGCCGCGTCGAGACTCATCTCGACGCTTTCGGGACGCCACCAAATCCCCCTGCGCTCCGAACTAAGTAGACGCATGGCAGCGTCGAAGTCACTTCGTGGCGTCGGAATGAGCGGACACGCGAAAAGCGTCGAGATGAGTCTCGACGCGGCAAACAGGAATGTTTGCGCCACGTCACCCTTGACACTTCTCGCGTATCGGTATAGGCTTTCAATATCGATAGGCTATATCGTTAATCTCTATGAACAAATCCGTGGAAGTTCTGCCCGGCACGCTCGATCTGATGATTTTGCGGACCGTCGATCTGCGACCGATGCACGGAGTCGGCATCGCGGAGCGGATCCGCCAGGTCACCAGCGGCGTCTTTATCGTCAAGGCCGGATCGCTCTTCCCCGCACTGCACCGCCTCGAAGGCAAGGGCTGGCTCGCGTCCCACTGGGGCGAAACCGAAGAGGGGCGCCGCGCAAAGTTCTACACGCTCACCCGGTCCGGTAAATCGCAACTCGCGGCCGAAAAGCGGAACTTTCAGAGAGTCTTCCTCGCCATGACCCAGGTGCTGGAAGGCGAATGAGACTGCGATGGTCTGGACGTCGAAAGCCAAACAATTCTGGCGATTCACGGCGCGCCGGCGGCAGATGGAGTCGGAACTCGACGAAGAGTTGCGCGCCTGTGCAGCGTTGCTGGAGGACGAAGGTATGGAGCAGGTCAAAGAGAGTGTGCGCGATCAGTATGCCGGCATCCGGCTGAACTCCCTGGGGCACGATTTCCGCTACGCGTGGCGCACCCTGTGGAAGAGCCGCAGCTTCACCGCCGTGGCGCTGCTGACCCTGGTACTGGGAATCGGCGCCAACACCGCCATCTTCAGCGTGGTCTACGCGGTGCTGCTGCGGCCGCTGCCCTACGACCGCCCGGAGCAACTCGCGCTCATCTGGTCGAGCTTTCAGAAGACCGGCGCCCCACACGCTCCCACCTCCACGATCGCGTACCGCGAGATCCGACAGCGCAGCCGAACCCTGCAGGACGTGGGCGCCATCTGGGTCGGCAGCGGCACCTTCATCGGAGGCGAGGAGCCCGAGCAGGTCAAGGTCGCCCAGGTGACGCCGAACTTCCTGTCGCTGCTGGGCGTCACTCCGGCGCTCGGCAGAGTCTTCGCTCCCGACTCTGCCTTCGGCGAACACACCATCGTCCTGAGCTACGGCCTGTGGCAGAGGCGCTTCGGCGGTGACCCGCAAATCGTCGGCAAGACTGTGCCCATGCAGGGCGGCAATCCTACCGTCGTGGGCGTGATGCCTGCAGGATTTCAGCTCTATTTCTCTTCGGAATCGAATGTCGCGATGGACGTGCAGGCCTTCGTCCCCTTCGATCGCTTCTTCTACAAGCAGCCGGTGACGCTCTATTATCTGCGAGTGGTGGCGCGCCTCAAACCAGGCATCGGAAGAGCGCAGGCGCAGGACGATCTCGATAGCGTAGCCTCGCAGATCCGCTCCGCGTATACGGCATTGGGGGAGGAGAACATGACGCTTACGCTCGCCCCCATGCAGGAGGACGCCGTCCGTGAGATTCGCCCCGCGCTCCTCGCGTTGTTCGCGGGGGCCGGACTCGTCCTGCTGATCGCGTGTGTGAACGTGGCCAATCTGCTGCTCGAGCGCGCCAGCGCGCGGCGCCGGGAGATGGCGCTGCGCACCGCACTGGGCGCGGGCCGGGGACGCATTTTGCGCCAGCTCTTCCTCGAGGGCCTGACGTTGTGCGGCGTGGGCGCGATCCTGGGCGTCGCCCTGGGATGGGCCGGCGTCCGCGCATTGCTGAGTCTGCGCACCGATTACCTGGTGCAGATTCGAAACGTGGGGCTGAACTGGCCGGTCCTGATCTTCGTGGCGGCGGTGACGCTGGGATCGGCGATGGTGTTCGGGCTGGCGCCCGCGTGGGAATCCACGCGCCTGGAGTTGATGGAGAACCTGCGTGAGGGCAGTTGGTCCGCAGCCCCGGCGCGTCGCCGCCTGAGCGCGGCCCTGATTGTCGGCGAGGTAATGCTGGGATTCGTCCTGGTGATCGGCGCCGGGCTGATGATCCGCACACTGGCCAATCTGCGCGCGGTGCGACCCGGCTTTGATGCGCAACAGGTGCTGACGTTCCAGTTGCGCTTGCCACCCGTATCCTCCGAAGATGCCTTATTCAACTGGGTGAAGGACTGGGAAGCGTCGCTCGCCGCGTTGCCCGGCGTGGAGGCGGTTGGCGCCACGTCGCACATACCATTGGGAGGTTTCGCGAATTGGTACAGCGCGTATCGGCCTGAAGGCTTATCGGAGACACAGGCCGCCGGCATGATTGCGGACTACCGTTGCGTCACTCCTGGCTACTTTCGCGCCATGAGCACACGCCTGGTGGAAGGCCGTTTCTTCAATAGCGAAGATCGCTCCGGCGGGCGCCGCGTGGTGATCGTCGACGACCTGCTGGCCCGCAAGACCTGGCCCGGCGAGTCCGCTCTGGGCAAGCGGATCTTTGCCGAGCACAC
Organism: Bryobacteraceae bacterium; assembly: GCA_035295745.1. Classification (GTDB taxonomy): domain Bacteria; phylum Acidobacteriota; class Terriglobia; order Bryobacterales; family Bryobacteraceae; genus JAIQFL01. Next base: position 541,667 of record DATGIL010000102.1, on the reverse strand, counting down.
CGTGCCCAATGGCTTCCAGCCCGATTGGGCCGAGGTGGTGGGCGTAGTGGAGCACGTGCGCAATCATTCACTATCCGAGCAGGTGCGGCCAGAAGTCTACTTCGCTTTCGCGCAGAGCCCGCGATCTCCGTTGAACTTCGCGGTGCGATTGCCCGGAGATCCGCTGGCGCTGGTGCCGGCCATCCGCAAAGAACTGGCCAGGCGCAATCCGAACATGGCGATCTCGAACGTGCGCGGCATGGAGGCCTACGTGGAATCGGCACGCGGACCCGCCAGCTTTACGGCGGTGCTGGCGGCGATCTTCGCGGCGCTGGCTCTGCTGCTGGCCGCGGTGGGAATCTATGGCGTGATCTCGTACTCGGTGTCGCGCCGTTCGCGCGAGCTGGGCGTTCGCATGGCGCTCGGCGCCAGTTCCGGCGAGGTCATGCGGATGGTGCAGCGTGAAGGGCTGACTTTGATGGGCGTGGGATTACTGCTCGGCTTCGCCGCCGCGCTCGCGGTTTCGCGATGGCTGCGAGGATTGATCTATGGCGTCTCGCCCATAGACCCGCTCACCTACGCCTTGGCATTCGCCGCCATCGTGGCGGCTACATTGCTCGGCTGCTGGCGCCCTGCCGCTAAAGCTGCGCGCGCCAATCCGATGGATGCAATTCGCGCGGAATAGCGCCCATCGCTAGTGTCCGGTAGTGCCTGGCGCGAGCAGGCGGTGGATCTGATTCACCGCGTACTCCACCTTCATATCGAAGATCTTCTTCCCCAGTTCAGGCGTGGAGGGACGCGCGTCGCCGGTGATTCCGTTGTTCACTCGCTTGGCGTTGGGATCACGCGGCTCGCCCGGCTTGCGGACGGGATCGCCCACGGCGGTGGCGACGAGGTCCTTGCGGACCCAACCCTTATCGCCGCCCAGATACAGCATCTCCGAGGTATCCGGAATGCCCGCGTGCGAGCTTACCGGCATATGATTCGCTTCCAGGTACTTGTCGAAATCGCCGTTGGCCTTCTCGTAGACCTCGTCGCAATAGACCACGCGAACGCCTTGCGGCGCGTACTTCTCATCGAGCTTCTTGGCCACCGAGGCGAGTTCGCTTTGGCCGCCGCCGTGATCGCCCATCAGCACGACATTCTTAAATCCGTTGGTGATCATCTGTTCGGCGACGCGTTCGTTGACCGACGCGAAGATCGGCGCCGTCAGCCCGATGGTGCCCGGCAGATTGGCATTCGCGTTGTTCGGCGAGAACGGCAGGACAGGCGCGGCGATCGCATTTCCGAGTTTCTCCGCAATCGCAATGACAGTCGCATGAGCCATCAGCGTGTGGCCACCATTGACGTTCTGCGGGCCGCGCGTTTCGGTGCCGCCGTTGTAGATGAGCGCGGTGGTCTTGCCGTCCTGGAGCGCCTGCTTCAGCTCCGGCCACGTCATCATCTCGAGGTCCACCAGGTTTTTTGATTTCGTCTGTCCGAATCCGGCACCGGTGAATATCAGCACTCCCATGGCCGCGATGAGCACACGCATGACTTCTTGCCTCCAGTTGAAAATTGCCTCCGGCAGCATACCACCGCGCGGGGATTCGAAACAAGCGCCGGTTCGTGGCGTTCGTGTCGGTGTCAAGCCTCTTTTCGAGATTGTCCCTCGTTTCGCCTCGGCAGTTGCTTGCACGGTTTATCACCCTTCGAGGCTTGGGCGGACTCGACCCGCTACAACACTCGACCCGCTACAACATTGTTTCGGATCGGGACCTGGAGGGCGTGAAGGAGAAAATGGAGCGGTTCCTGTTTGACACACATTCTGAAAGCCGGAGTAAACATGGACCCGAGGAAATACGAAGGAGAGCGTCGAGCAATTGAAATCAAATGGGGTGAGTGGTGGGGCTGCACAGGCTCGAACTGTGGACCTTCTGGGTGTAAACCAGACGCTCTGACCAACTGAGCTACAGCCCCGGACCTCCAGCCTAGTATACCATCCGAAGATTGGGACTTCGTTTGTTCAATATTGTTGTACTATGAAACTAAATACATCAGGTGAGCAGGAACCTCTCGTAAATGGCGGTAACGCTTACCATTAACGGACGGACAACAGGGCCTATCGGCAATCCGACCCTCTTCGATTGCGCCCAAACTCTAGGTGTCCCTGTGCCGACTTCGTGCCTGAAACAGGGAAAGTGCAAGGAGTGCGTAGTCGAGGTCACCGAGGGCATGTCTGCTCTCTCCGAGCGCACCATTTCCGAGCGCCACCTCCGGGGCAATTTCCGCCTCTCCTGCCAGTGCAGCATCGTCGCCGCCCAGGGAGCCGTCCGTTGCCACACCATGCGGCGTGGGCAGATGCGCATCGAACGTCACGCTCTCGGCCTACCGCTCAGCGGCGAGCCGCTCCGTCTCGACCCAGCTGTTGTGCGCGAAGGCGACCGAATCCTCATCGACGGAATCGAAATCGAACGCTCCCACGGCCCGATCTATGGGCTTGCGATGGACCTGGGCACTACCACCGTGGTGCTGCGGCTGTTCAATCTCGAGACGGGCGAGTGGATCGCCGACGCATCCCTCGAAAATCCCCAGCGTTTTGGCGGGTCGGACGTGATGTCGCGCATCCAGTACGATTCCGACCATCCCGGCAAACTGCTGCGCCGCACGCTCGCCGGGTACCTGACCCACGCGATCGAAGAGCTTCCGGTCGACCCTAAAACCATCTACGAAATGGTCGTGGTGGGCAACTCCACCATGCGCGACCTGTTCTTCCGCCAGAGCGTTTATTCGATCGGGCAGAACCCGTACCGGTCGATCACCGAAATCGAAATGGCCGGAGGCAAGCGCGCTTCTACCGCGCTGGTGGAGACCGGCCGTCGCTGTTTGTTGCCGATTCACCCGAAGGCGCGCGTCTATGGGGCTCCGGTTATCAGCGGACATGTGGGCGCCGACGCCGCTGCGTGCATGCTTGCCATGGACTTGGCCCACGAAGACCGCCTGGTTGCCATTATGGACATCGGCACCAACACCGAATTGATCCTGGGAAACCGGCATCGCGTGCTGGCGGCGTCTTGTCCGGCTGGCCCTGCGTTTGAGGGCGGGGCGATCTCGTGCGGGATGCCGGCACTGGACGGCGCGATCGAAGATGTGGTCCTTGACGATGACGGCACTTGCCGGCTTCGCGTGATTGGCGGGGGGGCACCGGAAGGTATCTGCGGGTCGGGACTGATCGCACTGCTGAGCGAGTTGTTGCGTACCGGACAAATGAATGACCTCGGGCGCTTTAGCGCCGATCGAGAGCGAATCGTGTTGGATGTACCTGGCGACATCTTCTTTCAGGAGAGCGATGTCAACGAATTGGCGCAGGCCAAGGGCGCCAACGTCGCCGGGCTCCACGTGGTCTTCAGCAATTACGGACTGTCGTTTGGCGAGGTCGATCGCTTCTACCTTGCGGGCGGCTTTGGCAGGCATCTGAACGTCGAGGCCGCGCGGCGCATCGGCCTGATTCCCGATCTGCCAAACTCGCGCGTGGTGCAGGTGGGCAATGCCGCGATGGAAGGCGCCTCGATGGCGCTGCTTTCGCGATCCAGGAGGCGCGAACTCGAAGAGCTTGTGAAACGGGTGGAGCATTGCCGGCTCGAGACGCACCCGGACTTCTTCGACTTCTTCGTGGAGGGCTGCCAATTTAAGCCCGTCGAATCGCTTCACCAGGTTGAGGGATGATCGAGATCGTCGATACCGCCCCCGAGGTGAACGTACAGCCTGCCGAGTATCGGCGCCTGCTGGGATATCCGCCGGATCACGACTGTAGCGAGCGCGCCCTCGAGTTGTCCCGCTGGGCTCGTGAGTGGTATGCCCATCACGGGCGGCCTTGGACATACGCGCGAGAGGTCGGCGATGTGGTGATGAATGGCGATGGCATTCAACTCGAGCGCGTTTCCTTCCATAGCAAGCCATTGCAGGAGAAGCTGGAAAAGGCCGGCGCGCACGGTGTCTTTCTAGTGGCGGCGGGTGCCGGCGATGCGCTCGAACAGGAGGCGCAGCGGCTCTGGGAAGAAGGCAAGCCAGACGAGTATTTCTTCCTGGAGGTCTACGGCTCGGCGGTGGTCGAGCATCTGAACCAGATGGCCGGCGCCCGTCTTTGCGCGTGGGCCGAGGAGCAGGGAATGGCGGTACTTCCGCACTACAGCCCCGGCTACCCGCAGTGGGACATTGGCGAGCAGGGGCGGCTCCTCGAACTGATCGGCATGTCAGGGGAGCGAGGTCTGCCCGATCGTCTGGAGGCTCTCCCGTCCGGTGCGTTGCGTCCCAAAAAGTCGCAACTGTCGGTCTTCGGATTCACGCGGCACACAGAGCAGGTCCGCCGTCTGACGGAATTGATTCCCTGCGAAAGCTGTTTGTACGTCGGCTGCCAGTATCGGCGCGTACCGAATCGCGATGTGGCTGCGATTGGGCCTGTTCACGGTCGCGCGGAGACCTTTCACTTCATTGCAGGCAATGGCACCGCGCCGGTCCGCCCGCGCCACCAGGTGCGCTACACCATCAAGATGAAGGCGCTGAGGCGCTGGGCGCAGGAGCGTCTGTCGCTCCAGAGGCGCGAGGACGGCACCATCGAGGCGATCTTCCGTTACGAAGGCACCACCTGCACAAACATGGGCCGTCCGATGACGTATCACTACTTTGTGGCGCTCGACCCGCGAGACAACTACCGGATCCGCGAACAAAGTTGCGCCCCGGCGCCGGGCGATACCGGGCACACCTACATGTGCCGTTTTCTGGAGAATCCGCAGCAATTATCGGAGGCCATCGCGAATGAAAAACCGTTGCTGGGGCAGCCGCTGAGCGCCGCCCTCGAGTGGCAGCGAACGGAATGTGCTCCGGGCTGCTATTGCGAGCCGGAAAGCCGCCGGCACAAGTGGGGGATCGTCCTGGAAACCATCCATTACGCGCTCTCCCATCAGGAGAAACAGCTATGAAGAGTTTGCTCGAAGCCCTTCGGGAGCACCCGCTTGTCGGTGACGGTGCGATGGGCACCCAACTGATGTTCGCCGGTCTCGAGCAGGGCAGTTGCGGCGAGGCGTGGAACCTGACACACCCGGAACGCGTGCTGGCGATCCAGCGCCGCTATGCCGAGGCGGGATCGGATTGCCTTCTCACCAACACCTTTGGTGCTTCGCGCATCATGCTGAATCGCCATTCCCAGTCCGGCAACGTTGAGGCCATCAATCGTGCCGGTGTCGAGATCGCGCGCGAAGCGTTCGGGCGCAGCGGCGGATACGTGATCGGCGACATTGGACCATTCGGCGGATTGATGGAGCCGTATGGCGACTTTGTGGAGTCGGATGTGCGTGCCGCGTTTGAAGAACAAGCCGCGGCACTGGTGAATGCGGGCGCGGACGCGGTGATCGTCGAGACGCAGACCTCACTCGAAGAGTTAGGATTGGCCATCGGCGCCGCGAAGTTGGCGGGTGCGCCTTGTATCATCGGGTCGATGGCCTATGACGTGACACTCGACGGCTCGACCTTCCGCACCATGATGGGGGTCGATCCCGAGCGGGCGGCGGAGTTCATGGAGGCGCGCGGAGTGGATATCGTGGCCCTGAACTGCGGCACCGGCATGGACATGGAACGGGCCCGCCAGGCGGTGGAGCGATATCGCCGGGTCACCAGTTTGCCGGTTATGGTACAACCCAACGCCGGACAGCCCAAGTTGATCAATCTCAAAGTAATTTACGACGAAACGCCGGAAGAGATGGTAGGGGGAGTGGCGCCGCTCCTGGAAGCCGGCGCGAGAATTATCGGTGCATGTTGTGGCAGCACGCCCGGCCACATACGGGCTTTTCGACAGGCAATGGATCGGTATCTGAAATATGAAAACCAAGCTGTGTGACATAAATCCAGCGGCGCGCGAGAAGCTGCCGGAGTTCACCAACGACAAGTCGGGTATCGGGGTGCACTATGTGGATACGTATCTCAAATCCATGTGCACCAAGCTGGAGGACGGAACTCCGGTGCGGTGTAAGCGCCGCGGCTTGAAGATTGTGTTTTCCGCCGGTCCCAGGAAGGGCGAGGGGTTGTTACGCCGGCTGGCGGACGGTCCGGATCCGATCGTGATGCTGGATCGCGCACTGCAGGAGGCAACGCAGGCCGCGGGCATCGAACTCAGCTCCGAAGACGGTTCCCTGTATCTGACGCTGTGATCGCCGCAAGGGCGCCCGTCAGAGTGCGACGGGGGCTGTTTGCACTTTCAATCACTTACAAGAGTTTCCCGTCAACATTGACCGAATTGGGGCCATGGCGTTTGGGAGAATGAAGGATCGGCATGTGGTCCTATCTTCTTCGCGCCTTGCTGCCTGGGCACAATCCGATCGGCTTCGGTCCCACCGATTTCCTGGAATTGGCGTTTGCCGTATTGCTCGTGACGGCCGCGGTGCTCTGGCGGCCGTGGATCGAGCCGATGGTCGACCGCTTCGCGCAGCGGACTTTCTGGTGCATGCTGCTGTTGGCGCTGCTCCCCGTGGGCCTGCGGTTGGCTCTGTTGAAGCATCACCCGGTGCCGACTCCCGATGTGTACGACGAGTTTTCTCATCTGCTGGTCGCGGACACCTTGCGCCATTTCCGCCTGGCGAATCCGCCGCTCGCGATGCCGCAGTTCTTCGAGACTTTTTTCGTGCTGCAAGAGCCCACGTACAGCTCCATCTACCCCCTGGGACAGGGACTCGCGATGGCGATTGGATGGAGTCTGTTCGGCCTACCGTGGGCGGGGGTGCTGATGGCGGTGGGCGCGTTCTGCGCGCTCTCTTATTGGATGTTGCGCGGCTGGACGACTCCCGCCTGGGCTCTCCTGGGTGGGCTGTTCGCGGTAATTGAATTCGGCCCGCTGAACACCTGGGCGAATAGTTACTGGGGAGGAGCGTTGACGGCTGCGGCGGGATGCCTGGTGTTCGGCGCGCTGCCGAGAATGATCGCCAAGGGGCGGCCACGAGACGCAGTGCTGTTGGGTGCGGGGCTCGGCTTGCACCTGCTCACCCGGCCATTCGAGTCGCTGTTTCTGGTGGTCTCGGCGGGGCTTTTTTTTCTGCCGGTCTTGCGAGAGCGGAAACGGATTCGACCATTGGCGAGGCTCGCCGGTGTGGCCTTTGTGGCTTTTTTACCGGCAGTCCTTCTTACGCTTCTCCAAAACCGCATGGTGACGGGCAACTGGACGACAGTTCCCGAAAGGCTCAGCCAGTTGCAATACGGAGTGCCGGCGGCGCTGACGTTTGAATCGAATGCCGTCCCACAGCGGCGACTGACGCCGCAACAAGCCATGGACTACAAGATGCAGGTGTCCTTTGCCCAAGGGCCGGAGACCCTCGGCACGTATTTTCAGCGCCTGGAATTTCGCATTCGGTATTATCGATTCTTCTTTCTCCCGCCTCTCTACCTTGCTTTGCTCGCTTTCTTCGCGCGCTTGCAGGAGTACCGTTTCGTATGGGCGGCTCTCACACTATCGATCTTCGCGTTGGGGACCAATTTCTTTCCCGCTTTCCAGTTTCACTACGTCGCGGCGGTAACGTGTCTCTTCCTTCTCGTGTGCGTCACGGGCCTCCAGCAGATCGCCACGATCCGTATCCACACCCATCCCGCCGGAAAGGAGGCTGCCGGGCTGATCATCCTGATCTGCTTCGCGCAGTTTCTGTTCTGGTACGGCATGCACATTGCCGAGGACACGGCAATCTCGCAGTCCGCGAGGCAGTATGAGGTATGGGACTCGCTGAACCATCAAAACCCGGCACGGCGCATTTTAGTGGCTCGCGAACTAGACCGGATTCCGGGCAAGCTTCTGGTTCTGGTCCGCTACACTCCCCAGCACATGTTTCAAGACGAATGGGTGTACAACCTGGCGGATTTGAACACGGCGAGAGTGGTCTGGGCACGAGATCTCGGCCCGGAAGAGGACGAGAAACTTCTGCGCATCTATCCCGACCGCACCACGATCCTGTTGGAACCGGATGCGCGGCCGCCCCAATTGAGCCGCTACGAAGGGCGTTAGGCACTGTAGTGCTCCTCTCCTAATCGCGGCTAATAAGCTCGCCGCAAACGCGATGGTTGGTTGCCATCCGCGGAACCAAAGCAAGCGACCTCAAGCCTCTTCTGTGACCATGCCTTTACGGAGCACCCACCACCCGTCCGACCCCGCTGACCTCTCCGCCGCGATGAAAATACTCGTGATAGGTCCGCTGCAATCCGCGCCGGTAGACCGCCAGGCTCTGCCCGCGTTCAAGCGCGCGCCGGCGCAAGAGGTCCTCAGCAAGTTGGACACCTCCTTCCAATCGTGCGCCTCCTACCCTGCGATATTCGTCATCGGCTTCGAAGCCGAACGCTACGAGCGCCGGAAGCGGGAGTGCATAGTTGTTCGGCAATCCCAATTCCTCGAAGGGGAAACTCGACGCCCAGTCAGTGTGGAATCCGATCCGCATATTCGCAGGATTGACCGAAACCTCTGCGTGGGTCACACAATTCGCCACCGAGATCCGATAACGGCTTCGCAGCATCTCGATCAGCATCGATGCCGCCCGCACCTGTCCCGGGCTGATGCTCGGTTCTTCCTGCCCCGGCTCAGTCCGGGCTTCAAACGAGACACCGAGAAAACTCTCGTTCAGATCGACGTACAGCCATTGTTCATCCGACCAGACGGAATAGCCGGCATGCTGTGCGGCGTCGCTCTCCACGACGATCCGAAACACGCGGCCAAAGCGATCGATGAGAAAGTTGTAGCACCGGCGATGACGAACGAACTCCACCAGTGATTCCGCCGCCTTTTTCAACACGCCGTTGTGGCTTCGTTCGAACGGTTCCTGCTCGCTTTCGGTGGTATGGAAAACGATGCCCACTGGTTGCGTATATCGAGTCTCCGAACCGCTGTCCGGCCGGCCTAAAGGAAAGATCCGATACGACCGCGGATGATTGCTGATGGCATAGCGATTATCGATGCGCAATCCGTTGCTGTAGGTCTCGAATTCCCTGGCAGAATCCACTTGCCACACGTCCGGAAATCTTTCTACCGGCATCTCCCGCACTGGCATGGGCGGCGGGATCTGTCGGGCGTATAGAGGTAGAGGCTCCACTTGGACCTTCGCCCGGACCGCGAAGAACGACGCCGTGGTCAGCATCAGAACCAGTGACGACAGCCGGAAGCCTATGCGGGCGCGGTGTTTGGCCGGATCGGTCGGGGCGGCGGCCGCCTGCAGGTACCGAAGTTTCTCGACGGGATCCTGGATCTGGCGCGCGTGCCTCTCGACCCATGGCTGGAAAGTGATCCTTATATGAACCTGCGTTCGCATACCTGACCTGTACATCGGCGGATACCACCAAAACCGTGAGGGTCATACTATAGTTTTTCAGAGCATTAGGTCTTCTCACCTTTTTTGAGAGGATTTTGCCCGAAACGTACTACCTAGGAGATACCCGAGGCTTTAGAACGCAAGAACGGGATGAGAACCAGCTTTGAATTTCAGGCGAAGAGTCAGCAACGGATCGGCTCGATGTGGGGACGATAGACTTTATCGCGACGCGCAGTGCGGCGGGGCAAGTACATTTGATAAGCAAGTCGACGGGTTTCTGAGCCTGCCCTACGAGGCTGGTGGCCAGCCTGCTTGCCGCAGAATCGTTCGGGCGGGTACCGCTCCGGGTCGAACGTGACAGCACCGAGCTCGGCTCGCGCCCGAAGGTCGGAGTTCTGAAGGCAGCCACGCCGATCCACTCGGTCGCTTTGCCATTTCCAGAGGCCTGGATCTCCTCCTCGAGGTCATCGTGGAAGCGCCGGCAGCGTCAAAAATCGCCCGCTGCCATCGATGGCAAGTACCTACATTTTCGGAGTAGACTGTGAACCTCCCGGCCGGATCCTTGCCAAACGGAAATTCGGCAAGGATCCGCTGCCTGTCACTTCGTAAGATGATGCTCCAACGCTCTAATTGAGGGCGTAAAGAAGTATCCACCACCCGTCGGAAGCACCCAGTCCTGGTTGGTTGACAATTGGACCGCTTTGACCTTCGTCGGATCCGCGGGATCGGGAATGGTCAGCGTGAAGCTCCTCTTCCGATTCTCACCCGGCTTGTTATTTTGCCCGAGGATCGGATCGTGCCCGCCACCCTGGTGGATCGGTGTGCCGTCGGGAGCCGGGTTGAACGCCTCTTTGAAATTTGGCTCATTCACCCAGTTGCGGATCACGAATTCGAACTGATTCTCGATCGAAGTCTGATACGCGAGGAACTGCAATCCACGGTCGACATCGTCCTGAATCGGAGCGTCCGGACTCGACGAGGAAACCGGCCCGTAGGGCAAGCCTCGCCGCAGCAGGCGATGAGTCTGAGTGGCGGCTTCGCTCAACTCCGGATCGGACTTCGGCGGCTTGGCCGGGTCCAGCGGGCCATCGTCGCGGGGGTACGCCTTGCGAATATGCGCCGAGAACGGACACCGCGAGCCGTCCGCGTCCGCCTTGGCGAGTGGGAAGTTGACAGGATCGTTGTCAGAGCATGCCAGCGGATCGCCCGGCCCGGGGATGACCGGATCCGTGTCGCCCTGGAACTCGAAGTTGTTGTTCTTGCAATCGTCGTCTCCCAGTGCCGGATTCTCGGCGGCGGGAACCCGCTCGACGGGAGCGCCACTGGGCCACCTTCCGACAAACTTCGATCCCACCAGCCGGGGTCCGCTGGCGTTGGGCGGGTCGGACACGTTCTGACCACGCGCCGTGTCGTGCAGGAACTGGTGAAAGCCGCCGACATTCTGCCGCAAGCGGCGGAAGACGAGAAACGAGCCGTCCTTCGCCCAGTCCGGCCCTACCTGACCGGTGCCAAAGGGATCCCGCAGCGAGTCGGGGCCAGGATTCGGATTGGGGCCATCGGCATTCGGGTCCGAAGTCTTGATCTGCTTGGGGTAACCGAATACGAACTCTCCGGGGTACAGCAGATCCTGACCGGGCTTGCCCTGTGCAGGCTTGATCTGGTTGGTAGGTGATGGCGGTTTCGAAGGATCTTCCGGCAGGTCCCGATTGTTCGGATTCTGGCGCAGAGTAAGCACATCGGTGGGGTCGGGCGAAAGCAGACCGCGGAGTCCAGGCTGCGACACACCGTCCAAAAAGCCGAAATGCTCGTGACCGGTCAACGGCTCAGGCAGGTTGGCTCCCTCATCCGTAAACAGGACGTCGATCCGGCTATCGCCGCTGGAGAGGTTCGAGGCTTCGATGGTTTCCTGGATCCGCAGGAACTCGTCGAGCATGTCGTTGCGGTCGTCGGCTTCGATGATGATCATGGCGTCGGGTTCGTTATGCGGTCCGCCGATCAGCCAATTGCCGGGACTGAACGGGCCGTCCCCGGGATCGCCCAACAGAGAGGAACGTTGTGCCAGGCCCGCCTGGAAAGCGGCATCCCGGAACGACTTCGCCGAAGGGTTGAGTTGCGCCAGAAAGCGAGCGGAGAAGCAGATATTCATCCAGGTGGACTTCACTGTTCCTTCGCGGGCACGGCGTTGTCGCGCCGATTTGAAAATGGCGTTGAAGGCGAGCACTTCGTCAGCGGTAGCGATGAACGGAATTTGCGCTTTGAGCCATTGCTTGAAAGTACTGAGATCTCCACCCCTGGCTCTCACCCCAAGAAACACCAGAAGCCGATGGCTCTTACTGAATCCCGGAATAATGCTTCCCTGGATGTTACGGGTGGCCAGGACAGGTTCTGGAAAAACAGTTCGGCGTGACGGGTCGGTGGGATCCGTTACGACGGGACTGGAAGATGGAACTTCACGGATATGGAAAGGACACGTCTGCATAAGGCTCCTTACCTCAGTAAGCGGACCTTTACGGCAAATCGGGCCATTTTGGCCGATCGAAGCTGAGGACCCTTCGCGCCGATGTAGATAAGTTGGACTTTCCCTTTGTGCGTTTCAGACAATCGGCGCCAGTCATCGTACCGTGGCCACGGAAAAGTGCGAAAAAATACCGGGTTCCCCGGAGCGCAGGACCCACTCGAACGCTTGACATTATATCGAGTTACGTTATAGTGGCTGCATGGCGTTTCACGCGAGCGGATGGTATCGCGCGCTGCTGCTGGCGTATCCAGCCGAATTTCGAGAGGAGTATGCGCCCGAAATGGAGCGCCTCGTGGCCTCAAGACTGGCCACGGAATCGCGCCTGCTCCTTTGGCTCGAACTGATTGCCGACGTCGCGCGTACAGCGCCCAAGGAGCACCTCCTCATCTTGCAGCGGGACCTCCGCCACAGCACTCGCGTGCTGGCCAAGTCTCCAGCGTTCGCCGCAACCGCCATCCTGGCTCTGGCCCTTGGCATCAGTGCGGCGGTGACGATCTTCAGTGTCATCAATGCCGTATTGATTCGCGATCTGCCCTACGGCGATGCGCAGCGCCTGGTCTACCTGTGGACACCGCTGCCGCGCTATGCGAGCCTGCCTCGCGAGATGGCGCCATCCTTTGCCGATGTCCTCGCCTGGCGGCAATCCAGCCGATCTTTTACGGAAATCACGGGGGTCCAGCAGAAGATGTTGACGCTCGACTCCGATGGCGGCGGCGTCCGGATTGGCGCTGGCCTGGTGCTCGGCAATTTCTTCGAGACCTTGCAGGCCACGCCACTGTTGGGCCGCGCCATCGTTCCGCAGGACGACGACTCTTCGAAAGAACGCGTCGCGGTAATCAGCTATAACCTTTGGCGTTCGCAATTCCAGGCAGATCGAAGCGTGTTGGGGCGCGAGTTGCGGCTAAACGGCAGTTCGTTTCGCATCGCCGGCGTAATGCCCGAGGATTTTGGCTATCCGCACGATACCGATTTCCCGGTGGCCCTGGCGCGGCTCAAGCACACCGACGTTTGGATTCCCGCGGCTCTGACCCCTAAACAAAGCTCGAATCGAATGTCGGGCTTCGATGCCGCAATCGGCCGCCTCCGTCCCGGTGTGAGCCTGGCGCAAGCGCAATCCGAAATGTCCGCGATCGAAGCGCACCTCGATCCACTGAATCTTCCCGAGATGCGAGGGATGGAGTCGCTGCTGGTGCCGTTCATCGAGACGTCGGTGGGACCGGTGCGCACGCTCATGCGCTTACTCGCGGGCGCGGTGATTCTGGTCCTGCTGATCGCCTGCGGCAACGTGGCCAGCCTGTTGATGGCGCGTGCCGCGGGCCGGGTACACGAGATGGGCGTGCGGAGCGCGCTGGGAGCGCCGAAGGCGCGGCTCATGCGCCAGTTACTGACGGAATCGCTGCTGCTCTCGACGGCCGGCGGAGTGCTGGGAGCGGCGGCCAGTGTGGCGATCTTGAAAATCCTCGTCCGCTTGAACCCCGGCGATATTCCGCGCTTCGAAGATACGGCGCTCGACGGTCGCGTGCTGGTGTTCGCCCTGGCAATTTCCGTGGCGACCGGCATCTTGTTCGGAATTCTGCCGGCAATCGTGGCGGCGCGGGTTCAAGTGAGCGACTTGTTGCGGCAGGGAGGGCGCGGCACGCCGGGTGGTTCGTCGCGGATTCACTCCAGCCTGGTCGTGGCCAATGTCGCACTCGCTGTGGTGCTGCTGGTCGGCGCGGTGCTGCTGTTGCGCAGCTATGCCAAGGTGCAGGGCGAAGACAAGGGATTCGCCCCCTCCACGCTTACAGCGGAGCTGGTCTTTGAGAGGCGGCCCGGACGTCTGAGTGCGATCAACCGGGAAATTGTGACGCGCGTTTCGGCGCTGCCAGGCGTCACAGTGATGGGAATTACAAGCGTCCTGCCGCTCAGCCACCACGAGAGCACGTCGACATTCCGGGTGGACGGCTACGCGAACCGCCCGAATCAGCAGGCTGACTTACGCCTCACCGCGGGAGAGTACTTCCAGGCGATGCAGATGCGGTTGGTCGCCGGGCGGTTTCTGACGGCGGCCGACAATCCCGATCAGCCCCTTCGCGTTCCGCAATCGGTGGTAGTGAGCGAGGGTTTCGCGAAGACCTATTTCCCAGACGGAAACGCATTGGGCGGCCGGGTGCAGCGTGGAACGCCGGGAAACCAATGGTCCACGATTGTCGGAGTGGTCGCCGACGTCCGGCATTCGAGCCTGGAGAAGCGTCCCCAGCCAACGCTGTATGAGCCGTCGTGGTTCGGTGACAATCTGGCTATTCAGACCGCACTGGCCCCGGAATCCATGGTATCGGCAGTACGGCAGGCCGTCCGCGAAGTCGATCCCGGCATCTCCCTCACGAACGTGGAGACAATGCGCCAGCGCATCTCGGGGTCCGCGGCGCGCAGGCGTTTCCAGACGGTGCTGCTCGCGGCATTCGCCGGGATTGCGGTGCTGCTGGCGTTGATCGGCCTGTACGGTCTGCTGGCATATACAGTGAGGCTGCGAAGCGCGGAGATCGGCGTTCGCATGACGTTGGGAGCTGGCCGTCGGGAGGTGGTGGTCATGGTCGTTCGCAGCGGTCTGCTGCTCACGGCAGGAGGGCTGGCGATCGGACTGGCCGCGGCAGGCGGCGCAGCGCGATGGCTGGCCAGCCTGCTCTACGGCGTGCCCGTGCTCGATCCGCTGACGTTTGCGGGGATTCCGATCTTCGTGGTGCTGGCGGCGGTGATGGCCAGCGCGATTCCCGCGTGGAAGGCGGCGCGCATCGATCCCATGGTTTCTTTGCGGCAGCAATAGAAACTCAAAACGGCAGCAGCATCTGGTCTTCGAAATCGGCGGTGCGCTGGCGTTCCAGGTGCCGTGCTTCTTCTTCGCGGCCCCAGCCTTCCAGAATCCACGCCATCTCGCGGGAGGCTTCGGCCAACACTTTGCGGTCGCCTCGAGCCTCGGCCGCGGCGTACCAGAGTTGCATCAGCTCGTAGCACTCGGCCACGCGGCGCTGGTCGCGGGTCAGGCGCAGGCCGGTGCGTGCCAGGACACAAAGCTCAGCCCAACTGGCGGACGTATCGGGTTTTTCGAAGGCTTGCTGCACGCGCCGCAGCGTGTCGTGCGAGGGATCGAGTCCTCCGCCGGTCACGATCAGCGTGGAACTGCGGCCGCCGAAAGCGAATTCTTGCGCGTCGGGTGTACCGGCGTCCGCCAGAAGGAGCAGAAAGCGCCGCGCCGCACAGAATTCGCGCAGGCGCTCCAGATTGCTGTCGAGATCGCCCTCCAGCGAGAGTCCAAGTTGCGCTCCCAGATCGCCGGCCAGCGCGGTAACGCTGCGATCGCCGCACTCCAGCACGAGAATCTCGTCGAAATCCTCGCGATAGGCGCGCACGAACTCGAAGGCCAAGCCGAGATCGGCCACCGTCTCGGTGCCTGCGCGATCGGCCAGTGCGATACCGAGCACTTCGAGATCGGCTTCGCCGCCGGAGCATCCAGGCGCCGCGGGAGGAAAGTAGGCCGGCTCGCGATGGCGCACCCAGCGCTTCAATTCGCGCAGAGATTTGGTGGGCAGGCCGGCAAATTCAAAACGGGGACGAAGGACCGCGGGCGGCGAACAATCGTCGCAGCGGACGAAGCCGATGCGCACATTTTCATCAGCCGGCTCCTTCACGAGAGCGTCCTCCCATTGCGCCCGCGCCCAGCGCGCCGGCATCGATAGCCTTGAAAAGAACACCACGACGATCTCCGCTGTGCGCGCGTCGCGCGCTTTCGAGATCAAGTCCTCGCCGGGTCGAATCTCGCCTTCATCCAGATAGATGCGCACGTCGGCGCCGCGCTCCAGGAAGGCAGCCATAGCGGCCACGGCAGGCCGGTCGCCGGGCGCATAGCACGGGAACAGGCCAGGAATCAGAGTTTGCACGCGAGTGTCAGTCCATCCCCCATGGTAGCCATGCTGAGCGCCACACGCGAATCGGAATGCAGCTTGCGATTGAATGCGCGGATCGCTTCGGTGTCCGCCGATTGGTCGGAGGGATCGATCACCGAACCATCCCACAGTACGTTGTCGACGGCGATGAGCCCGCCGGGACGCAGCAACTGCATCGCGCGCTCGTAATAATTCGCGTAGTTGCCCTTATCGGCATCGATGAAAGCGAAATCGAACGAGCCGGCCTGCCCGTCCGAGAGCATCCCATCGAGCGACTCCAGAGCCGGCGCCAGGCGCAATTCCACGCGATCCTGCACGCCCGCCTCGCGCCAGGTTTGTCTCGCACGCGTGGTGTACTCTTCACTCACATCGCAGGCGATCACTTTGCCTCCGGAACGTAACGCAAGGGCGACCCAGGTGGAGCTGTAGCCCATGAAGACTCCCACCTCCAGGGTCTTGCGGGCCGCCGTGACGAGCGCCATCAAGTGCAGGAACTGCCCCTGTTCGGGAGACGTCTGCATGCTGGCGCGGGGGTGATTCTCGCTTTCCTCGCGAAGCTTGCGAAGTGCCTCGGGTTCACGCAAGGTCACTTCGCGGATATAGTTGGCAAGGTCGTCGGTAATTGGTGTATGGGTTCTGGACATTGCAAGCGGTTCATTCTATCTTACCCGCATCGGGCAGGCGGAGATCTCACCGCGGAGGCGCGAAGGCGCGGAGAAAAACGCAGAGAAGACAGGGAAAAGAGACCGCCGTCTTGGCACCTCAATAGAGTTTCGCCTCAAACTGGAGTGGGAGGTCCGGTTGGAAAGGAACTCGGATGAGCGAGGAAGAAGCGCGGCGAGCGGGAGTGCACGAGCGGGTTGAAGCGGGCGAACTGGCTCAGGGAGCGGCGGAGATTCCGGGGCCTGAGCTAGCGGCAACTGAAGGGGTTGGTGCATAGGAGTGATGTCCGCGCCCGCCTTCTCCAATCGCTTCAATCAAGGACGCTATAATCCGGGTAGACCGTCGGTGATGGAGCCCGCCATCAACCGTCTCGGGCATGCTCGGGAATGATGGCTCCTGCGTGTGAGGAGCCATGATTTCGAGGACTCAAAACATCCACTCAGCAGCACTAGAAACCGGACATTCTTTTAAACAAAACCCGCTGTTACCGATGGCCGCGTCCGCTTCTTTTCAGGTGGCTCTGGATTTGGCGGCAGATTTGGCGGCGCCCTATGAGATCGCCGCGCTGTCCCACCTTCTCGCGAGCGCAAGTGCGGCGGTGGAGCAAGAGGAAATCAGCGTCGCCATATTGGGACGATTCAAGGCTGGCAAGAGCAGCTTCCTGAACCACTTCATCGGATTGCGTTGGGGGCGGATCTTGGCGATGGGGGCGGAGCTTGCCTGAGTCCGCATTTCGATCTCGGCCAGCATCCTCCACGAATATGGGATCATCCGTATAATCGAGAATGGCAGACGGTCTTGCGGCTTGGGATGCTGCCCGTCTGAACCCTGCTCCCTCAATGAGCTAAGTTCTGGTGTTAACCAATTGAATCGCTAGGAGACAGAAGATGAGTTTACGTATCAACGACGAAGCCCCTGATTTCACTGCTGAGACGACTGAAGGCACGATCCACTTCCACGAATGGATCGGCAATGGCTGGGCCATTCTGTTCTCGCATCCGAAAGATTTCACTCCCGTCTGCACCACCGAACTAGGCTACATGGCCGGCTTGCAGCCCGAATTCGCGAAGCGCAACTGCAAGGTGATCGGCTTGAGTGTCGATCCGGTGGCCAGCCACGGAAAATGGGCAGGGGACATTGAAGAGACGCAGGGACACCGGGTGAACTATCCGATGATTGGCGACCCGGAACTCAAAGTCGCGAAGCTTTACGATATGCTTCCGGCCGACTCGGGAAATACGTCCGAAGGCCGCACGGCGGCGACCAACGCCACGGTGCGCACGGTGTTTGTGGTCGGTCCGGATAAGAAGATCAAGCTGATGCTCGTCTACCCTATGAGCACCGGGCGTAACTTTGACGAAGTGCTGCGGGTGCTCGATTCCATGCAACTTACGGCCTCACACAAAGTCGCCACGCCGGTCAATTGGAAACCTGGTGAAGATGTCATCATATTGCCCGCGGTAACGGACGACGAGGCCAGACAGAAGTATCCCGATGGGTGGAAGTCGCCCAAGCCATACCTTCGGATTGTTGCGCAGCCTAAATAATTTGGCAGTGATCGGGTAATCGCTCCTGGAGCCGTGAGTGGCAAACGCAGACGAAAGCGCCTGCGCCACGAAATCCATATTCTGCGGCTTCAGGGAGGGGCGAGCGCTTTGCCTGCCTGATGCCAAATGGCCGATCTCCTGTGCCATCGACGTTGACGAAAGTGGCAGAAAGGCGCCACGCGGCCCGTCACGAAACTCTGGTCGGAGGAGTCCATTCGAAGAGTAGGATAATAGCGGCAAGATGAGATGCGTGCTCTGTGTCTTGCCGCTTGCGGCCTCGCTGCTTTCCGCACAGCCTGCGTCGAAGCCCGTCCCACCGCCAGGAATCGAGGTGCCTTCGACCGACCGCGCCGAGCTCGAGGCCGGGCTGGCACGGCTCCGCACCGCCACCAGTAAGCTGCAGAAGAACCCGCTCATCGCCGACGTGCTCATCTACCAGGAAGCCGTCCGCTACGCGCTTCAGTACAACGAGTTCTTCAAGGCCGACGAGATCGCCAAGGCGAAGGTCCTGCTAGCCCACGGCGAAGAGCGGGCAGCGCAACTCGCGCAGGGGCAGGCGCCGTGGACCACCGCAACCGGGCTCGTCGTTCGAGGCTACATCTCAAAAATCGATAAGAGCGTGCAGCCATATGGACTGGTGGTGCCGCCTTCGTACTCGACGACCGCGCCGCATCGATGGCGACTCGACACCTGGTTTCACGGACGCAACGAGACGCTCAGCGAGGTTAACTTCCTGGCAGACCGCGAGCGCAACATAGGCGAATTCTCGCCGCGCGACACGATCGTCCTGCATCTCTACGGGCGATTCTGCAATGCCAGCAAATTTGCAGGCGAGGTGGATCTTTTCGAAGCCATGGACGCCGTGAAGCGCCACTACGCGATCGACGACAATCGGATTCTGGTGCGCGGCTTCAGCATGGGCGGCGGATCGGCATGGCACATCGGCACACACTACGCCGGGCTCTGGGCCGCCGTGGCGCCCGGAGCGGGGTTCAGCGAGTCGGCTCAGTTCCTGCACCTCAAGTTGACCGGCGACGACGCTCCGCCGTGGTGGGAACAGAAGCTGTACCACCTCTACGACGCCACCGACTACGCCATCAATCTCTACAACACGCCGACTATTGCCTATAACGGCGAGATCGATCCCCAGAAGCAGGCAGCGGACATGATGGAGAAGGCGATGGCCGAAGAGGGTCTGCGGATGATCCGCGTAGTGGGGCCGCAGACGCCGCATCGTTACCATCCGGAATCGAAAATCGAGATCGACCGCATGTTGGATGCGATCGCGGCGCGAGGGCGCGATCCCTATCCGCGTAAAGTCCGCTTCACGACATGGACGCTGGCCTACAACCAGATGAAGTGGGTTACGTTGGACGCGATGGAGAAGCACTGGGAGCGCGCACGGCTGGATGCGGAGATCACCGGCGAGAGTGGGGTGAACGTGGCCACTTCGAACGTCGCGGCCTTCACTTTGGAAATGGGATCGGGCGGATGTCCGCTGGACCTGGCGCGGCAGGCGGTGGTTACGATCGATGGGCAAAAGGTGACGGCCCCTGGGCCCATGTCGGACCGCTCCTGGACTGCGCACTTTCGCAAGGATGGCGGCAAGTGGACCCTGGGCGAGATCGCAGGCCTCCCAGGCATGCACAAGCGCCACGGCCTGCAGGGGCCAGTGGACGATGCCTTTCTCGATAGCTTCTTGTTCGTCACCCCGACTGGCACGCCGCTCGCGCCGGGCGTCGCGCCATGGGTCGCCTCCGAGGAGAAACATGCGATCACAGAGTGGCGGCGTCAATTCCGCGGCGAGGCGCAGGTGAAGGATGACAAGGACGTCACCGACGCCGAGATCGCGGCGAGCAACCTGATCCTGTGGGGCGATCCGGGCAGCAACAAGGTGCTGGCGCGCATCGCTGACAGGCTTCCGGTGAAGTGGACGGCCGATGGTGTAGTTGTCGGCAAGAACCGTTACGCAGCCAGCACCCACGCGCCGATCCTGATCTATCCGAATCCGCTGAATCCGAAGAAATACGTCGTGGTCAACAGCGGCTTCACCTTCCGCGAGTTCGATTACCTGAACAACGCGCGGCAGATTCCCAAACTGCCCGACTACGCCGTGGTGGACACGAGCACTCCGCCCAACGACCGGTACCCCGGCAAAATCGTGCTGGCCGGATTCTTCAACGAGGACTGGATGCTGTGATGAGACTGCTTGCCCTATCGGTTCTCAGTGCTGCTGCTGGTCTGGCGCAGAACGCGGCCGCGCCGCCGAAGACGGTCCCGCCTCCAGGTGTCGAGTTGCCGGCGCAGACGCGTGCTGAACTGGAGGCTGGTCTGCATCATTTGCGCGCATCGATCGATAAGATCGCGCCCAACCATCCGCTGCTGCCCGACCTCCTGATCTTTCACGAAGCTGTGCGGTACGCGCTCCAGTACAACGAGTTCTTCAAGGCGGACGAGTTTGCCAAGGCGAAGAATCTGTTGGAACGCGGCGAGGAGCGCGCGGCCCAACTTGCCGATGGAAAGGCTCCATGGACCACAGCGACCGGGTTGGTGGTTCGAGGCTACCGGTCGAAAATCGACCAGAGCGTCCAGCCGTACGGGCTGGTGGTGCCGCCTTCCTATTCGCCGGCCGCCGCGCACCGATGGAGACTGGACACATGGTTCCATGGCCGGAGCGAGACGCTCAGCGAGGTCAACTTCCTGGCCGACCGCATGCGTAACCCGGGCGAGTTCTCGCCGCGTGACACGATCGTGCTGCACCTGTATGGGCGGTTCTGCAATGCCAGCAAGTTCGCGGGCGAAGTGGACCTCTTCGAAGCGCTCGACGCGGTCAAGCGCCAGTATGCGATCGATGAGAACCGCGTCATCGATCGTGGCTTCAGCATGGGCGGCGCTACCGCATGGCACATCGGCGCGCATTTCGCCGGGTTGTGGGCCGCGGTGGCTCCGGGCGCGGGGTTCAGCGAGACGGCGCAGTATCAGAAGCTAAAACTCACGGGCGAAGGCGCGCCTCCATGGTGGGAGCAAAAGCTGTGGCACCTGTACGACGCCACGGACTATGCGGCCAACCTGTACAACACCACGACGATCGCCTACAACGGCGAGATCGACCCGCAGAAGCAGGCAGCCGACATGATGGAACAGGCGATGGCCGAAGAGGGCATGCGCCTGACGCGCGTGGTGGGGCCGCAGACGGCGCACAAATACCATCCCGATTCGAAAATCCAAATTGCGGCAATGCTGGATGCGATCGCGGAAGCCGGCCGCGATCCGTATCCCCGGAAGGTCCGCTTCACTACCTGGACATTGGCGTATAACCGCATGAAGTGGGTGACTGTGGACGCGCTTGACAAGCATTGGGAGCGCGCGCGTCTGAACGCTTCCATCGCGGGCGATAGTGCGGTGGACGTGGAGACGAGCAACGTCGCGGCATTCACGTTGGAGATGGGAACTGGAGGTTGTCCGCTCGACGTGGCGCATCGTCCGGTAGTAGCCATCAATGGGCAGAAGCTGACGGCCCCAGGACCGTTCTCCGACCGCTCGTGGGTAGCGCATTTCCGGAAGGCCGGCAATCAATGGACAGTGGTGGAGAGCGCGGAGATTCCCGGGCTACACAAGCACCACGGCGTGCAAGGTCCGGTGGACGATGCGTTCCTGGATAATTTTCTGTTCGTCTCACCGACCGGTACGCCGCAGGCGCCGGCTATCGCAGCCTGGGTGAAGGCGCAAGAGCAGAAGGCGATCTTCGAGTGGCGCCGGCAGTTCCGCGGCGATGCGCAGGTGCGCGATGATCGCGACGTAACGGATGCCGATATTGCGTCGAGCAATCTCATCTTGTGGGGCGACCCGGGGAGTAACCGGATCCTGGCGCGGATCATGGATCGGCTGCCGGTCAAGTGGCCGAAGGAAGGGGTCGCACCGATTCTGATCTTTCCGAATCCCCTGAATCCGAAGAAGTACGTCGTCTTAAACAGCGGCTTCACTTTCGCCGACTACGCCGCCAAGAGCAACTCTTTGCAAACACCGAAGCTGCCCGACTGGGCGATGATTGACATCGCGACAGGCAAAGTGCGGAGCGCGGGCTTCTTCAATGAGGACTGGTCACTGTAGTTGCAGAACCCGCCATTGCGCAGGATTGGCTACTCGGTCCGGAGTGCGGTCATGGGCGATATGGAGGCGGCCACGCTGGCCGGGATCATCGCGGCCACGGCGGAGCAGGCGGCGAGGGCACCCGCTGCTACCGCCAGCGCGACCGGGTCCCAGAACGAAACCTGGTAGAGTTGGTTGCTGATCAGCCGTCCCGCGCCGATGGCCAGCGGAATTCCCAGCGCCAGCCCGAGTACGACACGCATCAAGGCCTCACGGAGAACGTAGTTCACTACCGTGGCGCGGTCGGCGCCCAGTGCCATGCGGATGCCGATCTCATTGGTGCGCTGCGCAACGGTGTAGGCCGTCACTCCATAGAGTCCCACGGCTGCGAGCAACAGCGCCACGAGGCCGAAGAGCCCCGCCAGACTCGATACCGTGCGTTCCTGGCCGAACGACAGTTCCAACTGTTGCTCAATGGTCCGCACGCTGTTGATGGTGAGATTAGGGTCCACGCCTGTCAGGACGCGAGTCATCAGCGGCTCGATTGCGCCCGGCGCGGCATTCGTCACCAGCAGGATGCCACTGGCGAAGTGGGATGCCAGCTCGATTCTCTTGAGAAGGGGGTCTTTGTATGGGACTGTCTGCGCCAGCGGAACGAAAAACATGGGGCGCGCCGGACTGCGCAGGGCAAAGCCCGCGAACTTGGCGTCGTGCGCGATGCCGATGATGCGGAACGTGCCGGCATTCTCCGGCATATCGAGGCCGAAATGCTGGCCAATGGGATCTTCGTCACTGCGGAAGAAGCGCTTCACGAAGGCCTCATTCACAATGGCCACCGGTTCGGTGGTTTCGGTGTCGCTGGCAGCGAAATAGCGTCCACGGGCCAGCGTCACCCCGAGGTTTTGCAGGTACTCGGCGCTCACTCGGTCCCACGAGGAGCCCGAGTCTCCGCTCATCTTGGCTGGAGGATGGCCGGACACGAAGATGAGTTCGCCCCAGTTGTCGGTGAGCGGGTTGTACAAGGCAAGGCCCGATCCGGTCACACCTGGCAGTCGATTCACGCCGTCTTGAATCTGGCGGTAAAGCGCAGCTAATTGCGGCTGAGTGTAAGTTGCCGGGGGCCGGTTCAATGACACCAGCACGCGGCCATCGGTGCGAAATCCGAATTGCTGGTGTTCAAGTTTGTCGAGGCTGCGCGCCATCATGGTAGCGCCTGCCACCAAGACGACGGAGAGAGCCGCCTGCACGATCAGGAGCGCCTTTCGCGTCAACGAAGCACCGTCGGCGGTGCTGCGGCCCGCGCCTCGCAGGGCTTCCAGAGGATCGGTACGGGTGGCGAACCAGGCCGGCGCCGCGCCAAAGAGGATACCCGTCAGGAGGGATACGGCAAATGCGAAAGCGAGGACGAGCGGAGACGGCAGCGTACTGAGGGGAATGAAACTGGCGCCACGAAATGCCAGGGCGAGCAGCAAACGGGCGGCAAGCACGGCGACCACGAGGCCGGCGATTCCACCGCCAATCGCAAACAGGACCGACTCGAACAGCGCCTGGCCAATGATTTGGCGGCGGCTCGCTCCCAACGCCAGCCTAAGCGCAGTCTGCCCCCGCCGGGCGACCGCACGCGCCAGGAGCAGGTTGGCAACGTTGGCACACGCGATGAGCAGCACCATACCGCAGACCCCCAGCAGGATCTGGAGGCTGCGCCCATACGACTCCTTCATTTCGGCGACACCCCCGCCTGCGGGAACCACGTTGATGACCTGGTTGGGTAGCGTGCGAAGGATATCCGGCATCCAGTTGGAGGGATAACCGGAATCGTGTGCGATCCACTGCCGCAGCACGCCGGTCAGCCGCGGAGCGATGGCGGCGGTGGCAGTGCCCGGATGTAACCGGCCGATGACGCGCAGCCACGCTCCCACCGATTGATGCAGCAGCGCGCCGTCGCCGGCGATTAGCGGCTCCTGTTGCAGCGGGATCCAGATCGCGGGCGGATCGCCACGCAGAGTTTCGCCAAAGAATCCCGGCGGCGCAACACCGATTACTGTGAAGGGGTGGCCCTCGACCACGAAGGTCGAGCCAACCACCGACGCGTCCCCGCCGTATTCGGTCTGCCATGTCTGATGGCTCATCACCACCACCGGCGGAGCAGATGGACGGTCATCGTCAGCAGAGAGCAGCCTTCCGCCGAACGGCCGCACGCCGAGCGTCGAGAAATAATTGCCGGTCACATACTCGGAGCGGAGAGGCTTCGCCGCCAGTGAGCTGCCCTCACGCCGCGCGCTGACACGCTGGCCACCGGCCTGGAAGGCCGCGATCTCGTCGAACTCCGGCGACGACGCTTTGAGCCGCTCGAAGAGAGGATAGGAGTACATTCCCCAGCGATCCTGCGGGCCGCCTTCCACGCAGCAATCGTCGCCATCGCCGACGCGATAGAGCAGCGCCGGGTCCGCCACAGGCAAGGAACGCAACATCACCGCGTGGATTATGGTGAAGATCGCGGTGGTCCCACCGATTCCCAGAGCCAGCGTCAAGGTGGCCGCGGCGGTAAATACCGGCGATTTCCGGAACTGCCTGAAGGTGTATCGCAACGTACTGCCCAGTTTCAGCATTTGGCCTCTAAACCTACTACGACCGATGAAGGGCGAGAGTTCGCAAAAAGGTCAATACTCCACCGGGGCGGAAAGGTTACGCTCAGCGAGGCAGCGCGCCGGGAGCCATGGCGTTCACGCGGACCCCGCGCGGTCCGAGTTCGAGCGCACTGGCTTCGTGGATGGAATGCGAGTAGATGCGCTACGTCTGGCAACTATTTGTTGGTCGACGCCTGCAAGCGGCGCATGCCGCGGAGCCACCGATCGTAGTCTGAACCCTTGCGGCGGAAGTATTCGGCCACTTCCGGGTGCGGCAGAATCAGGAATCGTTCGTCAGCCAGTCCTTCGATCGCGGCTTGCGCCACATCCTCCGGCTGGATCGCGGTGGCCATCAAGAACGACTCTCCGCCGGGACGGGGCCGGAGCAGCATGTTCGTCCGCACGCCTTGTGGACAGAGCACCGAAACCTTGATCCCTTGATCGCCATGCGCAATCGCCAGCCACTCGGCGAGCGCGAGTGCGGCATGCTTGGTGACAGCGTACGGCGCGGAGCCGATCTGCGAGAGGAGTCCGGCCGCGGAGACGGTCTGTAGCAGATAGCCGCTGCCGCGCGCGAGCATTCCGGGAAGCACGGCGCGGGCGGCGTACAGGTGTGCCATCACGTTCACGCCCCAGATCGACTGCCACGCGTCGTCCGGCACCTCGACTCCGCCCTCAATGATGATCCCGGCGTTCGAACAGAAGAGATCGATCGCGCCATGTTGCTCGGTCACGGAGTGAACGACCGCGGCGATATCGGCCTCGCACGAGACATCGGCGGGAAGGGCCGATCCTCCGATCTCGCTAGCCACCTCCGCAGCGCCCGCGGCGTTCAAATCGACAACGATTACCGCACGCGCGCCTTCGGAGGCAAAGCGGCGGCATAATGCGCGGCCGATTCCTTCGGCGCCTCCGGTAACGACTACGACTTTGTCTCGAACGGTCATACGATCAGGGCAGCAGCCGGCCGCCATCCACGATCATCGTCTGGCCGGTGATGTAGGAGCCGCGGTCGCTCGCCAGCAGGAGGGCCAGCTCGGCGATCTCTTCAGGCTGGCCGAGGTGCTTGATAGGTTGCTCTTCGAGGATCTTCTCGCGCCGCGCGTCGTCCTTCCAGTAATATTCACTCAGAACGGTCTGGATCATGCCGGGGGCAATGGCATTCACACGAACCCCGCGCGGTCCCAGTTCAAGCGCGTACGATTGCGTCATCATGATCAGTGCCGCTTTCGTCATGCTGTAGAGCATACCTAGATATTGGGGCCGTACGCCGGAAATCGACGCAATGTTAATGATCGATCCCCAACCGCGCTCGCACATGCCCGGAGCCATGGCCTGGATCAGACGAAAGGCGCTCTTCAAGTTGATCTCCACCATCTTGTCGAACTTGGCCTCATCGATCTGCAGCACGGGCTCCTGCGCGATGTTGGTCGCGGCATTGTTCACCAGGATGTCGATGCGGCCGAACTCGCGATGGCAGGCATCCACCAGGCTGCGGATCTGATCGGCACGCCCTACGTGACAGGCGTGCGGATGGATCGTGCCGGGAACGCTAGTGGTTTCCGCTTTCACCTGCTCCAGCGTTTCCTGCTTGCGGCCGCAAATCACTACGGCGGCGCCTTCGCGAGCAAAGGCCTGGGCGATTGCCCGGCCAATACCGCGGCTCGCGCCTGTGACCACTGCGACCTTATCTTTCAAAACAGGGCTCGTCATTTTCATTTCGCCTCGACAATGCTAAAATCACCAGGACTTGGATCGCCCGAAAAAAACTTCCACGAAAAACTGGGACTTCCTGCTGCGGCACGCCTTCAATGAACTGGTGGGACTGGAACTGGTGCGCGCCCATAAGGACGGGATTACGCTTCAGGTTCGCATTCGTCCCGAGTTGTTGAACAGTGCGGGCGCGGTGCACGGCGGGGTCACGGCGAGCATCGCCGATGCAGCCGTAGGCTGCGCGCTGCAGCACCACTTCGGAGGCTCGCGACGCTTCACCACGGTGGAGTTGAAGGTCAACTACTTTCGTCCGGTGACGGCCGGGCGGCTGCGCGCTCGTTCCCGGCTGGTGCGGATCGGTTCCCGTATCTGCGTTGGACAGGTGGATCTTTCGGATGAGCATCGGCGGAGTGTGGGGCTCGCGATCGTGACCTACATGCTTCTGGATGCGCCCAAAGCGGACTCCTGAGCGACGCGCTCATCGATCACGGTGCGCGCGATGCGCTCGCGATGGAAGATGGCATCGCCGAACGCGATTTCCGAGGCCTTGGCGCGGCGGTAGTAGAGGTGAATGTCGTTCTCCCAGGTGAATCCCATGCCGCCATGCACCTGGATCCCGCGATTGCCCACCTCGCGGTACGCATCGCTGGCGTATGACTTGGCGATGGAGACCGCCATGCAGGCTTCGGCGGCTCCCTGGTCGAGCGCCCACGCGGCGTAGTAGACTGCGGAACGCGAACTTTCGGTCAGCAGCATCATGTCGGCGCACTGGTGCTGGACGGCTTGAAACTGTCCGATTGGCTTGCCGAACTGCTTGCGGGTCTTGGCGTACTCGACGGTGAGGTCGAGAATGCGCTGCATGCCGCCCACCATCTCGGCAGCCAGGGCCAAAGTGGCAACATCGAGGGCGCGGGCGAGAGCGGACTGGGCCTCCTGGCCTCGCGCAAGCACGTCAGCGGGAACATCGTCGAAGGTCACCGAGTACAACTGGCGGGTGCGATCGATCGAGGGCATGCGGCCAATGGAAACACCTGGGTCGGAAGCAGAGACACTCGCGATCGCTAGATCGCTCCCAGAACGTGCAACACAAAAGATCAGATCGGCTGAGCCCGCGTCGGTCACGAGGAGCTTAGTGCCGTTGAGGCGGCCGTTGCGCAGTTTCAATTCGACGGCGGAAGGCTGCCAGCAAGCGCTTTCCTCGAGCAGCGCGACAGTGGCGCGGCAGCGGCCTTCGCAGATGGCGGGCAGATGATGTCGGCCTCGCGGAAGTGCGTCGAGCAGAGGACCGGCGAGGAAGACGGTCGAGAAATAGGGGCCGGGAAGGAGCGCGCGGCCCATCTCCTCGGCGGCGACTGCGGCTTCGACGAGGCCGAGTCCCATGCCTCCCGAGTCTTCGTCGAAGAGAATGCCGGTCCAGCCATGGCTCGCGATCTTGCGCCAGAGAGAGGGGTCGTAGGCTCCGTCGATCTCCATGAGGCGGCGCACTTCTGCGATGGGACACTCGTTGGGGAAGAAGTCGCGCGCCGTATTCTTCAGGATCTGCTGGGTTTCGGTGAGTCCGAATTGCATAGGAGTGTCCTAGGGGTTGGTGGCGTCAAGTAGAGCAAGGTCACCGACGGGCTGTCGCCGCGACTTGGCAGCTACCTCGAAAAGCGTCGAGATGAGTCCCGACGCGGCAAACAGGAGTGTTTGCGCCACGCCTGGCATATCAGTAGCTCCTCGGCAGGCCGAGGACAAAGTGGCCGATGATGTTGCGCTGCACCTCCGAGGTGCCGGCCTCGATGGTGTTGCCGCGAGCGCGGAGATACGAGTACGCCCACTGGCCATCGTCAAAGGCGAAGGGACTGCCCTTTTCGAGTTGCGCGAATGGACCGAGGACTTCCTGCGCTACCTGCTGGAACCGCTGATTGAGTTCGCTCCAGAAGAGCTTCTGCAGAGAACCTTCGGGACCGGGGGTTCCGTTCTGGCTCACGCGGCTGATGGAACGCATCTGGTTCACGCGCATGACCTCGATTTCGGCGTAGATCTGCGCGAGTTTCTGCCTCAGTACGGGGTCGCATATCGCGGGAGCGCCATGCCGGCAGAGAGTCTGCGCGAGTTCCAGCAGGCGGTCGAACTGCCGCTTGTAGAGGACATGCAATCCCGCCCCGAGCGTGGCGCGCTCGTGCATGAGCGTACCGAGAGCGACGTTCCAGCCGTCATTCACCGCGCCCAGCACGTTCTCAACCGGCACGCGGACGTCTTGAAAAAAGAGCTCGTTGAATTCCGATTCGCCCGTCATTTGGCGCAGCGGACGAACTTCCACGCCGGGGCTGTGCATATCGACGAGCAGGACGGTGAGGCCGCGATGTTTGGCGGCCGAGGGATCGGTGCGGGTGACCAGTTCACACCAATCGGCTGCCCATCCATAGCTGTTCCACACCTTCTGTCCGTTAACGACGAAGTGGTCGCCCTCAAGGCGGGCTTCGGTGGAGAGATTGGCCAGATCGGAGCCGGCATTGGGCTCTGAGAAGCCCTGGCACCAGATCTCTTCGGCGCTCAGAATCCTGCTGAGGAAGCGCTGCTTCTGTGCTTCGGTGCCGTGCGCGATGATGGTGGGACCGATGAGGGTGAGTCCCAGCACGTTGGCCATCGGGGGCGCCGAGGCACGCGCCATCTCTTCGGTGAAGATCACCTGTTCGATGACTGTAGCTCCGCGCCCGCCATACTCGCGAGGCCAGGAGATACCCGCCCATCCAGCTTCGTGCAGTTTTTTCTGCCAGGCGCGGAGGTACGCGAAATTCTCTTCCATGGACTCGCCGGAGGCACTGCGGCGCTGCCAATCGGCCGGAATGTTTTCCGCGAGCCAGCCGCGGAGATCGTCGCGAAACGCGCGTTCGGAGTCGCTGTAGTTAAGGTCCATGCTTATCTCCAGGTGCGCATCGCGGCGTCCTCTACCAGGTGTGGGATGCCATTGAAGGAGTCGAGCGTGAAACGCCCCCGATCGAAGATGAACTCGGAGACGGAGGCATTCCGAATACGCCAATTCACGTCGAGGAAGCTTTTGGCGGGCGCCTGGAGCGCGTGCTGGACGGAGAAGCCGATGGGTCCCCCTGAGGTGAACACCACCACGCGGCGGCTGGGCGGACCATCCATGATGCGGCGGATCGCGGCGGAGACGCGATCGCGGAATGCAGTCCAAGGCTCATAGCCGTTGCCTGCGATCTTGCCGTCGATCCACTTCAACATGGCCGACTCGAAGATTCGTTGGAACTCGCGAGGATTGTTGCGAGACTGTTCGTGGAGTCCTGAGAACGCTGAGCCTTGCAACACCCCGACCGCATCGTATTCGTTCCAGGATGGATCGCGCTGCGCGGCGGGCCAAGGCTGACCTGCTGCCTGGAACGATTGGGCGACGATTTGCTCCGTTCCGATCTGGCGCGGCAACTCGCCGGATATCACCTCGTCAAACTGTACCCGATGGCGCAGCCAGTATTGCGCGAGTGCGGCTGCCTGAGCCTGGCCGATGGCCGTGAGGAGAGACTGCTCTTTCTGAAAGGGCTCGGCCTGGCCATGCCGCACTAGGGTAAGAGTGCTCACGATCAGTGAACCGCCTCGAATAATCCCGCCGCCCCCTGGCCGCCGCCGATGCACATGGTGACCACGCCATAGCGGGAGCCAGGACGGCGAGCCATTTCGTTGGCGAGCGTGCCGGTCATCCGCGAGCCGGTCATTCCGAAGGGATGTCCGATGGCGATCGATCCGCCATTGACGTTGAGTTTCTCCATGGGAATGCCCAGGCGGTCGCGGCAATAGACTACTTGAACGGCGAACGCTTCGTTGAGTTCCCACAGGTCGATATCGTCCACGCGGAGACCGTTCCTCCGGAGGAGTTTGGGAACGGCGAATACCGGGCCGATACCCATTTCGTCAGGCTCGCAGCCGGCCACAGCGAAACCGCGGAAGATCAGCTTGTAGGGGATGCCCAGACGGTCCGCCCGCTCGCGTGACATGAGCAGCGTGGCGGAGGCGCCGTCGGAAAGCTGGGAGGCATTGCCCGCAGTGACGGAGCCTTGGCCGCTGTCGGGATCGAAGTGCGGCTTCAAGGAGAGCAGACCTTCGAGCGTCGTATCGGGGCGGTTGCATTCGTCCCGGTCGCAGCAGACTTCGCGGGTGCCGGTCTTCTCGCCAGTCTTCTTGTCGAGCAGCGCCATAGAGGCTTTCATGGGCGCGATCTCATCGCGAAAGAAGCCTTCCTGTTGCGCCCGCGCGGTGCGTTGCTGGCTGGCGAGTGAGTAGGCGTCCTGCGCCTCGCGGCTCACGTTGTAGCGCCTGGCGACGACTTCCGCGGTGACGCCCATCACCATATAAATGCCCGGGAGCTTCTCCTGAAGGACCGGGTTGTTGTTGTTGTCGCGAGGAGTGAGCGAGATGCTTTCCACTCCGCCGCCGATGGCGGCTTCCGAGCCTTCCTGCAGAATCTGGTGCGCCGCCATGGCAATGGCTTGCAGGCCCGACGAACAGAACCGGTTGACGGTGGTGGCGGCGACCGTGACCGGCAAGCCGGCGAGCATGGCAGCGATGCGCGCCACGTTCTGGCCCTGAGGCCCGTGCGGCTGGGCGCAGCCGAAGATCACATCCTCGACCTCCCCTGGATCGAGTTGTGGCACGCGCGCCAGGACTTGACGAATGGTATGCGCCGCGAGATCGTCAGGGCGCGTCATATTGAAGGAACCGCGAAAGGACTTTGCGAGTCCGGTGCGAACACTGGCTACGACGACAGCTTCCCGCATAGATTCGAGTGTTTATCAGTATATATCATGTTCGAGGACTGACCTGACGGTCGGTAGCCGGTACTCTCGAGGGGCGCTCCCGGCCATGCGGGCCGCCGCGATATACGAAGGGCTTCGTTGACATCCTGTAGGCGGCGGAGTACCGTCGAAACATGCGGCTACGGATTCTCGGAGTGGTGATGATGGCGGCGGCGTGCGCGATTGCGCAAACGGAAGCCGAGTTTGAGGTGGCTCGTAGTCTGGTTTCAGCTTGAGGTTAACGGTAACGGAGGCAGTGAGAATTTCGTCTCTCCAAGACTATGCGGGAAAAAAGCTGGCGAAGAGAGTTCTTGCGGCAGGCCGCGATGGGTCTGTCGGGGGTGGCGCTCAGCGCGATGATGAGCGAAACGGCGGGTGCGGCGACGCCCGTGGCGGGCGCGTTCGACGTGAAGTCGTTCGGTGCGGCGGGAGACGGTAAGGCGCTCGACACTGCCGCGATCAATAAGGCGATTGACGCGGCGGCGGGGGCCGGCGGGGGAATCGTCCACTTTCCGGCCGGCGGGTACCTCTCGTATTCCATTCACCTGAAGAGCAATGTGACGTTGCACCTGGATCCTGGCGCGACCATCATCGCGGCGGAGACGCCCGCGGAGGGTCTCCCTGGCGGTGGCGGCTACGATGCCGCGGAGCCCAACGACTGGGACCGGTATCAGGACTTCGGCCATAGTCACTTTCACAACAGCCTGATTTGGGGCGAGGGCCTGGAAAACCTGGCGATCATCGGCAGCGGCCGCATCTGGGGCAAAGGACTGACGCGCGGCACGGGCGCGGCAAACCCCGGCGTCGGCAACAAGTCCATTGCGCTGAAGAACTGCCACAACGTGATCCTGCGCGACTTTTCGATCTTGCATGGCGGCCACTTCGGGATTCTGGCGACCGGCGTCGACAATCTGACGATCGACAATCTCAAGATCGACACGAATCGCGACGGCATGGACGTGGATTCCTGCCGCAACGTGCGAATTTCGAATTGTTTCGTGAATTCGCCCTGGGACGACGGCATTTGCCTGAAGGCGGATCACGCCCTGGGCTCCCACAAGCAGACCGAGTTCGTGACCATCACCAACTGCTACGTGAGCGGATGCTGGGAAGAGGGCACGATGCTGGACGCGACCTACAAGAAGTTCGGGCCTGATGCGCGCGTGCCGCACACCGGCCGGATTAAGTTCGGAACGGAGTCGGACGGCGGCTTCCGCAATATAACGATCTCCAACTGCGTCTTCGAAGGATGCCAGGGCCTGGCGCTCGAAACCGTGGATGGCGCCATCCTAGAAGATGTGACCGTGACCAACATCTCGATGCGCGACATCATGAGCGCTCCCATTTTCATGCGTCTGGGACGCCGCATGCGCACCACGGACGGCTACCCGGTAGGCACCTTGAAGCGAGTGATCATCAGCGACGTGGTGTGCTCGAATTCGGTCTCGTCGCTGGGATCGGTAATCAGCGGGATTCCGGGACACTATATCGAAGATGTGAAGATCAGCAATGTACAGGTGCTGCATCAGGGCGGCGGGACGAAGGAGGACGTGGCCTACCAACCTCCGGAATACGAAGACATCTATCCCGAACCCGACATGTTCACGGCGGCGCCGCGCCCCGGCCGCAATGGCCGCGGTCCGAATGGCGATTTCGTTCCCGAAGGCGCAGGCCGCGCGGGCGGCGGAAGAGCTCCAGGTGCGACCGGACAACCTGGAAGGGCCGCCACTCCGCCGCCACCGCGTCACAACATGCCATCGCACGGCTTCTACGTCCGCCACGTGAAAGGCATTCAGTTCGATAACGTCGAGATTCGAACCGCGAAGGCGGACTACCGGCCTGCGTTCGTTTTAGACGATGTCGAGGACGCCGACTTCTTTCGGATCAAAGTGCCGCGCGCTGACGACTCCCCGGTGTTCGCCCTGCACAACGTGACAGGGTTCGACGTCCACATGTGCCAAGGCGTGAACGATACGAAACTGCAGAAGGTGGAGACGAAGACGCTGTAGCGCGGGCGCGTGACAGGCGTGCCACAGGTGGCTCCTGATTCCACAGCGGCAGTTGCGCATATCGTTGTGTCCCAAATCGGACAGCTTGGAGTTCAGCGTGCTCGTCTTACATCCATGAATCTCCGTATTGTGATCGCGATCAGCTTGCTACCCGCGGCGATCGCAGGCGATCTGTCTCTGCATTCGGAACTCGGGCAGCCCGGATGGCTCAAGGTCGATCACGGCTATATCATCGGATTCGCGCGCGTCGCCAGGGAAACCGGGCATGACGCGATCGAAGCATTCGATGGCGCGGGACGGCGCGTGTTGGGCGTGGATGTCCGCGGACAGATTCCCGAGGCGGCGCAGATCACGCTCTACGATGTGGCGCTTCGTCCGGGCGGGCCGCTGGTGGCAGGCGGCGTGATCCGCAAGACGGACAATCGACTCGATGCCGTGCTGCTGTACTTCAAATGGGATGGGGCGCTGATCCGCAAGATCGACCTTCCCGTGGAGCAGGAGATCAACCGGCTGGCAATCGATGAGGACGGCACCGTCTGGACCCTGGCCGACTACTCAGGCCGGGACGACGAGACGCGCGGCCCATTGGTATTTCAGTACGACGGCACCGGGCAACTGTTGAAGGGCTTGCTGAGACGCACGGATTATCGTACCGGCTTTCAGGAGGGCGGCAGCATCGGAGGGGTGGCCGGGTTCGGCTTCACGCGCGAAGGGATCTGGTTCTGGCAGCCGGCACGGCACCGGATGACCATAATCACGCGTGATGGGCGGGTGCTCAGCCGGGTGTCCATTCCGCTTCCCGACCCGCGGAAGGACAGAAATCTGCACCCGCCCGAGCTGGATTCGATTGCGCTTCTGCCCTCCGGACAGATCGCGGCGGGCATCGGCCCGGACTATGTCCCAATCGGCGCCTACCTGTCCAATGGCAAGCATTTCGTGCGCGCGTCTTCGGAGCGGCTGCGGCTGATCGGTGTGGACGGGGAGGACTTCGTCTTCCTGAAGCTGTATCGCCCGGAATCAGGACTGCTGGAAATCGTCCGCGAGCGTGTGCCTCACGTGTAGTGAGGTCGTGCGTGAATAGTGCCCCGAAACGTCTTGTCCCTGCTGAAGACGCAACGACGCCGTCTTGGCCCTTCGCCAGCGCCTGACGAATCAAAACGACATCGCTTGCTTACGCGCGCGGCTCGCTGACCCATAATGCCTGTCCGCCACAATTCGCTACGAGCCGCGACCGTAAGGGAGCGTTTCTGGAGCAATCGAGACATCGCTTGCTTACGCGCGCGGCTCGCTGACCCACAACGCTCGCCCGCCACAATTCGCCACGAGCCGCGACCGTAAGGGAGCGTTTCTGGAGCAATCGAGACATCGCTTGCTCACGCGCGCGGCTCGCTGACCCACAACGCTCGCCCGCCACAATTCGCCACGAGCCGCGACCGTAAGGGAGCGTTTCTTGAGCAATCGAGACATCGCTTGCTCACGCGCGCGGCTCGCTGACCCACAACGCTCGTCCGCCACAAGCCGCCACGAGCCGCGACCGTAAGGGAGCGTTTTTTGAGCAATCGAGACATCGCTTGCTTACGCGCGCGGCTCGCTGACCCACAACGCTCGTCCGCCACAATTCGCCACGAGCCGCGACCGTAAGGGAGCGTTTCTTGAGCAATCGAGACATCGCTTGCTCACGCGCGCGGCTCGCAAGCACACTTATCGCTGGGAACAGTATTTGGTACGTTACGAGTCAAAGCCGTGAGACTGAGACTGAGGGAGTGTTTCTGCCAAAATACGAGACCGTGTTTCTGAAAAGGCGTACGAAGTCACCGAATCAACTCGGGGGAAGCATGTTGGTTACGGCACCCTACCCTTTGGAAAAGCGGACTTCCCGGGCAGAGTCATATCCACCGAAGCCAAATCGTTGACCACGATCTGTTTGCTCTTGTCATCGCGAGGGGCCACCCACTGGGCTTTCCAATGCCAGTACGCCTGGTCTGAGCATTTCTCACCGTTCCATTCGACCCATTGTCGGAAGCGATTATTGGTCTCCGAACTGAACTGGCCCCACCGGAGGTCGGGAGCGTCGGTATCGTAAAGTTTGTCATCGGAGTCCGGCGTCAGCTTCAGGTAAACGGGCTTGGAGATATCCGGTGTCCAGGTGGAATTCGAGGTCTTGTCGTCGCGAGCGCCATCCAAATAGTTCTCGGACCAAACCTCACGCTTGAGCGCCCAACCCGTCTTCACAACCTGGTTAACGCCTTTGGGCGATAGCGTCGCCACGGCTGTAATCTTGCCCGACGCCCCCATATTGGTTACAAAGATGCCGGCATTCTCATCGATCACCGTAGACGAGAAGCTCTCGTACGTGACGGCCCCGAGGTCTTGGGTATTATCCCTGCTTCCTTTGTCAAAGGGAGCGGCGTTGCCCGGCCGGGCTTGTTTTTTCGTCAGGATCTCCACTGTTGCCCACAAAACCCATAGATCGAGGGAATCGCCGGTCTGTCCGATTTTCGCTTCGACGTGGAACTTCCTGCTGGTGGCCAGCGACAGTTTACGGCGGTTCAGAAAACCTTGGACGGCGTCACCCGAGTCACCAGACCATTGAATGAGTTTCCACTCGTCGGCATTGTTGTTTGGCGCTGTGGTCGCTTCGACGATGACATTGCCGGCTTTCTTGACGACGGCCCATGTCTTGGAGCCTGCGGCAAGCGGCGCACTTTGCGTAATAGCTATCTTCACGAGTTTTGGAGGCACACCCGCAATCCTTTCCGGCAGTACTTGGCAGCCGCATCCCCGCCAATAGACAAGCTCTGTATAGTTTAGCCCTGTTATCGCGCGGCTCGGCATCGGCGCCAGCGGGCAACCAGGTCGCGGGATGCAGAGGGCCACTGGGGAAAAAAAAACTCAAAGCCGGCATCCAGCAGACGGGCGGGCACGACGCGGCGGCTCTTCAGGACGAGTTCCGACTCGGTCCGCATCATCAGAGTGCCCAGTTCAATGAGCCACTGCGGGTTGGGCAAGGCATAGCGGGTGCCCCACGCCTCGCGCAAGGCGCGCAAGAAATCGCAGTTCGGGAGCGGTTCCGGAGAAGCAAGGTTCACGACCCCGCTCAACTCTTCATGAGCGACCAGGAACTCGATCGCCCGTACGAAGTCGTCTTCGTGGATCCACGAAACAAACTGCTTTCCCGGGCCCTGGGTGCCTCCCAAACCATGACGGACCAGTCCCAATAGCGTGTCGAACACTCCTCCAGGGTCTGGGCTGAGAGTGAGGGCACTACGGATGGCGATCTTCCGTGTGAGCGGAGTGGGCGTAGAGAAGAAAGCTTCTTCCCATCCTTTCGCCACTTGAATCGAGAAGTTCCAGGTATCCGGAGCACCTGGCTCGTTACCACCAAGCTCGCCCTCTGCTTCCGTCATCCCCCGGTCCAGCGCATGCCGGTAAATGGTGGCCGTGCTGGCGTTGATCCATAACCGCGGCGGATGGGCCAGCGAAGCGACCACCTCATTCAGCAGGCGTGTGCTGTGGACTCGCGACTCATAAATGGCGCGACGATTGGTAGCGTTGTAGCGGCAATTCACGCTGCGTCCGGTAAGGTTGATGC
This sequence comes from Bryobacteraceae bacterium, assembly GCA_035295745.1. GTDB lineage: Bacteria > Acidobacteriota > Terriglobia > Bryobacterales > Bryobacteraceae > JAIQFL01. Next base: position 504,912 of record DATGIL010000102.1, on the reverse strand, counting down.
ACAGATCGCTCTGTTCGAGGTCGGAAACCCAGTCGCCTGGTGTGATGCCGTCCCAGACGCGGACGCGCCAGGGGGCTGGACGAGCATTCCGGCTCAACACCGTGACCGCGTGCCCGTGCGCATGGAAATGACGGGCCAGGATCTGGCCAACCTGCCCGCTGCCTCCGGGTATGACGATTCTCATGAGGGCAGGAGCCTTCTCCACTCCTCGGATTCGGCGATTTCCTTCAAGACGGAGTTTCTCTCGCGCAGCAAACTCTGCATGTACCTCCGAAGCACCAGAATTTCCGCCAGTCGTCCAAGAAGCGGCAGTGGTGCGGCGAAGCGAAACACGTCTTCCATCTCCGTCAGGCTGGGGGAGATCGCCTGGAAGACGTGATCGTGCTGCATCGACTGGAACGGGCCTTTTATCATCGTGTCCCGGAAGTAGGCGGGGCGATCCATCGCGGTAATCTCGCTCGTGAGACGGTGCCAGATGGCAAAATGCTTCGCGCGCCAGGTTACCCGTTGCCCGAGGCCGAGCAAGCCGGCGGTGCAGCCGCTCTCGGCCATCGCCGCCTCGCCCCAATGGACATTTCCGGCGAGGTGCGCCTCGACACTGCGCGCCAGGTCGAAACAGCGCGCGATGGGTGCACGGATTAGACTCACTTCCCGGAGCCTCACCATAGGCCTGAGAATCTGAACGTGTTCAAAATCAATATTACTCTTCACACAGTCAGGCGTCAAGAAGAATATGAACACGTTCAAAATCACACCAGAGCGGGAAAACGCGGCGGCGCCTGGGCGAACATGATACTCTCTGCCTCATATGCACCGCCGCACATTCCTCGCCTCCCCAGTCCTGGCCGCCGCAACTGCCGCCGCTTCCGCCGAAACTGGCACGGCCCAGATACAGGCCAATGGCGACGGCATCCACCACACTCCAGCGGAGTACGCGGCGCTCCTACAAAAACTTTCCGCCACCATACAGCCGGATGAATACTCCATCGGCGGAGTGGTCGCCCAGCTTGAACAGTCGGTGGCCTCTGCCCTCGGCAAAGAGACCGCCGTCTGGCTCTCTACCGGGACACTGGCCAATCACCTGGCTGTGCGCCTGCTGGCCGGTGAGAAACGACGCGTACTGGTCCAAAATGAGTGCCACCTCTTTAACGATTGCGGCGATTGTTGCCAAACGCTCAGCGGACTCCATCTCGTCCCTCTTGCTCCTGGCAAAGCTACTTTCACGGTTGACGATATCGAACGCGAAGCCAGCCGCGGGGCATCCGGCCGCGTCTCGGTGCCGATCGGCGCCATTCAGATCGAGACTCCCGTGCGCCGCAAAACGGGCGAAACCTTTGACTTCGCCGAGATGAAGCGCGTGAGCCAGTGGGCTCGCGGCCGCGGGATCGGCCTGCACCTCGATGGCGCCCGGCTGTATCTCGCCTCCGCCTACAGCGGCCGCCCTGTGCGCGAGTATGCCGCGCTGTTCGACACCGTCTATATCTCCATGTACAAGTACTTCAACGCGGCCAGCGGCGCCGTGCTTGCCGGTCCCAAGAGCCTCCTCGAGAATCTGTTTCACACGCGCCGGATGTTCGGCAACGGACTCTCCCACGTGTGGCCCTTTGCCTCTGTCGCGCTCCATTTCTTCGAAGGCTTCCCCGAACGGTACGCTCAGGCTCGCGCCACGTCTGAGAAAGTGATCACGGCGCTTCAGTCCGACGCGCGCTTCGAAGTGACCCGCGTGCCAAACGGCACCAACATCTTTTCTCTCCGCGTCAAAGGGGTTGACGCCCAAGCCTTTCAACGGCGGGCTCAGAATGCGGGTTTTATCCTTTCGGCACCGCATAACGACACGTTCACTGTTTTAGTCAATGAAACCTGGGGTCGCGCCACTCCCGAAGAGATCCTCGGCCGCCTTGGATAGCGCCATGACCAACCTCTTTCCCGGCTTCGAGCCGCAAAAGATCCAGACCTCCGGTGCGACGATCCACACGCTGCGTGGCGGCAGCGGTCCGCCGTTATTGCTCATCCACGGCTATCCGCAAACGCACGCCGAGTGGCACAAGATCGCGCCGGAACTCGCCAGGCAGTTCACCGTAGTGTTGGTGGATCTCCGCGGATACGGCGACAGCAGCAAACCGGTTGGCGGCGAGAACCACGTGAAATACTCGAAGCGCGCCATGGCGCTCGATCAGGTCGAAGTGATGCATGCTCTCGGGTACGATCGCTTCGCAGTCGCCGGTCACGACCGCGGCGCCCGCGTGGCGTGGCGCCTGGCTGTAGAGCACCCGGATCGCGTTACGCGCGCCGCGGTCCTGGACATCGTGCCGCTGCCGTATTCGATGATGACGCGTGAGTTCGCCACGCAGTACTTTCACTGGTTCTTCCTGATCCAACCGGCGCCGTTTCCCGAGACGCTGATCGGCGATAATGCGGAGTTCTACCTGCGATCGCGTTTTCTGCGGCCCACGGGCGGAACGGAAACGATTACACCCGAGGCGTTAGCCGAGTATCTGCGATGCTTTCGGGATCCGGCCACAATCCATGCAACCTGCGAGGACTATCGTGCCGGCGCCACCATCGACATTGAACATTCCAATGAAGATGGAGAGAAGCGGGTGTTGTGCCCGCTGCTTGTCCTGTGGGGCGAACGCGGAACGGTGGGCCGTCTCTACGACGTGATGAAGATCTGGCGTGAGCATGCAGTGAATGTCACCGGCAAGGCTCTGCCGGCCGGACATTTCCTACCCGAGGAGGTCCCGGCCGAGACGTTGGCCGCGTTGCTTTCCTTTCTGAAGGATTGAAGCTGGAGAGGCCTCACGCTCCCACGTGGTGATTCATCAACTGCACCGAGGGAACCCCATCCACAAACGAGAGGAGGTTGATCGCCGCATAATTCTGGGCCAGACGGAACAGACACTCGTCAGGCATCTGCAGCGCGTGCGCGATCAAGATCCGATTGACACCGCCATGGCTAACGATCGCGGCTGTTTGTCCGGCGCGTTCGAGACGGATTGCTTCCGCGGCCCGAAGTACCCTGGCGCGCATCTCGCCAAACGCTTCCCCATTCGGAAACCGGATCTCAGTCGGCGTCTCCATCCACTGCCGGTAGAGATCGGGGTAGCGGGCGGCGATCTCATCGTAGGCGAGCCCTTCGAAATCGCCGAAGTCGATTTCACGAAGATCCGGGACGACTTCGACGGGACACGAGTGGGCGGCCGCGAGAATCTGCGCGCTTTCGAGCGCACGGGAACGCGTGCTGGCATAGATGACGGCCAGCGGTTCGGCTTGGAGATACCGGGCTACTTCGGCCATCTGCGCACGGCCGTATTCGGAAAGCCTGACGTCCAGTGAGCCATAACAGTGGCGACGGGCTTCGGCAGCCGGTTCGCCGTGCCGGATCAGCCAAAGCCTCGTCATCGCGCGGAACCCGACCAGAGAAATGTCAGCAATGCCGCACTTTCGCAAAGCTGAACGTTGGCTCCGAGCGTGTCCCCGGTAATGCCTCCAATGCGGCGGTTGCAATACATGCCGAAACAAGCCGTCACAACCACGACCATGGCCGCCGCAATCCCCGCCCGCGCGGACATCGCGCAAACCACGGATAACGCTATTATGGTTGTGCCCCAGACCAGTTGCCATTTCCCCATGCCGGCAACCGGCGATGCGGATGGCCGCGCATAGGGCAGAGCCGCTGTGAGCAGCAGGATCGACCATCTCCCCAAAACGGGTATCAGGATCAACGCCGCGAGCCAGTCAGCCTGCGCCAACAACGCAGCGTACGCCGTCACCTTGAGCCCCACGCAAGCCGCCAGCGCCACGCCTCCGTAACTGCCGATCGCGTGATCGCGCATGATCCGCAAGACGTCCTCGCGATTCTTCCCTCCTCCGAATCCATCGGCGGCGTCCGCAAGGCCATCGAAATGCAAAGCACCGGTCGCGAGCGCGTCCAGGATGATTAGCAGGACCGCAACCACGCCGAGGGGAAGGCGGTTCCTCAGCAGGGTGGCAGCGAATCCCTGAAGTGCTCCAAGCAGCGCCCCAACGAGCGGGAACCAGCCGGAGGAACGAGCGACATCCATTGCATCGAAGGTGGTGATCCGCCCGACCGGAATCCGCGTCAGGAAGGCTACCGCCGCCAGCAGCGACTTCACTTGTTGGAGACCCCCGCGCTGGCGAACGTCGCCATCTGGGTGAACGCCGCGACGGCTGCCTGGATCACTGGGATCGCCAGGGCCGCGCCCGTCCCTTCCCCGAGTCGCATGCGCAGATCGAGCAGTGGATCCAGTCCCAACTTCGCGAGAAGATACCCATGCCCCGGCTCGGGCGAGCGATGCGACGCGAACAGATAGCCGGCGATTGCGGGACAGAGGCGCGCCGCCAGGGCCGCTCCGGCAGTTGCAATAAAACCGTCCATGACCACAGGCAGGCGCTGGGCCGCTGCCCCGAGGCAGAAGCCGTAGATGGCGGCGATCTCAAGACCGCCGACGCTGCGCAGCACACCTGACGGGTTATCCAGTTGAGCGGCGTGCAGAGCGAGTGCACGTTGAACAGCGGAACGTTTACGCTCCATGCATGCCTCATCGGCGCCGGCGCCGCGGCCAACCACAACCTCGACTGGTTGTTTTGTCAGGGCGGCGGCGATGGCGCTCGCCGACGTGGTGTTCCCGATCCCCATTTCGCCAAAACCCAACAAGTCACAGCCAGCCACAGCCGCGTCGCGCGCGAGTTCGATACCGGTCTCCAGGGCGGCGTTCATTTCCGCTTCCGTCATCGCCGGGCCTTCGCAGAAGTTGCGCGAGCCGGAAGCCACACGGCGGCTGATCAGGTCGCTTGATGGTGGCAAGGGCATCGCCACGCCGACATCGACTACCTTCAATTCAATGCTCCCCGTGCGCGCGAGCGCGTTGATGGCAGCGCCGCCGCGCAGAAAGTTCAGCACCATTTGCGCGGTTACGGCCTGCGAATACGCACTGACTCCTTCTGCGCAAACACCGTGATCGGCCGCGAACAGCACGATGCGCGGCCGGACGGCTGTGAGATCGAAGCGCTGGCGTATGGCGACGCATCGGTTGGCGATTTCCTCGAGACGTCCGAGACTTCCCGGGGGCTTGGTGAGCTCAAGCTGGCGGAGTGCGGCCTCATCGATCCAGCCGGTATCGACAGGGCTGATCTCCTGGATGGTCTTTTCGAGAAGCGTCATGGTGGTTGTCTCAATAGCTTTGTCTCAAAATCCCGGCAAGTGCGTGAATCAGGCGTCCATTCTCGCCGGCGGACCGCACCGCGACACGCACATAGCGTCCCGGAGCAAGACCCTCGTAGGAGTCGCAATTGCGGATCAGGATTCGGTATCTCTCGATCAGGCGCGCTCGCAAAGCCGCAGCTATCGGCATCGATGCAGTCAACTCCAGAAGCAGGAAGTTGGCCGCCGATGGGAAAACTGACAAACCGAGGGCTGTTAATGCCGCGCCCAGGCGCTCACGCTCGATCGCATTTTCGCGCAAAGATTCTTCCGCGAATTTGCGGTCCGCAATCGCCTCTGCCAGCGCATCCATTGCCAGTTGGGTGACCGGCCAGGTCGGCAAGCAGGAGACGATACCGCGAATGCTCGCGGGATGGGCAATCGCATAACCGACCCGTAATGCCGGACACCCATAGAATTTCGTCAGCGACCGGATGACGACCAGCCCTGGCCGGACTGCGGCCTCGGCAGCCAGTGTCTCGGCGGGAGCGTAATCGATGAAAGCTTCATCAACGAGCAGCGACGCGCCGCGCGACTGTATCGCATCCAACGCGGCGCGGATCTCCCGCGCGTCGAGCATTGAGCCCGAGGGATTGTGCGGGTTATTCAGAACGGCGAGATCGCAGTCTTTCGCGGCCATGCGCTCGGAAAGGCCCGGAATGGGGACGCGGAACATGGCCGAGCGGTCGAGCGCAAATGGGACGTACTCGACCTCCTGCTGCTCGCAGACTCTGCGATACTCACTGAAAGCCGGCACCGGAACCAGCGCGCGCCGGGCACGCAAGCAGCGCAGGGCAGGTCCAAGTAGCGACTCCGCCCCCGGTCCGACGGCAATCGACTCAGGCGGAATACGGAGATGCTCGCTCAGCGCCTGGCGCAACTGCCTCGCCGATGGATCCGGATAGAGCCCCAACAGCCTCGCATCGGAGGCATCTCTCGTGAGCTTGTCCCGGGCGCCGGTGGGCAAGCCGCGAGGATTGATGTTGGCGCTGAAGTCCAGAAGCTCCCCTGCCGGAATTCCCGTCTCCGCCTCCACTTGCCAGACATCTCCGCCGTGCACTGTCACCGCCTGCGCCTCCCTGCCACCGCCAGCAGCGCAGCGCCGAAGGCCAGACCCGATACCAACGCCACCAGCGATAGCGCCGCACGAGCGTCCTGAATGGCGGCCGGCCGACCCTCTCGGTAGAGCACTGGAGCATCGTGCGCGTGGCCGTCGTAAGAGCGCGCGCCCCCGAGTCGCACGCCCAGCGCACCGGCGATGGCGGCTTCACTTTGCCCCGCGTTGGGGCTCGCATGCTTGCTTCCGTCACGCCACCAGATCTGCCGCGCCCGCGCCGCGTCCAGACCCTGAATCGCAGCGCCAGCCACAATACCCAAGGCCGTCAGGCGAGCCGGGACCAGGTTGGCAAGATCATCGAGCCGTGCGGCGACGCGCCCGAAATAACGATAGGGCGGCTCGGGATGGCCGATCATCGAATCGAGGGTGTTGATCGCTTTGTAAGCCATCGCACCGGGAACGCCCGACGCCGCCAGCCAGAAGAGGGGAGCGACGATGCCATCGCAGGTACTTTCGGCAAGCGTCTCCACTACTGCCACCGCAATCTCGCTCTCATTGAGATGCCCGGTATCGCGGCCGACGATGCGCGAAAGTAGTTGGCGCGCGCGTACCAGATCATGCGCTTCGACTGCCTGAATTACCGCGCCCGCTTCGTCCAACAACGAGCGCGTCGCCAGGGCGGTCCACGCTAACGCCACTTGCCAGACTGCATTCTGGGGCAGTCCAAGCGCCCAACCGAGCGATACGACGGAGCCCGTCAGCACGGCACCGGCGAGCAATTCGCTCTTCAGCCCTTGGCAGAGAGGCCGTACGCAGCGTTCCCCGGCGCTGACGAGCAGACCGAAGAATCTCACCGGATGGGGCAGCCATTCGGGGTCGCCCAAAACCAAGTCCGCGGAATAGGCCGCTAGCAGCCGTAACGGCGTCACACGGAGCCTCCCGCCCATTCGCGGATCATATTCATATCGAGCGATTGCCGCAGGTGGTCGGCCCAGCGATCGATCCGTGCCTGCCGTTCGGCGGTGGCGCAGACATACTTCGACGCCCGCGCGAGCCCACTCGCTTCTCGTGCGGAGTCGACGAAGCTGTGCCGGAAAGCATCATCGTCGAAAATCCCGTGAATGTAGGTCCCCCAGATCTTTCCTGACGCCACCATCGCGCCGTCCGAAACTCGCTGCGGGTCGCCCTCGCGCACGATCTCCGCGAACGGCTCGGCGGGGTGTTCGTACACCGTTTCGCCCATATGAATCTCGTACCCGCTGAACGAGGGCGCGGCGGCCAGACGGGCGGTCCCGGTAGCGCGGCGCACCGTCTTGCCGGTACGCATCACCGTGCGAACCGGCAGGGCACCAAGAGCAGACATCTGGCGGGACACACCGCCGCTCTCCACGCCTGAGGGGTCTTCAATCGACAGTCCGAGCATTTGGAAACCGCCGCAGATGCCGATCACCAAGCCCGTATACATCGGGAGAAGATCCGCAAAGCCACGCGTCCGAAGCCACGTCAGATCGTCGAGAGTCTGCTTGCTGCCAGGCAGGATCAGCACATCGGCGAGACTCGCGGCTGCGGCGTCCTCAAGGAACGCCAAGGCAACCGAGGGCTCCATGGCGAGCGCATCAAAATCGGTGAAGTTCGCCATGTGCGGGAACGCCACCACGCCCACTCGCAGGGGTCGGGAGGGCGTATCCGGGAATCGCCAGGCGCGGTCCGGCGTCCGCCGGTCCTCCATGGCAACGCTGTCCTCTTCCTCCAGACCCACCCCGCGCAGAAACGGTACGACGCCGGCGCACGGAATCCCCAGGCGCCGTTCCATCATCTCGACGCCGGAACGCAGCAGTGCCTGATCGCCGCGGAACTTATTGATGACGAAGCCGCGGATTCGCGCGCGGTCCTCCGGCTCCACCAGTTCGATCGTTCCGAGCAACGCCGCAAAAACTCCGCCGCGATCGATATCGCCAACCAGCAGGCAGGCCGCATCCGCCGCGTGCGCCATCCGCATATTGACAATGTCGTGCTCGCGCAAATTGATCTCCGCCGGAGAACCCGCGCCTTCGAGCAGGATCAGATCGTAGCGCTTCGAGAGCGTCTGGTAGCTTTCGAGCACGGCTGGAAACAACTCCTCGACGCGGCGCAGATGGTAGTCGGAGGCCGACACTTGTCCCAAGACGCGGCCGAGCAACACGATTTGCGACCCCGTTTCCGACGACGGTTTGATGAGAACCGGATTCATCTCGGCGCAGGGCGCCACGCGGCACGCTTCGGCCTGCAAAGCCTGCGCGCGCCCGATCTCCCGGCCATCCGGCGTCGCCGCCGAGTTCAACGACATATTCTGCGCCTTGAAGGGAGCGACACGGACGCCGTCGTCAGAGAAGATCCGGCCCAAACCCGCGGTCAGCAGCGATTTGCCGACGTGCGATGCTGTTCCCAGAATCATCAGCGCGCGTGCACTCATGATTGGAGGTCCCCATCGCAAATTCCCCACCGATCGAAGTGAATGACTTTAGCGAGACTCTCCCGTGTCTCCCAACCCTTCTCCTCGAGATCGGGCCGAGGGCGGAATTCGCAGACGTACCCGACACACAAATAGGCGACCACGGTAACGTCCGGTGGCACTCCCAGAATCATCTTGAGGTCTTCAAAATCGAGAATGCTGACCCAGCCGACGCCGAGTGATTCGGCGCGTGCCGCGAGCAACAGATTCTGTACGGCGCACACCGTCGAATAGAGATCGACATCCCGGTCGGTCTGGCGACCCAGCGCGCTCCCCTTACGGCGGCCACGATCGCAGGTGACGCAGATGTTGAGGGGAGCCTCTAAGATGCCCGCCAGTTTCAGGCTCAGGTAAAGCTCGCGCTGCTCGCCCTGGTAGGCCTCGGCAGCGCGAATTCTGGCACGTTCGAAGTTGCCCTGAACCGCCTCACGGACCGTACGGTCGCGGATCACGATGAAGTCCCACGGCTGCATGAAGCCGACCGACGGTGCATGGTGCGCCGCATCGAGGATTCTGCCAAGCACGTCGCCGGGTATGGGATCGGGCAGGAATTGCGACCGAACGTCGCGCCGCTCGTGGATCGCGCGGTAGACGCCCCTGCGTTCGTCCGCAGAGAAAAGACTGCCTGGCAACATATCGCAACTCACCATGCACGGGACCAGCGCGGTCCCGGCTTATCTTCGGTACGCAGCGAGGAATCCACGCCACGGCGCGCTTCCACCAATCGCCCGTATAGCCAAAGCACGTCGGAGAGCCGGTTGAGGTATGCCAAAATGGACGGGTTCTGGATCACGCCTGCTTCCATCAGGCCAGTGGCCAGTCGTTCCGCGCGACGGCACACAGTGCGCGCCACATCCAGTGCGGCGGCGTCGGGCGTGCCTCCCGGCAGCGACCAGTCCGCCAGAACGCCCGGCTCGGCCTCGATCCTATGAACCTCGGCTTCGAGCGCATCCACCATCGCCGGAGTGATCTCCGGCGGCGTCTTCTTCGACTCGGGCGGGGTTGCGATCGCCGAACCGACCTTGTACAGTTCTCGCTGGATCGTCTTCACGCGCTCGCCGATTTCGGCATCCGTGCAGATCGACCGAGCGAAACCCATCTGCGAGATCAGCTCGTCAATCGTGCCGTAGCATTCGACGCGCGGATGAGTCTTCGATACCCTGATTCCGCCGGCTAGGCCGGTCTGTCCGCCGTCGCCCCGCTTCGTGGCAATGCTCATGTAAATGCCCCCTCCATTCGAAAGTCTCCCGACAGAATCTCATCCAGTCTGTGCGAATCGCCGTAATGAATGGCCGCGAATCCTTCGTCGAGCCCTACCGGCTCAAGCGCGGCGATCATTCGCTCCATGCGCTCTTCGCTAACGCGGCGGACACCGTCACGTCCGGCGTTGCGCTTGCGGCAGAGAGTTTCCGGCGTGGTCATCACAAGTGCAATCGAGGGACAGGCCATCTCCCGCGCGATGCGAATCCAGCGCTGCCGGTGTGCGCGCGTCCGGTTGGTGCGGTCCACGATGACGGTGTGTCCTGCGGCAAGAGCCGCGCGCGCCACGGCCTCTTCCGCCGCCTTGTAGATCGGACAATAGATATGATCGAATCCGTCCGGCGTGATGGCGTCGATCAGGTCGTCCTGTGAAACATGGACTGCGCCCGCTCCGTTGCGTCTCGCCCAAGTACTCTTTCCCGAGCCCGGAATACCGACCAGAACGACGAGACAGGCAAGGTTGCGAGGAGTGTTCATATGTCTTCCTCACATCGCCGCATATTGTTGGCGGCGGCGCAGCAGCCAGAGGAACACGGGGCCGCCCATGAGTCCGGTGACGGCTCCCACAGGCAATTCACTCGAAGGCAGCACCGTCCGCGCCAGCGCGTCCGCGAGAATCAGGAACGAAGCGCCCAGCAGCAGCGATCCGGGCAGGACGATCCGCAAGTCTTCGCCGAACATCAGCCGCACCGCGTGCGGCACGATCAAGCCGACGAAACCCACAGCCCCTCCGGCAGAGACCGTCACTCCGACGATGAGCGCGCACAGCCCATGAACGATTCGTTCGCAACGGCGGACATTCACGCCGAGAGTGGCGGCGGTGTCCTCGTCGATTGCCAGAAGGTTCAGTTGCCGCGACAGGGTCAGGAGGGCCAGCCACGCTGGCACCAGGACGATGAGCATGCGGCCAATCGGCGCCAGGCCCACGACGTCGAGACTGCCGATCAGCCAGCGCAGGATGCGCAATGCGCTGGTCGGGTCGGTGAGGTACTGGATGGTCAGCACTGCCGCCGCCGATACCAGATTGACGGCCACACCGGAGAGCAACAGCGCGCCCGGCAGGATGACTGTGCCTGTGCGCGCAATCGTCATCACCATCGTTACCGCCAGCAGCGCCCCCGCGAAGGAGGTAAGGAAGACCAGCGGCACACCTGCGACCCGCGCTCCCCAGCCCAGCGCGATCGCCACGCTGGCTCCCAGTGCCCCTCCGCCGGATACCCCGAGCGTGTAGGGATCGGCAAGCGGATTCCGGAAGAGCGCCTGCAGTGCGCCGCCGGTGACGGCGAGCGAAGCGCCGATCACCAGCCCCATGAGGACACGCGGAAGCCGCAGACGGAAGAAGAGCGTCCGCGAGAAAGAATCGGAGAAGAGGCTCGCGGGATCGATCCGCTGGCTGCCCACCGCCAGTCCAATCACGACGGAAGCAACCAGGACGAGCGTCAGGATCACCAGCGCTCTCACCACGCGCGCACCTACAGGCGGCGGCCGCACGGCGGTACCAGATACGGTCTCTATAGCGGCTCTCATAGCTCGACCCAGACCAGCGTCTGATCGCCTACCCGCTGGGAGCGTACATTCGGATCGTCGTATATCTCGCGCAGAAGGTCGTCTCGCAATACATCTTCCGCCTTGCCCTGCGCGGCAACGGCTCCGCAGCGTAGCGCGAGCACCTGGTCGAAGACCGCTCCGGTTAGTTGCAGGTCGTGCGTGATCATGATGACGCTGAGAAGCGTTGCATCGCGAAGCCGCGAGAGCGTCCGGATCAGATCGGCGCGGTGCTTCAGATCGAGCGACGATGACGGCTCGTCGAGCAGCAGCAATCGCGGCTCTTGCGCCAGCGCGCGGGCCAGGATCACCATCTGCCTCTCACCTCCGGAAAGACTGGTGTAGCTTCTGCCGGCGAGGTGCGCGGCGCCAGCCGCGTCGAGTGCCTCCATCGCCTTATCCGTATCATGCGCACTCTCAAAGCGGAATCGCGAAGTGTGCGGAGTGCGGCCGCTCAGGACCAGGTCGATCACACGGAAGGGAAAGGCGGTGGCAGTGGATTGCGGCACATAGGCGATTTCGCGGGCGCGCAGGCGAGGCTGCCAATCTTCAAAGGGAATATCACCGAGCAGGAGGCGTCCTGACTGTGGGCGCAGCAGCCCGGCCAGCATCCGGATCAGCGTGGTCTTTCCCGAGCCATTGGCGCCGATCACCGCGGTCAAGGAGCCGGGCGCCGCGTTCATGCTGACATCCTGCACCGCCAGTTTTCCGCCCGGATACGTGTAGGCGAGATGTTCGGCCACGAGCCAGGGACGCGCCATCGCAGGAATCATGGGATCTCCGGGTGAATCAGGCGCGCGAACAACTCTGCGGTCTGCACGATGCGCTGCGAGGCGTGCGGCACGAAATCCTGATTGACCCCCATTACCCGTTGGTTGCGCACGGCTTTCAATTCGGGCATCTCTCGCCACGCTTCCAGGGGATCGCCCGCGAAGCGGCTCTTGGGTCCGTGGATGAAATCGAGAATAATGTCGGGGTCGGCCGCCAGAAGATCCTCTTTTCTGAGTTTGGCGTAGCCGGTCTTAACTGGCGGCACGGCGATGCGTCCCCCGGCAAGGCCAACCAGCTCGGCGAGGAAGCTTCCGTCGGTGGCGGTATAGAGATCGCGCAGCGTTCCCGGAGTGCGATCCACGACCAGCACCACCCGCGATTTGGGCGCCCCTGACATCTTGCGCGCCACGCGATCCAGTCCTTGCCGCATCGACGCCACCAGCTTGACCGCTTCGCTCTCACTGCCCGTCGCTCGTCCGATGGCGATCACCGCTTGATAGACCTCCTCCAGAGAGTGGTTGGAGGTGATCAGCGTCTTCAACCCCAATTCCTTCAGCGTCGCTTCCAGAAACGGAGCCTCGGCGTTGTTGATGATGACCAGGTCGGGCCGCAGCGCGGTAAGTTTTTCCAGATTGGGACTGTGCAACTGCCCGAGATGCGGAAGTTTGGTCACTTCGGGCGGATACGTGTCGTAATCCGAGACGCCGACGACACGGCTGAACGCTCCGACACCGTAGAGGATCTCCGTCAGGTCTGGGGACAAAGATACGATCCGCTGCGGGACGTCGGCGGCGGGCGCAGTGGCCGCAAGCAACACAGTGAGGAGGAACAGCCGTTTCGGTCGCATGGCTTTAAAACGCAAATTGTGTTCCGGCAGTCATCGTGATCCCAGGCGTGCGGAAGCCGTTCTCATAATATGTCTGATTGAAGAGATTGTCGGCCTTGGCGTAAAAACGAATGGCACGAAATTCGCTCAAAGGCCGCCGGTAGCTCACGCCGAGTTGCCCGCGCTCGGGACCCTCAAACCGGAACGCCCGCCCCGAAACCGACACCAGGTAGTTCGACGATCCTGTGAAGGCGAAGAACGCGGTGATGCGCGGTGAGATTCTTTGCGTCGCCGAAAGCGAATATTGCTGCCTTGGAATCTCGTAGGTCTGCCACACGCCGGCGACCAGCGGCGTCTGCTGGCGCGCGTCCGTGTAGGTATAGGCGCCCGCCAGTTGCAGAGATCGCGTTGCCGCCATCGTCGTGCTGAACTCAACGCCGCGAGCGATCCCGCCGCCCGTGTTGCGGTAGCCGCCGCTGCGCCCCAGTGGATCGGTGACCGGGTTGACTGCGCCCGACGTATCGAAAACGATCACTTCATTCAACCGGGTGTAGAAATACGATGCGGAGAACTGCACCCGGGAATTCCAGAGTAACTGATCGACGCCGGCATCGATTGAACTGGAGCGGTCGGGCCGCAGGCCGGGATCGCCGTAGAGCGTGTATGCCGATCCGCTGTAGAAGACGCCGAAGCGTTCGTAGAGCGATGGGGCGCGATAGCCGCGGCCCGCATGGACCCGGAACTTGGTGCTGGACCTGCGGAGCGTGTAGGCAGCCGAGGTATCGCCGGTCTGTGCAGTGGGAGGCGCCGCGAACGTTTGCCCCGCGAAAGGCGCTCCGGCCACGGGCTGAAAAAACGGCTGGTCGAGCGTGAACCACTGGGCGCGGTAGGCACCAGCAAATTGCAGGCGTCCGTCCAGGAAGCGCACCTGGTCCTGAACGAAGACGGCGTTGCTTCGTTGGCTGACATTGGTAAAGAAAGGAGTGGCTGGGGATGGCGGCAATAGGCGGTTCTGGAAATTCTCATTCTCGAACTCGTAACCCGCGTCAATACGCTGAAACCGGCCAAGTGCGGCGTCGATGCGGATGTTCGCGGTTTGTATCGTGCCCAGATACTTGGATAGCGAAGTCCCCGCAGGCTGGCTGCCCGGACCGGCCGGGCCGTCGCCATAGTTGCGGGTTGTCGTCAGATCCTGGTACTGCGCGGTGAACCCGAGGCGGTCAGTTGGGCGGATCGAGAGTCGAACCGCGCCTGTGAAGAAGCGCCCGGCGCGCGTGCTGTCAGGGTTGAATGCGGCGGGCATGAACGTCGCGTTGCCAATAGCAAGCTGCGACAGCGGTGTCCCCGATTCGTACTGGTGCTCCGCGGTAAGCGACACCGGCACAGCGTCAACGATACCAGTGGCCGGCAGTGTCCCGACGCTCCGCGGCGTCAGGCGCACGAAACTGAACGAATCGCCGGAATAGATCCGCGCCGAAATCGTAGCGATGCTCGATAGTCTATAGGTGATCTGTCCCTGTCCGCTCGTATTGCGGGCAGGGCCATCGCCATCGACGCCGCTCATCACGTCCCAGTGAGTCGCCCCGAAACTGTACTGCACGCGATCGTGGTCGAAAGAGCCCGCCAGGTGAGCCGTTCCGCGCACGGTGCCGAGTGAACCGCCATCGACCATCACAGAACCCCGCGTCCGGCCGCCTCCCTCGTCGGTGACAATGTTGACCACACCGCCGGTGGCATCCGTTCCGTAGAGCGACGAGCCGGCCCCTCGCAGCACCTCGATCTGGCTTGTGTCGGTGATGACCAAGTCCTGCAGCACGCCTGAGGCGTCGGCCTGCGTACCCGCCGCATCGCGCAGCCGCAAGCCGTCGACCAGCACAGCCGTGTCCGCATTCCGCAATCCCCTGATCTTAAAATACGTGGTGGAACCGGGTCCGCCGAGTTGCTGCACGCGGAGCCCGGGCACATCTAACAGCGCTTCTCCGATCGACCGATCGTTCCGGAGACTCATGGTCTCCGCATCGACAACAGTCAGGGCTTTGGAGACTTCGTCGGTGGTTTGCGGTGTACCCGATGCGGTTACGACCACGCTCGCATGCACGTTCGATAATCCAAGTGACAGCGATACCTCGGTAGTCGCCTCGCCCTTCAGCGCGACTAGCTGCGGTGCAGTGGCGTCGAAGCCCGGCGCTTCGCCCTGTAGGAAGTATTCGCCCTCGGCAATTCCGGTGAAGCGTGCCGAGCCGTTCGCGTCCGTCGTCACCCGGCGGCTCTCGCCTCCGTTGCGGGGGAGCAGCGAGATGGTCGCCCCCGGGACGGCCGCCTGGTGAGGATCGGCCACGTGCACCGCGACATCCGCGGCACTCGCCAGGCCGCAGAGGCAAGGAAGACAAAGGAACAAGGCCAGCACAATTCGGTTCATCTATGAAATCCTGGCGCGCCGGTCGGCGCAACTCTTTACGAAGCTTTCGGCAAATCCGGGAGAGGAGAGGAAGTGCAGGTGAATGTAACTCCCCACCGCTGACCGCGTGCGGTATCCTTCCGCCGGCTCGCGGTAGACTCGCGATATCGTTGCAGGCATCGGATCGATGAGGGAATAGCGGAACTCGTGCCCTCGTGCGTGTTCGCCGTTTGACAGCCAGCCTTCGGTATCCGCTCCTTCGACTTCGATGTAGCCGAGCTTCGCGAGGCGCGTCTGCATGCGGGTGCAGGTGGGAAAGATCCCCGCCATCGGCCAGCGACGGCCATCGGCTCCGATGATTGCTTCGGTGAGGTACATGAATCCACCGCATTCGGCATAGACCGGAGCCTCCAGCGCAACGAATGCCGCAACCGCGTTACGCATCGATTGGTTGGCCGAGAGCGCCTCGGCGTATAACTCCGGGTACCCGCCGCCCAGATAGAGACCATCCAAGTCCGGCGGCAGCGTGCGGTCGGCCACGGGGCTGAATTCGGTGAGATCGGCCCCTAGCGCGCGCAGCAGATCGAGATTGTCCTGGTAGTAGAAGCAGAACGCCGCATCGCGGGCTATGCCGATACGCGCTCGCGGCTCTCTTGGTTCAGTTCTTCGTGGCGCTGCCACCGGCACACGCGAGCGCGCGGACAGAGACAGCACCAGGTCGAGATCGATATGCGATTCGACAGACGCTGCCAGCCGGTCGAGGCGATCTTCGGTGAGCGCTTCGTGAGCTTGGTAGAGACCCAAGTGCCGTTCGGGGATCGCGAAACTGGCGTCGCGGGGAAGATACCCCACCGGCACGGGGCGGCAGCGCGCGGCGATCGCGTCCCGCACGTAGCTGTAGTGCTTATCGCCCGCCACACGGTTGCAGATCACCGCCACCACACGGAGTTCGGGGATCAGGGTATCGAAACCGTGGACGATGGCCGCCGCGCTCCCGGCCATCGCCGCCGCATCCAGAACCAACACCACCGCCGCGTCCAGCCAGAGTGCCATCTCCGCCGTCGTGCCCGATAGTGAAGGCGCGCCCTTGCCGTCGAAGAGCCCCATGACGCCTTCGATGACGGCAACGTCCGCGTCTTCGCCGGCGCGCGCAAAAATATCGAGATTGGTCTTCCGCGACAACATCCAGCCATCGAGATTGTGGCTAGTCCTACCGGTCGCTGCCTGATGAAACGTGGGATCGATGAAGTCCGGCCCGACTTTGAAGGCTTGCACCCGTAGCCCGCGCTTGCGCAGGGCCGCCATTATCCCGGTAGCGACGGTGGTCTTGCCCACGCCGCTGTGAGTTCCGGCAACGAGAATGCGCGCCAGGCTCACCGGGCATCCTCCCGGCCTGGCTTTTTCAAATGCAACGGAAGGCCCGCGACGGTGAGGATCACCTCGTCGGCTGCATCCGCGACCCACTGATTCATGAGTCCCTGCATGTCGCGAAAAGCGCGGGTCACGGCAGGTTCGGGGACTGTGCCGCAGCCAAGTTCGTTGGAAACGAGAATGATGTGGCAGCGGCGACTGACGGCTTGAATCCGACGGATTTCGCCACGCACGTCGTTCTCCACCTGCCCGGCAGAACCTTCGCGATTCTGCCAGAAGAGGTTGCTCAGCCAGATCGTCAGGCAGTCGACGACAATCGCCTCAGCGTCGCCAGCTGCGCGCTCCACCGCATCGGCCAGTAAGAGCGGCTCTTCGATCGTTCGCCAGGACGCCGGACGCCGGGCACGATGGCCCTCGATGCGCGCCACCATTTCCGGATCGTCACCGGCTTGGGCCGTAGCGATGTAATTCACGCGGCCGGCATTCGCCGCCAGCCGTTCCGCGAGTCGCGATTTTCCGCTTCTAGCGCCGCCGAGAATCAGGGTAAGCATCGCAGAGGAGTCCGGGCCTTAATTTGAATCGCCGCGTACGCCTGAATGCGAAAGTGGGAAGGAAAAAACGGAAGGATACCACCTCGGAGATGAGGCTGGCGTCCCCACGATCTGCTTTCGCCCGAAGCATAGCGCTCAATTCACTCGAGGCAGGTCTCCTGACTTGCAGGTCATGGCTGCACCGGCTGCCTTCCCGTTCCGAGGAACAGTGGCATATCGCGCCGGCCGCTCGCTGCTTACAGTGGCGGGACCGTGCGGGATTCTCACCCGCTTCCCTTTTCACTCGCCTTTCATGACGAGCACCTCAAGGAGATCTCAAACTATCACATTGTTTGAGGAGTGGTCAATTGCGAGCGTGTTAACTGGGTCGGCGCCGGTTCACGAAATTCTCGCGGCAGGCGTGGCGCAAACACTCTGTTTGCCGCGTCGAGACTCTTCTCGACGCTTTTCGAACACTCACCAAATCTGCGGCACGGAGTGATTTCCTTTCTGTCAGACTTGGTGGACTCCCGAAAAGTCTCGACAGAGTGTCGAGACGGCAAACAGAGTGTTTGCGCCACGTCTGCCGCGAGAATTTCCTAACAGCATGGGTGTGGTACGGACTCTCAGACCATTCCAATGCGCTGCTCGACCACTGTTGCGGTGGGGCGAGGCCCCGATTGATATTCGCGCCATGCGGCGGCGAGGCGGAGGATGCCCGTTTGGAGAGATTCGAGGTCAGCGATGAAGGGAATTCGAATGAAGTCCGCGTGCCGTTCTGATTCCGACATGCGCGTACCTGGAAGGACCACGACGCCGTGACGCAAAGCCGTCTGCGCGAGTTCGCGGGCGTCTCCACATGGCAGCTTCGCCCATAGAAACAGACCTCCCGAAACTGCGCGGAATTTCCAATCGGGGAGGTGCTCGCGCAACAGCGCCACCAGCAGGTCCCGCCGCGGTTTCAGTTGCTGCCGCCGCAGTTTGCGGACCTCGTCGATCTCGTCCAACAGGCGGACGGCGATGGCCTGCGTGAGCAAGGGGCATCCGAGATCGATCGCCGCTTTGACGCGGACCAACTGATGAACAATGGGCTCGGGTGCTCGTAGCCAACCGGTGCGCAGACCCGGCCAGACCAGTTTGCTCAACGATCCGATGGTGATGACTGGCGCGTCAGGAGCGAAGGCCGCGATGGGCGCCGGGGGCGAGCCTTCGAGAGCGAGATCGAAGAACGTGCAATCGTCGATGATGGGAACGGCGAGATCGGCGCTAATGCGGGCCACCTCTTTGCGCGATGCTCGAGGCATCAGGGCGCCCGTCGGGTTCTGGAAGGTGGGGGTCAGATAGATGAGGCGGGAAGACGTCGCGATGATTCGCTGACGAAGCGTCGCGGGCACCACGCCCTCGGCGTCTACAGCCACCGCCGCGATGCGGGCGCCCGCCACACGGAATGCGTCCAGGACGCCGAAGTAGGTCGGATCCTCCACCAAAGCGGAGTCGCCGCGCTGCAGGTACAACGCGGCACAAAGAGAAATGCCCTGTTGCGAACCTGTAGTGACGAGAACCTGCTCGGGACGCGTCGGGAGGCCGGCTTTGGCGTAGTACGAAGCGATTGCCTGGCGCAAGGCGGGAAGACCCAGCGGGTAATAATGGCGGTCGTTCACCAGAGAGCCGTACTCCTCAGGCGGCAGCATGAATCGATCGAGAGGGAGTTCGGGTAACGGGTGAGGCGCGCCCAAAACGAAGTCGATCAAATCATGCGCGTCGTTCGCCGAAAGCATTCCGAGTAGAGGACTGGCGGCCAGGGCGCCTACCTGCGCCGCACCCCGAGCCGCGGCAACCTCTGCCGACGTGCTGACCCAGGTGCCGCTCCCGGTGCGCTTCTCCACCCATCCGCCTTCGCGTAACGCCTCGTAAGCGGCCACCACGGTTGTCCGGCTGATCGTCAACGCATAGGCCAGATCCCGCTCCGATGGCAGCCGGATGCCCGGATTGATGGCCCCCTGGCGAATGGCCTGCATTAGGGCGTGCGCCAGCTTTCGCTGCAGCGGTCCCTTTCCGGCGGACCAGGCGCCGAGTTGGGGTAGCACATCGTGAGGCTTCATGGCAGTCCAATTTTGTTCCAAGTGGATCTTTTTTTCAAGTCCACTTTGGATCAGAATGGAACGAAGAGTTCAACATGGGAACCCCTTACATGCAGCCGGCGAATCTGGAATTGCTGGGCTCCGCAGCGCGCCTGGCGGTGGCCTATCTGAGGAGTGTTGGCACGCGCCGCGTCGCCCCGAATCGGGCAGCGGTGCGCGAACTGGATCAACTCACCGGAGAACTTCCCGAGGAAGGCGCTGAGCCATGGAGCCTGATGGAGACCCTGGACCGGATCGGATCCCCAGCGACCGTCGCCACGGCCGGCGGGCGGTACTTCGGGTTCGTAATCGGTGGAGCGCTGCCGGCCTCGGTGGCAGCTACGTGGCTGTCGAGCGCTTGGGACCAGAATGCATCGCTGCGGGTGATGTCGCCTGTCGCCGTTGCGCTGGAGGATGCGGCACTGAACTGGGTTCGCGAACTACTGCGACTTCCCGACGGATGCGGAGGCGCGGTGGTCACAGGCGCTACCATGGCTAACTTTACGGGACTGGCCGCGGCGCGGCACGAGCTTCTGGCGCGAGCCGGCTGGGACGTGGAGAACGACGGCGTATTCGGAGCGCCGCAGCTAACGGTGGTCGTCGGTGACGAGGTTCATGCTTCGCTGCTGAAGGCGCTTGGACTGTTAGGGCTGGGGCGGAAGCGCGTGATCCGCGTGCCGGTGGATGAGCAGGGGAGGATGCGCGCCGATAGTTTGCCGGCCCTCGACGATCGAACCATCGTTTGCATCCAGGCGGGCAATGTGAACAGCGGCGCGTTCGACCCGGCGGCGGCAATTTGCCGGCGGGCCGCGGAGGCGCGGTCATGGGTCCATGTAGATGGAGCGTTCGGATTGTGGGCGACGGCTTCGCCGCAGTATTGTCATCTCACCGACGGATTTGATCTTGCAGATTCCTGGGCCACCGATGCGCACAAGTGGCTGAACGTGGGCTACGATTGCGGAGTCGCGATGGTGCGGCGTCCGGCCGCACTGCGGGCAGCCATGGCGATCTCGGCGGCGTATTTTACGCAGGGAGAATTGCGCGAGCCGTCCGATTACAACCCGGAAATGTCGCGCCGCGCACGTGGCGTGGAGTTGTGGGCCACGCTCCGATCGCTGGGGAGCCAAGGCCTGGCCGATCTGATCGAACGGACATGCCGGCATGCGCAACGATTCGCCGCGGGGCTGCGCGCAGCGGGTTATGAGATTCTGAACGAGGTAGCGATTAACCAGGTGCTGGTATCGTTCGGTGAACCGGCCGTCACCCGCGCCGTCATCGCGAAGGTACAGTCTGAAGGCACTTGCTGGTGCGGCGGCACCGAATGGCACGGCCGCCCGGCCATGCGGATTAGCGTCTCCTCGTGGGCAACCACGGAGGAAGATGTGGAACTGAGTCTCGCGGCCATAAAACGGGTCGCGGAGGAATGCAAACGATGACCCCCGACTGGAAGGCACTGCGCGCGGAGTTTCCCGCACTCGCGAATTGCACTTATCTGAATACGGCTGCTTTTGGCCAGATGCCGCGGTGTGCCGCGGATGCGATGAGCCGTCATTTAGCGCGCCGGGATGAATTGGCGTGCAGCGACTACATCACGTGGTTCGACGACATGGATGCGATTCGTGAGTCGTGCGCGCGGCTGATCCATTGTGAGGCGTCGGACATTGCATTCGTGACCAACGCGGCGGCGGGGCTGGCGGCTCTGGTTTTGGGGCTTCCGTGGCGCCCGGGTGACGAGGTGCTGACCCTCGAGGACGAGTTTCCGAATCAACTCTATGTCTCGGCGGTTCTGGCGCGCTCCGGAGCCCGCTTACGCGCGGTACCGTGGTCCGAGTTCTATGCGGCAGTAAACGAGAGGACGCGGCTCGCCGTCCTTAGCTCAGTGAACTATGCGACCGGTTTCCGTCCGCCGCTCGAAGAGATCTCGCAGTTCTTGCGGGAGCGCGGTGCGTTGCTCTACGTGGACGGCTCCCAGAGCGTCGGCGCACTGCAGTTCGACATCCAGACCGTGCGGCCGTCGGTGCTTTGCGTCGATGCCTACAAGTGGATGTTGTCGGCCAATGGCGCCGGATTCCTTTACGTCGATCCGGAATTGAGGCAACAACTGCCGGCGACCGTGGTGGGTTGGCGGAGCGATCGGGGTTGGAGATCCGTCGACAGCTTGAACCACGGCGAGCCCGTTTTCGCGCACACGGCAGAGAAGTATGAAGGCGGAATGCTGCCGTTTCCGTCGCTCTATGGAATGGGAGCGGTGATCGACCTGATGCTGCAGGCCGGCCCGGCCGCGATCGAAGCTCGGGTACTGGAACTGGCAGCGAAGACCAGAGCAATGTTGTGCGGCCTGGGTGCGGAAGTGAACACGGACGAATCGCAAATCGTGACGGCAATCCTGCCGGACCGGGACGCTGGCGAATTGGAGCGGTCGCTGAGGGAGCGGCGGATCCTGGTGTCGGCACGGCACGGCAGGCTGCGCGTCTCACCGCATTTTTACAACGACGAGGCTGACTTGGAAGAACTGCGACAGGCGCTTCTCGAATGTCTCGCCGATGACCAGCACCTCATGCAGCCACAGTCAGCGTCCCAGAGTTAGCGCGTTGGTCAGGTCGCCCATTGGACCGCTTCCATTGGTCCGCAGTTTCTCATCGCGAGCGGTGATGCCGGGGAGGACCGGCAGCCCGAAGCGCCGCGTAATCAAGCGCAGGATCGAGGTCGTATCGTACTGGGTATGATCGACGTGCCCTTTCTTCGCGAAGGGCGAGATAATGATCGCCGGAATGCGCGTCCCGGGCCCCCATCGATCTCCCTTGGGAGGCGCCACATGATCCCAGAAACCGCCGTTCTCATCGTAGGTGACGATGATCACCATGTGTTTCCACTGCGGACTCTTCTGTAAATGCGCCACCACACCGGCAATGTGAGCATCTCCCGACAGCACGTCGGTGTACCCCGCATGTTCGTTCAAATTGCCCTGGGGTTTGTAGAACGTCACCTGTTCGAGCGTCCCTGCATCGATCGCCGCGAGGAACCGGTCGCCTCCGAGCCCCCCATCCTTGAGGTGCTTTTCGCGCTCCGCGGTTCCCGGCGCCATTGTCACAAAGTAATTGAACGGCTGGTGATGGAACTGGAAGTTGGGGACCGGCAGCGCGTTCTTTCCCGATAGCGCCGATTGCCAGGCTCCTCCGTACCACGCCCAACTGATGCCCTTGACGGACAGCAGGTCGCCGATGGTCTGATCGGTCTGCGGGGGCAGCGTAGTCGCATTCATCGGATCGGCCATCGCCGGATCGCCGCCCGGCGCCGCTTTGTTCGAACTGGGCTGGTAGGGCGGCTGCATCGTGTTCACCGCGTAGAAATCCGGCGTGAGATTGCCATCGCTTACGAATTTGGGCACCCCATTGAGCGCCGAGGGGGGCGAGGCCGCCGCGATCTTCAAGGTCACACCATCCGGCTCCACAACCGAAATCGTGGGCTTCGCCGGGCTCTGGTCGGCGTTCGGATACCTGGGGGCACAGGCACAGATGAGCCAGATATGGTTGAGGAATGAACTGCCGAATGCGCCCATGAAGAAATTGTCGGCCAGGGTGTATTCCCGCGCGATCTGCCACATTTTCAGCTTCGATCCGTCATAGTGCCCCATCACGAGCGCGCCCGAGTCGGCCCACGCAGCAAAACGGTCGTTGCTGCCGCCATGGATCTGCATCTGGTTCTGGTAAAAGCGGTGCCACAGGTCGCGGGTGACTACAGTCATCGGCGTATGGAACCCACTTGGGTCGTCAATCGCAAAGGGCTTATTGGGAAGGTGGGCGGTCTGCGCTTCGGTCACCGGCGGCGTGACACCGGCAGCGGTCAAGCCGCGCCAGACGGGCGGTAGTTCCGAAAGGATGGCGCCATTCCGGTCTCGCTGCGTGTAGCTGGACGCCTCAGCTTGTTTCAGTCCATTGGCGCCTGGGAACGTGCCGTACAGGACATCGAAGCTGCGATTCTCCGCAAAGATCACGACAATGTTGTCGATCTCCTGGATGCCGGCTGCCGCGCTCTGCGCGTAGGAAGTGGCTATGCAACCCAGTACAGCGAAAATCAGAACGGGGGGTCTCATGAGTTCCCTACAATCTTAATCGTCCTCGGGCGGCCATGAGAACATGAATGGCTGTGGCTTGCCGCGTCAAACCCGTCTTTCTGTCGATTGTAGTGGCCGCAATTGCGACGGCTCAAGGCGGCCCCACATTATCTCGTGTCGAAGCCTACCGGCGAGTCCGGGCTCTGGCCGCATTGGGACGGAAGATGTTTTTCGACCGCGCACTTTCCGGTTCGGGCAAGCTCTCGTGCGCGTCGTGCCACGATCCAGCCTTCGCCTACGGACCGCCTAACGCGGATGCAGTCCAGGCGGGCGGCAAAGACATGCGGCGATGGGGCAGGCGAGCCGTGCCATCGCTTAAGTATCTCCAGGCAGTGCCCCAGTTCACCGAGCATTACTTCGACTCCGACACTACCGGCGACGACAGCGTCGACGGTGGCCCGACCGGTGGCCTCACATGGGACGGCAGAATGGACCGGAGCCGCGACCAGGCTCGTGTTCCGTTGCTGTCGCGTGATGAAATGGCCAACGACAATCCTGCCCAGGTGGTCGCGCAGGTTTGGCAATCGAGCTACGCGTCCGAGTTCAAGCGCCTTTACAACGGGTCGAACATAGATGCCGCTTTCGAGACGATTCTGGAAGCGTTCGAAGCCTGGCAGCAGAACTACACCGAGTTCTATCCGTATACCAGCAAGTACGACGCCTGGCTTGATGGAAAAGCTGTGTTGAGTGACGTGGAGCAGCGTGGCTTGCACTTGTTCAGCGACCCGGAGAAGGGCGCCTGTGCCCGCTGTCACATCGCGACCCGGGGCGCCAACGGAACTCCGCCTCAATTCACCGACTACGCACTGGTCGCCCTGGGCGTACCGCGCAATCGCGAAATCCCGGCGAATGCTGATGCGAACTGGTACGACTTGGGACTCTGCGGCCCGGAGCGGACCGATTTTCGCTCCAGGTCCGAATATTGCGGCCGCTTCATGACGCCGACACTGAGGAACGTGGCCGTGCGCGGAGCGTTCTTCCACAACGGTGTTTTTCACTCGCTCCAGGAAGTCCTCGAGTTCTACTCGAAACGCGATACGGAGCCCGACAGATGGTATCCGAGAACCGATGGTGGGACCATCATCAAGTTCGACGATCTACCCCGCGCCTATCACGGCAACGTCGAAACGGGTCCGCCGTTCGGGCGCTCTCGCGGCGGCAAGCCCGCTCTCACCGATACCGAAATCCAAGCCATCATCGCCTTTCTGCGAACTTTGACCGACGGCTACAGGCAATAGGCGAGCGAGTATACAATGATGTCCGTGAGAAAGTTCGCCATTGCCCTTAGTCTTACAATCGCAGCACTCG
Organism: Bryobacteraceae bacterium; assembly: GCA_035295745.1. Lineage (GTDB taxonomy): Bacteria > Acidobacteriota > Terriglobia > Bryobacterales > Bryobacteraceae > JAIQFL01. The sequence continues at coordinate 479,897 of DATGIL010000102.1, read as the reverse complement.
GCCCCGTTTTTGCCCAGGGTGTACAGAAGCTGGATCCATCGCTGGATCAACTGATCGACACCAATGTGAGCGTCGAACGGGTCGCCACGGGATTCAACAAGTGGACCGAAGGCCCGGTCTGGACGCGTGGAGGAACTCTCCTTTTCGCGGAGATCCCTTCGAACAATATCATTCAGTGGATCCCTGGAAAGGGAGCCAGCGTCTTTCTGCATCCCAGCGGGTATAAGGGATCGAAACCATTCACGGGACCGGAACCGGGCTCCAATGGTATGACGCTCGATTCGCAGGGCCGCGTCACAGTGGCGGGACATGCGGGGCGCGACGTCTGGCGCATGGAATCGCTCGATCCAAAGGCGCCCCTCACCATCCTTGCCGACCAGTATCAGGGGCAACCACTGAACAGTCCCAACGATCTGGTGTACGCCTCCGACGGGTCACTCTACTTTACGGATCCGCCCTATGGGCTCGCAACGCAGGGCGACAGCGACCCCGAAAAGAAGCTCAAGGTGAACGGAGTTTATCGCATTCCGAAAGCTCGCGATCAGCGCGCGGGTGCGGTGCCGGCCCGGGACAAGCTGCAGCTCGTCATCAGCGACCTCCCGCGCCCCAATGGCATCGCGTTGTCTCCTGACGAAAAGGTGCTCTACATCGCCAATTCCGGACCGCCGAAATGGATGCGCTACAGCGTTCAGCCGGATGGTACGGTGAGCGACGGGAAGTTGCTCTTCGACGCGACCGGGGAGAAAGGGGTTGGTGGGCCCGACGGAATTAAGGTCGATCGGACGGGAAATCTCTGGGGCTCAGGGCCCGGCGGTGTCTGGATTCTGTCACCCGCGGGCAAACATCTCGGAACGATTCCGGTTCCCGAGAGAGTCGCCAACCTCGCATGGGGCGATGAGGACGGCAAGATGCTGTATATCGTCGCGAGCACCAGTGTTTATCGGATCCGGACGAAAGTGGGAGGCGTAAAGCCTTAGCTGCGCGGTTCAGAACACGCATCGGCCGTCCCAGGATGCGAGACCGTGTCTATGAGACGAGCGCTCCTCCGGGTGCCTTCCTGCTTCTCTGCTCGTAGCAGGAATTGCAAGCAGCCCGAAGACCAGACACCAATCCCCTGTCCGGGTGCACGAGATTTTATTGCTTCGATGGAAATGCCGCTCCCAGAGGGATACTATTCAACTGAGTATCGGGAATGGTTTGCACCCTTTTCCAGTCCAATCCCATGGCATTAAACGTTTGCACGTTTGGAATGTACCGGCGCTTCCCGTCTTCCAGTTTGTAGACCGCCGGGCCGCTGCCCTTTACCAGATCTCCAGAAAGTGATGCAGACTGGTGATCAGATAGTAGTAATAGTAATGCTGGATTGAACCATACAGAACCGCCAAAAATAATACGGCCAGCAAGACAGTGAGACAGACACTGGTGCCGCCCAATCCTCGATGCAGAAAGATCCAATTACAGAAGCGATTGATATAGTCGGAGACCTTAACGGACTTAAGTTCCGGAATGCCCAGCCAGGCTCCGATAATGGCGGCCGCCGCGGTAAGTTCGCCAGCAGCGCCGATGGGAGCAGCCCATCTGTGTGCCATTAACACAACACTGAGAGTTCCCAAGACCACAACCACCCATAGCCAGAAGCGCAAGGCCTTGCGAGGAGTGACCCACAGGATCAGTTTGGAATAGGTGACGCTTTGGGCTTGCCTAGGCGAAATTGATCTCTGAATCATCGTTGCGCTTTGTCAGTACCACGGCGGACCTGTTTCTCGACCTCGAGCGAGCCCACCTTTCCAGATGATCGCCGCGTTCCCTCAGCTCAGTTGACTTCTCACGGTCCAAGTGGTGAGGGAATTCTGATTGTCGTCCACCGCGTACTGTGCGACGAACTTTCCTTGTTGGCGAAAACTCCACGAGTTCACGGTCGTGGCTCGTTGCGAGACGCGCGCGTTAGCAAGCGATGTCCCTATCGCTCCAAGGGAATCACTCCCTCACGGTCGTGGCTCGTTGCGACGCGCGCGTTAGCAAGCGACGTCCCAATCGCTCCAAGAGAATCACTCCCTCACGGTCGTGGCTCGTTGCGAGCCGCGCGCGTAAGCAAGCGACGTCCCGATCGCTCCGAAAATCACTCCCTCACGGTCGTGGCTCGTTGCGAGCCGCGCGCGTTAGCAAGCGTTCTCCCAATCGCTCCGAAAATCACTCCCCCACGAGTCGTGGCTCGTTGCGAGCCGCGCGCGTTAGCAAGCGTTCTCCTAATCGCTCCTAAACCTTCTTTTTCCAGTACTCGAGCGTGGGTCCGGTATACACGCCCGAACCGGCAATCGCCCTCTGCCGGACATCCGAAATCTCTTCGGTAGTCATCTTCCTGAAATTCTGGACAGCCCGGATGTTGTCTTCCATCTGTCCCTGGGTGCCGGCGCCGCAGATCGCCACGTGCGCGCCCGGCTGGCTCAGTACGTACCGGAGGCACTCCGTTGGGCTCAGAGAGCGCAGCAGGAAAGCCTTGCCGAAAACCTTGATCGCCTGGACACCGACACCAAACTCCCTAGCCACGGGGAGAGCCGTTTTTTCAAAGCTCAGGTAAGCGTGGTCCGCTGCGTGAAGCGGCATCATCACGGTGTCCCACTGGTCGTACGCCTTGAGCAAAGCGGCGTGGGCTTCGGGATCGAAGTGGCCCGTAAAGCCGATGAAGCGGCATTTGCCGGCCTTCTTCGCAGCCTCGAATGCTTCCATTGCCCCGCCGGGAGCAAGAATCTTCTCGATGTCGCCCTGATTCTCTATGGAGTGCATCTGCCAGAGATCGACATGATCCGTCTTCAGCAGGAGAAGGGAGGTTTCCAAGTCCTGCTCCACTTCTTTCGCCGTGCGCTTTAAGGTCTTCGTTGTCAGGAAGACATTTTTGCGAACGCCGTCAAGACCGATTCCATACGCCTCTTCGGACCGCCCGTCCCAATAGGCACGCGCGCAATCGAAGTAGGTGATTCCCAGATCGTACATCCGGCGAACGTGAGCCGCCGCTGTTTGAATATCCGGATGGAGGTCCATCCGGGCTCCGCCTTGGGCGATGACGCTCACCTTGACACCAGTCTTGCCAAAGGTGGTCGTGGGGATGTTACCGGCCGTCGGTTTCTGTGGCTCGGCAAATGCGTTGGTGGTGGACATACCAGCGAATGCACCTCCTACAAAGGATCGTCTTTTCATTGCGTCCTCCTTCTTCTGCGACTCACCGCCCGCTCATGGATTGCCTTAGAAAGCCGCGCGCCTTTCCCGGAGATTCTGTAAGCAGCCGAATCAATGTCGCGCCGGTCCAACGGCATTTCCAAACTCCTGCCTATCGCTACTTATGGAACCGCTCGAAACGGTACGACAGCTCCGGACCGTCGCTTCCGTTATAGGCGAGATGCCCAACGAGCAGTGCGAACGGCTCGGTATACCGCGCCATTCGAAGAGGGCCGCAATCCACTGGAGTGAAACCGGCATCCCGTATCAACTCGGCTGCGACGCCTTTGCTTTTTTCATCATCCCCACAGTACACCAGACTCGGTCGCGTGCCCTCGCCCCTTGCGTCGAACACTCCAAACAGCACTTCGCTGGGTACGGTATTGAAAGCGGAAACCACCCTCGCCTTTTTAGCCTTTTTCGCGAGTTCTTCCGCGCCTGAGGAGGTGTGACCAATGACAAGCCCGGTATTGCCCGCGTTCATGGGGAGCAGACAGGTGACCAGCACCTTCCCCGACAGATCTCCGGCCTGGTTCAGAACATCGTCTACGCGCGGCCAATTCACCGCCAGGAAAACGGCGTCCGCTTCCTTTACTGCCTCGGCCGGCGTCCCGGCCCGCGCTGTGCCTCCGGCCTCGCGCGCCAACCGCTCGAGCTTCGACCTGGTGCGCGCGTAGCTGAATACCACGTCATGTCCAGCGCGCGCGAAAATCGTTCCCAGCTTTCCGCCCATCAATCCCGAACCGAGAATACCGACCCGCATGTTGCTCCCCGGCCGCATTTAGCGGTTGATCAGCCGTTGTGCGCCCTCAGAGTAACGAGCCCCCTGCACCGTAATTTCGGCTGTGGCGCTCTCAATTTCGCGGAGATCTTCGGCGCTAAGCTCGATGGATGCCGCCGCGACGTTCTCCTCCAGTCGATGCCGTTTGGTGGTTCCTGGAATCGGAACCGTCCAGGGCTTCTGAGCGAGAACCCAGGCGAGCGCGATTTGAGCGGGTGTTGCCTTTTTGCGCTGAGCGATCGTCTCCAGCAGATCCACTAACGCCCGGTTCGCCTTGCGGGCCTCCGAGTTGAAGCGGGGAACGGTGTTCCGGAAGTCGGTGCTGTCGAATGTGGTGTTTTCGTCGATCTTGCCGGTCAGATACCCTTTGCCCAGGGGGCTGAATGGAACAAAGCCGATTCCGAGTTCTTCGAGGGCCGGAAGGATCGCCTCCTCGGGCTCTCGCCACCAAAGAGAATATTCGCTCTGAAGAGCGGTAACGGGTTGAACCGCATGCGCGCGGCGGATCACCGCCACGCCTGCTTCTGAGAGTCCGAAGTGCCTGACCTTGCCTTCCTGAATGAGATCTCTGACGGCCCCGGCCACATCCTCGATCGGCACGGTGGGATCAACACGGTGTTGGTAGAACAGATCGATTACGTCAGTTCTGAGCCGCTTGAGCGAGGCATTCGCGACCTCCTTGATGTGTTCGGGCCGGCTGTTCAAGCCAGCCTGTTTCCCATTCGCGTCGAAGTGGAACCCGAACTTCGTGGCGATCGCGACCTGTCTGCGGAAGGGCGCGAGGGCTTCCCCTACGAGTTCTTCATTTAAAAACGGGCCGTAAACTTCCGCAGTATCGAAAAATGTAACGCCGAGTTCCACAGCGGCCTGGATGACCTTAATCATCTCCTGCTTGTCTTTGGGCGGACCGTAACCGAAGCTCATTCCCATGCAGCCGAGGCCGATGGCCGAAACCTCCAGGTTGCTCTTTCCCAATTTGCGCTTCTGCATATTTCTCCTTTGGAGCCCTTCTCCTGTTTTCAGACTATAGTCGAGTACGGTAAGAACGATATCCTGATCCTTCCGATTAATTGCCTATTTCTGTCGCACCCCGCAAAAACTGTTGGTGCACCCACATCGGGGAGGCTATCCTACGGGCAGAGGAGACGAAGGGCTACCGTGAGAAACCGAACGGGTGACGCTGCTCTATCCCAAGATCGAGCGACCTTATTGCGGGCCGAACTAGCCCAGAAGATCGCGGCATTCATTGGCTCCGCAGAGAACCGGGCAACCGATATTCCCGGGCTGACACTGCACCGCCGCATCGCGCCGACGGCCCGGTGCTCCATGACTTACGAGCCGGGCGTGACCGTAATTGCCCAAGGCCGAAAGCGCGTAGAACTCGGACAAAACGTCTTCATCTACGATTCGTCGCGATTCCTGTTGACGTCGGTCGATCTGCCGGTGGTCAGTCGTGTGATCGAAGCAAGTGAAGAAGTGCCTTGCCTGGCGTTGTCGCTCAAACTCGGAATGCCTGTCGTCCGGGAGCTTCTCAGCCGGGAAGAAATTCAAGTGGCGGAGGCGCCAAATGACAATCCTGCGATGGCCACCGGGGAGACCACGGTAGAATTTCTGAGCGCATGCTGCCGGCTTGTGGATCTGCTGCAGACGCCGCAGGACATTCCGTTTCTCAGTGGCTTGATTCAACGCGAGATCATCTACCGCGTCCTCTGCAGTGCTGAGGGAGCACGCCTTCGCGCGATTGCCACACTGGGAGAGCAGAGTCATCGAACGGCAAAAGCGATCGCCTGGATCAGAGCGAACTACGCGAAGCCGCTGCGAGTGGAAGAACTCGCCGAGATCGCGGGCATGGGCGTGTCGACGCTACATCATCATTTTCGGGCTCTCACCGCCCTGAGCCCTCTTCAGTACCAGAAACAGGTTCGGTTACAGGCAGCCCGCGCACGAATGCTCATGGATGGTTTGGATGCGGCAAGTGCGGCCTTTGAGGTCGGATACGAAAGCGCCAGCCAATTCAACCGCGAATATAGCCGTTTTTTCGGTCAACCGCCGATGCGGGATGTCCGGACCCTTCGCTCGCCAAACGCTCCGCCAATGGAGTCGGTGAATGGCAGCCAAAACATGATCTGACCGTCTGAAACCGGTCCGTTCATCGTCAGCGATCCGGCGATACCTGGAGGAGAGGTTGGGGCGCTCCGTTCATGGGGAGTTCATGTTCAAAGGACTATCTTGGTTCGCAGGAGATTTTCATGACGCGCCTTTCACTCACACTAGTGGCGATCTTCGCTGTCACCGCGTTTGCGGCCGAGAAAAAACTTGCTTTAAAGGATCTGTCCCCAGCTTTGCAGAAGGCCGTGCAGGAACAGGCGAAGGGCGGCGAAATCAAGAGCATATCCACGGAAAAGGAAAACGGGGTGACGCAGTATGAAGTGGACACCATGCTCAACGGCAAGCACCGCAGTTTCGACCTGAGTACTGCCGGAGCACTCCTCGAACTGGAAGAAGAGACAACGCTCGATAGCATTCCTCCCGCAGCCAAAGCGGCCATCGAAAAGAAAGTCGCCGGAGGCAAGATCGATTTGGTCGAAACGGTTACCAGGGGTAGCAACACGTTTTACGAGGCGAATTACACCGCCAAGGGCGGCAAGAAGCACGAGGTGATGGTCAAGCCGGACGGCACGCCAACCAAAGATTAGTGAGTCTTACTTCTTCGGCTGCGGTTGCGACCACGGCGGCACAATGTGATTCACTCGGGAGTAGGCGATCGCCTGCCCCAGATGCTCGGCGAGATGTTCGCTCAGCGACATCATCAGCCGCCGTTCGGTGTAGGGCGTTCCGAAGAAGTCTACCGTCTTGTCGAGGTCCGCATCTGGCATGTTGCGGATTAACTCGCGGGCCTGGTCGAACGACTCCTGCATCACTTCCACGATCTTGGCGGGGTCTTTGATGGCGGCTTCGGCGGCGAAGATCTCCGGCATCTCGAAGCCCCGCTTCATGTACACCGTCGCCAGATCGTGCGCCGGACCTTGCGGAATCTTCACTCCCGCATAGGAGCAAAACAGCAGCGTGCTGCCGGCCATGTGGACGAAGACCTCGTTGAAGGAGCGTACGCCTTCCATGGGCCGCCAGGAGAGTTTGTCCGCCGGGATCGCCTTCGCCAGCATCACGGCACGCGACGCAGCGGACGAAAAGGTGTTGAGCAGATCCTGCTGAACGGGCGAAATGGCCGCCTTTTGACCCTGCGCAGGCGCCAAAATCGCAGAACCCAGCAGAATGACCGGGAGACAAGTGGTTCGCATTCATCCTTTGTAACATGCGGTCCAAGTTACAATTGAGGCTTATGTCCCTCTCGATCCGGCGCCTGTTGGCGGTAGTCCTGCTGGCCGCAGGCACACTCGCCGCGGAGGTGCGGTCACTCACCATCCTCCACGTGAATGATCTGCATGCGCGTATCAGCCCGCTCGAAAATCACAACGGCGGCTTCGCCTATCTCACCGCCGCCATCCGCAAAGAACGCGCTGGGTGCACCGACTGCATTTTGTTGAGCGCCGGCGACCTGGTGCAGGGCAGCCCCGTTTCCACGATGTTCCACGGGCTCCCGGTCTTCGAGATCGCGAATCTCATGGGCTTCGATGCCGCCACACTCGGCAATCACGAATTTGATTATGGCTGGATGCAGGTGCGCAAGTTCATTCAGACGGCGAACTACCCGATCGTCTCCGCGAACATGGTCAACGGTGAGGGACAACTTTTCACCCCGAAACCTTACGTCATCTTGAATGTCAACGGATTGCGTGTGGCCGTTATTGGCGGAATGACCGATACTCTGCTGTCTTTGAGCCAGCCTAAACTGTTGGGCGAGTGGCATACGGTGCCGGTGTTCGACGCAGTGCGCAAATACGCCGCCGAGGTGCGCGACAAGTCGGACCTGATCGTGCTACTGGCTCACATCCGCGACGACGAAGAAATCCATTTCCTCGAGGCCGCTCCGGAGATTCCAGTTCTCATCACCGGCCATATTCACCGAGGCATCGAGCAGCCCCTCGTCAGGGATGGCCGAGTCATGGTGCGGGTGAAAGGGTACGGCGAGGAACTCGGGCGTCTGGAGTTGAAGGTGGACACAGAAAAAAAGGCGCCCGTCTCGTGGAACTGGAAGCGCATTCCGATTGATTCCACCAAGATCGAGCCGGAGACTCAGGTCGCCGCATCGGTGAAGCATTGGGAAGACGAAGTGACCACACGGGTGGACCAGCCGCTCGCGATCTCGAAAAGGGCTTTTACGAAACCAGAGATCAAACGAATGATCGAGCAGGCGCTGCGTGACGAAACCGGCGCCGACTTCTCGTGGATGAACCTGGGAGGTGTGCGCGACATTCTGCCTCAAGGGCAGTTGCTGGTACGTCACATCTGGAACATCATGCCCTTCGACAATATAGTTCTGGTAGGCACGTTCAAAGGGCGCGATATCCCGCCGGTGGTCGTCGGCGACCGCAAGATCGATCCCGACAAAGAGTACACCCTGGCGGTGAGCGACTATACTGCCGAAAACCAGGGCACGCCCGAGAATCTGCGTTCTACCGGCCTCCAATTTCCGAACGACGTCGGACTGATGCGCGACATTCTGATCGACTGGTTCCGCAAGAAAAAGGTCATCGGCGACTGACACCACATCGGTTGCCGCGTCGGACACAAGGAGATTTCGAAATGGGCGCGTGCCTTCAGCGCGCACGCTGCGCAGGAATCCGGGCTTCAGCCTACCATCACGGCTCTGGCACAAGCTGGCCGGAGCCGGGCTCGGTGCCGGACTGGCAGCGTCCCTGGTGCTCACGGCGGCTGCTCGCGAGCCTGCTCTTCGAACTGCTTCCTACCGATGTAACGACACTGATGGGAGTCACACTGCTATTGGCCACGCTCGCACTTGGCCGCTGCCTGGCTTCAGCCGTGCGAGCCCCCCGCGTCGACCCGATGGTGGCGCACGTCAAGAGTAAGGCAGCCTACGATTCGACCGGCTCGGCCAGCAGTTTGTCGATCTTCTGCAACCATGCACGCGCTTCGTCGTCGGTGCGGCCAATGATGACGGCCGGAGCGAACGCCTCCTGCATCACTTCCAGGAGATGGTCGCCATGTTCGTGCAGCAGGCGGCGGATATCGGCCTGAACGCCGATTCGCTGATAGTCCCAGGACGTCTTTTGAAAGTCGCGGACGATGTCCTCATCGGTATCGCCGAACGTGTAGGCGTCCTGGTCGAAATATCCGCCGAGCAGACCCGCCAGATAAGGAAATGGTTCGAATTCCATAAAGGATGCCGATTTTAGGGCTCGGGAAAAGCCGTCAGAATGTAATAGAGCTTGCCCTGGAAAGCTTCCATTTTCAGAACAAACCTCACCTTGCTCATCTTAACCAGTTGATTGCTGGCGCGGACGACCCCCTGCCCGACTGCGCCCGGGGCATTGTAGAAGAACGCCTTCCTGGCGCCCGGAGCGGCGGTTTTGGCCCACGCCTCGATGGCAGTTCGATTCGTTTTAAGCCCCTGATACAGCGTCTTCTCCGCGATCTCCAGGGATTCGAAAGTGGATGCCGCCGGAATTCCCCCTTCCGCCAATAGGCGCGCCCGCAATTCGGCCTCAGTCTTGCCGATGTGCTTCAAGATGGTGTGCCCACCCACCTTGCTTCCGGCCGCCGCCTCGTGTTCGATCAGGCTGAGTCGTCCCGCCCGGACCGCAGCCAGGCGCGCTGCTCCGACACCCAGTGAGACCACCAGCGGGACCGCGATGTCCACGCCGGTTCCGATCTTGTCGGCGGTCGCCGGGTCGGCTCCCAGCGCCCGCGCCAAAGCAGCCGCGGATTGATCGGTGAGCGTACGCTGCTTCTTCCCAGTCCACATCTGCCAGAAGTTCGTCGAGACCGTATCGACTCCGTGAGCGCCCAGAACCAGGCCACCGGCTTTGGTGGCCATCGTCGGCTCGGGAGTCAGAAGCAGCGCTCCCGCACCCACGAGTTCCAGCGTTCCGCCGATCACGCCCAGGCCGGCCCACAAACGATTGGTCCGGTGTTCGGTTGAGTTGACGTCCTGCCCCTGGAGCACTAAGGCCAATTGGGCAGGAGTTAAGACCAGAGTTAATCCTTCGTCCGCCATGAGTCACTTCCTCGGAAGAGCTTCCCGCATCTCCGTGCTGATTAGTACGCACTGCCGCGGCAGTCCGGCTGAGAGAATAGTACCCTGCCGCGGGTCGTCCGATCGTTACTGGAGATGCACCGGCTGGGTGAAGGCGCCGTTGCCGGCCGAGTCCCACGCCGCAAGGCGGACCCACTTCTTGCCAGCGGTATCGAACGGGATGCGGAAGCGGTGATTCCCGAACGGCAGCAGGTCAGTCGCGGAGATGATCTGGCGGCCGGTGGTATGGCCGTCGCCCCACACTAACTCCACGAACTCCAGCGGGAAGGTCCACTCCAGTTCGGCGGTGTAAGTGCGATGCGGCCCGGCGCCTTCGATCGCCCAATTGCGGAACAGAACTTCGCCGCTCGAAACGAAATAGTCGCCCGCACGCATTGCCTTCACGATGGGCGTCCAATCATCATCGAACTTCGGCACGCTCGGCAGCTTCACGTAATTCACGATCAACTGCGGGAATGTCTCGTCATCCGGATACTTCATGTAGGTGTCGCCTTCCGCGATCATGTACTTCGGACCCGACCAGTTATTCATGTCGTCGAGAACGCCCAGGCAGCGCACCTCGCAAAGGCGCTTCTCCGACTGGTCGACCGGCAGCGACTGGTAAGAGCCGCCCAGAAACCGGTCGCTCAGAAAATGCGCCTGATCGCGCACAGCGTCCGGGTATCCGGCGGAGCCCTTGGTGCGCGGATGCGCCTGCCACATCAGCCCGTTCTCGCGGCGAAGCATATCGAGTTCCTCGGCCGGCGATCCCACATGGTAAGCCTTGCCGTATTTGGGATCGTTCTCCTGGAACTGCTGTCCCGCCTCGCGCACGTGGGACCAGTAAACCGGGCGCGGCAGCAGTGTGATGTAGTGGCCGCCAAGCGTGGCATCGGGCTCTTCGCCGGGCACCAGCAGAAAGCCGCGGTCGGAGAATCGACGGCAGCCTTCGAAATAAACCTTCTGCTCCGCGAAGCGCACCGGACCCGGATCGTTCGGATGCGAATCGGAATGGAAATCCGCCAGGATGGCGATGTTGACGCCCAACGAGCGGAAGACCTGGAGCCAACTGGGCTGCACGTCCATGCTCCCGGCGTCCGAAAGCTGCTCGTTGAAGTGCATGTGGAAGTGGCTCACCAGCACTTGATAGCCCGGCATCTCCTGGTAGCGGTCGTCATGCGTGAAGGCCATCACCGCCTCTTGTGTAGCGCGGCTGTCTTCGGGGCTCAGGTAGAGATACACCGGCATGCGTTGCCACGTTCCTGGTGGAGCGTTGTAGAGGGCGAAGTTGTTGATGTCGTGACGCGCTTCGTTGGCGCGGCGATTCCACTCCTCGTCAGAGACGCCGTATGGCTTGTAAGGCTCTTCGCGATCGGCCTGCCGGACGCCCACTGCAAAGGCGCTCTCACTGTCCTTGCGGTAGTAGACGAATCCCAGATTGGTCTCGATCTCGCGCGCGAAGAAGAACTTGTGCGAGGGTGGGAGAAACGCCAGCGATCCCCCGCCTGTCTCCACCATCGCCAGGCGATTCCGCGCCTTCACCGGCACCGGGTCCTGATTCACGGAGCCGCCGAACCCGTACTGCTGCCAGGCACGCGCCACGTCGCGCCACACCACGCGCGTATCGTTCGTGATCGACAGTCCCTTCATGCCTGCGACGTACTTGTAGGCTACGGAAGGCTCGTCTGTTTTGGCAATCGCTTCCTGCCGCAGCAGATTGGTCCCTTTGTAGACGGTGTAGCGCAAACTGCCGGAGAAGATGCCCATCTGCAGACCGGGAAACTCCACCTCGAGACGTGCTCCATCGGTCTTCACTGCGCAACTGTTGGAATGATAGCTGGCCCAGGTGCGGCGGATCTCTTCGGGTTTGCGGGGCAGGTCCATGTTGGTGTTGGGCGAGCCGGGAATCATCAGCGGCGCGTCCCAAAAAGCAAACCACTTCTCGCGCTCCACCACCTCGGGAGTGAACTGAATGCCCAGTTTGCGCAATGGAGCCATCTGCTGCTCCGAGAGACGCCGCTTGCCGCTGGTCACTTCAAACTCCGGCGTCAGATTCTTCCCCAGGTTCGCCCAGGCGCCGCCAGGCTTATGCGCGGCGAGTTCGGCGATGGTTGGCTGGCCCTCGCGGATGGTGAATCCGGCACGCAATTCCTGTCCGTGAGATCCCTGCCAGGAGAACTCCAGGACGCCGTTGCGCATCTCGGCCTTCAGACCATCGAGCGGCTTGTAATCGTGCAGGTCGCAATTGAGAGTCTGTCCCCTGGCTGCGCCGGCGCTCAACGCGCAGGCAAGGAAAAGATGAAGTCGCAAAGAGGGCTCCTTCCCGCGGGTAGTATACCTCAGACAACTCGGGCGATACTGAGAAGGTGTTCACCATCGTAAGCCTGACTCCAGACCACGCCGAGCCGCAGGGCTCACAGCTCGCGGAACTCCTGATTGATGCTGTGGATAGTGGCGCATCGATCGGTTTCATGCCTCCCCTGGCGGAGTCCGAAGCGCGCGAATACTGGCAGGGGGTGCTGTCGGGGATGCGGGAAGGGTCACGCGTCCTGCTCGTTGCGGTAGAAGGCGGCATGGTGCAAGGCTCCGTGCAGATCGCGCTCGAGATGCGGGCGAATGGCAATCACCGCGGAGAGCTGATGAAGCTCTTCGTACACCGCCGGGCGCGGCGGCAGGGGATCGCGAAGGCGTTAATGTCCGCAGCGGAGGCGAAGGCACTCGAACTGGGGCGCACTCTGCTGGTGATGGACACCCGCAAGGGAGGCGACGCCGAGAAAATGTGCGAGGCGCTCGGCTACATCCGCTACGGCGAGGTCCCCAGGTATGCGCGCAGCAGCGACGGCACTCTTCACACCACGGTATTTTTCTATCGCGCGCTTTAATGCGGCGATGGTACTCGACAGGCGCAACTTTCTGATGCCGCATGGGGTTCCATGCGGTAGTCTGATTGGGAGACCAGACCACTATGAAGCGCCTGACATTAAAACTTTTCATGCTTTGCACCTTGGCGGCACCTCTATTCGCCCAGCCTGAAATCGGCGGGGGAGCGTGCACCTCGGGTTCCTTAAGCGGGGCTTACGCCATCTCTGTCACCGGCAGACAGGTCACCGCGGCCGGAACCTTCACCAACGCCTTCCAGGCGATCGGCTCCGCGACCTTCGATGGTCTGAACAAAGTGAGTCTGGCGCTGACGGCCGACACGCCGAAGGCGGTAAGTTCGACTTTGACGTGGTCGGGAACTTACAGTATCCAGGCGAATTGCGCAGGCGCCATCACCATCACTGCGGGCGCAAATGCAGTCTTCAATTTAGTGGTCTATAACAACGGTTTGAACTTCTTGATCACCGGGAGCGACGCCGCGTATTACTACTCCGGCAGCGGAAGCACACCGCCCGCCGCCTGTTCCACCGCATTGCTTTCCGGGTCGTACGTTTTGAACGGCACCGGGTACGGATTGTCCGGCACCAACGTCAGTGGGGTCACCGATGCCGACGGCGTTTTGCAATTCGACGGCAAGGGCAAGGTGACGGCGAACGTCAACCTCTACGCCGGTGGGAATGCGGCATCCGCAATCACCTCCACCGGCTCGTACTCGGTGGCGTCCTCGTGCCTGGGATCCGCCAGCCTGACGGATTCCAAAGGCAACTCCTACTCCATGAGCCTGAGCATCAACTCAGGCAACGCCACCGCGGACACCGACCTGCTGGCCACCTTCGCCCAAGCCCAAAAGTTCATGATCGATGGCGCCGCGCATACAGTCACCGCCGACACCTGTAATGCCTCTTTTCTGTCTGGAACGTACCCGCTGACGCTCGGCGGCCGAGCGATCTCGTCCGCGGGGTCTTTTTCCGGCAGCTTCCAGGGAAATGGAATCGCAACTTTCGACGGTCTGGGCAAAGTGACTCTCTCCGGGACCACCAACACGAATCTCGCCACCGGCAAGGCGTTCAACTATTCGGGTAATTACAGCATTCCCGCCACCTGCTCGGGGATCGTCACCATCACCACCCCCAACGCCGGCACTTTTGGGCTTACGGTTTGGAACCTCGGTAAGAACTTCAACATTGTCGGCATGGACGCGACCTACGTTTACTCGGGTAGTGGTTCCGTCACCCGTCCCAATCTCTGCGGGACTGCCACTCTCTCCGGCGAGTACGTGTACGATGCCAGCGGGTTCATCCTGAGTGGAGGCGCGCAATCCGGAGTGGGCGACGAATCCGGAGTTTTCCAATTCGACGGGCAAGGGAACATGACCGCGAGTTATGCGGTAACGTCGGCGACCCCGGGCACATTCACGGCAACCGGCACCTACACGGTTGGGGCGAACTGTCTTGGGTCGGCCAGTCTGATGGACTCTTCGGGCAAGACCAATTCGCTGACCTTCAGTATTCTGAACCTCTATGGCCAAGCCTTCGACCTGATTGAGGCGAACACGCAGTTCGTCCGCAGCGGCGCCGGGCATGTCCCGTTCGCCAATCCCACGCAATCCATCGGCAATGTGGCGAGCTATGTCGTGAACTATACGCCTCCGGGCAGCGTGTTTGTGCTTTTCGGCGACGGCCTCGCCGCCAAGGCAATCAGCGCGACCAATACGCCGCTGCCCACCACGCTGGGCACCACGAGCGTCACCGTAAATGGGGAACCGGCGCCGCTCTTCTATGTGGACCCGGGTCAGATCGACGCGCAGATGCCATGGGACATCCCTGGCGGTACGCTCGCGACCGTGATCGTCAAGAATGGCAGCACCGCGAGCAATGCAACGGCAGTGTACGTGCCGGCCACGGGCACACCAGGCATCAGCTTCTACAGCACCAATCGCGCGGTCGTGGTGAACCAGGACAACAGCATCAACTCCCCAACCGCTGCAGCCGCGGTGGGAGACCAGGTGGTGGCGTACTTCACCGGAGGCGGACCGGTAAACGCAGCCGGCAAATTGACGAGCGGCGCTCCGGCTCCCAATGGGCTCTCCCCTGTTACCGGAGATGCCACCGTGACGGTGGGCGGCCAACAGGCCGTGATCAAGTACATCGGTTTGACGCCTGGCGCGATCGGACTCTATCAGGTGAATTTCATCGTGCCCGCGCTTCCGAAGGGCACGTATCCCGTGATCATCACCATCGCGGGCACTGCTTCCAATAATCCGGTGATGACGATCTCCAATTGATGGCGATCTGCAATTGAGGAGGGCCCGTGCGCGAAGCGTGTCGGGCCCTACCTTTGCGGAATCGCACAAATTCGTTCTAGGCTCCTGACCTGACAAACTGTGGCGCAAAGACTCTTCTTTGCCGCGTCGAGACTCTTCTCGACGCTTTTCGCGGGTCCACTGATTCCGCCCCGAGAAGTGGTTTTCGACTCGTCTTCCAAGGTTAGACGCGCTATCCAGGGAGGCGTCTCCGCTCCCCACACATTGCGCTTCTACACGTGCTCATGATACATAGGTAGAAGTGCAAGGCATGGGAGGATCCGTTCGATGATGTGGTGGCAACGCCTGTGGCGCCGGCAGCAGATGGACGAACAACTCGACAAGGAGGTCCGGTTCCATCTGGAGCATTACACCGATGACCTGATCGCCCGAGGCCATTCCCCCGAGGAAGCGCGCCGGCAAGCCACACTCGACTTAGGAGGAGCGGAGCAAGTCAAAGAGGAATGTCGCGATGCCCGCGGGACACGCTGGCTGGAGGATCTTTGGCAGGACCTGCGCTATTCGCTCCGCACCCTTCGACAGAAGCCCGGATTCTCCGCAGTCGCATTGGTGACGTTGGCTATGGGAATCGGCGCGACCACGGTGATGTTCACTGTGATTAACGGCGTGCTGCTCAAACCGCTCCCCTATCCGCATCCGGATCGGCTGGTCAGCGTGTACGAACAGACCGATTGGTCGAGCGAGTATGGCAACCGGTGGGCGTTCGCGTATCCCAATTTTCAGGATTGCGTGAAGCAGGCTCAATCGCTTTCGATGGCCGCGTGGGTCTTCGCGGGCGGCACTTTGAGCGCGCCCGGCGAGCCAGAGGAACTCTCGGGCGCGAAGGTTTCCGCGCAGATTTTCTCCGTGCTGGGGGTTCCGCTTCACTTGGGACGCGCGTTCGTTGCCGAAGAGGATCAGCCTGGGGCTCCGCCTGTCGCTATCATCAGTTACGCATTGTGGCAGCGGCGCTTCTCCGGAAGCAGTTCCGTGCTGGGAACCTCGGTGACGTTCGACGCCAAGCCTTACGTTATCGTCGGGGTCACGCCGGAGGGTTTCCGCCTGGATGGAGAAGAGCGTGACGTGATGACTCCACTCGGCCAGGATATCGGGCCCGGCATGCAGGACAGGTCACGGCATCGCAACATCAATGCCCTGGCGCGGCTGCAACCGGATGTCACACTGGCGCAGGCGCAAACCGAATTAAATCTCATCGGACGGCATTTGTCGGAACAATATCCTCAGTCGAATCGAGGCCGTACATTCGTGGCGGAGCCGCTGCGGCCCGATGTCGGCGACGTGCAGTCCACCCTGTGGCTGCTGCTGGGCGCCGTCAGCCTGGTACTGCTGATTGCGTGCGCCAATGTGGCGAGTCTGCTGCTCGCGCGCGCAGTGTCGCGCGAACGCGAACTGGCCATGCGCATCGCTTTGGGTGCGGGACGCGGCCGCCTGGTGCGTCAATGCCTGACGGAAAGCGCGGTGTTGGGACTTGCCGGCGGAGTTCTTGCGGTAGTGCTCGCGGTGGTGGGGATTCGGCCGTTTGTGCTGCTGTGGCCAGGGAGTCTGCCCCGCGCCGAGGAGGTTCACATCGATTGGCGCGTGCTGCTGTTCGCCCTGATGGCATCGCTGCTGAGCGGACTTCTCTTCGGGATAGCGCCTGCCGTGCGCGCTCCGGTTCGCCGGCTGGAGCAGGTGTTGCGTGCGGGCGGCCGTTCGCTGGCAGGCTCCTCACGCCGCATGCACGGAGGTCTGGTCGCCTCGGAAATCGCTCTGGCGGTGGTGCTTCTGGTCTCGGCCGGCATGCTGGGACGCACGCTGCTGCGGCTCTCGTCCCTCGACCCCGGCATGAACGTCCGCAATCTGCTGGTCACGCGGATGGCCATTTCGCCGTCCGTGCTCGACAACCCCGGGCGGATCCGCGCAGCGTGGCAGGATCTGCTCGACCGCGCGGCGCGCGTACCCGGCGTGCAGGCCGTGACATTGCTCGACACCGTGCCGATGCGTCAGGGCAATAATCAGCTTGGGTACTGGATGTCCGCTGCGTTGCCGGCCGATAAGGATATGCCCCTCGCGCTGGCCACCAGTGTGACTCCGGAATACCTCAAAGTGATGGGCATCCCGCTACGAGAGGGAAGATTCCTAACCGACCGGGACCGCATCGGCGGCGAGTTGGTGGTGGTGATTGACGAGGTCCTGGCGCAGCGCGCATTCGGCGGCCAAGATCCCGTGGGTAGACACCTCTGGATTCGGGCCATGAGCGCCGACCCCGTGCGTGTGGTTGGCGTGGTTGGACACGTGCGTCATTGGGGATTGGCTACGGACGACCAGGCGCAGGTACGTGCGCAGGTTTATTATCCGCTGGCCCAGGTGCCCGATCGTCTGTTGCGGCAGTGGTCCTCGCTCATGTCGATTGCGGCGCGCACCAACGTCGCGCCGCGAAGTATGGTGGAGCCACTGCGGCGTGCGATTCGCGGCGCATCCAACGACCAGGTGCTGTACGCGGTGCAGACGATGGAGGAGTTGGTGAGCGATTCGCTGGCCCGGCAGCGCTTCCTTTTGCTGCTATTCGCGATTTTCGCGGGGCTGGCAATGCTGCTGGCGTGCGTCGGAATTTATGGCGTCATGGCCTACCTGACGGGCAGGCGGGTGCCGGAGATCGGTGTCCGTATGGCGCTCGGGGCAGATGCGGGCACTGTCGTCAGGCTCGTACTGCGGCAGAGCTTGGGCATGATTCTCACGGGCGCCGGGATTGGCGCGGTGGCGGCTCTGATTGCGGGCCGTCTGTTGGTTCGGCTGGTCGATGGCATGCAGGCCACGGATCCCGCAACCTTCGTCGTGATGGTCGTGGCGCTGGTCCTCGCGGCCTTGTTCGCGAGCTTCGTGCCCGCCCGCAGAGCGAGCAGAGTCGATCCCTTGAGTGCACTACGCCAAGAGTGACGTTGGCGCGAAGGCCCCTGTTTGCCCTCTCGACATCCTTGTCGAGACTTTGGAAATGTCCACAGACTCCGGCCCCGCGAGTCGCGGTTTAAGCCCTCTTGACACGCTGCCCTCTCCGTGTGTACTGTAATAATCAACTAATACACAACACATGAACTTCTTTCGCCTGAATGCCTCTTCCGGGGTTCCTCTTTACCTGCAACTGATGGAGCAGGTGAAGCACGCTGTGGAGACGGGCGCTATGCGGGCAGGCGATCAGTTGCCGACAATCCGGGCTTTGGCTCAGGAACTGGTGATGAATCCGAATACGGTGGTCCGGGCCTACCGCGAACTGGAACACGACGGCATCGTGGAACTCCGCCACGGCCTGGGGGCATTCATCTCCGAGTCGGTGGAGGCGCGCCGCAAGTCGATGCGCAAAGCGCAAGCGGTGGTGCAGTCCGCAGTCGAGCGCCTGCGATCCATGGGCGCCACGGAAGAAGAGATTCGAAGACTTTTCGAGAACGAACTCTCCGCAATGCACGCAGAGACGCTGGAGGGGAAACAGTGAGCCACATCATCCTCGAGACAGTTGGGTTGCGCAAGGTGTTTGACGGGCACTCGGCAGTGGATGGGCTGAATCTGCAGGTCGAGGCAGGGAGCATCTTCGGCTTCCTCGGGAGAAATGGCGCCGGTAAGACCACGACCATCCGGATCCTGCTGGGATTCCTGAAGGCGGCGGGTGGCGAGGCACGGCTGTTTGGCGAGACGATCGGCGGACCGGCTGGCCCGGCCGAATTACGGCGGCGAATCGGATTCGTCTCCGAAAGCAAGCACCTGTATCCGTACATGACGGTGCAACAGATGATTCGCTTCACCCGGCCGTTTTTCCCCGGATGGCGCAACGATCTGGAACGGCGCTATCTCGAGATCTTCGATCTGCCGCTGAACCGCAAGGTCTCCAAGCTTTCGAAGGGGATGCGCACCGGTCTGACGTTGCTACTGGCGATGTCGCACGGAGCCGAATTGCTGCTCCTGGATGAGCCCACAGAGGGACTCGACCCGGCCGTCACCGAGACGGTCCTGCGAGAACTGGTTGCGCTCACGGCTTCGGAAGGGACCACGATTTTCTTCTCTTCGCACCATCTGGCGGAAGTGGAACAGATCGCCGACCATGTGGCGATCATCGAACGGGGCCGTGCGGTGGTGGGTGGGGCACTCGACGATTTGAAAGTTCAGTACCAGCGGCTTCGGATCGTGTTTCAACAGGAGCCGGCTGCCGTTCGCTGGGTGGACGGAGTAGAAGATGTGCGCAAGCACGGCAGAACCGTATCCATTCTCGCCAGCCGCAACGTGGAAGCTATTGTGCAACAGGCCTGCTCCCTGCCCGGAGCGTCGGTGGAACGTTATCCGGTCAGCTTGAAAGACATCTTCCTGGAACACGTGAGGAGTAACTGAAATGTTGCTCATGAAGAATTGGCTGGAAACGCGCTGGCGCGTCACCGCCACCGTTGTCTACGTGATTGCGTTCCTGGCGATTCACTCGCATAACCCGCAGCCGGCGGAGATAACGCATATTCTGATTCCGCTCTTCATGATTCTCACATACGGCGCTCTGACTCTTGCGGGGGCCGGCGTGAAGACGCAATCTCCCATCGGCTTCCCGGAGGGGTTGGCGGAGTCCACGCAGTTCACTCTCGCCCTGCCGGTGAGCCGCCTGCGACTGATGGCGGTGCGGGTTACAGTGGGCATGTTCGAGGTTTCCGCTCTGACCATCCTGACGGCCGGCGCGGCATGGGCTCTGTTTTCCTCCCTGCGCGCAAGCACGACACCGGCCGATTTCGTGAGAGTGGTGCTGACCACACTCCTGTGGCTGACCGGCCCCTACTGCGCGGCGCTCTTGTTTGAGACGTTGCTCACCGAACCGTTCTCAATGGTGGTTGCCGGCTGGGTGTTGATGCTGCTGCTATGGCTTCTGCACCGGCTGGCTCCGGCGGTGGACATCATGCGCGGGTGCTTCCAGGCATCGCCCCTGATCACCCACCGACTACCGTGGTCCCAGATGGCAACCGCAGCAGGCATGTCGCTGATGCTCTTCCTTGCGGCGGTCTGGATTGTGCGAGCCCGCGAGTACTAACGAAGGCTCCCTCGTAATTCTTTCCCGCACCACGTCCGATCGGTTAGGGAGATGCCCTCAGAATCCCAGGATGGCTCGGGCTTTTGGGGCGGTGCAGGTTTCGCAATCGAGGATAAGCTAAGCTTTCGCGTGAACGCCGTCTATTCTTTGCTTTTCCGCCCCGCCTTTCCCGCTTTCGCCTTCTTCTTTCCCGGAGCGCGCTTTCCTACCGCGACCGCCTCCCGCCCCCATTCCAGCATCACGTCTGCGTCTTCGAAGAATTCGGCCGGTGGCGGGTAATACTGCATCGTTCCAGGATTATCGGGGAAGGGCTGGAAAGGCTTGAGGCCCAGCGCCTGGAAGCGCGGGCGCGTGACATCGTCCACTTTCAGATGCAGCGTGCTCTCCGCCAGCAAGGCGAAGACCGTACCGTCGCAGTACAACACCGCGCCGCCCATCATTTTCCGGTGCGTGATCTCGCCCAGGGGTGACAGCCAGTCGAGAATGAAATCCAGATAAGCCTTGTTCAGCATCTACGATTCCAGTACGACCACCGTATCGATTGGGTCGCGATCTTCCTTCGGCAAATGCAGCAGCAGCCCGTCCTCCACCGCCTGCATTTTCACGGGACGCCCGCTGCCCAACAGTGCCGCCGTCTTGGGCGCCTTGGACTGCCGGGGCAGCGCCAGAAGCTCGTCCTGCCAGTCCAACACGTGAACGTAGGTCCGGCTTCCCTTTTGAGTCGTCACTCCCCAGGGCCGAGGCGCGATGGGGCCGCCCCGCGTGCCATAAATCGATTCGCCATTCTTGGCCAGCCACGATCCCACTTCCGTAAGCCGCGTCCGAAACTCCTCCTGGATCGTTCCGTCCGGCTTCGGTCCGATATTGAGCAGGAAGTTGGCATTGTTCCCTGCCGCCTTCGCCAGGTAATGAACCAGTTGCCGCGTGCTTTTGTAGTTGTGATCTTCTGAGTTGTACCCCCAGGCGCCGTTGATGGTCTCGCAGGTCTCCAGCGGCAGGTTGCCGATCTTCGACTCGCTGTTGAACCCCGCCGTGTTCCCTCCCGGCAGATCCTTTTCGAACATCTGGAAATCCTCGCCGGCAAATGGCGGCAGATGATGATTGTTACCGGCCATCGCGGCGGGTTGCAGTTTGTGAATCAGGTCGTAGGTGCGGCGCAGCCGCCAGTCGGCCCCTCGCTTGTCCCAGATGCCGTCAAACCAGATGCCTGCCACGTCGCCGTAGCCGGTCAGCAACTCGGTCAACTGCGCGTCCATGTAATCCAGATAGCGGTTGAAGTCGCCGCCTTCGGGCCTGCCTGCCGTGTGGCCGGTTCGCCCCAGCGGAAAGTAGTCGGGATGATGCCAGTCCAGGTGCGAATGGTAGAAGAACAGGTGGACACCTTGGCGGCGGCACTCTTCCGAGAGCGGCTTGAGCACGTCCTTTCCGTAAGGCGTCGCGTCGACAATGTTCCACTTGGATTGGCGGGTTCCGAACATGGCGAAACCATCGTGGTGTTTGCTGGTGATGGTGATGTAACGCATGCCCGCCTGTTTGGCCAGAGCAACCCACTGGGCGGCATCGTATTTCACCGGGTTGAACTGGGGTGGCAGCTTTTCGTAATCGCGAACGGACATGCCCGTGTTGTTCATCACCCACTCGCCTTTGCCCAGCACGCTGTAAACGC
The DNA here is from genome assembly GCA_035295745.1 of Bryobacteraceae bacterium. Taxonomy (GTDB): domain Bacteria; phylum Acidobacteriota; class Terriglobia; order Bryobacterales; family Bryobacteraceae; genus JAIQFL01. The sequence goes on along the minus strand of DATGIL010000102.1, from coordinate 457,848 downwards.
CCCAGTGAATGAACAGGCCGAACTTCGCGTCCTGAAACCACTCGCGCGCCCGCAGATTCCCGGGAGCCGGCTGGTATGGAGGGTCGTCAGCACGCAGAGGCCGGAGTGCGGCCGCCGCGCTCAAAGCGAGCATCGATCGTCTGGTCATGATTCTCCTCGGATCTCTGATTCTATCGCGGGTAACTTTTTCGCGCCGCCGCGGTATGGTTCTTATGCACTGGGACTCCGTCTGGCTCGACATCCGGCATACCGTACGATCGTGGCGCTCGCGGCCGGGCCTATACGCCGTCGCACTCGCCGCCCTGGCGCTCGGCATCGGCGCCAACTCCACCATCTTCAGCGTCGTGGAGACGGTGCTCCTTCGACCTCTGCCCTATCGTCACCCCGAGCAATTAGTGAGCCTCTACGGAGTTTCGCTCAAGAAGGGGATCGCGCAGTATTTCGTCTCTCCCTCCGATTTCTACGACGCACAAGACCGCAGCCACACCCTCGAAGCATTCGCAGCCTACTGGCGCCATGAGGTGACGATTACCGAGCCTGGCCGCGGCCCGGAGCAGATGCCCGCCGTGGCCTCCACCGCGTCGGTTTGTCGCGCACTCCAACTGCAACCTGCGGCGGGACGGCTCCTCACCGAAGAGGACATGCTGCCCAGTTCCCCGAATGTCGCACTGATCACCTACGAGTTGTGGCAGCATCGCTACGGCGGCGACGCGTCTGCGATCGGCAGATCGATCGGCATCGACGGCACGAGCACGCCCATCGTGGGAGTGCTGCCTCCGGGAGTCCGCTTCGCCGGCGATGCACAAATCTGGAATCTTTTGAGTCCGACGCGCACGCGGCCCAGTCCCCGATTTATGGAGGCGTTCGCGCGCCTGCGTCCCGGCGCTTCGATCGAGCAGGCGCGCGCCGAACTCAACTCCATTTCTCGTTCGCTCGCGGTGGAGTTCCCCAATTCCAATGCCGATTGGAGCATCGGTGTTCGCAGCCTGCATGACGAACTAGTTGGCTCGTCGCGCCCCACGTTGGTCCTGCTGCTGGTGAGCGTCAGCCTGCTGCTGCTGATCGCCTGTGCCAACGTAGCCAATCTGCTGCTGGCTCATGCATCGTCGCGAAGCCAGGAGGTTGCGCTGCGGGCGGCACTGGGCGCGGGCGCGGGCCGCCTGGCGCGCCAATTCCTCACCGAGAGCCTGCTGCTGGCTTCTGTGGGAGGATGCGCTGGAGTGCTCGTCGCCCTTGCGGGCATCCGCGGCGTTCGCAGCCTCGGGCCGGCGAGTGTGCCGTATATCCGGGAAGTCAGCCTCGACCTGCCCATCCTGTTGTACATGCTGGGAATCAGCGTCGCCACAGGTCTGCTGTTCGGAATGGCGCCGGTACTGCGCCTCCGCCGTCCCGACCTGGCGTCTTCGGTGAAGGGCGGCGGACGCGCCGTCACTGCCGGGCCCAACGATCGGCGCGGACGCGGCGTCTTGGTAGTGGCACAGGTGGCCCTCGCAGTCATGCTCGTGAACGGCGCGGGACTGCTGATCAGGAGCTTCGCACGGCTTACCGCCGTCGATCCCGGTTTCCATACCGAACACGTGCTGACCGCCGCCATCTCACTGCCGCAGGGCCGTTATCGCAAATACGATGACGTCATCAAGGCGTATGAGCAACTCCTGAGCTCGGTGCGTGCGATTCCTGGTGTGCAGGCCGCGGGACACACCACCAGCCTGCCCTTAGCCAAGGATTTCGATTATCGGGTGCCCTTCTACTTCCAGGCACTGCCGCGTCCGGAACATCTGGAGGACCAGACCGCCTGGCATCGAATGGTAAGCCCCGGTCTCTTCAGCGCCATGCGGACTCCCTTCATCGCCGGCCGCGATTTCAGCCCGCGTGATACTCGCGATGCGCCCGCTGTCGCCATCATCAACCAGACGTTGGCACGCCAATTCTGGCCCAGTGGCAGCCCCATCGGGCAGAGAATCTCTGCGGCGTCGGGCGGCTTTGGCCCGCTCGGATCCATCCTGTTGAAGAATCCGGAGATCGTCGGCGTGGTAGCCGACGTCAACTATGCCAGCCTCGGCAAGAGCGCGGAGCCGGCAATCTACTTTCCGAGCCTGCAAGCGCCGTTTTACAGCGTAACGTTGGTAGTCCGCACGGATGCCACCCTGGCCCCCGAAGCTCTCATTGGCTCGGTACGGCGTAGTTTGCAGCAAGTGGATCCGGACCTGCCGTTGGCCCACGTGCGCACGATGACTGAGCAGGTCTCCGAGTCTTTGTCTCAGACCAGATTTCAAACCATGGTGCTGGCGGGACTTTCGGGATTGGCGCTGCTCCTCGGATCGATCGGAATCTACGGCGTGCTGTCGTATGGGGTGGCCGTACGCACTCGCGAGATCGGAATTCGCGCGGCACTGGGAGGACGGCCGGGGGATATCCAGCGCCTCGTGCTTCGTCACGGACTCGGTCTGGTCGCTGCCGGGCTAGTGCTGGGGATGGCCGGATCGTTGGCGGCCGGCCGCCTGGTGCAGACCTTGCTATTTCAGGTGACATCATCCGACCCAATCACTTACGGCGCGGTGGCTGCTCTGCTGGCGGGAGTCGGAATTCTGGCGGGATATTTGCCCGCGCGATCGGCCTCCCGAATCGACCCCGTCATCGCCTTGCGCGAGTAGTTTCGACGCGCGGCTTGTTCCGTATTGTCACAAGTCTGCGATCGGAGGCCAAATCCGTGCGAGCACTCCTCTCGTATTCAACTGCGTACAATACTCTTTTGTACGATTCCGTGCCTTGGACTCGTGCGTGCTTCGTGGCACTTCCAGTGGTGCGGTTAGTCAATTTCGATACGAAGATGAGAAAACGGTGTATGTTTACGAATTTTATAGCGAGTAAGAAGTTTATAGGGTTGGTCTTTGCCGGAGTGCTGGCCGGTAGCAGCGCGATGGCGGCAGAGGTGATTATTCGGGTGGCCCCGCCACGTCCGATCGTCGAAACCCGAGTAGTGCGGCCCGGCCCCGGCTATATCTGGATCGGGGGATATCACCGCTGGGATGGCGGACGCTACGTTTGGGTACCCGGCCGTTGGGAACTGCCACCCCGGGCGCACGCGCACTGGGTCGCCCATCGGTACGTGCACCGCAATGGCGGCTGGGTGTTCGTTGAAGGTCGTTGGCGATAAACTCCAACCGCAGCCACAGAATCTGTCTCTGTGAATCCCGGCCATGCGCGACAATGGCTTCATGCGCGCATGGCTGATGGACTCTTACGAAGGTGTTGAGAAACTGCGTCTGGCCGAAGTGCCCGATCCGCATCCCGGAGACGGGCAAATTCTTCTGCGAAATCATTTCTCGGCTTTGAATCCGGCGGATGCCTTCCTGGCTCAGGCGATGTATCCCGCCAAGCCGTCTCTTCCTCACATTTTGGGCCGCGACGGTGTAGGCGAGATTGTGGAAGTCGGCCCGGGAGTCGATCGCGCGCGCATTGGGCAAATGGTGGGCGTCCTGCGCTGCGATGTCGGAGTCGAAGTCTGGGGAACTCTTGCCGAAAAAACTGTCGTGCCGGCGGATTCGGTGGCTCCTGTTCCGGAAGGCTGGTCGCTCGAAGAGATGGCGGGAGCGCCTCTCGTATTCCTCACCGCCTGGCAGGCGCTCACGCAGTGGAGCGATCCTCCCGCGCCGCCGCGCCAGGGTTCCGTGCTCCTCATCACGGGTGCGTCAGGCGGAGTAGGCGTCGCCTCTCTCCTGCTCGGCAAGTCGATGGGACTGCGCGTCGTCGCGCTTTCCCGCAGCGCCGAAAAAGCTGCCGCGCTCAAAGAACTTGGCGCCGATTTCGTCTTCGATCCGTCGGACCCCCAGCTCCGCAAGAAGGTCAGTACCGCAATCAGTCCACAAAAGGTGGATATCGCCGTGGATAACGTGGGGGCCGCGCTGTTCAATCAAGTTGTGGCACTGCTGGGTTATCGAGGATCCATCAGCGTCGTCGGCCGAAGCGGCGGTCCGGTGCCCGAGTTCAACACCGCGTCCCTCTTTTTTCGCAGAAATCGCGTGGGCGGTGTCGCCGTAGCAGACTATACGCCGGAGTCCGCAGGAGCTACGTGGAAGGAAATGATCGCGCGCCTGGCTGCAATCGGAAAACGTCCTGTGGTCGACCGGGTATTCGCTTTCGAAGATGTGAAGGCCGCCTTCGCCCGCCTGTCGGATGGTCCCATGGGAAAGGTGGTAATCAGAGTATGATTGAGTCAAGAGGCACTCATGAGCACCCATCGCCCAGGCGGAAAACTCCGCGCGTTACTCGAGCGAGTAAAGCAATTCTTTAGGCGTAATCCGGAGTCGCCCGACGACCCGTATGCGCTGGTAGGAGCCCCGAAAAAACCACGCCCTCCACAGCGGCGTGCTTCTGCCTCTGCGCCCCTCGACTGATCGGGAGACATTTTCCAAAAAGATGAATATCCGATTTGCCGCCCCATCGGAGGCGGAAAACCTCGTTTCCCTGATCAATGCGGCGTTCCGAGTGGAAAAGTTCTTCATCGAAGAGGATCGCATCAACCTGAATCAGGTGTTGTCGTTCTTTCAAAAAGGCGACTTCCTCGTGGCGGAAGAAGATGACTCCTTTGCGGGATGCATGTATGTGGAGCCGCGGGGCGATCGGGCGTACCTCGGATTGCTATCGATCGATCCGGCGCGCCAGCGAGGCGGTATCGGATCCCGTATGGTGGCGTTCGCGGAGGACTGGGCGCGCCAGAAAGGCTACCGCTTTATGGACCTCCGGATCGTGAATCTGCGGGAAGAACTGCCCCCGTTCTATCGCCGACTCGGATACGTCGAGACGGGAACCGATCCTTTTCCGCCCGGCACACCGACCAAGCTCCCGTGCCACTTCATCAATATGTCGAAGCCGCTGTAGGCGGGGCGCTCAAATGGGAAACGGGCTCGGCTCCATCTGATCGGCTTTATCGGCAAGCTGGATTAATGTAGCGGCGAGTGCGCGCGCACTCTCCGCTTGCAGGTCCACTCGAACGGTGAATTCGCCGTGCAATTTGCCGGTCTCTTTGACGATTAGTTTCAAGTTCACTCGCGGGCCGAAAAGGTGACTGTGCGTCGGTTGTGCCGACATGGAGTCCAGCTCCAGGACGCGCCCCACGTAGGTGGGCAGGTCCGGAATCGCGTCACGAAGCTCGCGCGGGAACGCCATAGTATTGCGCGAGAGAGGTCTCCGGGGGATCGGTACATCGGCCTTCGTGAGTTCGCTACTCATGAAGACAGTGTAATATAGTGGCGCAAATGCTCCTGTTTGCCGCGTCTCGCCCTGCAAGCACGAGACACTTCTCCTCCTTGCTCAAATGCGAATATCTCGGACGATTCGAAAAGCGTCGACAAAGTGTCGACGCGGCATACATGAGTGTATGCGCCACGAACACACCTCAAGCGAAGCCTGACTCCCGAATCGCCTCGCCCGCGCCGCGCAAATTCGGCAGCCGAATCTCCGAATACTTGCGCGACAACAGCACGCCGTCGGCGCCCGCCTTGAATGCCGCCAGAACCGCTCCGCGCGTGCCGTCGGGCGTCGACTTGCTCGAGCTCTGTGCGGTGGGAATATCGATATCGATCCCCGGCCACAACTGCGTCTTCGTACCGCTCAGGGCTTCTTTCGCGCGCCTGGCTTCGCGATACACATAATCGGCGGAGAAGCCGGCCTTCGGCAGCTCTTCCAGATTCTTCTCGAGCTTGTAGTTCAGCACGCGATAGTGAAAGTCCAGCAACTCCTGCTGCGGCACCTCGCCGAACATCGTCTGCCCGACATTGCGTATGTAGGTCGCCATCCGCTCGCCGCCGCAATTGTGGTACATCACCATCTTCAGAAAATCGGAGTACGGTGCCAGCTCCGAAAGATCCTGCTCCGCACGGTAGATCGGATTGAACGAGTTGTTGTGCCAGATATGCCAGCCCACGCCCACCTCCGGCTTCACTGCCTTGACCTTCTGATACATCGCCGCATAGGTCTCGCGCAGACTGTCCGTCCACAGCATCTCCCAAGCCAGCAGTTCGGGATAGCGCAGCATCAATCGCCACATCGTCACGTAGTATCCGTCCACCGGCCGCCGCCCCGACCGCGAGGCCGATACGAAATTCGCCAGCGCTTGAAACCCTTGCCGCGCGCGTTCCACGTTGATGCCCCGGTCGCGCGCCTTGCGCTCGCAGAAATCGCAGAAACACGTTACCTTCACAGGGTTCCCCGCCACCCCTCCATGCGCCGCGCGAATTGCGTTCGAAAAAGCGCCCTGCCGCTCCGAGCCCCACATAATCCCGTCGATCTCGTACGAGCGCGCGTAGTCCTCCACCGTCCCCAGCAGCCAGTTGCGATAATTCGGATTGTTGAAGCACAGCGTATTCGCGTTGGTACCGTCCAAATGGCGCTCCTGCGCCTGTTGGATGTTCGGAACCCGGTCGCCCCACACGTCCTCGAACCAGCACACCGTCTTCATTCCCCGAGCCTTGGCGGATGGCAGCACGGCCTCGAGCACGTCGTAATCGCCGAAATCGGGCGCGCGGAATTTCTGCAGCACCGTATCGCGATAGAACTCCGGGTGGACCTTCGTATAACCTGCCGCCCTGAAACGTCCCAGGCCCGCTGCCGTTGTCGTACTCCTGCGTGCCGTGATCGGGCAGCGGCTGTCCCGGCACCTGCCTGCCCGCGATCCCGCGCCCGTATGTAAACGTCGCGATGAACAGCGTGTTGATCGACGCGTCCTGCTGGAACTCATCGAGCACCTTGTCCACGCCTTCATCCACGAAAGAGACCGCGCCCACCTGGATGCCGATCATCTTCGACGCCGGCGCGGCCGGAGACTCGGCCGCGGAGATCAACGCCCCTGCCGCAGCATTTTGCAGAAAGTTGCGTCGATTCATCATTGCGGTGTCCCGGAGCCCGTGGCCGCGGCCGGATCCTTGGTCTCGGTCGTGGTAACCATGAGGGCATCCAGATGCCGGTCCGCCAGCAGCTTGTTTACCCCCGGCAGATCGTTCTTCAATGCCATATCCAGCTTGCCCTTCTGCACCGCCAGCAGATCCGACAGCACCTTGAAAACCTCGTACGACCCGGCCGTCGGCCGCCCATCACCCCGCTCGATACTCGCCTGCAGTGCCGCCAGCTTGTTGTTCAGCTTGATCGGAAAGTTCAGAGGATCCTGCCCGCTGCGATTGCGCACCTGGTAGACCTCCTCCTCCACCGCCGTGATCTTCTCGCGGAAGCTGTCGCACGCGCTCTTCAGCGCCGCGTCCTGGTTTTTCTTCAGGCGATCGTCCATCTGCTTCTTCAATTCGCGGATCTCGATCACCATGTCGTTGGCTTCGGTGGTCTTATCGCGAACCTGCATGGCGAGCGTAAACTGCTCCGTCAGATTGGCGATCGTGACGTTGTCGAGGCGTGGGTCCTTCTGCAGTTCCAGCTTGTCGTTCAACGTCTTGCCATTCGCGCTCAAGCGCACCTGGTACGTTCCCGGGACCGCCTCGGGCCCCTGCTGCGCGCCGCTCCAATAGATCATTCCCGCGAATGATTTTGCCGAAGGGTAGCGCCCGTCCCACTGAAAGTGATTCAACCCCGCTTTGCGCGGCACTGGAGGCGATCCGCCGCCACGCCCGAAGCCACCACCACCACCGGCATCGTCTGGCGCATCTGCCGCAGTCTCGCCTTCCGGCGCCGCTGCCTGCGCGTCCCCACCACCACGACCGCCGCGTCCACCGCGCCCGCCGCGACCTCCCGCCCGATCATCTTCCGGACTGCCGGTGAACGACCGAACCACCTGGCCTTTCGAGTCCAGAATATCGATCGTAATCTTGTCCACCGGCTTGTTGAGGTAATAATCGATGCGCGCCGCGCCCAGATTCCGCTGCGCCGCCGGCGGATGGAACAGGTGGACGTCCTCCGTCACCAGCGTGGGCGTAAGCTGGCGCAACGGTGTGATGTCGTCCAATACGTAGAACGACCGGCCATGCGTGGCGATCACCACATCTTTGCCTTCGATCACTAAGTCCGACACCTGGGTATCGGGCAGATTCAACGAAATCGGCTGCCACTCCGCGCCGTCGTTGAACGAGATGTAGATGCCGTGTTCCGTGCCCGCGAACAGCAGCCCCTGGCGGCCCGGATCCTCGCGTACCGCTTGTACGAAATCGTAATCGGGGATGCCGTTCACGATCTTCGTCCACGTCTTGCCGTAATCGGCGGTCTTGAAGATGTATGGCTTGCGGTCGTCGTTCTGATAGTTCTTCACAGCCACATACGCGGCGGCCGGGTTGTTGGGAGAGGCGTCGATCAGGCTGACGCGTCCGAAATCCGGCATGCCCGGCGGCGTGATCTTGCTCCAGGTCTTGCCGCCGTCGCGCGTGATCTCCACCACACCATCATCTGAGCCGGTCCAGATCGTGTTGGCGTCCTTGCGCGAGGGAGCGATGCTGAAAATCGTTCCGTAGATCTCGGGACCGTTCTGGTCGTGCGTGATCGGCCCGCCGGAATCTCCCAGCGTCTTGGGGTCATTGCGCGTCAGATCGGGACTGATCTTCTGCCAGCTATGGCCGTCGTCGGTGGTCTTCCAGAGATGCTGCGACGAGGTGTACAGCACGTCCGGATTCACCGGCGAGAAGACGATCGGAAAAGTCCACTGCCAGCGCTCCGGCAGCGAGCCTGCCGATTCACCCGAGAAGAACAGCGGGTACACCTGAATGTCGCGAGTGTAGCCGGTGCGGCGGTCGAAGCGGGTCAGCAGCGCGCCCTGGCTGCCGGCATAGAAGAGGTTGGGATTCGTCGGATGCGGCGCGATGTACCCACTCTCGCCGCCACCCACACTATAAGGCGGCGTACCGCCGCGTCCGCCACCGCCTCCACCCCCGCGCCCTCCGGCAGCGGCGCTCGACACGCAGATCGTCGAGCTGTCCTGTTGCGCTCCGCAGACATGGTACGGAATGTCGCGCGTCACTGCGACGTGGTAGAGTTGCGCGGTGGCAAACGTCTGCGCGGTCCAGGTCTGCCCGCCGTTGATTGAGACATTGCCGCCACCATCGTTGCTGTTGACCATCCGCAGCGGATTCGTGGGGTCGATCCACAGGTCGTGATTGTCGCCGTGCGGCGGCCGGAGTTGGCGATATGTTTTGCCGCCGTCCGTGGATTTGTAAAAGCCCGTATTCAGAACGTAAACCGTATCCTTGGCTTTTGGATCGGCATAGATGCGCGAATAGTAGAAGGCGCGCTGGCGCAGGTTGCGATCTTCGCTGATCTTCTTCCAGTTGGCGCCGGCATCATCGGAGAAGAACACGCCGCCGTTTTCGTTTTCCACGATGGCATAAACACGATTCGAATCAGCACCCGATACCGCGACTCCAATCTTGCCGATAATGCCGCTGGGCATTCCCGGATTGCGCGTGATCTCGGTCCAATGATCCCCACCATCTGTGGTCTTGAACAGTCCGCTCGAAGGTCCGCCGCTGGTCAGGCCCCACGGCGTCCGATTCGCATCCCAGATCGCGGCAAACAATACCTGCGGATTATGAGGGTCGAAGCAAAGGTCGACGGCGCCCGCGTGATCGTCGCGATACAGCACTTTCTCCCATGTCGTGCCGCCGTCTTTCGAGCGAAATACGCCGCGTTCCGCATTCTTCCCGTACGGGTGGCCGAGCGCCGAGACGTACACGATATCGGGATTCGTCGGATGGATGCGGATGCGCGAGATGGCCTGTGTGTCCGCGAGTCCCATGTGCTTCCAGGTCCGGCCTGCATCGGTGGACTTGTAGACGCCGTCGCCCTGCATGATGTTGCCACGCAATTCCGTCTCACCCATCCCGATGTAGACCACGTCGGGATTGGACTCCGATACGGCCACCGCTCCCACAGAGGAACTGTGGAGTTGGCCGTCGGTGACCGGGCGCCACGTCAGGCCGCCATCAGTGGTCTTCCAGAGTCCGCCGCCGGTCGCACCGAAGTAATACTCGTTCGGCCGGCTGGGGCTGCCCGCGGAGGTGATGGAGCGGCCCCCGCGCGGGGGCCCGATACTCCGCCATTGCAGATTACTGAAGATCGAGGGATCGTAGGCTGCCGCCCCGCACAGACCAGCGGCCGCGGAAATCAGGATCGTAAGACGAATCTTGCGCATCGTGGGCTTAATTATATCGTCGCTCGCAAAGCCGTGGCGCAAAACACCCTTGAAAGCAGGGGTTAGGGGTTGGGGGTTCGCGCCGTGTCACCATGGCCGAGCCGATCTGCCCGGCGAACGCGCCGCTTTCATCGGAATCCATGGCGGCGAAGCAGCCCAATACCACTCCTGTTTGCCGCGTCGAGAGTCATCTTGACGCTTTTGGACGTCCACCAAGGCTGCATACCGGCCGTTGCGAGAAAGTCTCGACATGCGAAAGCTCGCGATCTTTTTTACGGCCCCCAAAAAATACTAGCCACTCCGCTCCCATTTCCCGCATATCCAAATTGGGAGCGAACACGCGAATGTCTTCCGCAAAAGACAGAGTACTGAGAATCCTGAAGGAATCCGGGGTGGCCAAGATCAACTTCTCGCTTGGATGTCTGCACATCGACTCCGCGGCATACGACAAGGTTGCGCAAGCAATCGAATCGGGAAAAATCACCGTCATGCGAGGCCATGATCGGACCTGGGCCACCTATTTCCCCGAAGCGGGTTCCATCAAAGGTCCGCACGGCAAGTCCGAACCCGTAGCCGCCCATACTCTCGTCACCCAAAACACGGATGCGTTCGACGTGAATGACCGATCCCTGATCGTCCACGAGTGCACCCATGCATTCCTCGACATCACCCGTCCGCCAACTGTCACCCAGTTGAGCAATGAGCTTGCCGGATACTTCGCCCAGGTGCTGTATCTGATGGCCAGCGGAAAGGAGCCCTCCGACCGCGACCTGTCGCAGTTGGGGCAGATGATGTCCGCTGTCGCCAATCGCATCGTCGAGTTCGATCTCCACAAGCTGAAGGGCCGCGGCAAGGTCCTGCAATGGACCGACTACTACGACCTGCGCGATATGATCCATGACGTCCCGCGATATAGCCACATCCAATCGACTGACCTGGCTTTCGCTCCGGGACACTAGCGTCTCATTGCGCCACTCGCCATGGCGAGAAATTCGTCCACGTCTTCAGCGTCTGCTTCGCCCAGTCTGCCGGTTTGTCGCGATGGCACACCGCACACGCATTCGGAACCTTCAGCAACTCCGTATCCGAGGGCGTAATGAACTTGAAGGTATGACTGCGGACGTTCACGTCGGCGATCTCCTGTTCGATCTTCGGCATGTGGCACGCGACGCATTCGTTTCCGGCGCTGCCCGGAGCGTGATGGGTGTGCGCCTCGATGGTGGGAGCATGCGGACCGTTCGGCGATTTCGGACCGTGGCATTCCAGGCAAAGCACGCGCGCCGGCTTGATCAGGTCAGCGTCGTTCCCGGTGCCGTGAACGTCGTGACAACTGAAACAGCTCACGCCGCGCGTGTACATCACGCTCTGCACAAAGTCATTGCCTTGCATGCGATTCTTGTGCGCCGTTCCGTCCGCGAAGTGAGTGAACGACTGCTCGCCGAGTTTGTGCTCCTCCAATTTCCAGAAATCCTGCAGGTCCTTGCCCGGTTCGTAGCCCACGGGCCAGTCGTAGTATTTGCCTTCGATCGGATTACGGAGCGGTTGCCCCTGCGAATGGCATTGGATACAGACATTATTGGCCGCCACGGCATCCAGCCGGGCCGGATTCAGGATGTTGCGCATTGACGGCCCGCGAACGTGCGCCGCACCCGGCCCATGGCATTTCTCACAGCCCACATTCCATTCCGTAACTGACTTAGTCTGAATGTTGTAATTCACGGAGTGGCACCCGTCGCATAAGGGACCGGTTGGACGCTGCATGTTATCGGCGGGATAGAACTTCACCCACCAGTCGGTATTGGGGGCCACCAGGTAGGCGCGCCAGATCTGATGCGTGATGTCCCACTGCGCACCGAGCGGAAAGTAGTCGTCGCCTTTCTTCGTAAAATACCGCTGCTTCCACTTGCTGCCATATACAAAGGCGATGTCGTTCCTGGAGAACTTCACCAGCGGATCGGGCTTCGTAAGGTCGGGGAGGATCGCGTCCGGATGCACCTTGGGGTCGCGAACCACGTTCGCCATACGAGTCTTGCTCCACCTCTCGTAAACGGCCGGATGGCAGGTCTTGCAAGCGGCCGAACCGGCATATTCACTGCCCGGACCAGCCTGAGCTAATAACGTACTGCACCCCCACCAAACCGCCAAGAGCATTCGGATCATCCTGTCAGCTTATCCCGAACACGAGAGCCCGCGTACAGGTAGTCCCCCGGTCGAGTTGTTGTCGATGGTGCATGCGCAGTTTCGAGAGTTCCTGGCGCCGTTAGCCCTTACTCATGACGGCGTCCGAGGTAGCCTGCTTCCGCTTGCGCCGCTTACCGAATCACGGCAAGTAGCCTCTCGAACCCGTCTGAGTCCGACGGAAATTCCTTGTAACTCGCTGGTTCTACAAGACCGCACCCGTCTGAGTCAGACGGTTTGCCTGGTTTTGGGGAGCTGACGCATCGCCAACCGCGGGGTGGCGGTGCCCGTGCCGGGAATTCCCGAAAGGTGTGATGCCTCGTGTTCGATTACTTACAAATTCAGCTTGCAATCGGTGCTAGACTACAGTTCTCCGCGTCACAACACCGTAGTCCCGCTCGGAATCCATTGACATGCTTATGCGCCTCGGCCCCGTTGCGAATCGTCTCTTCTTGCTTCTTCTTGCGTTACCGTGCCTGCTACCGGCACAGACCGCTGTAACCCTTTCGTCATCTGCGAGTCCGTCGATTTACGGCGCTCCCGTCGTGCTGACTGCGTCCGTTACTCCGGCGACAGCTACGGGTAAGGTGACCTTCTATGATGGAGTGACCATCTTGGGCATCAAGTCCCTGGTCTCAGGAACGGCCTCTCTCAGTACCATTGCGCTTCCGGCCGGAAATCGGAAGCTCAAAGCCTATTTCGCGGGCGTCACTTCCAACGTGGTGGTGCAGACCGTCAATGCGCGTCCGGTCGCCGCATTCAGCGCCGTACCACAACCATCCATACCGGTAGGCTTCTTCTTCACACCGATGGTGGCCGATTTCAATGGCGATGGGCACGCTGATCTGGCCCTCTACGTCAACGGCCTGGAGATCCTCCTCGGCGACGGCGCGGGGAATTTCCAATTGGCCCATACCACCACAATTCAGGCCGGTAGTCCGTCGTACTCCGCCACGGGCGATTTCAATGGCGATGGCATCATCGATTTCGCGGCTCTGTACTCTACCCAACTCAGCATCCTGCTGGGCAACGGGGACGGCTCGTTTCAGACGCCCATCAACATCACGATCCCACATGGAGATGGCATCGTAGTGGGCGACTTCAACGGCGACGGCATCGCCGATCTGGCCATCGCGGATGTCTCCAGAGGCGTGGATATCCTGCTCGGTAAGGGGGATGGCAACTTCCAGGCTCCGGTCTCGTATCCGGCTGGCACACCCAACGTCAACGCCTACCAGAACATCGTAGTAGCGGACTTCAATGGAGACGGCAGGGCCGATCTGGCGACGTTTCAGAGCGTCCTGCTGGGCAACGGAGATGGAACCTTCCGCACGCCGCTGCCGATTGTCGACACGAACACAGCTTTCGGGTTGCTGGTAGGCGATTTCAACGGTGACGGCAAACCTGACCTGGCGACCCGTGCATTTTCGCTGAATACCACCGACATCCTGTTGGGCAACGGCGACGGAACCTTTCAGCCAGCCGTAAATTACCAGACCACTAACTTCTTTGGGGACACGAATGTCCCGTCGGGCGTGCGTGACTTCAATGGAGATGGGATTGACGACATCATCTTCAGTCCCTTAGGTCTGCCCAGCGAGCCCAATGTGCTGTTAGGTAAAGGGGATGGGACCTTTCAAACGCTGACCAACGATCCGTTTGGCTTCAGCGGCTATTACATGGTAGCGGGCGAGTTCACTGGCGATGGCCGAACCGATTTCGCCATGATCGACAGTGGCCTTGTCATCCTTGTGGGCACCAGCGTTACCGTCACCGCGGCCGGCGGCACGATCCAATCCGCCGTGAGTGGCTCCCCGTTTCCCAGCCCGCTGCAGGTTCTCGTGAAAGACGGTAATACGCCTCTCTCCGGCGTGACCGTGACTTTTACTTTGCCCACTTTCTCAGGCACCGCTCAATTGTCGAGCAGCACCGCAATCACCAATGCGAATGGCGTGGCGAGCGTGACCGCCACCGCCGGCTCCCGAATCGGCAACTACACGGTAACAGCCACTGCATTGGGAATTACGTCACCCGCGCAGTTCCAGTTGAACAACCTTTCGGGGGCCGCCAGCCGACTCATCGGTAATCCCACCACCACACAATCCGCGCAGGTAGGCACACCCTTCCCGCAACCCTTGCGGATCACCCTTCTCGACCCCGCCAGTGTCGGCGTGAGCGGCGTCACCGTCACCTTCAGTGTTCCGTCCAGCGGGGCTTCGGCGGTACTCTCGTCGAGCACCGTGACCACCGGGGTCTTTGGGGATGCCACCGTAATGGCCACCGCCAACAACATCGCGGGCAGCTACAACATTACAGCCAGCTACGGCGGACTCACGGCGACCTTTCCGATGATCAACCTGCAATCGGAATCCGTGATCCTGGCGAGTTCTCCGAATCCATCCACATTCGGCGCTCCGGTAGCTCTCACCGCGACGCTGACCAACCCCTCAGGCACCGGCACCATCTCGTTCTATTCGGATGGCGCTACCCTGCTGGGTAGCCGGCCCGTCTCCAACGACGGCGCCGCCAGCATCTCCAGTATTCTGTTGCCCGCTGGTGTTCACAAGCTCACCGCGGTCTACAGTGGAGATCCCGCTGTGGCAGGGGCATCGTCGAATGCCGTTACCCAGACCGTACGGGCCGTGCCTGGCGGCAACTTCCTCTTTCAAAACCCCGTCACTTTGCCCGCCGTTCCCTCCTCGGCTCTGGTTGCGGATTTCAACGGTGATGGTAAAGCCGACTTCGCGTTTTCGGACAATGCAACTGACCCTAACCCATGGTGGCAGGTGGATCTTGGCACTCCCCAAACGGTCAGCTCGGTCGTGGTCTGGAATCGGACCGACTGTTGCGGCTCCAGGCTCAGCGACTACTGGGTGTTCGTTTCCAATACACCATTCCTGCCCACCGACACGCCTGCTACCCTGCAGTCCAGGGCCGGGACGTTCACCAGCCATCAGACCTCGGCGCCCAGTCCTTCCGCCACGATCGCCACGGGAGGCGTCCAAGGACAGTATGTTCGCGTGCAACTCAGCAATTCGGACTACCTGAGCCTTGCTGAGGTACAGGTATTTGGCGCCACGGGTGGAGCGAACCTCGCGTTGGGTAAGGCCGCGTCGCAGAGCAGCACGTACCAGGGATTCCCGCCAGTTGGCGCAGCCGCGGCGGTGGATGGCAACACCGATGGCAACTTCAGCGATGGGTCAGTCAGCATTACCGATGTCACAGTTGCCGGCGTCACCGTCGTCCTGGGTAACGGCGACGGAACCTTCCGGCCCGCTGTCACCTATCGGACAGGGCAGACCAGCACCTCCTCAGCCGCTGTGACCGACTTTAACGGAGACGGCATTCCCGATCTCGCGGTAGCCGGCATTACGGGCTTCGTGAGTTCGCCGGCCGAGAGCTTGACCATCCTGCTGGGTAATGGCGACGGAACCTTCCGGGCTCCGGTGAACTATCCGGGTGCCCAAATGAATGCAGCCGCTTCTACTCAATTTGGTCCGCTTGCCGCGGGAACGGTCGGTTCGATGGTGGCAGGCGACTTCAATGGCGACGGCTATCCCGACGTACTGATCAATTCCGTATTTTACTATCTGATTCCCTGCGGTGGAGACGCGATCGGCAATTGTTACATCGGTCTTGGTTCTTCCCCCCAGGTCGTGTTGATACCTGGTAAGGGAGACGGGACTTTCGGTCCCGCTACTCTCTTTAGTGTGCCGTCTGTGCCGTTCCTGGTGGCCGATTTCAATGGGAATGGCAAGTTTGACCTCGTTGGCAACTCGGAAATTATCCTCGACGGCGGCACTGGTTTCCACGTGCTGTCCGTCGGCACGCCGACCTTCGCCGCCGATTTCAACGGCGACGGCAAAATGGACCTCGCGGCCGGCACCACCACCCTGCTCGGCAACGGCGATGGCACGTTCCAAGCACCACAGAATCTGCCGGATGGACATGTGGCGGCGCTGCAAGGCGATTTCAATGGCGACGGCATCATCGATATCGCCGTCACGAATGGCGCCGCGCTCAATGGGATTGTATACGGGAACGGCGACGGAACCTTCCGGGTAGCCAACCTGGTGAACGGCGGCGTCCCCCTGGCAGTAGCCGACTTCAATGGCGACGGCCGCGCCGACATCCTCACTGCAAATCCCAGCGGCGTCACGCTGTTGCTCGGCTCTTCCGGCACCCCGGTCACGGAAACGGCTGTTGGGGGCACACCGCAATCCACGGTGACGGGCGCACCATTCGCGCAGCCGCTTCAGGTGAAGGTGACGAGCAACGGCTCGCCGGTGGTGGGCGCCAGCGTCGCTTTCGCCGCGCCGTTTTCCGGACCCAGCGCGACGCTTTCCTCGAACACTGCGCAGACCGATGCCTCTGGACTGGCAAGCATTACCGCTTCCGCAAACTCCGTGACCGGCAGCTATCTCGTGACCGCATCGTCACAGGGAGTATCGGCGACCTTCTCGCTCACCAACACGACGCCGATTCCGGCGAGCATCGCTGTCCTGGGCGGTTCGCCGCAGTCCACTACTTTAGGCGGCGCCTTCCCGAATCCACTTCAGGTGATTGTCAAAGACGCGGCAGGACGGCCTCTCGGCGGTGCCACTGTGAACTTCGCGGCGCCCAGCGGGGGAGCCTCAGCAGCATTGTCCAGCACCACCGTCGTCACCAATTCCGCTGGAGCTGCCAGCGTGACTGCAACCGCTAACAATATCGCGGGCAGCTATTCCGTGACGGCCGGCGTGGCCAGCCTCTCCACGCAGTTCTCGCTGACCAACCTGGCGGGCCAGAGTTCCAACGTGGCACTCGGGCGACCAGCCACTCAAAGCAGCACTTATCCCGGGGCGCCTGCCGCAGCGGCGGCAGTGGACGGCAACACTGACGGCAACTACTTCGATGGCTCCGTCACCGCGACCAATCTCGACGGGAATCCATGGTGGCAGGTCGATCTGGGCGCTTCGACTGCCATCACCTCCGTCGTCATCTTCAATCGCACCGATTGCTGCGGCAGCCGCTTGAGTGACTATTGGGTCTTCATTTCGGATACCCCATTCCTCGCCAACGACACGCCCGCCAGCTTGCAGAATCGCGCGGCGACGTTCGCCAGCCACCAGAATGCGGCTCCCAACCCGTCCGCGATCATTCCCGCGGTCACGCAGGGGCGTTATGTACGCATACAGCTCAGCAGTTCCAATAATCTGAGTCTCGCCGAAGTGGAAGTCTTCGGCACGGGAGGCGGCGCGCCTCCTCCTACCAACCTCTCGCAGAACAAGTTCGCCAGCCAAAGCAGCACGCTGCCGGGATTCAGTTCCACCGTTGCCGCATCGGCGGTGGATGGCAACACCGACGGCGGCTTTTACGATGGCTCCGTCACCGCCACCAATTTCGAGACCAATCCCTGGTGGCAGGTGGACCTCGGCGGATCGGCGTCCGTCAGTTCGATCGTGATCTGGAATCGCACCGATTGCTGCAGTTCGCGCTTGGGCGACTACTGGGTATTCGTCTCGGACACGCCATTCCTTCCCACGGACACGCCCGCGACTTTGCAGAACCGCGCCGGGACCTTCGCCAGCCATCAAACCGCGGCGCCCAGTCCCTCCGCCACGGTTACCCTGCCCTCCCAGGGCCGCTACGTGCGTGTCCAACTCTCTGGCACGGACTACTTAAGCCTTGCCGAGGTCCAGGTTATGGGATCCGGCGCCCCGACCCTTTCGAACCTGGCCAGGGGCAAGACAGCCACACAGAGCAGTCCTTACGATACGATGCACGACCTGGCGAGCGCGGCCGTGGATGGCAATACCGATGGCAACTTCTATAACGGCTCCGTTTCAGTTACGGGATTCCAGTCGAATCCCTGGTGGCAGGTGGACTTGGGAGCATCGAGCTTCGTCAATTCTATCGTCATCTGGAATCGCACCGATTGCTGTGGCTCGCGCCTGAGCGACTACTGGGTGTTCGTCTCTGACACGCCGTTCCAGGCTAGCGACACGCCTGCAACGCTGCAGAATCGTGCCGGCACATTCGCCAGCCACCAGACTTCACCGCCGAGTCCATCGGTCAACATCCAGGTGGGCGTGCAAGGAAGATATGTTCGCGTACAATTGAGCGGCTCAGACTACCTCAGCCTGGCGGAGGTCCAAGTCTACGGCCAGTGAGGTTAGGCGTTTAGTAAAAGGAATTACCGAGCGGCGCGGAGAGATTGTTGTTAAGCTAAATCCTCCGCGCCAGCATTCTCCAGGAGTTCATTGCAATGTCGATTCGTTCCGGCCTCATCTCGACTCAGCTACTACTTCTTGCGCTCCCGTGTCTGTGTACTGCGCAAACTGCTGTAACTCTTTCGTCATCTCCGAGTCCGTCGATTTACGGCGCTCCTGTGGTGTTGACCGCGACCATCACTCCGGCGACAGCCACGGGTAAGGTGACTTTCTACGATGGCGCGACCATCTTGGGAACCAAGTCCGTGGCCTCGGGAACCGCCGCTCTCAGCACCATCGCGCTCCCCGCCGGAAATCGGAAGCTCAGAGCCTATTTCGCGGGCGTCACCTCCAACGTGGTGGTGCAGACCGTCAACGCGCGCGCCGGCTTTGGATTCGTAAACGTAGCCCAGCAATCGCCCATCAGCGCCGAGTTCTTCTCGCTGTCCGTGGCAGCCGATTTCAATGGCGATGGACATGCGGATATTGCCCTCTACCTCAACGGATTAGAGGTTCTGTTGGGCGATGGCGCTGGAAATTTCACTCTGGCTCACACCACGACGACTCTACCGGGCTTCCCTCCGTACGCGGCGGTCGGCGATTTCAATGGCGACGGAATCCTGGATTTCGCCGCGCTTTTCGGGACCCAGCTCAACATTTTGCTGGGGAATGGCGACGGATCGTTCCAAAGTCCTCTGAGCACGATAATTCCACATGGAGACGGGCTCGTCGTCGGGGACTTCAATGGTGACGGTATCGCCGATATCGCCATTGCCGACGCCACCAGGGGCGTCGATATCCTGATCGGCAAAGGCGACGGGACCTTCCAGACACTGGTCTCGTATCCGGCCGGTGCTCCCCAAGTCACCGCTTACCAAAACATCGTGGCGGCAGACTTCAATGGAGACGGCAAGGCCGATTTGGCGACGTTCCAAAGCGTCCTGCTGGGAAATGGCGATGGAACCTTTCGGGCACCCATCCCGATTGTCGATACGAACACGATCCTGGGGATGCTGGTTGGGGACTTCAACGGCGACGGCAAGCCCGATCTGGCGACCCGTCCGAATGCCCTGAACAGCACCGATATCCTGTTGGGCAACGGCGACGGGACCTTTCAGGCAGCCGTAACCTATCAAACCAGCAACTTCTCTGAAGATACCAACATCCTCTCGGCAGTCCGCGATTTCAACGGTGACGGGATCGACGATCTCATCTTCAGCTCCTTGAGCAGCCCCAGTGAGCCCAACGTACTGTTGGGCAAAGGCGATGGGACCTTTCAACCGCCGGCGAACGATCCGTTTGGCGTCGCTGGTTATTACTGGGTTGCCGGAGAGTTCAATGGCGATGGCAGAACCGATTTTGTCATGGTCGACTCCACCGCTCACCTCAACGTTCTTCTTGGCACCACGCTCACTGTCACAGCCAGCGGCGGCGCGGTTCAATCCGCCGTGAGTGGCAGCCCGTTTCCCAGTCCGCTGCAGGCGCTGGTGAAAGACGGCAATACGCCCCTGGCTGGCGTGACCGTGACTTTTACCGTGCCTACTCTCGGTGGCACCGTGCAACTATCCAGCAACACTGCCACCACGAATGCCAACGGCGTCGCGAGCGTGACGGCTACGGCCGGTTCCCGGCTCGGCAATTACACAGTAACCGCTACTGCCTTGGGAATCCCAACCGCGGCGCAGTTTCAGTTAACCAACCTGTCGGGACCCGCCTCCCGCATTGTCCCCACCCCCGCCACACCGCAGGCCACGCAGGTAGGCACCGCGTTTCCTCAACCGCTGAGAATCCAACTCTTCGATCCACAAGGCATCGCGGTAAGCGGTGCGACGGTCACATTCAGCGCGCCTTCCAGCGGGCCGTCGGCAATCCTATCGCCTGCGGCGGCCACCGGAGTCTTCGGCGATACCAGCGTTACCGCCACCGCCAACGCGATTGCGGGAAGCTACACCATTACGGCCAGTTATGGCGGCCTCTCCACCACATTTTCGATGGTCAATCTGCAGGCTGAGAACGTGACCTTGGTGAGTTCTCCGAATCCATCCACCTTCGGGACCCCAGTTACTCTCACCGCCACCCTCACCAATCCGTCAGGAACAGGCAGGATCTCGTTCTATTCGGATGGCGCCACATTGCTCGGTAGCCGCAGCGTCTCGAACGGAAGCGGAACCATCGCCAGTCTTCTACTGCCCGCCGGGGTCCACAAGCTGACAGCAGTCTACAGCGGAGATCCAAACGTAGCAGGGGCAACATCCAACGCCGTCACCCAGAGTGTCAGGGCGGTACCCGGCGGAAACTTCCTCTTCCAAAACCCGGTCAGCCTGCCCGCCGTTCCCGCAACAGCAGTCGTCGGCGATTTCAACGGCGATGGCAAGGCTGACTTCGCGTTTTCGGATAACCCCACCGACCCCAACCCATGGTGGCAAGTAGATCTCGGTAGTCCGCAAAGCATCGCCTCCCTGGTGATCTGGAACCGTACGGATTGTTGTGCCTCGCGGCTTGGCGACTACTGGGTTTTCATTTCCAACACCCCGTTTCTGCCCACCGACACGCCTGCCACCCTGCAGTTCCGAACGGGCACGTTCTGGAGCCATCAGACCTCGGTGCCCAGTCCTTCCGCCACCATCGCGACAGTAGGCGTTCAAGGGCAATATGTTCGCGTGCAGCTTAGCAATCCCGACTACCTGAGCCTCGCCGAGGTACAAGTCTTCGGCACCCCCGGTGGAGCGGACCTCGCGCTGGGCAAGGCCGCAACGCAAAGCAGCACATACCAGGGATCCGGAGCGGTTGGCGCCGCCGCGGCTGTGGACGGCAACACGGATGGCAACTTCGGCCATGGCTCGCTGAGCATTACCGACACTACTTACGCCGGAGTCACCGTATTGCTAGGGAATGGAGATGGAACCTTCCGCCCCGCCGTCACCTATCGAACCGGGCAAACCAACACCTCCTCGGCGGCGGTGATGGACTTCAATGGCGATGGCATTCCCGACCTTGCCGTGGCCGGTATCACCGGGTTCCTGGGTACACCGGCGGAGAGCTTGACGATTCTGCTGGGCAACGGCGACGGCACCTTCCGGGCGGCGGTGAACTACCCGGGTGGCCCACTGAACGCCGGTTCCCCCAGTCAATTTGGCCCGCTTCCCGCGGGAACAGTTGGATCGATGGTGGCGGGCGACTTTAACGGCGACGGTTTTCCCGATGTGCTCATCAACTCCGTATTTAACTTCTTAGTTCCGTGCGGCGGCGACAATAACTTCAATTGCTTCACCGGTCTCGGTTCTTTCCCTAAAGTGCATTTGTTACCTGGTAACGGAGACGGGACCTTCGGCGCCACGAGTGCATTTCAAGTGCCTTCGGTGCCGTTCCTGGTGGCCGATTTCAACGGGAATGGCAAATTCGACGTCGTTGGCAGTACCGCAATCCTTCTCGACAGCACCACCTCCCACCCGCTGTCCATCAGTGCGCCAACGTTCGCCGCCGATTTCAATGGCGACGGCAACCTGGACCTTGCCGCCGGGGCCACGACCCTGCTCGGCACCGGGGATGGCCGGTTCCAGGCGGCGCAAAATCTCCCACAGGGAGACTCCGCGGCGCTCCAAGGGGATTTTAACGGCGACGGTATCGTCGACATTGCCGTGACCAATGGCGTTACGCTCAACGGGGTCGTATATGGAAATGGCGACGGCACCTTCCGCGCTGCCAACATGGTGAACGCCGGGGTTCCCCTGGCTGTCGCCGATTTCAATGGCGACGGCCGTGCCGATATCCTCACGGCAAGTGCCAGCGGTGTCACACTGCTGCTCGGCTCCACCAACACTCCAGTTACTGTGACTGCCGTTGGCGGCACGCCACAATCCACGCTGACGGGCGCACCCTTCACACAGCCGCTTCAGGTGAAAGTGACCAACAACGGCGCTCCGGTGGTGGGCGCCTTGGTTGTTTTCGCCGCCCCTCCCGCCGGTCCCAGCGCGACCCTTTCCGCCTACACTGTGCAGACCGACGCAGCCGGACTGGCAAGCGTGACGGCCATCGCCAATTTCCAGACCGGAAATTATCTGGTGACCGCATCCTCGCAGGGCGTATCGGCGACGTTCTCCCTTACCAACACCATACCGTTGCCCGCCAGTATCACCGCGGTAGGCGGAACACCGCAATCCACTACCCTGGGCGGGACCTTCGCCAATCCACTACAGGTGATCGTCAAAGACGCGGCCGGCCGGCCCTTTAGCGGCGCGACCGTGGACTTCGCAGTGCCCTCGAGCGGCGCCTCGGCTACCCTGTCGAGCGGTGTTGCGGTGACCAATTCCGCTGGAGTGGCCAGCGTGACGGCCATCGCCAACCACGTCGCGGGTAGCTACAACGTGACGGCCAACGTCGGTCCGTACACGACTCAGTTCGCTCTCACCAATCTGACGGGCCAGAGTTCGAATCTGGCACTCGGGCGACCTGCCACCCAGAGCAGCACGTATCCGGGAGCGCCTGCCGCCCAGGCGGCGGTGGACGGCAATACGGACGGCAACTACTTCGATGGCTCGGTCACCGCGACCAATCCCGATACGAACCCGTGGTGGCAAGTCGATCTCGGCGCGTCGTCAGCCATTACTTCGATCGTCGTCTTCAATCGGACGGATTGCTGCGGCAGCCGTTTAAGCGACTATTGGGTCTTCGTTTCGGACTCTCCCTTCCTCGCCAGCGACACGGCCGCGACCCTGCAGAGTCGCCCGTTTACCTTCGCGAGCCACCAGACTTCGGCGCCCAGTCCTTCCACAACCATTCCGGCGGTGACCCAGGGACGGTATGTGCGCGTGCAACTGACCAGTCCGAATTATCTGAGCCTCGCCGAGGTGGAAGTATTCGGCGCCGGCGGGGCGCCGCCGCCCACCAATCTCTCGCAGAATAAGTTCGCGAGCCAGAGCAGCACGCTGCCAGGATTCACCTCCACCGTGGCCGCATCTGCCGTGGACGGCAACACCGATGGTGGCTTCTACGATGGGTCCGTCACCGCCACCAATTTCGAGACCAATCCCTGGTGGCAGGTAGACCTCGGCGGATCCGCATCCATCAGCTCCATCGTGATCTGGAATCGCACCGATTGCTGCGGTTCGCGCCTGAGCGACTACTGGGTGTTCGTTTCAGACACGCCTTTCCTCGCTTCGGACACGCCCGTAACCCTGCAGAACCGGGCTGGAACCTTCGCATTCCATCAGACCTCCGCTCCGAGTCCATCGGCTACGATCACCTCTCCCTCGCAGGGCCGCTACGTCCGCATCCAACTCTCTGGGACCGACTACCTGAGTCTGGCAGAGGTACAAGTGATGGGATCCGGTGCCCCGAGCATCTCGAACCTGGCACAGGGCAAGGCGGCCACACAGAGCAGTCTTTACGATACAATCCACGACCTTCCGAGCGCTGCCGTCGATGGGAATACCGATGGGAACTTCTATGACGGCTCCGTCGCGGTTACTTTCTTTCAGACGACCCCTTGGTGGCAGGTGGATCTTGGCTCCTCGGCATTCGTTAGTTCAATCGTGATCTGGAATCGCACCGATTGCTGTGGCTCGCGTTTGAGCGACTATTGGGTGTTCGTCTCCGACACGCCCTTCCAGGCGGGCGACACCCCTGCTACGTTGCAAAATCGTGCCGGCACCTTCGCAAGTCATCAGACGTCGGCGCCGAGCCCATCGGTCAACATCCCGGTGGGCGTGCAAGGAAGATATGTGCGCGTCCAACTGAGTGGCTCCGACTACCTGACCCTGGCGGAGGTACAGGTGTTCGGGCAATAGACAGGCGTGTGGATCCCTTACGAGCCGCGACCGTGAGGGAGCGTTGCCACTACGCCGTTAAAGCAGTCAAGATCGCTTGCTCACGCGCGCGGCTCGCAAGCACAAGGTACCTTACGAGCCGCGACCGTAAGGGAGCGTTGCCACCACGCCGTTAAAGCAGTCAAGATCGCTTGCCCACGCGCACGTATTCGCGCAAGGTACCTTACGAGCCGCGATCGTGAGGGAGCGTTGCCACCACGCCGCTAAAGCAGTCAAGATCGCTTGCTCAAGCACACGTATCGCGCGCGAAGGTACCTTACGAGCCCGAAACAACACCCTCACACGTGCAGCACTTGCGAAACCTGCGCGCCGGGGAGACGGAACTTAAATCGCGCCCCACCTCCGACCTCCGACTCCACCCACATATCGCCGCCGTGCTCGAGCACTGTCTGGCGAGTGAGCGCCAGGCCCAACCCCAAGCCGTTCCGCTTGCGAGCCGTAACGAATGGCTGGAACAGCGACGACCGGATTTCCGGTGCGATTCCGGGACCATTGTCGGCCACTTGCACCACCACGGAACTGCGCTCCAGCACGGCGGAGATCCGGACCTCCCCGCCGCCCGGCATGGCCTCCAACGCATTGCCGATGAGGTTGACGAAGGCGCGCTCCATGCGGCTGCGGTCGAGCGGCACCTCGATCTCCGGGGGAATCGAAACCTCGACTCTGACCCCCTGATTCTCGGCGGCGGCCCCCAATGAGTCGCAGGCCGACAAGGCCACCTCGCGAAGACGGCACATCTCCGGAGCTGTGGTCTTTCCGCGCGACACGTTCACCAGATCCTGCAGCATCTCCTGAATGCGCCGCGAAGCGCGATAGATATTGCCTGCCAGGCGCTTGACGTGGGCGGGAGGCAGGTCGCCATCCACCAGCATCTCAGCGCCGCCGTAGATTGCGGCCAGGGGATTGCGCAAATCGTGGACGATGGACCCGGAGAGGCGTCCAATGGTGGAGATTCGTTCCTGCCGGATCAGGTCCTCACGCGCCTGCCGGATCGAGGCGCACATGTTATTAAAGGTCCGGGCCAGGCGCCCCATCTCGTCATCGCTGGTGACGGGCACTTCGATAGCGTAGTTCTGGTGCGCCACTTCGGCGGCTGCCAGATCCAACTGCTTCACCGGCGCGATGATCCGCCGCGCCATCAGGTAGGTCAGCCCCAATCCAAACGAGACCGCCAGCGCCCAGATCAAAACGATGAGGGTGTAGAGCCGCGCGATCTTCTGCGCGCCCTCGAAAGACCGCAGGATGCAGATCGCGCCTACAGGCCGGCCGGAGATGTCCTGCAACGGTGTGACGAGGCGGGCGTATTGGGTGACGCCATCGGAGATTCGCTCCGCGTTGGGATCGCGCTCGATGGCGTGAACCACCGTGTCGGTCGCCCGCGGATTCAATGTCGACACCACTACACGGCCCGGTGTGGTGACGACGAAATCGCTGTTGGTGCGCTGTTTGAGTTGCTGAACCACGGTCGCATCCACGTGGTAGCCGGCGACGAAGACCTTGAACAGAGCGCTGCCGTGGCTGGAGTCGACATAAACCGGGATGACCGAAATCTGGTACATCTCGCCTTTCTGCAGAAGAAAGCCGGTGGACTGCTCGGGGAACCGCTTGGCGGCTTCCTGCACCACCATGAGGTCCCGGTCTAGCGGGTTATTGGTGGCCCCGCCGAGCGACGCAATCACCTTGCCGTCGGGATCGGTCACCAGGAAGATGGCGCTCGAATCGGCGACGTTTGCCCAAAGCTCTCCCGCCGTATTCTCAATCGTGGCGCGGTCGCCGGTGCTCAGGACGGACCGCACGTCGGCCATGCTTGCCAGCAGGCGGCTTACCGACGAGAGCAGTTCCGCGCGTGAATGAAAGAGCGATGAGTAGGCTTGGAAGCCGTTCTGCACCTCCGCCTCCAGGCTGTCGGACATGGTCTGGGTCAGGCGGCCGAGCACCAATTCGCCGGTGAGCGCGAATAACACCGTCACCGCAACCGAGGTGGAGAGCAGAAGCTTGGTGAGCAGCGAGAGCCGCGAGAATCGCCAGGTCATTGCTTAGGCGCTCCCGGATAAGTTCCGTTGGCCGGCACCGGCGGGTACGGCATCCCGAACTTATTCATGTGCGGCGCCGGGATGTAGCCCGTCTCCGAAATGGAAATCAAGGGCAGCGTCAAGCCTTCCGCGGAAACTGTGATGGGGTGCTCGAGAAACTTGAGATTTTCGGGACGTGCACGCTCGTAGAAGATCCGCAGGTGGTATTCCCCCGGCGGCACGTCGGGGATCGTGAACTTGCCGGTAGGCCCCGTCAACACGTACCAGGGAGTCGGCAGCACCGCGATGATGGCGCTCATTGTGGGATGAATATTGCAGAACACGCGCACAATGCCGGGCGCTTTGAAGACCTCGCGAGGAGAGGTGCCAGGCTTGTACAGACCGGTGTCGAACGGCTGCCCGCTGAAAGTGGAGAAGGCGCTGTGATAGATCGGATCGCGATTGGGAAACTCCACCGTACTGCCCACGGGGACGGCCAATACATGCGGCTGGAAATGCTGATCTTTCTGCACCATCTGCGCGCGCTTGGGGAGTGGCGCAGGCATCGGGGTGCTGCGATCGACGCGCTCCAGCCACAGCACCACGCCCGAATAATCTTTGTTCCGCCGAACCGCGGCGTCGTGGGAATTGGTGATCTCGATGGACCCCGCGACGGTCGCCCCCGCTTGAGGCGCGGGCCAAAATCCCATGCTGAACAACACAACCGGGGCCAGGAACCAACCGCTAACCTTCAGCATTCCCACGAGAGTGCCCTGACCGCGCGATGACCGGCGCTCTGCGGAAACCACTCCCTCACCATCGGGGCACGATACGGAGCCACGCGCGTCAGCATCCGATCTCCCGATCCCTCGGAGTCTTGCGGTCCAGACACTAAAATAGGTAACCCAACGCCAGGTCATAGTGGTTGTTGATTCGAATCCCCTGTCCGAGGTACGTGGTGCGCAGTTGGGTGGTTTCCAAGCCTAAAAGCACGTTCGGCGCGAGGTGGAAGTAGACATTTCCTCCAAACAGGAGGTTCTTGCCGATACCGCCGCGATCGAGATCGCTGTTCCGGTCGTCCTGTTGTCCAGTGAAGAAGTGGAAATCCAGCCGCGGCGCGGCATGGAACGTAATCTGAGCCCAGCCGCCCTGGCTATGCACAGGGGACACATGACTATAGTACACGCCGAAGCCCTGCTGATAACCGGCTCCCAACGGCGCCACGTTCTGCCCGGTATAGAAAGCGCCGGTAAAATCGACTTTCCGAAGCGGATTGAAGAACCAGTCCAACGAGAGAATCTGCGACTCGACCGACTTCCCGATCACGTGCGTCTGGCTGGTGTGAAAGCCGGACGCGAACTCCAGGCGTCTCTGGTCGTCCAGATTGTGGTACAACTCCACCCGGCCTTCGCCACCGGGCCGGGCCGATTCCACGGTGCCGGTAAATGTGCTTCCGGCATACGGACCGATTTCATGGGTCTGCACCACTCCCCCCTGGGCCCGAATCCCGGTGGAGCGCGTAAAAGCGATATCCTGCTCGAACCTCGCCTGGGGTACCCAGAGCCAGAGGTTTCCCACACCGGTCAAAGGCGAAACCGCTAACTGCGCGAGAGAACTGGGCTCCCGAGGATTGAAGATCGGCTTCTCGAGCCCCACCATAAAGCTGCGATTTTTCCAGTCAATTTCAATCGATCCGGTACGCAGACGCATCGCGATGTTGGTAGCGCCGGCAGCGAAGTCCATATACACCGAACCGTGGACCGTGCCTCCCCAGACGGTGCTGGGGCCGCGAAAATCCAGTCCGACAATCGTCTGGCGGAGAGTGGCGCCCGCCGATGCGGGACCGGTCGCCGCGGCCACCACGGGATACTCAGCCCCGCCGCTTTGCCTGGAATTCATATAGGCGTTAAACAGCGCCATGCCGGTGAGTCGAATCGGAAATCTCTGCGAGGCCTCGACCTTCGTCTGCGCCTGCTCGTCGATCCGCTTGCCCTGAATCTCTACTTGCTGCTCGAGGGTGGCCGGAGTGATGACATTCGAGGCTCCGTCCGCACCCGGAACAGTCTCGGCGCTCGCGGCATTTTCGGCGGGTGCCGGTTTGGCGGTGCCGATGGCGTCCAATCTGGCCTGCAAAGTTTGCACTCTGTCGGTAAGAACGCGATTCTCGCGCTCCAGACGGTCCAGCCGCTCCAGTATGGTGGATAACTCGGGTTGACTCTGCGCGCCGAGCCGCAGGGCGCAACACAGCAGCGCCGGGCCCAGCAGCCTATTGATTCGTACCATCGAGAATCTGCTCCAGTTTCCGCGTGATCTGCGCCGGGGAGTAGGGTTTGGGGAAAAATGCGCTGACGCCCAGTTGCGCGATGCGCTCCGGCGTCCGCGGGTCGGTATCGGCGCTGACCACGATGATAGGGGTGGAAGAGAGCGCGCGGTCCTGGCGGATTTCCGCGATCATCTCGAATCCGTCCATGCGCGGCATGTTCAGATCCGTTACAATGGCGCGCACCAGCGGTCCGGGACGTCGCAGGATGCGCAAAGCCTCTATCGCCGAAGAAGCAATCAGCACGGATAATCCGGGAATTCGCAGAAGCGCGATTTCGAGTATTGCCGCGCTGTTCTCGGAGTCCTCGACAATCAGTACGGCGCGCCGGTCCCCTCCGGGCGCGTGCTCTTGCGGCACGTTTTCGCCCTCTACAAGCATTTCGCTATTGTCCTCCAATCGCGGGTGGCGCGACTGTAAAATCGCGGACGCCTTGGTGCGCGGGATTTTCCGGCTCGCTGTCGGAAGATGGCTTGCCGTGGCGCAGGACTCGCATCCAGCGGCTCAAATCATTGTGGGAACGTGGCCGTGCGGTGACGCGTGGTCGATCGTTTCGCTGGTCTCCCAACGCCCTGTCAGTGGAAAGAGGATGGCCTCTAACCACAGGTCAGGGAGAGACGATTGTGAGGGGATTTATGGACAGCTAGAAGGATTTTAGGCGAGGTGACTGGAAAGGTAGGCGCCGAAATCGGGGGTCAATCGTCTCTCCGAGAGCCTGTGAGATCTTAGTCACGGCTCCCTTATAAGCAATCTCCTTACCAAAATCGAAGCCCTTTAAAATCAGCCCGCTGAACCGTGAGCGTGCGCTGGTGTACATAAAATAGTCAGTTGGCTGTCAACTTCTGTATCAAAAGGCCACGCTGTGGACACAATGACGCATCAGTCGCACGTAATTATTGCTGCGAGGGTTTCCCCGACTGCACCGAAGCTGACGGAAGCGCGCTGGGAGGCCGGGCAACTACTCCCCGGAAAGCTTCGTCGAGCGAAATATTATTGTTAGTTAATATCTGGCCGGTGGCGCGGTCGAGCTCCACCTTCGCCTTGTAGTAAGCCGCCTTGGCAGCCACTTCGCTCGATTCCGCCGCGGTGAGCGCCTGCTGATCCTGAATCACGTTATAGATGGTGGACGCGCCCAACGCCAGCTTCTTCTGCTCGGCATCCAGCGTTTGCGCCTGCAGCGCTCGCGATTTGTTAGCCGCCTGATATTGCGCGCGTGCCTGGGTCAGCGCGATCACCGCATTGACGACGTCGGTACGCACCTGATTTTCAAGGCGCTGCAGGCCGAGCTGCTGCTGGCGCAGCGTGAGTTCGTCGTTGATGACCTGCGCCTGCGCCGCGCGGTTGCGGATCGGAATATTCACGTTGAAGCCCAGCGCGTAGTTCGGAAAGTTGCGCTGGAAGATCTGCGTGAGCACTTGTCCGTAGCCGCCGATAAAGAACGGGTTATTGCTGTGGGCTGTGCCCGCGGGTGCTGGCAGGCGTTCGGTTGGCCGGCGAGGGCGCTGTTGCTGAGGTTCACTACGGCATCCACGGTGGGAAGCAGCGAATTCTTCGATCCGCGAATGGTCAGTTCCTGGTTGGTTAATTGGATGCGGCTCTGCGCCAACTCCGGGCGGGAGGAAAGCGCCATCGCCATCATGTCCTGGATGGGCGCGATCGGCTGCGTGTCGGGCACGTTGATCTGGTCGGTGGGGATGATATGGGCATCGGCAATTGCCTGACTGGCGACACCAGTCCGGCTGAGCGCCGTCTTCAGAATGGTCTCCTGTTGCAGCACCTGCGTCTGGGCGATAGTGAGCTGCTGCTCCCCGGTCGCGATCTGCGCTTCGGCACGGGTCACTTCGATCGGCGCCAGTGTTCCGGCATCCACCTGCCGCTTGTTGTCCTCCCAAAGCCGGTTGGCTGCCGCTACCGCCTCGCGAGCCACCCGGACGTTCTCGTTGAATGCCACCAGGTCCCAGTAGAGCGACATGACGGCGGCCACGGTAGTCTCCACTTGCAGCTTAAAGGTGAGGTCGGAAACTTCACGATTGTTGCGCGCAATACGGATCTGCCGGGCATTCACGGCCGGCCCGAAGCCCTGGAAAAGATGCTGCGTGAGCGTAACCCCCAGCGTGGCGCTGGTGGCGGGATTGAAATCGGCGCGCGGATTGTTGGCAGTGGTCGAGGTGTTGTTCAATCCCAGATTCACGGTAGTGCCGGTGAGAAAGCTCTGCTGCACGCCGAAATTGGAAGTCGACAGGCGTTGCACCAGTTCGCTGCTTCCGGTGACGAACGCGCTGCTCTGCGGCGTGGTCTGGTGTGCCCAGTTGAGACTGCTGACGACAGCGGGGTCGAGGCTGGGTATCGACGGCCCAGAGGATTGCAGCACGCTGCTACCGACCGCGGAGGCTGTCGCGGAACTGGCCTGGGAAGCGGCGTTCTGGTTCGTGCCGGGCGTGGTTCCCGAGCTGCTCACGGACGCACTGCTGGGGCCCGCCGTTACCGTGGTCGAGACACCGCGAGCGAATCCGCCGGCTTCGGCCTGCATCACCGCCGCGTCCGCGAGTTGCGGTCCATATCGTTGAATCGCGATATCCAGGTTGTTCTCGAGCGCAAGCGCAATGACGTCCTGGAGGGAAAGGTAGAGATTCCCGGCGCGCAACAGCGACTCGAGACGTCCGGAGTTTTCAACCGTGGGCGGCGCCACGCTTTTCGGCCGGTACGGGTCTGACACCTTGCCAACGAGGCCGTGCGGAACAACCGACGGCTGGGGCACCGGGTTGTCCTGATTGGCTGCCGGGCTCGAAGGCTTATCATCTTCGACGTCCGGGCCGAGGCCAGCACCGAAGGCAGCGGACGGTGTCAGCAGCAGAAGACAACAGAGCACAGCGAGAGAGGATCTCGTACCGTTCATGCGCAACTCACCTGAAGTCCCGCCGGGCGGAATGCCTTGGGGCTCTGAAATTCGTGCGATTTCATTCAATGTTATAGTAGGCGTTTGTGACGCCGCAAGCTGAATCCGTCCTCGAGTTATTCCGTTCCACCGGTGCGTATCTCCAGGGCCATTTCCGGCTTACGTCCGGTCTGCATAGCGCCGAATACCTGCAGAGTGCGCTGGTGCTGCAGCATCCCAAAGCTGCGGAGAAGTTGGGCCGCATGCTCGCGGAGGAGGTCCGCAAAAGCATTACCGAAAAAATCGGCATGGTGGCATCGCCCGCTTTGGGCGGTCTGATCATCGGCCACGAAGTGGCGCGTGCGCTCGGCACGCGATTCATCTTCATGGAGCGAGATACATCGAGCGGCAAGATGGATCTTCGGCGCGGATTCACGGCAGGTCCGGGAGAGACCGCGGTGGTGATTGAAGACGTGATCACGACGGGCGGCAGCACGCGCGACGTGATCGAAATCCTGCAGGCGCGCGGCGTGAAAGTGCTGGCGGCAGGCTCGATTATCGACCGCAGCGGAGGGCTTGCCGACGTCACCGTGCCACGCGTTGCCCTAGCCACCTTGCGAGTGGCCGCACACTACCCCGAGCAG
The DNA here is from genome assembly GCA_035295745.1 of Bryobacteraceae bacterium. Classification (GTDB taxonomy): domain Bacteria; phylum Acidobacteriota; class Terriglobia; order Bryobacterales; family Bryobacteraceae; genus JAIQFL01. Next base: position 425,683 of record DATGIL010000102.1, on the reverse strand, counting down.
TGCCCCATGTGCAATCTGGGGATTCCCGCCATCAAGCCCGGCTCGCGCCCGGCCTGAAGATGCGGCGCATCAAACTCAAGCTCGCCTACGACGGCAGTTCGTTCCACGGCTGGCAGGTACAGCCCGGACTTCCGACGATTCAGGGCCTGCTCGAGCAGATCGTGTCGCAGATTGAGGGCGCAGCGGTCCGCGTGGCGGGCTCGGGACGCACCGATGCCGGCGTTCACGCGCTCGAACAGGTGGCCGCATTCAGTTTCGAAAATCCGATCCCCACTGACAACTTGAGGCGGGCGGTGAATCGCCTGCTGCCTTCCACCGTGCGCGTGCTCTCGGCGGAGGAAGTGCCTGCCGAATTCCATCCGCGGTTCGACGCCAGGGCGAAGACCTACGAGTATCGCATCGTGCGCGAAGAGATCTGTTGTCCGTTCGAGTGGCCGTACGTGCACCACTATCCCTATCCGCTGCAGGAGGACCGGATGGCGCGATTGGCGCATACCCTCGCCGGGGAGCACGATTTCACGGTCTTCGCGGCGTCCGACGAGAGTGACGCGGAAGGGAAGTCGAAGGTGCGGACGATTTTCTCATCGGTGCTGGAACGGAGTGGCGGGCGATTGATCTATCGCGTGCGCGGCAGCGGATTTCTGAAGCACATGGTGCGCAACATTGTGGGCACGCTGATTGAGGCGGGCAGGGGTAATATCGCGGACCTGGATACTCTGCCCGTGAAGTGCGGCGCCACGGCTCCGGCTAAGGGATTGTTCCTCGTCAACGTGGAATACTGAATAGCGCAGGCCGCGTCTAAGATATGAATTATGCAAATTTCCAGGAGGCGGCTGTTGGGAGCTTCGAGTCTGCTTTTATCGGGTTGCGCCACTCGCAGGACGCCGTTAGCTCCGATCACCTCCAGCCCACGGCTGGCGCGCGTGAAAGTGGCTCCCGAACGCGTGATTCGCACGATCGTCGGACTGCGCCCATTCCGTCCGTCGGGTTTCGTGGTCCGAGGCGAGAAGCTGGCCGATAAGACCGTGATCCACAATTACGGGCATGGTGGCGCGGGAATCACGCTGTCCTGGGGAACAGCGCAGCTTGCTGTCGAGGAGGGCGCGAAGATCGAGGCTCGAGATTGCGCGGTAATCGGATGCGGTGTGGTGGGCCTGGCCACAGCGCGGCTGTTGCAGATCCGCGGCTACAATCCAACCATCTACGCGCGCGAGACACCGCCCTCCGTTACGTCGAACGTCGCGGGCGGGCTGTGGGACCCGGTCACCGTCTACGACCAGGAGAAGGTGACGCCGGAGTTTCGCAGGCAGTTCGGCGATGCCAGCCGGTTCGCATTCCGGCGTTACCAATCCCTGGCGGGTGACCTATATGGGGTGAAGTGGATGCCCCTCTACACGCTGTCGAAGCACGGTCCGGTGGCAATGCCTGAACCCGACAGTCCCTATAGCGCCGTGCAACCGCTGTATCCCGAGGCGAAGCAACTGGCCGCCAACGAGCATCCTTTTGCGGTGCCCTTCGCATACCGCCGCTGGTCGATGTTGATCGAGCCGGCCATCTATCTGAACGCACTGATCCGCGACTACGAGCTCGCCGGCGGACGGATCGTGATTCGCGATTTTCAGGCACGTGAAGAACTGATGAGCCTTCGCGAAACGGTGCTGTACAACTGCACCGGGCTCGGCGCCGGCAAACTCTTCAACGATGCAGAGGTGATGCCGATTCGCGGGCAACTCACTTTTCTGCTGCCTCAACAGGAAGTCGAGTACATGACAGTGGGGCCCGGCGACATCTACATGTTCCCGCGCCACGATGGGATACTCCTGGGAGGAACTCACGAACGCGGCAATTGGAACACCGATCCCGAACAGTCGACGGTGGATCGCGTTCTGCGGGAGAACGGAGAGTTGTTCGGAACGATGCGAGTGTAGCTGGGTCCGTCAGGCGGACGGAGAGATCCCCGTCGCCCGACCCTGGTCTACCACTCTGCGCACGATCTCCTGGTAAAGGTTGACCGAGTAGCGTAACTGACGGTTGTCTTCCCTGAGCTCTTCTATTTCGAGCATCAGGTCTGCAACTCGGGAAGAGCGTAAGCTGGGTGCCCCCGACTTTCGAACGCGACGACGTGGATCAGCGCTCTTCGACATACAGTTCCCCCAAGTCCGGCGTAAGAAAACCCCAGGGCGCGGACTCAATATCGCAAGTATTGGATCAGTTTACTACCGAACCATTGATTTGTATCAAGGAAATTAGAGAGATCGCAGGCGCATAGGTCAAATGACCGATATGCCTGTAGGGCTTAAGCGAGCGTTCGGAGACACTTACATGCCGCTCCATCAGGCACTTGAGAAGCCGCCGGTCAGGGAAAATCGTATGAATGTTAAAAGTGAAATCAAAGCAATGCAACTCCCGGTTTTTTTGGCACAATTGAGTCATTATTTCCGCAGTCAGTAGCGAAGAGTAAGGGAGATAGGACAAATGACAACCTTAGATCCAGTTCATTTGCAGATGTTGACCGCTGGCAGGGAGCTCAGGGGAGAACTCTTCCGTGAAACAGAACTTCAAACATGCGGCGCTCCCGGCTGGGATAGCGAGACGGAGCAAGCCAGATTGGAGGCACTTAGCCGCAGATACATCGCGGCAATTGATTGTTTTTGCCTCGAAATCAGAACATCGCTTCGAAGAGGCGCCAGCCGCCGTGGTGTGGACAGGATCCACCGGCGCCGCTACGCAATTCATAACGCCTTGCGCAACGCGTGACGGCTCGATTCGCTAGAGTGCTCCACCTGCGGACGATGTAATTGGTAGATATTCGGCAACCAACCTGGATACTGCTTTTCGTACTCCCAAAGTAAACATAGGAAATACTTGTAAAAGGCACTACGATTTCTTTTGTCGCCGATGATAGCTTGTGCAGCTTGGGTATCGCCGGGGAAGGATCTTGCGGGATCGAAAGCCGCGAGCACGCTTCTATGCCAGAGTCCCAAATCATTCTCGTCGTTGACGACGAACCGCAGGTCATCAAGGCGTTCACCCGCGTACTGGCGAAGGCGGGATACACGATCCTCTCCGCCCATTCCGGGACGGCCGGCATGCGCATTCTCCGGAAGACGCCGGTCGATTTGGTGATTCTCGACCTGAGTATGCCGGAACCGGACGGATTCGAAGTCCTGGCCATGATCCGCAACGAACAGCCGGAACTCAAGGTGTTGGTGGCGTCGGGATTCATCGGAGGGTCGCTGCTTCGGGCGGCGCGGTTGCTGGGAGCAAGTGCCACGATGCAAAAAACCGAAGCGCCCAAGAACCTCTTGCCGGTGGTGCAGAGGCTCGTGGGCGCCGCGATTCGACCTCACCGTTTGACCAGGGTCAGGCCGGCCGATGCCGGCCACGCCCAGTCTTCTTCTGCTCAGCCTTCTACTGAATAACCAGCGCCGATCCGGCGGAGCAGAACTGCTGCCCAGCGGTGGTTGCGCACAGCACCAGTTGCGTATTGGATGCGGTCACATCAGCAGGAACAGCCACGTTGACCTGCTGCACGCCGGGAACGGTGGGAGCCGGTCCGGCATACAACGGTACCAGGTCCTTCCTGCCGGCGATCTGCGCCGATACGGTGGCGTTCGCGGGAATTCCAGTGGCAAAGATCTGGAGGATACTTCCAGCCTTGGCCCCCGCGGTTGTGGAATTGACGGTGTTGTCCTGGTTGAGAATACCGTTGCCGAAAACTGCCGGCCAGGCCGGAGCCAGGGGCACGGTAAGCGGAGTGCTGCTAAGTCCGTCCGCCGTCACAATCATGCTGGCCGAAGTCTTGGCACCCATGTCGGGCACCTGCAGATTGATCTGGCTGTCGGAACTGTAGAGTAGTGTGGCCGCACTGCCATCGAATGTCACGGACACGCTCTTCCCGGAGAGATGCGTTCCGATGATGGTCCCGAGCGATCCGCCGACCAATGGTGTCGCATCCAAGGTCGCGGAGTTGATGACCTTGGTTACGACCACTTGCGGAGTCGGAGCGGGTGCCGCGGTAACGGTCAGCGTCACAGGAATCGTGATGCTGCCGGCGGATCCGGCGTCCACCACGATATTGGCCTGATAGACTCCCGCCGACAGTCCTTTGCCGCTGGCAGTCACGATGATGCTGGAGTTGTTCTGACCTGAGCTGTTGTCGAGGTGCAACCAGCCGGTGCCGCTCGTATAGTTCACGGTCGCCGACCAGTTCAGGATGCCGCCGCCGGCGTTCTGAATCGGCACGTAGCCTGCCAGTCCGGTCTGATCCCCACCGGAAACCGCGGTGAGCTGAATCGCGGAGGTCGCAGGGATGGTGAGTCGGGGGAAGTATGCGGCGCCGCAGTCTCCCACGATGGTGCAATCGGAGGAAGGCAGCGAGGGCGCGAAGCGTTGGATCGGCGCGGTGGCGGATGCCGTGAGCACATTCGAAACCGGAGCGAAGGAAGCCGTCTCGTGTGCCACGGCCGCGGACGTGACGTTCGCCAGGCCCACGAAGGTCGGGAACTGAACCGTTTCCAGCAGAGTCGGGCTGGCATCGAAGACCTCGTAAACCGCGTATCCGGATCCGCCGCTGAGCGGAACCTCGGTGACGGTAACCCCGCTCAGAAGGCCCGAAGAGGCTGCGGGAGGGAGGGGTGCCATCGAGCCCCCGGCGCCATTGGCGTCCGCGCCGATGACCCGCACCAGCAGCAGGGTGTGGCTGTTCAAGGCATACTGGCCGATCTGCGGCTGATACCCCAAGTCGCCCCCCGCGGTGGGAGTGGCTGCGTCGGAACCGGCTACCAGGTCGGGAATATAAAGATGCGTCTGGCTGGGGAAACCGGTGTAGCTGATCAGGAATCGAGTGCCGTTGTCCTCGGTCGCGGCTCGCGGTTTGAATGCTCCGCCGAAGCCTTCGGTGAGACGCGTGGAAAAGAACGCGGTTCCCCTGGCGAACAGGCTCGGAACATTAATGCTGTCGGGCAGTGGCGATCCCGTGCAGGTGATGCCGCTGTCATATAGCGTGTCGAAGAGGCCGGTCTGGGCGAATGCCACCACGGGCTGAGGATTGTCGACCAGAATCGAAACCGGGCTGCCAAAGATGATTTGCGCCGTGATCGGGAGCGGCTGGAGCACTCCGCTTATGTGGACCCCGGCGCGAATGTTGGAGATACGAATCGCAAAATTGCCAGTAGACGGCACGGTAATGCTGAGGCCGTTGAAGGCGATGATGGTGTTGGAGATCTGTCCGGCGATTCCGGTGGGCACGGGCCCGACGCCGTAATCGACGGAGAGAATTGCATCGTGGGTCAGGTTACTGGAGACGGAATCCAAGCGATTGGTGATGCTGATCGGAAGGGATACCGAGAGATTGCCCGTCAACACTGCGCCGGGATTAGAGCCGGAACATTGTAGATTGATATCACCCATCCGTTCAGTGAGGCCTTCGGCGCGCACCTGGGTAGGTACGGCGGTTACGGCACACTTGCCGGAGACGGGCAGTGGTGTTTGGGCTTTGGTGGAATAAATGATTGAAATCAGGAGCGTTGCGAGGCTGAGAAGCCGGAAAGCGCCCCGTGAAAAGGGTCCCATTCGCTCCATTCTAGCGTATCGATTCTGCATAAGTCAGGGTTCTCCCTGATCCGCTCGCCCCGCCCGACCTGAATGTTGCCAGGTGCTACGCTGAGAATTGCGCCGCCATCCTCTGTTTAAGCCGTATCTCGCATTGGCCGCAGTGTGTTTTTTCTGGGGGACCACTTACCTCGGCATCCGCATGTCGCTCGAGTCGTTCCCCCCGCTGGTTCTGGTGGCAGTGCGCTACACGATTTCGGGATCGATCCTACTCCTGTTCGCTCTTTCGCGCGGCCTATACCTTCCGCGCGGACGCGAACTGGCAGCCGCGTGTTTCAGCGGATTCCTCACTTTGGGAATCGGCAATGGCGGACTGGTGTTTGCCGAAGTACTGATTCCCAGCGGGATTGCCGGCCTGATCGTGACCATCTCGCCATTCTGGATGGTCGGGGCGGAAGCTTTGCTTCCCGGCGGGGATCGCCTGCACGCGCCCACCATCGGCGGAATGGCGATCGGACTCCTGGGAGCCGGCCTGCTGTTCACACCCGATGCGGGCCCGCACGCCTTCGACCGCAATCTGCTGCATGGCTTTCTGCTGCTGCAACTCGGGATGGCAGGCTGGTCGTTCGGATCGATCTTCCAGCGGCGTCATGCCGGAAAAGCGCATCCCGTGATCGCGGGCGGCGTGCAGCAGTTGGCGGCAGGACTGATTCTGGCGCCATTTGCGTTCACCATCCCGCAACATCCCATCGCGTGGAGCATGCGGGGCGTGCTTGCCTTGCTATACCTGGTGGTCTTCGGATCGCTGGTGGGCTACAGCGCCTATTCGTACGCGCTCGACAGGTTGCCGGTGGCGATCGTCTCGGTGTATTCGTACGTGAATGCGATCGTCGCGGTGGGGCTCGGCTGGTTGTTTTACCGGGAAGCCTTCGGGGTGCGGGAAATGATCTCGATGGTGATCATCTTTGCGGGTGTCGCGGTAGTAAAACGGTACTCGCGCCACCCGCAGAAAGAAGATTGAAGTTACTTCGCGGGCTCGGTCACCGTGTAATCGGCGGGGATTTGGAACAGCGAGGGATCCTGCATGCCTTGTACGATATTCGTCATCTGGTAAGTGGTCACGCCGAAGCGGGGATCCGAGTTCACCGTCTTCACCAGCATTTGCAGATCGTTCGAGTACCATCGCTCATTGACGATGTGAATGTCGCGGTTGTTGCCGATCTTTCCGGCGGCAATCGTCTGCGACATCCGGGTGCCGTCGGCCGCTACGCCGTTGATGGTCTGAACTCCCAGGTTTTCCGTATTGAGGTGCAGGTCGCGCATCGCCGCAGCCTGTCCCGCGATGTAGCCGTCGGCGTAATCCGTGGGGGCTCTTCCTCCATCGCCCGCGCGCCCTGCCCTCATCACGGCGACTCCCGCTTGCGGCACTGTGGCCATCGAAGTCTTGATCGCGGTCTTCTTGCCTGGGTTCAAGATGATGCTGACGTGCTCCACCGGATCTACGATCACGATCCTCCCTGAATTGTTGACCGTCTGTTCCACGCGCGTCCGGCCCTGGCTGTCACGAAAGTACACGTCGGAATCGGAGCTCTCGATTTGCGTTCCATCCCCCAACGTCTGAACGGTTTTCCGCTCCTCGGTGCCGGAAAAGGGCTTGCCCACGACAACCTGTGGCCCGCCACGGCCCCCGGGTGCAGCAGTGAACCAACCGTTGGACACGGGCTTGGGCACGATTACCCCGGGGTCGCTCATTTGCCCGACTTGTTGAAAGGGGGTACCCGTGACGACGCCGCTCTGGGCCAACAATCCGGCCGTCGTCATGGCCGAAAGACCTGCAAATTTCCAAATTCGATTCGTCATTGCATTCACTCCTTAATTCTCCGCTGGCAATTTGTCCGCTTTGTCGATGACTACCGTCGTTACCGTCGCTTTGCGTGCCTCGAGTTTGAGTCCCATCTGTTCCTGCAAGGCCGTGAAGAGCGACGGCGCCGAGTCGCTCTCCTCGGGCGCGAATGTCACGTTGAAATCGTGGGTGCCCGCCATTCCCGTCATGTCCACCACGGGTTTATCGGTGAATCGGGTAATGCGGTCGGCAAAAGCTGACATCGTGGCAGCCTTCATGCGAATGGTCAGAGGTCCTTTCATACCGGACAGGGATCCACGCGCCGGTCCGGCGATCGCAGTCACGAGTTCCCCTCGACCACCGCGGGCTTGTATCCGCCCCTCGCCACTACCAGCGCAAGCACCGCCATCTCCCTCGGCTCCTGATGGCACTCCATCTGGAACCGGTCCTCCAACAGAGTGCGGAGCATTTCCGGCCCCTGCGAGCGATCCGCCCCCTCGGGCAAAGACGCCACAACGTCGAAGAGCTGGGACGCCATCCAGGGCGCAGCTACCACCTGATGGTCCTTCACCCCGAACGCGATCCGCACCAGATCCTTCAGCGTCTGGTCGACCAGCGTAACGCGCTTGCCTGCGACCACCATTCCCCGCATCGAAGTTCCTTTTCGATAGCCGGCCTGGTACGGATCCGCGGGCTCGGGAGGAGCGAGTTTGATCGTCGCAACCTCGAACGCCGCCCGCTTTTCAGTAGTCTGTGCAAATGCCGGCAAGAACAGAGGAGCCATTAAGCACATACTCCAGCATCTGTTGATCATGACGTACCTCCTCAATTTGAGATCGACCCGCTCAGTGGCCGGATTGCGCGCACGCGGCCGTCCTGGCTGACCAAGGCATCGGCATCGATGGCACCGGATGGATCTGAGACCTGCACGCGAAAGCCTGCCGCCAGCAGCGCGGCCACCGGTATGCGCATGCGCACCACCTCCGCGCGCTCCTCGGGCCCGATTGGAATCGTGTAGGGAATCGTCAGGAACGGCACTTCCTCAACGGCGACCGCGGGGGCCGGCTGCGCGGGGGTGCGCCGCAACGTGACGAACGCCGCCAACAATATCGAAGCTGCCATAGCCACAGCGACCACCCATCGCGCCGCGACCTTCGCCGGTCTGCGCTGCGCCGCCTTCCGGTCGAACTCCGCGAGTACACGCGCTTCGATGGCTTCCGCCGCGGGTAGAGGCTCCCTCGCCAGACGCCGGATCGCGGCCTCCATACTGCGATGCGACTCGAGAAGAGACGCGCACTCCGGACAATGCTCGATGTGAGTTCGCAGCACCCGCAGTTCCTTAGGCTGCAACACGCCGCCTCGAGCCCATTCCAACAGGCCGCTGCGCAATTCGCGGCAATTCATAAGCACCTCTGGCCTTCCCTTCTCCCTTGAAACTTACGGACCAGCAGTTCGCGCGCCCGGTGCAGGCGCGATCGCACCGTGCCCTTGGCGCAGCCCATCTCGGCCGCGGCCTCCTCATAGCTCTTGGCTTCCAGATCGCAGAGCACCACGGCTTCGCGATAGCGCATCGGCAGTGCGGCAATCGCCTGCTTGAGTTGCGCTGTCTCCTGCTCGCGCTCTATTTCGCTCACCAGGTTCCCGCGCGCGGTGGCGTCGGCGGCGGGCATGGCGGATTCGTTCAATGCCAGCCAGCGGCGCTCGTTCCGCTGCTGCTGGAGGAGAAACTTCCGGGCCACGCCTCCCAGGAACGCACCCAGTTCGCCTCGCTCGGCGTCGAAGTCGGCAGGGTGGTGGATCAGCCATACGAAGACGTCCTGCGTGATCTCGCCGGCTCGGATGGGGTCGCCCGTCATATATAACGTGAACCGGTACACGGAAGCAAAATGCGTACGGTACAGGGCGGTGAACGCATCGCGGTCGCCGGCACGAAACTGCTCCACCAGGATGCGATCCGGTCTGCGTTCGGGCTCTCCCATGTGCGGTTCCCCCATATTGTCCGCGAAAGGGAGCGAAGTTCCCGAAAATTTCAGCGGAGGGCAGACTATCGTGAAAACCCTCCCTGAGTTTAGGTGACGTGGAAAGCGCCGCAAGCGCGGGCGGGCAGCCGGAGTGAAATCGCCTACCCCACCACTCAAGACGCAGGACTTGTCGAGGGTGGCGCAGTCGATTCCGCCTGCGTTCCCGGATTTTCAGAGCTTCTGAGGCTGAGGGGCGTGGCTCGAATTAATCGGAATACCAGCGCAGCCCGACAAAGGCCGACGCCATCGTGCCGCGTACGTAAAAATCCTGCTGCGTCGTCGACTTATAGTGGTACGCCTTCGCGCCCGCGCGGACTTCGAAATGTCCGATCCGGAAGTTGGCCGAAGCGTCGGCATCCCAGATGGTGCTGTGATGCGGAATCGCGAACCCAGTTGCATCCGCCTCCAGCCGGAAGTTGCGCGTCACGTACTTCGCGACTCCCAGGCCGAAAGTCGGCAGGATAATCGATCGGGTTCCGTCGGCCGCATAACTCAGAGGATTGCCCGAGGCGTCCACCAGCGGAGCGCCGGTGCTGTCCACCAGCGGCAGCAGCGGGAGGTCGAAGCCCGTCCGCACTGTGGTGTACTGCAGTTGATAGAGCGTCTTCAGACGAAACTTGCGGCTCTCCACGGGATAAGGAAAGGTGAGGTACTCGAAGGACAGCTTAAAATTCTGGACGCGGTAGTCGGTGGAGACCAGGTTCCCCGCGGTATAGAGTTGTCCCCACAGCACAAGATCGTTGGTGTTGGTGAATGTGCCGGACGCTCGCGATTCGAAATACGAGAAGCGCAGCGCATTATGCAATCCGACCGCGATTCCCGCCTCTACGCCTTCCGACACCTTGGGCTTGCCTTGAAACTTGGCGAACGATGGCTGGGTGAAGGTTGCCCCGCGGCCTTTGTCGATGGTCGGCGTCTCGGTGGGAAACCATCCGGATACACCAATCCACCATCCGGTTTCGCCGGGTTGGCGGATGTCGGGGATTTTGGGAAGCGGCGGCGGAGGCTGGCGGATGCCGGTTCGCGGCTGGCCCGGGGTCGCGGGTTGCAACGGCTGATCCGACGGAGTTGTGGGCGTCGTCGCGGGTGGCGTCTGAGGCGTTTGCGGCGGCTGGACCGTGGCTGGAGAAGCCGGCGGTGGAGTCTGCTGTCCCTGGTCGGCGGTACTGTCGCCGGAAGGAGGAACCGGGGGCTGTTCCTGAGCCATGCCCACCGCAGTCATCGAACACAAGAGTAGAGCCAGACACCAAAAACCGTTTAGAGAAATCTTCACGTACGCCTCGACTCCTTCTATTCTGCCTCAAGACGGTGTGCCAGCGCACTTCGTAAGTCGTGATTTTGATTGTGGTTGCCGCGCCACAGGTGTAGAATAATGAGCCCACGGGACAGCCCGCGACACTTCCTAATACCACCAGCCGGAGCTTCCCGTAACCTTTTTCGCGTTGCGGAGTAATTCATTACGTAAAACGGGAGGCAAGTGGGCGACGAACAGATCATGCTGGAGGTCAGGGCGGGCAACGTCGGCAAGCTCGAACTGCTTTTCGACCGTCATCACCGTCCGCTCTTCCGCTATTTTCTGCACCTGACCGGCAATCGGGCCGTGAGCGAAGACCTGGTGCAGGAAGTCTTCTTTCGCATTTTGAAGTACCGCCACACCTACCAGCCCGACACCACGTTTCGGGCATGGCTCTACCAGATCGGGCGGAACGTGTGTATGGATCAGGCGGGCAAGCGAAAGGGCGAAGTGGCGATGCCCGAGTATGCGGGCGAGTTCAGCAGCGCCGAAGTGCTGCCGGACCGCCAGGTACAGAACAAGCAGGAGACGGTTCTTCTGCATCGCGCGCTGGCGGCGCTGCCGCGTGAAAAGCGAGAGGTGCTGGTGATGAGCCGGTTCCTGGATTTGAAATACGACGAGATCGCCTCGATTCTCAAATGTGAGGTGGGGACGGTCAAAGTGCGGGTCTACCGCGCGATGCGCGAACTGGGCGACCGGTTCTTCGCGCTCGGTGGGGAACGAGCATCATGATTTGCGATCGAATGCGTGAACAGATTCCGGAGTGCCTGGCGGGCCGTTTGGACGCCACCGCACGCGAGAAGTTAATTGACCACCTGGATACCTGTTCGGCTTGCAGGGCCGACATGGCGGAGCTAGGGGTGGTGTGGAGAGGTTTCGAATCTATGTCTGAGCCGGAACCCAGCCCTGCCGTGCGTACTCGCTTTATGGAGACGCTCAACGCGTACCAGGAAGGCTATCACGAGGCTCAGCGGCGTCAGGCTTATAACGTTCCTCAAAAGACCTGGTGGGCCACCTTGTGGCCGTCCCGTCCCGCCTGGGCCGCCGCGTTTTCCACGTGTCTGCTGGTGGCAGGCGGCTTGGTGGGCCACTACGTGGCCGGCGAGCGCGCGGCACGCAATCCCGAGATGGCCCAGTTACAAACCCAGGTGGAGAGCCTGCGGCAATTGGTGACCCTGTCGCTCTTACAGCAGACGTCGCCCAGTTCGCGGCTCCGCGGCGTGACCTATAGCTACCAGATGGCTGAGCCGGATCCGCAGGTCGAGCAGGAACTGTTGCACACCATCAACCACGATTCGAACGTGAACGTGCGGCTTTCGGCGGTGGAAGCCATCGCCAACAAGTTCGCCCGGAATCCGGAGGTGCGGCGGGCGCTGGTCGATTCGATCGCCATGCAGGACTCGCCCCTGGTGCAGGTGGCGCTGATCGATCTTCTGATGCAGTTGAATTATAAGGAGGCGGTCCCCTCACTGCGCAAGCTGGTGTCCGACAAGGAAACCGATTCATCGGTCCGCCAGCGGGCCGAAACGGCAATACAAAAACTGGAGACTTCGCGATGAAAACCACATCCTGGCTGGCAGTAGCTTTGCTTCCTTGCGCCGCATTGGCACAGCACCGTGACGACCGCAACTGGCGGGTGCAGGACCAGGAGACGATCAATCGCTCCTTTGATGTGTCGGGCGGCTCGGGTGCGCAGAAACTGCTGGTGGACAATATCAGCGGCTACATCCACGTCACCGGGTATTCGGGCAAAGAAGTTCAGGTGAAGGTGCAAAAGCACATCGGCGCCGATTCGAACGAGGGCCTCGCGGAGGCGAAGCGGGATGTCAAGCTCGACATGTCGCAGCAGGGCAATTTCGTTCGGCTGTTCGTGGACGGGCCTTTCCGGGGCAACAACGGCGTCAATTATCGCGGCGACGAGTATTACGGCTACCGCGTGATCTTCGACTACGACATCCAGGTACCGTTCGCCACGGAGCTGGTTCTGAAGACGATCAATGCCGGCGAAATCGAAGTACGCAAGACGACGGGCGATTTCGACATCAACGGCCTGAATGGCGGCATCGACATGGAAGAAGTGTCAGGCTCCGGTTCGGTGCGGACACTCAATGGTCCGCTGAAGGTTACGTTCACTAAGAATCCATCTAAGAACAGCGAATTCCGGACTCTGAATGGCAAGATCGATGTCTACTTCCAGCCGGCGCTGAACGCGGACCTCAACTTCCATACGCTGAACGGCGGCATCTACAGCGATTTCGATGTGACGACCCGGCCGACGAAGCCCGCCAGCGGCGAGAACGTCAACGGAAAGTTCATTTACCGGTCCGATCGCCGCGCGATGGAAGGCCGCGCCGGCAGCGGCGGCCCCGAATTGACCTTTAATGCATTGAACGGCGAGATTCGCCTGCACTCCAAGACTTTTTAGGACGGGAATTAAAGCCCTCCAGTTCGACTTGAAAAGGATACTACGATGAAACGATTTTTGGCCCTTACGGGTCTGACATTCGCTGTCTGCGCGCTGGTTGGCGCACAGGACAGCGCGGGCGACCGGGTAGTGGTGCCCGCACGAAACACTACGCACCCGAGAGTGGTCAACGCAGTGGTGACCCACGGGTCGATCACGGTGAAGAGCTACAACGGAAAGGACGTCATTGTCGAGGCGAGCAATTCCGGCTCGGACCGGGGCAGACGGACCGACCGGACCGTGGATGGCCTGCACCGCATCGATCTGCCGCCACGGGGTTTAGTAGTGGAAGAAGAGGACAACGTAATCCAGGTGCGCGCGAGTTCTTCGGACGTGCACAATCTGACGATCAGCGTGCCGGCGGACACTGCGCTGCAATTGCGGTCCACGCATGGCAATCTGAATGCGGAAGGGATCCACGGCGAGATCGAAGCCCACAGCACAAATGGAGAGATTCGTTTGACGGGAATTTCGGGGACGGTGGTGGCGGACACGACGAACGGTTCGATCACGGTAAGCATGGACAAGGTCGACCCGGGCAAGCCGATCGCGTTCAGCACGACGAATGGGAATGTCGACGTGACGCTGCCGGCCGATCTGAAGGCGAATTTCAAGTTGCGGTCGTTCCACGGTGAGATCTGGAGCGACTTCGATATGAAGCTATCGGGCGGGCAGCCAGTCACGACGAACGGCGGGTCGAATGGCCGCTTCCGGGTAGAATTCGATCGCACGATCTTCGCGACGATCAACGGCGGCGGCACCGAAGCGAGCTTCAACTCCTTCAACGGCCGTATCATGATCCGCAAGAAGTAGACCATCCGGATCCGAGACGCCGGAGCACGCCGATATTCTCGACAAAAAGGGCGAAGATCTGGGGACAGGCTACGTAACTACCGAAATCCTCGAATTCGGTAGTTACGTAGCCTGTCCCCAGATCTTCGCCCTTTTTGTCGTAATGTTCAACGACGGCGGCATTCTGCTGGAATTCCTCAACGCCAGTAGCCGCGATGGAAGCGATAGCCTCGACCTTCCTGACGCCACTCCGGAGCCACCCACACCGCACGAGGCCGCGGAGGACGCTGCCAGCGGCCTTCCACCCATCCCCAACTGCTACCCCGCCGGTCCCAATATCCAGCGGTCCAAATGTAACCCGGCCCGGGAGCCACACCCACAACCGCATACCGCGGCGCCGGAGGGCCGTATCGCACATAATAAGCGCCGCCGCCCGCGCAAGCCGTCAAGATCGTCCCGAATAGTACGAAAACGCCAGCCAAGATCTTTGATTTCATCTCCAGAACCTCTCCTCATCGATAGAAACGCGAACCGCTGAATCCAAGTTGCGGGTCCTGAATTGAAGTTAATGTTAGGAAGATTTCATGTGACGGCGCGCGTCTTACATCCACACCCCTTGACCTGGAATCGAGAATACAGGACAGTAGGTCAGATATGAAGCGCCTTCTCTTTCTTCTCGCAGCCTTTGCTCTCACGCTGTCCGCCGCCGATGTCAATGGCACCTGGAAAGCCGCTATCGAAACGCCCAATGGCACCTTCGAAACGACCTTCACCTTTAAAGCCGATGGAGACAAACTGAGCGGTAAAGTCTCCAACCAGATGGGCGAAACAGACATCTCCGATGGAAAGATCACGGGCGACGACCTCGCCTTCACGGTGGTCCGCAACTTTCAGGGCAACGAACTGAAGCTGAACTACAAAGGCAAGCTCTCGGGCAACGAGATCAAACTGACGCTCACATTTCCGGGCCGGGATCCCATCGAATTCACCGCCAAAAAGGCCTCGTGAACCTGTTCGCCACGCCATTCCCCCTGGATTGCGGGAAAATGGGCGTATGGCCAGGATTACCGAACTGGATGTCAATGGTAGCCGGCGCCGGCTGGATGCCGACCCCGACCGCACGCTCCTGAGCGTCCTCCGCGACGACCTGGACCTCACCGGCACCAAATACGGCTGCGGCGAGGGCCAGTGCGCTGCCTGTACCGTGCTGATCGATGGCGTCGCCACGCGATCCTGCCTGACCAAAGTCGGCAGTGTCGCGGGCAAACGAATCGTCACCATCGAGGGCCTCGCTCCCGAGGGCAAACTGCACCCCGTCCAGGAGGCTTTCCTCGACGCGGGCGCCATGCAATGCGGATGGTGTACGCCGGGCATGATCCTGGGCGCGGTGGGGCTGCTGCACCGCAACGCCAACCCCTCAGAAGCCGAAATCGTCAGCGGGATGAACGGCCATATCTGCCGCTGCGGCACCTATCCCCAGGTAGTCTCGGCAATCCGATCGGCCGCCAAGAAAGGAGTCCGGGCATGATCACACGGCGCGATTTCATAGCGGCCTTAGGAGGTGGCATCGTCGTCGTCCTGATTGCCGACGATTCCGACGCGCAGGAGGCCGGAGGCGGCGCCCGGCGCGGAACTCGCGAGCCCATGCCGCAACAGGTGAGCGCGTGGCTGCATATAGGCGAAGACGGTACCGTAACTGCATTCACCGGCAAAGTGGAAGTGGGACAGAACGCGCGCACCTCGCTCACCCAGGCGGTCGCCGAGGAGTTGCGAATGCCGGTGGGCTCGATCCGCATGATCATGGGCGATACCGCGTTGACGCCCTTCGACATGGGCACGTTCGGCAGCATGACGACGCCGCAAATGTGGCCGCAGATGCGCAAGGCCGCCGCCAGCGCCCGCGAAATGCTGATCGACCTCGCTTCACAGAAGTGGATGGTGGAACGCGCTTCCATCTCGATTGCGAATGGCAAAGTGGCTTCGGGCAGCCGTGCGGCCGGATTCGGCGAACTGACTAAAGGCGAGCAGTTAACCAAGACCATCACCACCAGCGCCGCCCTGACCCCCGCCACTGAATGGAAAATCGCCGGCACCTCAGTGCCAAAGGTCAACGGGCGCGAGATTGTAACCGGCGCGCACAAATACACCTATGACATCAAGCGG
Organism: Bryobacteraceae bacterium; assembly: GCA_035295745.1. Lineage (GTDB taxonomy): Bacteria > Acidobacteriota > Terriglobia > Bryobacterales > Bryobacteraceae > JAIQFL01. Next base: position 409,553 of record DATGIL010000102.1, on the reverse strand, counting down.
CCCGGCATCCAATACGGTAAGGTGCTCTATCCGCCATCTTTCGGCGCTACGCTGTCGTCGCTCGACAGCTCCGCAGCACAAGCCATGGCGGGTGTGAAGGTCGTCCGCGACGGCGATTTCGTCGGCGTGACCGCACCCGATCCGCAGACCGCGGAAAAGGCAATCGAGGCGCTGAAGGCCAATTGGAAGGAACTCACCGCCGAGACCAACGCCCGCGACGTTTACACCTACTTCAAAAAGACGAGCCGCGATGGTGACCAGTCGAAGCCCGAGCTGACCTCGTACAACATCGCGTACATCGCGCATGTGCCGCTCGAGCCACGCGCCGCAGTCGCCGAATGGGAGGGCGACAAGCTGACGGTCTGGACCGGGACGCAGCGCCCCTTCGGCGTGCGCAGCGAGCTATCGGAAAACTTCAAGATTCCCGAGAGCCAGGTGCACGTGATTATGCCTGACACCGGCTCGGGATACGGAGGCAAGCACACCGGAGAAGCCGCGTATGAGGCGGCGCGGCTCGCCAAGGCGATCGGCAAGCCCGTGAAGCGCAACTGGACCCGGCAGGAAGAGATGACCTGGGCGTACTTCCGCCCCGGCGGCGTGATCGATGTCGGCGCCAAGATCGATCCAGACGGCACCATCACCGATTGGGAGTTCCACAACTACAACTCAGGCCCCTCGGGATTGCAGTCTCCGTACGCAATTGCCAATAAGAAGGAGCAGCACCATCCGTCGAAATCGCCGCTGCGCCAGAGTTCCTATCGCGGACTCGCAGCCACCGCCAATCACTTCGTCCGCGAATCGTACATGGACGAATTGGCGCACGCAGCGAAGATGGATCCGCTCGACTTCCGCCTGAAGAACGCGAAGAACGAGCGCCTGCGCGGTGTGATCGAAGCAGCGGCCGCCAAGTTCGACTGGAAGTCGCGCAAGAAGAGTCCCGGCCACGGATTCGGAATCTCCGCCGGGTTTGAGAAGGGCGGATACGTGGCGACCTGTGCCGAGATCAGCGTGACGAACGGCGTAGTCAAAGTGGTGCGCGTCGTAGAGGCTTTCGAATGCGGAGCGGTAGTGAATCCGGACCATCTACGCCACCAGGTGGAAGGCGCCGTGGCGATGGGGCTCGGCGGCGCGCTCTTCGAGCAGATCGATTTCGCCGACAACAAGATTCTGAATAACCGGCTGTCCCGCTATCGGGTGCCGCGCTTCAACGATATGCCGGTGATCGAGAGCGTGCTCCTCGATCGCAAAGACATCCCGTCCGCCGGCGCCGGCGAGACTCCGATTGTCGGCATCGCTCCGGCTGTCGGCAACGCGATCTTCGACGCCACAGGCCAGCGCATTCGCTCATTGCCCATGGCGCCGAAAGCTCTGTCAGTGTAGTTGGTGCGGCGCGGGTCACTGATCCTAAAGCGCTAAAGATCGCCATCACTAGCGGGGCGGGAGAAGCCTTGCTGAAGTGGGTTCTAGGGCTGTGTCCGAGCCCCCGAGCCGCTGCTTTCCTCTACGGTCGGCAAATTTGCTAATCAGCCGCCTTTAACAATTTTCAACGCAACACGATTGTGGATCAACCCGTCGTCTTATCACCGAATGGGTCGGTTCCACGCCAACGCATCTGATTCGAGGAGGGCGTTCGACTCCTTGAACTGGCGCATAGAGCCCACGCCCGTTCGAGAGTCAGCGCGCAGCCGAAAAACAACGGCACCTTGATTTTGACAGCTGTGGCCGCGTCGGAACAGCAGGGAGGGAGAGGGAAGGGCGGAAACGGCCAGAAATGATATTTGGCTCCCCAGTCTGGACGACTTTCGAACTCTTGCGCTCGGAGGTGAGACCCCACCCACAGAAATGAAGGCCGCTATTAGGAACCGGATAGGTAGCGCAGATGAAATCTGCCCGGTGACGGGATAATTGTGAGCACTACCTAAAGCTGGGATCTGCCTGGCTCAGGCGCATACTTTCCCATCTTTCTGTGGCAGCTACGGCGGAACGATCCCCATGCGATGGACGAGATCGGTAAATCGCGGATCCGAGTGCAGGGGATCGAGCCCGGGAGCGCCCGGGAGCCAGAACAGGTAGCCATCCCGGAGCCGGTAAGCCATTTCGAGCCAATCGAACGCCGCTTCCACATCGCCGAGTCCAGCGTAAATGGTAACGAAGGCGCTCGGCGGGGCCTGACCTCGATTGCGGAGCTGATCGAGTTCCTGGAGTAAGCGCATGGCTTCGTCTGTGCGGCCGAGCCGGCCATAAACATGCCCCAGGTACGAGAGTGATAAGGCTTCGCGCGAATGGCTGAGAGCTTTCTCCAAGACAGCGACCGCTTCCTCAACCCGACCCTGATACCACGCAGACCACCCGAGTACGAAATAGGGCTGAAGGGAATCCGGGAATACTTCGATGGTCCGCCTCGCCTGCGCCTCCGCCCGCGCGTGCTGGCCCAGATGGAAATACATCCAGGCGGCGTACTGGTTCGGAAGGAGCGACGTGGGATTGAGCTTCAGCGCGTACTGAACCTCGGCGATCGATTCAGAATGCCGGCCAACAAAGCATAAAAGCGTCCCATAGAACGAGTGCGCGTCGGTGTCGCTTGGGCTCAGTTCAATTGCGCGCCGAACCTCACGCAGGGCGCCGTCAAGGTCCCAATCGAGAAGCAAGTTCATCCAGGCAAGGACCACGTGCGCCCCGCTGAGGCTGTCGTCGAGGGAAAGTGCCTGCAATGCCATCTGCTTCGCGCTTGGGTACACCTCGCGGATTGGAGCATGCCCCCACCAACCCAGGCAGAGAAGACAGGCAGCATGCCCGCTGAGCCCGAGCGCGAAATCCGGCTCCTTGAGGGTTATCTCCCGGAAGTACTGGAGCGCCTTCCCGAGCCCTTCCGCGCTCATCTTGTCGAACTCAACGCGGCCTTTCAAATAGACCTCAACGATTTGCGGCGCGGGGCACCCAATGGGCCCGGTGCCCTTTGGGCGCGCGGTAACCGGGGCCGGCTTCACGGCCCCGGCGGACCTCAACGCCTGGGCCACACATGCGGCAATTGCCCGCGCCGCCTCACGCTGCGTCCTCAATACGGCGGACATATCGCAGTCGTAGCTCTGCGCCCATGCGTGGCGCTCCGGCTCCATCAGGATCAACTGCGCTGTCAACCGAACCCGATTGCCCTCATGCAACGCAGATCCTTCCACAACGCCATCCACGCCGAGGTCGCGGGCGATCTCATCCAGCTTACAGCTGCTTCCTTTGAGATGGATCACGGATTGGCGCGAGATCACCCGCACCGCCGGAATGCGGGCGAGTTCCGTGATGAGCCCATCGGTGACACCATCGGCGAAGTACTCTCGATCCGGATCGCCATTCAAATTCGCAAAAGGCAGCACCGCAAGCGTGGGCTCCGCAAACGGCCTCTCGTCCTTGACCGGCGCGATGAAGCGATAGCCCCGGCGGGGAAGCGTCTCGACATAACGGGGAGCTTGCGCTTTATCGCGCAGAACCGTGCGGATGCGGTTCACGCAAGTATCCATCCCTACGTCATAATCCACGAAGGTCGATTCGCCCCACAACTGACGGCGGATCTCCTCGCGGCTGACCGGCCGGCCCGCATGACTGACCAGCAGGCACAGAACGCGCATCGACTGGGGCCGGAGCTTCAGTGTACGGCCGGACTTGAGCAGTTTGCCGGCCTCCAGGTCAAGCTCGAACTCGCCGAAACTCACCCGCCCGGAAGTCCTGGGCATGTTACCGGAATTATAGCCCTTAAACTCCGCAAACTCAATCCTGCCAGACACTTGGACACCAAGGAAAAACCAGCCGGTTCCCAGGCGTTGTCTATGGCCCGGGAAACCGCCTGGAGCGTACTGTGGCAAGCGAAAGGAGCATTTTCAACATGCGACACCATCAAAGCTTCGCACTTGCGGCGGCCTTGCTGCTTCCGGCTTGCTGTACTTCCTTCGCGCAATGTTCCCTGGCTACGGTGCGCGGAACCTGGGGGTACCAGATTCGCGGCACCGCTATGATGAGCGTTTCCGGAAGTTCGGATCCCGCACCGGTTCCTTTTGCCGGGATTGGAATCGGGAACATCGATTGGCAGGGGCGCTACACCGTTCATGCAACGATCTCGGCCGGCGGACAGGTCCAGGATGTTGACTTTTCCGGTTCCATTCAGGTGAATCCTGACTGCACGGCGACGGATACGTACACATTCGGAACAGTCCAAGGCGCCGACCGGCTGATCATTCTCGACAACGGCAACGAGATGCGCTTGATGCCTACGAAGTTCCCGCTGGGACCGTCGGCCGCCATAGGTTACTTGCGGCGCCTCTCGTGGTCAGATGCGCAATGCACCAGCGACATGGTTCGCGGTTCATATGGCGGGTCTCGCGAGGGGACCGTGATGATGCCGGTGCCCGGCCAGTCCCAGCCGGTACCTACACCGTTCTCGGCAGTCCACACAGGGACATTTGCATCTAGTGGAGGCGGCACCGCCGCCTCTATTGCCTCAATGGGCGGCACCATCGTCGAATTTCAATTTCCGAACATCTCCATGCAGGTGAACCCGGACTGCACCGCCACGATAAAGTACACGGGCACATCCGAGCAGTTTCCCGGCTTGACGTTCACGGGCGCCGTCAAGTACGTCGTGTTGAACTACGGCAACGAGTTGATCGGTTTGGAAACCGAAAGCAACGGCGCTTTTCCGATTGTCCTCGAGAATATGAAGCGGATCTCCATCCAGTAGCTTCAGACTGGCAGGTCCGCGTTTGAGCGAATCGCGTGCACCTGGCGGCCACGGGAAACCAGGTGCACGTCCCCTTGTTTCAATCGCCCCGCCATTGCGTCGGCGCTTGTCGGAATCGCCATTCAGCCTTGACGGGTCCGGGTGGCCGCATCACGCCCAACGATGAGAAATGACCCGTCGCCGGGTTGCTCGTAACTGCTGCCGCCGGAGGGGGTCGGCACACACTGCGTCAAGCCAGGTCGATTCTCAAGGCGTGCCGGCCCGGAAACATCCACGCCAATGGAACGAGGACGATCCAAGGCTCGTCCTCTTCCGCTCACTTGGAATTGAGTCAGTGCGAAACCGTGGGCCAGGCGACCGCTGCCTGTACACGCCCCAGCCGCGTGTAACGGCCAATCCACAGCGGTTTTGAAAGGGGGCTCTGGATTGACATCGAAAGCAGCTCGTCCGTGTGCGGCGAGTAGACGAATCGCTCAATGAACTGTCCCGGCAGAGGTCCGGGTGTCCCCTTTATCTGGATGGCGTATCGGAGCACACCAGTGCAGTCCGATGTGATCTCGACAGTCCCAGTGAAGTCGAAATCGAGAACTTCTCCGGCCGGTATCGGCGTACCGGGAATGCCCGCTCCTGAAATGGTCGTCCCGGAACCGGTCATCTTGCCCGAGTAGTCGACGCTAAAAGCGCCAATCACGGTGACGGGCGATGCGACAGCGCTCGACCCCGATGCGATCGGGACTGTCCAGCCGAGTTCTGCAAACGCCCACGTTCCCCGTACGCTGTCGATGCTGCACAGAGGCTGCGCTGAAAGAACGCAGCAGAGTGAGAGAACCGTAAGCATCGTACATGCCATGTTTCGAACGTACATCTGAATACCTCCGAGACTGACTATGGCTTGAGCCAGGATCTGCATCAATGGATTCTGCGTTGACTCCGGATTGAATTCTCCGTACCACGCACTCCCTTGGATTCAGACCAGTTTATCGGAATTGACGCTGGCGCCCTGTGGGACTAGGATTCCTTTAGGGAGCCCGGAGCTCTATGCCGAATTCTGAAGGAACGCGGAAACTCATTCGTTTCGATTCCTTTGCGGTTGATCTTCATGCCGGCGAACTCCGCAAGCTAGGGGTCAAGATCAAGCTTCGCGAGCAATCGTTCGCAATCCTGGCGTTACTGCTGGAGCATCCCTGTGAGGTTGTGACGCGGGAGGAGTTGCGGGCCCGGCTCTGGCCGGCGGATGTTTTCGTTGAGTTCGACAATAATCTGAACACTGCCGTGACCAGACTGCGCGAGGCGTTGGGCGACTCTGCGGAAAAGCCCAGGTACATCGAAACGTTGCCCCGCCGCGGGTATCGGTTTATGGTATCTGTTTCGACAGGCCTGCCTGGGCCTGAGGAGCTCCGGGCCGGCTATGTCAGATTGGCAGTGCTCCCTTTCGACAATCTCAGCGGTGACCCCGCTCAGGAGTACTTCAGTGACGGCATGACCGAAGAGCTCATCACCGAGCTTGCCTGCATTGCGCCGGGACGCTTGGGCGTGATCGCTCGCACCTCGGCCATGCGTTACAAGGGCTCGCGCAAGGAAGTCGCGCGGATCGGCCGCGAGCTGAATGTGGATTACGTCGTGGAGGGAAGCGTACGGCGCGCGGACAACCGCGTTCGCATCAGTGCGCAGCTCATCAAGGTCAGCGATCGAACGCATCTCTGGGCGAAGAGTTATGACAGCGAGTTGCGCGATGTGCTCAAATTGCAGAGCGACGCCGCACAGGCCATCGCCCGCCAGATTGACGTCAACCTGACGCGCAGCGCCGCTCAGCGCACGCAGCATGCCCATGATGTGGAACTCGAAGCTTACAACGCCTACCTGTTGGGACTGCACCAGTTTAGTCGGGCCAGTCCGAGCTCCTTCGAAAAAGCAGTTGAGTACTTCCGCCTGGCTATCGATCGAGACCCTCGGTTTGGGCCTGCCTACGCCAAGTTAGCCATGGCCCAAGCCTTGAGTGCCTTCTTCGGCTATGCGCCACACGTCGAGGCTTTTCCCAAGGCCGAGTCGGCCGCCAGAAGAGCCCTCGAATTTGAGGGATCTCTCACGGAGGCCCACACCGCTCTGGGTCTCGTCCACTGGTTCCACCACTGGAACCTGGGGGAGTGCGACCGCGAGCTCGAACGTGCTGTCGGCTTGAACCCGAACGACCCGGCCGCGCACTGGACGATGGCGATGTTCCTGGGATCGATGAAAGAGGAGCACCAACACGCAGCGATCGAAGCCAGCTTAGCGCTGTCTTTGGATCCTCTCTCTATCGCCATCCGGTCGATGACTTGTTGGCTTCCCTACTGGGCGCGGCATTACGACCGGGCTATCGCGCAGGCCCGCGCAACGCTCGACCTGGATGAAAACGCTCCCCAGGCCTATTACGTACTCGGGACTGCGGCCCGGGCCAAGGGCGATTTCGACGATGCCATCACCGCGCTGGAGCAGTCTGCAGCGAAGTTCGGAGATCCGTTTTCGCTGGCCTACCTTGGGATGACATACGGGCTCGCAGGGAAGCATGATCGGGCTCGAGCTGTCCTTAACAGGCTGGAACAAAGTTGTGGCCCTCATCGTGTACTTCCCATTTTCCTGGCGTTCATCTATGCTGGATTGGGCGAGAATCGTGTCGCAATCGATCACATTGAGAAGGCGTTCGAGGAGCACGATGCCCTCGTGCTGTGGCTAGGCGTTTCTCCTGACTGGGACTCTCTCCGTCACGAGCCGCGTTTCCAGAACCTCCTGGTTCGGTTGAATCTCCCCACTTGTCGCGCAACGTAGGCCGCGGGCCGCAAAAGGGACAAAAAGCGAGTGACTCGCAAGTCGCCTGTTGTTGACGGCGCGGCGAAGTCGATCAGTCTGGTAGCACTAAGACCGCTTCACGAACTCCGTGCCCTTTCAGCATGTTCGAATGTTGAACTGGGTCATGGCTAAGTACTTGGTTTCAGAAGTCCGCCGGCGTATCGCCAAATCGCTTGCTGACGCGCGCGGCTCGCAAGCGCACGTATCGCGCGAACGTATTTGGGTAGGTTACGAGCTACGACCGCGAGGGAGTGTTCTTGATAAGCGCGATTCGAGAGCGTGGAAAGCAGCCACGCCCGGGCAGTCTTCCAGTCACGCTTGACCGTGTCGCTCGAAACCTGCACCACGAACGCGATCTCGTCGATGCTCAACCCGCCGAAGAACCGCAGTTCGACAACCTGCGCTTTCCTGGCGTCGACCGAAGCCAGTGTCTCTAAAGCAGCGTCAAGCGCAACCAGTTCACTTGCCCGTTCCGAGCCGATCGTCAGACTCTCATCCAGGCTTACCTTCAGCGCCCGGCCCCGCTTGCCCGCCCTCCTCCGTCTGGCCCGATCGACCAGGATGCGCCGCATCAGCCGCGCCGCGATTGCCAGGAAATGGGTCCGGTCCTGCCAGTTCACTCGATGGATATCGACGAGCTTGAGGTACACTTCGTGCACGAGTTCTGCGCTCTCTATACTCTCCCCCGAATGCTCGTTGCGCAGGAAGTGAGCGGCCATGCGGCGCAACTCCCGGTAGACGCGCGGCGCCAAATGCGCGAGGGCCTCGCGATCGCCTCCAGCCAGGCGTGAAGAAGTTGGGTGGTATCAGGATTTGAAGGCCGCTCGCACGGTTCACTCATTTCACTTCCACTATGATGCAACAACAGACGCAATGGACGGCCCCCGCCAGATTCCGCCGTACACATTACGATTGGCCATCCCCGAGAACAAGCGCTCCAACACGCGCAGGCAGACTACGACCGGCTCAACACGAGATCCAGGCAATGTACCTCGCCAGACTCGACGGCAGAATACCCACCGAGTCTACGACGAGAAAGCAAGCGCGTGGCGCCACAAAAACCAAGACTACGACCGCGCCATTCGACGTCATCGAAACCACCAGCACCCTCTGCAAGAACATCCCCACGCAAACACCCAGGGAACACGACGCGTCCTCAAACTCACGTGGAAGAGGCCAACTGGAAAACGGGGGGGAACCACATTCAAAAACTCACTTAAACTCCGGATCTCGAACCGCGCAAACATAAAAAAAACAAATAAGGGACCAGGAAAAGAAATGAAGATTTGGCTCCCCAGTCTGGACGACTTTAGCACTCTTGGAACGGATGCCGAATTCCCATTTTTCCGTAAAGCCTCTGATGGCGAGTCACCTCGCCGTGAAACCCTAAGCAGCGCGTACCATACCAAATTATTGGATGACCGTGAGATTCACTGGCGGGCTCGAAGCAGCGCCGACTGTAACGACGACAGGCTGTTTGCCGAGCGGAGCGTTCGGTGGGATCGCGAAGTTTATCTGCGTTACTCCCACCAGGCCGCTGGGAATGGCCGAGAAGTAGATTGTGGCCGGCACACCGCCCACAGCGAGCGTCAACGGTAAACCCGGCACGGGCATTGTTGCGATGTCACTCGTCGTGGGGGTTCGTCCTGTCATCAGCGCCGGCGTGACATCGCCCTCGCCGGTAATGAATGCCAGCAGAAGGTCGCCGCGCTTCCCGGTGGCGTTGGGGACGAGATTGCTGGCGCCATCGAGCGTCATGAAGATGCCGGGTGCCGAGGCCCGCACCTCGAAGGCGTAGTAAGCAACCTGGCCATTGTTGTTGATGCCGAGAATGGCCGTGCCGGCGCCGGTTTCGTACGGGATCTGTACGTTTAATTGCGTGGGGAGAACATCCAGCAGTGGCGCGGGGATGCCGTTCACAGTGGCAGTAACACCCTGCATTTTAAAGGGCAGCGGTACTGCAGGCGCGTGCTGCTGGCCGGGAGACAGGTTGGTGCCCCAGACGGTCATATACATGCCGGGTGCCAGAGGCGGCGTGCTGTAAGAGGCGGCACTGGTAACCGCGCCAATGTTGATCGTCGACGAGCCACCAATCACCAGCACCACGGGCACTGTAGCAAATTGGGGCGAGGCGCTGGCGGACTCGATCAACAGGGTGGCGTTGTGAACACCCGTGCCCATGCCAGCAGACGACGCCGTGAGCGTCAACTGCGCCACGCCCGTGCCCGAAGCCGGCGAGACTGCAAGCCAACTCGTGGTGTTGTTCTGAGGCGACACCCTGGCCGTCCATGCAGGGGTGCCGCTGCTGAAGCTCAGGTTGACGGCGGCTTTCTGCGCAGAGGCGCCGCTGCTAAAACTGACGAGCGTCGGGGAAATGCTCACGGTCGGGACCGAGGCGGCAGGCGTTCCCAGAACGGTGGAGACGGATGCGGTGTGAAGGCTGGGGTTCTGAGATGCCGTCGAGCTGAAGGTCAGGGTGATGGTCTTGCTCCCCGCGGAAGTGGCGGCGGGCCAGCACAGAGTTCCCTGGAGCCGCCCGAAGGGCGCAATCGTCGTGGTTCCGAAGAGCTGCTGCAATTGGCGGCTGAAATCGGCTTCGGTGGAGGCCAACTCCGAAAGTTGCAGGTCGTAGCCACCCTGCTCTTCCAAAATTATGGGCTGCGCCCACCGGCAGGAAGAATCCGCCGCGGAGTTGGACGGCACGGTGGCAGGAGTGGTCACAAGAACCGACATTGTCTCCAGCACGCGAGAAACGAACTGGATCGTGAGTTGCTGTGACCAGGTTGCGCCACTCGCGTCGGTCCCGGTAAATGCGAAGACGCGATTCACCGGCGCGTTTAAATTTCTGGCGGTAAGAGTGGCGGAGAGCGACTGATTGGCTCCAATGGTTGCGGTGCCGAGCGCGTTCTTGAGATTGGCGAAATCGTCGCTGCCATCGATAGTGAACTTCGTCAGCGTCCCTGCAATGGCGGATTCATTGGTGAGCGTGATCGTGTAGTTCCATCGGGTACCCGAGGCGTCGGGCGGTAACTCGTATACGGGGTTGGACGAGATGGAAGCAACGACGGCCGAGACCCCAGACGGCACGCTCACTGTCACGGCCATGGTTCCGGCCGAGCTGTTCCAATTCGCCGCACCGCCATAGACGGCGGTGATCGTATTCGAACCGGCGGACAGCACGGTGGCGCTGATCGTGATGCTCGCACTGGAACCGGAGAGTGTTGCGGAGCCGAGCGAGACATCCCCCGCGAGGAACGCTACCTCTCCCGAAGGCGTGCTGCCCTTCGCGCTGACGGTCGCGGTCAAACGCACACTGCTGTTGAATGTCACGCTAGCCGGTGACGCCGCAACCACGGTAGTCGTGGGCGTACCGCTGTCCCAGCTTGTGGCCAGTTTGTACATGTCCACCGAGCCGAGACCGGTGACTTGATCGTATCCCGGGCCGGCGGTGAAACCGAACCACCCAGTCACACAGTCGGGTGTACCCACAATGCACGGCATGATGTTATCGCCCTGAACGATATCGTGAAACGCGCTCGGGGCAATCTGCGCAAGACGGTACAAGGCCGGGTTGATGTTGCCGAGGCCGGGCTGCGACAGAGCGCCCTTCGAAACCAGATACTGATTCAAGATGGCAACAAAGCTGGCGAAAACGGGTGTGGCAGCCGAGGTGCCCGCCTGTCCGTACCACCTGCCGGCAGCGTAGATGTAATAAGGGTCGTGGCTCCAGGAGGCATTCAAGGCGATGTCGGGGACATCACGGGCGTGGTCGCTCGGAACGCCGGCCCCGGTTTGCCACGGCGGTTTGGAAAAGAAGATGCTCGCGCCGCCGGTCGAGCCGCCCAGCGCCCATTCCAAACCGCTGGAAGTGTCATTCCAGGCCTTTTCGGGGATGTAGGACGTCGCCGAGGCAAGCGTGCTGGTGTTGGTGCCGTTCCAGTACGTTGCTCCGGCATCATCGAACTCGGTGCCGCCGACACCTGTCACTTCCGGGAGACTGGCAGGGATGGCGACGGCCATTCCTTTCGATGCCTGCGGCAGTTTGCCCTGTGTTTCGCAACCGGCCGCGCCGGTATCGCCACTCGCCGCCACCCACGTGATGCCTTGCGCAGCAGCTTGTTGCGCCACCGCGCGCTGCACCGGCGTGGTTGCGGGTTCGCAAAGGGCCAGGCTTTCCGTAATCACCGTCGCGACCCTCTGATCGACCGCGTATTGGTGCGCGGTGAAGCCGTTCTTGCCATAGACGTAAACGACGTTGGCGTGCCTCGCTACTGCGCTGACCATTTCGATATCGAGATACTGCTCATCACCGGGCGTCATACCCGGGTCAGGACCCACCAGCATCATTTCGGGGTCTTTGGCGGGCAGGTTAAAACGAGTTCGGTAGGTTTGGAATTGCTCGAGATCCATATCGGTTTGCCCGATAATCGCGATCGTCTGACCGGCGCCGTCGAAGCCGGCTGCGTAGAGCGGCTTCAGATCGTAGATGGTGGCGATATCGTCGGGCCCCAGGTAATGGTCGCCGGAATTGCTGGTGATCTCCGGTATGAGTCCTGACTGGTGCCTGCTTCCGGCCGGAAGCGGATAGAAGTCGTCAAGACCTTGTATATCGGCCACCACGGCCGCGAGCGCTTCGGGTATGGAGGGCGTGGTGACATTTGCGAAGTGGAGTTTACCATCCGTCTGATACCGATGGAGTTCGATGCCGAAGCTGCGGCCGACGGCGGCAGCCGAGCCGGAAAATGTGATCCAATGGCGGCCGCGCGCCACGTCGTTGATCTTGATGCCCTGCGATTCGAGCCAATCGGTGATTTGGGAGATATCCCAGCGGCTGAATCCGAAACGGTCGGCATATTCCTCGGGAGTCAGCCAGCGGTGGTATTCCACCGAGGCCGGATCCTGCTGGTCGATCAGGAGCTTCTCCAGGGCGGACTGCTGAGCAAGGGTCGGCTTCAGAAAGAGCGTCGCGTAGGAGATTTCCAGCCATGGTTCGACGGGGCCGCGATCATCCTCAGACCGCACGGCCGGATTGATATGGCTTTTGAGGGGGACGGTACGTGACCTATCGATGGGTTTAAGGACCCGGTCCTGCTGCGCGTGAAGTGCACCGGTCACGACGCAGGCGAGGATACAGGCAGACGCCACTTGGAGAACACACGCCGGGACAGAAATGCGCATATCAGGCCTGATTATACCGCTTGACTTGGGTCTTGTTGTGGAGATTTAACGGGACGATTTTGTTGGCTCCCCAGTTTGGATTCGAACTGTGCTCGCGACCGGCAGGAGCGCGACTACCATGCCGCTTCACCGGCTTTTGCATGATTTGAGGAATGGAGACAACGCTAACGGAAATGTGTTGCGGCCCCAGATCGCGCCACACGGAATAATCCCGGTGGACAGATCTACGACCGCTCGGACGAAACTCCCTCTGACTCAGCGCTTACTGCGCTTCCCCACTACAACGCAGCGACCTGCTCGATCTTATCTCCGACGAAGATGCGCTTCTTCCCACCGCCGTTCGGATCGTAGCGATGCACGGCGCGCCCGTTCGAATAGAGAATCGCTCCATCGCCCGCAATGTCGAATGACAAAATGCCATCCGCGAGGACGTCCTTTGCGGACCCCGACTGCCGAATCAGTTGCCACGTGGACGGTACCAGGGAGGGGGCGTCTCCATCGTCGCGCTTCTCCTTCTTTCCCCGGCTGACCACGATCGTTTCTCCCCAAACCCGGATCTGATCCACCGTATTCTGGTTCTGCGCCCCGTTCATCCAGTCCGGCCGCTTTCGCGTATAGAGCGCAGAGAAGAGCGTCAGGAAGCTCAAGATGCCGAATCCCAGGTGAAATGGCATCAGCAGCGTGGCCTTCAGAGCGGCCAGCGGCGTGTTCGATTTGGGCTTGCTCCCGTAAGGGCGGCGGATGTAATACAGCGTTCCATCTTCCGTCATCTGCGGACCCAGGTGGTCGAACTCGGGATCCTCGGCAAGACACTGCAACTCGCTCGAGTCGAGATCGAGCTGTTGGATCGCGAACGGTCCCTGCCCCGAAGCGCGGCCCGCCGAATCGGTGCCGAGTCCCGCACTCTGAAATACCAAACGCCTGCCCGGTCCCGGCCGCCAATGGGGCGCCATGTCGAACGAATCCCCTTCCGACACCTCGCGCAAGTCCGAGCCATCCCCGTTCAAGATCGCGAGATTTGCCACCATGTTGCTATGCGCCACCGACAGGGCGATGGCGGATCCGTCGGGATGGACGGCAACCGAGCGAACGCGAAAATCGGCTGTGTGGAACAGGCGCCGCTCGAAGCCGTTTTCGTCGATCGCAAAGACACCGCTGATTTCGGGAGTTTCAAGAGCGTACAGGACTTCGCCGGGCGCGGCGCCTCGGGTCACGCTGGTCAGCCAGATCGGGAGTAACTCCTCGGCCTCGCATGCCATGCGCTGCCCCAGGCCCATGAACTGCGCGCCGAAGCCTTGCGTCTTCCACACGTTACGGTTGTGGATCTGGGCGGCCCGCTCCCGCAGGGATCGTCCAAAAGCGCTCTCCAGTACCCGCGGAGTGGCTGCCCCATCCTGCAGATGGAGCCTTCCTTGCGCGACATAAGCCAGGTTGGGCGTAGGCACGATCTACCCATTCTGGGAGGCGCCAGTCCGAATCCGCAAGTTGACTAAGGTTCATGCCGGACTGTAAACGCACCTAGGGTTGGTGTGTGGGGGCGAATCCAACACTTCGAACCTAACCCCAATTCTCTATTGACTCTGCGGGGCACCGGTTCTACAATTGACCCAATTTACCTGAACCTGCTCTACGGAGGAGCAGTGTAAGAAACTCTTGAGCCTCGCTCTACGGAGGAGCGTGGCCCGGGATGCCTACGTAATTTTGGAGGGGATACATGAGTCGGGTCTGTCTATCCGCTCGTCTGAGCGGACTCTCGCCTTTTCGCGGGCTGCCTTTGGTGTGTCTGGCTGTCTTGCTCAGCCTCGCCGCCGTGCCAGCCTGGTCACAATCAACCGCGGCCGGTACCGTTTCCGGTCAAGTAACCGACGCACAGAACGCGATCATCCCAGGAACCCAAGTCAAGCTGGAGGATGTCTCCACCAAGCAAGCCCTGACGACGATGACCAACGACGCCGGGCGCTATAGTTTTATTAATGTCCCGCCAGGCACGTACAACCTGCATTTCACCAAGACCGGGTTCTCAGTCTACCAAGCCAACTCACAATCGGTGGAAGTCGGCCAGGTGCTCACGATCAATGCGTCCTTGAAGGTAGGCGCGACGTCGACCACCGTGGAAGTCACCGCCGTGGCCGGCGCCGACCTGCAAACCACGAACGCGACTGTGGGCTCCACCATCACCGGCAATTCGATGTTGTACCTGCCGAATCTGGGCCGGGATGCTTCCACCCTCGCCATCTTCCAGCCGGGTGTCTCTCCGGAGGGCAGCGTGGCCGGCGCCATGTACGACCAAAACACCTTCCAACTCGATGGCGGCAACAACTCCAACGACATGGATGGCAGCATGCGCGACTACACCGGCAGCTTCGCTTCAAACGGCGCGCCTTCCGGGGTGCTGCCCACCGGCGTCGAGAGCATTGAGGAACTGAAGGTCGCCACCAGCGCACAGACTGCCGACTTCAACGGCTCCGCCGGCAGCCAGGTCCAGATGGTCACCAAACGCGGAACGAATGCCTTTCACGGTTCTGCGTACGAGTATTACTTTGCGCAAAACGTCGGGGCGGCGAACACCTGGGACGCCAATCACACCCCCGCCAATGGCTTGGCGTACACCGCGCTGCCCGTCACCCATACCAACCGCTTCGGTGCTGCCCTGGGCGGACCAATGCTACCCAAACTCCTGGGCGGTAAGACCTTTTTCTTCTTCAATTATGAGGGTTATCGCTTTCCGCAGTCTTCGGTGTATGAGCGGCCCGTGCCCACCCCGCTGCTGCGCGCCGGCGTCATTCAGATCAGCCAGGGCGGCAAGTATGTGCCTTACAACCTCAACCCCGTACCGGTCACCGTCGGGGGAGTCACCTACGCGCCGGCAACTTGTAATGGCGGATTGTGCGACCCGCGGGGTCTTGGGCTCAACTCGCAAGTCTCGCAGCTTTGGCAGAAATACATGCCTCTGCCAAACGATCCGTTGTCGGGAGACCACTACAATACGCAGGGATATCTTTCCAACATCTCGACTCCCACCACCTCCAATACCTATGTCGGCCGCATCGATCACGACTTCGGCGATAAGTGGCGCTTCATGACCAGTTACCGCGATTTCCGCTACGTGCGTCTGGGGACCCAGCAGGTGGATATCGGTGGCGCGCTTCCAGGCGATACCCTGGGACAGCCGGCCGCGAAAGCCACCCGTCCGCAGGATCCGAGCTTGTGGGTAGCGGGTCTGACTACCAGCATCTCCCCAACCACCACGAACGATTTCCGCTTCAGCTACTTGCGGAACTACTGGGCGTGGGGAACGGCGGCCGCCCCGCCGCAGCTACCCGGTCTCGGCGGCGCGCTCGAAATCGGCGGAGAGACCAGCAGCGCGCTGATTCCTTACAACGTCAACACGCAGAGTGTCCGCCAGCGATTCTGGGACGGCCAGGACAAGATGCTGCGTGACGATGTCACCATGGTGAAGGGAAATCACCTGCTCAGCTTCGGCGGGACGTACGAGCGGAACTACGACTATCACCTGCGCAACGACAACGGGCAAGGCATTATGAACGCGCCGGTGTACCAGGTCGGCGCATCCTCTATGCCAGGCGTCACTTTCCCTTCCACCTACCAGCCTGCCGGCCTGCCCACCAGCCAGTTGGGAAATTGGAATCGGCTGTATGCCGAGGTGTTAGGAATGGTCATCCAGCCGCAGGATCTGTACACTCGCAGCGGCGCTCAACTGACTCTGCAGCCGCCCGGGTCATCGGCATTCGACCAGAGCATCATTCCGTATTACAACCTGTACGTCACCGATACCTGGCACCTGAAGCCCACGGTGACGCTGACTTATGGTCTCGGGTACTCGGTGGAAATGCCGCCCTACGAACTCAATGGTAAACAGGTCGCGTTGACCGATACCAACGGCAAATCCATCGTCCTGCAAGACTACCTCGACGCAGAAAAAGCAGCCGCCCTGCAAGGCCAGGCTTATGCTCCGACACTGGGGTGGGCCACGGTGAAGAACACCGATGGAGGACAGAAGTATCCGTACGATCCCTTCTACGGAGGGTTAAGTCCACGGGTTGCCGCGGCCTGGAATCCGAAGTTCAACGATGGAATCATGGGCTCGCTGTTCGGCAACGGAAAGACCGTAATTCGCGCCGGATATGGACGTATCTTCGGCCGTCTGAACGGCGTGGATCTGGTGCTTGTGCCGCTGCTCGGCACCGGCCTCCTGCAGGCCGTGCAGTGTCTCGGAGCGAGCAAGAACGGACAGTGCCTCGGGAATGGCGGCGTCGATCCCACCACCGCATTTCGCATCGGAACCGATGGCATGAATGCGCCCTTGCCGGCAGTCTCACAAACCCTGGCACAGCCGTACATCCCCGGCATCAACGGGAATGCCGCATCGGGTTCGGGATCGCTGCTCGATCGGAACTTCCGTCCGAGCCGCACGGACAACGTGACCGTCAGCATCCAGCGGAGTATCGGCTCGAAGGCGCTCCTCGAAGTCGGGTATATAGGACGCATCATTCGCAACGAGTGGCAGCAGGTGAATCTCGATGCGGTGCCCTATATGATGACGCTGGGTGGCCAGAGCTTCTCGCAGGCATTCGCGAATACGTACTTCGCGGTGGCAGCGGGCGGCACACCCGCGCCCCAGGCATTCTTTGAGAACGCGCTCGGCGGGATTCATTCCGCCTTCTGCCAGGGCTACAGCAGTTGCACCGCGGCAGTCGCCGCCAATTCGACGATGAACAACCAGATCTCGACCGCCAGCGTGTACGATTTCTGGGCGACCCTCAACCGGAACCCCTCCTGGACGCTCGGGCGAACGCTTCCGAGCAGTTCCAGTTCGGCCATCCCGTCGGGCCAGCTCTCCGCTGCGTTCTTCGATACCAGCACCGGCAAAGGCAACTACAATGCCGCGTACGTCACCTTCACCACGCACAACTGGCACGGCGTGACGGCGCGCTCCAACTTCACCTGGGGCCGCGCTTTAGGAACCGGCAACCAGTCGCAAGCCACCAGTTCCTATACCGTGGTGGACCCGTTCAACATCAACGCGATGTATGGGCCGCAGTTCTTCGACTACAAATTCCTCTACAACCTCACACTGCTCTGGGAAGAACCCTACTTCAAGACTCAGAAGGGAGTCCTGGGGCATGTGTTGGGCGGGTGGAGAATCTCCCCGATCTTCACGGCGCGAAGCGGCGCGCCGATGTTCACCAACAACCTCAATGGCGGCTGCCAGTCGTTTGGCGAAGTGAACTGCGCGGACGGCAGCACGCAGGATGGCGCCGTGCTGGCGAGCAAGTACACCGGAGGCACCTCGGTGCAGTACAACTCGAATGTGCCGGAGAGCGCCAGTGCCAATCCGCTCGGTGTGGGCGTCAATTCGAACTACGACAATGGCGGCGTGGGAACGAATCTATTCAAGAACCCCGCGCAAGTCTATTCGGAGTTCCGGCCCTGCATCCTGGGATTCGACACCAATTGCGGCGCGGGCGTTGCCGGCGGTCTGCGCGGTCTCTCCACATGGAATCTCGACGCCACGGTATCGAAGGACATCGGGATCTGGAAAGAGGGACGCGTGGGAGCTACCTTGATCTTCCAATTCACGAATCTGCTCAATCACGTGCAGTTGGGCGATCCGTTCCTGGATATCAGTGACCCGGCGGATTTTGGGATTCCCGGCGGGCAAGCCAATACTCCTCGCCAGATGGAGTTTGGCATCCGCATCCACTTCTGAGTCGGCGATTCCCTTCCTGTACGTCTCGGCGGCTAAGGTCATCCTTGGCCGCCGTTTTTTTTGGCGGGAGCTACAGAGTTCGTTCCGTCAAATTCACCGGCACGCCGAGGCGGAATGGGATCCGGGTCTCCGCGGGTAAGGTGGCGGCCATGCCGGCCTTGGGCATTACTCCCCTTCCATCACCGGGTCGCACGGGCAAATCCGCGCGCTTCTCAAAACCGTCCGTCCGCACGACCACTACCTGTCCATCCGATAGATACAATCGCGTCAACATGATCGTCAGAATCGCCACACCACCCATCCTGGCGGGCGACGACGCCACCACCTGGCCCTCCACCCGTGCGCCGCGCTCGGCTATGACGAAGTCACCGGCGATGAGCTCGTGAACGAGCGTCGCCGCGAACCTGTCGCCGGGCCGGTTGTGCTCCGTCGACAGGCTGTCCAGAAGGCGCACCGGAATGATCATACCGGCGTTCAGCGTAGCCCTGTGGTGCTCTGGCGGAGGCGGCGGAGCCGGAGTCGTGTTCTCCGGCTCCATTCGCACGGGTGGAGTGGCGGGAGGCGCCGGCCGATCCTGGCGGGCCTCCGGCAGCGGTAAAGGAGGCCCGGGAGCAGCGGGCGCTTCCGGTACGGAAACTTCATCCGGGAAAGTGCGCTGTCCCGATGCCGATCCCGAATTTCTCTGAGAGGGCGGAATCGCCGGACTCGCCGCACGCGGTGTTTGCGTTTGCGGAGGCGGCTGATTACGAGCCACGATCACGCGCTTCGGCCGGGGCGCAGGAGGAGACGTGAGTTTGGGCACCGGCGTTCGTGATTTCGTCACGCCCGGGGCAGGAGGTGCCGGAGTAGCCGCAGCCTGTTCTGGCGGCGCCGAAACCGGTCTCGGTGTCAGACGGTCGCGAATGCGCGACCCGGGGTGCGGACGTGCGGGAGCGCCCGGCTCGGCGACGGGAAAAGTCACCACCTTCGGTGGCTCCTCAGGCGGTTTGGACGGCGCCGCGGGCTGCGCTTCGGGTTGACCCGCCACCGGCGATGGTTTCTCCATCTGCGCGACCACTGGCGGCGGAGCCTCTACCTGTTCCACCCTTTGCACATGCGCGTGTGACATCACCTTCATCACCACCGCGCCCATAATGGCTCCGGCAACCACCAGCAGAGCAATTTGGAGCTTCATCCGTTGCACGTCCCTCACTCCCAAGTGACGCCATTACCTCGGATTGCGTTTCCGATTCCCCACGGCGTGTTCTGCTACAATCGAAGATCCTGCAATGGTGAAAACCGAGCGCGAGCACCGCGAGGATATTTGTCGGGTCGGCCAGTTGGTCTTCCAAAAAGGGTGGGTGGCGGCCAACGACGGCAACATTACGATCCGCCTGGATGCGGAGCGCATTCTGGCCACTCCGACGGGTGTATGCAAAGGCATGATGCACTCCGACGATCTGATCATCGTCGACCGTAAAGGCAACAAAATCTCGGGCAGGGCCGAGCGCACCAGCGAGATTGCCATGCACCTGACGGTTTACGATATGCGCCCGGACATCCAATCCGTGGTACATGCGCATCCGCCCGTGGCTACCGGCTTTGCCACCGCCGGCCGCTCTCTGAATCTGGCATTGCTGCCCGAGGTGATCATCGGGCTGGGCTGTGTTCCGTTGGCGGGGTATGGTCTGCCGGGAACGCCTGAATTGACCGAGCCCATGCTGCCGCTGATTCCCAAATACGATGCGCTTCTGATGGCAAACCATGGTGCCGTCTGCTATGGCCCCGACGTCTACAAGGCCTACTTCAAAATGGAGACCATGGAGCACTTCGCGCGCATCGCATTGGTGGCGGAACTGCTCGGCGGCGCCCGGGCGCTGCCCCGCGTGGAAGTGGACAAGCTTCTCGATTCGCGAACACGCTACGGTGTGAAGGCCAAGGTCGCCGGCGAGCCGGGATGCCCGGTGGCTGCCGAAGAGCTCGGCGCAGGGAACGAAGATCGGTTCTACGTGACCCGCTCGGAGCTGATCGGGCTGGTGGACGAGGCATTGAAAGCTCGCGGTTTGGCTTGACGTAAGAATTTTCTGGAGACTTTTCGATGGGTGAAGCGTTAGGAATGATCGAAACGCGCGGCTTGGTAGCCATGATCGAGGCTGCCGACGCGATGGTGAAGGCGGCAAAGGTAAACCTGGTCGGCTGGGAGAAGATCGGATCCGGTTACGTCACCGCAATGGTTCGCGGCGACGTCGCGGCCGTCCGCGCCGCGACAGATGCCGGAGCTGCCGCAGCGCGCCGCGTGGGAGAACTCATTGCGGTGCATGTGATCCCGCGTCCGCACCAGAGCCTGGAAGACGTTCTGCCGATCGGCAAAACGCAGACCCAAGGCGCCGGAAAGTAACCGGACCAAGGCTGTCATGATTCTCGCCCGCGTGGTGGGCACCGTGGTCGCAACCAGGAAAGACCCGCGCCTGGAAGGCAAGAAGCTTCTGATCCTCAAGCCGATCTCTCCCGAGGGAAAGGACGAGGCGGGATACGTGGTTTCCGTGGACACGGTCAGCGCCGGCGTCGGGGAGCGCGTCATTGCTGTCGCTGGAAGCTCCGCCCGCATGGCAGACGGCTGCAAGGACACTCCTGTGGACAATACCATCATCGGCATTGTCGACGAAGTGCATCTGGATTAGCCGATGTATTTGGGACGCGTCGTCGGCTGCGTCTGGGCCACGGTGAAGAATCCCGCATTCACAGGCTTGCGGATGTTGTTGGTTCAGCCGCTGACACCGGAACTGCAACCCACCGGCAAACCGCTGGTTTGCACCGATTGCACCGGCGCGGGAGCCGGCGAGATGGTCTACTGGGTGCGCGGCAAGGAAGCGAGCTTCCCGTTTCTGCCCGCCGAACCGCCAACCGACACCACGATCGTCGGGATTGTCGACTCCGTCCATTTGAAATCGACTGCGGCATCGCCTCCCAAAGCCAACGTTCGTGCCGGCGGAAAGCGCGGAAAGGCGAAACCATGCTGATTGCGCGCGTCGTGGGCGAACTGGTGGCCACCCAGAAGCACGAAAGTCACGAGGGGCGAAAGCTGCTACTCGTACAGCCCCTGAATCTGGACGGGTCGAATCGCGGCGATGCCGTGGTGGCGTTGGATGCGGTGGATGCGGGGGTCGGAGACCGGGTGCTGCTCGCGACCGAGGGATTCAGTGCCATGACCTCCGTGGGCCGGCCCAATTCACCGATCGACATGGCGGTAATTGGCTTTATCGATCAGATCGAGCTCCTGCCGGACCTCACTTCTTGACCGCCGGCGTCCCTTCCCCATCAGCAGCCACACCGAGAGCAGCAGCGCGATTCCCAATTTAGCCAGTTCAATCACGTGATGGGCGCTCTGGATCACCGGCAAACCGCGCCGGTGGGGCACGTAGGTTTCGGGCGGAACGAAGTCCGAGATCCGCCCCAGCGCATTCATCTCGGGAGTGAGAAAAAATCGTTGCGCCACTACTCCCACCAGCATCAACAGGGCCATCAGTAACGAAAACTTGTCTTCCCGAGTGCCAAACAGCAGATAAAAGAAGAAGAAACAGCCCAACATCAATTCCACGGTTTCCCAGGTCTCCAGGTAGTACCGGTTCTGTTCAGCCACTTGATAAGTCAGGAGTTGGCGGGTGGTCGCAGGTCCCAGAACTTTGAACTGGAGACTCGCCGCGGGATTCGGCTGGTCGAGAAGGCGGTCGACGGTGCGGTAGCTCTCGGTGGTGATCCACTGGATGAGGGCCCCGCCAGCAAACCACATGCCCAGCAGGAGACAGGCGAATCGGCGGGAACGCATGGTTGAATCTGATTTTACCGCAATGTTCGAAATCGGACGTTATTCGACTGATCGGCCATCGGGATCAGGTACCAGCCTGACGATTTGACCCGCCACCCCCTAAAGTTCCCGCCGTTCTCATCCGATTACTGGAATGAGCGAGGCGAGATGCCAGTAGTTCAAACGAGTAATTTCGGCAGTATTTCCTACAGCCCTGAGGCGGCCATCGACTTTCCCCGAGGCTTGCCCGGCTTCGACGATCAGCGAGGCTTTTTAGCGCTGCAGTTTCCCGACACGGCGCCACTGGTTTTCCTACAAAGCCTGGAACAGGCGGATTTGTGCTTCATCACCATGCCGGTTCTGGCGATCGACGCGCAGTATCGGCTGACAGTCAATGATGACGATCTGGCGGTAGTGGATTTGCCACCTGAGAGCCAGCCAGGCATCGGGGCGGACGTTCTCTGCCTGGCGGTGATTTCGGTGCGAGAAGGCGGAGCCACTGCCAACCTGCTGGCTCCGGTGGTTGTGAACCTGAAGAATCTCAAAGCGGTTCAGGCGGTAGCACCGGAATCCGGGTACTCGCACCAGCACCCGCTGTGTGCCCAAGAGGCCGTATGCTCGTGATGTCGCGCCGGGAGGGAGAGACCATCCTGATCGGCGACAACATCGAGATCGTGATTGCACACATCGGGCGGTCGCGGGTGAAAGTGGGAATCCGCGCACCTCGTGAAACGCAGGTGATCGCGCGAGAGGTGAAGCTGGTGCGCGAGGAGAACCTGTCGGCTGCCAGAGTGGGGGCCGGATTGAGTCTCTCTTCGATCCTCGAAAAAATCCATTCGCCCTCCTCAAGTTTCTCTGCGCCCAACCGAAGAGGTAAATAACCGGCAAGACGCCGGCCCCAGATTGGAAAGGATTCCAAATGTCGATTTCGATTCAAACCAACGTAAATTCCCTGGTCGCTCAACAGAATTTGAACGTCACCAACAAATTCCAGAGCCAAACCATCACTCAGTTGACTTCCGGTTATCGGATCAACTCGTCCGGCGATGACGCCGCAGGTCTGGCGGTTGCCAACAAATTCCGCAGCACGGTCGCGGAACTGACCCAAGGTGTGGCCAACGGCAACGATGCCGTGGCTCAGCTTCAGATCATGGACGGCGGAATGAGCAACATTTCGCAGATCCTGGACCGGCTCAAGACCTTGGCCACGCAATCCGCTTCCGGCACGTTCACCGGAGATCGCTCCACGCTGAACAGCGAGTTCCAGACCGATATTCAGGAAATTGATCGCCAGGCGCAGTCCATCGGCTTGGACACTGGCGGTACTTTTGCAAAGAGTCTGAGTGTATACCTGGGTGAGGGCACTGGCAGCGGCGACGGCAACGGGGGCACACAAGCGCTGATGAATGCCAGTGTTGGCATGGACTTGAGCCAGTCGACGGTAGATTCCGGAAGCCTCGGATTGAAAGGCCTCAAGGTCATCGCCGGCAACGTGGATGCTGCGGGAACGGACATCGGTACCGGGTCGAGCAACGGCACCACGGTTCAAGACATCGTGAGCGCGCTCGCGGGCAATGCTCAGGCCAAAGGGGGCTACGCTACGTTCGATTTCTCCGGCCCGGGGTTTTCGGATAACAGCAAGGTTTCGGTGTCGGCCAACATGAGCGGTGTAAGCGACACCGCTACTCTGGTTACGGCGATCAATCAAGCCATCTCGAATGCAGCCGGCGGGGCCACGCAGGCCGATCAGGCGTTGAAAAACGCCGGCATTGTGGCGACCGTGAATACGGACCAATTCGGCCATCAGCAATTGGCATTCAGTTCGAGCAATACGGCTTTCCAGGTGCAGGCTGGAGACCAAATGGCCAACGCATTGATGGGAAATTTTGCGACTCCCGGAAGCGCGACTGGTAAGGCAATCACAACCACCGTTACAGGGGCTACAGCCGGAGTTTCCACGGCGGTCTTCAACCCCACCAATGTTTCCGTGCAGATCTCCGGCGCGGGCCTGGCCGCCCCGGTGAACCTCATTCTCTCGTCGTCCGACAAAGTCGTGAGTGACGCCACCAGCGACGTCATCAAACAGGTTCAGCAAAACTCACAGTTGCAGGGCGCCGGGATTTCGGTCGCTCTGACTTCGGACAACAAGCTCCAGTTCACCAGCGCCACCGGTTCGAGCTTCAACGTCTCTTCGGTAGGCGATAGCAGCAATGCACTCGGCCTGGGAACGTTCGTCACCACTTCCGCCCTCAACGGCGCCGCAGCTTATAGCGATATCACCGCGGGCACCAGTCTCAGCGCGGCAGCCACAGGCAACGGCATCGCCACGCTCGGGTTCTCGCTGAACGGAGGCGCTACGGGAGGCATCACAGCCGCGACCGTCACCGGTTCCGTCACAGGAACGGGTTACAACGGCGGAGGCACTCCGAATGGCACGGTCGGCAACGCTGCGGGCGCCCTCGGGAGCATGACACTTATCCTCAACGGCGGCAGCTCACCGGTAACCGTGGATTTCACATTAGACGCCAATAACTCCGCCACGGAGACCGCGCAGCAGGCGGCCGACTTCATCAACAGCCAGATCCAGTCGCAGGCCGGTTATGGCAGCGATGTGAAGCTGGCCACTGTGGACTCAGCCACCAAAACTATTGTGCTCAGCGGTCCTGCCGACGGCGCGGGGACCATCTCCGCATCCGGCAACGCAGCGACAGCTCTCGGCCTAACGGCCGCATCCGGCGCCAACATGGTCGCCGCCAGCGGCGTCGCGGGCAATACGGTTTCGGTGAATCTGTCTGGCGGCGATGCCAAGGGGGCAGTGGCCACCGGAGCCGCGCCCGCATCCGCCAATATCGCCACCGGCACCAATACCATGGCGCTCACGATCGACGGTGTGGCCGTGAACGCGGACTTCAGCAAGGACGCCAATGGCGCGGGCAGCGTGGCATCTTTCACCAGTGGAGTACTGGGAGTGAATGGTGCTGCCAGCACGCTGGACGTCAGTTCCCTCCAGGGATCGGCAGGCACCCTCACCACCGGAGTACTGGGAAATTCGGGGGTCACCACTTCGGTGGACCTCACCTCACTGAATAAAATAGCGGCCACCTACAAAGGCACATCCCTTGCGGCTGACGACGGCACCACAACCTTGAACGTGGGCCAATTCGCGGCCAAGGCGGGGGATGTCACCGGGACGTCCCTGGGCACTCCCGTCAGCAACAACGTCAGCTTGGCCGGCCTCGACCTGAAACAATTCGCTTCCTCCACGGCCACCGCTGTAGGTCGGTCCCTGGGCACCGAGCAGAACGCCCAGATCGACTTAAGCAAGTTCGGGAAAACGGCGGCCACCGCTACCACCACGGCGCTAGCCGCTACCGGGCTCGACTTCAGTTCCTACGCCGCGCAACCGGCCAAACTCAGCGGGACTGCGGTGGCGGCAAACGATACCGATACCATTTCGGCGCTCGCCAATCTCGATTCGAACCCTAGCAACGAACTCATCATCAACGGCACCGCAATCGATGTCAGCACGTGCACAAGTCTGGCCAGTGTCGCGACAGCCATCGGCACTCATGTCGCCAACGTAACGGCAACGGCGGGAACCAACGGGGTTCTCACTCTCAGTACGACCACCCACACTGGTACGACATTCTCCATCGATGTCGCCAACAATGCTGCCTCGCTGGCTCTAGGCTTCAGTACGCCAGGCCAAAACCAGGATTCCACGGCAACAGGGTCGGCCGCAGTCAAGTTACAGGTGGGCATCGATGGGAACGCCGTAGAAGACATCGATCTGAGCACCGTTACGAATATCAGCGCCAACGATAACACGGGCTTACTGTACCAAATCAATCACACGTTATCGACAACGGACTCGGGAGACGGTTACTCGGGCACATACGCCGCGGTGAACGCCAACGGCACGATCACGCTCACCAGTCACAATAAGGGCGCTACCGGTGGTACGCCTGGCCAGATCACGATAGTCAACAACGGGCTCTCTCAGGCATTGGGCCTCGCCTCGGGCACCGCGGACACGGAGAACTCCGGCCTCGACGCCACCAAGTTAATGCTGAACATCGACGGACTTGGGACCATCGGTGTTGACGTCAGCGGAGACACTACGGTCGGGCAGGTCGCAACGGACATCAACGCAGTGCTTGCGGGTGCCACCAGTGGTCCCGTCATCTACGGAGCTAATTACAACGGTGTCGCCTCTGGTTCTACCGGCGCCCTCGCACTCACCGGCCATGTCTCGGGATCGGCGGGCAAAGTGCAGGTTGTGGACAATGATGTCGCCCAAGCTCTCAAGCTGACTGCGGGCACCGGCGATCTTCAAACCCAAGGCAACGATGGCACCAAGCTGGAACTGAACCTCGACGGCATCGGAAAGGTGGGCGTCGACATCAGCCAGGCTACCGACTTAACCGGTGTCGTGGCTGCCATCAACAATCAAGTCAAGCTGGCCACTGGCTACACCGGCGGCAACTACAATACTGTAGCCTACAAAGCTCAAGATAGCCTGGGCGCCGTAAACGGGGCCATTGAGATCAAGGGCTACGTGACCGGCGCCACCTCGGGGAGCGTATCGGTCTCCGACAACCAGGTCTCGCGAATGCTGGGGCTGACCTCGGGGAGTACGGTTACCAACAAGGGTACGGATCTCCAGACACTCGACCTGCAAATGGACGGTGGCAAGCAACTGTCCATCGACCTCACTGCCGTCGGAGGCGGCGCCGCGACCGTGACTGCGCTCGCTACCGCCATCACCGCTTACGTGAAGGGCTCAAGCGGGTACAACGACGGTGCCGCTTATGCTAACGCCTGTGTGGCGGGAACGGCTGGCGACGTTGGGAAGCTCATCCTCACCAGTGGGGTTTCGGGCGGCAGCCTGACAGTAAAGAACAACGCTGTATCGCAGTTCCTGGGCTTGGTAACCGGCACTACCGCGGATACCGTCAAGTCGCGCGCCGACCAGACCCTGAACCTGCAGATCGATGGGAATCAGGAAGTGGAGATCGACCTGCGGTCCATCCTCGGAACAAGCGCAACCCTGACCGACATCGCGAGGACGATCAACCAAACGCTGGTGGCCAACACGGCTGCCGGCTATGGCACGGCATATGCGAACGCCGCCACGGCCAACGCGAATGGGACCATTACACTCTCCGGCGTGACTGGAGGCGGCACCCTTACGGTGCTTAACTCGACTGCTTCCACGAGTGTGCTGAACCTGACGACCAGCGGCAGCAATGCTTCCAATACGGGTGAGGCTGCTCAAACCCTCGGCATCAGCATAGACGGGAAGGCGACGACGCAAGTCAGCTTCGCCGGCATCACCGGCGGAAAGACACCGACCCTGCAGAACATCGCCGACGCAATCAACACGCAGTTGACGAATGACGCCAATTACGGTGCGGCATACGCCAACGCCAAGGCCAACCCCGATGGCACCATCACCATCGCCAGCAAGGGAACCGGTTCGGTGGATGGCAAAGTCACGGTATATAACACCGCGGCTGGGCAGGCACTGGGCCTGACTTCCGGTATCGGCGCCTCGAGCACGGTGTCGGGGAAAGACGAATCACTGGCAAACGTCGTATCTTTCCTCAACCAGACCGCGCAACAGGCACTGGGGACGAGCACCGACGCCAAGATCGTATCCCTGGACGCCAGTGGCAACGTAGTGATCGCCTCGCAGACCAAGGGCGCGAACTCCAGCGTCGCCGTGGACAGTGCTGGAACAACGGGCAATCTGGCCAGCGCACTGCAACTCGGTTGGTATGTGGACTCCGCCGCCACGGGCCAGGCCCGTAGCGCGCAGAGCGTCGTGGACAGCCTGAAGGTCGCCTTCAACAGCAACTCCACGCTCCAACAGGCCGGTATCACCGCGCAAATCAACCAAGCCACGAATAGCCTGGAAATCAGCTCCTCAAACGGGACCCAGTTCCGGGTCGACGCGTGGGGCACCAAGAACGGCAGCAACGACTCCGACCTGGGATTCGGGGACACCGGCACGGCCTTTACCAACGCCAACGCCCTCACGCCCAAATCGAACGCCACTGTCATCGACACCCAAGGAGCTTCCGCAATCGGGACGTTCGCCAATGGCACCAAGAACGCCGCGAGCATCAAGTTCCAGAGCATGCAATTCGGCAATGACGACCAGTCGATCAGCATCTCGGCAAACAGCGCCGCTGGTGTGCCGCAGACGCCGTTGACGATCACCTTGCAGAACGACTCGCAGGCTCAGACCGGCGCCAACATCGACGCCGCCATCAGCGCCATCAACACCAAACTGCAACAGAGTGACAATGCCACGCTGCGTTCCATCACCGCTGTGCAGGAAACCGCGGCGGATGGATCCGAGAGCATCAACTTCATCAGTTCTCTCTCTTCCTTCAACGTCAGCGTGAGCAGTTCCGCGGGCGCCGCGGTGGGCGACGGGCTCAACGGCGGCAAGGCGCAAACCTTCACATCCGCCCTGAACGGCAGCGCCTCCAGCATTGCCATCGATACGCAGGCCGGTGCACAGCAGGCGGTCGCGGCGATTGCGTCCGCCGTCGCCAAGTTGGGCTCCGCGCAAGCCACCATCGGCCGAGGAGAAAACCAGTTGGGATACGCCATCAACCTGGCACAATCTCAGATCACCAACTTCTCCTCCGCCGAGTCGCAAATCCGCGACGCTAACGTCGCGCAGCAAGCGGCGAATCTCTCCAAGGCCCAGGTCCTTTCGCAGGCATCGATTGCTGCCATGGCCCAGGCCAATTCCGCACCGCAGGGCGTTCTCGCGCTCCTGAGGGGCTAGTCCGTAACCAACACCTGACCGGCGGAAGGGCGGCTCTCGCTAGCGGCTCTTCCGCCGCTTAAAGCTTCGGGCCGGGTTGGACGATCAGTCCAATGCCGGCCCTGGAGTATTTATGGGAACCACTAGCGCCACACCAACCTATTTCACTGGCAGCAGTTCGTTTTCGACCGACTTCAATAACGTAATCGACCGCGCGGTGGCGATTGCCCAACTGCCGATCACACAGTTGACTACCGACCAAACCAGTCTGACGAATCAATCCAGCGAGTTGAGCAAGCTCGATACCACGCTTACCGCCTTGCAGACAGCAGTGGCTCAGATCGGGACAGCGCTCGGCGGCTCTTCATACCAGTCCGAGGTGTCGAGCCCCAACGTGGTTAACGTCAATGTTGCCGATGGCGCCCAAGAGGGCTACTACACCATGAACGTCAGCAGTATTGGCGCTTATGAGTCCAGCATGTCGACGCAGAACTGGAACATGCCCGAGGTGAAGAACCAACCGACGGCATTCACACTGGTGGTAGGGAATCAGAATTACAGTGTCACCGCAACCGATAACAGCGCACAGTCCGTGGCCAATGCGATCAATGCAAATTACGGTAACCTGGTTCAGGCCACCACGGTGAATGTAGCGCCGGGGGATACCCGCCTCTCCCTGAGAAGCACGACGTTAGGGCAGACCAATCTCGATCTTCTCAATATCCCGACCGGCGCCGCGCCGGCCACGCTTCAGCAGCAGGCCACGAGCGGCTACGCCATCAGTCAAAGCACCGCCTCCTGGGACGATTCCGGCGGCCCGGCCACGTACAGTCTAACGGTTGGCGGCAGTCAATACGCCATCACGCCGGCCAGTAACAGCGCCGACGATGTCGTGGGTGCCATCAATGCCACGGCCGGCGGTCAGGTACGAGCTTCTGTGGTCGATCTCGGAACCGGCAGTAGCCACGACTACCGCATCTCCCTCCAAAGCACCACAGACGGTCCCATGAATGGATCCTCCACCTTGGACTTGAAAAGAACGGGCGGTACTTCACTGCAGACGCAGCAGATCCCGGCGCGGAGCCGCTCCACTACTTCCTGGAATGCGGCCCCCGATTCGGACGGCAGCCGAAGCACATACAACCTGGTGATCGGAACCAGCAAGTACGCCTTCACACCGGCGGACAACAGCGCTGGCAGCGTCGCTTCGGCGATCAACTCTGTGTACGGCAGCCTGGTGCACGCCTCTGTTGTGGACATGGGCACGAGCGGCAGCCCGGATTACCGCATTTCTTTACAGGGCCCGGCCGGCAGCACCTACGACATTCAGAAGACCACCGCTGCCGATTATCTGAAAGAACAGACTGCTGGCTCCCTGGCGTCGTACGAGATCAATAATTCCGGGGTGACGAACACCAGTTCGACCCGCAACATCACGATCTCGAGCGGCGTTACGGCTACCCTGGTGGGAACCTCCGGTGGAACTCCCGCCGGCAGCGATGCGGTGGGCATCACGGTGACGCGATCCACAGACGCCCTCAACACGGCACTGGCCGGTTTCGCCACTGCCTACAACGCCGTCGTGACCGAACTCGAGACACAGCGAGGCCAGTCCGGCGGCGCGCTGCAAGGGCAGAGTATTGTCAACCAACTCTCCAGCATGCTCGCCAGTATCTCTACCTATTCGGCGGGCGGACAGTTCAACGTTCTGGAGGACCTGGGTTTGAAACTGGAATTGAACGGCCAGATTACCTACAATCCGTTGACTCTGATCGCTGCCGACCTTACCAGTTCGCCCGGCGTGTCCACATTTCTCGGCTCCGCAACTGGCGGCGGCTTCCTGAAGAAGGCCACCGATGTTCTGACCAGCCTGGAAGATCCGAACACGGGGCTGATGAAGACGCTGGAAACGGACACAAAATCGAAGATTACGAGTCTTGGGACTACAATTTCGACGAAACAGTCCGCAGTGGACGCGATGCAGCTTCAAATGCAGAATCAAATGGCCGCGGCCGACGCTATGATCGCCTCGATGCAGCAGCAGTATACCTACCTGAGTTCCATGTTCGAGGCTCAGCAGACCGCCGACGCCATGTACAAGTGACCCATATGAACCAGAACGCGACGGGGCCGATTCGTCAAGCCATCGCCTCCGGGGAATTCCAGCGGGCGACGCTCTTGTGGAATGAATACGCCGCTGGAATCCGCGAGGAGATCGCACGAGGTGCATGCACCCCGGACCGCATGGCCGAAGCCGGCGAACTGTTGCGGTGGTCAAGCGATTTCGTAATGTGCGAGCGCGCCAGGGCGCAGGCAGAACTCGACACCATCTGGGTAGCCGCCCGGTACGGCGACGCTGCCGCTACTTTCTGACTATCTGACGGCTCGCCCTCCATTGCATTGGCGGGCATGGCATTGGCGGGCAGGATTTTCGCGGTCTCCTGGGTGGCAAGCCAACACGGGAGTCAACTACTTCCTGG
This sequence comes from Bryobacteraceae bacterium, assembly GCA_035295745.1. Taxonomy (GTDB): domain Bacteria; phylum Acidobacteriota; class Terriglobia; order Bryobacterales; family Bryobacteraceae; genus JAIQFL01. Next base: position 378,044 of record DATGIL010000102.1, on the reverse strand, counting down.
CGGCCCCTCCAACTGGGGATTGCGGTGCCGAAGGAGGTTCACTCTTCATGGCATCGGCGGAAAGCACCACCAGATCGACCCGGCGGTTGTGCGCGCGACCTTCCACGGTTTCGTTGGTGTCGGCAGGTGCATTTGCCGCGTAGCCGGCCACCGCCATTCGTTCGGAAGGGATCTGGAATCGCTGGTCGAGCAGTTCCAGCATAGCGATCGCGCGAGCGGCCGAGAGTTCCCAGTTATTCCGGAAGCGCGAATTGTGGATCGGTATGGAATCTGTGTATCCCTCCAGCCTCAAAGGTTGGGGCAAATCCTGAACCACCGCCGCGATCTTCGCAATGATCGGATAGCTGGCAGGATCCACCGCATCATCCCCGGACTTGAAGAAGGCGGCTTCGCGCATACTGATTACCAAACCGCGACCCTCGAGTTTGAGCTGAACCTTGCCGCTCTGCAGTTCGAAATCCAGCCCCGTCTGTAAGGTTTGCAGGGACTTCTTCAAGTCCGCAGGGTGGTTGGACGGCGGCGGCGGAATTGGCGGAAGATTCTCCGACTCTTTGACGCGATCGGGATTCAACGGCATTCTTGCATTCTCATGGCGGCCGCGACCGAGAACCGTCGAAATCGCCGCGCTGAACTGCCCGTGCTCGAGCGCCTCCCGCACCGATTCGGATACTGCTTTGGTTTTGTTCTTGTCGGCCTGAGTGGAGGCGAACATGACGACAAAGAAGGCAAACAACAGGGTAATGAAGTCGGCATAGGATACCAGCCAGCGCTCATGATTTTCGTGGGCTTCGGCCCGTTTTTTCCGCACCAGGCTTCTCCTACGTTCCGGACGAGGCGGCCGCGGAGGATGTCTCGACCCCAACTCTGGATGAGGTCCCGATGGGTTTCACCGGGGCGCTTTTGAAGGCGGGCTTCTTGGGCTTTTGCGGATCGACGTCGAAGGCGACGAGTTTCAGGCGGATCAGTGTAGGATTCAGCCCTTCCACGATGCCGACGACACCCTCCAGAATCATCTGTTTCACCATCGATACCGCCCGCACGCGAGCGCGCATTTTGTTGGCGGCGGGGAGGAAGAAGAGGTTCGCGCTTCCCACCCCATAGACCGTCGCCACAAAAGCCACCGCGATGCCGTGGCCCACTTCTTTAATGTCCTCCAGATGCTTCATGACCTGGATCAGCCCCATGACGGCCCCGATGATGCCGACTGTGGGAGCATAGCCGCCTGCCGCATCCCACACCTTCGCTTCCGATTCGGAAGCCTGTTCGCTCACCTCGATGTCAATCTCCATCATCTGCCGGATCTCCTGAAGGTCTGTGCCGTCCACCGCCAGGTTGAGCGCTTTCTTGAGAAAAGGATCCGGAATAGACGCGGCTTCCTGCTCCAGGCTGACAATGCCGTTCTTACGCGCTTTGGTGGCGTACTGAATGAGCGAGTCAATCGTCTCCGACGTCGAGGTGTCCTGTTCAACCAGGACGCTCCCGAGCCTCCGCAGTGCTCTGCGGAAAACCGGGAGCGGAGTAGTGACCAGAACTGCCCCCAAGGTGCCGCCGAAAACGATCATGGCGGCGGTGCCTTGCGCCACGTCCTGAATACTTCCCTTTTCAAGCAGGAGCCCGCCGATGATGCCGCCGAGAGCCAGCGCAAATCCGGCAAGGGTCGCAAAGTCCAGACGGAAGGAATTGCGTTTTGCAGCCGTGTTGGGACGTTTCTTGGGTAAAGGGGCGGTATCGGCCATGAATCAGCACCTGGTCTCGGATTCCTTTCCATAAACTCCGGCCAGCGGCTTCGTTTGATGAATCCTCCGGCGGAACTCCACCACTAAGTCGACTACCTGTTCGGCGCTCTCCCGCACCCGCACAATCTGCCCGTTGGTGAGAGTGATTACGGTGTCCGGAGTCTCCTCAATATGTTCGATGAGATCGGAATTCAGAACCAGCGGCATGTGATTGAGCCGGGTGAGACGCACCATAGGATCTCCATGAACTATATCGGCGAATACCGGGAAAACATTAGAGCGCCAGGGGAACCGCAAGAACCGCAGTTTCCTGCCGATAAGCTGTCTGTGCCACCCATCACCAGCCTGTTGACCACGAATATGCCGATTCGGAATCCCCCTCGATCTCTCCGCCCAGTCTCGACGATCGAGGAAGAACGTCGGGAGGTGTTCGCCAGCGTGCTGGACTCCCTTTCGGCCGATGCTTCAGACCCGGACCGCCGAGCGGCCTGCGTCCACCTGTTACGGCACCTGATCCAAGCCTGCCGGCATTGATATCATGAACGCTTCGGAGGAGTATGGAATCCGCCACAGTAGCTGCGCCTTTCGGATTGTCTGCGATCGGGCAGATTGGGATCACGGTCACGGATATCGATCGCGCGATCGCCTTCTACCGCGACGCCCTTGGAATGAAACTGCTGTTCCAAGTCGCCAATATGGGGTTCTTCGACTGTGGAGGTGTGCGCCTGATGCTCTCTATTTCCGAACGGGCCGCCGAGTCGTACTCGTCGATCCTCTACTTCAAGGTGCCGGACATCCAACAGGCGTTTCAAACCCTGAGCGGCCGGGGAGCGGCGTTTGAAGGTGAGCCACACCAGATCGCACGCATGCCGAACCACGACCTGTGGATGGCGTTTTTCCGCGACCCCGACCGCAACCTCCTGGCGCTGATGAGCGAAGTGCCGCGGGCCTGACCTTATCGGCCAGGTTCCAGCCGCTCCAGTTGGTCAAGCAGAATCGAAAGCCGGGGCGCTTCGTCGGTACGTCCGCCAAACCGTAGCGCATTATAAGTAGCGGTGAACTCCGTCACCGCTTTGCCCAAATTGCTCTGCGGCAGCGATGCCGCGAACTCCACGGGAGTAAACCAGACCGGCTTGTGATAGCCGCGCCGTTTCAGCAGATGCAGCATGCGCTCATACAACAAAGTAGCGTCGGCGATGCTCGCCTCGCCGCGGCGTACGCGCTTCACCCGATGGCGAATGCGCAGCAGCCGGATCAGCGGAGGTCCCATCTTCCAGATCCACAGCCCCACTGCAAAGACCGCCAGAATACGCAGGGCGAAGCGTTTGGCCCACTGCACCAAGGCGCCCGTACCCCAGTTGGAGCCGACCCCGTTGAGGGAATCGAACCAGCGAATGCCCAGGCGCCGCGCACCCTGTTGCAACTGATCTACCAGCGAAAGCTGCTGGCCCGAGGTGTAGCCGACCACCCATTGCTGCCAGAACGTCTCAGCCGCGTCGACGTATAACCCTAGTTTGGTGAGAAAAGCGAAGCCCGCGGCGTTAGGATCGGGCGGGGTGGGGTCAAACGTCGTCCAACCGTGCCCGGGAATCCACGCCTCCACCCAGCTATGCGCGTCCGAAGCGCGGAGCAGCCACAGATCGGAGATGGGATTGAAGATGCCGCTTTGGAAACCCGTCGCCAAGCGAGACGGTATCCCGAGAGTCCGCAGCATCAAGGCCAGCGAGGAAGCGAAATACTCGCAATGTCCCTTCTTGCGCGTAAACAGGAAATAGGCCACGGGGTCGGCCACTTCGTGGCTCGGCAGTTGCAGCGTGTACCCGAATTCGGTGCGCAGGTAGCGCTCCAGGATCCTCGCCCGTTCCAGATCTGTGCTGGCGCCAGCCGTCACCTCTCGGGCGAGCCTGGCGATTCGGGCATCCAGAATCGGCAACTGCAGATTGCGCTCCCGATCCGCCAAGGAGAGGATGGGGGTCGGAAAGCGAATCGGCGCCACCTCGGGAGGCTCGTCCAGCAGGCTGTACGCTTCGTAGTGAAATCCGGGAGACGGAAGGCGCCCGAGCCGGTAACCGCCCTCCCAGCGAATCACCGGTCCGCTGTGCAGGTAAACGCGTTGCGGCGTACCCGCGAAAAACAGGCTGTCGGTTTCGAGTTCGTCGTAATCCACCGTGTAGCTGATGCCGCGCGGGCGATTATCGGGCGCTTCGAGCTCCGCCTGGCCGTTAACCACCTGGATCAGTTGTCTTGAGGGATTGGGGTTCGACCAGCGGTGGCCGTCGAAGTCCACCAGCGTTCCTCCGCGCCATTTCACGCCGCCTGCAATCTCGCGGCCGATGAGGCGGATGTGCATGGCCGGCCGCGAAGTGGTCTTGATTTCGCCAATATCGCCCAGGTTCACCTGGTTCGAGAAGCCTGGGATGTGTACATGGTGCGAGGTCAGGCGGGAAAATGCCGCGTCGGCGGTGCGGGGCAGCAGGAAGAAGAGACCTCCGGTAAGTGCGAGAATGCCCATCGTCACCAGGATCGTGAGCGACGCCAGGCGCACCTGAAAATGCTTCGGCCCGTTGCGCGCCGTCGGCGTTGTCTTGTACATCGAGCGGCGGATCTCTCCGCTGCTGAGTGCGGCGATCGCGAACAGCAGATAGAGCGCCAGGAATACGAAGAAATTGAAATTAGCGGAGAGAATCGCGGCCGCCAGCAGTTCCAGAAAAGCGATGCAAGCGGTGTAGAGATGGTCGCGATTGGTCTTCGCGGTGAGAATCTTAAGGACCGCGAGGAAGAAGACCAGGTGCACGGTGGCCTGCAGAAACTCCCGCGAGAGCAGGAAATAATCCACAACGTAGAAGCCCGTGTAACCAATCGTGATCAGTGTGGAAGTGCGCTCCGACAGCTCGAACTGGACGAAGCCGTAGATCAGCAACCCGCGCAGCAGGAGGCCCGCCGCGGTCAGCATCACCGTCGGGGCATCCAGGTATCCCGAACCGGCCACCGCCAGGTAGCCGCTCGCCACCAGGCCCAGCAACGAGAATTGGAAGAAACGCTCGACGGAGAGGGCGGCGCTCGATCCCGCACGCACCATGCTTACATTTTAGCAACAGGCCCCACGCTACACTGAAAAAGCAAATGGAAAACGAGACGATTGGACTGGTGGTTCATGCCTTCGGCACGACTGGCGTCCTGCACCAGCTTACCGGCGTGATCGCCCGCCATCGGGGAGACATCACTTCCGTCGAAATCCTGGAAAATCGCCCGGATGAGGCCCGCACGTATTTCGAGGTGATCCTGCCCGAGGGAGCTGAGCCGGTAGTCAAGGAGCTTCAGGAACTCCCGATTGTGCGCCGCGTCGAACAGGTTAAGACCCTGCAGAAAGTCTACGGCAAACGGATCATCATCGTGGGCGGCGGTGCGCAGGTGGGCCAGGTGGCGGTGGGTGCGATCTCGGAAGCCGACCGCCATAACATCCGCGGCGAGCATATCTCGGTGGATACGATTCCGCTGGTGGGAGAGCGGCCGCTGGCGGATGCGGTGCGCGCCGTGGCGCGGCTGCCTCGGGCCAAAGCCTTGGTGCTGGCGGGTTCGCTGATGGGGGGCGACATCGAGACTGCGGTCCGTGAAGTGAGGCAGCAGGGATTGCTGGTAGTCAGCTTGAATATGGCCGGGAGCGTGCCCGAGGCAGCCGACCTGGTGGTGACCGATCCGGTTCAGGCCGGCGTGATGACTGTCATGGCGGTCGCCGACACCGCCAAGTTTTCGATCGAGCGGCTCAAGCGGCGCACCTTCTAAACCTGCACACCGCGGCAAAAGGTCGATCGACCGCTGTACATTGTTTGACAAGTCCGCCGACGTATCGCCAGATCGCTTGCTAACGCGCGCGGCTCGTAGCGCGGCCCCGATTCGTAAGTTCTTGAACTTAAGGTAGTGTTCTTGCCTGCTGGGCCATTGCAACGAAATGATGTAGAAAGCTCCGAGCCCCCGAACACATTACATCTTGCGCGCGTAGTAGCCTTTGCGGGCGTGCACAATCAGGTCCTTGCGTCCCTTCACGCGCATCTCGATGGTGTGATACAGGCCGTCGGTGAGGAGCGGTTCGGGGCGATACGAAATGTTGTACTGGTGCCGCAGCTCGTTGTGGATGTCGGCAAAGTCTTGCGCCATGTCTTCCGCCTTAAACGGAAAGAATGAGCGCCCGCCGGTCTCCGCCGTGAAATACTTCAGAACCTTGTCGCCATCCGTATCGATGTGCGAGATGTTGGTGGAAATGGCGTAGATCACGACGTCGGCCTTCTGCGCCATTTCGAGCGCCTGGTCGCGAGTATAACGGCTTTGATTATCTTCGCCATCGCTCAGCACCACGATCGCGCGCCGGTACTTGTGCCGTGGCTGGTCCTGCTGCAGCTTGTCGCGGCAGGCGAAGAAGATGGCATCGTAAAGCGCGGTCCCGCCGCCGGGCCGCAGGTCGCGGATGGCCTCCTCCAGCTTGTCGGTATCGTCGATCAGATCCGCTCTGAGTTCGGGCGAGGTATCGAAGCTGACCACCATCGCCTTGTCCTGGTTGGCGTGAATCACGCTCTTCAGGAACTCGCTGGCGGCTTCCTGTTCAAACTTGAATCGCTCGCGAATGCTGTTGCTGGTGTCGATCAGGACCGCGAGCCGCAGCGGCAGATCGCTTTCCGCGCTGAATTCGGAGATGTTCTGTGGTTTCTTGCCCTCGAATACTTCGAAGTCGGTCTTCGTCAGGTCGGTGACGAAGCGGCCTTTCTTGTCGGTGACGGTGAAGAGCATGTCGACGCGCGTTACGTCGACGGTGATGCGGGTAGACTCGTCGGCTTGCTCGACGGGCGGCCGTTTGGTTGCCGGAGCGCCTGGCCGCTTGGCGGGCGGAGGCTCCTGCTGCCCCGCCAAAAGGGCCAGCCCCATTACACAGGCCCCTGCGAATGCGACCCATTTCTTCATATGTTCGATTATATCCCTTGCAAACCATCCATCCAGGCTTGCAACTCGGGCGCTAAGGGAGAGACTACCGAGATCGCGGCGCCCGACGATGGCGAGTGGAACCGGATTCGATGCGCATGCAGGAAATAGCGGCCCAAGGGCGGCTCGCCCTCCACTTTGGGCGCACCATATAAAGTATCGCCCACCACAGGATGGCCGAGGCTCGACAGGTGCACGCGGATCTGGTGCGTGCGCCCAGTCCCGATTTTTACTTCCAGCAGCGTGAACTCCGGTCCGCGATCCACCTGCCGGCGAAAGCGGCGCAGGACGCGATACTCCGACCAGGCGGCGCGGCCATCGGCCAGTCGGGCAGTCATACGGACGCGGCGGACCGGGTCGCGCGCGATTGGCTTTTCCACCCGCCCGCAATCGTCCTTCACGCGCCCATGCACGAGTGCGAGGTAGATCTTTTCGATCTGGCGGCCGGAAAACTGTGCCGCCAGGACTTGATGGGCGGCGTCGTTCTTTGCCACCAGAAGCACGCCGCTGGTGAAGCGGTCGAGGCGATGGACGATGCCCGGCCGCAACTCCCCGCCCACACCGGAAAGTGCTCCGAAGCGGTGCAGGAGTGCGTTCACCAGGGTGCCTGCATGCACCCCCGCCCCGGCATGCACCACCATGCCGGCAGGTTTGTCGATAGCGACCACATCGTCGTCCTCGTAGAGCACGGTGAGCGGTATGTCTTCCGGTGTGGCGCGCAGCGGCGGGGCGGCGGCGGGCGCGACGTCGATGGTCTGACCGGCGCGAACGGCGTGAGAGGCGCGCACCTGCCGTCCATCGACCAGGACGCGTCCATCTTCGATCCAGCGCTGAATCCGCGAACGGCTGAATGAAGGCATTCGCTCATGGAGCATCTGGTCAAGCCGCTTTCCGGCATCGGCGATTTCAGCGGTAAAGCGCTCTGCTGAGTCCACAGGAAAGCAGCAGCTTACCACAACGTGGCTTGGCGTCTTTCTGCGCGCTTCGCAATCTCAGCGGGCATGCTGTAACATAAAACTTCTGCGCGTAGGCGATATCTCCCTTAGCCTCCGCGGAGATATTCTGTGTCTTGGCGTTCATCGGGTGGCCGCGCGCGAGAACGAATTTACCGCGCTCGCAGGCGACTCGGCCGGGGATCCTAGCGCTCGAACACCACCCCCGCCGAAGGCAGTATGGGAAACATGGTGTCCAGCGTTAAGAACGACTGGAACGTTTTGCTGTTGTACCCGTTGAAGCTGTCGAAAATGTAATTCGTCCGATTGGTCAAATTCACCACCTCGCCGTACAGCGTCAGCTTCCATTTGTCCTTGGTCCATGACTTGTTCACCCGCAGGTCAGTCCGTGAATACGGCGCCAGGCGCAGTTGATTGCGGACGTTCGTCAGGAAATAGAGCGAACCACTCTGCTGAAAGAATCCCGGCAAGGGGAATCCACTGCCGTAGCTCGAATGGACGCTCAAATTCACCGTCGGCCTCAGACGGTACCCCAGGTAGACGTTCACCGTGTGCCGCTGATCGAATTCCGACGGGAACCGGTTGTCGGCTCCCGCAGGCTCCCCGCCGTCGCGCATGCCGGTGTGGCCGTAGGCATACGACACCCATCCAGTGATGCGGTTGGCGCTGGAGCGCTGCACGAACAACTCCACACCCCGGGAATAACCGCGCAGCGAGTTGAGGTATAGAGGATTCGAGGGCGGGACGAACAGCTTCCCGCCGATGATGCGGGGATCGTACAGGGGTTGGAATGGCAGGTCGCGGTCGGCTCGATTGTAATACTCCAGGCGGACTCGCGTGCGTTCGCCCACCCGCTGTTCCACTCCCGCCGTCACGTGGTTGGAGCGCATCGGCAACAACCCGCGCCCTCCGAGAATCGAGGTCAGAAGCGAAACTTCCGGATACTGCACATACTGCCCCCAGGCGAGTTGGAGCCGCGTGCCGGGCGTCATCAGAAACGCCGCCGATGCCTGCGGAGAGATCGCTGCCACGCCGTCAATCGACTCGTGATCCCAACGCACGCCGCCCAAGAGATGCACCCGCCCCGACCATCCGTTCCACGACTGTTGTGCGAAGCCCCCCACCCGCGTGGCTGTCCCGTCGAAGCGATCCAGGAAACGAGGAGCGACTGCGCCGCTCTGATATTGAATGCTGAATCCCTGGTCTCGCAATTGGCGCATCGACACACCAATGTCCAGCGGGCTCTGCGCACTCCACATCAACGTGGCGGCCGTGTTGCCGACCCATTCTCCGTAGTAGCCTTCCCCCAGCGGCTGGCTGGTGGGGTTGTTGTTGTCAAACTTCTCTCGCATCCACGCGGCGTGGGTATGGATCAGCAACTTCGGCGAGGGAGTGTAACGCCATCCCAAGTTGCCGAGCGTATAGTGGTAGCCTGCCGTGACCAGCGAATTCACTCCCAGACTCGAGATATTGGTGTGACGATCCAGACTGGAAAAGCTTTCGAGCACGTAGAGCGTGATGTTGTTCTTTGGCGTGAGGTCATAAGTCAGACGGCCCTGCACATCTTCGAACCCGAAGATGAAGCTGGTGTTCGGAAACGTGCGCTCGAAAATGTACTGCAGATAGCTTTTTCGCGCGGCAACAAGCCACGATCCGTGCTTCTTCCGGCCGAGCGGCCCTTCCGCCAACACACCGGCGTTCGATGCGCTCGCGGCCACACGAAATGAAGTCCCAGTGCGGCTGCCGTCGCGTGTATGAACGTCGAGCACGCCCGCGGTGCGGTCCTCGAACCTCTCTGGAAACGCGCCTTCGTGCAGTTCCATCTCTTCCACCATGTCGCCATTAAAAGCGGTGGCGGAGCCCTGCACGTTTTGTCCTTGCAACATGTGAAATGGCGCGTGGAGCAGAATGCCGTCCAGGTACAGTCCGATGCGGCCGTAGTCGGCGCCGCGCAATGAGAAGCGCGCGTCGAAATCGTTATTGGAACTGACGCCGGGCAGGCTCTGCACCGCGCGCAGCGGGTCGTCGGCCAGCACGCTGGCGAGGTTCTTGGCGTCGTTGCCGGCCAATACCAATGCCGCCGCACTGTCCGTACGCGCGGTCTCGAAAGGGCTCGCCTGTGCCGACACGGTATCGGTCTGCCGGTACGTGTCGGGACTGAGCACGATCGCGAACTCTTTGCTCTCTCCGGTGTCCAGGTGGAACGGCCTCTTTAGCAGGTGATATCCCACCGTCGATACGTTCAGAACATAATCTCCAGGAGCGACATCCGCGATCCGGAAGCGGCCGGCGGTGTCGGTCGTGGCGCGGTACGATCCGCCTACCAGTTGAACGGCGACATTGGAGAGGCTCTCGCCGCCCAGAGCATCCACCACGGAGCCGCGAACTTCGGCGGCGTTCTGCGCCTGAAGGGGCAGAAGCACCCACAGGGCGATCAGTGCAGATCGCACGAGCACGATCATAGCACCGGGCCTGGAAGCAGGGGTCGGGGATTGGGGCTTGGGGGTTGGGGAAGATGGAACCCGCACCCGCTCGCGAGTCCGGGGAAGGGCTTCGGCTGCGATGCGGACAGTCGATCACTTCGGGTCCACGCTGCAAAAAGTTTTTATCCCAGCGAGACGAAACTCCGTTTACCTTCCGTTTACACGCATGGTGTATTCCTGAAATGAGGACGGCGGTGAGCAAGATCCTGGTGGTCGACGACGATCCGCATATTCGGGAGTTGGTCCGGATCTTTCTGGCGCGCGAAGGTCTCGACGTCTTCGAGGCTTCCGACGGCGTCCAGGCGCTCGCGAAACTCGAGACCGTGAAGGCGGACATGGTGATTCTGGACATCATGATGCCCAACCTGGACGGGTGGGAGTTGTGCCGGCGCCTGCGGCAATCCGGCGACTGCCCCTTGCTGATCATCACCGCCAAGGGCGAAACCGCCGATAAGGTGAAGGGCTTCCAATTGGGTACGGACGACTATCTGGTCAAGCCGTTCGAACCAGTCGAACTGGTGGCGCGGGTTAAGGCCCTGCTCAAGCGCTACCGCATCGCGGCGTCGCAGACGGTGCAGGCCGGCGATCTGGCGATGAATCGCCAGACTTACGAAGTCACGGTGAAGGGCGAGCCCGTGACGCTGCCGCTCAAAGAGTTCGAACTGCTGTTCAAACTGGCCAGCTATCCGGGCGTGACGCTCACGCGCGAACGCCTGATCGAAGACGTCTGGGGTTACGATTTCGAAGGCAATGAACGGACCTTGGATGTGCATATCAACCGGCTGCGCGAGCGCTTTCCCGAGGACCGGCACTCGTTTCAGATCCGCACCATCCGCGGGCTCGGCTATCGGCTGGAGGCGCAAGTATGAAGGTCCGGCGGGTTGCGCGTACAGCCGTCCATCTGGCGGCCCCTGTCGTTCTGATCGGCTCTGGTCTGACGATTGCCTTCTACATTACGGCGGAAGTCTATCGACGGGTGGGCTGGCACCCGGCTGCTCTTGAGGCACAGATCATCAATACGGTGCTTGGGTTGATGTTGATGGTGCTCGCCGTGATCGTCTTCGGACTGCTGTTCCGAAAGCCTCGCGGCGGCCCTTTCGCCAACATCATCGACGCGCTCGAACGGATCGCCAAAGGCGATTTCAGCACGCGGCTGGACGCTCGCTCGGAAGCACGCGGGGCGGTTGCCGAACTGGTGCAGAGCGTGAACCGAATGGCCCTGCAGCTTGACCAGATGGAGAAGATGCGGCGCGAGTTTGTCTCGGATGTTTCACATGAGATCCAATCGCCCTTGACCTCCATCCGCGGATTCGCGTGCGCATTGCGGGAGAACCATCTCACTGACGAAGAGCGCCGCCACTATCTCGACGTGATTGACTCCGAGAGTGTGCGGCTGTCGAACCTTAGTGCCAATTTGCTGAAGCTCGCATCCCTCGAGTCCGCCCAGCCGAAATTCGAGCCCAGGGATTACCGTCTGGATGCACAAATCCGCCGCCTGATCCTGGCATGCGAGCCGCAATGGGCCGGCAAGCAACTCGAAATGGACGTAGCTCTCGAAGAGGCCGACATCAAGGCGGATGAAGACCTGCTAAGCCAAGTCTGGATCAACCTCATCCACAACGGCATCAAATTCACTCCTCCCGGTGGGAGTTTGCGGGTAGCGTTGAGGCGTCTGTCCGGCCGGCTGGAAGTGACCATCGCCGATACCGGCATCGGCATCCCTGCCCAGGATCTGCCCCACATCTTCGAGCGGTTCTATAAGGCCGATCGTTCCCGCCGCCGGACCGAAAGCGGCAGCGGGCTGGGTCTGTCGATTGCGAAGAAGGTAGTGGAGATGCATCGCGGCACTATCGCCGTCGAGAGCCAGTCAGGATCGGGATCCGTGTTTACAGTAAATCTGCCGCTGGCTTGACGCCAGTCGAGCAGACTATTCCTTTGTGTAATGAAAGCCCGTGGCGCAAATACTTCTGTTTGCCGCGTTGAGACTCTTCTCGACGCTTTTCGCGGGTCAGTTCCGATGCATAGAAGCCGCCATTCCGTTTAAATTCCATTTATACAAGGCGTGTAAGCTCGGCAAGTATGATGCATGACCGCTCCAACGGACATCACCGGGCGCGCTTCGCGATTTCCGACCGAAAAGAACCACCCGTTTCCATCAAGGTAGTGAATTGGCGGCGGTTGTTCGCATGGTTGAGTCCATACAAAGGCCGGATGGTGCTCGCGGCCCTGGCACTGCTGATCTCCACGGGCCTCGGACTCAGCTTTCCGATGGTAATCGTGCGTCTGCTGGATTCCGTGACGCGTACCAAAAGCATGGGCGCGCTCAATCATCTGGCGCTCCTGCTGGTGGGCATCTTCCTGGCGCAGGCGGCTTTTTCGTTTCTGCAATCGACCCTGCTGATGGTGGTGGGAGAACACATCGTTTGCGATCTGCGCACCGCGCTCTACAATCACCTGCACCGCCTGTCTCTGGACTTCTTCTCGAGCCGGCGTGTCGGCGAGATTGTGTCGCGTCTTTCGAGCGATGTGACTCAGATGCGCTCGGTGCTCACCAGCAATCTGACTTCTTTACTGAGTCAAACGGTATCGCTGGTCGGAGCGTTGACCATCGTGGTGTCGATGAATGCCCGCCTGACGCTGTTCATCGTCGCGCTCGTGCCCGCCGTGATTCTCGTAGCCAGCGTGTTTGGCCGCAGGCTGCACAAGGCCAGCATGGCGGTGCAGGATCAGTTGGCCGAGTCGACCACGGTGGCCGAGGAGGCGCTGCAGGGGATTCGCGTAGTGAAGAGTTTCGGACGAGAGCGGCACGAAACCGATCGCTACGGCAGCGCCATACGGCGAGCGTTCCAGGCGTCGGTGCGGATGGCGATGTCCAACTCTCTATTCGCGACGGTTATGATGTTCCTGGGCTTCGGTTCCATCGCCGCGATCATGTGGTACGGCGGACGCGAGGTGATCGCGGGCCGCTTGACGCTCGCAATGATCAATGGCTTCCTGATGTACAGCATGATGATCGCGGCCAGTATTGGCGGGCTGGCGGGGATGTACGGTCAATTTCGCAGCGCGATTGGCGGAGTGCAGCGTGTGTTCGAGATACTCGATATGCAGCCTTCTGTGCAGGACGCTCCGGGCGCGATGTCGCTGCCTCCGGTAGACGGGCGCATCTGCTTCGAAGATGTGACATTCGAGTACGAGAAAAATGTGCCGGTGATTCGCGGCATTACGCTCGACATCGAACCGGGCGAGATTCTGGCCCTCGTCGGCCCGAGCGGCGCTGGCAAGAGCACGTTGTTCAATCTGATCCCTCGCTTTTACGACCCTGCGGGCGGCCGCCTGCGGATCGATGATTACGACTTGCGCGAGGCAACGCAAGAGAGTCTGCGCGCACAAATGGCAATCGTGCCGCAGGAAACGATGCTGTTCGGCGGTTCGATTCGCGAGAACATTCTCTATGGCCGTCTGGATGCGACCGAAGGCGAGATGATCGCCGCCGCGCGAGCCGCGAATGCGCACGACTTCATCCAGGATTTTCCGCAGGGATACGAGACCGTCGTCGGAGAGCGCGGCACCCGCCTCAGCGGAGGCCAGCGCCAACGCATCGCCATCGCGCGCGCGATTCTGAAGGACCCGCGAATCCTACTGCTGGACGAGGCGACCAGTTCGTTGGACAACGACTCCGAGGGCCAGGTGCAGGATGCGCTCCATCGTTTGATGGCGGGACGCACAACAGTGATCATCGCCCATCGGCTGAGCACGATTAAGATCGCGCATCGAATTGCGGTAGTGGATACCGGGAAAATTGTTGAATTAGGAACGCATCGGCAGTTGATGGATCTCGGCGGATTGTATGCAAGGCTGTACTCGATGCAATTCCGCGAGACGGCGAGTTTGGCGGTAGGATAGCGCATGGTAATCAGCCGGCGATGAAAACGGATGGACGCAGATGAACCCAAACACAAACACTGCCGTGCTTCTAATCCGGGTTCATCGGTGCCCATCGGTGGCCCATTCCGTTTTCGCGGCGGGCCTGGGTCGACTTGCGCTGGCCACCTTACTCATCGTGTGTGCCTTTGCCTGCGGGCAGAGCCCGGTCTTCGCTTAGAGCCCCCCTCCTTGACGCCCTTGACGCACGTGACAAAGCGCGCTTTGAAACGTAACTTCCTCGCGCTCGCGGAGTATAGTCCCTATGCGCGATCTCCGTTACGCCTTCCGCAAACTCCTTCGCACTCCCGGATTCACGTTGGCAGCCGTCCTCGTGCTCGCCTTGGGAATCGGGGCCAATTCTGCAATCTTCACCGTGATTCGCGCCGTCCTGCTGGCGCCGTTGCCGTATCCGCACCCTGAGCGCCTCGTCAATCTCTTCGAACGTAACGTGGTCAGCGAAACCGCGTTCAACACCGTCTCCGCTCCAAACTTGTACGACTGGCAGCGCGACGCGCACGGCTTCGAGCAGATGGCTTTCTACGGCGAGTATGGCACCAGCTTCTGGCCTGATGACGGAGGACTGCCGGAGAACATCCGTGGGGCCATCTGCTCTTACAACCTTTTCGCCACCCTCGGCGCGCAACCAGCCTTGGGGCGCACCTTTACCGCCGCCGACGACGTACGCGGAGCTACTCCCGTGGTCATCATCAGCGATTCGCTCTGGAAGCAGCGATTCGGCGGGCGGCCTGAGGTGATCGGCCAAAAAGCGCGCCTGGGCAGCGAGCCTCACACCATCGTCGGCGTGATGCCCGCCGGGTTTGATTATCCGCGCGCGGAAGTGCAAGTCTGGCTACCGGTTTGGCAGAAGGTGCCGACTCAGGCCCGTCAAGAGCGGGGCAATCATCGCTTCATGGCCCTCGCGCGATTGAAGCCCGGCGTCTCCGTCGAGGCGGCTCGCACAGAACTCGACGGCATCGCGCAGCGGATCCGCCAGCAGCATCCCGAGGAACTCACCGGCAAAGGCGCAAATGTGGTTCGGATGGATGAGCGGATGGTATCGGGGGTAAGGCCGATGCTGCTGGTGTTGCTGGGTGCGGTGGCATGTGTGCTGTTGATCGCCTGCGTTAACGTCACCAATCTTCTGCTGGCGCGTGCGGTGTCGCGGCGGCGCGAGGTCGCCGTCCGCGTCGCTCTGGGCGCTAATCGTGCGCAGATCGTGAAGCAGTTCCTGGCGGAGAGCTCGATTCTTTCGTTAGCCGGAGCCGTTCTCGGTTTGGGAATTGCGATGGCGGGAACAGGCGTCTTGATCCGCATGGCGGGTTACATTCCGCGCATCCAAAACCTGCAGGTAAACGGTGCGGTCCTCTCGTTCACCGCGGCCGTCAGTTTGGCGGTAGGAGTTGCTGTGGGACTGGTGCCGGCCCTGTGGTCCTGGCGCGCCGGACTGGCGTCGGCGATGCAGGAAGGCGGGCGGTCCGCCACCGCCGGAAGACGCCGTGGGATGTTTCGGGATGCGCTGGTCGCGGCGGAGATTGCCTTGTCGTTGATGCTACTGGCCGGCGCGGGCCTGATGCTCAAGAGTCTCTCGAAACTGCACGGGGTCGCTCCCGGATTTGCCACCGAGAGAGTGTTGGTGGTTGATTTCTCGCTGCCCGGAAGCATGAAGCCGGAAGCGCGCGTCGCCGCATTCTATCGCGATCTGGTGGAGCAGGTCCGCTCCCAACCGGGTGTGCAAAGTGCGGGCCTGGTGACCGTGGCCCCGCTAGCCGGCCACTTCATGGACTTCACCTTTACCATCGAGGGCCGCCCGCCATTGCCTCAGGGCCATTTCCTGGACGCCGTAGTGCGGTCCGCCGACCCCGGATATTTCCAGGCGATGGGGATCCCCGTGAAGCGTGGGCGGGTCTTCAACGACGCCGACGGGCTGGAGGCGGCCGGCAAAGCCGTGATCAGCGAGTCCATGGCATCGACTTTCTTTCCCGGCGAAGACCCGATCGGCAAACGGTTGCGAATCGGCGATCCGCCAACTTGCGAAATCATCGGCATTGTTGGCGATACGCGCCAGAATCTGGCACAGGCGCCCGAACCCGTGGTGTACTTTCCGTTATATCAGGGCCGCTTCACCTTCGCCAGCCTGATGGTGCGCGCGGCCGGCGATCCCAACCTGCTCTCGCTGCCGCTGCAGAAGATCCTGCGCTCGCTCGCACCCGACATGCCTGCCGTTACCGTGAAGACCGTGGACGAGATGATGGATGGCGCGACTTCGCAGAGTCGCTTCGGACTCACCCTCATCGCCCTTTTTGCGCTCCTCGCGGTCGGCCTCGCGGCGATTGGACTGTACGGAGTGCTGGCCTACTCGGTCGGCCAGCGCACCAGCGAGTTCGGGATCCGGATGGCGCTGGGTGCGGCGGCTCCCGAGATCACAAGGCTGGTGTTGTGGCAGGGGTTGAAGGCAGCCTCCATCGGAATTGCGGCAGGCCTCGCGGGAGCGATGGCGACGGCCCGTCTGTTGCGCTCCGTGCTCTTTGAAGTGAGCCCGAACGATCCCTGGGTGATGCTCGCGGTGGCGGCCCTCATCGCCCTGGTGGCGATAGTGGCAAGTTTCGTGCCGACATGGCGCGCCACCCGCATCGATCCGGTAGCCGCCCTCCGCGCCGAGTGATCAGAGATTGCGGCCGCGGCTCCAACGGTCCTCGAAGAGACCCTTCATCGCTTCGCCCATGCCTTCGTGATGGAACACCACCGCCGTCCAGGTGGGGCGCGTAATCACCGGGTCAAGAAGCGCGATCATCCCGTGTTCGCCGTCGAACAACGCCAGTTTCATCGGCAGCGACTCGGCCACTCTGACCTCCACGCCCGCAGCCATGTAGTCGCTGAGCCGCTGGCGGTGAGTGTCATCGAGGGTGGATGCCTCGATCAGGATCCGGCAGGCGACTCCTCCCGAACCAGCCTGCTTCACCAGCTTCTCGTCGAGTGGATCCACGGCGTACGGCGGCCGCGAGAATTCCAGGTACTCGTATTTGACCTCGGAAAGCATGCGGCGGTACTCGGCCGCGGTCTGCGCGGGCTCGGACACGATGCGCAGAAAGTCGAGAGTGCCCCGCCCTCCCTGCCCTTCCGAATAGAACGTCTTCAAGTCATCGATCAGAGCGGTTCCGGCACGCCCGTTATCGGTCAGTTCCTGCTCTAACGTCTGACGCTTTCGGCTCAAATAACCCGGAATGGCGAGGCTGGGCTCCACGGCAGAGAAGAGCTTGGTCTTTTCCTGCACCACCTGCGCGAATCCCTTCTCCACCAGACTGTCGAGCACCTCATAGATCTTCTGACGGGGGACGTGTGCCCGCGCCGCCAGTTCCAAAGCCTTGAACTTCGGATGCCCGAGGAGCACCAGGTACGAGCGCGACTCGTAGGCGTTCAGCCCGAGTTGCTGGAGCCTGCGCCAGAACCTCTGAAAATCAACCTCGGCCAATTCTTCGCTCATATTCTCTTCACCTTAACAAAAGCTGGAATCAAAAAGATCGGGAACGTGACACCAGTTACGCGTGTGAGGAAGTCGTGCACGGATGGAATCGAGCGTCAATCTGACATCAGGGTTTCCCCGGTATTCCCCGTACGACGTTCGCAAAACTAATTTGACTTGGTAGTTTTAGAACTCTACAATTGAAGATAGCGCAAAGTGTATGCCTGAGAACAACACCGGCAACAACGGACCCATCGCGGGAACGGGGACTCCAACCAAATCCAAGATTCGTATTGTGGTTGCGGACGACCATCCCATCTTCCGTGACGGCCTGTGCAAGCTCCTGGCGCTGGAAGAGGATTTCGAAGTCGTAGCTCAGGCGCAGGACGGACGGCAGGTTTTGGACGTCTTGCAGCAGTTCGAACCCGATATCCTTTTGCTCGATCTGAAGATGCCCGGCCTCGACGGGCTGGCCACGCTGCAACGGTTGCAGGCCGCCAGAAACAAAACGCGAGTCATCGTTCTCACTGCATCTGACGATAAGAACGAATTTGTTCAGGCGATGAAATTGGGGACGTCGGGTATCGTTCTCAAACAGACTGCCACCGAGTTACTGATCAAAAGTATTCGCAAAGTGCATGCCGGGGAGATCTGGCTCGATTCACACACCACCGCGGCCGTGATTCGCACGTTCGTTGCGGCGGACGAAGCAGCCCAGGCGCCTCCTCCTCCCCAGCAGTTGTCGCCGGCGCCGCGCGATCGCGAGCGTTCCCCGCTTAGCCAGCGCGAACGTGAAATCGTGGCCCTGGTGGCGCAAGGATTCAAGAATAAAGAAATGGCCGAGAAGATGTTCATCAGCGAGCAGACGGTGAAGAACCACCTGCACAACATCTTCGACAAGCTGGGCGTTTCCGATCGCCTGGAACTCGCCCTTTACGCCATCCACAACAACCTGCACACCGGCAGGTAAAGCAGAAAGGGGGCGGCCTATACGCCGACCCCGAACTCCTTCGCTCCGTACTCCTTCAGTTTGTTGTGCAAGGTTTTGAGGCTGATACCCAGGATCTCCGCGGCCCGCGTCTTGTTATTCCGCGTATGTTCCAGCGTTCGTAGAATCAGACCCTTCTCCGCTTCTTCCACAGTGGTGCCGATGTTGAAACGAATCCCTTCCTCGATCGAAGTGATCGACGGCGGTGGCCCAGCAAGAGCCGGCGCCGGCGCCGCTCCGGGAGTAGTTGGAGAAGCGCTCTGCGCCTGTAAAAAGGCCGGCAGATGCGGCAACTCGATCGTCCCTTCACCAGCCAGAATCACCGCGCGCTCGAGCACGTTTCGCAGCTCGCGCACATTTCCCGGCCAGTTATGCCGTTGCAGCGCTTCTAGCACGTCCGCCGAAATCTCCGCAACCCGGCATTCGTGCTTGCGGTTCAGATCGACCAGCAATGCCTCGGCAATCGGCTGAATATCATCCTTTCGCTCACGCAACGGAGGCAAATGAACGTGGAATACGTTCAGCCGGTAAAACAGGTCTTCTCTCAAATGGCCGCCGCGTACCGCTTCGTCCGGCACTTTATTCGTAGCCGCCACTACCCGCACGTCGACCTCAAATTCCGTCCGGCCTCCCAAACGCCGCACGCGGGAGTCCTCCAGAATCCGAAGCAATTTTGCTTGGGTGGGCATCGGCATTTCCCCGATCTCATCCAGCAGCAGAGTGCCATGCTGTGCTACCTCGAAACAACCGGCGCGCCGTTCCGAGGCGCCTGTAAACGAGCCCTTTTCGTGACCGAAAAGTTCGCTTTCGATCAATGTCTCGGGCAATGCCGCGCAGTTGATCGCCACAAATGGCCCCTGCCTCCGCGGGCTCAGCGCGTGGAGGGTCCGCGCGATTAATTCCTTACCGGTACCGCTCTCGCCGGTAATCAGGACGCAAGCCTTACTCGGTCCGGCTTGCTGCAGCAGGGCAAAAATTTCCTGCATCTTGGGCGAAGTGCCCACCAACTCGCCCAGCGATCCCTTGTAGCTGAGTTGGCGTTCCAGACTGCGTTTCTCTGCCCGCAAACCTGCATGATTGCCGGCGCGGCGAATCAGCACTTCCAAACTGCGCGGCTGAATCGGCTTTTCCAGGAACCAGTAGGCGCCTAGTTCGTGCACCGTTTTGACGGCGGTCTCGACGTTTCCGTACGCCGTGAGCACAATCGTGGGTGGCATCTCTCCGGATTCCTGCAGACGCTGCAGAAATCCGAAGCCGTCCAGCCTGGGCATGTTCAAATCCGTCAGGATGACGTCGGCAGTAAAGCTCGTCAGTTTGTTCAGCGCTTCCTGGCCATCGCCTGCTGTTTCGGCGATCATGCCCCAGGAGGCAACCATGGCAGCCAGACCACTTCGTTGGCTGGCTTCGTCATCGACTATGAGTACTTTTACGGGTTGATTCAAAAACTTGGTCCTTCGGGGAGGGGGGCTCTCCTTACCTATTTTACGCTGGTGACCTTCGGTTCGGAGGATCGCTTGCTACGACTTGTTCTGGCGGAAGGGTCGTTACAGCCCTTTTCGAAGTTTCAGTAGTGCTGGCCCGGCTGGACGTGATGCCTCGCACGGGGCTTGTTGCAGCGCCGATTTACGGCAAATCGGAGCGTAGAGGGCGGTTGCGGTTAACGACCGTCACAAAAATGATAGTATTAAAAATAAACTTGGATGCGGGGAACCTCATCGTCCCCGGCCATGGCGCGATCGCGCACGAGGGAGGACAGTGTTAAACTTAGTCCGCCGGGCAAGGCGACGCCTCTTCGGCAACGAACTGTTGGCGCAAGGGGCGAATGCCGCCAGCGCCGCGCTAGTCGCTTTCATTCTATTGTTGTTGGTCGGATCCCAGATCCTCAACTGGCAATGGATCCTGCTCATTCCAGTGGTTGCCGCCCTGATCGGATTCTTCCGCGCCCGGGCGCGCGTCCCCTCCCCCTACCTCGCGGCTCAGATTATCGACCGCCGGATGGAATTGCACGATTCGCTTTCCACCGCGCTTTACTACAGCCAGGAGGATGCCGCCCGGAACGTCTCCCCTGAAGTGCGTGCGCTGCAGTATAGCGACGCGGACCGTATGGCTGGTTCCGTGGATGTGCGCCGTGCGGTTCCGTTCACCATGCCGCGCACAGCGTATCTCATGGCCGTGCTGGTTCTGGTGGCGTCCAGCTTGTTTGCCTTGCGCTACGGCCTTACCCGCAGCCTCGACCTCAAGCCGCCCCTCGCGACGATTCTTGGGCAATCGCTCGATAACCAACCGCCCGCCCAGCGCGCCGCCAACGACCGACATCTGAAACAACCCGATCCCGTGATGGAGCCGGACAACAGCGGTGACAGCGCGCAGGACCAGGACCAGAAATCAGGCCAGCAGGACGAGAACCAGGCATCCAACGCTTCCGAGGAATCGGCGGAATCGAAAGAGGCGCCTGGGGATGCCAAGGCTCTCAATAGCGACGCGAAGAAGCAGTCCGAAGAGGGTGAAAAATCGGATGGGGAGCAGAAGGACGGGCAAGGCGAAGATCACTCGGCGGAAGGTGAGAATCCTAACGGCCAAAAGGGCGACAGCAAGTCCGATCCGAAGCAAGATCCCAATGCCAAGCAGGATTCTCAAAGTTCCGGCGATGGCTCCAGCCTGATGAGCAAGGTCAAGGATGCCGTGCAAAACCTGCTTTCGAAGATGAAGCCGCAGCAGAACCAGTCCAATAACCAGCAGCAGGCGTCCAACGACCAGAAGGGCGCCCAGGGCAAACAGCAGAGCGGCAACAAGCAACAGAATGGCAAGGACGGGCAGCAGCAAAACGGCGGCCAGCAAGCTGACGCCCAGGAAGGCCAAGCCAGTGACGAGGCCCAGAACCAGCAGGACTCCCAGGGCAAAGGCAACGGCAAGAGCGAAAATCAGCAGCCCAGTAAACAGCCCGGCAGTGGCATAGGCAGCCAGGACGGCGACAAGAGCATCAAGCAAGCCGAGCAACTCGCGGCAATGGGCAAGATCAGCGAGATCTTCGGAAAGCGCTCAGCCAACCTGACTGGTGAGGCCACCCTCGAGGTCCAGAACACCAGCCAGCAGTTGCGCACGCAATACGCCCAGCGCGGCGTGCAGCACAGTCAGAACGGCGCCCAGATTAATCGCGACGAAATCCCGGTCGCGCTTCAGAGTTACGTCGAGCAGTACTTCGAGCAGGTTCGCAAGCAGACCAAGAAGCAGTAAGCGGACCGGAATCGCCTCTCAGAAAGGGCTCAACCTGCCCGCAGATTTTCCAGCACGGCCCGCGCCTCGCTCGCGTCGCGATAGCGTGCGTCACGCTCAGGGGCGATCAATTTCGCAATCACCGGAGCCAGGCCAGCCGGCAGCGGAGCCAGTGGCGCGCCGCGGACCGGCAACCTGCCAGTAGCCAGTTCATAAAGCACCACTCCGAATGAGTAGAGATCTGCCCGTCCATCCACCGCTTCGCCGCGTACCTGCTCCGGCGCCATGTAAGCATAGGTCCCCAGGAGCGTCCCTGGCATCGTGACGAACGTGGCCACCGTCGCAGTATCATCACCCAACGGCGCGAGGTGACGGCGCTTCATCTTGGCGAGGCCGAAATCCAGAACCTTCACCTGCCCTCGCGATGTCACGAACAGATTCGCCGGCTTGATGTCGCGATGAACAATTCCCAGCTTGTGTGCCGCCTCCAGTGCTCCCGCCACTGGAATCGCGATGCACAGGACTTCCTGCAGGCCCATGCTTCCGGCACCGATCTTCTCGGTGAGGGGCTTGCCGTCCAGAAACTCCATCGCCAGGTATGGCCGGCTGCGCCAACGCCCCGTCTCGAAGACCGTACAGATGTTCGGATGGCGCAGAACCAACGCGGCCTCTCCTTCGCGTTCGAAGCGTCCCAGAGCCTCGCGGTCCTCCAGATACTTCTCCGCGATGAGT
This sequence comes from Bryobacteraceae bacterium, assembly GCA_035295745.1. GTDB lineage: Bacteria > Acidobacteriota > Terriglobia > Bryobacterales > Bryobacteraceae > JAIQFL01. The sequence continues at coordinate 355,584 of DATGIL010000102.1, read as the reverse complement.
TTCAAAGCAGCATAGCGACCCAGGAACGTGTCCTGCGCCTTGTACACCACCCCCATCGATCCCTTGCCGATCTCCTGCAAAACCCGGTAGCGGCCGACTACTTCTCCAATCAACGGGGCGCCTCCACCCAGAGCTTCGGGAAAAGGCGAGGCACGCGCGCGCAATACTCGTCGTAGGCCTTGCCAAAGCGGATACGGAGTTCCTTCTCCTCCATCCAGATCACCGTTCGCAGCATAATCATAGAGGCCGCCAACACCACATAAGCGGCCAGATAGTCGCTAAACAGCGCGCAGGCCAGAATCGCCAGGATGATCTGCAAATAGCGAGGATTGCGGACTCGCGCAAACGGACCTTCCATCAGCAGCGGCGCGGGACTGCTGTCCGGCGCGATTTCCGGGACCCCCATTAGGATGCGGCCCGTGAGATGGCCGGAAATCTGAATGCGCAGCGCGAGCGAGCAGACAAACAGCGCCGCCGCCGGCGCGATCAACCAGGCGTGGGTGCCAAACTCCACTGTCAGGAGCACTACTCGCAGCCACACCATGACGCAAGCCAGCAGCCCGATTAGGGCGAAATGAATCGCCAGCGTGGCCGCCGGACCCACTTTCCGCCAGAACGAAATGAACGGGTGGATGGAGAACCAGTACAGGATCCCGCCTGGAGCAGTCATCAACAGCAGAAGGGCGGCGTAGTAACGTGCGCGATCCATGGAAATCCCGATGCTCGTATCGGAAATTCCAGTTTACCTTGTGTCACGCCGCCCCGCCCGCCCTACTCGGAGCGCAGCACCCGAACGGGATCGTACGCCGCGGCACGGCGTGCTGGAACATATCCGGCCACCATGGCCACCAGGAACAGCGCCAATGATGCCAGCGCGAGCGATGCCGGGTCGTTCGGAGCAATCCCGTAAAGCTGAGACTTCACCAGCCGCGTCAGCGCGAGAGCCGTGGGCAGGCCGATCGCCATCCCGGCGGTCACCAGAATCAGCACCTCTCGCATCACCATCCAAACCACCGTCCCGGCCTTCGCGCCCAGCGCCATGCGAATGCCGATTTCCCGCGCGCGCCGAGCCACCATGTATGCCATCACGCCGTACAGCCCGATGATGGCGAGCACCGTGGCCAGTGCCCCGAAAATTGTAGACAAAGTCGCGATCATACGTTCCGAAATGAGCGAATCGTTGATCTGGCTGTCGAGCGTCTTCATGTTGGTCGCGGGCAGATTGGGGTCCAGTTCGTGCACCACTGCGCGAATCGTGTGAAACTCGGTTTCGGCGTCGTGAATCGTGCGGACGTATGCCGTGATCACCTGGTCTGCACGCTGAGCTGTGCAGAGGAACATCTCGAGCGGTATCTCGTCGCGCAGGCTTTCGTAGCGCGTATCGCCAACTACGCCGACAATCTCGATATTCATGGGAGTACCGGGATCGATGCCCATTCCGACGTGATGGCCCACGGCGATGCCGTCGCCGAAGTATCGTTTGGCGAAGGCGGCGTTGACTAGGGCCACACGCGGCGCATTGGCGTCGTCCTTGAAGGTGAAACCACGCCCCGCCACCAGCGGAATGCCCAGCGTCTCAAAGTAGCCGGGGCTCACAAAATTCATGTGGGGATCCAACTCCTCACCCGGCTTGGGCTGGTGGCCTTCCAGAGTGATGCCCTCGTCCCATTCGTCATTCGCCAGCACCTGCACGCGGGCGAGTCCAGCCGCACGCACGCCGGGGAGACCCCGCAGACGATCTTCCAGCCGCTGATAGAACGCACGGATGCGCACCCCATCGTAGCCCACCGAACGCGGAGAGACCGTGAACTGGATCAGATTCTCCGTATGAAAGCCCGGATTCAACGATCGGAGGTTTGCCAGGCTTCGCACGAACAACCCCGCGCCGATCAGCAGCAGTAAAGACAGCGTCACCTGGGCCGCCACCAGCATCTTGCGGAAGCTGGCCTGCGCGGTGCCTCCCATCACATTACCGGCCTGATCTTTCAGGGTCGGGGCGATGTTCGGTTTGGTGGATTGCAGAGCCGGCGCGAGCCCGAACGCGACACCTGTGAGCAGCGCCAGGCCGAACGTGAACGCGAGCACCCGATAGTCCGGCGTGCTGGAGATCGTGTAGCCCGTCAAACTGGCCGGAAGGAACGCGAGCAGTCCCTTGACCATCACGCCTGCGAGGGCCATGGCGGCAATTGCTCCCGCTGCCGAGAGCAGCAGGCTCTCAGTCAGCAGTTGCTGAATCATGCGGCCGCGGCTAGCGCCCATCGCCAGCCGAATCGCGATCTCCTTTTGCCGCGAGGTGGCGCGCGCCGTCATCAGGCTTGCCAGATTTGCACACGCGATCAACAGCACCAGGCCCACCACGCCCATCAGCACCTCGAGCGGCGCCTCAAATTGACGTCGCAAGGTGGTGTTGCCCTGCGATCCGGGCGCCACCTCCATCGACATGCGCAGAAACTGCTCCTTGTCATAGGGACTTGCGTTGCGGAAGGGTGGCTGCTGCACCTCCATCTCGATGATCTGGTGAAACAGGGGCTGCAATCCTGCGCGCGCCAGCGCCACGTTGACTCCGGGCTTCAGCCGCCCATATACGTTGACCCATCGGCTTCGACGATCCAGCATGTTCGTGCCGGTGCGAACATTTGGCGCCGTCGCCATAGGCAGGAAAATCTGTGCCGGAATGCCGGGCTCCATGCCGTCGAACCCCGGTGCAGAGACGCCTACTATCGTGTAGGGGTTGGTGTTGACGCGAATTGTCTGCCCCAGAATGGCGAGGTCGCCCGCGAAACGCGATTTCCAGTAGGCGTAGCTGAGGACCACCGAAGAGCTCCCCGTGGTGCGCTGATCGTCAGCATCGGCGAGCATCCGGCCGATCGCCGGCCTCACGCCCAGCACCGCGTAATAATTGCCGGAGACGAGTTCGGCGATACCCGCCTCACTCTGCTGTTCGACTCCCACGATCACCCGCTGCCGGTTACGGCACAGCAGGCCGCTAAAGACCTGGTTGCCGTCGCGAAGATCCCGGTACATCGGATACGACAACGAATTGCGGCCGTCGTTGCCGCCGTAGTGACGGCCCTTGCCGGAGAGCACCACCAGTTGCTGCGGATTCTGCACCGGGAGCAGGCGTAAAAGGATCTGGTCGATCAGGCTGAAGATGGCGGTATTGGCGCCGATTCCCAGCGCCAGGGACAGAACGGCGATGATGGTGAAAACCGGGGATTTACGGAAGCTCCGGACAGCGTAGTGCAAGTCCTGTTGGAGATGCGGCATAGTGTTTGCTACTCCGCGCCCGCGGAAAGGTTACCGGCGTTTCACTGCGCAGAGCACTGGGTGGCGACCGGGGTCGACGTGCCATTCAGCAGGTTGGTCTTGAGCTGCTGCAAGTCGCGGCGGATGCAATTCAAAACCGATGTGGTCTTTGGGGAGACGGCGAATGGCAGCAACTGTGGTTCGAGCGGAAGATAGATTCCCGGGCGCGTCGCGGTGGGCGTATCCAGGTAATTGTCGAGCAAATGCGAGTTCATCATTGGCGTGTAGAGCTCGGGATTGCTCACTCCACTGCCTGCGTTGTATTGCAGGCGCCGCCAGAACGTAGCACTGAACGGGTCGCAATTCTGTCCCGCAATGTAGCCTCGTAACCCGTTGCACGGGAATGCCAGTTGATCGCGCGTAAAGAGGCTCTGCGCAGGCTGCGACGGCGGCCACGGCCACAGCGGGGGATCGTTGATCGGCCACGGTTGCTTACCAGTCACGCCATAGCCGCCCAGGATCTGATTGATGGTAGTGACAATGTTGATAGCGTCATCGGCGCGGGTATGGTGCACAATCTTGCTCGAAACGAAGGCGCGTGTGGGGTCTCCCAGCCGCAGCGTGCCATAGCTGGTGGGCGAACCCAGTGAGACCATTCCCAACCTCTTGGCAAAGATGTCGCGCCCCGTCTGCCCCTGGAAATTCAGCAGATTATATCCGACCCCCTCCGCGAAAAAATTGCCCTGTGAATGCGCCACTACGATGAAATAGTTCTTGCTCTGGTTGCCGCCGCTCTGTTCCTTCTGGTACGCGGAAAGGATAACGTTTACGACCTGCTGCACTGTCTGATCCAGCGCCGTATTCTGGATGTCGAAGCCGCGAGGTTGAGGCACAAGCGCCGGAAAGCTGATGGCCTGCCGGGCGCACTCCCAAACGTCGCCGGGCGTCAAACCGGCGCCACCGCCGGCGCGAAAATTGTTAATCGATTTGAGCTGATCGCAGGCCACGCCAATCAGTCCGCCGGGCTTGGACGAACAGTTCTGTGCGATCCAGTCGCCGAAGAGCGGGTCCTGCCCGGACGGATTGCAGGTCAGGCCGTACATGACGTCCGTCTCACTGCCCACCTTGATGCTGGACGTGCCTTGCGCCTGCGGGATGCGTGAATTCGAGACGCTGGAATCTCCCACCAGGTTGATTCCTACGGTATCGTGTTCCGACTGGCAACTGCCCCGCCAGTCGGCGTTGCTGCGCGGCGTATTGATGCCGTTGATGTAGAAGTAGGTGAAGGTGGCGGCAGATTGCTGATTACCGCAATTCGCGGCCTGCTGCTTGTATCGCGCCGGATCCACATTCGTGCAGTTGTATCCGCCGCGCCCGTCGCCGGTGCAGTTGCCGCCGGCATTGGTCATCATGCGTGCCGATTGCGCATTCTTCGTCGACCAGGTGGTGCTGGGGCCGAATTGGCTGCACCCCGATTCCAGTGTGTAGACGCTGCCCCGCGGGGAATATGCAAAGACTCCGTTGGGACCGTAGCACCAATCGCACGCCTGCCGGCTCCCAGGACAATTGCCCCATCCAAAACGGACCTTCGGGCAGTTCGGTCCGCGTGCCGGCGTGTAGCACGAATCGCCAGTAGAGCAAGGATTGCTGCTGTTGCCAGGAGCGGTGCCAGGCGTCTGGCCTTCGGCGCACATCAGCAGTGCGAGAACGCTCAAAGTCAGCCGCCTGGTTGCTACCCGCAAGCTTAAAACTCCCTAACGAATCTTAGCGCAAGTGCGGGCGCCCCTATTTCGGCGTGCTGGCCCATGCCCAGGTCAACGAGCCCAGCAGAAACCCCACGGTCAGCGATGCGGAAGTGAGGGCGAACACCGACCACTTGTAGCCGAAGACAAAGGTCTGCCCTAATCTCTCGGCCGCCTTGGTGGCGGCGCCGGACGATTTTTCCAGGCCCGCTTGCATGCGGTCGGTGGCCACTCGCGTGTGATCGGCCACCTTGTCCTGGATCTCGATCAGTTCCCGCGTCGATTTGTAGAACGCTCCCGACACCTCGTTGATCTGCTCGGTGAGTTGCGTCAGCCGCTTCGCAGCTTCGGGAATTCCCGTATCCGCAATACTCTTGGCCAGCGCTTCGTTGATCTGCCGCGCGATGACCCACGGCTCAATACCGCGCAGTATTTCTTCGGGCAACCTTGTCAGCCGGGACTCCAGCAGGTGGAGTTGCGAGCTCTCCTCCTCCAGCGTCCGTTCCGGAAGGGCCTTGGAAATCCGCGTCATGAAATCCGGAACCTGTCGGGTCCGCCTTTCGATTGGCCGAAGTTGGCTCAGACCAGAATCACCATCATGAGCTTGTCGAGTTGCCGCTGCTCCGTTTTGAACCATCGTCCTCACCCAAAGTTAGATCAGGGATTTGCTTCCTGTCCCACTATGAAGCGAGCCGATGGGTGTCGCAATACTGCGAGTTCCAATTTGGAGTCCTGTGTGTGCTAGAGTACAGTCCTGTTACCTCGGCAAAACACCGGCATCAGAACTGAATCCGGCCTCCCAATTGAAAAGCGCGCGGACCGCCGGACCCGAAAACCTGTCCCGCGCGGCTGGTCGGCTGCCCGAACGAGAAGGTCTGGTTGGTGGGCGTCACCTGGTCGAGGTTGAAGCTGTATCCCCCCAGGTTGGCAATATTGAAGACGTTGAAGCACTCCCCAAACACCGCGAGCTTGTAGCGCTCTTTGTACTTGAACGTCTTGGTGACGCGGATATCCTGCGAGTTGAAATTATCGCCAAGCTGATAATTAGTCGGCAGCACTACCGAGGGGATGGTCTTGCCCAACGCATCCTTCGTCCCCGCATAAGTCTGGTTCCACGATGCCACGGCGCGTTGCAGATCGCTGCTGCCGCATCCGGAATTCAGGCAGTTGAACGACAGCCCGGGTAGCGGCTGGCTGGTGGTGCCGTCCCCCGTGAGATCCACGCCACTAACGAACGGCATGATCGGTCCCTTGGTGCTGCTCGAAGAGATCATCCCGAATTGGATTCCCCAGGGAAGGTCCACCACGCCCGAGACGTTGAGGATATTGCGCGCATTCTGTGGTCCCCAGCTTGCGTTCCAATGATCCAGATCGACGATTCCGTTGTAGCCGTGCTGATCCTGCAGTGCGTAGGACGCAGTCAACTGAAACCGCCTGGAGAAGCGCTTATTCAGCTTCACCAGCATGGCGTTGTAGACGGCGCGCCCGCCCGGGGTCCAGAAAGTAATCGAACCGTTGGAACACTCCACTCCCGGAGTGTTCTTTACCGCGGCTGCGCATACCGGGATGACCGGTGTGCGGACGCCATTGATATACCGGTTGTAGCGGTTGTAGTCGATCTCCCCAAGGTTGGTGTTGAGATAGACGCGGCGCACGAAATCGACATTCAACACCAGGTCCTTCGAGATCTCGCGCTGCACACCCAGATTGAAATGGATGCCATGCTGCACCGGAAAGTTCTTCGGGTAGAGCTGCGCTCCGGCCTTGTTGATATCGATATTGGTGACGGACAGATTGTTCAGGTTCGTGGGCGCGAGCTGTGCGGCGATGATCGGCGCCTGTTGCTGCTGGATCTGCAGGTACTGCCCGAGCGTCAGATTGATCAACTGCCCCGAAGGCAGCGGCGCGCCCACCGGTACCGGTACGCCTCCCAAGCTGATGTTGACGATGCCCGGGAAGATGTTGGTAAAGCCCGTGGTGGGGAATTGAATGCGCCCGTTGCCCACCGGGCCGATGAACGATCGCTCCTGCAGCCGGCGATACAGCGACTCGGTATCGTAGTAAATCCCCGACCCGCCGCGGATCACCGTCTTCTGCGCTTTGTCCACCGTCCAGGCAAAGCCCAGCGCGGGTTCGAAGTCGTGATAGTTGTTGTTGGTGGGCGAGAGATCGGAGCCGTAGAGCGGCGCCAGGAATGCCGGCTTGCTCAGGTCGCGATTGACCAGCGTGCTCTCGAAGCTCCAGGCCAGCCCGTAGTTCAGCGTGAAATTAGGCTTGACGCGCCATGAATCCGTGGCATACACGCGATACCGGTCGTTCGCCTTGGCCTGATCGACGTTGTACGGCGGCGGTTGGCTCGGGTCGCCGATGCCCACCACTCCGCCGAGGAACGGCAGATTCAGCAGATCGGCATTGCTTCTGATTTGCGTGGGCAGGGTCGGGAAGAGCGCCCCAATCAGGGAGGCCGGTACGTTGGCGCGCACCAGTTCGGGCGGCGCTACCACCGTGCAGGCAGGATCGCAATATCCCCAGAAGCCCGTGCCGGGAGCATGTTCGATCTCGCCGCCGAAATGAATCGAGTGGGAGCCTTTTTGCCAGCTCAGCGAGTCCGTGAAATCGAACTTGCGAAGATCGCGGCCCTGCGTGGCGTTCGACGTGTCGCCCACCGTCACATTGGTGCCGGTGACTGACACCTCGGGAAAGCCCAGGCCAATGCAGCCGACGCACTGCGAGGCGCTCGGAAACAGATTGCGATTCTGCCAATACTGATAACTGAAGCGGAAATCGTTCACCACAGTCGGCTTCAACGTGCTGGTGAGACCCATCAGGCTCTGGTCGCTCCAGTTCGTGTTCTGTAGCCAATGCGATGGCAACTGCTGGCTTCCCGCTGGACCAAGGCCGGAATTGCCGTCATGCGAATAGCGCAGGAACAGGTGATGTTTCTGCGTGATGTTGTAATCGAAGCGCACGCTGAGGTTCTTCCCCTGATAGGGGCTGAAATAATTTCCCGCCAGTGAGGATGCCGACGCCACGTTCGGCACGAATGTCACCACCTGCGTTTGATTGGTGTTTTCGTAGTTGAAAAAGAAGAACAGCTTGTTCTTCTTCACCGGGCCGCCAATCCACGCGCCGGGGTTTCGCCGCGCAAAGAATGGATCGGGACTCAGCGCATTCCGTTGCAGTCCCGGATAGGCCGACATGTTGTGGTCGCGGAAGAAGAAGTATCCGCTGCCGTGAAAATCGTTGCCTCCCGATCGCGTGACCACATTGACGGATCCCACGCTTGTGATGCCCGTGGACAAATCGAAGTTCACCGACGAAATCTGAAACTCCTGCACCACTTCCTGCGAGAGATTCATGCCCGTGTTCCCCTCGATGGGGTTTCGGATGTTTCCGCCATCCACCGTAATCGCCGTTTTGCTCGAATCGCCGCCCATGATGGACACCGAGAAGAGCGAATTGTATTGCGAGGTTGTCCCCGGACTCACCGAGACACCGGGCTCGAGGAATGCCAGGTTCAGAAAACTGCGGCCATTCAGCGGCAGATCCTGAATCTTCTCGCGTGTGATCACGCCCGCAATCGCGTTACTGGAGTATTCGACCTGCGCGCTGGCCGCCTCGACGTTAATGACTTCATCCGGTTGACCCACTTCAAGACGCAGATCGACCGTGGTGACCGATCCTGTCTCCACCGTAGCTTCGCGAATCAGCGTGCGAAAACCGGGCACCGCGATCTTGATCTGGTACACGCCGGGAGGCAGGGCCGCCAAAGCATAGGCTCCATCCGTCTCCGAAAGCAGGTTGCGAACCAACCCGGTGTCCCGATTCGTCATCGTGATTGCGGCGTTGGGAACCACGGCGCCACTGGCATCGTGAACCACCCCCGAAATCGATCCGGTGGGCGTCTGAGCCCACAGCATCACAGGCAAGGTCAGTGCAGCCACCCAGAGGCCGCACCGGGACAACAGAGTCCGTCGAGTTTTCATGTCTTAACTCCCTCACATAATCAGGAAAGAGGTGCTCAGAAGAATTAACCATCGAAAGCACTCGTTGTCAAGGGCTGCAGGATTTTCCGACCGTTCGGTTTGATGGATCCGTGGCGCAAACACTCATGTTTGCCGCGTCGAGACTGTTCTCGACGCTTTTTGGGCGTCCACCAGGTGATGAGGCCAAAAGGCCGGGAAAAATGGGTAAACTGGTCTGCAACGAAAACCGAGGCTGTCATGAGATTGAAAAGATCGGGACTGTTCATCATTCTGTCATTCGGAATTGCACTGATTGCCATCGATCGCGGCGGTGCACAACCGCAGGCGGGCGGGCTCACAGCCCAACAGGTCGCGGCGCGGAACGACACCGAAAAGCAACTCGAGTCGATTGCCATCATTGACCGCAAGGTGATGGTGCCCATGCGCGACGGCAAGCGGATGGCCACCGACATCTACCGCCCCAAAGACACCTCCAAGAAATATCCCGTGATCTTCGTGCGCACTCCTTACAACTTCAACTTCTGGGACGTGAGGAACGGCCTGCCGCGGGACATGACCGCGGAACTGACCGCGGTGAAGCGTGGCTACGCGTACGTGGAAATGAATGAGCGCGGCCACTTCTTTTCCGAAGGCCAGTACGACATTCTCGGGCCGCCACTGACCGACGGTTCCGACGCCATCTCGTGGATCGCGGAACAGCCGTGGTCGAATACCAAGGTCGGCACCATCGGCTGTTCGTCCACCGCCGAGTGGCAATTAGGAGTAGCAGCACAGGGCAACCCGTCATTCGCGGCCATGATCCCGCAAGGATTCGGCGCGGGCGTCGGCCGGGTGGCGCCGTATTATGAGCAGGGCAACTGGTATCGCGGCGGCGCCGTGCAAATGCTCTTCATCGCGTGGATTTACGGCGAACAGAACCAGGTGCGCCCGATGTTCGCTCCCGGCACTTCGCAGGAGGACCTGATCCAGGCGTCCAAAATGTTCGACCTCGCGCCGCAGATGCCGCCCGTCGACTGGTCGAAGGCACTCCAGCACCTGCCCGAGATGGACATCATCAAGGCCGTTGGCGGCCCGCGCGGGATCTTCGCCGATCGCATGGAAGTCTCCACCGGCGGCGCGATGATCAAGCGCGCCCCCAACGATCCCGCCTGGTATCGCGGCGGTCTCTGGCACGACAACATGACCATCAACGTTCCCGGCTTCTGGTTCATGTCCTGGTACGACGTGTCAGTAGGCCCAAACCTGGCCGCCTACAATTTCGTGCGCAAGACGGCAAAGCCGGAGATCGGCAATCAGCAATACGCCATCATCGCACCCACGCTGCACTGCGGCTACACGCGCGCCACCGAGGACACCATCGTCGGCGAGCGCAGCATGGGAGACGCGCGTCTCGACTACAACGCCCTCACCTACGGGTGGTTCGATCACTTTCTGAAGGGCGAAGACAACCACGTGCTCGAGACCATGCCGAAGGTGAAGTATTTCACGATGGGCAGCAACAAGTGGCAGACCGCCGAGACGTGGCCTCCTCCGGGAGCGCACCCCATGACGCTCTATCTGAGCAGCGGCGGCAAAGCCAACAGCTTAAATGGCGACGGTGTGCTGGCGGCAACCAAGCCCGCGAACGATAGTCCCGACAGCTTCACTTATGATCCGATGAACCCGGTGCCCTCCTACGGCGGCAATGTCTGCTGCACCGGCAATGCCGTCACTGGAGGCGCATTCGACCAGCGCAAAATGGAAGCGCGCGCCGATATTCTGGTGTACACCAGCGAGCCTCTGAAGGAGGGCATGGAAGTCAGCGGCCCTATCGAACCGGAGCTCTACGTTTCCTCCGATGTGAAAGATACCGACATCACCGTGAAGATCCTCGACGTCTATCCCGACGGCACGGCTTACAACCTCGACGAGACGATTCAGCGCCTGCGCTATCGCGATGGCTACGAGAAGCCGGTGGTGTGGATGGAGCGGGGCAAAGTCTACAAAGTGGCCCTCCAGCCAATGACCACCAGCAACTACTTCGCCGCCGGCCATCGGATCCGCATCGAAGTGTCGAGCAGCAACTTCCCGCGCTTCGACCGCAACCTGAATACCGGCGGCAATAACTACGACGAGTCGACCGGCGTGGTGGCCCACAATTCAATCCACCACTCTTCGCAATACGCGTCGCAGATCACTCTAAGCGTCGTAAAGCACTAACGCTGCCTTGTGCCAGCCAGACGTGGCGCAAACACTCATGTTTGCCGCGTCGAGACTCATCTCGACGCTTTTCGGGCGTCCAGTGAATCTGCCCGCAAAGCATTTTGCCCTGGCGCGCGCCGTGCCTCGGAGCCTCTCACGCGCAGACTCGGAGCGCACTCGAGACAAGAACTGTGTTTTGCGCCGCGCTACTTAGCCAATCCCGCCTTCGGCAGCATCCCCCGCAGAACGTCCTCGCTGCTGAAGCCGATCTCCTCCGCAGCCACTTTCCCATCCGATCCGATCAGCACAAAGGTCGGGTACGCCTTCACCTTGTAGGCTTCCTGAATTCCCGAGTCGCCGCTCAGCGCCGACGGATATGCCATCGGATTCTTCTTCAGAAATGCCTCCACCACCGAGCGCTCCTCACCAACGTCCACCCCAATGATCGTCAGCCCTCGCTCCTTGTATTCCCGATAGAGCTTCTCGACGATGGGCGAGCTTTTGCGGCATGGTCCGCACCACGTAGCCCAGAAATCCAGCAACACTGGTTTGCCTTTCAGAGCGGCCAAACTGTAACTCTTGCCGTCCACCCCTTTGATGTCGAACGCCGGCGCGTCTTTGCCTACCATCTCGCTCTTCGGCACGAGGGCGCTGAAAATCGACATCTCCTTGACCTCTTTCGCACCCTCCGGCGGCGTGAAAGCGAACACCGAATCGGCCACCGGCTCGTCCAATTTGAGATCCTTGATCAACATCGTCTGATGCAAGCTCATCGAGGGCATCGACGCAACCTGCATCGACATAGCCACGTCCATCTTCAGGCCCAAACCCAGCTTGCGATCGATCCAGTGCGTCATCCTGGCTTCCTCGATCTTCATTTTCATTTGCGGATTCTGCGGCAACTCCATCTCCAGATTGTGAAAGGTGCCCTCCACGACATTGCAAAGGTGCGGAACGCCATCCACCTCAACAGTTTCCTCCCGTAGCGTCTGGTAACTGACATGCGTCTGGCTCATGTCGGGAAGTGACATTCCCATGGCCTTCATCACGTCGCCCGGTCCAAGCGCAGCCGGAACTCGCACATACTCTTTGTTCAGAGAGGTGTAAACGGTCGTCGTGTCCCCATCGGAAACCATGATGAAGGTTGCCCCAGGCACTTTGCTTTCAGTCCGCATCTTGCCTGGATTGACCCTGACGACAGCGGACTCGAAGGTTACCTTCTGGGGTCCATTCGGTGTCGTCGTCTCCATGACGAACTGGTTTGCGTACTGAACCGTGTGGAATCGGCCGCTACCCTTGCCCATCTCGTCAATGAGCACTTTGCCATCGGGCAATTGCTGCGCGAAGGCTCCGAGGATCGCCAGATTCGCCAGTGCCAGGATTCGCATGCTGCGAGAATAGCAGAGGCGTCCGGCCGAAGCTATGAGTGAGGTACCACCGCCGCGGGAGTAATCTTTAGCACCTGAATCCCACCGATGCCGACCCGCAACTTGACTTTGGTCACCGGCGTCGAGGCTTCCTGCACGAAGGTCTCTCCAATCAGATGCCGTGTGTGATGGGTGCCCGCAAAATCCGAATACACCCCGCCCACGGAGCAACGGGCATCGATCTCGTAGTGACCCGCCGATGGTAGTAACGCCACCATGTCTCCCGAGTGGGATTCGGCATCAATTTCGCCGGTCAGGTTGTCCAGCCGTACGTCCCCCGAGTCGTGTCGTATCACCAGGTGCGCGTCGTTTGGCACCTTGATGTGGTACTGCAAGGTCATGTCCGTCATGCCGCGAAACGGACGCGTCAAACTGCGCCCCGGATATGCCGTGGAAATCACGAGTTCGCTCGGGCTCTTGCGGTCCGTCGTCACCTTGAGACGATCCAACTCATGCTTCCCGTTTTCCTGCTCTTTCGCGGACGCCCCGCGATAGGTGGACTTGATTACGGTGATCTCCACTTGCGGCTGGTCCCATCCTTCCACGTCCAGTTGCCCGGTGGCGTTGAGGATTCGAATCGTTCCCCCGGATGCAAATTCCACGGTCGATGTGTTGTTGACCAGTACGGGTTCGAGCGGCGACTTCGCCAAGGCGGGCAGACAAAGAAGAACGGCGGACAGACAGAACCTGAGCTGCATATTTTCATTAGAGCATGGAGCTAATCGCGCCCTTATCGGTACACCAGGCAGCCGCGCGCTTCCAGCCTCCCGATCCATTCGGGCGCGGCCAGCGTCTCGACCCACCGCAGATCGATCTTCTCCAATCGCGGCAACTCTGCCAGACCCAACGGCAGGCTCTGCAGAGGATTCCCGCGCAGATCGAGGTGTCGAAGATCCGTCAGTCCAATGACCGATTCGGGCAGCGCCGCGAGCTGATTGTCCCGCAGATGCAGCTCGCGCAACCCCGTCAATTGGCCGATCGATTCTGGCAACGACACCAGGCGATTGCCCGACACGCGCAATTCCACCAGTCCCCTCATGCCGCAGACGCATTCCGGAAGCGAGGTGAATTGGTTATCGCTGATATTCAGATATCGCAGCCTTGTGAGCCGCGCCAGCGCTGAAGGCAGTGTCGCGAGCCGATTGTCGTGGAGGTAAAGGAAATCAGTCAGCGAACTAAGACCACCCAGAGAATCCGGCACCTGCGTCAGTTGATTGTGTCCCAGATCCAGCATTCGCAACTGATGCAGCCGCCCGATCTCTTGGGGAAGAGCGGTGAGATCGTTATCCGCCAACACCAGCGTCTCGAGCTCGGGACTTTCCCAAACCCAAGACGGCACAGCACCCAGCCGCTGCTTCCAGAGATTCAAATGATTCGTCGATTGATTCCGCACCCGTAACTCGCCCGCGCAGTGTAGCATACGACGCCAGCTTGCGGACGATGCCGCACCAACAGCTCACAACGGTAGACAAAATGCTCTGAGGGAGAACAGATTCCCGGGCCTCCTCGGCAGTTGGCCGGCGAATCCGAGGAGACAACCGATGAAGAACGTAGCGTGTGTCTTGCTTGCCTGCTCCGCGGCTCTGTTTGCGGCCGATCCACAGTCGAAGCCCGTTAAAGATCCGGCTCCCGATTCCAACCAGGGTGTCGTCAAGAAACTCGGCTCGGTCACCTGGGACCTCGAATCGCACAAACTCGTCTGGGTGGTGCAATCCGGCACTATGGTGAATGGCAGATTCGCGGCACTCTCAGAACAGAAATACGAGATCTCACCGGAAGAAGCCACCATGGGTGTGACCGGCGAGAAGCGCGGCCTGAATGACATCGAAGCTGCGTCGTTGCAGCGCCTGCTCGACGTCCTGAGTGTCTACTGTGCCCAGAGTTCCGTGTGGTGGGATGCCGGGCTCGGAGATCCGATAGACGAGAAGCCCACCGGGGCTCCCCCTCAGAAGCAAGTCACTCCGCCGGACGCTCAAAAGCCCGTCAAGGTCGGAGAGCCCTCGGGTCGTCCTGCGCGCGTGCCACTTCAGGATAACGAGATCGTGGCGAGGGTTCGTTTCTAAACTCCCCTATGCGGATCGCGCGCGTTAATGGGTGGTTCCAGAAGTCCACCGACCTATCGCCAGACCGCTTGCTAACGCGCGCGCCTCGTTGCGCGCCAGGATTGCACGGCGCGTCATCGCCTGATAGGGTCCGTATTAACGAGACGACGCACTGAACCAGCGTTCCGCGCAAACCTCAAAATCGTAGAAAAATTCAACAGTCGATTGGGAGACAATGTCCCGGAACCGTCGTGTTCGAACCAATGGGACGCTGTCTCCCATTTCTATTGGCGCTCTGTCTGAACGCCCAGACGCGCCATTCAGTCGATGTTCACGTCACTGTGAACATGGATGCCGTAGCGCGCGGCGATATTCAAGTGCAAGCTGCGCGGCCAATCCCCCGCCCCAAACGCATTCCCAGCAAGCGAATCGGCAGCCCTGGCCCGGTCCGCCGCGACGTTCCGCACGAGTCCGCGGCGGGCCATTCGGCATTTGCCGGCTTTCAGGCACTATTGGATACCTACCAGGCAACTCCGCCCGATACCGGCGGCGCAGTGGGCCCGCACGACGTCGTCACCATGCTGAATTCGCAGGTCACGATCCAGAGCCGCACCGGAGAAGTGCGGACGAATTACCCGATCGATCTGTACCAGTTCTGGTCGGCGCTCGGTCCCTTCGCCCGCGTGTTCGACCCGCGAATTCTCTACGATGCCGCGAACGATCGCTGGATCGCGGCGGCGGGCATGAATCCCGGCGGCGCCGATGGCGGTCTGTTGCTGGCGATCTCGCAGACGGCCGATCCCGGCGGCACGTGGGATCAATTCGCGCTTCGCACGGGCGCGGATGGAGCATGGGCCGACTATCCGGTCCTTGGTCTCAATCGAAACTGGATTGTGCTCTCTGCCAACCTGTACGCGCTGCCGCCCACGGGCGTCTATTCACGCACGCAGATTTTTGTCTTCGATAAAGCGGCCATGTACCAGAGCGCCTCCGCGGCATACACCTCGTTCAGCGACACCGAAGGACAATTTACACCCGCCGTCGACCTGGACCAGCAAGCGGACTCCCTCTACTTCGCACAGACCTACACCGATGCGGAAGGTGGCCGCGTTCGCATCAGCATCCTCCAAGGCCCGGCCGGCGCCGAGATGTTCGTGCCCGGAGCCGCGGAACTACCGGTCAGCGATCCGTGGGCTATGGCCGGATCGAATTACGGCGATTTCGCCCCGCAACCCGGCATCTGGTACAAGGTCGACACCGGCGACAGCCGCTTGCAGAACTGTGTTCTACGCAGCCTCACCGTCTGGTGCGCGCAAACCGTCTTCCTGCCGGCCCAAGCACCCACCCGGGCTGCCATTCAGTGGTTTCAGGTGGACCCGTCCGGGAATGAAGTCTTACAAGTGGGTCGCATTGAGGATCCGCAGAACGTCGTGTTCTACTCGTTCCCCTCGATCTCCGTGAATCACGATGGCGACGCCTTGATCGGCTACGCGCGTTTCACCGCCAACGATTATCCCAGTGCCGCCTTCTCGCTCCGCAAGTCCGGCGATCCACTGGGCGCCATGCGCTCGTCTGTGGTCTTCAAGCCAGGAGAAGCTCCCTATGCGGGATTGGGCGCCGACGAAGGCAGCAACCGCTGGGGCGACGTGAGCGGCACTGTTGTGGACCCGGTGGACGATCTGACCTTTTGGACGATTCAGGAGTACGCCGCGACGCCAACCGACCACTATCTCGGCAGATGGGGAACGTGGTGGGCCACCGTGCCGGTCTCGGCGGACGCGCTCGCCTGCACCTACGCCGTGACGACAGACACGCAGCAATTCGATTCGTCCGGTGGCACGGGCACGGCGACGGTGACCACCTCTCCCGGTTGCCCCTGGATGGCGGCCAGCAACAGCGGCTGGCTCTCGATCGCCTCCGGCAATGCCGGCGCAGGCAACGGAACCGTCTCGTTCCGCGTTGCTGCCAATGCCACAGGGCAATCCCTCAGCGGCAGCATGAGTATCGCCGGCCAAACGCTGCCAGTCACTATACATTGAGGTGGCGCAAACGCTCCGGTTTGCCGCGCCGAAGGCTCGTCTCGACGCTTTTCGGGCCTCCCCCAGTCTGCGGCACAGAGAGGCCCTCTGCCTAAAACAGAATCGACGGAAACCACGCGCCCGCCGGGTCGTTATACAAGCCCATCGCCATCAGCGTCATCGGCTGGACCACGCGAAGCCCATTCGCCAGACACCACCGCAGCAGCCCATAATTTCGCGACGGAATCAGAATCCCCGGCCCGCCAAACGATTCCGCCGCAGCCATCAGCGCCTGCATCTCCACATTGCTCTCCGCCACGCCGTGTCCGAAAAACGCGAGCCCCGTCGTATAGCCCGTGATTCGCCCTTCCCGCTCCACCACCAGCGCGTGGCCGGCTTTCACGGACTCCGCGAGTTCTGCGCCCCGATCGAATCCGTGTACCTGCCGCGCGATCGCGTTGCACGCCTCCAGGTCCGCCGTTGTCGCGGGCCGCACCGCGCATCCGGGAATGCTTCGCGTCCTGGTGCGCCCCTGCAGACACGACAGCGGCTCGCGAATCTCAAAACCGAGCTGCGTGTACAGCGCCAGTGACCGATTGTGGAACGCCGCCTGCACCAACCGGATGCCCGCGACGCCCCGCCCCTGTGCGTGCCCGATCGCCGCCTCCATAAGCTTGCGCCCGATCCCGCTGTTCTGTGTTTGCGGATCCACCGTGATGGGCCCGATGCCCGCAATCACCGAGCGTTCGTCGATGCAATTGCTGCCCACGATCCGGCCACCCGCCTCTGCCACCGCGCACCAGCAGCCTGGATGCGAAAACAGCGTCGTGAGCAGGCCGACCGCCGCTTCCACTCCCGGAATGTCGGACGGAAAACCGTGGGCCGTGTTGATCGCCTGGAAGGCGTCGTAGCAGATCTGCCCGCATGCCGCCGCGTCCGCCGGCGCGGCGCGACGCACTGTGATTTCAGTTTGTGTGAGTGCCGTCATCGCGATCTACGCCAGCCCAGCCTTGTACAATGCCACCAGCTTGCCCCACGCGCGATCGGCTTCAGCTTTGTTATAGATGGGGGCGCCGTTCTGCATCGGCATATCGCGCACGCACCAGCCATGAATCGTCCCCGCATACACTTCGATTTCGGCCGGCACCTTGGCTGCGGCAAGGGCCTCTTTCAATTTGTCTTTGTCGGTGGGCGACCGCGAGTCGTCGCTGGCGGCGACTCCGAAATACATCCTCGCCTTGATCTTCGGCGCCAGCAGGTGCGGGCTGTCCGGATTCGCCGTCACCAGTCCGCCTCCGTGGAACGACGCCGCGGCGCCGATGCGCTCGGGCAACGCCGCCGCCGTCTTCACGATCAGCGGCCCACCCATGCAGTAGCCTTGCGTGCCGATCTTCTTAGACTTGTCGACTTCCTTCTGCGCATCGAGAAAAGCGACGTATGCGGCCGCATCTTTCTCCGCGTTCCCCGGCGTGTTGATGGAAGTCATCAGCGGCCGCAACTTGGCCATGTCCGCCTGATTCTGGAAGCTGAAATTCGACGCATCGGAATATGGATTCTTGGCGACGCGATAGTACGGATTCGGCACCAGCACCGAATATCCTTCCGCCGCAATCCGCTTGCCGATCTCGCGCATCGCGGGACGCAGACCAAAGGCGTCCGTCCAAATCAGTACTCCCGGATAGGAGCCCGACTTAGGGTGAATAAACGCGGCGTCGGCGGTTCCGTCCGCCGTCTTCACCTCGACATCGGTTTCGACGAGTTCCATTCCGGCGGACTCCGCCGTTCCCGCGGTGGCTACGAGTCCCGCCGCAACCGAGAGAGCCACAAAATCGCGCCGGGCTATGTCGCCAGGCTGAGCATTGTTCTTCGGGGTGCTGTTCTGGTCGTTCATATCGAATGAGTGTATCGCACGCGCTGGAGTCGAATGGCGATCGAGAAGGATAGTAGGGTGTGCGGAGCATCACGGTCGCCCGCTCGAACCGGAAATTTACAACTACAACTTCACCATCGATGGCGTGCGTTCTATCGATCCCGGCAATCCCGATGTCGAGCCCCGCTAGACCCCCGGCAACCCAGCAGTCCGGGTGCGCGAACAAGAGCTACCGTGAACCAAGAAGCGCCGCCGGTCCCGTGCAGCCAAATAGCCCAGTTCTGACAATGGGTCATAACGAAATCCCAGACAAACGTCCCGACCGTCGAACCAGGTTCTCTCAAACACCGTCATCTTCTCCACCTCGCGCAGGACCGCCGTTACCTCCGCTGGTGGCGAGGCCCCATTGTCGTTCGTGAAAATGAGAAGTCGCGAGCCCCTGAGGACAACGTACCAGCTCTCGGTCTCTCACGATCTCAATAGGTTCTTTACTGAAAGAGCCTGCTGTTTCCACACCTGTGGCGACTGCGCGAAAGTAAGCCAAGGCCGGCCGGGCATTACCCCCAGCTCAAGCCGGCGTTCAAATCGATATCCGAAGAGCCATCTCCTATCCCGCGAAACATAGACCTTCGCATCCCGGAATGCACTGACGACGGTCTGTCGGATTTGCAGCCCACGCTTTTCGATATGGAGTACCTGGAATTCTGGAGTTAACCCTCTGGTGCAGACTGGGACGAGGTATGGCGACGCAGCGTGAACGAACCAACCCGCCAGACAGACAAAGCCCAGTACGAGCGATGGCCAAGTGGTCCGGTACATCGGAGCGGTGCGCCAGCGAAATCGGGCGGGAAGCAACCAAATCGACGTGCAGCCCACGGCAACTACGATCAAAATCACCGACACGATTCTCAACTGCCAAAGCGTTGCGAATCCGCCTTCCTCATCATGGATGAGAAGAACCCAGGAACTCCACGGGTCAAGCGACAGTTCAGTCGATACAAACCATGGCATCGCGAGGAGTCCGCCGATCAAACCCAGAATGTTGGCGGAGCGTGGCCTCCAGCGGGCCACTAGGCCGGCGCGTAAGAAAATCAGAGGACTTGCAAGAGCGGCGATATTGATGGCCCGTTGCGAGGGTGACAGCGGTCCAAACCACGGACCGCCCGTCTTCAGCAGGCAGCCGGCAATCGCCACCGCGCACAACCAGAAGAACAACGCAGCGCTGACCCTCGGCCATGCCTCTCGCTGTTTATCCCAAGAACTACTCACACCTGAATCAGACACCGTAAAGGTGGTGCCCGTTCCCGAGGCGATTTTCAGACGCTCCACCTGCTATCATGCCTCTCGGGCGGCGGTACGCTCCAAGCCAGGCGTAGATCGAACTCTCGGGTTCGTTTCTGCCTCTCTGGGGCCACCCCAGGGGAACGTGAAGAACTGACATTTCGCGGCGTGAGCGGCGCGGCGCCAAAACGCTGGATAGCTCACGCAAAGTGAGACTCGTTGGAGCATTACCGCCGTCCCAGCAGTTCAATTCCGCCAATCCAGATATGATACTCTGAAATCGCCCCTGCAGTGAGGATTCGGTATGCTGCAGGATCTCATAGAAACTTCGCGCGCCGGCCTGACCGCGTTGATGGTGAGATGCCGTCCTCATCCTTTGATATGATTCTTCTCGGGCGGCGATCCTCTCCAAGCCGGGCGTGGTTCGGACTTTCGGGTTTGTCCTGCCTCTCTGGGGTTACCCCAGGGGAACGTGAAGAACTGACATTTCGCTGCGTGAGTGCTTGCCTTTGCGAACCAAAGGTTCCCTCACGCAGAGTGAGACTCGTTGGAGTCATTCGCCGCCCTTCCAATGCCCAATCCCGCGCTCCCCGTCATCCTCGCCCGATCTCTGCTCGCCGGCCCACAAACCCTAAGCGCGGCCGTGGGGCGCCTTGCCCGCACCTTGGGCAAACGCTGGGACTGGCTGAAACCTCTCGCCACCGGCTATATCCGGACTTTCTCCGGCAAGGTCCGACCGCGTGAGCAGGAGGTCGTCGCCTTTCTCCTCCGCAATCCCACCTATCGACAAGTGCGGAACCTGCGTGGTCTGCGGATTGATGACTGGCTCACCGAGCCACCGCAAATGCGGCCCGTCGCCGCCGCCCGAACCTGGCCCGTCCCCGCGATCGAGACTCCCGGCGGATTGGCAGCCTGGTTCGGCATCACCCCAGACGACCTCGAGTGGTTCGCCGACCTGCGTTGCCTCGGGCACGACCGCCACACTTCCCAGCCCTTCCGGCACTACCGCTACCGGCCACTCACCAAACGCTCCGGCAGTCTCCGCCTCATCGAAGCACCGAAGCCGCGCCTCAAGGACTTGCAGCGCCAGATCCTGAATAGCATTCTCGAGAAGATCCCCACCCATCCAGCCGCTCACGGCTTCGTCAAAGGACGGTCGATCCGTACCTTCGTAGCCCCACACATCGGCCAGCGCGTGGTCCTGCGGATGGACCTGCGCGACTTCTTCCCGTCCATTCCGCGCGCCCGTCTGCAGGCCCTCTTCCGCACTGTCGGCTATCCTGAAGCCGTCGCCAATCGGCTCGGCGGCATCTGCGCCCACGCGGCGCCGCACGACGCCTGGAACTCACCGGGCCTGGACGTCGACCTCCAACAACTCTGGGAAGCCCGCCTGCTCTACTCACAGCCGCACCTGCCGCAAGGCGCACCCACCTCGCCTGCGCTCGCCAACCTCTGCGCCTATCGCGTCGATTGCCGCCTCACTGGTTTGGCCGCCGCCGCGGGCGCGCACTACACCCGCTATGCAGACGACCTCGCCTTCTCGGGGGGCGATGACTTCGACCGGCGCGTGGAACGCTTCTCCCTCCATGTAGCCGCGATTCTGGAAGAGGAAGGCTTCCACGTACACCATCGCAAGACGCGCATCATGCGCCAGGGCGTGCGCCAGCATCTCGCCGGACTGGTGGCAAATCAGCGAGTCAACGTGATGCGCCCCGACTTCGACCTCCTCAAGGCGATCCTCACCAACTGCGCGCGCCTCGGTCCTGCCGGCCAGAATCGCGAGGCGCATCCGAACTTTCGCATGCATCTGGAAGGTCGCGTAGCCTTCGTCGAGTCGATAAATCCCGCGAAAGGAAAACGCCTGCGCGCCATCTTCGATCGGATCGAGTGGGTGTAGCATAGGGAAACGGTCAATCAGAGGAGGACCACCATGGAACAGATCATCGCGAAGCTTTTGCAGGATTTCGAAGACGGCAAGATGAACCGGCGGCAGCTCATCAAGAGTCTTGCCGTGGCTTCCGCTGCCGCGGCCGCCGTGCCAGCCGTGGCGGACGAGGCGAAGCACTTCAAAGCCGTCACCATCAACCACATCTCTTACCAGGTGAAAGACTACGCAAAGACCCGCGACTGGTACGTCGATCTGCTCGGCATGAAAGTGAGTGGCGATACTGGCCGCCAGTGCAACCTGTCCTTTGGCGACTCCTTCCTCCTACCGCGCAATGCCCGCGAGGGATCTACCACCCCCGTACCGCGCGTCGATCACATCGCCTACACCATCGAGACATGGGACAAGAATGCAGTCGAAGCCGAACTCAAGCGCCGCGGCCTGCCCGTGCGTCCCGACACCGAGAATAGCTTCCACACCAAGGACCCGGACGGCTTCGACGTCCAGATCAGCGGTAAAGAGATGAAGGCGTAACAGCGCCCTTACTCCGAGCGTCGCAAACGATTCCGTTCTGATTTCATTGCCGAGGCGCAGAGGCTCCGAGACGAACCCGATCTCCCCTCTGCGCCAAAGTGTAAGCCCCCCACGTCTCGGCCTTCTGGCCCTCTCAGCGTTCATTCTTCTTCCTCAGAGTGGACCTCCCGCCACCGTATCTCCCCGTAAATTTTCTCTCTTCAGCTCCACCCCACCTCCGGCCGGTGCGGCTGTATGCTATTCAACGCACGTGAGATACGCTTGACACCCGGTATCCGCGCCGATATAATTCTGGTCGGTTGTAACAGGTGCGACACACGGAGCATCGTCCGGTGTATCGCCCAGCGGTCTGTGACGAGTTAGTTTTCCAGAGGGGAATTCCATGAAAACACGCCTGCTCTGTTGCAGGATGGCGATCTTGTCGGCGACCGTCGTGTACGCCCAAGTTCCTCCGAAGACGCCATCCTCAATCCCTCAGCGTGCCTTGGTCGATCAGTATTGTGCCGGCTGCCACAACGATAAAGCGCAGTCCGGGAACATGTCGCTCACCAAGCTCGATCTGGCACACCCCGGGCAAAATCCGGAACTGGCGGAGAAGGTCATTCGCAAAGTGGGCGCCGGCATGATGCCCCCCGCGGGACTGCCACGTCCTGCCGCTCCGGCCGCGAAGGCATTCGTTACATCCCTCGAAAACGCCGTCGATCAGGCCGCCGCTCTCCATCCGAATCCGGGCAGGCCCGCGCTGCACCGCCTCAATCGCACCGAGTACGCCAATTCCATCCGCGACCTCTTGGCCGTCAACATTGATGTGACCGCCCTCCTGCCCACCGATGACATGAGCCACGGCTTCGACAACATGGCGGACGTGCTCACCATCTCGCCGGCCCTGATGGAAGGCTATATCCGCGCCGCGGGCAGAATCAGCCGTGAGGCGGTCGGCGACACCACGGCGCTCCCCTTGACCTCCACCTACACGATCCCGCGAGTCGCCTCACAGATGCGTCACGTCGACGGTACGCCATTCGGCACGCGAGGCGGCATCGCGGTCGTCCACGACTTTCCAGCCGATGGCGAGTACAGCTTCCGCCTGGGGTTCTACTATGTGCCCGAAGGTCCTCTGTTCGGGCAGAACATGGGCAAGGGACAGCAGATCGAAGTGGCGGTGGATGGCGAGCGGATTGCGCTGCTCGATATCAACCCCTCGATGAAGCTATCCAATGACGGAATCAAGGTGCCTCCCGTGCACATCAGCGCGGGGCCGCACCGCATCTCCGCGTCGTTCCCGATGAAGTTCGATGGACCAGTCGAGGATGAGTTTCGGCCAGTCGAGCAGAGCCTGGTCGACGTGAGCACCGGCAACATTCCCGGCATGACCTCGCTCCCGCACCTGCACGAGTTCCAGGTCACCGGTCCGCACAAAGTCTCGGGGCTTTCGGACACGCCGAGCCGCCGCAAGATCTTCGTCTGCCGTCCCACGGCGGGTACGGACGAACTGCCCTGCGCCAAGAAGATCGTCGCGGCGATCGCGAGGCAGGCGTATCGCCGTCCCGTGACCGATTCCGATCTCGAAGGCCTTCTCAATTTCTACCAGTCAGGGCGCAACTCGGGCGATTTCGAATCCGGCGTACGCACCGCGATTCAGGCAGTCATCTCGAGCCCGGAATTCGTCTTCCGCTTCGAACGCACACCGGCGGGCGTGGCGCCCGGTCACAACTATCGCATCAGCGATCTCGAACTGGCCTCGCGGCTCTCCTACTTCCTTTGGAGCAGCGCGCCCGACGATCAACTGCTGACCGTCGCGAGCCAGGGCCGGTTGAAGGATCCGCTGGTTCTCGAGAAGCAGGTGCGCCGCATGCTGGCCGATCCGAAGTCCGAATCGCTGGCCACCATCTTCGCCGGTGAGTGGCTGCACTTGCAGAACCTCAAGGATGTCAATCCCGACCTGTACCTGTTCCCGAATTTCGATCGTACCCTGGCGCAGTCCATGCGGCGCGAGACGGAACTGCTCTTCGACAGCATCATGCGCGAAGACCGCAACGTGCTGGACCTGTTGACCGCCAACTACACCTTCGTGGATGAGCGCCTCGCCAAGCACTATGGAATTCCCAATGTGCTCGGCAATCGCTTCCGACGCGTGCCGTTGACAGACCCGAATCGCTTCGGCGTGCTCGGACAAGGCAGCATTCTGACGTTGACCTCCACCGCCAACCGCACCTCTCCCGTGGCGCGCGGCAAGTATGTGATGGAGGTGCTGCTCGGAACACCGCCGCCAAATGCGCCGCCCAACGTGCCGGCCCTCAAGGAGAACTCCGACGCGCGCACCGGCAAAGTGCTGTCGCGCCCGCTCTCGGTGCGCGAGAGGATGGAGGAACACCGCTCCGACCCGGCCTGCGCGTCGTGCCACAAGATGATGGACCCGATCGGATTCGCGCTCGAGAACTTCGATGCGGTCGGCCTGTGGCGCACCAACGACGGCCCCCTCAAGATCGATTCCACGGGCAAGATGTTCGACGGCGCCAGGCTTGATGGACCGGCGAGTCTGCGGCAGGCGATCCTGAACCACTCAGATTCTTATCTCAGCGCGTTCGCGGAGAACCTGCTGGCTTACGGAATGGGGCGGGTGCTGGAGACCTACGACATGCCGGTAGTGCGTTCGATCCGCCGGGAAGCGGCGCGCAATGACAATCGCTTCTCGTCTTTCGTGCTGGGCATCGTGAAGAGCGCGCCTTTCCAAATGCGAAGGGCCGAAGAGACGGAAACGGCGCCTACCACGCCGATGGCTGGAAATTAGGAGGAACAACCGGGTGCAATTCATCACCAAGAAGCACTTATCCCGCCGCGCCGTACTTCGCGGCATGGGCGCCACACTGGCACTGCCACTGCTGGATTCGATGATCCCGGCGCAGACGCCGCTGAGCAAAACTGCGGCCGCGCCCAAGACGCGCCTGGCTTGTATCGAGATGGTGCACGGCGCGGCGGGCAGCACCGTGGAGGGCTCGAACAAACACTACTGGTCACCCGAGAAGGAAGGACACGATTTTGAGTTCAGCCAGACTCTCAGTCCGCTGGAACCCTTCCGCGACTACATCACGATTGTCAGCGATACGGATTTGACTCCCGCCACCGCGCACTCCACCGCCGAGGAGGGCGCCGATCACTTCCGTTCGAGCGCGGTGTACCTGACCGCCGCGCACCCGAAGATGACCGAAGGCTCCGACTACTACGCCGGCACGTCGATCGACCAGATCTACGCGCAGCAGTTCGGCCAGGACACGCCACTGCCTTCGATTCAACTCTGCATCGAGATGGTAGACGCGTCGGGCGCTTGCGATTACGGCTATGCGTGTGTCTATGCCGATACCATCAGTTGGGCGTCGCCGACAAGTCCGCTGCCGATGACCATCGACCCGCGCATGGCCTTCGAGAATCTGTTCGGCGATGGCGGGACACCCGAAGAGCGGACCGCGCGCGGCAAGGTGAATCGCAGCATCCTGGACTGGATCTCGCACGATGTGGCGCGCTTGCAGAAGGGCCTCGGCGCCGGCGATCGAAATCGCCTCAATGCCTACCTGGAGGATGTGCGCGAGATCGAGCGGCGCATTCAGCGCATCGAGAAGTACAATGCATCGGGTGAAGCGCGCGCGTTGCCCGCGGCGCCTCTCGGCGTGCCGGATTCGTATGAAGAGCATGTGCGGCTGATGTTCGACCTGCAGGCGCTGGGCTTCATGACCGACACCACGCGCGTCTCGGCGTTCAAGATGAGCCGCGATGTGAGCGGCCGCGTCTGGCCGGAGAGCGGCGTGAAGACGCCCTTCCACAACTGCTCGCATCATGGCGAAACGCCCGCGCGGGTAGCGGAGTTTGCCAAGCTGAATCGATATCACGTCAGCATGATTCCCTACTTCCTCGAAAAACTGAAGAACACGCCGGATGGCGACGGCAACCTGCTCGATCACTCGATGATCATGTACGGCAGCCCCATGGGAGATTCGAACGTGCACAATCACAAGCGCGTGCCCATCTTCCTGGCAGGCCACGCCTGCGGGCATCTCAAGGGCAATCTGCATGTGAGGACGAAAGACAGTACGCCAATGGCGAATGTCCTGCTGACTATGTTGCACAAGCTGGGCGTAAATCAGGAAAGCATTGGCGATAGCACCGGAGAAGTTGCGATCTAAAGGAGGGAACCGTGTTACAGAAAGGCTTACTCTGCGGACTTTCGATGGCGGCCCTGCTGGCGGCCGCGGGCCCCGACACTCGCCTGGCCGATGCCGCCATGCGCGGCGATAAGGCCGCCGTGCGTTCTCTTCTCAAGGAGAAAGCTCCGATCAATACGTCGCAGGGCGATGGCGCCACTGCGCTGCATTGGGCCGCTTTCCGCGACGATCAGGAGATGGCGCAGATGCTCCTCGACGCCGGTGCGGATGTGAAGGCCGAGACTCGCGAAGGCTCCATCACGCCGCTGTTCATGGCGTGCACCAACGGCAGCGCGGGCATGGTGGAGAGGCTCCTGAAGGCAGGCGCAGACGCCAACGCCGTCAAGTCGAACGGGACCACCGCGCTGATGATCGCGGCAGCTTCGGGGGGCGCCGACGCGGTGAAGTTGCTGCTCGATCATGGCGCCGACGTGAAGGCGAAGGAAATGGCGCACGGGCAGACGGCGCTGATGTTCGCCGCATCACTCAATCGCGCCGACGTCGTGAAGTTGCTGCTGAAGCGTGGCGCGGATCCGAATCTGAGTTCGAATGTCGCGAAGTTGGAGCGCGTGACCTTCGACGTAGATGGCAACGTGGTGCCCAACGCACCGGCGCGGGCCGGCCGAGGTGCGGCAGCGGCGGCGACCGCAGCGGCAGCGGATGACGCCGAGAAAACTGATTCCGGTTTGCCCGGCTCGGGACGCGGCGGCCGTGCGGGCGACCCGGCGGCCAATGGCGGACGCGGGCAGTTCGCACCTCGCCAGGTAGGACCAAGCTACATGGGCGGCATGACGGCGCTGCTGTATGCGGCGCGCGATGGGCAGATGGACGCGGCGCGCGAGTTGCTCGCAGGTGGCGCGGACATCAACCAGGTGAGCACCGGCGACAAGATCAGCCCGATGGTGATGGCGATCGTCAACGGCCACCTCGATGTCGCTAAGATGATGCTCGATCGCGGTGCGGACCCGAATCTGGTGAGCGAGGCCGGCCTGACGGCGCTCTACACCGTGATCGACGTGCAGTGGGCGCCGCATGCCTGGTTCCCGCAACCGATCACCGAACAGGAGCAGGTGAACTACCTCGACTTGATGAAGGCGCTGATCGACCACGGCGCGAACGTCAACGCGCGCCTCGGCAAGAAGATCTGGTTCCGCAGCTTCACGCACGATGTGACGTGGGTCGATCCGGCGGGCGCGACGGCGTTCTGGCGGGCGGCGCAGTCCACGGACATGGCCGCGATGAAGCTCCTGATCGAGCACGGGGCCGATCCGAAACTCACCAACACCGCAGGTGACACGCCGCTGATGGTGGCGGCAGGAATCGGCTGGGGCGCCAACTTCACGACCAACGCACCGGGATCGCCGCTGCCTGCCGTGAAGTACTGCGTCGAACTGGGCAACGACCTCAATGCCGTGGATGCGCGCGGCTATACCGCCCTCCACGGCGCGGCGTACATCGGCAATAACGAGATGGTGAGCTATCTGGTGGAGAAGGGCGCCAAGGTGGATGTGCGCACGAAGGCCGGCGACACCGTGGCCGATATGGCGAACGGACCGAATCGTTTCGGCATTCCGCATCCGGAGACAGTCGCGCTGTTGGAGAAGCTGGGGTCGCCCAATTCGCACAACTGCCGGTCCGATCAATGCCTGGTCGCGCCGAAGGAAGATACTGCGACTCCGCGCCGGGGCGCGCAGCCGGCAACGCCCGCGCCAGCGCCCGCCAAACCCGGCACTAAGGAACCCGGCACCAAAGAACCCGGCCGGTGACGTGGCGCAAACACCCTTGAAAGCAGGGGTTGGGGGTTGGGGGTTCGCGGCGTGTACCGTGGCTGAGCCTATCGGCTTGGCGAACGCGCCGCTTTCATCGGAATCCATGGCGGCGAAGCAGCCCAAGAACACTACTGTTTGCCGCGTCGAGACTCATCTCGACGCTTTTCGGGTGTACACCAAGTCGCCGAGGTTAGTCAGAGTGACCTGCGGCAAGTGGACTATCGGCATCGCTCTCCTTGCCGCCGGCGCCTTCGCGCAGCAGTACGCCGACAATCTGCCAATCGCGCATCCGGCGATTCGCTACTTCGAGAGCGATCTTACCGACCCGGCGTCGTCGCTTGCGAAGCGTCTGGAAAGCGGCGCGGCGCAGCTCGACTTTGAGAGCGGTCCGTTCGGATACCTGCCCAGCCTCCTCCAGCACCTCGACCTCACAATCGACTCACAGACCCTGGTCTTCTCCAAGACCAGCTTCCAATCCTCCAAGATCTCACCCAGGAATCCGCGCGCCATCTACTTCAACGACAGCGTCGCGATCGGCTACGTTCCCGGGGGCGAGGTTCTGGAAGTAGCTTCGCTCGATCCCAGGCAAGGCGTAGTCTTCTACACGCTCGACGCGCAGAAGTCCGACCGCCCGCTGCTCCATCGCCGCGATGTCTGCCTCAAGTGCCATCAGGGTCCCGCGACGCAAGGTGTGCCCGGCATCTTCGTCGGCTCGGTCTTTCCGAACCCGATGGGATCGCCATCGCCCGCCGGAGCGATCATCACCGACCATCGGACGGCCTTCGCCGATCGATGGGGCGGGTGGCTTCTTAGCTCACTCGGCCAAGGCAGCCGCGCGGACTCGGTGGCGATCGATCCCGCCGAACCGGAGACGCTCTCCCGCGTGCGTCCGGTCTTCGATGCGAGCCGCTACCTCAGCCCCACCAGCGACCCGGTAGCATTGATGACACTCGAACACCAAACCCAGATGACGAACCTGCTGACTCGTCTCGGTTGGGAAGCCCGCATGGGCGCCGGTCCGAGCGACAAAGAGATAGCGGCAGTCGTGCGCTACATGACTTTCGCCGACGAGGCGCCGCTGCGGCACCCTCTGGCCGCGTCGGCTTTTAGCAAGGCGTTCGCGCGGCGCGGTCCGTGCGATCGGCAAGGCCGCTCCCTCCGCGACTTTGACCTGCAGACTCGCCTGTTCCGCTATCCGCTCAGTTTCATGGTGTACAGCCCGCAATTCGAGGCCTTGCCCGCCGCGATCAAAGCGCGGATCGGGCGCGCGCTCGACGCAGCGCTGGCAGGCACGGCCGCCCTCGATGTCTGGCACGGCCCCAGAGCAGGTGGGTGATCCTCTCCACGTCGCCGCTTTCGTATAAACTGTAGCGAAACGGTTCCGAGGAGTTAGTTATGTCCAAGCGTCTTTCGCTCGTATTAGCGGTCGCCTCTCTGATCACATCGGCTTACGCCGCGGGCACTACGAGGCTGCTGCGCATGCCCACCGTCAGCGCCACCCACATCGCCTTCGCGTATGCGAACAACATCTGGATCGTGGAGCGCTCCGGAGGCATGGCGCGCCGCCTCACCAGCTTCCAGGGCCAGACCAGCAATCCGCACTTCTCGCCCGACGGCAAGTGGATCGCCTTCAGCGCCGAGTACGCAGGGAACACCGACGTCTACGTGATGCCCGCGGAAGGCGGAGAGCCGAAGCGCCTCACCTGGCATCCGGGCTCCGATACGGTGGAGGGCTGGACGCCCGACGGGAAGTCCGTGGTCTTTGCCTCGGCCCGCGCGACCTGGGCACCGAGTGCGGCGCCGCGCTTCTGGACCGTTCCCGTAGAAGGCGGCGTCGAGGAGCCCATGCAACTGCCGCGCGGATATCAGGGCAAGATCTCCGCCGATGGGAGCCACATCGCCTACCGCATGAACAACTCCTGGGACGAGGAGAGACGCAATTACCGCGGAGGACAGAACCGCCCCATCTGGATCGTCGATTTGAAGACCTTCGACCTGGTGTCGCCGCCGTGGACCGACTCCAAGGACATGGACCCGGCGTGGCTCGGCGACACCGTCTACTTCATCTCCGATCGCGACGGAGTGGCCAATGTCTGGTCGTACGACACCAAGTCGAAGAAACTGGCGCAGCAGACCAGGTTCACCGACTTCGACGTGAAGACCCTCGACACCGGCGGCGGCGTCGCGGTATTCGAACAGGCCGGCTTCATTCACCTGCTCGACCCGAAGACCGGTAAGGCGCAGATCGTGAACATCACCGCCACTGGCGATTTCCCCTGGATGATGCCGAAGTGGGAAGACATCACCAGCCGCATGAGCAACCTGGTGCTCTCTCCGACAGGCAAGCGCCTGGCCGTGGAAGCTCGCGGCGAGATCTTCACCGTGCCTGCGGAGAAGGGCGACGTCCGCAACCTGACCCACTCCAGCGGCTCAGCCGAACACGAGCCTTCGTGGTCGCCGGACGGCAGGTCGATCTCGTACTTCAGCGATCGCTCGGGCGAGTACAAGCTGGTGATCGAGACGCCTGACGGCCTGACGCCGCCGCGCGAGATCACGCTGCCCCATCCCACCCACTACTACACGGCGTCGTGGTCGCCGGACTCGAAGAAGATCGTGTACACGGACACCAACCTGAAGGTCTGGGTGCTCGACGTGGCCTCGGGCCAGACGAAGATCGTGGGCAACGACCCGTGGATGGTGCCGGAGCGGACGTTGAATCCGGTGTGGAGTCCCGACTCAAAGTGGGTGGCATACTCGAGCCGTTTGAAGTCGCTCTACCACGCGATCTTCGTGGCGAACGTGGAGACCGGGGAGTCGAAGCAGCTTACTGACGCGCTGGCGGACGCGGTCTGGCCGGCTTGGGATGCCAGCGGGAAGTATCTGTGGTTCCTCGCCTCTACGGATTTCGGTCTGAAGTCGCAGTGGCTCGACATGACCTCGTACGATCACAACGAGAACTTCGGACTGTACCTGGCGGTGCTCAAGAAGGGCGAGGCGAGCCCGCTGCTTCCCGAAAGCGATGAGGACAAGGGTGTGGGTAGCGCTCCGGCGGGCGGAGGAGGAGGTGGACGCGGCGGACGCGGCGCCAATGCGCAGGAAGGCGATGCGCCCGCGCCGCCGGCGCCTCGCGGACCGGTTACGGTGCAGATCGACTTCGACGGGATTCAGCATCGGATTCTCGCGGTGCCGGGCATTCCGGCGCGGCAGTACTCACGGCTGCACGCCGGTGTCGCGGGCACGGTCTACTACGTCGAGACTCCGGAGGGAGGCGGGCGTGGGGCCGCGCCGGGAGGCGAAGGAGGCGGTGGCGCGGTGTTGATGCGGTATCGCATCAGCGATCGTCGCGCGGCCCCGTTCGCGACCGGAGTGGCCGGATACGACGTCAGCGCGGATGGACACAAGCTGGTCTATCGCACGGGCGGAGGAGGCGCGGGCGGTCGTGGAGGCCGCGGCGGCGCGACGGCGGCTGCGGGTCCCGCGGTCTTCCTGGTGGATGCCGATCGCGCGGCGCCGCAAGCCGGCACCGGGCGGATCAATATCTCGCTGCGCATGTACCTGGAACCTAAGGAAGAGTTCAAGCAGATCTTCTACGAAGGCTGGCGCAATCAGCGCGACTACCTCTATGTCCCCAACATGCACGGCGCGGACTGGCCCAAGATGAAGGAGATGTACGGCCAGTTGCTGCCGTACGTCAATCACCGCGCCGACCTGAACTACCTGCTCGACAACATGGGTTCGGAGATCGCGGTGGGCCACTCGTTCGTGCGCGGCGGCGACATGCCCGCGCTGCCGCCCTCTCCCGGCGGCCTGCTCGGCGCCGATTTCGCCATCGAAAACGGCTACTACAAGATCACCCGCATCTACGACAACGAGAGCTGGAATCCGGAACTCAACGCGCCGCTGGCGACGCCCGGAGTGGATGTCAACACGGGAGACTTCATCCTGGCGATCAACGGCGAGCCCTTGAAGGCGCCGGACAATATCTACCGGCTGCTTGACGGCACCGCCAACCATCAGACCGTGCTCACCGTGAACAGCCGTCCCTCGATGGAAGGCGCGCGGCAGGTCACGGTGTTGCCGACGGCGAACGAGCAGGGCCTGCGCACGCGCGCCTGGGTGGAAGCCAATCGCCGGCTAGTGGACAAGCTCTCAAACGGACAGTTGGCTTACGTCTACGTGCCCAGCACGGGCCAGCCCGGATACGCCAGTTTCAACCGCTACTTCTTTGCGCAGCAGGACAAGCAGGGCGTGGTGGTGGACGAGCGCTACAACAGCGGCGGCTCGGCGGCGGACTACATCATCGATGTGCTGGAGCGCGAGTTCGACGGGTACTTCAACAATGTCGCCGGTGACCGTTATCCCTTCACCAGCCCTTCGGCCGGAATCTGGGGGCCGAAGGTGATGATCATCAATGAAATGGCGGGGTCCGGCGGGGATTTCATGCCGTGGATGTTCCACCGGCGGCATGTCGGCACGCTGGTGGGCAAGCGGACTTGGGGCGGCCTGGTCCATACGGCCGATACGCCGGCGTTTGTGGACGGCGGCTCAATGATCGCGCCTCGCGGCGGGTTCTTCACGCGGGATGGCAAGTGGGCAGTCGAGAACGAAGGGACGGCCCCGGATATCGACGTCGAGAACTGGCCCAAAGACGTGATCGCGGGACACGATCCGCAACTGGAGCGCGCAGTGACGGAAGCGATGCGGATGCTGAAGGAGAAGCCGGTGACGCGTATGACGACGGAGCCTGCGCCGCCGACTTGGGGCGAGCGGAAGAAGAGCACGCCTAAGAATTAGCGCGGCTCAATTCGCGGATGGACGCTCAATGTGATCGATTACGAGAACTTCGCCTGGGGCCTTGATGGATTCCAGTTTCAGCCCCAACTGCTTCTCGACCGCGTCAATGATGGCGAGATTCAAGGCATCCGCCTGGGCCAGGGGGTCCGCGGGGTCAGCCGGCACTTGCAGCGAATCGGGAACGGGCTGCAGATTGACGTCGAATTTGCCGGTGAGGCCCGTGTTATTGATGACAGCGCGGCCCAGCATGTTCGAAAGCAGATTCATAATCACATACAGGGGGATGCCTTCACCAACGATCCGTCCCTGGGCCAGTTCTTTTGGGCCGCCTTTCTCCGGGTCGGTCTGGTCGGCCGATAATTTCATCTTGAGGCCGCCACGGGCGACAACCAGAGAATAGAGGGCGGTTTCTTTGGTCTCGCGGTGAAGCTGCAAATGGAACCTGCTTGCCAGGAGCGATTTCTCCATATCGTGGGTGGCTTTTAGCGGGCGTTCCGCTTTCGCATCGATATCGAAACACTCCGAAGCAATCCAGGCCGGTCCACCGGTAATCTGGAAGTCTCTTTTCCCGTAGGCAATTTGGATCAGGCCCTTCACTGGCATGTTCCTGACAGTCAGACTGGCGTTGCGAAGTCCGTAGTACATCCGCTCATTGGTTTTGTTCGGCTTGATGGACGCGACTTCGAATTCCAGGAGTTGCCCTGACGCTGGTGCCTGCGCCTGTGCCTGACTCGGAGGACAATTCAGGAACAGCGCGACCGCAATCAGAAACGCCATCTTCCTACTTCTTGGCGGGAGGAGCGGCAGGCGGCTTTGCCGGAGCGGGAGCCGGAGGGGCGCCGGCGGAAGGGTGCGCCTGATCGTAGAGCTTGATCACTTCGTTGGTGATGTCGATCGCAGGATCGGCCCACAAGACGTTGGAACTCTGGCTGCTGACATCCACCACGACGGCGATCGAGTTCTGGGTGGCGTACTTGATGACCACGTCCATGAGCTTCTGTCCGAGGCCATTCATGATCTTGTTCTCTTCCTGCTGCACTTCGGCTTCGAAATCGTCAGCGTTGCGCTTGAACTCCTTGCTGTTGGTGTCGTAATCGCGCTGCAGCTTGGCCTTGGCGGCGTCACTCATGGTGGCGCTGCCGGTCCTCATCTGATTCTGAATCGCGGTGATGTCGCTCTGCTTCTTCTCCAGTTCCTGGCGGCGAGGCAGATATTTGGCCTGCAGGTCAGACGCAGCCTTCTGTCCTTCCTTGGTTTGGATGATGGCGTTCTGGATGTGGATCGTGGCCACCCGGATCGGGTTTTTGCCGGCAGCAGGAGGTGCCGGGGCCGGCGCGGGCGTCTGAGCCCATGCAGAGATGGCGAACATCACTGCGGAAACGACTGCGGTGTGAAGTTTCAAACTACGATGCTCCTAAAGATGAAACGGGGCCGGGAGTGCCCGGCCCCGACATAAACCATTACAACACAACCGGCAAAGCGGCTGCTTACTGCTTCTTTCCCGGGGGGACCACAGGCGGGGTCGGCTTGGTGGCCGCCGGCGTGCCAGTTGCGGGAGCCGGCGCGGCACCGGTGCCGGGATGCGCCTGGTCATACAACTTGATGCACTCGGCGGTAATGTTTACGGCAGGATCGGCCCACAGAACGGTCTGCTGCTGGCTCACATCCAAAACCATGGCATAGCCATTCTGGGCGGCATACTTACCCACGACGTCGAGCATCTTCTGGCCAAGATCGTTCATGATCTTGCCTTCTTCCTGCTGCACTTCGGCGTCGTAGTCCTCGCCCCCGCGGGTCAACTCTTTGTTGAGGGCGTCGATGTCGCGTGCCATTTTGGCTTTGGCGTCATCGCTCATGGTGGCGCTGCCCTTCTTCAACTGGTCTTGAAGATTGGCCAAATCCGACTGCTTCTTCTCCAGGGCTGAGCGCTTGGGGCCAAAACGAGTGCCCAAGTCGGCCTGAGCCTTCTGGCCATCCTTGGTGTTGACGATGGCTTGCTGAATGTGAATGATCGCGACCTTGGTCGGGACCGCGGTCTGGGCGTTTGCCATCGCGGCCATTCCCAAAACCAAAGTGGGGAGAACTGTAAAACTCTTCTTCAAGCTAAAAACTCCTAGGTGTGAAAATACTACCACATTGACAGACTGCCTGGCTGTTAAAAGGTCCTGCCGATCGTGAAGCGGAACATCGTCCGTTTCTCGAAGAACGGGTACGCCTGGCCATAGGTGGCGACCGACTGTAAGAAGGTCGCGTTGTTGGGGAACGAGGAACGATCCGCCACGATCGGCGGCTGGAGGTACTCGCGAACCACCGACGGGTTGTAGGCGAAGTACAGGCGGAACGGCGCGTTCACCACGGGAAGCATGACTTGCAATTCCAGCCCTGTGGATGCGCGCGGACGTTCGGTGCCGGGCGCAATCTGCACTTGGCCCGTGAAGCCGGCCTGCGGGAATTGCGAGTTCAGATCGTTCACGCGGCTGGCCACCATGGTGAGCTGATTGGCGCGCAGGATCTTGTCGACGCCGGCGTCGAAGAACGGCGCCAGCGTAACCGGGCCGATGATCTTGATGCGGTATTCGAAATTGAAGAGTGCCTGGGCATCACCGCCGGGAGTGATGAGCTGGTAAGAAGGCACCGTCATGGTCACCGGAGTGCTTACCACGGCGCCGTTACTGATGGTCTTCTGGGTACGCGCGGTGCCATCGTCATTGAGCACGGTTACCGGCGTGGAGGAGGGAATAAACGCGATCGGGGTGATGCCCCAGATTTCGAAACCGCGGATATCCTGCTCACCGCCCATGAACCGGCGGGAGAACGGCGGTACGTACTTGCCGTTGTACCCGGTGATGATCGAAGTCATCGCGTGAAAAGCCAGGATGTGAGTCTTGTGCCAGGGAGCCGGCTTGAAATACTTGGCATCGATAGTGGGGCTGATGGTGTTGACGTTGCCACCCAACACGCTGCCGGCGATATCGGTGGAGATGAACAGGCTGCGGCCGCCGGTGGGATCGATGGGGTGGTTGACGGTGTTATACGAATAAGACGGCACTACGTGGACGGTGCGGATGCCATCCAGCGAGTTGGGTCCGGCGACGCCCGAGAAATTAATGTACTGGAAGTAGTTGGTGGCGGCAGTGGTCTGGGTGATGACGTTGGAGATGTCATACCCGAGGGTCACACCGACGCGCGCGAAACTGCGGCGCAGCGGGTAGCTGGCCGAAATGTTAACACCGTGGCTGTTCTGCACGTAGTTGAGCAGGTTCTGCGTGCCCAACTGATTGTAGAGCGGGATCAGGTTCTGACCGGCCAGAATCGACGCCTCGCGGCCCTGATTGAAGTCGAAACGGCGCAGATAAACCACGAAACCGAGTTGCAGAGGCCGATCGAGGAAGTAAGGCTCCGTGAAACCCAGGCTCACGTTGCGCATGCGGGTGCCGAGCTGGGATTCGAGCGAGAGGGTTTCACCCAAGCCGAGGAAGTTGTTGGTGGAGTAGTTGAATCCAACGAAGCTTCCCGCGATACCCGAAACGCCGCCGTTCAATCCGATCGAGTTCTTGCCGCGCTCCTTGACCTTGAGGGTAATGTCCACGGTATTGGACTGAGGATTGCGGTTGATGGTGGCCGCCTCATCCTTCTTCAGCATTTCGAAATACCCGAGCTGGTTCAGCCGGAGGATGCTGTAGTCCCACAACTGGGTATTGAACATGTCGCCTTCATCGAGCAGGATCTCGCGGCGGATGACTTTGTCGCGCGTGGTGGTGTTACCTGAGAAATCGATGCGGCGGATGAAGAACTGGCGGCCTTCATCGGCAGTGATGGTGAGATCGATCTTGTCGGTGTTCGGGATGACATCGAACGAAGGCTCGGGAACGAAATCGATGTAGCCGAACTGGCCATAGAGCTTGCGCAGGTTCTCGATGCCTTTGCGCAGCTTGTCGGTCGAGAAGACGTCGCCCTGATGCATGCCGAAGAGGTTCAGCAGCACCGTGGGTTCGCGGAACAACTTCACGCCCTGGAATTTCGCCTCGTTGAGGTGATACAGGCGGCCTTCCTGCACGGGGATCGTGATGTCGGCATAGATGCCGGGGTTGTTCATCTTGATCAGAGGCAGGCGCCACCCGCGGCCGCCCCGCGGCACGATGTTGACGGTCTCATCGAGCACGGTGGCGTTGAAGTAGCCCTTGTCCTGGTACGCCTGGCGGATACGTTCCTTGTCTTCCTCGAGCTTGGCCTCGTCGAACGTCTTGGGGAAAACGCTCTCGGCGATGACCGAATGCGGGATGCCGTAGGCGTGCAGGTTCTTCATCTGGGAGATTACCCAGCGGTCATTGAAGGCGTTGTTGCCCTCAATGTCGATCTTGCCGACCTTCACTTTGGGGCCTTCATTGACGTTGAAGACGACCTTCAGCGAAGACGGAGGAATCTGCTCCACCTGGGGCTCGACGGTGGCGTACTGGTGGCCGCGCTCGGCAAGAAAATCCTTGAGGGCGATGGAGGCGCGCTGGATTTTATCGGGATCGAACTGGGACTCGACGGAAAGGCCGACTTTGCGCTCCTTGAAACGGTCTAGGATTTCGGAAACAGTGACGGAATGAATACCTTGATAATCGATGGAGCGAATGACGCGGCGTTCGGTCACGATGTAGCGCACGATCAAGCCGTCTTTGCCGGGCTCGGTTTCGAGGCGGATATCGTCGAAGCGGCCGGTGTTCCAGAGGATCATGAAATCGCGGCGGGCGATATCTTCGGCGTACGGGTCGCCTGGCCGCTGGGTGATCTGGGCCTTCAGGGTGTCCTGCGGAACGCGCCGGGCGCCACGAAATTCGATGGATTCGATAACCTGGCCATTGAGACCCGTAGGAGCCGTCGGCGTGGGTTTGGGGGCCTCCATCTGAGGCTGCCCCGCAGGACGCGCGGGCGGCTGTTGGTTAGTTTCCGGCTGAGCCTGAGGGACGGTTTCGAAAGGGTTTCGCGGCGGCTGCGTTGGGGGTTGTTGCTGCGGTTGTTGGGGTGTCCCGGCCGGCGGTTTCGCAGGCTGGGGCGGAGTCCCCGCCGGAGGCGTGGACGGCGGTTGCTGTTGTTGCTGTTGGGGCTCGGCCACAAGGGGTGCGACACCCGATGCGCACAGACCAGCCGCAAGAACGGCCAAACGCGCGCGCCTGAAAAACTTCATGCAAACATACCTTTCCACTTTGCGCTGTTACGAATACTCTGATGCACGGGAAACGCCACTCGGTACAACCGGTGTCCTGGTTGGTAAGGCTTTATTTTAGCTGATCTTCGGACGGGTCAACAACGAGTGGGCCGGACTACAGGTGTGAAGGTGGGGCACACGAAGCCAGGCTCGCTTGGCTCGCCGGGGTTGGGGTTAGGGGTTGGGGCTTAAAGGCTGGGGGTTGGGGGTTAGGGGTTGGGGGCTGGGCCGGATTTTGGGCTCGTTTCGCTCGGCTGGGGGTTGACGAAACGGACTCCGAGGGCGGCTCGGGGCTGGCGGCGGGCGCACGGAGGGACTGGATCCGCTCGAGATCGCGGAGGGCGTCGCGGTAGTTGCGCTGGACGGAGTTGACGATTCGGTGGAGACGGCCGAGGGTGCGGTCGGCGAGGTCAAAGGCCTGTCCGATGGGTGCCTCCTCGCTGGGGGAATAGGCTTTGTTCATTTCGTACGCATAGAGCTGAGCTTCGGCGACGGCGAGGCGCCGGAGGGTCCAGGTGCTGCGGATGAGGATGTCAACGAGGTCACGCTGTTCGGGTGCGGCGGGCCGGTATCGCTGATAGTATTCGGCGGTAAGGGCGTCGAGGTGAGCGCGATCTTCGCCGGGGATGAGCAGGGACTTGGCATAGATGCCGGTTTTCATGGCATTCATGGAGGAGCGGGCTTTGCCCTCGGCGGAGCGGGGGCCCGTAGCGTGGGACTTCATCTGACTCTGATGAAAGCACGTGGGTGGCGGTGCAGAAGGCCATTCGGAGGATAAAGTCTTGAAACGACGCGGAAGAAATACTTGGATTGGGTGTCACCGTCTCGACCGGCCGGGTTCTCCGATTCGGGCCCGTGCATATCTAAGAGGAACCAAGACTTTTTGGCTGAACGATCGTCAATTTTCAAAGGACCGCATGAACTCGATCACGCGATTGACCTGTTCTCTGGCACTAACGGGCGGTGCATGGGGTCAAGTCTCCCAGCCGGCCTTTGAGGTAGCCACAATCAAGCGTGCCGATCCCACCTCCGAAGAAGGGCTGATGATCCGAGATCCGCGGATCGTAGGGCTCGCCCACGTGAGCCTGCAGAATCTCCTTGCGCAAGCCTACCGGATCAAGAATTTTCAGATTTCCGGACCAGGCTGGCTCAGTTCGGAGCGCTTCGATATTGTGGCAACGCTTCCCGAGGGAGCCTCGCGGGATCAACTTCCGGCGATGTTCCAGACGTTACTCCGAGAGCGCTTTAAACTGGCGCTTCACGAGGAGCGGAGAAACATGAGTGCGTACGTGCTGCGGCCAGCGCGAGGCGGTGTCAAATTGAAGGCGATTAATGCTGAGGTGGGCGACGTCCATACCTCTACGGGCGCCGCTCGGCGGCTGTCCGGCAAGGTGACCATGACGACCTTTGCCGGCTTGCTTTCCAACATGCTGGACCGGCCAGTCGTCGATGGGACCGAAGTCAAGGGCGTATACGATATCGATTTGGAATGGTCAGTCGATGATGCCGGGACTAATTCGGATAGCATGCCATCTTTGTCGACGATACTCCAAGAAAAGCTGGGCCTTCGGCTGGAAAGCCGGAAAACACCGGTCGATTTTTATGTGATCGACCATGTGGAGCGGGTTCCTACCGAGAATTGAGAAGGGCCAAATCGCTCAATGCCTCTGAGCGTCCGCGAGTATTTGGAGCAAGGGCACTGACCTACAGACTCGGCGGACTTGCGAAAAGCGTCGAGATGAGTCTCGACGCGGCAGAGAAGAGTCTCTGCGCCACGGGGGTCAATTGCCGGGCTTGGAGGCGGGCTTCACGGTGAAGGTGACTGTCTTCTGGCCATCTACAGTCTGAGCGGCGAAGTGTCTGCGGACTACGGCGATCGGAACCGTGAAACTGTGCAGCGGGATTCCGCGAGTGTCGCAGACCGGCGCACTGGCGCCGTCGAGGACTGCCTCGCGGACGATCTTTCTCCGATCTAGTCCGAGAAAGGCTGCGAATGGGCGCACACTGATATCGGCGGGGATTTCGAAGACGTAGTCCTCTCCCTTTACGCTGGCGGCGTACAATCCGTAACCGAGAAACGCTCGAGGCTCTGGCTCTTCGGGAGAAACATCGATCAGTCCGATGCTGTTCTCTACGATCCGGAAAAAGTTGAGATGCTCCTGCATGTAAGGCGGAAACTGGTCCACAGAGAGCTTCAAGATGTGATGATCGGCGTCACCAGACTCTTCCTCACCGGCGCGGAGGGAACAGTCGGGCCGCTCGATGCCGATACTACGCAGCCACGAAGAGGGGAAATCGCACGGGACCGCCACGTTGAAGGTCAGTTTTCCGCTCTGGTCGGAGGTGCGGGGCTTTCCGATGGTGCCCGGAGCCAGGATTTCACCTTGGTCGGTTCTGGTCTGGATCAGCGTGTCGAGCACGTAGGAAACCTGCAGCCAACACTTCTCGACGAAGGGCTCAACTTTGATGCTTGTGGGCGCCATATCTCATCTCCTCATCTTTCGACCTGTCTCGTCAACGTTGGAATGCCGGTACTAACCTTAGTATTCAGGTGTTTCACCGATCCTTCCAGTGACCTCGGACCTGTCCAGCCAGGAGAATTCGACAGAACGAGGCGGAATCTACGCACGCACTAATTCTGACTGGTGTATCCCTATCCGAATAATCGCCTCGTCCAAAAGATAAGGTATCCGGGTACCCCCAATCAAGTGTTTTTGTCTGGCGATTCGGGCTCAGCGGAATCAGATTGGCACACGGGGCGGGCAGGAACGTCCTATACGGGCTGATCCCAGCCGCCCAACAGATTTGGCCTTGGCGATCAAAGCAAGCAAAATCAGCGACTTACCGGCGAGCGGGAGCCTGCTACTGTACCTTGCTACCTAAAGAAGCCGTGCCCATGAGTCCGCCGAGACCCATGGTTTCAACCGCAGAGGAGGGTACTATCACCATGGAGCCTTTCTCCTTGATCGCCTCGTAGAGCATGTTCATGGCACGCAGGTGTAGGGCTGTGGGATTGGTTTGGTAGATCAGGGAAGCCTGATTGAAACTTTCGGCGATTTCTTTTTCTGCCTGGCCCAGAATGATGCGCGCCTGACGCTCGCGCTCGGCCTGCGCCTGCCGAGACATGGCATCCTGAAGGGCAGGCGGTATCTGCACGTCACGAATCTCGACAGACTGTACGGTTATGCCCCAAGGGGTGGTCTTCGCGTCGAGGATCTTGGCGAGTTCGTGGCCGAGCAGTTCGCGCTCGGCGACCATCTGATGCAATTCGTGACGTCCGATCGACTCGCGCAGAGCGGTCTGTGCGCTGAGCATGATGGCCTGAGTGAAATCCTGGACTTCCAGAATCGACTTCTCGGCGTTCCAGATCAGCCAGAAGACGATGGCATCCACGTT
Source organism: Bryobacteraceae bacterium (assembly GCA_035295745.1). Taxonomy (GTDB): domain Bacteria; phylum Acidobacteriota; class Terriglobia; order Bryobacterales; family Bryobacteraceae; genus JAIQFL01. The sequence goes on along the minus strand of DATGIL010000102.1, from coordinate 314,023 downwards.
CACGGGGACGGTGTCGCGGGTAAGCGTGGATTCGGCGGAGACGTTGGCGACACGCACACGCTGGTCCACGTAGCGGCTGAGTGTGTCGACGATGGGAATAATGTGGAAGAGAGCGGGGCCGCGGAGTCCGATATATTTGCCGAAGCGCAGCACGGCGACGCGTTCCCACTGGTCGGTCATGCGAATGGCGAACAATAGATAGAGGCCGAGAAGAGCCGGCACGATCCCGGCGGCGATTTGCCCGGTAAGAGCGGAGAGGCCGGCTCCGGCCGCGAGGCCGGCAGCAAAGAGCGCCACGCCCACACCGCTCACACGCAACATCATCTGATCGTTCCTCATGTTATCTCCGGTTCCTGGCAGTATCGTTTTGACGATCATTTAATTGCTCCAGCAGGTCTCTGATGGTGAATCCGGCGGTGCCCGCGCGTGATACGAATTCACTCACCAATTGATTCAACTGTCTTTCGCGCTCCACATCGTCGCGCTTCACCTTTTGGTGGCTGATAAAGGTTCCGGTGCCCTGCTGTGTCTCCAGGACGCCGCGGATCTCCAACTCGCGATAGGCGCGGACTACGGTGTTGGGATTAATCGAGAGGTCGACCGCGACTTGCCGGACAGTGGGAAGCTGGTCGCCGGGCGCGAGAACGGCGGCGGCGATGCCCCCCATCACCTGATCGATAATCTGGCGGTAGACCGGAACACCGCTCTGGAGGTCCAGCCGGAACTCGAAAGGCTTCTTGCCGTGTGGCACCGCTGACTTCATCTATACATATAGTGTACTAGTCATATGATACAAGTCAAGTGGAAATGAAAATCGAACCGGTTGGCAGCAAATCTGCGGATGACTTCGCCAATGCGTGTTGTGGCCGTCTGCTTCGCGTTTGCCTGGGTAGGATGGGCTCAGTTCAAGAGCACGGCGCCGCTGGTAGTTGCGCCTACGACTGTGGTTGACGCGAAAGGGCGCTACGTGGATGGGCTGAACCCCGAAGACCTGATTCTGTACGACAACAGTGTGCCCCAGACCATACAGATGGACTGGATGATGTATCCCATCGATCTGGTGGTGGCGATTGAGACTGGTGCGAATGCGGGGGCGGTGATCGACAAACTCGGCGGCAGCGGGATCCTGTTCACGCAATTGCTGGCGGCGGAAGCGGGACAGACGGCGGTGATCACGTTTAGCAGCGGCGTGCAGATCCATCAAGACTTCACGGGGGATCCGGATCGAGTGACGCACGCGCTCCGCATGCTTCGGCAGGAGGGGGGCGACGCCAACATGCTGGACGCGTTGCAGCAGGCGCTGGTGATGCTGGAACATCGGCCGGCGGGGCGGCGGCGGATCATCCTGATGGTGGCGGAGAAGCGGGATCGGGCGAGTGAGGCGAAGCTGGTGGAAGTGATGGAGCACGCGCAGAAGCTGAATGCGGCGGTGTACTGGCTCACGTATTCCCCGATGCTCGAGCCGTTCACGGTGAAGGGAAGGAAGACTGCGGAGGATCTGAAACCGGAGGAAGAGCGGATCAAGGTTGCGAAGTGCGCGCTGTGTCCGAAGCCGGACGACACTCCGGTTCCCGCGGACCTGGGGCCGGGCGGATTGATGTACGCTCTGGGGGAGTTGGGGCGGCTGCACAAGCCGGACCTTTCGGAGTTATTTCCGCGGGCGACCGGGGGGCGGGCGATCAGCTTCCTCAAGAAGAATGGCTTGGAGCAGGCGATACAACTGGTGGGGGCGGAGGTCCACCGGCAGTACATCTTGAGCTTCGAGCCAAAAGGCGCGGAGGCGGGCAAATTCCACACGCTTCGGGTGGAAGTGAAGGGGCGTCCCGAGTTACAGGCCAGAACTCGCGAAGGCTATTGGGTTTTGCCTTAGAGGCCCCCGGTTAGCAGGACGCTTGCTCACGCGCGCGGCTCGCTGTTGCGTGCGACGGGTATTGGATTTTTGAGCAGGGACCGCTTGCTCACGCGCGCGGCTCGCTGTTGCGGGTGCGAAGGGTATTGGATTTTTGAGCAGGGACCGCTTGCTGCGCGCGGCTCGCAGTTGCGGGTGCGAATGCAGGTGCGAAGGGTATTGGATTCTTGAGCAGGACCGCTTGCTGACGCGCGCGGCTCGCAGTTGCAGGTGCGAATGCAGGTGCGAAGGGTATTCGATTTTGGAGCAGGGACCGCTTGCTCACGCGCGCGGCTCGCAGCTACAGAACTCGCAATTGCAGCACTCGCAGTTGCAGAACTCGCGGCTGTGGCATTAATGGCCAATTTCGTGGGCTATGCGGTGCCTGTCTCGGGGATCCCTTTTATCTTTCGGATCTTCACGATTGAGAAAATGAGATGAGGACAACCGGGGGCCGTTGCGTGCACGCTTGTATTCCAACCTCACGAGTCCTGCGAGGCCGGCTAAGATCATAATGCAAAGAGCAATTGCGAATATCAGGGGCATGGGATACCTGATGTCAGGATAGTAGCCGGCATATATCGAGACAAGTTCGCTTCGGTTAAGGGCCCCGTAGCAGGAAGACCATTACCTTCGAAAGGGGGATTCACGTAGATTCGTGATGAATGTTAGTACCTGCCGAATGCTTGTAAGGGCTCGATTGCGGTTCGATTCCGCACCGGGAGGGTACCGGATTTGTAACCGCGGGTTTCCTGCCATGCTATACTTCGACTCCGTAGTTACCAGAAAGCGAGATACTTATGGCATTTTGTGCAACGTGCGGTTCTCCGGTGGAAGGGCGTTTCTGTGCGAAGTGCGGCAGCGCGATAGCCGCCCCTTCGGCGCCGATGGGCGCGGGGCCGCAACCGGGGCCACCGCCGATCGCCACCGCGGGAGGCATGGAGGATAACGTAGCCGCTGCCTTGTGCTACGTGCTTGGGTTCGTCACCGGCATCATCTTCCTGGTGCTGTCGCCCTACAACCAGAACCGGACGATCCGGTTCCACGCGTTCCAATCGATCTTCTACAACGTCGCGGTGATCGCCATCCAGATCGCCCTGACGATCGTGATCATGATTCTGGCGTTCCTGCACCTTGGGTTCCTGGCGATCCTGACGTGGCCGTTGGGGCTGCTATTTCTGGCTGGATGGGTTTACCTGATCGTGGCCGCCTTCCAGGGGAAGACGGTGGTATTGCCGATCATCGGACCGCTGGCGCAGAAACAGGCGTGATCGCGGGCAACAGAAACGCTCCGCCGCGCGTCTGATGAATGTGACGCGAACTCTCGCACTGCTGGCCGTGGTGTGGTCGGCGGCCGCTCAAGTGCCCACGATCGGCGAAATCAACTTCTACGGGCTGCACAAAACCACTCCCGAGCACATTCTGAATGCGCTCCACATCAAGACGGGGGACCCGCTGCCGCCCTCCAAGGGGGAAATGGAAGCGACTCTCGAAAGGCTGCCGAATGTCATCTTAGGGGCGGTGGAGGCGGCATGTTGCGAGGGATCGCGCGCGGCAGTGTTTATCGGTCTCGAGGAGCGGGGCGCGCCGCACGCCGCGTTTCATTCCGAGCCCACCGGGGATGCCACGCTACCCGAGCACCTACACGACTCGTATTTCCAGTTTGTTGGGGCTGTGGCACGAGCGGCCAGTCACGGCGAAACTGCCGAAGACCTCACTGCGGGGCATCCGATGATGAACGATCCGGAGGCCCGCAAGTACACGTCGGAGTTCATCTCGTTTGCTACAGACCATCTGGAGCAACTGCGCGACGTCTTGCACATGTCGGCGGATGCGGACCAGCGCACGGTGGCCGCCGCGGTGATCGGCTACGCTCCGAACAAAAAAGCGGTGATCAACGACCTGGAGCAGGCCATTCAGGACCCCGAGGAGTCCGTACGCGGCAACGCGATTCGGTCCCTGAACGCCATCGCGGTGCTGGCCAATGGTCATCCTGAAATGGGGATCAAGGTTCCGGGTACCTGGCTGATTCAACTTCTGAATTCGATCGTACTCAGCGATCGGGCCGAATCGACGAAAGCGCTACTCACGGTGACTGATAAAGGCGACGCCTCGACACTGGCGCAGATTCACGACCAGGCATTGCCCGCTCTAATCGAGATGGCGCGTTGGAAGACGCCGCGCTACGCACTTCCGCCATTTCTTTTATTGGGGCGGGTGGCGGGGCTGACCGACGCGGAGGTGCAACAGAGTTGGGCGAAGGATGATCGGGAAACGGTGCTCTCCCAGGCACAGGGCGGAAAGAAGAAGTAACAGACGCCGCGGAACGCAGCTTTACGTGAGGATCACGGCTTCACTACAATGACATTGGAGTTCAACCCTGCATGGGACTCACCAGACGGCAGCTTCTAGCCGGAGTAGCGGCGCTCGCGGCGCCGGCCGCGGCGCAGTTTCGGGCCGGCAATGGTCCCAAACTGCGAACCAGTCCTGCGGTCTGCCTGTATTCGCAACTCCTTATCAAAGTCGGGTATGACGAACTCGGTCCGGTGTTGCGCAGTCTGGGAGTGGATGGCTGCGATCTTTCGGTGCAGGCGGGCGGCCACGTCAAGCCGGAGCTTTCGGCGGTCGACCTGATGCGCGCGATCGAAGCGATCACCGGAGTGGGGCTCGACGTCCCGGTGATTACCACCGCGTACACCAACATCGCCGACCCCACGATCCGCAACGTGGCGGGCATTGCAGGAGAGATGGGGGTCCCGGTATTCAAGGCGGGACATTGGAAATACAATCCCGGAACGGAGATCGAAATGCGCCTGGCGGAGGTGCAGCGGGATCTCGCGGGACTGGCAGCCATGGCGCGTGCGGTGAACATGTCGCTGGCGCTGGAGAATCTGGCCGGTGAAAATGTGGGCGCGGCGATTTGGGACACGAACATGCTGATTCGGGGCACCGATCCGCGAACGGTGGGATACGATTTCGACATCGGCTCGGCTACGGCTGAAGGTGGAATGGGCGGGTGGTCGGTGGCGCTGCGGCTGGCGCTGCCGCGATTGAAGATGGTGACGGCGCGCGATTTCGTGTGGAGCAAGGATCCTGGCGGGTCGTGGAGGTTGACGCCGTGTCCGCTGGGCGAGGGGATGGTGGACTGGCCGAAGTTCTTCGGGATGCTTGCGAGAGCGCGATTCGCAGGTCCGGTTTCGATTCAGATGGACTATCAGCCGAAGGATGAGCTTGCGGCAATGCGGCACGATATCGACTTCATCCGCAAACAGGTGAATACGGCATACGCACTGGGGGATGGCGGCAGGCAGGGCTGAGCGGCTGGTAGGAAGGGAGAGGCAAGGGGATGACTGCTCGTGGAAGTTGGTGGGCACGAATCGGCTTGGGACTGGCTCTGATCACGGGAGCCATTTACGCGTTCCAAAAGCCATTTCGCGTTTACCCCAGCCTGGAGGGCTACGACAACATTGCCTTGCCGCCGGATTATCTGGAACCTGCCGAATGGGTGCAGGCGCGCCTGATGTATCCCAATCACCCGGACAGCATTCTCTTCGGCTTCGGTTTCGGACGGCGCGGACGGGGCGATTGGCAGGAAGGCGGGACCAGTTGGACGCAAGACTATCCGCGCGCCGACCGTCATTTCGCGCAGGCGGTGCGACGCTTGACGCGGGTGCATGCGCGGTCGTCTGAACAGCCGGCGAATCCCAATGATCTGGACGATTTCTTCAATTGGCCATGGCTGGTGGCGGGGGAAATGGGCGACTGGAAACTCACTCCGGAACAGGTGAAGACGCTGCGTGAATACCTGCTGCGCGGCGGCTTCATCTACATGGACGATTTTTGGGGCCAGGAGGAGTGGGATCGCTTCTACGAGAGCATGAAGGCGGTCTTTCCGGATCGGGACGCGGTGGAGATCGACGATAAGGATCCGATCTTCCATACGGTCTACAATCTCGACGATCGGTACCAGGTGCTCGGGCAGTGGTCGCTGAACGGGCGCGGGGGCTGGATGGCGCAGCGCGCCGTGGGAACGGTGGCGCACTGGCGCGGGATCTACGACGACAAGAATCGGCTGATGGTCACGATGTCGTTTAATTCGGATATCGGCGATTCGTGGGAGTGGGCGGACGATCCGCGATACCCGGAAAAGTTCTCAGCTCTCGGCATTCGGCTGGGCGTCAATTACGTGGTTTACGCGATGACGCATTAAGGCGATTCGTTCACATTAAGAAATACGCTTGCTTACGCGCGGCTCGTGGCGGGGAGATGCCCGGAAGGGTCGTGATGCGGCAAACAGAAATGTTTGCGCCTACTGGGCCGAAAGACAGAAAAACACCGCTTGCTTACGCGCGCGGCTCGTGGCGGGAGATGCCCGGAAGGGTCGTGATCGGCAAACAGGAATGTTTGCGCCTACAGCGCTGTGTCGAAAGACAGAAGACACGCTTGCTTACGCGCGCGGCTCGTGGCGGGGAGATACCCAGAAGAGTCGTGATTCGGCAAACAGGAATGTTTGCGCCTACTGGGCCGAAAGACAGAAAAACACCGCTTGCTTACGCGCGCGGCTCGTGACGGGAGATGCGCGGAAGGGTCGTGATGCGGCAAACAGGAATGTTTGCGCCTACTGGGCCGAAAGACAGAAAAACACCGCTTGCTTACGCGCGCGGCTCGTGGCGGGAGATGCCCGGAAGCGTCGAGAAGAGTCTCGACGCGGCAAACAGGAGTGTTTGCGCCACATCTCTATATGGAGTAATATATATATTCGAAGATGCCTAGGATCGAGAGTTTTCTTCCGCTCAGAACCAACTGGTTCCATATTCTGCTGTCGTTGGCCGATGGCGAACAGCATGGCTACCGCATCATGCAGGAGGTTTCGGAGCGCACGGGCGGGAAGATCCGGCTGTGGCCCGCCACGTTGTACGGCACCATCAAACGACTGATAGAGGCGGGACTGATCGAAGAATCGGACGAACGGCCGGCGCCCGAGTTGGACGACGCGCGGCGCCGCTATTACCGCATCACGCGACTGGGCAAGCGGGTGCTGGATGCCGAGAGTGTGCGCATGGAAGAACTGGTTCGCATGGTGCAAGGCAAACGCAGACTGGAGGCGACCCGGTGAGATGGGTCACACGGCTCTACGGCGCGCTGGCCCGCGCCTTTCCGCACGAGTTCAAGGTGGCCTACGGCGCGGACATGATTCAACTTGGGGAGGATATCGTGGAAGACATCGCCAAAGAAAACGGAGTTTCCGGACTGTTCCGGCTACTTGCGGATCTGATCATCCGGGTTCCCATCGAGTATCTGAGCGAGATACGGCGCGATCTGGTTTACGCAGTTCGCGCGCTCTCGAAATCGCGCGGGTTCACAGCGGTCGGCATCCTCTCGCTAGGACTCGGCATCGGACTGGCGGCCGTTTCCGTGAGCGAGGCGATGAACCTGATTCTTCGCGACGCGCCGGGCGTGCGGGATGCCGATAGCGTGGTGATGCTGGGAAACGTGTCGTACCCTTACATCGATCACTATCGCGACCAGCACGACTTGTTCGCCGGCGCGGCGGCGTTCCAACCGGCTGTTCCGTTCAACATTTCAGTAGGCAATGCGGCAAGCGCGAAACCCGAGCGTGTCTTCGGTCAATTGGTCTCGCCGGAATACTTTTCGGTGCTGGGTGTCAACGCGGCGCGAGGTCGTGTCTTCAGTCCGGATCTGGACAAACCAGGATCGCCGCCGCTGGTGTTCATCACCGAGCGTTTCTGGCGGGAGCACATGAACTCCGACCCTGCCGCGGTGGGAGGAACTCTGCGCGTGAATGGGCAGACCGCCACGATCGTGGGAATCGGCCCCAAGGATTTTCAGGGCGCCATTCCGTTCATCACCGCCGATATCTTTGTGCCGACGACCGTCTCGGCCTCGGTCGCGCCGGAATTGTCTGGCGACGTCATTCATCAACGCGATGCAAAATCGTTCAGTGCGCTGCTGCGCATGGCTCCTGGAGTGACACTCGCGCGGGCTGAGGCGGGCCTCGACACGCTCACGCGGAATCTGGATCAGGAGACGCTGGACCCGTTGCGCAATGTCAAGGGACGGCGCGTCACGCTCCTGCCCGGGGGCAGGGTGATGCCGGTGCCTCGTTCGTTAGTTCCCGTGCTGCTGGGGTTCATGGTGCTGTTGAACAGCCTGATCATCGGGATTGTCTGCATGAATCTGGCGAACATGCAACTGGCGCGGGCAACGGCGCGCAGAAAGGAAGTCGCGATCCGGCTCTCGGTAGGAGCCAGCCGCTTCCGCCTGGTGAGGCAACTGCTGACGGAGAGCCTGCTGCTGGCCTTGATCGGCGGGGTCGGCGGCATTGCGCTCTCATTTTGGGCGGCGGCCGGGGTGGGCAAAATGAAAGTGCCGTTCACGTTTCCGGTCCGGGTGGATATCACACCGGACTGGTCGGTCATCGCGGTAGTCTTCGCGATTGCGATGCTGGCCGGCGTAGGATTCGGACTGGCTCCCGCGCTGGCGGCAACGAAGACGAATCTGGCCGCTCAGTTGAAGGAAGGGCTGGTGGGGCAGGCGCGCGGTTACCGCCGTTTCGGGATGCGCAATCTACTGATGGTGGGTCAAGTCGCAGGTTCGCTGTCGCTGTTGCTGGTCACGGGTTTCATGATCATCGGCTTCAGCAAATCGAACCACATCGATATCGGCTTCGATTCAGCGAGCATGTACCTGTTCTCGCTCGACCCGGTGCGCGACGGATACTCGCCGGAACGAGCCACGGATCTACTGGACGGACTGACGGAACGACTTGCGCGGGCACCAGGCGCGCGCACGGTGGTCCTCAGCGAGACGGCTCCCTACGGTCCGCAAGCGGCGGTTTTCACTCTGTCGGCACCCTCCGGAGGCGGCGCGCCGGACCAGGTGGTCAACGCGATCGCGAAGAACACGGTCGGTCCGAAGTATTTCGAGTCGCTGAGCGTGCCGATGCTGGAGGGCCGAGAGTTCGATATCCGCGATCAGCGAGCGGAGCCGGGCAAAGGCAAGCCGGTGCCGGTGGTTCTCAATCAAACTGCGGCGCGTGCGTTCTTTGGAAACGCGGAACCCCTGGGGAGGCGGATTCTGGATGTTTCCAAATCGTACGAAGTAGTAGGAGTGGTGCAGGATCTCTCGGCGCCGCTCAGCCAAACCGGCGCAGGCCAGGGTATCTCAGTGGTTCCGGTAGTTTATCTGCCGCTGACCAGGGCCGACTTCGCCCACCCGCCTGCGAGTGGAATGATCGTGATGGTGCGCTCCGACCGCGGGCCGGACGCCATCGACAGCGTGCGCAAGGAACTGGCGGCGATCGATCCGAACGTGGCAATCTTCAATGTTCACACGCTCGCGGGACAGGTGGCCGATATGCTGTCGTATCTGCGGCTGAGCGAGTTCATCTACGGCGGGATCGGGGTATTCGGGCTGATTGTGGCAGCGATTGGACTGGCGGGAGTGACGGCGTATTCGGTGGCGCGGCGGCGCAAGGAGATCGGCATCCGCATGGCGCTGGGCGCGCGGCAGAGCCAGGTTTTGGGGCTGGTGCTGCGGGAAGGCGCATCGCTGGTGATGATCGGCTCGGTGGTAGGTCTGATCGTGGCAATCGGGCTGACGCGAGTGCTGTCGGCGATCAGCACGGCATTCGGCCCGTCGTTCGAGGCGGGAGGGCGCGATCCGCGGCTACTGCTGGGCGCTCCGATTTTGCTCGCTGGACTGGCGATGCTGGCCTGCTATGTGCCCGCGCGCCGCTCGGCGAAGATCGATCCGCTGATCGCGCTGCGGGAAGAATAGCCCGCGCATTTGCTACCATCCTGGAGTGAACCAAAGGGGCGGCCGTAGCGCCGTCATTTCGACGATCGCCTCGCTGGGGAGCCTGATCGCGGCCTTAAGCTGTTGCCTGCCCCTCGGCACGCTGCTGATGGCGGCAGGCTCCGCCGGTGCATCGCTCGTCTCAGAGAAACTGCGGCCGTGGCTGCTCGTCGTGTCGATCGGGTCGCTGCTCTTCGCATTCGTCCAGACCTATTTGCGTGGGCGCTGCGCTTTTCGCCAGCGGCGTCTGCGCACTTGTCTGCTTTGGTTCTCGGCCACGATCGTATTGGGCATGCTCGCCGCGCCCTCATTCTTCTCGACGATTCTCGCGGGGCACTCGCCATTTCACAAAAGCGCGGGCGAGCTTCGTGCCTTCACACAAGCTGATTTCCTGAACGAATTCGATGCGGCTCGCGATCGCACACGCGTGGTGGCGCTATTCTCTCCCACTTGAACGACTTGTCTGCGGGGGGCCTCCGCAGTGGCCGATGTGTTGCGAGCGAATCCGAATGCCAAGGTACAGGTGTTGGTGGTCTGGGAGCCGGTGCTTTCCACCGATTGGGGAACGCCCAGCGACGCAGTCACCGGCAACGTTCCCGACGCGCGCGCCATCCATTTCTGGGACCCGCAGCGCCGCCTCTCGGCCGCATATGGCGACGCCCCGAAACTCGACCTGCTCGCGGGCATTCGCAAAATCAGCTTCAAGATGAAGGATGTTGTGTGGGATACTGCCTTGGTCTATCCGCCGCGCGCGAAGTGGGGAGTTCCCGCGGAGTTGCTGATCGCGCCGGTTGTGAAGTATCGCGACGATCTGTCCGAGGCGATCACTCGACTGGGACATTGAGGGAACGCTATTCGTGAAAGCCACCTACTCCCCCGCGGACTCCGACTATCTATCCAAGCGCCGTCTCCGCCGGCATGCGCGCGTCCTGCAGCTTTGGGCCATGGGGGTGGGGGCCGTCATCTCAGGCGACTTCTTCGGTTGGAATTTCGGGCTGGCTGCGGGCGGGTTTGGCGGAATGCTGGTGGCCGTCGTAGTGATGACGGCGATGTACATCGGGCTGTGCTTTTCGATCGCCGAGATGTCTCCGGCGCTGCCGCACGCGGGCGGCGCGTACTCGTTCGCGCGCACGGCGATGGGTCCGTGGGGTGGCTACATCACGGGACTCGCGGAGAACATGGAGTACATCCTGACGCCGGCCGTGATCGTGGTGGGGATCGGCGGATATCTGGGGGCGATCTTCGGCACTCCCAGTTCGTGGGAGCCATTCTGGTGGCTGGTCTGCTACGGGGTTTTCGTGGCATTGAATGTCTGGGGCGTGGAGATCACGTTTCACGTCTCGGTGGGTGTGACGGTGATCGCGCTGCTGGTGCTGCTGGTGTTCTGGGTGGGCGCCGCGCCGCATTTCGATCTGTATCGCTGGGCGCGGCCGTATTTTCCGCCAGGCGTGGGTTGGGGAAAATCATCTGTCCTCGAATTGCCGTTCGCGTTGTGGCTGTATTTGGGAATCGAGCAGCTGCCGTTGGCGGCGGAAGAGAGTCACGACCCGAAACGCGACATGCCGCGCGGGATTTTGTATGGACTGATCACGCTGATTGTGGTGTCGTTTCTGACGGTCATTTTGAGCGTAGGCATGGCGCCGGGCGCGACCAAGATCGCGACCTCGAATGAGCCGCTGTTCCTGGGCTTTCAGACGATATTCGGACTCGGCCTGAAGGCACGGGTTCTGGCACTGATCGCCTGTACGGGGCTGGTCGCCAGCTTCCACACGATCATCTTTGCGTACGGGCGGCAGATCTACTCGCTATCCCGCGCAGGATATTTTCCGACATGGCTTTCGGTGACGCACGGAAGTCGCGAGACGCCGCACCGCGCCCTGCTGGCCGGATCGGCACTGGGATTCGCGGTGGCGCTGGCGATTCATCTGACGCCACAGGGCAGTCCGGTGGGCGCGATTCTTCTCAATATGGCCGTGTTTGGCGCGGTGCTGGCCTACATTTTGCAGATGGCTTCGTTCATTCTGCTGCGGATGCGATTCCCGAAGGTGGAACGTCCGTATGTGAGTCCGGCGGGCGTGGCGGGCGCGGCGGTGGCTCTGCTGGTTGCGGCGGCGACTCTCGGGACGCTCTTCTTCAACGCCGACTACAACAAGGGCGTGATCGGCGCGGCGATCTGGTTTTTTTCGGGGATTGGATATTATGCGCTGATTGGGCGGCATCGGCTGGTGCTGGCGCCGGAGGAAGAGGCGGCGATTCTGCATAGAAGAGAAGAGGCTCGGACGTAGCGGACGCGAGAAGTCTCGATTGGAGTGCCCAGACGCGCTGATGGTCGGCATCGGGTGGTGCGGGCACCGGAGGAAGAGCAGAAAGAGGCTCGGACGTGGCGGACCCGCGAAAAAGTCTCGACAGGAGTGTCGAGACGGCAAACAGGAGTGTTTGCGCCACGGGTCGGGGGCTGTGCTACATTTGCAGCAATGAGCTACTTTTGCAGCATATTGATCGCGGCAGCCGGACGTAGCGGACGAGGAGGAGCTGCGAAAAGTCTCGATTGGAGTGTCGAGACGGCAAACAGGAGTGTTTGCGCCACGGGTCGGGGGACTGTGCTACATTTGCAGCAATGAGCTACTTTTGCAGCATATGGATCGCGGCGGTGCTGGGGGGCGGCGCTTTGGCGCAGTCTGCGAGTTTCGAAGCCGCCTCGGTCAAAGTCTCGGCGACGCAAACCGGTCGCGGCAGCATGCGCGGTGGACCGGGAACGGCGGATCCCGGTCAGATCACCTTCACTAACGTCACGCTCTTCAATGTCCTTTTGCGCGCCTACGACCTGCAGAGCTTCCAACTCTCGGCTCCGGACTGGCTTTCGACGCGGCGGTACGATATCGCAGCCAAAGTGCCGCCCGGCGCCTCAAAGGACGAAGGCAATCGCATGCTGCAGAGCTTGCTGGCCGAGCGCTTCCGGATGGAGGTGCATCGCGAGACTCGGGAATTGCAGGGTTTCGAACTGGTCGCTGGCCGGAACGGATCGAAGCTGAAAGCTGCGGTGGACGCGGGTCCGGGTGCGCCCGCGGATGAATCGGGGCCTCCTAAGACGGGCGCGGATGGGTACCCGATCCTCAACGGACCCGGCCTCGTGTTTATGGAAGGGGTGAGCGGAAGGTCGGTGGTGACGTTCCTCACAGCAAGAGCGCAACCGCTTTCGGCACTGGTGCAATTGCTGACCCGCGAATTCCGCATGCCAATCCTCGACAAGACGGGCTTGGACGGCAAGTTCGACTTCAAGCTCGAATTCGCGCCTCAGGCTCCTGGTGCGCTTCCGGCGGAACCAACGGACGATTCGGCAGCGAATCTGACCACCGCCGTTCAGCAGCAATTAGGGCTGAGGTTGAGTCCCGCCAAAGTCGCAAGCGTGATGGTGGTCGTGGACCGCGCCAATCCGGTCCCAACCGAGAACTGAGTTGCGACTTCCACAAGGAGTTCCTGAGCCGTAAGTGCGATACATTAGCAGCATGCGTCGCCGTACGTTCTTGCAAACGATACCACTGGCTGCTACTGCCGCAGCGGCCCCGCCCGCAGGCGAGGTACCGGTGAAGTTGGGATTCGACAGCTACTCGGTACGCGCCTTCAACTGGAAGGCTCCGCAGTTGCTCGAGTATTCGGCCGGGTTGAAGCTGGATACCATCCAATTCTCGAGCCTCGAGGATTACGAGAGTCACGACAAGGCATACCTGCAGAAGATCAAAGATCAAGCCGCGCGTCTGAATATCGCGATCGATGCCGGAATGGGGTGCATCTGCCCGTCCAGCAAGTCGTTCTCGAAGAATGGGCCTCCGGCGCGGGAACGCCTGATCGAAGGCATGCGGATCACGAGAGACGTGGGCTCCACGGTGATGCGCTGTTACATGGGCGCGGCGGCGGATCGATTGGGCGAGCCCGGGATCGAAGCGCACATGGCGAACACAATCAGCCTGTTCAAATCGGTGCGTGCGGAAGCGCTCGACATGGGAGTGAAGATCGCGCTCGAAAATCATGCGGGCGACATGCAGGCGCGTGAAGTGAAGACGATTATCGAGGAATCGGGCAAGGACTTTGTGGCGTCGTGTCTGGACACGGGCAATCCGGTCTGGTGCATCGAAGATCCGTTTGTGACGCTGGAGACTTTGGCGCCGTACGTGGTAACGACGCACGTCCGCGACTCGGCGGTGTTCGAGACGCCGCGAGGCGCGGCATGGCAATGGGTCGCACTCGGAGACGGCAATCTGGATCTGGTACGGTTTGTCGAGCAGTTCCGCAAGTTGTGCCCGAAGTCGTCCATGCAGCTCGAGATTATTACGGGGCGGCCACCAGCGGTGCATCCATATTTCGAGGCGGATTTCTGGAAGGCGTTTCCCAAGACGCCGGCCTGGGAGTTCGCACGGTTCGTTGCGCTGGCGCGGAGCGGTCACCCTTTCATGGGCGCGATGGTAGTGGAGGATGTGACGGGGCAGAAGCCGGCGGCAGTGATGACGGAAGCACTGAAGGAGCAGCAGCGGATCGATCTGGAGCGCAGCTTCGAGTATGCGAAGAAGAAGCTGAACGTTGGAGTCAACTGGCGGTCGTAGCGGCCAAGGGGTGGCAGGCGCACGAAAAGCGTCGGGAGCAGTCTCGACGGGGCAAGCAGGGGTGCCTGCGCCACATGGCTTACGGCTGATGGCGCGGGACCAGCAGAATTAGCACGGCACCGGCGAAGAGAGATATCGCGGTCACTGCAAGGCCCCTGGATATTCCGGAATTGGCAGTCATGAACATTCCCACTACGGTGGGTCCCACAAAGCCGCCCAAATTGCCGATGGAGTTGATTAGCGCGATGCCGGAAGCCGCCGATGTACCGCTCAGAAACTCGCTGGGAATCGAGAAGAAAGGGCCAAAGTAGCTGTAGATTCCCATCACCACGGCAGACCAAAGCGCCAGCGTGATCCAGCGCCCACTCACCGTGATGGACAGCATCAGAGCCACGCTCGAGAGGAAGATCGGGATCGCTGCGTGATAGCGCCTCTCGCGTTTCCGGTCTGAGGCGCGCGAATGTAGAATCATCGCGCCCAATCCCACCGCATGCGGAATCATCACCAGGACGCCGACCCAGGTGTTGGACGATGCGGTCCACAGCGACTTTACCGATTGCGGCAACCAAAAGATGGAGTACAGGCCGATGTCGACCAGGAAAACGATGGCGGCGAGGTGCCACACGCGGCGATCGGCGAGTGCTTCCCAAGCAGTGAGCTTGCGTCCGGTGGACTTTCGTTTCTCCTCGCGGGCAAGCTCTTCAAGCAGCCATGCCTGCTCACGAGTATCGAGAAAGCACGCGCCGGACGGCCGGTCCGGCAACAGGAAATAAGTCAGGACGCCTCCGAGAATAGCGGGGATGCCTTCGAGAATCAGCAGCCAGCGCCAGCTGCTGAGGCCGAGCCAGTGCACGCGATCGAGAATCCAGCCGGAGAGCGGAGCTCCAATGATGCTGGCCACCGGCAGTCCGGTGAGAAACCACGCGATGGCCTGGGCCTGTTCCTTTTGGCGGAACCACCACGTGAGGTAGAGAATCACGCCCGGGAAAAATCCGGCCTCCGCCAGACCGAGGACAAAGCGAAGCACGTAGAGGTGCGTCACGTTGCGGGCGAACCCGGTCAGCATGGCCACCAATCCCCAACTGATGAGAATGCGCGCGATCCAGATGCGCGCACCGATCCGATGCAGAAGCAGGTTGCTCGGCACTTCGAAAAGAAAATAGCCGCAAAAGAAGATCCCGAGAACCACACCGTACTGCGCACCAGTAATGCCCAGTTCGCGATTCATGGTCAACGACGCGAAGCTGATGTTGATCCGGTCAAGAAACGCGATGATAAACAGGATCAGGAGCAGCGGCAACACGCGCCGCTGAACTTTGCCGACAGTTTGGGACTCCAGGTTGCCAGGGGGATGAGGCAAGCTAAAGCATACCGTAGACGGATTTACTTGTCTTCGTGAACCTGCGACGCGAGGTAGCGCTCGTAGCCGATTTCCTCGATCTGATGGAGTTGGGCCTCGAGCCAATCTACGTGTTCTTCTTCGTCCTTCAGCAGACGCTCGAACAATTCCCGTGAGGCATTGTCGTTCTCATCGCGGGCAATCCGGATCGCGCGATTGTACATGCCGACGGCGTCGACCTCCAGTTTCAGGTCGCTGGTCAACTGATCCTTAACATTCTTGCCGATGGTCAGCTGCATCGGTTCAGTCATGCTGGGCGTCTCATCGAGGAAGAGGATGCGTTCGATCAGCGTTTCGGCGTGCTTCATTTCGTCGATGGACTGTTTCTTGATGAAGCTTCCCAAACGATCGTAATGCCAGTTCTCGCACATTTCCGCATGCAGGAAGTACTGGTTGATCGCCGTCAACTCTTCCTTGAGCGCCTCATTGAGCGCGGCCACAACTTTCGGGTTGCCTTTCATATAGCCTGGATTCTAACAGTCCGATGACAAGAGTGTCTATGCGAGAAGCGCGGCTTACACTGAAATTGCAAGGCAGATTGGCATGAACGTCCTCGAGTTCTCATTGGTGGTGTACAGCGTGTCCGCGCTCGCAGGGTTCCTGGGGGCGCTGACCGGACTGGGCGGCGGCGTGGTGATCACTCCCGTACTGACCCTGCTGTTGGGGGTCGATCTGCATTACGCGATGGGGGCCTCGCTAGTCTCGGTGATCGCGACATCTTCCGGCGCGGCGGCGGCGTACGTGAAGGAGGGATTCTCGAACATCCGCGTCGGAATGTTTCTGGAGATTGCGACCACGTTGGGAGCGGTGGCGGGCGCACATCTCACGGCGGTGGTGCCGGCATCGGCCCTGGCGGTAGTCTTCGGCGCAGTTCTGCTGTATTCGGCATGGCATTCGCTTCACGCCATCGCCGACCAGCTTGCGCCAAGTCCCGATCCGCTGGCTGTGCGATTGAAGCTGGACGGCAGCTATCCCGCTGGGAAACAGGGCAAAGTGCAGTATCACGTGCAGCGAGTGAAGGCCGGTTTCAGTCTCATGTTCGGCGCCGGCCTCCTTTCCGGGCTATTAGGCATCGGATCGGGCGCCATGAAGGTGATTGCGATGGACCAGATCATGCGCATTCCTTTCAAGGTCTCCACCACGACCAGCAATTTCATGATCGGCGTGACCGCGGCAGCCAGCGCGGGAATTTATCTTCGCCAGGGCTTCATCGATCCGGGACTGTCGATGCCGGTGATGCTGGGGGTACTGAGCGGTTCCGTTCTGGGAGCGCGGCAACTCATCGGTGCGCGCACCAAAGTATTGCGATGGGTGTTCGCGGGTGTGATTGGGGTGATGGCGATCGAGATGATTTACAACGGGATCTCCGGAGGAATCCAGTGACCGACGAACGGATGGATGTGTTGATCGGGAATTTGCTGCGGACGGGAGTCGTCCTGGCGGCCGGGGTTGTGGCGGCCGGCGGACTCTGGTACCTGGCGGTGCATGGCACGCTGAAGCCGGACTACCAGCACTTTCACGGGGAGAGTCGGAGCTTGCGGTCGTTGTGGGCGTTAACACCTCCGCAATTGGTAATTCTCGGTGGACTGCTGATTTTGGTGGCGACACCTGTGGCGCGGGTGGTTTTCTCTCTGGTGGCTTTTCTGCTCGAAGGCGACCGGATGTTTGCGTGGATTACGGTGGTGGTGCTGGTGGTGCTGGCATACAGTATCGGAGCGGCGCTGTGGTAACGTGGCGCAAGACTTTGCCGCATCGAGATTCATCTCGACGCCGCAAAGGCGTTGCAGAAAATACGGTCTCGTATTTTGGCAAGAACGCTCCCTCACGGTCGCGGCTCGTAAGCTACCTTCGCACATACGTGCGCTTGCGGGCCGCGCGCGTCAGCAAGCGATCATGAATCATCAGGGCGGTGACGCTCCCTCACGGTCGTGGCTCGTAAGCTACCTTCGCGCGCATACGCGCGATTGCGGGCCGCGCGCGTAAGCAAGCGACGCCCGATCGCCCGAAAAGCGTCGCTGCGAGCCGCGCGCTTAGCAAGCGTCCCGATGAGTCGGGACGCGGCGGAGAAGAGTCTCCGCGCCACGTCGCGGGAGCATGCGTCTTCCCGGTCTCAGTTATTCTAAGCAGAGACCCTTCGTGAGCATGCGCAGAATTCTCGCTCTTTTGTTTGTGGCATCCGGGCTTGCACGGGCGCAGGATCCGCCGTTGACAACCAAGCTGGCGGAGACTGACCCGGAGTTTGCACTGGGCCATCTGTCCACGCTGTCCAACGAGATCGAGCGGGAACGGATCGAGCGAATCGCGTTTACGGCAGCGCTGGCGCAGGATATGGACACCGCCGCGCAGTATCTGCCATCGATACTTGACCGCTCGTGGCTCGCGGACTTGAACTTTCATGACGCGTGCGAACTCGCCGCCGAGATCGAGGACGACCAGGTGGATGGCGCCCGCAAGCTGGTGTTCGCGACGGGCCTCCGCAACCCGGCGCTCGCCCTGCGGGAGAGAGCATGGTACGAGGCACTGCCGTTCGGACGCGCGGCATTCGTGCGTTTCGTCACAGCCGCTCCTGAGGAGGCCGAACGGTTGGCCTATGGCGATTCCAAGCCGGCCCTCGCGATGCGGGAGGCTCTTGCCGCCGCGGAATCTCCCCTCGGGAATGTGATTGTGCGCCTCGCTGAAGTGCAGTCGCTCGACTTGCCCACGCGCGCACGCGCCGCCACTCTGGCGGGACAGATCGCTGCCGGCCGCATGACGCTGGAGGCGGCGATCCGCCTGGCAGGTAATTCCGCGCGCTTCTTCGCGGCGGTGGCTGATTTGCGCGTACAACAGGCGAACGGTCCCGAAGGGGCCGGGTACGATCGTGCTCTTGAAGAGGCGTCGCTCGATCTGTGCCGCGAAGCGCAGGAGTCGCCCGGGCGCGCGATTTCCACGGACCTGGCGAGCTTTCGCGCCACCGATCTGTACCTATTGCTCACATACGGTCAGGCAGAAGCGACGCCGGCCGTGTTCGACGCGATCTTCGATCGTCTCCTGCTGCCCAAGTTGCGCGCGGAGAATCCCAAAGGCAGGAGCCTGCTCGAACTACTGCGCCGTTCAGGCGATCTGCAATTGAGGGATTTCGTTGCCGGCGCCATTGGCGCACACCGCTTCGACGAGTTTCTGCAGATTGTCGGGCCCGAGGGATTGGGCAAATTGGCGGCGTCCATCCCCGAGTCCGGGGACCCTCTGAAAGAGGCGGTTCGCCTGGCGCAAATTCTGGACTCGACGTCGAGCCGGGACTTGCTGCAAAGAATGGCGCCGATTATCACAGCGGAGTACGCGCGATGCCAGTCGGCTGGGAATCGGAGTTGCCGGATGCTCTATGGGCTTCTCGCCGCCCGCATGAGCGAGACCCCTGCCGCCGACTCGGCGCTGCGAGAGATCGGAAAGCCGTATTTGCCGTTCCTGACTTCGTCGGCGGACCTACCGCTGTCGGCGGTCTTCGATGAGTCGGGCCAATCGGTACAGCGCTACTTTTTCTACGACGATGACGATGGGGTGGCCTCATTCGAGTCGTTTCGTCGAAGCTACGCGGCGGATCCGGCCTGGACGATCGAGGAGCGCGGCGCGTACCTGCATCTCACTGGAAAGGGACAACAGCGGCGCATCGAGATATTTGCCAACATCCCGGTGAACGCGCACCTGCCTGCCAATCGAGCCTTCGAGAATGAAGCGCAGCGCCGCCAACAGACTATCGCCAAGGCGCTGGCGGAGCGAGGAGTGGTCCCGAGAGTGCTGGTACATCGCGGCCATGCTTTTTGGGTGGAGCACACGCTCTCGTACATCGCGAGTTCCGACCGGCTGGTGATTCTGGGAAGTTGCGGCGGCGTCGACGAGATCCACAAGGTACTAGAGATTTCACACGACGCGCAGGTGATTGCGACGCGCGGCGTGGGGGCGACCGAGGTGAACGATCCGATGCTGAAAGCACTGAATGACCGGATGTTGAACGGCGGTCCGGTGCTGGAGTGGAGTGCATTCTGGCAGTCACAAAAGGCGACTCTTGGGCACACTGGCTTGTTCCGCGACTACCTGGCTCCCGACCAGGATGCCGGCTCGGTATTTCTTCGTGGATATTACCGCGCCATGGATTCCGCAGATCCCAAGCTATGAGGTGGGGCGCGCTGACCGGTGCCGTGGCTGTTGCGGCATCGCTGTGCGCACAAGTCACACCCGAGCTGGAGAAGCCTGTCTTTGAAGGCGTCGTTCGCGATTCGGTGACGAAGCTGCCGGTTCCCAAAGCGTCGGTGCAGGTGATCCCATTGGCGGAGAAGCAGCCGGGATATGCTGGCGTATCGGATGCAACCGGAGCCTTCCGCTTCGAGGGGATCGTCCCGGGCGACTATCGGATGCGCACTCGCGGACGCGGGTATGCCGATTCGAGAGTGGTGGCGATCGGAGCGCGACGGAAAGCGGTGGTGCAAGTCGCCGAGCATGGGAGTATCACCGGCTCGGTCATCGAACTGGACCCGGAGGCGATCGTCACTGGCAGAGTGACAAATTCGGAGGGAGAGCCGGTGCCGGCGGCGGTGGTCTTCGCCATCGAAGAGCAATGGCAGCGCGGATTTCGTGTGTACAAACCGGTCGAATCGGCGTCCGCTAACGATCGCGGAGAGTACCGGCTCAAGGTACTGCCGGGCCGCTACTATTTGAGCGCCCTGCCGCTGTTCGACGGCATCGTGCCGCGCGTATTTGCAGACGATCCCGACAAGCCCGAAGTGCGCGCGGGAGTAGCCGTCTATCCGAATGCGTCGAACATCGAAGGCGGCTCGCCGCTGGAACTACGTCCCGGACAGGAGCTCAGCGGAATTTCGTTCAAGCTCCGCAACGTGACCACGTACCATGTGCGCGGTAAGGTCAATCTGTTTACGCCGGCGCCGCGGACCGTCGTCAGTTTGAATCGGCGGAATGGCGACCGCAGCCCAGGGGCCGGCAACGTGGCGGTCGACGTCAATAAGGATGGCACGTTCGATTTGAAGGGCGTGGCTCCCGGCAGTTACTGGCTGGAATTAATGCCATTGCGCGACAGTCCCACGGGCCGCATGCCCTTGGAGGTGACGGATCGCGACGTGGATGGGATTCATCTGGCGTCGATTCCGCAGTTCGATGTTCAGGGCCACGTGCGGTTGGCAGAGGATGACATGGACGTGCCGCTTACGTTGGTGAAGCTGCGAATCGATTGGCTCAACTGGTATCTGTTCAATTTCGGCGGTGTCTCGAACACGAATGCCGATGGGGCGTTTATCTTCAGGCTTCGCCCTGCCGGTGAATATGTCCTGACGCTTCCGCCCGATCGTGACCTGTATATTCAATCGGTTTCTTGCAATCAGCATGCCGTGGAAGGTGGACGGCTCGATTTCGGCCGAGGGCCCGCGGGCGAGGTGGAGGTCGTGTTGGCGAACGGAACTGCCACCGTGGAGGGCAAGGTGGAATGGCCCGATGCCGAGCCGGGAGCGATGGCGATTCTGGTGTCGGCTTCCGGAGCGACGGGCAATACCGGCGCGCGAGGGGTGGAGTTGGACGAATCAGGGCACTTCACGTTTCGATACGTGCCGCCTGGAAAATTCTACGTGTTCGCCAGTGGGCGATTTGACGAAGGGTTGTGGCAGAATGCGGAGTTCGTCAGCGGAATTCAGGAGGGCGCTACCGCGGTGGACGTGGCAGCGAAGGGCTCCATCAGTGTAGAAGCGCAGAAGCTGACCGCCGCGGATTTCGAACGGGCGATGCAGAAGGTGCCGCGATGAGGTGTGCCTGGCTCGCCCTGCTGCTTCTGACGCGTCTTGGCACCGCGCAGTCGAGCGCCAGTTGCCTGATTCGCGGAACGGTGCTCGATAGTTCTACCGGCAAAGCGGTTCCCAAGGCGAGGATTTACGCCAAGCCGGCGGACGTCACGAAGACCGCCATTCTGCGCACCACCGGCGACGACGGCGGATTCTGTTTCGACCACTTGCCGGCGGGTCAGTACGAGGTCGTGGCGCAACGTCTGGGCTACCTCAACGCACTGTACGGCGCGAAGCCGGGCGTCGAACATGGCATGCCGTTGAGTGTGGACGGACAGACGGAACTGGCGGCGGTGACGCTGAAATTATTGCGAGCCGCCGCAATCGCGGGTGTCGTTCTCGATGCCGGCGGTGAGCCTCGTGAAGGAGTGCGAGTGGAACTGAATCGCAAAGGCTGGGACAAGGGCTGGACTCCCGACTACGTGAGTTCCGCGGAAACGGACGATCGCGGAACGTTTCGACTTCCGCTGCTGCCGCCGGGAACTTACTACGTCAACGTGACACCACCGGGCGGGGATAGCCGAAAGTATCTGGACGCCAAGGGGCAGCCGGTCCGCAGCGCGGAAGCGCTGACTTACTACAATGGCGCTTTCGCTTTTGCGCGCGCCACTCCCATTCCGCTGCAGGAAGGCCAGGAGGTCGCGAACCTGGTGCTCACAATCGGAGAAGTGACGCCGCGCCACTTCTCGGGGCGGCTTTCTTCCGCCATCGCGATTGAAGACGCGGGCAAGCTTTACCTCTACTCCGACGATGCTCCCCGGGTGGAGGTGGCTCTCGGAAAGGACGGCTCATTCTCGCTGGACGGACTGGTTCCGGCAAAGTATGTGGTGCGCGTCACAGGCATCAGGGTACCCGTCAATACGGAAGTCGACCTGACCAATGGCGACGCGAGCGGCATGGTGGTGGAACCTGAGCCGACCTTCGAGTTCCGGCTTTCCGCGCGCGTGGAAGGCGAATCGGTGAGGAGCCAGGTACAACTACGGGCGCGCAATCTCGAAGCGTCCTACGAACGGAACTCCCGTATGGAGCCGGGCGGCGGGCACCTGTTCTCGTTGTTACCGGGGACTTATCAGGTGGAAACGGCACCGCCGGGACATCTCTTTGTGAAGAGTATCGCGATCGACGGCCGTCCAGTGCCCGATCGCGTGCTGGATTTGCGCAAGGGACAACCGGGGGTAGTAGAAGTGGTCTTGAGTCCGCGAGTGGCCGCGCTTGATGGGCGCTTGGAACGTTCCACGGGAGGCATGCCGCTGCTGGCGGTCACGGCCGTGGTGATGAGCGAAGCGAGATCGCGTCTTGAGGCAGTGGCCGACTTCGCGCAAGCAGACCTCGGAGGGCAATTCAAGCTGGAATCGCTGGCTCCCGGCAGGTATCGTGTCTTCGCGGTTGAAGGTTTTGAAGAGAGCCTCTGGGGAAGTCTGGAACTGGCAGCGGCGCTGCGCGACAAATCGTTAGCAATCGAGCTGCACGAGAGTGAAAAGAAGTCGTTGGCTGTGCCGGTGATCACCTTTGACGAGTGGACGGCCGCGCTTCGCAAAGCCGGCATGTAGCTCACCTTGACATTCTAGGTGGCAGGCCGTATCATTCACCTAGAATGCCTACCCGTGACGACCAGGATCGCATCGAATTGTTGCAAGGGACGCTGGATCTGTTGATCCTGCGGACCCTGCTGTTAGGGCCGGCGCACGGACACGCGATTGCCAAGGCCATCGAGCGGAACTCGGAAGATGTGTTGCAAGTGGAACAGGGCTCTCTGTATCCGGCACTGCACCGTCTCATCAAACGCGGCTGGATCTCGGCGGTGGAAGGCACCTCAGAGAATAACCGCCGCGCGAAGTTTTACAAGCTCACGGCCAAGGGAAAAAGACAGCTGACAGTGGAAACCACCAAGTGGGAGAGGCTGGCGCGGGCGATCGCCGGCATCCTGCGTCCGGCAAACCAGGAGGGCAAGCCATGACCCGCCGCGAGAAAGACGAAGAACTCGATCGCGACATCCAAGAGCACATCGAGATGGAGGTCCGCGACAATATGGATCGCGGCATGCCGGCGGAAACCGCACGGGCCGCGGCCCTGCGCAAGTTCGGCAATATCGCACGCATCAAAGAGGACACGCGAGCGGTGTGGGGCTGGACGCGGATGGAGCAGATCGAGCAGGACGTGCGCTATGCCTTGCGCATGGTGCACAAGAATCCCGGTTTCGCCGCCGTCACCATCATCACGCTCGCTTTAGGGATCGGCATGAATACCGCCGTCTTCAGCGTGGTGAACGCAGTGCTGCTGAAGCCACTGCCCTATCCCGACGCGAACCGGTTGGTGTGGCTGGCGGACTACAACGAGCACTTCAAGATGGAGGCGGTGACCGGCCCCGACTTTCTGGATTGGAAGGACCAGGCGCAGTCGTTCGAAAAGATGGCGGGCTATGGTTACAGCGGCGGGACGATCGCCATCAGTGGAAATGCGGAGCAAGCCGCCACGGCCTTCGTGACCGATGATTTCTGGACGATCACGGGCGCGCATCCGTCGCTGGGCCGCGCCTTTTTACCGAACGAGCGCGGCGTGGTGGTTCTGGGCCGCGAACTTTGGGAGCACCGGCTGGGCGCCGATCCGAATATCATTGGCAAGGCGGTGAGCCTGGACGGACTCAGTTTGACGGTCGTGGGTGTTATGCCGCCGGGCTTTCGATTCCAACTGCCGCTGCCCGGACTGCCCACAATCGGCTCGGGTGAGGTAGCGGCGTACGTCCCCAACGACCTGACCCATGCGAACCAGGTGCGCGGCCGCAACATGGCGATTGTCTACGTGGTGGGAAAACTCAAGGCCGGCGTCTCCGTAGCGCAGGCACGGGCGGAGATGGAGGCCATTCAGGCGCGCATCGCACGCGAGCACATGGAGGGATTTTACAGCATGTTAGTCCTGCGTGTGCAGCCGCTGAAGGAAAGGCTGGTGGGCAATGCCCGCCGTGCCCTGCTGGTTCTGCTCGCCGCGGTGGGGTTTGTCCTGTTGATTGCGTGCGCGAATATCGCCAATCTTCTGATGGCGCGAGCCAGTTCGCGGCATAAAGAGATCGCTGTGCGTGCGGCGCTGGGCGCCGGCCGATCGCGCGTGGTCTGGCAGTTCCTGGCCGAAGGTGTGGTGCTGTCCCTGGCGGGAGGAGTGCTCGGCGTGGTGCTGGCGCGCGGCGGTATCGCACTGATGCTGCGGCTGGGAGGCCAATCCTTGCCCCGTCTGGCCGAAACATCTCTCAATCTGCGCGTTTTTGCTTTTACCTTCGCACTGTCGGTGGCTACCGGCCTGCTGTTTGCCGTGGGCCCGGCGATCCTCTTTTCCCACACCAGGCTGCATGAGGTGCTGAAGGAAGGGAACCGCGCCGCATCAGGCTCGACGGGTTCGCACTTACGCCGGCTGCTGGTGAGCGGCGAACTGGCGCTCGCGCTGATCCTGCTGATTGGCGCCGGCCTGATGGTGAAAAGCTTCTGGCGCATGAACGCGCGTCCGGCCGGCTTCCAACCGGACCGCATCCTGGTGTTGAGTGTCTCGCTATCGGGGCCCAATTACCGGGAGATGCCACAGCAGTTGGCCTATTTCGAGCGCGCCGTAGAGCGCCTGGAGAGTACTCCCGGCGTGCAGTCGGCGGGGATTGCGAACTCGCCGGTGATGGGCGCGGCGGATGTAGAAGGCAGGAGGTACCCGCCTGGACAGGCGCCGCAAACGACGTATCACACGCGCTCCGCGGGCTCACTACGCGCCTTGGGATCGAACCTGATCGCGGGACGCTGGCTGACAGATTCTGAGACCACCGAAGTCGTACTGGTGAACGCGACCTTCGCCCGCGTGGTTTTTGGCACAGAAGATCCGCTTGGCAAGCGGATTCGTATTCCCCGCCGGCAGCCGGCGCCCGTCGCAACCATCGTCGGGGTAGTGGAGGACTTGAAAACTGCGAAGCTGGACGCCGACCCGGGACTCGAGGTGTACGTGCCGTATCGTCAGTCGCCCTTCATGCTGGCGGCGGATTTGTTGGTGAAGACTTCGGGCGATCCGTTGCCGATGGCTCCGTCGCTGCGTGAATTGGTGCAGTCGATCGATCGTACGCAGCCGGTTCATCACGTGCAGACGTTGGAGCATTTGCTCGCCGATTCGATATCGCCTCGCCGCTTCAACTTGTTCCTCCTGGGATCGTTCGCGCTGGTCGCGATGTTGCTCGGCTCGGTGGGGATCTACGGCGTCATGGCATACATGGTCATGCAACGCACGCAGGAGATTGGAGTCCGCATCGCTTTAGGCGCGCTTCCGGGCGAAGTGCTCCGGATGGTGGTGCGGCAGGGGATGATAGTGGCGGGAACAGGCATTGTTTGTGGTGTGGGAGTTTCGCTGGCGCTCACTCGCGTGATGGGCAGCCTCCTCTATGACGTGAAGGCTACGGATCCGCTCACTTTCGCGGCGGTGTGCGGAGTGCTCGGCACGACGGCTCTGTTGGCCTGCTGTGTGCCGGCACTTCGGGCAGCGAGAGTGGACCCGATTGTGGCTCTGCGATACGAGTAAATCGAAATTGTCGGGTGGAGATTCTTGCCCGGATGGGTGAGCAGGCGCGTGGGCAGACTGGTGGACACGCGAAAAGTCTCGACAAGAGTGTCGAGACGGCAAACAGGAGTGTTTGCGCCACTCGGAATACGCAAGCAGCCTACTTGCCCGGGCCATAGAGAATCATGCCGGGACGCGCTCCGGTGTGGCGTCCGCGATCGAGCACGATCTTTCCGTTGACGATCACATACTCCACGCCACTGGCGTATTGGTGCGGCTTTTCGTAAGTGGCATTGTCGATGATGGTGGACGCATTGAAGATGGTGATGTCGGCGGCCATACCTGGGCGCAGCAATCCGCGGTCGTATTGATGCACCTTGGCGGCGTTGGCTGAAGTCATCTTGCGAATCGCGTCCTCGAGCGTGAGCACCTTCTCATCACGCACATAGCGGCCGAGCACTCGCGGAAAGGTGCCGAAGTAGCGTGGATGGGGATTTCCCGCCGCGAGCGGTCCCTCGGCGGTCACGGCGGTGCCATCGGAGCCGATCGATACCCACGGCAGTTTGAGCGCGTAGCGCATATCGTCCTCGGAGTGGTGGAAATAGACCGTCGGCACGGATCCGCCGTTGTTTTCGAGCAGTTCGAAGAGAACCTCGATGCCAGGCTTGTTCAGGACGCGGATCACTTCGCTCATGCGCTTTCCTTCGAACTGCTTGTATTGCGGATTCGAGAGTGAGACCAGCAGCATGCCATCCCAGCCGCCGGTGGCCGTGTAGTGGTTGTACCAGTTGGATCCCGCGATGCCGTGGTTGATTTCGTTTTCGAGGCGCGGACGAAGGGAGGGGTCCTTGAGACGCTGGATCATCGCCTGGGCGCCCCCTTCGTGAGCCCACGGAGGGATGATGCTCGACAGATTGTTCTGTCCGGCGCGGTACGGGTAGACGTTCGCCTGTACATCCTGCCCGCGGGCGCGAGCGGCGGCGATGGTGGCCGCCAGTTCCGGCATCTGGCCCCACATCTCGTGCTCCGCGATTTTCAGATGAATGATATCGACGGGCACGCCGGCGCGCCGCCCGATCTCCACAGCTTCGGCTACCGACTCGAAAACACCGCGGCCCTCGGTCCGCATGTGGGTGGAGTAGACGCCGCCGTAAGGCGCGGCCGCCTGGCACAGAGCCACCAACGTATCGGTGTCGATCCACGAGCCCGGCGGTCCACTTAGAGAACTGGCGACACCCAAGGCTCCCTGCTCCATCGCCTGCTTTACCAACGCTCGCATGCGGTCGAGTTCCTCCGGGGTGAGAGGGCCCGCGCGTTCGCCGTGAACCCACGTCCAGATCTCGCTCGATCCGACATACGTGCCCACGTTGGTCGAAATTCCCTGGCGGAGAAGTTGCGCGAAATAGGCGCTGAAATCGGCCCATCGCCGGCTGGGAGCGGCGGACCCGCCTTCTCCCAGGATCATCGAGGTCACACCTTGGCGAATCATACTCTGGGCGTCGCCATCCTCGATCAGGGTGAAGTCAGAGTGATTGTGGATGTCGATGAAACCGGGGGCGACGGTCAGGCCGGCGGCATCGATCGTGCGAGTGGCGGTCTTGCCTGCCAGCTTTCCCATGGCGGCAATGCGGCCCTGGCGGACGCCGAGATCGACGGCCTGTGCGGGGTTGCCGGCGCCATCCACGACGCTACCGCCACGAACGACGAGATCGAAATCCTGCGGCCATGCCATTGCTGCGAACGCGAGCGGCAGGAAGGCGAGTTTCATATGAAGATATGGTACGGCTTCACGCCCGCGAGAGTGTGTGCGGCAGCTTAGAACGTGCGATGCCCGGGATGGACGGCGCGGGGTCACCGTCCGGCGTTGGCGACGTTTTGCGGATCTGCGAAGTCCCCCGGCGTATCGAGTCGCCCGAAAAACACTCCCTTACGGTCGTGGCTCGTTGTGAGCGGCGCGTAAGCGCACTTATCGCGCGAACGTATTTGGGTCGCTTACGAGCCGCGATCGTGAGGACAGTTCTTGCCTGAATATGGAGCGCTATCAACGGAACGATGTAGTTAGCGAGCTTGGCCGAACCGTTCTTTCCAGAACTTCCAGCCTGACTCAGAGCAATTTCGGAAGCATTTCGCCGGATGGACCCATGAGCGAGAGATCCACTGTCTTCGTGGCTTGAGTCGGCTCGACATTGATCTCGATCACTTTGGCACCAGCCTGCTTAGCGTAGGGGATCAGACTGGCCGCGGGGTGGACCACGGCGGAGGTTCCGACTACGAGGAAGACTTGGGCCGCCGCAGCGGCGTGCTCAGCCTCCTTGATCATGCCATCGGGAAGAGGCTCACCAAACCAGACCACGCCGGGGCGCGCCAGGCCACCGCACGCACAGTGAGGCGGGATCTTGGGCAGCGGCACTCGACGATTCGGAAAATTCGCTCCGCAGGCAGTGCAGCGCATGCGCCAGATGTCGCCGTGGAGCTTCAGAATTTTGCCACTGCCCGCCATGTCGTGGAGCCCATCCACGTTCTGCGTAATCAGCGTGAAGCGGGGCTTGCGGATCTCGAGTTGGACCAAGGCTTTATGTCCGGGGTTGGGCGTAGCTTTGGCGATCAGCTCACGTCGCCAGTTGTACCACTCCCACACCAGACGCGGGTCACGGGCGAAGGCCTCAGCGGTCGCGAGGTCTTCTGCTTTGTGTTCTTTCCATAGGCCGCCGGCACCGCGAAAGGTGGGAACACCACTCTCCGCGGAGATTCCTGCGCCGGTCAACACGGCCACGGCGGTTGCTTGTGCAACCCATTCACGGGCTTGTTCGAGGTCGGTCAAGTTTCTAGTTTAACGGGTCGAAAGCGAGTTCAGCAGGCCCAAATCGACCAGAGCGGACTGGACACGAGCGAGGGCCTGCCGTGTGGCCGCGGGCTGGTCGAGGCGAATCACGCGAACGCGATCGCCCACCGGCTTCCAACGCTCGAACATGCGGGGAACGGGGAATCCCGTGAAGACACTGATGAGAGGGGTACCGCAGGCGGCGGCCACGTGCTGTCCCGCCGAATCGTAGCCCACGTAGAGGCTGCTGCCGACGATGACACTGGCGAATCCGGCGAATGAGCCGTCCCAGAATTGGGGAGCTACGCTGGAGCGCTCCACTGCGCGTACGACGCGCTCGGCCTCCTCTCCCCCAGCGCCTTTGTCGATGCAGATTCGAAGGCCCGTGCCGGCGAGAAGGGCGAGCAACTGCGCTTCAAACGGGTCGGGGAGCCGCTTCGCGGGATTCTCGCCGACACCCAAGCTGACGGCGATCTGTGGCACCGGCTGTTGCGGTCCGGTATTCATCCACGGCCTGGCGTCGGGAACGCCGAATGTCTCCGCGGCCCAAGCGGCGCTGAGTTGCGACAGGGAGCAATTGGTCTCGGAGCGATACGCGCGGCTCTCAAAGAAGTAGTAGCGCTCGTCGGGACAGACGGGCAAGAGCCCGAGCTGAGTCAGGCGGGAGTCGGGGTCGATCACGATGGAAGAGTCGAGCGCAAACAGACGCTTGAGGTCATCCCAGACGGCCAGGCGTTCGTGAAGACTGCCGCGAGGATACGCCAGCGACACGTGACGGACGCGCGGATCGGCACGGAATAGCTCAAAGTTCTTGTTCGGGCCAACAAAATAAATCTCGGCATGAGGAAAGCGCTGTTTAGCGGCGTCGAGCATCACACTGGTGACCGCGACGTCGGCGCCCAGCGTGATGCGGGAGAGCACGAAGACTTGCCGGGGATCGGCTGCGATGGGGCGGACACGGCGCACCCTGCGGTATCGAGCGACCAGTTCCGCGGGGTCGACACCCGGAGTCACGCTCGCTACCAGTTGGGAGAAAAGTTGGGCGTAGATGTCGCAGAGCGCGGGTTCAAAGCGATCGGCGAGGCCTTCAACCAGAACTCCAAAAAGCGCCCGGCCACTCGGATCGTCGCTCCACAGAGTGCGCGGCAATTCCGCGGGCGGATTGCCCTCTATACAACGTTGCAGGAGTTGGTGGGCGATCTCCTCAGGCGAAATACTTATCAATCAGGATCCCCAACTTTTGCAGAGTGCCCTGCGGCACCTTGTCCTTCTGCGTGAGAATGGCGTGAGCCAGCGCGGAGCCGCATTTGCACGATCGCTCGGCGGGCATCGCGGCCACAGCAGCAGCCACGACTCTGCAGGCGTTCTCGGAGTTCTTCGTGAGATTGCCGAGGATGTCGGCTACCGTGACGGCGTCGTGATCTTCGTGCCAGCAATCGTAGTCCGTGACCATCGCGACCGTGGTGTAACAGATCTCGGCTTCGCGGGCGAGCTTGGCTTCCTGCAGATTGGTCATGCCGATCACGTCCATGCCCCAACTGCGGTAGATGTTGGACTCGGCTTTGGTAGAGAAGGCCGGACCTTCCATGCAGAGGTAGGTGCCACCGCGTTTGGTCGTAACGCCGGCGGATTCGCATGCAGATGCCACCACATCCGCCATTTGCGGGCATATCGGGTCGGAGAAGCTGATGTGCGCCACGAGGCCGTCGCCGAAGAAAGTGGAGATGCGGCCGCGAGTGCGATCGAAGAACTGATCGGGGATCACGAAATCGAGCGGGCGATGTTCTTCCTTGAGCGAGCCTACGGCGCTGAGCGAGATGATGCGCTCCACCCCGAGCAATTTCATGCCGTAAATGTTCGCGCGAAAATTCAGCTCAGAGGGAGAGATGTTGTGGCCTTGTCCGTGGCGGGCGAGGAATGCCACCTGACGGCCCGCCAGCATGCCGACGATGAAATTGTCAGAGGGACGTCCGAAAGGGGTGTCGTAACTTGCCTCTTCGCGCGCGTCGAATCCGGGCATGGAGTAAAGTCCACTGCCCCCGATAATGCCGATTTCCGCTTTCAAAATGAATGACTCCTACAGGAATTTGAAGTGGCGCTAACACTCCTGCTTGCCGCGTCGAGACCGATTTCGACGGTTTTGGAGTGTATAGGAATTTCGACCAACAGGATGAACGTTGCTCGTGTCACAAGGTCCACCGAGATGCAGACTTGGAGAACGGCCGAAAAGCGTCGAGATGAGTCTCGACGCGGCAAACACGAGTGTTTGCGCCACGTCTGCGTACGAAGAGTCGCGATTCCGGACGTCACGTGTGGCCTTCCTGGATCAACTCTAATAGTACGCCGCCGGTGGATGCGGGGTGAACAAAAACGTAGAGGTGGCCTCCGGCTCCATGACGTGGCTCGCTGAGCAGACGGGCACCAGATTCTTTCAGCCGATCGATGGCCGCGAGGAGGTCGGGAACCTGGAGTGCGATGTGATGCAATCCGCCTCCGCGCTTTTCCAGGAACTTCGAGATGGGAGAGTCGCTCGACGCCGGCTCCAAAAGCTCGATCCGTGACTCTCCAGCCGGCAGCATCGCCACGTTCACCCTTTCTGCGGGTACGGTTTCGCGATGCGCGACCGAGAGGCCGAGACTTTGATAAAACGCGACCGCCGCATCGAGTGCGGGGACGGCGATGCCGAGGTGATCGATGCGTGGGGCACCTGGAGTTGGCCGCGGCTTGCTCCTCTCGGACACGCGTTCTGCATCGATTGCCGCCAGGAGAGTCTCGATGCCGGTGCCATCGGTTGCGATGGTATGAAGGATCGGCACTTGATGTCCTTCGGCGTGCAGCTCAAGCTCCACGCGGTCGGCGCCGGGCATGTCGGATTTGTTGATCAGGAAGATGTCGGCGATCTCCATGATGCCGGCCTTGATGGCTTGAATGTCGTCGCCCATGCCGGGCACCAGCACGACGATCGTAACTTGGGCCACCCCGGCAATCTCCACCTCGTCCTGGCCGACGCCGACCGTTTCAATGAGTACGTAGTCCTTGCCGGCCGCGTCCATGAGGCGGGCGAGATCTGCGGTCGCGGTAGCGAGGCCGCCCATGGTGCCGCGTGTGGCCATGGAGCGAATGAAGATACCGGGATCGGCGTGGTGCTGCTGCATGCGAATGCGGTCGCCGAGAATGGCGCCGCCGGTGGCGCGGCTGCTGGGGTCGACCGCAAGAATCGCCACCGTCTTGTTTTGACGGCGAATGGCGGCGGCGAGTGCATCGACGAGCGTGCTCTTGCCCGCTCCCGGCGGTCCGGTGATGCCTACAATGCGTGCGTGGCCGGCGAACCGGGACAATTCCTGAAGAACGGCGAGAGCGCCGGGATCTCGATTTTCTACACCGGTGGCTGCACGGGCAAGCGCGCGCGCATCTCCGTCGCGGATCTTGCGAGCCTGCTCGTTCATCAGCTTTTTAGAAGCTGGCGTGCGATGACCAGACGTTGAATTTCGCTGGTGCCCTCGCCGATGGTGCACAGTTTCACGTCGCGATAAAACTTCTCGACAGGATAGTCTTTGATGAAGCCGTATCCGCCGTGGATCTGCACCGCTTCATTGGCGATTCGCACCGCAGCTTCGGAGGCGAAGAGCTTCGCCATCGCCGATTCGCGCGTGACGCGCTTGCCGTGGTCGAGCATCCAGGCAGCCCGGTAGTTGAGGAGACGCGCGGCGTCCAGGTCTACGGCCATGTCTACCAGTTTGTGCTGGATCGCCTGGAACTCAGAGATCGGACGCCCGAACTGCTTACGCAGTTTGGAGTAGCGGAGGGCAGCGTCGTAAGCGCCCTGCGCCATTCCGATCGAGAGGGCGGCGATCGAGATGCGTCCCCCATCAAGGACCTTGAGGCTGTCGACGAAGCCTTCGTTCATCTTGCCGAGCAGCTGCTCGGGGGCGAGACGGCATCCTTCGAAGATCACTTCGCCGGTGGCGCTGGCGCGGAGTCCGAGCTTGTTCTCCTTTTTGCCGGCGCGGAAGCCGGGCGTGCCTTTGTCCACCAGGAATGCCGAGATGCCATGCTGTGCGGCCGCACGATCGGTGACCGCCATGGCGACGCAGACAGCGGCAAAGTGCGCGTTGGTGGTGAAGGTCTTGGATCCGTTGAGTACCCAATGGCCATCGTGGAGCACGGCGTTCGTGCGCGTGCCGGCGGCATCGGACCCGGCCTCGGGTTCCGTAAGCGACCAGCAGCCGATCCACTCGCCGGATGCCAGTTTGGGCAGATAGCGGCGGCGCTGCTCGTCGCTTCCCATCTTGTAAATGTGGTTGGAGCAGAGCGAGGTGTGCGCGGCGAGGATAATACCCACCGAGCCATCCACACGCGACAGTTCCTCGATGATGATCGAATATTCGATGTAGCCAAGGCCCGCGCCGCCCAGATCCTCGGGGAAAACGGCGCCCATGTAGCCGAGTTTCCCGAGCTTGTGAATGACCTCAAGAGGAAAAATCTGCCCCTCGTCCCATTCCATGACGTGAGGTGCGATTTCGCCTTCGGCAAATTCGCGGACTAACTTACGAAGCTGGATTTGTTCTGGTGTGTACTCGAAGTCCACAGGTTTATACGATCTCTTCTTTGACGGCGTCCCAGTGCATGGTGCGCTGCTGGCGGTAGCTCTCCACCGCCATGCGGCAGGCGATCGCCACTCGGAAGCCAAGGTCGAACGGACAGTTTGGCTGGGTGCCGGAATCGCGTATGGCGTCGAGGAAATTCTGCATGTGGGCGCGAGGATCGGCCTTGGTCATGCCGACCATTTCGTTGCCCTCGGGACGGGTCTTCTTTTCGGGCGAGTAGCGGATGCTCTGCATGGTGTGGGAGATGGAACCGTTATCGCCGAGCACCTCTTCGGCGACGCCAAGGCGCTCATTGCCGAAGCCCGAATCCCAGGTGAAGAGCATGTCGTCATGCTCCATGGTGACGTTCATAGTGTCGGGCACTTCACGGCCGTCTTTCCAGAGATAGAGGCCGCCGGTCATGGTCGCCGACTTGGGAATGCCGAGGCCGATTGCCTTATACCAGAACGAGAGCTGGTGGCACAGATTCTCGAAGACATTGCCGCCCGAATAGTCCCAGAAGAAGCGCCAGTTGGCGTAGCGGTTGGCGTCGAAAGGACGCTGCGGGGCTTCGCCGAGGAAGGCTTTCCAGTCGATATTCTCCGGGGTCATGTCCGGGTAGATGGGGTTGGTCCACTGCGGCTTACCGTGCGGCGTATTGCGGTACATGTGCCCGTGGATCATGGTGATTTTCCCCATCAGTTCGGGCTTAAGATAGCTGACGGCGTCGGTGAGCTGGCCGGTCGAGGTCCACTGGTGGCCGATCTGGACGATGCGTTGCTTGCCGGCACGTTGAACGGCGGCGCGCATGCGCTTGGCGTGGTCGACGGTGAACGCCATCGTCTTTTCCTGGTAGACGTGCTTGCCGGCTTCGAGTGCGGCGGTGAAGCACTCGGCATGCAGGTGCTGTGGGGTCGCGATGAGGACTGCATCGATCTCTTTGTCTTCGAGCAGGCGGTGATAATCGGAGTACGCTTTTGCGTTGGGTGCAATCTGCTTGACCTGTTCGAGGCGGCGGGTATACACGTCGGCGGCGCCGATGCATTCGGTGTTCGGACAGGCGAGTGCCTGGCGGAGGATTTCCGACCCGCGGGCTCCAGGCCCGATAATGCCGAGGCGAATGCGCTGGTTGGCGCCGAGCACGTTGGAACCCGCCAGCGTGCCGGCGAGGCCGGTCGCGACTCTACCGATGAAATTGCGGCGAGACTGCATGGTACTCCTTGGACTCCAGTTCCGGGGACACTTCGATTATAGCGAAGTGGCAAATGCTGGACGCCCGAGAAGCCCGGTATGATGGTGCGACGACCATGGCCGAGGATTATCGATGGCGGGAGATCGCCGACTTGCCCGAGGACATCCGGTCCATTACGAACTATGAACTGGAGCCGCTTCATAGAATCTGGCTGGAACAGAAGGACCGATTGCTCCTAAGCTCCAGAGATGTGGATAAAATATTAAAAGGCCTGTTTAACATGAGTATTAAATTCTATACAGACCTTGCAGTGGGAAACTGGAACCCGGCCTGCTAAGGAGCCAAGATGGGCTATCGAATACTCTCACTCGACGGTTTCGGCGTCTGGGCGCTAATCGAAGTAAAAGCTCTGATTGCCCTTTACGGCAAGGGCACTTCCGGACACGATGTATTGAAGAAGTTCGATTTGGTAGCCGGCAACTCCGGCGGAAGTATCGTCCTCGGGTCGCTGGTCGAAAACCTCACCCTCGGAAAGATTCTCGGCTATTTTGAAGATGAGGAAATTCGAAGATCAATTTTCTCGCTGGGTAGTTTGGCCGACGTGTTCCTCCACGACGTGGCCGAGAATCTCGCATGCTTAGTGCCAGAGGACAGCGACCTGAACTTGAAGGGGATTGTGCCTAAATACAGTGCAAAGAACAAATTGCCTGCACTCCGGAGCATACTCCCTTCCACAGGTGACGTGCCTCTCTCCAAAGTCACCGCAGGTATACCTCGACATGGCGCTGAGAACGTACACTTGCTGATTACTGCCTTTGACTATGACCTCAACCGAGCCGTTTTCTTTCGGTCCTCAAAAATCAAACGCCCACACTGGGGCGAGGGCCAGGCAACGGATGTTACGCTCGCCGAGGCGATTCACGCCTCTTCCAATGCGCCAGTCAGCTATTTCGACATGCCCGCGCAGTTCGCCAAACGCCCGGACCGCTATTGGGATGGCGCGATTGCGGGTTGCAACAATCCGGTCTTGGCGGCGGTTGCGGAGGCGGTCGGCAAGAACCAGAACCCGACAAATCTCGCGGTGTTGAGCATCGGTACCGCCATTGTCGAGCGTCGACGGCCCAAGCCCGGCCAACCGCCTTTGCCCTATGAGCAGGCGATTTTGAAGCCGGGCATAGTGCCTGATTTACGCAAGCTTGCAACAGCGATTATCGAGGATCCCCCGGACATCTCAACTTTTCTTGCGCACATCATGACAGGTAGTGGTAAAGGGGTAAACCGGCCTGCGGATAGTCGCGTTGTTCGCATGAATCCTCTGATCGGTCCCGTGTACAAGGGGGGAACCTGGTCCCTGCCTGGTTCCATGACTCCCGACCAGTTTAATTTCATAAAGGATCTGGACCTGGACGCGGTCCTGGAGTCTCAGGTTCACGCGATCGCCCGCTACGCTGATCTTTGGTTGAAAGACGAGGCCCCGAACCAACCGATCCGGACAAACGGAAAGACCTTTCGGCCGGAGTTGGGGCAAGGTCGGTTCTCGAAAGCTAGAGCGGCGTGGAAAGCGATTAGTCAAAACCGTTCACGTCGCCTAACTCCGATTGGCGCGTCAGCCAGGTGACTCGTCGCGCTCCAATGATCCACCTGAGTGACGCCGATCCACGACTTCCTTCCCGTGATCGGGAGGCAGTCGCGGGGTTTGCGATCGCTCCGAAGATCACTCGTGGCTCGTTGCGAGCCGCGCGCGTAAGCAAGCGATATCTGGGTCCGGGCCCGGCCCGAGCGCTCGCCGGGCGAAGCCTGCGAAACCGGGCGCCCATGTCGAAGGCACACGGGGCAAGAGTACTCGGGCCGAAACTTTGGGCGATCAGAGCGTGGACCTGGCTGTCGCGCCTCATCACTGCGGACATGAACTGGTTGTTCAGGACATCGGCCGATGGGGGCGCATCCTTTGGAAGCCTGAATGCTCCGTGGGAAGGACTAGGGAGTTTGTCTGCGTGCGATTATTCGTATTGTTTCTAACACTTACAGTCTTTTCGTCAGTCCAGGCGCGGGCGTCGGAACAGGACGCTCTGGCCATTTCCGCCAATATCCAGGCGAAGCACATGCCGTTCGGCACGGTGATGGACCCCATTTATGCTTCCGCTACCAGCGACCAGATCGTCGGGTATACGCGCTGCGGCGACTCCGCCCTGTGGACGGGCGCCTACCTGGCGGCTGAGTCATTTCGATACAAGGTGACGCAAACGGCGGACGCGCTGAAGAACGTGAAGTCGGCACTGGCCGGTCTGCAATTGCTCTCCAACGTGACGGGCGACAATCGCCTGGCCCGCTGCACTTTTCCATCGAACTCGCCTTATGCGGCTGGAATAGAGAGCGAAGAGGCGTCGAACACGATCAATCAAAATCCGCCTCTGGTGTGGGTAGATAACACCTCGCGCGACCAGATCGTAGGAGCCTTCTTCGGTCTCTGTGTCGCTTTCGATATGGTGGACGACCCCGATGTCAAGAGCGGAGTGAGCAATCTGACTACTTTGTTGATCGGCTACATTTCCCGCCATAACTGGTCTCCCAATAACGATGCCACGAACACCTTCGAATTGCGCCCGGAGGAGTTGCAGATGCTGCTACAGGTGGCGCGCCACGTCAATCCTTCGAACACCGTAAGTGGACCGTTCTTCGTGCCGCCAGTAGATACAGCCGTTGGCGTGGATGTGCTGAGTCTGAGCTCTTACTTCAAATTCAATCTCGATTACATGAGTTTTTACAATCTGGTGAAGTTGCAGGACAATGCGGATAACTTCGGGGCCTATCTCGCCGTTCTCAGGTTCACGGCATCGCATCAGAATGCCTTTTTCGACATGGTGGACCGCGCCCTGGAAGGTCCCAATGCCGCGCGGGACGCGGAAGCCGCCGCCCTGTTGGATCAATGGCTGCTGCGGCCCAGGCGCGACCCTTACGTCGACCTTACGAAGACCGTCTCGGTTTGCGGTACCGAGGCGTGCACGCCAGTGCAGGTGCCAATGCGGCCCCCGACCGACTTCCTCTGGCAGCGTGATCCCTTCGAACTGATGGGGGGCGGTGTGGGAACAATCGAAGGGGCGGGAGTGGATTACATTCTGCCGTATTGGATGGGCCGGTATTACGGGGTGATCGCGGGGCCGAAGGTGCAATCGTCAGCCGCGCCTTCGAGCGCGGTGGCGCCCAATTCGCTGGCTTCGGTCTTCGGTACCAATTTGGCCTCCACTACCACGCAAGCGGGGAGTCAACCGCTGCCCACCTTGCTCGGCGGGGTGACGGTCACGGTGACGGATGCGGCCGGCGTGACGCGCCCCGCGCCACTGAATTACGTATCGCCAACCCAGATCAACCTGGTGGTTCCCGACGGTGTCTCCGCGGGTACGGCGGCCTTCACCGTCAATAATGGCTCGGCCACGCAGACGATCAACGCGACGGTGCAGGCGGTCGCGCCGACGCTCTTTTCGATGAACGGAGCGGGAACGGGAGTGGCCGCGGCGACGGCGATCAGCGTACAGGCGGCCAATCCGCAACTGCAATCACCCGTCGCCGTGTTCACCTGCACGGGTTCCACTTGCACATCGGTGCCGATCAATCTGGGCGTCGATACTCCGGTTTATGTGACCCTCTACGGCACCGGCATCCGGGGCCGCAGTTCGCTTGCGAACGTGCAGGTGACCGTCAACGGCACAAGTGTCCCGGTCTCTTATGCAGGCGCCACGCCTGGATACGCGGGGCTCGATCAGGTGAATATCGGCCTCAGCTTGAGCTTGCGGGGCAGCGGTGAGTCGAATGTGGTGTTGACGGTGGACGGGCAGACCTCCAACACCGTCACGATCAACATCAAGTAACGCAAGCGTTACCTGGCGACCACGTATTGCGATAAGTCCACGGCAGGTAATTCGAAGCGCACTTCGACCGGCGGTGGCACTTCAGCCGTCATGAGTTGTGCGGCGCCAATCTCGTCCCAACTCTGGTACGAGAGCAGACTGGTGAACTTGCCAAGTGGCTGGAAGTCGAAAGAGGTCGGTATCGAAGTGTCGACCAGCCCTTGGGGAATGATCCAGTTCAAGCGGCCTCTCGAATTCCCGATCGCTACCGAAGCCCGCGGATCCGGCGTATAGCAGAAGAGCGAGACTTTGCCCAGGGAATCGCGGCCACTCGAACAAACTCCCACCTTCGGCACAACTATGGAATGCTCGTGCGGAAGCGGGAACAACTGGCGACGGCCGAACGCCAGAAAATGGGCGCTTCCGCGCGCTGTCACCGGCTGCGGTTCCAGCCATGTCAGCGTCTGCGCAGGGACGAAGATGGTGAACCAGCCGGTTCCAGAGGTCAGATCGTGGAACCCGCCATCGGCGACCAACTGCGAGTGCCAGGTGTGGCCTTGGCTGCCATCCAGCGAGAATTGGATCGAGTTCTGGACCAGATCGATGCCCTCCGGAATCCCGGTCACGCGCAACGGGATGTCCAGAGTCACGATGTCCCGGCCGCCGCTCGGCACTATCGTACTGTGCCCGCTGGACTGTTCGTCGAGTGAAACGCGAATCGCGGAGTTCTCATAATGCAGGCTACCCCCGGAGACCTGCCCTGCGGCGAAGGCAACTGCCAGGATGAGAACTGCCAGTGCGCCAGCCAGCGTCCGCGCCAATCTGGTGTTTCGCCGCGAGTACTGAACGACCAGAATCATCCCGACCCCGGCAACCACCATGACTGCGATCGCCGTGATGAAATAGCCTTCCACGCGCATCCAGTTGATACGGAAACGCCCAAACAGGAAGGTCTCCATGATCCCAAGCGGCAGCAGGATCGCGAGCGCGGCCAAGACCACCTGGCCGAGGCTGCTGGTGAGCGCCGCCACCGCAGCCACGGGCAGGATAAAGATCGCAGAAAAGAAGAACTGCCTCCACACCAACGCCGGGAGATGCTGCCAAACCGGAATACCGACCGCCATGTATGCCGCGGTGTGCCAGAGGGCCAACGGGATGTTGAGGAAGATCGCGAGGAACAGTCCCTTGGCCGCCAGCAGTTGCTTCCACGGGTAGGGCCTGGTCACCCAAAATTGACGATCGCCGGGGAGCTTCTCTTCGTGAATCGCGGCGATGATCAGGTTCCAGCAGGCTAGGGGCAGTGCGAAGCCGGACAGCAGGCTGAAGCTGAATGAAGGCCCTCGATTGGCGTAAGTGGGGTCGAGAATCGCCGAGATCGCCATTAGAATGAACACTGCGCTCGCGTGCGGCCACAGGTGGCGAACATCTTTGCGGAGGATGTGGAGGATGGTAGTCATGGGTGTCCTCACGGCGTGTCCGTAATCCGGCGGGCCACATAGCCGGCGAGGCGGACCTGCGGAACATCGAGTTCACGATCGAAGCGGGCGACTGCTTGCCAGGTCTCCAGGTCCATTTCGTGGGTGGCCGGAGGAGGCGTGAAGAGCGTCATATCGGACCACCACGCGGATCCATACCAGGGCAGCGGGCTGCCGGATCCAGTGGAGATCAGACTGGCGAACTTCTGCCCGTTGCGCAGGGAGATCGCGGTGACATAGCTGCGCCCCGGCGCCCGTCCCACCCATGCGCAGGTGACCAGCAGTTTCGCGAATGGGCCTGGATCGACGCGGCAAATCCCGTCGTCCGAATGATACTGGTTGCTCTCGCGAGTGGCCAGCACGGCGGACTTGCGCTCCCCCAGAAGCGTTATCGCGACCGTGGTATGTACGTCGACAGGCGAGTTTTTGACGGACTCGTAGAAGGCGCGGTCCACATTGACGAACTCCCAATAATTTCCGTCGCCCGGAATCAGCATCGGGTCGTCGAGAGAGGTGGTGCGATAGAGGCCGCCTTTTCGCGTCCACGACGATGCCCACGATCTGCCGTCCGGCCCCGAGATCCGCGTCGTAATGGCCTCTCCCACCAACTGAGTGCCCGGAGGCACTCCGGCGAGTTGAACGGGCAGGTTGATCCCGGCATGGTCCGCGTCTGGTGTGTAGACGGTATCGGCGAATCCTGGGGGAGTCCGATGGGAACTGTCGAACGTCACATGCGCGACCGAGGAATCCATCTGCTGCTTCGAGAACTTCGCCTGCAAGGACCATGCGCTATGCCAGGAGCCAAGGAATGGACCGGCCGCCGCGAGGAGTAGGGCGGCGCCCAGTACGCAACGCGAAAGCGCAGTCCTGCGCCGCGAATATTGCAGCCAGAGGACCACGGCCGAAGCGATCAGGATGGCGCCGCCCAACGCGAAGCCGCGAACCCACGCGAGATTGCTCCAATCGACGACGTTGTCTTGACGGCCGGCGAGCACGAATCCGACAATCACGGAGCCGCTCGCGGCGAGAAATCCCCAAAGAAACTCCAACAGGTTCGCGGTCACAGATGCGAGTGCCGCGGCGAACAAGCACACTCCACCGGCAAAGAGAAGCGAACTGGCGATGATGAGTGGTACGTGCCGCCAAACCGATAAACCATGCATGCG
Source organism: Bryobacteraceae bacterium (assembly GCA_035295745.1). Lineage (GTDB taxonomy): Bacteria > Acidobacteriota > Terriglobia > Bryobacterales > Bryobacteraceae > JAIQFL01. The sequence goes on along the minus strand of DATGIL010000102.1, from coordinate 272,898 downwards.
GAGTGAGAGAGCCTCCATCACCAGCACGGGGACTCCGGTGAAGAGCGCGAGGAACAGCGCTTTGCCGAGCAGCAGGCCGCCGCGGGAAATGGGGCGAGTCAGCCAGTATTGCTGGTTGCCGGGCAAGCTCTCCTGCTGAACTACGGAGACCGCGAGAAATGCCGCCGAGATCAGCCAGATGCTGCGTACCATCTGACCGATCGGGTTCCACTCGAACCAGCCCAGCAACCCGCCGAGCGCCACCGTGAACACCAGCAGAGGGATGCTCCGCGGCCATAAATGGCGGACGTCCTTTTGCAGGATTTGAAGGGCCTCACGCATCGGTTTGCCTCTCAGGCTTCCGCCCGGCTAGCCTTGGCCAGAGTCACGAAGATGGATCGCAGCGGCATCGGCGTCGCGGCCATATCAAGGTGGTCGGGGAAGACGCGGCGGGCGTCGGCGGCGGTACGCCCGGCGTCGAAGCGCGTCTCGACGAAACGAACGATCGACGCCGAAGTTTCGGGCTTCAGCCACGAGGCGGGCCACTCCGCTGGGGTGGGCGGGGCGGCGCGGAACGTGAGGACGATCTCGCGAAAGCGGGCGCTCAAGGTCTCGAGTTCTTCGGAGAATTGCAGCCGGCCGCGGTCCAGATAGCCGATATGGCTGGCGAAGCTTTCGATCTCGGTGAGATCGTGCGAGGAGATAAAGATGGTGGTGTTTTCCGCGCGCGGCAGAAAGCCTTCGATCAATTCGTCGCGCACCAGGGCATCGAGCCCCGTGAAGGGCTCGTCGAGCACCATGAGTTTCGGACGGTAGGCCAGAGAGGACGCGAGCGCCGCCTTCATGCGCATGCCGTGCGACAGGTGGCGCAGCTTGCGATCGAGCGGCAGTTGAAATTGGCGGACAAGCTCGCTTGCCAGAGCGCGATCCCAGGTGGGATAGAAGCCGCTCAGGTATTGGAGAAAGTACCCCACCGTCATCCACTCGGGCACCTCCTGATTCTCGGAGACGTAGCCGATCTGGGCGAGTTCGCGGGGCGCCAGATGGCGGGAATTGACGTCGAGCACTTCAGACCGGCCGCCGGTCGGTTCGTGAATGTTCATGAGGATCTTGATGGTCGTGGTCTTGCCGGCGCCATTTGCCCCGACGAGGCCGTAGATACTGCCGTGAGGCACGTCCATGTACAGGCCGTCGAGCACCGCCGTACGGCGGAATTTCTTGCTGAGCGCGTAGGTGCGAATCGCGCAACTCATTTTTTTCGGCCTCCTTTCTCGGACGTGAGCGTCCCGTCCTGGGCGTCCAGCCGCTCCCAGTGTTTCGCGAGCGCGGCCGTGACCTGGCTCAAGGACATGCCGAGCTTTTTGGCTTCGACCACAAGTTGTTCCACTTCGTTCTGGAGCAGGCTGGATCGTTCGGCAGCGGTGGAAGCGGGCAGTTGGGCGACGACGGTTCCGGTTCCGGGCATGACTTCGAGCAGTCCTTCATTCAAGAGATGAGTGATTACTTTATGGGCGGTATTGGGATTGATCTTCAGCTCCGCGCTGAGAGTCCGGACGGAAGGGAATGGATCGCCAGGACGCAACTGTCCGGAGACCAGGGCTTTCTTGGCGGCATAGACGACTTGTTCGTAGAGAGAGGCGCCCGGCCGGAAGTCGACCCGGAAAGGAATCACGGCTGTATTATTACAGGTAGTACAGTCGAAGTCAACGGAACGATCTGGTCTGAGCCGGCTACCTTCAGGAAATCGCGACGTGGCTCCTCACCGCCGGGGGCGAAGCCCCAGAACACCACATCGCGATATTACTCCATTGATTTCACCACTATCCGACATCGGGCAGTTAGGGGACCATCCGTATCAGTCCCCCAAAGCTTCGCCGCCGCGGAAAGCAGGCTGTCATGGTTCATTAACAGTCGAATGATGTGAACCGGCGGAATCCACAACAGGTACTAACGGGACAGTTGTCGGCTACCCACTAACCTAAGGCTAATGGTTCGGCACCCGCGCAACCATTAGACTGAATCTTCGCTATGACCCTGGACGTTGGCACACAGATCGGTGACTACCGGATCCTGTCACGGATTGGGAGAGGCACTTATGGAATCGTGTTCGAGGCCGAGCACGTCATCACCAGGCAAATCCACGCGCTGAAGGTGATGCTGGATACCGCTGGCCTGGTGGACGAAGGTCGTTTTCTGCGGGAGATTCAGGTCCAGGCCAAGATGCAGCATCCCAATATCGCGGGAGTGTATCAGGCCTTTCGCGCCCCGTGCGGTCTCGTTCTGGCGATGGAGCGTGTCACGGGCGAATCGCTGCGCACCGTATTGGACCGAGGCAGATTGCCGCGTGCCACAGGACTGCAGTACATCATGGATACCCTCGCGGGGCTGGACTTCGCCGAGCAAGCCGGAGTGATTCACCGTGACATCAAGCCGGAAAACATCATGATCACTCCCGAGGGAAGGGTCAAAATCACGGATTTCGGGTTGGCACACGTGGTGAACTGCGGCAGAATCACAGGGTCGGAGGAGTCGCTGGGCACGCCATGGTATATCGCGCCGGAACAGGTCGATGGCAAGGGCATCGTGGATGCGCGCACCGACGTGTATTCGACCGGCGTAGTGCTGTACGAAGTCGCGACGGGACGACTGCCATTCCCCGGAACCAACGCATTTGCAGTGGTGCGCGCGCATCTGGAAAAGGAGCCAACGCCGCCGGTGCAACTGGATCGCGAAATCGGCGCGAGTTTGAGCGCGGTGATCCTGAAAGCTATGGAGAAGGCGCCATCGAGGCGCTTTCCCGGCGCGGCAGCCTTTCGGGCTTCATTAGAAGCGGCAGCGCCAATTCAAACCATCGTGCGGCCGCGCGGCGCCGAGCAACGGGGCGGATTTCCGTGGCTGTACGCGGCAGCGGCGGCGATTGTCGGGCTTGGGATCTGGGGCGCCTTCATGGCCGGCGGATATTGGAACTCGCGCCAGAACACTGCCGCAACGCCGGCGACGGTCGAGGCGGTCCCCGAGGAGGCGAACGGGCCTGGAATCGCTAAGCCGACTGGCGGCCGAGGTGCATCAGCGACCGCCCCGGGTGCGTCTTCGGGGAACATGCAGGCGCGGTCGAAAAAGGCGCCGGGCGGATCGACGGCCAGGACAGGGCGCACCAAGTCCGTTTCACCATCGTTCGCCAATGTGGAGGGCCGGTACGTGATCGGCCAGCAAGGCGAACTGAACCCGCCCGCGCCTGCTCCAGTAGCGAAGCCGGTCGTGAGTGCAGCTCCGGCGGCACCTGCCGCTGTGGAAGCTGCGGCAAGTTCGCCGCAGACCTCCAAACCCGAGGCGGTGGGCCCCGAACCGAAGAAGCATAACGTCGTGGTGCGAGTGTTTGGCAAGATCTTCCACAAAAAGGCCAAGCACCCCGAAAACGATTCGGACGCGAAGGATCAGAAACCAGGCCAAAAGTCGGGCGATAGAGCGGCCGTGACCAAGCCCGAGCAGTAATCTCGCTCCTTTTTCCAATGATCTCGCGAACCTGGGCGTTGGTCGTTGCCGATCGCGCTTGCCCATTGCGGATCCGCGGTGCAGATTCGCCGGTCTGTTACCTTCCGCCCCGCACCTTGTCGGCGGATTCCACTCCAAAAACCGGAAGCCCGAGGTCTGGGAGCAGTCCAATCTGCTTCAGCACGGAAGCCTGATCCCAATAAATATGCTCATGGGCAAGCTTGCCCTCGCGGAAGCGCACAATTGCGACCAGCGCCACTTCTACATGGCGATTGGTAGGCGGAATTCCTGGTAGCATCCATGGCATCTCCTGAGTATGCGTGAACGAAAAGATCATTTCGTCGACAAGCTGTTCGTCTCCCACCGTCCGTGAAATCGGCGTGAGCTTCGTATCGGGAGGCATTGACGGAATGAAATCGACGGAGTAGAAGATGCGCAAGGCTTCTTTCCCCACGCCACCCGTCAGCACTGGAACATGATTGACATAGGCATCTTCCGTCATCGTGGCCAGCGTCAATTCTGTATCCCGCGTCGAGAATTCATGGCTGGTGTGTTCTTCCCATAGTCGGGCAAGATCTGCCGGGAGCATTCAGCGATTCTATCCCAATGTTGCGGGGTTCCCGGACTTCATCGCGATGGGGCAGGCCGAGGGGACGGGTCAATTCCGCAAAATAATCCGCGATCCGTGGCTCAAACACTTCTGTTTGCCGCGTCGACACTTTGTCGACGCTTTTTAGGCGTCCAGCCGGCCTGACTGCCCGGGCAGTCGTCACAACCGACGCAGCCTGCCTGCTACAGCTTATAGATCGTGAGTCCCGAAAGCAGCTTCGGATAGAAATCCGTGGACTTTTGCGGCATCACGCCGCCGCCGAACGAGGTGTCCGCTACCTGCTGAATCGAAGTCGGCTTCAGCAGAAATGCGATCTGCGCCGAGCCACTGCGAGCCTCTTCGATAGCCGCGTCCAGCCCTCGAACGTAGCGCAAGTGCTTCTCGTCCCGTACCGCTTCCTCGCCGATCCCGAGCACCTTGCCCAGCAGACGCTCGTGCAGGACGCGCACGTCCAGTTCTCCGCGCGCCTCACGATCCTCCAGACGGAATAGCCGATTCCCAATCGCCGCGCCGATGACAGTACGATCCGCGGGGACTTCCCAGTCCCGCTTCAACCGCTCCGCCGAGTCGATCTCTTCCACGGCGAAGAGGCTCGAGGCGTTTTTCACAAAGCCCTGAGGCAAACCCTCCGCGGCGATGCCGCTTACCAGGCGATGGGTCGCGAGAATCTTCAGCCCCGGCGAGTACATGTTGACGAATGTCATCATTACGCGATCGGCTCCCGGCAGGCCTGGGTTCTCATTACGGAAGGCAAGGGCCGTCTCGTAACGATGATGGCCGTCGGCGATCAGCAGTTTCTTGTCGGCCATCAGTGCTTGCATCGGCGCCGCATCCACAATCTTCCAGAGGCGATGGACCCCGCCGTACTCGTCGGTGACCTCCGCCAGCGGCGCGCCGGCAGCCGCCTGGTCGAGTATGCCATCGCTGGTGCCCTCGCGGTCCGGATACAGCATGAACAACTGCCCGAAATGTGCGTGCGTGTGGCGTAGCAGGTCGAACCGGTCCTTCTTCGGACCGGAGAGCGTCTGCTCGTGGCGATAGACCACATTCGCGGAATAGTCCTCCACGCGGCCAAGGGCGATGAAGCCTTTGCGCACCAGGCGCTCTTCGCTATCCGGAACGGTGAATTCCTGGAAGTAGGCAAAGATGGCGGGTTCCGGATCGCGCACCAGGATGCCGGACGCAGTCCAATCCTTCAGGTGGCGCGCCGCGCGAGTGTAGACGTTGTCGGTGTCGGAGTCCGCGAGGCTGCGTTCCCCCAGAATGATGCGCACCAGGTTGTAAGGGCTTAGCGAGAGATAGCGGGCCCGCATTGCAGGCGAAATCTTGTCGTACGGCTGGGTGACGAGGTTGCCCAGAAGGCCAGCTTGTTCGCTGTAGCGGAGAGCGTGGAAAGGGTAGATTTGAGCCAAACCTCAGGATAACAAGGGCCGCCCATAGTCGCGGCGGCCCTCGTCAAAGCATTGCCCGCCAGGCTACTTTTTCACGCCCATCGAGACCGGGGGAAGGGCTGCGGCGCCGCCGGGTGCGGCCGCAGGGATCAGGTCTGGGGGACGCCCGACATTACCGCTCTTGGCGTCGTCGATATTGACTTCGTAGTCCTGCAACACCGTGCCCAGCACGTTCTGCAGGTTGGTTCTCGCGTGAACATACTGATTGAGCGAATCCACTTCGCTCAACTCGCGGGTGGTGGTGTCGCGCTGCGAGATCACTACATCGAGAATGGTGGCCGTACCCAGTTCGTACTTGCGGCGCGTGCCTGCGAGCACCTGCTCCTGCAGTTTGCGCGCCACCACAGCCGTCTCCCACGCGGCCCGTGCCTGCGAAAGCGACGTGCGCGCATTGATTACGTTCTGCTTGATGTTGTTGTGGAGCTGCTTGTCCTGGATTTGCTGCTGGCGATAGTTCAACTGATCGGTGATATAGTCTGCCTGCGCCGAACGGTTCCGCAAGGTCATGGTAAGACTCACACCCGCGCTGTAGTTCGGGAAGTTGCGCGAGAACACCTGGCTCAGAATGCTGCCATATCCACCGAGAAAATAGCCATTCACGCTCTGATCTGTCCTGGTCACATAGGAAGTCACACCATTCACCGTCACCGGCACCGCCTGCGGGTTTACGGAGCCGGCCAAGCCGCTGTTGGAAGTGTTTGCGAACGCCGTCAATTGGGGCAACATCGCATCCTTCACACCCACTGTAGTGATGCGGGCGTTCTCCAGCCCGATCTGGCTCTGTTCCACATCGGGGCGATTCGTCATCGCTTCCGTGAACAGATCCTGAATCGGCCGGACCGCCTCCTGCGCCGGAACATCGAAGTGGTCGGTCGGGATCACGTGCGCTTCGATGATCGAAAGGTTGTCCATTCCGCTCCGCGTCAGGTAGGCCTTCAATATGGTTTCCTGGTTTAACACCTGCGCCTGGGCGGTGGTCACATCCTGCTGGCTCGCCTTCATTTCCGCCTCGGCTTGAATGATGTCGATGGGCGCGATCGCACCCAGGTCGGCCTTGCGCTTATTGTCGTTGTATTGCCGGGTGTTCAGATCGAGCGTCGACTGTTTCACTTTCAGACTCTCGATGTCCGATACCAGATCCCAGTACAGGTTGACCACGCCCACCACCGTCGCCATCACCTGGTTTTTGAAGGTGAGATCGGAAATGCGCAAGCTGTTTTTGGCCACGCGAATGTACCGGTTGTTCACGGACGGCCGGAATGCCTGCAACAGGTTCTGCGTCACGCCGATCGAGAGCGACGCCTGAGAAAACGGGTTGAAGTCGCTAAACGGCGAGTTTTGAGTGTAGTGCAGCGTGTTGCTCATGCTCAGGGTAAACTGCGTTCCGGTAAGCGTTCCCTGCTGGATTCCCCAGATGGCCGAGCCGTATTGCGAAGCCAGATCGTTCACCCCGGCGATATTCGTCGCCGTTTCAATCTGCGTGGAATGCACGATCTGGCCCTGAAGGAACAAAACCGGATCGAGGTTGGGTACCGCCGAACCCTGCAACTGCACCTGCAGCCCGCTGAGCACGCCACCCTGACCGCTGCCGCTACCGCTGCTGCTCACACCGCCCGAGCCGGTGGACGACTGAGCGAGCACACCTAGCGACGCCGACGACGGCCCGCTCGAGATGCTGTTCGACACGTTGCGCAGGAGGGCGCCGGCGCTGACGCGTTTCAGGTTGGCTTCCGAGAGCTTCGGATTGTAGCGGGCGTATTCGAGATCGAGATTGTTCTCCAGTGCCAGCGCGATGGCATCGCGCAGGGAAAGATAGATGCTGCCGGCGCGCATCAACCTCTCGATCCGGGGCGAGTCCTCATAGCTGACGTCCGCCATGGGATGCGTCACGTAGTTATTGGTCAGCCACTGAAAAAGACCGTGATGCGAGTCCGTACTCCCTGCAGTCTGCGCAAAGCCCGGAACGGCAAGCGCATAGCACAACAGGATTGCGACAAATGATCTGGCAAAAGACATGTTTTGTTGAGACCTCAAAGTCCTATTATGGCCGCAAAACGGCAGCCACCGCATGAACCCGTCCGGATGGCTTCTTCTCGATATACGCCCTCCCCGGACCCGAAGTTCGGAAAATGTCGCACGGACGTTGTCCAACGCCGTGAAATGCTTACTCTAAGACGGTCCAACCCGTCCGGAATTATCTATTTCCGCACGAATAAGGAGATCGCCATACCGAATCCAATCGCGATTACGATACGCCGCACGGTGGTGCGGCCCATTTTGCGGGCCATGCCCGCGCCACCCCATCCGCCGATGATCGCCGCCACCGCCATAATCACCACGTCGGGCCAATACACCATCCGCGCCCAGATGAAGTACGCCGCGGCGATGCCGTTGATGCTCCCCCCGAACACCACCTTCAGGCTGTTCATCTCGTGGATGTCCTTGAGTCCCAGGATGCTCAGCGCGGCCAGCATCAGAATCCCGATGCCCGCGCCGAAGTAACCGCCGTAGATCCCCACTGCCAATTGAAAGACAATTGCCCCCGCCAGCCACTTCGCCCCGCGCCGCGATTGGGGGTCCGCCGTTTTGAGCACCCGCTGCACGGTCTCCTGCGCCATGAAAAGCAGCGTGGCGAACAGGATGAGGAACGGAACCAGCCGGTCGAACGTCGAGGCCGGCGTCCACCGCAGCAGCAGAGCGCCCGCCAATCCCCCCACCAGGCTGGGAAGAATCAGCACGCGGAATCGGGGTTCGGCATCGCGTAATTCCCGGCGATATCCCCAGATGCTGCCGACCGTCCCGGGCCAGATGGCGACGGTGCTGGTGGCGTTGGCCGTCACCGAATCCAGGCCCAGCCAGATGAGTGCCGGAAACGACACAAGGGTCCCGCCGCCTGCCACCGAGTTGATCGCTCCCGCGAGGAATGCCGCCGCGAAAGCCACTGCGGCCCGCCACAGGTCCAATGAAGGGTTCAAATTTCGAGGATATCCTACTTCGCAGGATATCCTATTTAACCGGCACTGCGCCCAGGGAGTACTCCGCCAGATCCATCCAGCAATCGGTCTTCATGTTCTGCACGAAGAAGGCCCGGTCGGCCGCAAAACTGCGGCAGCCGCGATACTCTTCCCAGCGGCGCCGCGCCAGTTCGTGAATCGCCGGCACCTCGGCGTGCGGCACTTCCTGCGCCAGCGTTATGTGAGGGTGATACTGGAATGGCTCGTCAAACGCCAAGTCCCCGGAGTTCATGGCGGAATGCATTCGGAACAGCTCCGACGCGCCTGCACCGACCTCCAGGTAGATCACTTCGGTCACGGGGAAGGTCTGAATGCCGGTGAGTTCAATGTCGAAGCGCGTCCATCCTTCGATCAGGTTCCGGGCTTGCTCGGAAGCAACTGGCCAGGGGACATGCAAGGGCCGCGGAGGAAGCACGCTCACGTGCGCATGCGGGTTGTAATGCGGCACCAGTTCCCTGCGGAGATCGTCCAGGAAGCGACCCAACTGCCCGGGGATGTAGATCACCAGCGCAAACACATTGAGTCCTTCGCCGGCAGGGATGGCAGACGGCCTCCCATTGTGTTCGATTCCCATGCTCTATCTATCCTACTCGTTTTGTAGACTTTTGCACGGCCCTTCTACCAGGCCGCACCTGCCCGCAGCGCCAGGGCGGCGGGAGGCGATTGAGATGTGGGTTTGCACGACGGCGGCGATGCGCTATACTCATTGCTGTAGCGATTCCTTCTCGGGGCGTGGCTCAGCCTGGCTAGAGCGCCTGGTTCGGGACCAGGAGGTCGGTGGTTCGAATCCACTCGCCCCGACCAAATTCCTCAAACACTTACAGACGTTTCCACCTGAAATCAGGGTCCAACCGGACTTCCAAAACCAAAACTCCCCGCAAAAGGGTCCGCAACGAGACCTCTGTATCCGTTGCGGGCATTGGGCGATGTCCTCGTTGCGGTGCTGTCAACCTGATTCCAGCATCCGACCTGGCGACAATACCGCCAACGCTTCGCCGGAACCGAAGTGCCATCCGCGGCAGGCATCAGCAGAGAAACGGTCTTGGCTTCAGTTGTTCCAGAAGTTCTTGCGCCTCAGCAGCACGATCTGCCGGTACCTGGAGAGCGACCCATTTGCGGAGAAACCCATCCACGCTTTGGTACAGAGTTGCAAGTTGCCCTTTGATGAACAGCGGAATCCCGGCATCTTCAAGCAGCCCCTTCGCCATCGCCAACTGAATCTGATCGTTCGTCTCCAGAACGACGACCAATTGCGTTCCAGATTCCGGCAATGGTTTATCGTCATCGCTGTCCCTATCTCCCTTGTTCCAGTTCATACGCTCCTGCTTTGGAAGTCTGCCGTTGCACCGAACCCCATCATGGTCGCTCCCTTTTGATTGCGTCGGCCTTATCTTGAGGGAAATCCAATTCACCTGTCAACGTGGGCGCTCCTATTGGCAAACATGTCGTTGAGGAGCACCCCTACAAATGTGACCTGGGCCGGGTGGTCGGTGATCTTCACGGTCTGCTGCGGCAACTGGTCCAGGTCTCCCGCAGTCAACGTCGCCGTGCTGCCGCTGATGCCCTTCACCTGAAGTGTTGCCGGCCCAAGCTCTGCAATGGCAGGCATTTTTAGCGGCCGACGTTCCTGCCCGGAAAGTGCCGTCGCTGCGAGCACATCGAAACCGCGATGGCAAGGCTGAATGACGTTCCCTTCATAACTGATTCCTGCCGGTATTGTGAACACGGAACAGTGCCGGAAATCAAGGCCGGACAATCTGTGAATGGGCAAGTGCGCCAACCTGCCCGCACCTACCGAGGAGACTCTCTCGCCACTCGTGTCCTTAACCGCACTCAGCATCGAGCGGGCGTCCACTACGCGCCATGTCTGACATATGCAACGTATAGTAACGGCACAAGAGGGAACCGCTGCTGGACGTGCAGGGACGCATGCGTGGTAAACAAAGGGAAGTGGCCGAACCACGCAGGTCGCGTGGCTGGAAAGACTAGCGGATGGAAGAGATGCGATTATTGGAACTGGCGGAAGGCCTGGTTACGAAGGTTGGGGCCATCACCGGCAGCGATCGACTCGGGATCTGAATGTCCAAGAAGAGTAGCTATATACCAAAAGATCGGCAGATCTTGAATTCGATGTTGCGTAAGGCCGGCGTCACCACCAATGGAATGAGCGCCGAAGAAGTCACGGCGTATTTCGTCTCGGTCAAGAATCATTACTTCACGTCCATCGCAGCACCCGATACCCCAGCTCAAGAAGTGGAGCTCGATGTCGCAGATTGGGTCTTTTCCATACTTGCAATTCGACATCACAAAGCTTCTGAACTTCAGGTCGCATTCGATCGCCTGAAGACCATTGGTTTCCCCAACCTCGTTGTAAGAGCCGGAAGTACAATAAGCCTTGCAGTTCAGTATCTTGCCGAAGGTGACGTCTCTAGCACAAAGAGCTTGCTTATGCCTTTGGCTCGAGAGATTCGCCGCAAATGTAAGCAAGACCCTACATTCAAATTTGATCTTAGCCAAGTCGAAAAACTGCTGGATCGTTGCGCGAAAGCAAGCCCCTGATAGTCGTGCGAAGCGGACGTTGCACTTGTTGGGTTCCGAATCCGAAAAGGCCCAAACCGAAGCCTGCAACCCCTGGGCCGAGATATCCGCAGCCTGATCGGCGGCCTCGTCCCGACCTCTAGACGACCCCGACCCATGCCAGCGGGATTTTGTGCGTTGCCCACCAACAGAGTCCGCCGTGGTGCTGAGACGAAGCGTGGAGGTCAAATGATTAACGGAATTCGCTGCGATCTGGAATTCCTCGCGCCAGGAATGATTCGCACGGGGCACGAGAGGAGAGGCAGTGGTGCGCCTCGAACTCCAGTTTCCTGGCGGCATTGAGATGGCTGGCGCACTATAATAACCCCAGTGCTATGACCCGCCGGACCGCATTGCCGATGCTTCTTTGCGGTTTGAGCCGCCGCCTGCTGGCGCAGGACTGGCCGCAGTTTCGCGGTCCCGATGGCCAGGGCCACTCCGACGAGAAATCGCTGCCGCTGACCTGGAGTGAAACCGAGAACATCCGCTGGAAAGTGCCCATCCCGGGACGTGGATGGTCCTCGCCGGCTATTCTTGGCGACCGCATCTGGCTCACTACGGCGGTGGAGCGCGGACCGTCCCTGCGAGCGATCTGCTTCGATCGCGCCACCGGCCGCCAGCAGCAGGATGTCGAACTGTTTCGCGTCGCCGGCGGCGAACATCTGAACAGCAAGAACAGTTTCGCCACTCCGACGCCCGTGTTGGAGGGCGAGAATATCTATCTGCATTTCGGCCCATACGGCACGGCGTGCATCCGCAATTCCGGCGACCTCGTCTGGAAGACGCGTTTGCGATATTCTCCCGAGCATGGGCCCGGCGGATCGCCGGTGCTCTTCGAAGACTTGCTCATTGTCAGCTGCGACGGACAGGACACGCAGTACGTGGTGGCACTCGATAAGGATACGGGGAAGGTCCGCTGGCGCACTTCGCGCGCGGGATACCAGGCCTACACCACGCCGCTGGTGATCGAGGCCGCGGGACGCACCCAATTGATCAGCCCGGGGGCACACCGCGCCAGTTCGTACGATCCGCGGACGGGGAAAGAGATCTGGTCGGTTCGGTATGGCGACGGCTTCTCGAACGTCCCGCGCCCGGTCTTCGGCGCCGGGCTGGTGTTTATCTGTACGGGCTTCTTCGAGCCCGCTGTCATGGCGGTACGCCCGGATGGCAAAGGAGACGTGACCAACAGTCACGTGGAGTGGACGCTCCGGCGCGGCGCACCGCTCACGCCGTCGCCGCTACTGGTGGGAGCGGAACTCTACGTGGTGAGCGACAACGGCATCCTCACATGCTTGAACGCCGCGAGTGGCGAGATCTGGTGGCGTGCGCGAATGAACGGGAACTTCTCGGCGTCTCCGATTGCCGCGGATGGTCGAATCTATTTTCTGAATGAAGATGGCGAGACTACCGTCATCGCGCCAGGAAAGCAGATTCAAAAACTAGCCTCCAATCGGCTGGAGGGGACGACGCTCGCGTCCATCGCAGTTTCGGGCGGGTCGCTTTTCATTCGCACGCATGAGAATCTGTACCGGGTGGAGCAGCGGGCATCTTGAATTCCTGACTCTCTCTCGCTTCCCTCCCCTGCTGGTGCTCGGTAGGACAGCGAGCTACAGTAAGTCTTTCGACAGTCGCTCGCTTCCGGAGGACGCAAATGAAACAGCATTGGATCGGGATCCTGCTTCCGCTGCTGGTGGCGGCGGGCGCGGCACGCGGTGAAACCCGCCGCGCCGTATTCGAGAGTCCGGGTTCGGAGCACCGGTGGACGCTTCAGGAGTTGGACTCCAGCCTTCCCACCGACTGGCGGCCCTATCAATATCTCGTGCTGGAGCTGAAGCTCTCGTCCCCGCAGCGCTTCGATCTGCGCATCCACGATGCCGCCGGGGTGCGCTCGGTTCGCCTGGCGCCGGTTCCCAACGCCTGGATTCGTTCGGCCGTTCCTCTCAGCTTTCTTACGCAGTCTGCGCGCCAGGGCAACGACCTGGCGTCGGTACACAACAAGGCGCGCCCGATGATGTTCATCAATCTCAGCGGCACTCCGGGCGAACTTTCGTCGGTCTCCGAAATCGGCGTCATGATGTCGAACCCCATCGGAGCGCCGTCTCTCGAGATCCGTTCCGCGCGCCTGTCGCATGACGATCCGGGAGATGCGTTGTTGGAGTCGAAGCCGCTGGTGGATCAGTTCGGCCAATGGATGGCAGACGATTGGCCTTCGAAAGCCACCAGCCTGGAACAGCTAAAGACGGCGTGGGCGGCAGAGGAGAAGTCGCTGGAGAGCGCCAAGGCGTCCGAGTGTCCCTACGGCGGCTACCCTGGCACGAAGAGCCGGGCGACGGGCTTTTTCCGCGTCGAGAAGATCGATGGAAAGTGGTGGTTCGTGGATCCGGACGGACATCTCTTTCTGTCCGTCGGCTCCGATTCGATCGGCAGTTCCGTCTCCACGTCCACCCAGGGCAGAGAGCAACTGTTCGCGGCGATTCCTCCGTCTGCCACTGGCGGACCGCGCGGCGGCGCGTCGTTCTACGCCTGGAACCTGGAGCGCCGATTCGGCTCCGATTGGAGCGCGAAGTGGGTCGACCTCACCGTGCGCCGCATGTTCGCGTGGGGATTCAATACCGTCGGGAATTGGTCCGATGCGCGCCTGGGCAATGCGCACCGCATTCCGTACGTCGTGACGCTGCGCGGGTGGGGCATTGAGAACGGTCCCATGGGAGTGCCCGATGTCTATTCGGCCGATTTCGCGGAGCGCATCGATCGCGCGGCGGCGCAACAATGCGAGCCGCACAAGGAGGATGCCTTCGTGCTCGGCTATTTCCTGGGTAACGAGCCGCCATGGCCCGGACGCGAATCGGTCGCGGTGGATGCGATTCTCGCTGGTCCCTCGAGCAGCTTGCAGAAGGCCCTGCGCGCGTTTCTGGCGGACGGGGACACACCAGAAGATCGCAAAAGGTTCCTGTATCAGACTTACGGCAGATTCGTGGAGGCGGCGACGGCAGCCATCCGCAAGCACGATCCCAATCACCTGAATCTCGGTCTGCGATTCGGCGGCACGGCGCCTCCCGAAATCGTACGCCTTTCCAAAGTCTTCGATGTCTACAGCCTCAATAACTATGCGTACCGCGTGAACCAGGTGGAGATCGACAAGATCAGGAGCCTGATCGACCGTCCGATCCTGATCGGCGAGTTTCACTTCGGCACGCCCGGCCGCGGCATGACGCCCGGGCTGAAGCAGACCAGCAGCCAGGAGGAACGCGGCGTGGCCTATCGTTACTACGTGGAGAGCGCCTTGTCCGATCCGTCCATCGTGGGGACCCATTGGTTCGAGTGGATCGACGAGCCATCCACGGGGCGTTTTGACGGCGAGAACTACAATATCGGACTGCTGGATGTCACGGACCGCCCTTACCGGGAACTGATCGACGCCGCAATCGCGACGCATAAACGCCTCGCGTCGGTGCATGCGGGCAAGGACGCGCCGGTCACGCGTCAGGCAAAAGTGCAGTAAGAGTGGGCGATCATGGAGGGATGAGAAGTGTCGTAGCGGTGATATTGCTGGCTGTTCCCCTGAGCGCCGGTGAGTTGAAACCGAAGACCGCGGAAGCCTTCGATCGCTACATCAAGCAGACCGAACAGCGCCTCGAGGGGCGAACGACCTTCCTCTGGGCCGATGAATCGCCTGAACGGGCCAGGCGGGAACGCGCGGGGCAACTCGTGGTGGAGCCAACTGGCGCTCGTCCCGTGATCGATGTGCCGGACGGCCTGGTACACGATTGGGTGGGCTCGGTGTTCATCCCCGGCGCCAGTATCGAGAAGACCATCGCGTTCATGCAGGACTACGATCATAAGGAGGCTTTTCGCCCCGAAGTGATCGCGTCTCGCACCCTCTCGCGGAACGGCAACGATTTCCGCATCTACATGCGGCTGCTTAAGAAGAAGGTCATCACCGTGGTGCTCGACACCGAGCACGACGTTCACTACTTCCAGTTGGGACCGGGCAAGTGGCGAAGCGTCTCGCGAACTACGAAGATTGCGGAAGTCGAGAAGGCCGGCAAACCGGACGAGCACGCGCTCCCTCCGGAGACCGGCCAAGGCTTCCTCTGGCGCCTCACCACGTACTGGCGATTCGAAGAACGCGACGGGGGGACGTGGGTCGAATGCGAGGCTGTCTCCCTGACCCGCGACGTGCCGACGGGGCTGGGATGGCTGATCAAGCCGATCATCCGCGACCTGCCGAAGGAGAGCCTGGAGAACACCTTGCGAGAGACCCGCGAGGCGCTGGCAAAGTGAAAGCTTCCTGGCGGTGCTGATCACGGTGCTGTACGCCGCGACGCATCCACGCATGTCGGGCGAATGCCTACATCACCGGGTACATTGATGGAGGGACATTTCCGGCGACCTCCGGCTTTTGCGGATCGATTCCTTCTGACGCGTCCTATCCCTTCGCTATCAAGCTGAACCCGAATGGCGCCGTGGTCTACGCTGTGCTGTTCGCCGATGCTGGATTCGCCATCCCCACGGCGATCGCAGTGGACACCAGCGGTGACGCGATCATCGCCCGGAGCGGGCAGTCCCGGGCATCCGGTCACTCCGGGCGCATTCACATTTCCGGGCTCTCGCGTCCTCACCAAGTTCGATTCCTGGGCTTGGGGTACGACGACATGCCCCGACGCCACGTCACTGGAACTGGTGTCGAAAAACGTTTGTGCTGTTCAGAGTTGGTAGACGCGCGAAAAGTCTCGACAGAGTGTCGAGACGGCAAACAGGAGTGTTTGCGCCACTGCTCTCCCGCCACGCTGGCTCATTTGCTGGTACCACCCAACACCCAGTCGGCGAAATCCTCCATGCGGTCTACCAGCAGATCGGGCGCAGGATCCACCAGCGTTTCCGGCTGGAATCCGTATGTCACACCGCAGCACCGGATGCCCGCGTTGCGCGCCGTCTGCACGTCCACGGAACTATCGCCCACCATCATCGCCGCGCCGGACCCGACGCCCGCCTCTTTGCAGAGCGCCTCCACACCGATCGGGTGCGGCTTCTTGAACTCGAAGCTGTTCCCGCCGTAGACCTGGAAGAAGTGGCCGCCAACGCCCAACCCCTCGACGATCGAGCGGCTCATGCGCACCGGCTTGTTGGTCAGCACCGCCATTTTCTTGGATGCTGCCCTTAGACGATCCAACGCCTCTATCACACCGGGATAGAGTGTCGTGTAATCCAGATCGTGCTCGCGGTAATACTCCAGGAAGAATTCGAGCCCTTCCTGCACCTCCGCTTCCGTCGCCTGATCGCCGAGCGATCGGCGGATCAGCACGGGCGCTCCATTGCCCACGTAGGAGTAGACCCGCTCGTTTTCGAGCCGCGCCATTCCCATGTGCGCGCGTGTCGCATTCACTGCATTGGCGAGGTCCAGCCTGGAGTCGATCAGGGTGCCGTCCAGGTCGAAGATCAGAAGGTCCATGTTTTCCCGGTGCGGCCTGCGTCCGCTAGGCGGCGCCGGCTTTCGGCTTCCGCGGACGAGCCTCGCGCGATACCGGCTTGCGGCGGCCACGCCCGTTGCCCAGGCCATATTCCGCCATCTTGCGTTGCAGTGTGTTCCGGTGAATGCCCAGTTGTTTGCTCGCCGCGCACTGATTGCCGCCGCACTCCTGCAGCGAGAGCCGGATCATGCTCTTCTCCAGAATCTCGATCGCTTCCGGCAGGAAGATGTTGCCTTTGAGTAGATGCTCCACCAGCAGATCAAATTTCTCTTTCATGCCCTGCCCCTTCCTGTTTGGGCGCGCTCGGAATGCCTTTGCGCAAGGCATCCTCCCAAGTTGTTTTGACCTGCGCGTATGTCTTGCGAAACCCTTCCTTCAAATCATGCGGAGCCATCGCCACCACAAAGCGCGCCGCATCTACCGCATACGGAGCGATCCGGGAGTTGACCACCGACTGCGGCGGCTGCTCTCCCGGCGAAAACGCCATAATCGCCATCAACAACGCGACCACGATCACAGTCCCACGCACCAGGCCGAAAAGCGCGCCCAGCCCGTGATCCACAATCGAGAGCCCCGTTACCTTTAAGAATCTGCCCACGACATGGCTGACCAACGCACCAAGCAAAATTGTCCCGAGGAAGACCACGAAAAAACCACACAGATTCGCCACAGCGGGTGAACTCATATACGCTATCAGGAGTCCGCCCACGAGTCCATAAAACCAGACTCCCAGAATCAGAGCTAGAAATACTGTAACCAGGCCGATCACTTCGCGCGAGAGGCCCTTGCGAAAGCTGGTCATCACCGAAACCACGAGGATGATCAGCAGTACTGCATCCAGACCGTTCATAGGTTCAGGCCGGTGAGCACCCGATACGCTTGACGGTACTTCTCGCTGGTCTTTTCGGCTACTTCCGCGGGCAGGCCCGGCGCGGGCGGTTGCTTATTCCAGCGGATCGACTCGAGATAGTCGCGGACGAACTGCTTGTCGTACGACTGCTGCGCGCCCCCCGGCTGGTATGTCTCCACGGGCCAGAAGCGGGACGAATCCGGCGTCAGCACCTCGTCTCCCAGGATTAACTCGCCGTCCGCGAATCCAAACTCGAACTTGGTGTCGGCGATGATGATGCCGCGCGTGCGGGCGTAAGAGGCAGCTCGCGTGTACAGCGCGAGTGTGAGGTCTCTCACCCTCTTCGCGAGATCTTCGCCAATCACGGAGCAGGTCTGCTCGAACGAGATGTTTTCGTCGTGCCCGGTAGTCGCCTTGGTGGCGGGAGTAAAGATCGGCTCGGGAAGCTGGTCGCTCTCCTTGAGTCCGCGGGGGAGCGGGATGCCGCAGACGGTTCCGCTCTGCTGATACTCCTTCCATCCGGAGCCTGACAGGTAGCCGCGCGCCACGCATTCGATGTCTACCATCTTGGCGCGCTTCACCAACATGGACCGTCCTTCGAGCTGATCGCCAAACTTCGGGAGCGGTTCCGGATAATCTTCCACACGCGCGCTAAGAAAATGATTCGGCGTGAGATCTTTCAGGAAGTCGAACCAGAAGATGGAAAGCTGGGTGAGCACTCGGCCTTTGTCCGGGATGCCGGTGGCCAGAATATAATCGAACGCAGAGATACGATCGGTCGCCACGATCAGGAGGCGATCGTCAATGCTGTAAACGTCGCGGACTTTCCCGCGTCCGTAGCGCTCTACGCCTGTGAGATTGGTTTCTAGTATGACTGGGTGGCTGGTGGAGTTCACGATGCCTTCGGCTGTTCAATCGGGGGGGTAATCCAAATGATAACCTGTCGCACGTTTTTGTCAACGTCAGGTACGTACCCCATCCCCCGGTGGGTGGAACTCGTTCGTGCCGCATCGCGTATGTTCGGGCTGGAGGCAACTATGCGTTTGCTTGCCGTGCTGTTTTGCGGCGGATTGGCCGCGACGGCACAACCGGCTGGTGATGTATTGCTGCATCACAATTTCGAATCCAATACCAACGGATGGACGACCCTGGGGCCTAACGGCACACTCCGGGTGGTCAATCATGCGCTCGCGCTGAACTACGAATTCCGCCCCAAACAATTAGCGATTGCGGTGTTGCCCGCGACGCCGGCCTTTGCCAGCCTGCAGCGGATCCGGTTCCGCGCCAAAAGCGATTACGACACCGCCGTGGGCGTGCTGTTGAGCGAAAGACCGCCGGGCGGCCGCTATCTTGCCTGGTTTTGGGCACCCGCCAACATCTGGCAGGAGATCGAACTCACTCCCTCGGATTTCGCGGTTACCGACGGCCCCGGAGACCCTGTGGACGCGGACGGCAAACTGGACACCGATTCCTTGCAAGGCATCGGCATCCTGGACCTGGCGCAGTTCTTTGCCGGCGTTGGCGCGGATAGCGAATTTCCGGTTGCCATCACCCAGCCCTCCGGATCGCACACGCTTCTGATGGAGGACTTCCAGTTGCTGCGCGGCGCCCGCCCCAGTTCCGCCGCGGGCACCATCGATATTTTCGACCGCAACTTCCTGCAATGGGTTACCCTGGGCGGAATGGATCTGCAATTGAGCACAGCGAATCCACTCGGCATGCGCGCGCTCCGCGCCAAATATGAGCAGTCCGCGGAGCAGTTCGAAATTCTGACGCGGCGTCTTTCGAGCTTGAATCTATCAAACGCCACCCGGTTGTCCTTCGACATCGCCTCGGAGCGGGAGGCGACGCTCATCATCTCGCTCGAATCCAAGAAGGGGGCCCGCCACAACATGACTGTCTATCCGCCGGGAGGACGCGAGGTCTTTCATGTGAACCTGAAACTCGCGGACTTCGAAGGCGCCGGCAAGATCGATCCGGCGCAACTCAAATCGCTTTCGCTGACTGATATCACGGCGGCGAGTGGTGGCGACCCCGCCACTAACACCATCTGGATTGGCAAAGTCGAGACCCGGGCGAATTGAAGATCGAGAAGCAAGATCGCGCGTTGCTTTCCGGCTTCTTAGGTGCTATCTGTGCACTGGTCTTTTTCGGATGGCTGACCCGATACGTGTTGGAGGGGGAGAGCGATCGATTTGACGAGACGGTTCGCGACGCCGTCCACTCCCTGGCAACTCCCGAGCTCACCTCGGCCATGCGCGCCGTGACGGAATGCGGATCGCCTTTCGTGCTGATCACGATGGGCGTACTGGTGGCGTGGTGGCTTTACAAACTCGGGCGCACCCGCGCCGCCGCGATCTTCGTGGTCGCGTGTGTGGGGGCGGAGGCGCTCTCGGAGACGCTCAAACTGGCCTTTCACCGGAAACGGCCGGAGGCCTTTTTCGGATTCGTGGAACCCCACAGCTACAGCTTTCCGAGCGGACATTCCGTGATGTCGGCCTGCTTCTACGGAATCGTGGCCGCGATCCTCACGGTGCGCATGAAATCCAAAGCTGCGCGCATCGCCACCTGGACGGGAGCAGCCTTGCTGGCACTTGGCATCGGCTTCTCGCGCATCTATCTGGGCGTCCACTATCCCACTGACGTTCTCGCCGGTTATGCAGCAGCGCTGATTTGGGTAGGCTCCGTGCGCGCCGGCTACGAGATCTGGCTCAGGCGCCGGCGCACAGGGAAGATTGAGGACGCGGACGAGGAATTGTCAGAATGATTCGTAGCAGCCGATATCGTACAGGCCGCCCTGCGGGCGCTTCACTCCCAGGATGTCGTCAGGCACCTGCGACAGCAGAGTCCCCGCATTGATGGCCGGCGATCCCGCTTTCAGGCGGAAGTTGTTGTGTGTCGGATCCACAAAGAGCGTGGCGGCGTCCGAGATGACGGAATGCACGTCCTGCCCGGTCTTCTGCCTCCAGGTGGCCAGCGAGATCACGGTATTGTCGTTGTCATCGCTCATGCGATTCACCAGCACGTTGTAGTCGCTGACGAAGCCCGACGGTTTGGCTGTGTAGATGATCTCTGAACCGCGAACGTTGCTGGTGCTGTACGTGTACAGAATGTTGTTTACGATCTGGTTGCCGATGGGGTCCGCCTTGCCCTTGGGAGATTTTGGGATATTGATCGCAAAGCGGCCGTCGGCGGCCATCACGATGGTGTTGTTGTAGACCTTGTTGTTGCTCGAGCCGTGCGCTCCATCGATGGCGTAGAGCGAGATGCCGCTGGCGTGATTGGAGTAGAGCAGGTTGTTGCTGAACAGGCTGTTGTCCACGCCATCGCAATTAATGCCTGATCCTCCGCTGGTTCCGTTCTCCCAGACGATGTTCTTCTCCACTGTGGCAAACGAGATGATGCCGTCGCCGCCTTCGGACAAATCGCCATTCATGTGAATGCCGGCGGAGACATTGTTGTGAATCTGATTCCCCACGATGGTCGGATAATCGCCGCTGTTGCTGTGATAGATGCCGTGTTCGCCGTTGCTGTAGGACAGGTTCGACTGGATCGTTGGATGGTTGGAGAACGCCGTGAAGATGCCGGTCAGCGCACTGTTGTGGACGGTGCAGTTCTGTACCGTGATCGACTGCGTGACGCGGATGTCGACTCCATATTTGGGGGAATTTGCGATCTCGAAACCGTCGATCGTCCAGTATCCGACGGTGGCGCTGAAGTTCTCCACTTCGAGGATGCTGTTGTGTTTGTTCTTGGGGCCCGGCGCGCTCAAGATCACATGTGCTCCGGTATCCACTCTCAAGGTCTTGCCGGAGGACGCGAGGCCGCTGTTTTCGATGCGCACGCCTTTGTAGGTGCCGGCTCTGACCAGAATCACATCGCCCGGCCCGATGTTCTCGACCGCATGTTGCAGCGTTGCCCAAGGCAGCGTCGATGAACCTGTGCCTCCATCGTTTCCATTCGTCGCCACATAAAAGTTCGCGCCAAATGCCGTACCTGCAAATAAAATGGCTGTCAGACTGAATAAGATTCTTCTGCCGTTCATAAGCGACAAGCTCCTTTTCACCCGGTTGGCTGTAACGTAATTATTCACGATTGGACCCTTGCTCTCAATCGCCCATTGGTAAGCCACAATCACTAACTGTCGTTAACTGGGTCTGCCCCACGAACGGCCCGAATGGGCCCCGGGAGAAAGTCACGAATTCTTCGGGCGGCAAGGCCCGGTGCGAACCGGAGCCCAGCCCCTCCTGGCAATGCAACTGGCGCAGCAACTCCGCCTGGTGCGCAAGTCTCCACGTCTTCCGCGATCGTGCTGAGCCCGAGGCTTTCGGCCATGCGGAAGACATTCGCCACGATTGTGGCTTGCGTTTCGCCATCGGGAATGCGGCTGACAAACTGCTGATCGATCTTCAGCAAGTGAAACGGCAGGTCGTGCAGGTAAGAGAGCGAAGACTGGCCCGTGCCGAAGTCGTCCATGGCAAAGCCCACGCCCACGATTTGCAGATTGCGGAAGATATTCTGGGCAGATACGAAATTGCCCGCGAACACTTTTTCGGTGAATTCAAGCCCGAGGTTTTGCGGAGTGGCGTACCCCGTCCCGATACTGGCACTCCGATACAGTTCGTGGCCGTCGATGAAAAGGGGGTTGAGAGTGAGCGGAGAAGTCGTCCCGCAAGAGTTCCGGCGTGCTCGACCCGCACGATGCGAGAGGAGGACGCCAAATTCGTCTCCCCGACGAGCGCGGCTCGTCAGTGTCTTGCGAGCCGCGAGCGTGAGTGTGAGAAGCTGTGAAAAATCCGGACATCGCTTGCTCACGCGCGCGGCTCGCAAGCACATATCGCATGGAACAGTAGTTTTACGAGCCGCGACCGTGAGGTGAGGGAGGGTCTCCGCCCCGCCGATGAGTGGTCGCTCGTTAGTACCTTTTCGCGTGGTCCCGAAAATGGAACGCACCCCGCCGCTGTGCGGGGCGTAAACCTTTATTTTGCCTCGCTTCCAAGCGGCATTCGAATTGCCCCGCGATCCCCCATGTACGCACTCTGGCAAGACCTGCGCTTTGCCATCCGCACCTTCTCGAAAGCTCCCGCCTTTGTCCTGGTCGCGTTGCTCTCGCTCGGACTGGGTATCGGCGCCAATACCGCCATCTTCAGCCTGATCAATGCGGTGATGCTGCGATCCCTGCCAGTCGCCGACCCGGGGCACCTGGTGCTCCTGACCGACCAGGGATTCAGCGGGGTCGCCGTCGAAACCATGGAGGGCGGCGTCCGAACGGCACTGTCCTATCCCGAGTTCATCGACCTGCGGGCGCACAATCGCACGTTCACCGGGATGTTCGCGGCGCAGAGTGCGCCCAGCGACCTGAACGTCTCGATCGGCCAAGCTGGGCAGACCACACGGGCCAAAGTGCAACTCGTCTCCGGCGAGTTCTTCTCCGTTCTGGGAGTGAGTCCGGCGGTCGGCCGCACCTTCACCGTGCCAGAGGACCAGGCGCCGGGGGCCAACCCGCTCGCCGTTATCTCGTATGGATTTTGGCAGAGGGAGCTTGGCGCAGATCCTGGAGTAGTCGGGAGGAGCATGCGAATCGGGCAGGCGCCCTTTCAGATCGTGGGGGTCGCGCCGCCGGAATTCCGAGGGATTCTCGTCGGTTCCGAGACCGATCTATGGGTCCCCATCACGATGCAACAGCAGGTCCTACCCGGACGGAACTATCTGCGGCCGCGCGATACCCTGTGGCTTCAGGTGATGGCCAGGATGGCGCCAGGCATGTCACGGGCCCAGGCAGAAGCTGGCATCAATGTTACGTTCCAGCAGATCCTGCAGCAGGCGGAGAACGCGCAGGCCGGCCCGGCGAATCCCCACGGAATTCGAGACCAGCACATTGTCCTGCGCGCCGGGGCCAAGGGCGCCTCCACCATCCGGGATGAATTTCAGGACCCACTGGTGCTGCTGATGGGAATGGTGGGGCTGGTCCTGCTGATCGCCTGCGCCAATGTCGCCAATCTGATGCTGGCCCGCGCGACGGGCCGGCAGCGCGAGATCGGCGTCCGCCTGGCACTGGGAGCAAGCCGGGTCTCGCTAATCCGCCAATTGCTGACCGAAGGGATTCTGCTGGCGGCGGGAGGCGGGCTATTGGGCGCGCTGCTGGCGAGTTGGGGTACCGACGTGCTCACCAAGCTGGTGGCGAGCGGCGGCTTCGATACGGCGCTCGAAGTCCACCGGGACGTGCGTATCTTCTGGTTCACGGGCGCGATTTCGCTGCTCACTGGCGTGCTCTCGGGCCTGTTGCCGGCGCTGCGTGCGACACGCGTGGACGTCAATCAGACTCTTGCGGTGAACGTGCGCAGTTCCGCGGGCGGGCGTGCCGCGGTGCGGACCGGGCGATTGCTGGTGATCGGACAAGTGGCGCTGGCGCTGCTGCTGACGATGGGCGCCGCGCTGTTCGTTCGCAGCCTCAGCAAACTCGCGGCGGTTCCACTGGGGATCGATCGCGACCACCTGTTGATGGTGCGGGTGGATCCGGTGGCTGCCGGCTACCGTGCCGCCACCGTAGCCGCGCTTGAGCAACGCCTGCGTGAACGATTGCTGGCGATTCCCGGGGTGCGCGGTGTATCCCTCTCGAACACGGCTCCCTACGGAGGAGATTCGGGAGACGCCATCGCGCTGGAGGGTACCACCCGGCACGGTCGCGATGAATTAAGGTCCCGATGGACTCTGGTGGGGCCGGACTACTTCAGCACCATGGGAATTCCGATGCTTCGCGGCAGGCAGATCGATGCGGCCGATGCAGCGCACGGGTCTCAAGTCTGCGTCGTCAACGAATCGTTCGCCAGGTTCTTCTTCGCCGGTTCCGATCCGATCGGAAAGCACGTCACCGATACCTATCCTACGACTCGGGAAACCTACGAGATCGTGGGCGTGGCGGCCGACGCGCGGGAACATGCGATGGGCCAGCCCGACGGTCCCCGATTCTATGCAAACCTGGCCCATCCCATCGGCACTGTGGAAGCCGTGAGCTTCCTGATTGCGGGGCACGGCGAGCCCGAAGAGCTGATATCTTCGGTGCGGCAGATGATTGGAGAGGTCGACCGGGCTTTGCCGTTCACGGGGCTGCGAACGGTCAACGAACAGATCGATCGCCGCCTCGTGACGCGGCGCCTGATCGCGGACCTCTCCGCATGTTTTGGTGCGATCGCGCTGCTGATGGCGGCCATCGGGCTCTACGGCGTGATGTCGTACTCGATGAGCCGGCGCACCAGCGAGATCGGGATTCGCATGGCGCTGGGGGCATCGCAGGCGGGAGTGGTGGGGATGGTGTTGAGCGAGACGCTGCGGCTGGTGGGGATCGGAACCTTGATCGGACTGCCGTGCGCGCTGGTGGTTTGCCGTTTGCTGGCCAATCAGTTATTCGGCCTGACCTGGGCCGATCCGGCTGCGATAGCGGTGGCGCTGGCGACCATCCTCTGCACTACCCTCGCGGCCGGATATGTGCCCGCTCGACGGGCCGCTCGTCTGGATCCGATGAATGCCCTGCGCAACGACTGAGTCACACGAATCGTATTCAGGCAAGAACAGTCCTTACGGTCGTGGCTCGTTGCGAATGGTGCGAGCCGCGCGCGTAAGCAAGTGATGTCTCGATTGCTCAAAATCACTCCCTTACGGTCGTGGCTCGTTGTGAATGGTGGCGGGCAAGCGTTGTGGGTGGCCAACGAGCCGCGCGCGTAAGCAAGCGATGTCTCGATTGCTCAAAATCACTCCCTTACGGTCGTAGCTCGTTGCGAATTGTGGCGGGCAAGCGTTGTGGGTGGTCAACGAGCCGCGCGCGTAAGCAAGCGACGTCTCGATTGCTCAAAATCACTCCCTTACGGTCGTAGCTCGTTGCGAATTGTGGCGGGCAAGCGTTGTGGGTGGTCAGCGAGCCGCGCGCGTAAGCAAGCGATGTCTCGATTGCTCAAAATCACTCCCTTACGGCCGTAGCTCGTTGTGGCCGGCGCGCGTTAGCAAGCGAACTGGCGATATGCCGGCGGATTCGGAGATACTCCGAAAAGTCTCGACAGGAGTGTTTGCGCCACGTCGAACGTTGGACTAAAAGGTCAATCGCAGGCCCAGTTGCACCTGGCGCGTGGCGCCGGCGGTGCGGATGGTGCCGAAGGCGGCCGAGCTCAACGTGCCGGTCGGCGCACTGAGGTTGACCAGATTGAATGCGTTGGTCAGCTCGCCGCGAGCCTGCAAATTGTAATGTTCGTGGAAGCGGAAGTTGCGGAACAGTCCCAGATCGACGTTGCGAACTCCCGGAGCATCCATGACATTGCGGCCGAGATTACCGTCGGTTCCAGTTGCCGGGGCGGCAAAAGCGGCGGTATTGAACCACGCGTTGCTGACATCGGAGCGGGACCTGTGCGGATCCAGATACGGGTCACCGACGACGTTCACCCGATCGTTGTTGTTGCCATCGAGATTCACATCGCTGCCGCGGGTGATGTTGAAAGGAAGCCCGCTTTCCAGGGTCACGATCGCCGAGAGTTCCCAGCCGTTGATGATGCTGCGTACCACGGGACTGGTCTTGCCGAAATAATCCATGTCCCAGATGAGCGAGGTGACCATGACGTGACGTCGGTCGTTGTCCGAGCGGCCGCGATCGAGGGCCAAATTGTGGTAGTCCTCGGCCGAGCCGTTGGTGGTGTTGTTATCCAGTTGTACGTCTTCCAGGTCTTTGGAGAAGGTGTAGAAGCCCTTCACCATGAAGTGATGCGACATGCGCTTTTCTGCGGTGATCTGGAGGGCCTGGTAGGTGGTGTTCATGACCGACTGGACGGAGTAGACATTGGAGAGGACGCCCGGCTCGATCGGCCGGCGATTGTTCACGTTGCTGGTAGTCGCGGTGCTGTTGTAGAAGGGGTAGTTCAAATCTTCCGCGAAAGGAAGACGGCGTCCGAGAGAGCCGACATAAGCGGCGGTGACGGTGAAATCCTTGGCGAGCTGGCGCTGTAAGGAGAAGTTGAACTGGTAGGTATAGGGCCACTTGAAGTTGGGCGCCATACCGTAGATCGCCGCCGGAAAGATGAACTGCAGACTGCCGGGATTGTAGCTGTATGGGAAGGGCGAAACACCACCGGGCAGCAGCCCGTACGGATTGGTGAGCGACTGCACGGTGTTGAACTGCTCGCGTACCGCGAAGGGCTGATAGTTCGAGGTGGAGTTCCATTCGTTACCGGAGATGCTGCCGTAGAAGATACCAGCGCCGGCGCGAACCGACGTTTTGCCATCGCCGAACGGGTCCCATGCCAAGCCCACGCGCGGAGAGAAGTGCGTCTTCTGCAGGTCGACGATGCCGCGGGTAACGCCCGGATCGCCCGGAACCAGCAGACCTGTGGGCACGTTCGACCCTTTCAGAATTTTCGATTGCACGCCCAGTTCGAAGGTCGACTCCCGGTCGAACGGGTCGGTCGGCGGAGTCTGCAACTCATAGCGAAGGCCCAGATTCAGGGTCAGCCGCGGAAGGATGCGGTAATCGTCCTGCAAGAATAAGGCGCCGGTCCAGAAGTTATCCAACGCGGTGATGGGCGCGTCCTGGTTCATCGTCACCGGTGCACCCAGCACGAAATCAGCAAGTCCATTGCCCGAGAACGCGGCGCCGAGCTTGGTGTTGGCGGTCTTGGCGCCCGAGAACGAAAAGACTCCGTAGTTGTTGAGCAGCGTCTGCTGGATGTCCTTGTTCAGAGAGATTTCGCCTCCGAACTTGATCGAGTGCCGCCCGCGCGTATAGCTGACCATGTCGCGGAGCGAATAGTAATTCGTTCCCGCGACCGGTCCGGAAATCGCTTGCGCCAGGGTGAAGTACCCGGTGACCGTAATCTGAGGCAGGGAAGGCGTGCCTTGAATCGTGTAGCTGGAACCGAGATCGCCCAGGGACAACTGCGGGGTGCTCAAGCGGCCGCCGAAATTGCGAGTGTAGCTGGCCCAGAACTGGTTCACGGAGTTGGCATTCAGGCTGATGGTATCGCTCAGGTTGACGTTCTGCTGGCGCCAGTCGAAGTTCTGCGTAGACCAGGGAAGGTTGCCGCCGGGCGACTGCGAATTGTGGCCCTGGGTAATGTAATAGCTGCCGGTGAGCCGATTGCGATCGCTGAGCGAATGGTCGATCTTGATCAGGTATTCGCTGGTGTTGTACGGATTGGGAATGGTGCCCTGCCAGAAATTGCCGGGAAGATTCGCCAGCGGGACGTATTGGTTCAGGATGTTTTGGGCGGTGGGGTCCAAACGGCTTTTGGGAATGACATTGCCCGGGAAAAGGGCGCCGCTCAGCGGATCTACCGGCAGCACCTTGGACTGGGAAAAATCGCCGGTGCGCTCGAGTGCCGTGGGGACAATGGCGTTGTTCAAAAACGAGCTCTGAATCTGGCGCAGGCCGGAGTAGCTGCCGAAGACGAAGGTCTTATTCTTGCGGATCGGTCCGCCAAAAGTGCCGCCGTATTGATTGCGATGCAGCGGCGTGGCCGAGATGGCGCCCCACGTGTAAGCGTTGAGGTCGTTATTGCGGAAGAACTCAAAGAGCGAGCCGTGGTATTCGTTGGTGCCCGATTTCGTCAGGATGTTGATCACGCCGCCGGCGAAGCGGCCATATTCCGCGCTGTAGCTGTTGGTGACGACGCGGAACTCTTCTACCGCATCGGGATTGGGGGCGATGTTGCCGGTATTGCGCAGGCCCGTCATATTGGAGCCGCCGTCCAGGTAATAGTTCACCGATCCGGTGCCGCCATCCACGCCGCCGTTGATCATGGTGCGCTGTTCGGGATATCCCAGCACGATGCTGTTGGCGGTCGACTCCACGCCCGGCGTGAGATTCAGCAGCGAGTAGACATTGCGGCCGACGATGGGAAGGGTGGTGATCTCGGAATTCTCCACGGTGCGCCCGATCTGCGAGTTATCGGTGTTGACGAGCGGCGCGGTGGACGTCACGTCCACCTCTTCGGTGACCGTGCCGACATCCAGAATCGCATCCACGCGGGCATTCACGTTGACATCGAGGGCGATGCCTTTCTGCACGAACTTCTTGAAACCGGTAGCCGTAACTTCCAGCGAGTAGCTGCCGATGGGCATAAACTCCAGCCGGTACTGACCCTCCGCGTTGGACTGCGCGGTACGCGCCAGATTGGTTCCCACGTTGGTGGCGATTACCTGGGCGTTCGGCACCACGGCGCCCGAGCGATCGGTGACGGTGCCGTAAAGAGTGGTGGTTGTCTGTGCGGAAAGGAAGGGAACGGTCGCGAGCAAAAGCAAGGCGGCAAACGAAGACACGAATGGCTTCTTGGTCATGGTGAAACCTCCGGCGCACCCTGGCGCCGAGCGTAATTGGACCCCTAATTCTGAAATAGAGTCTAATCCACTGCACGAGGCCTGTCAATCAAATTGTTACTCAGCGTGAACTATGCTGTACCGGATGGTGGAACGGATGATGGCGAAAGTAATCAGGAGATTGGCAAGCGTGGCTTTTGGCCTTGGTTCCAGTTTGCAGCAAGGCGGCGCGAGAACTCTGCAGGCGCCAGTGCGACTTTCCTCCTGCACACGGGTATACTGGCGGCATAGTGGCCGCGAAATGGAAGTCGGCGGTGATGGCCGTTGGGATTGCCGGCGCAGGAATCCTCGCCCTCGCCTTAGTCTCCGGGCTGTTATACGAACAGACGCAGCGTGCACGCGACCGCGAGCGCCATCCGCAGATTGGGCACTCCCTCGATATCGGCGGCCGCATGCTCAATATCGATTGCGCGGGTGCCGGACAGCCCGCGGTGATCCTGGAAAGCGGCGCCAACTGGCCTCTGAGTTCGGCAGTCCACGACCCCAAGACGATGTTCGCCAACGGCGGACCGCGTCCGGGCTACAGTTGGGTCTCGATCCAGCGCGCCTTGGCAACCGTTACCACGGTGTGCTGGTACGACCGCGCCGGATCCGGCTGGAGCGACCTTGGTCCTTATCCACGCGACAGTGCATCGCAGGCTCGCGATCTGCACGCACTTCTCCGCGCCGCGCAAGTCCCGCCGCCATATGTGCTGGTGGGCGAATCATCGGCAGCCCTGGATGCTCGTGTTTACACCGGCTTCTATCCCTCCGACGTGGCCGGTCTGGCGCTGGTCAACTGGGCCGATCCAGCGCTCTTCCTTGCGCCGGAATCCAACAACGGGAAACGGGCGTCGCGGATTCCTCAGTTGGTCTATCATTCGCAGGACACCATGGCGCAGTTGTTCAACTGGGTGGGGTTTTATCGTTTGGGTCCGGTCCCGCCTGCTCCTGCGCCGCCCAAGGGACTGACGGCTGGGGAGTGGAACACCATCTGGTTCCTGACGCACTCCTCCAAGGCGGTGAGCGCTCTCATGCAGGACATCGCCTCCTGGAGGCCAAGCTCCGCCGAGGCGCGAGAGGCAGGGAGTCTCGGCGCGCGGCCGCTGCTCGTGCTCAGTGCCGGGCGCATCGCCGCGCCTCCGGAATTCCTTGAGGCTTGGACGAGCGCGCAGAGCGATCTCGCCCTACTGTCCACGCGTGGAAGACAGATCGCAGTGGGCGGGGGCGCCAGCGACTTGCTGTACGATGCGCCCGATGCCGTCGTCGAGGCCGTGTGCCAGCTGGTTGCAGAGGTGCGGCGGCTGAATTAGCTACGAGCTGCGGAACACCCCCTTACGGTCGTGGCGCGCTGCCTACCCACTTACGCTCGCGCGATAAGTGTGCTTGCGAGCGGCGCGTGTCAGCAAGCGGTCACAATCATGACGCGGTGGCGCTCCCTCACGGTCGCGGCTCGTAACGTTCGCGCAATCCGTGCGCTTTGCGAGCCGCGCGCGTCAGCAGGCGGTCACAATCAGGAGAGCGGTGGCGCTCCCTCACGGTCGCGGCTCGTAACGTTCGCGCCATCCGTGCGCTTTGCGAGCCGCGCGCGTGAGCAAGCAGTCACAGTCAGGAGAGCGGTGGCGCTCCCTCACGGTCGCGGCTCGTAACGTTCGCGGGATCCCCGCGCTTTGCGAGCCTAAGGGCGCCAGTCCCTGCCGGGCACCACGGACGGAACCCGGAGCGCGACCAGCGCTCCGAACCAGCGCCTCGTGCTGCCAAGTCCAGGATGTTGTGGCTCATTACGTGTAGCTGTAGGAGCTTTGAGAACATGAACCGTTCTGCTTGAGAACAAGCGAGTTTCCCGCTCACATTATGAGCGAACAAGACCATCGGTCGTGCGTACATTAAGTTATTGCTGAGTCCCACCGGCTTCAAGCCATGAAACTGGACGTCGAAGGCCGGATGAAACTGCTGAGCGCGCTAGAACGTTGCCGCAATCAGTTGAATGTTCCTTGTTCGTCGAGATCGCGGACGGCTAATGCATGTGGCGCAGAGACTCTTCTCTGCCGCGTCCCGACTCTTCGGGACGCTTTTGCGCCCCTCTACCGCTCTCAAGTACAGCGAGAAAACGCCGCGATGAGGGACGTGCGAGGCGCCGCAGATTAGTAGACACACCGAAAAGCGTCGAGATGAGTCTCGACGCGGCAAACAGGAGTGTTTGCGCCACGCCTCGCCAGAACTTCAACAGGCGATTGATCGCTTTCCCATATACCATCTGGTCCCGCGCGTCGCACATCATGATTCCCGGCACCACCAGGAATGCCGACGTGTGAATCGCCAGAATCAGCAACGCGAAGTGCGCGTCGCCCATATTATTCTGCAGCCCCGACTTCATGGACCGAAAGACCCAGAATCCGCTGATTGCGACATGCGCCAGGAAGTCCGGGACCGCCAGCAGGTCGGGCACGATCGCCCCGGCGAGCAGAATCTGCGGGATCAGCGCGATCGGCACCAGCATGCTCGCCTGGTCTCCGGTGCGCGCGATCGCGGAGAAGAACAGGCCGGTGGCAGTGCCGGCCAAGACCGACGCCACCATCGAGATGAACTCGCAGGCGCCTCCGCCGGGTATGGATCCGAAGATGCTCACCGGGCCTCCGATTCAGAATCCGACGATCCCGGTTCAACCTCCTCCCGCGCCGAGTAACCCGGTGTGTTCCCAAGCTCCAACCATTACGTCCCCCGCAGTTGATTTGCCGCTCTGCGATGGCCGCATCCGCGCTGTGGTCGAGTGGGACCGCTTCATTGATGGCGGAGAGCTTCGGCGGGTGGGACGGCGATGGCGTGGCGGGCGGGCAACACGCAGGCGAGAAGAGCGCTGAGGGCGAGGAGGGTGGCGGCTGCGAACAGACTGCCAGCGGCAAAGGCGCCTTGCATCCAGTGGGCGAGGATGGCGCCGAGAAAGCTGTCCACGGCAAGACCCGTGATCATGCCCGCGGCCGCGCTGACGAGCGCGATGCGTGCGGCGACCCAAAGGACGTGTGCGCGCGGCGCGCCGAGCGCCAGCCGGACGCCGAACTCCGCAGTGCGCTCCGCGACTGTGTAAGCAACGACGCTGAAGATGCCGACCAGCGCGAGCGCTAGCCCCATGGCGGAGAAGACGCCAAACAATACGGAGAAGAGCCGCTGCCGGCGGTATTGTTCGTCGCGCTCGAGGGCTTGGTTGAGGGTGAAGGTGCCGTTGAAGGAGCCGTTGGAGATCTGCTGGTCGGAAGCGACGGAAGCGATGGCGGCGCGTATGGAGTGCAGGCTGGCCAGCGGATCGCCCTGGGTGCGGACGAAGAACTGAAAGTAGTTCGCCATCGCGGTTGTGTACGGAACGTAGATGGCGGGGACGATGGGACGATCGACTCCGTCGTTGCGCGCATCGCCGACGACGCCGACGATCTGACGCCAGGCGCTGCTTTGCATAGAGGTGGCCGCCCAGCGACTATGAGCGCCTGGAAGAGCGGGAACGCGCAGCTGCCGGCCCAGGGCATTGGACGAGGAGAGATAGCGCGTCGCGAATGCGTGATTGACAACCGCGACGAAGTCTCCGTGGGCGTTTTCATCCGCATTCCAGATGCGACCTTGACGCAGAGGGATGCGGAGCGCAGTGAAATAGCGCTGATCGACCAGCATCACCCGGGCCTGCGGCTGCTGGCTATCGCCGGTTCCATCAATGGAGAAGGAGCTCTTAACGTCAGGATAGGGCGGCGTGGCTTCGGCAGCGGCGACAGCGACGGCGGAGACACCGGGGACGGAAGCGACCTTCTCCCGAAGCTGCTCGACGTAAGCGCTTCGCGCCTCGCGCGACTGAATACGGCGCCACTCGCTTGAATCGTGGATGTGCAGCATGATGCCGACCTTCATGACATTTGCGGGATCGTAGCCAAGCGGCATCTGCATGAGCCGGATAAAGCCGTGGATGGCGGTGCCCGCGGTGGCCATGAGAAGCAGTGTGAGCGCGACTTGCGCCGCAATGAGAACGCTCCAGCGATGCCTGCCGGGAGCCGCGACAACGCCCCTGCCGGGGAGCATACGCGCGGAATCGTGACGCGAGAGACGCAATGCGGGAACCAGACCGAAGAGGATGCCGGAGAGCAGGGCGAGCGCGACGGAGAACGCGAGGACGGGAGCGTTGATGCGGATTACGGATTCGGCGGGAAAGGAATCCGGAGAAAGCAACAAGGGAACCTCTGCCAGCCAGTACGACGCAGCCACGCCAAGGACGGCGCCGGTCGAAGAGATGACGATGGCTTCGACGAGCAACTGGCGAACGATGCGCCAGCGGCTGGCGCCGATCGCACTGCGGATGGCGAGCTCGTGCTGGCGGGTGCGGCCCCGGGCCAGCAGAAGGATGGAGCAGTTGGCGCAGCCGATGATCAGTAGGAGCACCACACCTGCGAGAAGAAGCGTCAGGCTGTGGCCGCTTTCCTCCTGGAAAAGCCAATTGATCGGCTGGAGCGCGAGACGCCAGCGATCGCGCTCGGGATGTTCTTTCGGAATTAACTGGCGCACGATAGGCTCCAGCGCAGCGTTGGCGGCGGCCGGTGTGACATGGGGCCGGAGCTTGATCCACGGCAAGTATTCCACGGAGGGAACGTTGAAAAGACCCCGCATCAGACTGCCTGGCAGGTAAACATCGCCGACGCCGATGGTGTTATTGAATGCGAAGCTGCGCGGCATGACCCCGACGATGGTGTAAGGGGTGTGATCCATTTCCAGCGTTCGCCCGATGATGTGGCGATCGCCGCCGAAGTGGCTCTGCCAGAAGCGGTAGTTGAGAACAACCACGGAGCGGCCGCCGTTCTCTGCGTCGGATGGCTCGATGTTGCGACCGAGAAGCGGGCGCACACCAAAGAAAGTCCCGGCATTCTCCGTGAGGTAGACGCTCGATATGTCTTCGGGCAGTCCACCGCCGGTGATCTCCATGTACGATTTGTTGAAGCCAAGCGCCGAATCGACCGGGGCGGCAAGGCGCATCTCATCAAGCTGTGCCTTGGGGAGGATAAACCAGTTCCACTCGTTAGGATGTTGCCTGTCGATGAAAACCGGGTTCACGATGCGGTCGGCGCCGGCGTAAGGAAACGGGTGCAGCAGGACGGCGTAGATGAGCGAGAACATTGCCGTAGTGGCGCCGATGCCGAGCGCGAGGGAGAGCACGGCGACGGCGGCGAAGCCAGGGTTGCGGCGCAGGGCGCGGAGGCCGTAGCGGATGTCGCCACCCAACTCATCGAAGAAGCGGAGGCCGATGGCATCGCGGTAGTTTTCGTTTTGCGCGGCGGGCCGGCCGAGATCGATGCGGGCTTTGCGCCGGGCCTCTTTTTCGGAGAGGCCCTGGCCGATCAAATCTTCCTGGTAAGCGTCGAGAGTAAAACGAAACTCTTCTTCGACGTCGCTGTGGGTGCGTGGCGCGATGGATTGCCAGAGCTTGCGAATTCGGGCGACGAGGCTCATATCTCGCCCGCCTTCTTGTTGAGAATGCCCGCGACGACAGCCGCCATGTCGGTCCATTTGGCCGTCTCGGCCTTGAGCTGACGCTTCCCGGCAGCGGTGAGCGAGTAAAAGCGGGCGCGGCGATGGTTCTCCGACTCACCCCATTCGCCTTTGATCCAACCCCGGCGCTCCAGACGATAGATGGCGGTGTAGAAAGACCCCTGTAGGATTTCAAGGCGCTCGCCGGAGATCTGCTGGATGCGCAGCAGGATGCCGTAGCCATGCAGCGGGCCAAGCGAGATTGCCTTGAGGACGAGCATCTCGAGTGTACCCTGTGGGAGTTCAACCGGCTTCGCCAAGACACTCTCCTATCTGGGAAAGGAGTATACGCGCTCTCTCCTTTCCCGTCAAGGAGACTACAACGCATGCGACTGCGTCTTCGGCGGTTCAGTTCCAGGTTTGGCCTTACCGCGAGTTTTGTCCATCGAACCGCCACTCAGCAGAGTAGGGCACTGGCAGCAGGTTGGGCGACTGCGGGCAGTCGGAACAGGGCGGCCTCAAGCCCTTCTGCGGTCATAGGTACAGGGATCTGACTCTGATCCTGTGCGACCGAATCGTTTCGATACCTTGGTCGCCGCAAGAATGCTGATTAAGGTCGATTTCCAGCAGCTAATTTCCGGAGGGTCTCTCCACGTGATCGATGACCAGGTATTCTTTCGGCCCTTTGGTGGACTCGAGTTTCAGCCCGAATTGTTGGTGGATGGCCGCAAAGATCGATGGGCCTGCCGGCTCATCCGAGGATGCGACGGGGGAAGCTGGATCGCTAAGAGTCGGTGTGGCCTCGTCCGGCGCAAATTCCAGGCGGAAATCGAACAGCCCTGGAATGCCGGTCTGGTCGAAAACCGGGCGGCCGACTGCCCATCCGATCAGAGCCGCAAAGCGATCCAAACTGATCCCTTGCGCCTGGAAGATGAGGTCCCGGCCCGTGCCTGGAGAGAATTGGCCGTTATAGCATTTCTTTTGGCCCGGCGGGATCGGCGGCGCTGGAATCGTCAGTAGATCCTGGATGACACAACTGCCTTCGAGGTACGGTTGCAGCTTGGCGGCGCCCCGCACCGCGGTCAGAGCGTAGGCGGGAACTTCTCGTGTCTCGCGCCGGATCTGCAGGTGATAGCGCTCTTCGAGAAGCGCTTGTAGCATTGGGCCGCGCATCATTTCCTGAGTGGTAGCCGTCGCCGGCTTGGCGTCGATCAGGTAGTGGTCGGAGCGAATCCAGGGCGGCCCTCCCTCCAGCCGCGGGCCAGACGCACGAAATATGAGCGTTCGATTGGTGCGGCCGTCTGCATAGGCACTGTAGGCGTCGCCAATCAGGTTCGCGACGGTATTGCAAACGTGCAGCCGTCCGGGAGAAGGGGATACGCCCCCGCTCCGTAGGCCACCCGCGGCCCGGGCAGCGCCCATTCCACAATCTGGACTGAGCTTGACCGAAGCGACTTCAAATTTCGGCGTGGACGGGCTCGCGGTCTGGGCACGACTGTAGCGGGAGGTCGTGACGCCTACGATGACCGGGGCGGCTACTGCCGAGATCGCGGCCATCACCAGGGTTAGTTTTTTGCGGAAGCTCAGTCCGATCCCGATTCGGTTCGACATGATTTCCTCGATTCTCTGGCTGAGATTTGCCCCCGTCACGCTGGAAACGAACGGCAACGGTGTTTTCAGGTACAGCTCGCAAATTTTGAGAATGCCTTCCGCGTAGGCTTCCGGATCGGTGCCAGTCAGCAAAACCTCTTCATCGCACGCGTGTTCCCGCTCCTGGATCAGTCTTGCCCCCAGCCACCAGACCAACGGATGAAACCAGAACACCGCCTCGACGGCCATGTGGATCACGGCGGCGAGGTTATCACGGCGCCGCACGTGGCAGAGCTCGTGCGCCACGATCGATTCCATCTCCCGGGTAGTGAGGCAATCCATAATTTTGTCAGGCAGCAACAGAACCGGCCGGAAAATGCCGAACACGCCCGGTTCTCCGAACAACGGCGAACTTTTCACAGGCAGCCCGATCGGCAGATCCAGAGGAGAGGCATTCCTCACCGACGCGCGCATTCGCCGCCAGCGCAGAGTCCAGCGGCAGGCCAATGTCATAAAACCAGCCGCCCAAACGAAGATGAGAACAGCGGCGGTCGCGCTCGTGTAAGAGCGCTGAACCGCCGGCATCGCAAGCTGCGGAACGGTTGGGGTGAACGGCTGGTTGACCTGCTCCACGAAAGACGAAATGTCAGCGGCCGACACAAATCGCGATGGCGCTACCGTGGCGGTAGTATGTGGTCCCAGCAGACCTCCGAGCGCCACGAGGACGGAAAATGGAAGAAGGAATTTTAGCGACGCCATAAACCAGAGCCAGTACCGTACGTGCGCCCGATTCTTTCGGAGGAACAACGTCAGCAGACCCGCAACACCAGTGAACCACGTGGATTGCCACAGGTGATTCGCTACGGGGACTAACAGGGTTGGGATCATTGACTCTTGTCCTTCCTGGTGGCGTTTCGAAGCACCTTGCGGGCTTCGCGCACTTCCTCGGGAGTGAGTTTCCCCGAATCGATCAGGTGCGCGACGATGGGCAGGGATTTGCCGCCGAACAGCGCCACCAAGTCGTCGATCATCCGATGCTGCGCGGAGGTGCGGGAGACTAGAGGCTCAAAAACGTGGGCGTTGCTAATCTTCTCGGTGCGCCGTACTGCCTTCTTAAATTCGAGGCGATAGACAACTGTCTGCACCGTGGTGTAGGCGGGCCTTTCCTCTTCGGGAAACGCTTCCCGCAGTTCACGGATGGAGGACGGGCCCCTGGTCCAAAGCGTTTCCATGATCCGGAGTTCCAGCCTGGAGAGCTTGGGCGTTGGCATCGTAAGGCAATCCTACTACAAGATACTGTAGTATACAAGCTGATTTTCAAGGAAATAATGGGCCCAGCTTTGGTTTTCGACAGCGGAGCGGCCTGTGGCCGCCGAGTTTGCCCGCAGCGTTTTCTTCCTGGCAGGTGCGTCAGCGCTATTGAAGCCACGCTGCGGAGGCGGAGACACAGAAGTGGTCGGGCAGTGTCGCCCTCCGGGATTTTCTCCCTCGTAGCCAGCCGCTTTTCTCAAATGGAGTTTGCGTTGGCCTGAGGCAATCGTGCGTCAATGCCGAGTTGGTGATTGAATCCTCGAAATGCTCGGCCCCTCGGTGTCGTGTCGGCGTTCGAGGAGTCAGCCGATGGTAAACGGTGGGCGACCGATATTCCTTCTTGCAGTAGTTTTCGCAACTGTTTAACCCTCCTATCGATCATCGAAACAAGTATCTAACATTTTCTCGCGACGAGCGTATTATATAGTCGATAGATACTAGTCGATCATCGACAAGACACCATGCCGAGACGCCAATCTCCTCTCCAGTCCGAGAGGGCGCAGGGAACCCTGGACATGCTGATCCTCCGGACGCTTGTACCTGGCCCCGCCTATGGCCAGACAATCGCCCACGCCATCGAGCGGGGCGTTCTTCAAGTCGAACATGGGTCGCTTGGTCGGGCCCAACACTACATGCAGAGTCGAGGCTGGATCGCTGCGTTCCGGGCAACTTCGGGAAATAATCGTAAGGCAAAATACTACTGGCGGTCGACCGAGGGCAAACGGCAGCCAGGCGCGCAGAGATCCCGTTGGGAGCAAGCGCGGGCGATCGGCCGCATCCTGAAACCGACTCCGGAGACGCAACCATGAACTGGCGGCGATTCTTTCAACGTCAAAAAGCCGATGCCGAGCAGCGCGAAGAGCTCGATTTCTACCTGCAGGTCACCACGGAAGAGTACGTTTCACGCGGACTCGACCCGGTGGCGGCGCGGGAAGCAGCGCAACGCAAACTCGGCAACACGACTCTGATCCGGGAAGAGATCTATCGGATGAACACACTGGGATTTGCAGAGAGTGTTCTGCGCGATACGCGCCATGCCTTACGCATGATCCGCCGGAACCCGGGGTTCAGCGCCGCTACAATTCTTACGCTCGCGCTGGGCATCGGCGCCAATACCGCCATGTTCAGTGTGTTTAGCGCAGTCTTGATCCGCCCCCTGTCATACCCGGGATCAGAAGCGCTGGTGGGCGTAGCGAACCGGTTGGTGGTTCAAGGGCGGGTATTCGAGGACTCGGATCTTTCGCCCGCCATGTATGCTGCCTGCAGGGAAAACGCGAGGGCCTTCGAAAGCTTCGGGGTATGGACTGTCGGCGCCGCAACCGTGACGGGGTTGGGAGACCCCGAGCAATTGGTGATCGTCAAGGTAACGCAGGGGGTTCTGCCCGCGTTGGGGATACCGCCGCACATCGGCAGATGGTTCTCCGGCAAAGATGACACTCCAGGTACGCCCGAGACCGTGATTCTGAGTTACGGGTACTGGCAGCGGAAATTCGGCGGTGATCCGAGTGCAATCGGCCGCACCGTCCTGGTCGATTTCATTCCGCGCCTGGTGATTGGGGTCATGCCTCCTGGGTTTCGAGTTGCCAAGGTCTCCCCGGATATTCTGCTGCCCCAGCGGTTTCCTGCGAACGGGCTACCAGAGGAGTTGAGCTACGCCGGCATCGCAAGGCTCAAGCCCGGCGTGACGGTGGCGTTGGCGAATCAGGATGTCGCACGGGTGTGGAAGAGCTGGGGCGAAACCGCCGGCGTCAGCAGAATGCTCGATCGGCTCCAGATCCAACCCAATCTGCGCTCTTTGAAAAAGGACGTGGTGGGGGATATTGGCCCCATGCTCACACTTCTCATGGGAGCGCTCGGTCTGGTGCTCCTATTGGTTTGCGCCAACGTGGCGAACCTCGTTCTGGTACGAGCGCAATCGCGGCAGCAGGAGTTTGCCATTCGTGCCGCGCTGGGCGCAAGTTGGAGCAGGATCGCGCGAGAAGTCCTGGTGGAGAGTCTGACCTTGGGCGTGCTCGGTGGCGCCCTCGGTCTGGTGCTGGCGTACCTCGGTCTGCGAGTTCTCGTGACGCAAGGGCCCGCGAACCTTCCACGGCTGGCGGAGATCACCCTCGACGGAAGGGCGCTGGCGTTCGTGTTGGCTTGCGCGGTCGGGTCGAGCCTGCTGTTCGGGTTGGCCGCTGTCCTGCGCTGCGCCCGTCCCGCACGAATGCAGGTCGCGCGGGGTTCGACGCGAGGGGCGGGCCAATTGCGCGCGCAGAATGCACTCGTGGTAATGCAGGTGGCGCTGGCTTTTGTGCTGCTGGTGGGCTCGGGCCTGATGATCCGGAGCTTTCTCGCCTTGCGGGCCGTGAGGCCGGGGTTCACCCATCCGGAGTGGATTCAGACGGTGCGAATTTCCATTCCGGAGGCGCTCGTGCCCAAGCCGGAGCAGGTAGTCCATATGCAGTCTGAAATTCTGGACCGGCTCTCCGCCATTCCCGGAGTGACCGCGGCTGGCTTCGGGCACGGACTGCCGCTCGAGGCCGAATATCACAACGGGATCGTAATTGCCGTGGAAGGAAAGACGCCGCCGGACCAAATGCCTCCAAACCGCGACTTCCGGAACGTGTCGCCCGGCCTGTTTGCCGCACAAGGTACACGACTCCTGGCAGGACGTGATTTCACCTGGGACGATGTGTTCGGTCAACGCCGCGTCGCTCTCGTATCGGCGAACATGGCGCGCGAGAATTGGGGCGATCCGATCAGCTCCCTGGGCAAGCGAATCCGGTTCGGTAGAGACGGTCCTTGGAATGAAGTCATCGGAGTAGCGGAGGATGTTTATGCCGACGGCATCAACCTCCCGGCGCCCGCAACCGTGTATTCCCACATCGGCGGACGCCGTGCCGTGACGTTTGCTATTCGGAGCGAGCGTGCCGGTACGCAAGCACTCCTTCGGGAAATTGCCGCTCAGGTCTATGCCGTGAATCCCAGTCTGCCCCTTGCCAAGGTGCGGACCTTCAACGACGTTTACCGGCAATCTATGGTGCAGACATCGTTTGCACTGGTTCTGCTGGCCATCGCCGGAGCGATGGCTCTGACGCTCGCGATTGTGGGTGTCTACGGTGTCCTCGCCTATGCGGTCGCGCGACGGCGGCACGAAGTGGGCATCCGCCTTGCCCTTGGCGCCGAGCCCAATGCGCTGAAGTGGCGGTTTGTGCGCCGCGGACTGGTGCTGAACTGCATCGGCGGCATGATTGGACTCGCATTGGCGCTGGGTCTTTCGCGCTGGATCGCCTCGCTGTTGTTTGGTCTTACGCCGCTGGATCCGCTTACCTATGCGGCAGCGGGCGGGCTGATCGCCCTGGCGGCTACGGCTGCGAGCTATGTTCCAGCACGACAGGCCGCCTCCATGGACCCGATGGAGACACTCCGCAGCGAATAGAGCCAGAATCAGGCGTCCGCCGACTCCGCGAACGAGGTCCACCAAGCAAGGCCGAACTCACCCTTGATTGTGAGGAAGAGTACATGGTGCCGGCCGGCGACAGAATCACGATCGAACCAGATGCCGATGTTAGGAGGCGGAGTCTCATCATTGTTGCAAGTTACATAAGTTTTCCGTAAGAAATAGGTGCCGACGAAGTAGGATTGCGATACTATAGCCAGAGGCACTCAGAGCCAGAGGCATTCAGGGCGACCTGCAAGCGCAGTGTCGTGGCCCGATGGTGAATCTTTGTCAAATCTGACTAAGATCGGTGTCGTCTTCCAATTGAGGAGCTACCCTATGAGCGCGAGTGGCACATCTCCGAAGTGGGGCAACTGGACTGGGAACATCGTACACGAGCCCCCAACCAACGGCGCGAATTATTACTTCACGCCTACTAATCTTGTAGAACTACAGTCTGTCGTCGCTGATGCAGTGAAGCAGGGAGTCACTCTCCGCGTATCTGGGCAGCGGCATTCACAGCCGGCGCTGGTTACCAATGACAATCGCGGCGCGGTGGCGCCAAAACCCACGACTTATTTAGTCGATATGTCGTGCTATGCAGACCTGGGAGCAGCCGGCAAAGACCTGATGGTTCTGGGACCCGGGCCTAACCAGATCACGGTGAACCCGGGCGTTCGGGAGGACGATCTCGACGCGTTTCTCACCAGAAACAACCTGATGCTGGATGCGGTCACGGCTGGTGGTTTCTTCAGTATCGGCGGCATGACGGCGGTCGACGTTCACGGAGGCACCATACAGGGACCGATCTTCGCCGAGGCCGTCGCATCGTTCACGATCGTTGGCCCGGACGGCAAGGAAACCGTGATCGACAAGAACACGAAAGATGGGAGCGGCAACGCGGTCCTGACGTTTGCGCGCGTATCGCTGGGAACGTTGGGGATCGTGACCAGAATCACGATCGACGTTCTGCCCCGGCCATGGGCGAACACGATGCAGGGCGGGTCGGTGAGATACCTCCTGGCGAAAAAGGCGGACTTCATTGCGAAGTACAAAGAACTGTTGACGGGGCCGGCAAAACATAGCCGGATGGAGTCTTTCTTCACGCCCTATGCGGCGCCGTTCAGCATCAGCAACTTTCTCGTCCTGTGGTGGGATATCATAAACAACCCGACGCCGCAGATTCCGAACTCGGCACCGGCGCCGGAAAGTGCCTGCAAACTTGCGCACGAGGGCAAGTACGGTGCGGCCCTGATCGGCATCGGGGAGTTTGGCGAAGCAGTAGTGCGAGCTTCTCAGACCACCGATCCCTACTGGTCGCCGTTAGCGGGCCCAGCGGTAATTACCGCCGTCGCCCTGGATGAGATCGAAAAGCAGGTCAAAGCGGCGAATCAGGTGTATTCCGACCTGTGGCTGGCGAAGTCGTCGCAGGTCATCTTTATGTCCTACTTCGTCGAAATGCCTGGATACGACGACGCGGGTCTGGCGAGAGCGTGGGAGAGCCTGGAAGTAGTGAATAATTATGTCGTCCAATCGGGTAACTTCCATATTGCCGCGCCCATGGAATTCCGTTTTGTAAAGGGAGGCGACTCCGCGATGTCGGGGGCATTCACGAAGAATCCGAACTCCTACTTCGTGAACCTCGACCTGATCGGCTTCGTGGAGCAGACGCCAAGCTCACAGTATCCCGACGAACTATTGAAGTTCTTTGCACACGTCGAGCGGAAATGGGTCGCAATGGGAGGACTCCCGCACAACGGCAAGATGTACGGTTTCTATGACCCGACCAACCCGGCCCAGGATTCGTATACTCCGCCCTTCAATACGAACTTCCTGAGCTTCATCACCAAGCAGCGCACCCAGACGCGCCAGGCGCCGGTCGATGCGTTCAAGAAATACCGCCAGTCTCGCGATCCTGGCGGCTTATTCTACTCCCAGTATTTGAAAGACTTACTGGGATAGGTAGGGCCGCTCGATAAGTCAAAGCCGCGCAAATCGCCTTGAAGCATCGGGCGGTTCGCGCGGCTTTTGCGTTTGGCCGGCCTCTAATGATGGCCCAAAGTAGTGGCGGTCTCGACCACCCGCACCATCTGCATCATGCCCCGATCTTCATGATCGAGAATATGGCAGTGCAGCACGTAGGCGCCGGTGAAGTCGGCAAAACGGCTCAGCATCTTGATATAGCCGCCGGTCGGAATGGCGATGTTGTCCCACCAGATCCAAGGTTGCGGGAGTTTGATCGGATCCGCCGTCGCCGAAAGTTTGATCTCCGTTACCTGGAACGGGTTCACATGTATGTGGAATGGATGCGCCGGACCTCCTTCGTTGTAGAGGGTCCACTCCTCGGTAGCGCCCAATTGCATCGTCTGGTTGAATTCGTGATCCTCGAACCTCTTGCCATCGATGGTTTGCGAGGAGGGAATCGTGAAGCCGGGAGGGCCTCCGGTCACCGCGGTCGTCTTGAAGCGCAGCTTTCGATAGACCGATACTTTGCCTGGATCGAGGTCGTTAAGAAAGCCGGGTTTTGGAGGAAAAGCGCTTTGTGGCGGCGGAAAATTGGGCGGATTCGCGATCGGGTTCTGGGTGACCTTGACAGTGAACAGCAGCGTGGAGCCCGCCGTGATCCTGAAGGTGCCGGAGGCGGGGGCTTGTACCAGCATGTCGACGCGATTGCCCGGCGCGAGATTGCCAAACCACGGCGGATCTGTCATGGGCGTCTTCAGGGTGGCATTGGTCCAGGTTCCGGGAGTAGTCGTCTCGGCGATCTTCACGCCAAGGGCGTAGTTGGCCGGATCGAGTTGCACGCCGTCTTGCGCCGTCTGGATCCACTTCGGTCCGGGTTGTGATACGGAGTTGGGGGGACCGTTGACCGACAGGGTGGTTCCGCTGCATGCGTTGACGATGCGCCAGAGCTGCACTTCGCCCGGCTGCATCTCCAGGGTCGGAGTGAATTGCCCGTTCACGAAGACCAGGTCGGACGTGGACGAATCGGGTGCACGGAGCGTGCCGATCTGCGCGGCGTAAGTCTGCAACACCAGCACCACTTCCTTGTTGAACAGGGGTTTCAATTTGTCATCGTAATCGCCCTCGATGATGAATGCGCCGGCCATTCCGTTGGCGAGGTTGAGGGAGGTGGAGCCGTGCTTGTGGGCGTGATACCAGTGGGTTCCGGGAGCCTGCCCCATGCTGTTTTCCTGACCGTTCCACACCGGCAATTTGAGACAGGAGGGATAGGCGCCGATGTAGTATTGCGGCCATCGGCCAGCCATGATGTCGGTCGAATCCTTGGTCCACAGCCGTTCGGCGACAGGCGTTGCACCCTTCTTTCCCTGCCAGACGGATTCGTTGTCGTAGTCCTTCAGTAGCGATTCTTGCCGGCCGCGCCACTTGGCAGGCAGATCTTCCCATTTCATGGGCGAGTGCCCGGCTTGGCAGTTCGCGAAGATCTGGCCGAAGTCGTATTTCTTGAGAAATTCCTCGTTCACCACGGGCGTGCCATTGGCGCGCGGCGAAGGCCGGAGCTGGACGAACACGTTGTCCTGAATGACATTCGGGCTGACGTGTGTGCCGTGATAATGCAGGTTCGCCGTGCTCGATCCGTGATAACAGTTAGGCATGTTATCGAAGGGCGGATTGCCGGGATAAATG
This sequence comes from Bryobacteraceae bacterium, assembly GCA_035295745.1. Taxonomy (GTDB): domain Bacteria; phylum Acidobacteriota; class Terriglobia; order Bryobacterales; family Bryobacteraceae; genus JAIQFL01. Next base: position 228,657 of record DATGIL010000102.1, on the reverse strand, counting down.
TTCAGCGATCCGTTGGGACTCGCCATGGTCGCAACATCGCAACCGTCGCCGCGTTCACCGGTGTCCAGCGAATTGCCGAATGCCGACACATCCACCTGGTTGAGAAGCGTGATTTCGACAGAATCTCCGACCCTTGCGCGGATTGTGGGTCCAGGCGCTGGAATCCCGGGTTTCAATGGCCAGATCTGGGGGCCGTTCGGAAGGGAGGCGGCGAAGTAGCGCATCTGGCCGGTCTCGCACACGGGCGGTCCGCCGGTTTTGGACCCTCCCCAGTAGGCCTTCTTCTCGTTCAAAATCTTGATGACGCCTCGAACAGGTCCGGGAGTGTTGGGTGTGGGCTTTTTGATTGCGGCGATCTCCACCAAGGTTTCGCCCGGCGTCACACAGGTCGCGGTCTGCGCCTCAACGGTGTCACCGCTATGTGGCAGGATGGATCCGAGCGCGAGGCCCGCACTGGCCGCCAGCGCCCTGCTGAGGAATTCACGGCGTGTGCCGCCCGGTTCCTTTCTGGCTGCCTGTTCGTCGTTCATGAATTCCTCCTCCTGGTTACGCATGCGGGTTCACCACAATGGTGCCGGTCTCAGCCGGATGCAGCGCACACACATACTGCAACGTGTATGGCCCGCCGATGCCCAGAACCAACAGTCCGGTGAACGGGCCCAACCCGGTGCTGTCCAACGGGATGGAGCAACTCCGCACGTCGAGATTCGTGACCACGAAAGACTTTCCGTTAGTGGCCTTCAGCCAGGGAGATTCCGTCGGAGGAGGCGGATTGGTCGGCTTATAAGTCAGGGTTACGGTCGTGCCTGTGGCGGGGGCGGGTCCTTGAGTAGATAGGACGGTGGGCGATGCGTTAGTCGCGCCGAGGGCGTTGATGGCGTTCGCGCCAAGGGCCAAGTCTCCCGACTCACTGCCGGCCGGAATCTGATAGGGAAACCAACCCGCCTTGTCGGAGGCACTGGGAGCCGGCCAATGATCTTGCTTATCGTTATTCACCCAAGTCAGATTGTCGCCCGCATTTGCCGCTACGTTCTGTGGCGAAAACACAGCGGGTTGGCTATGGGAGGGCTTGTCTTTGGGGTTAATCTGTATCTGTTGGGTAGACACCCGATCATATCTCCTTTTCAACCGGCCAAGCTCGAGTTAGTGAGTAGGCGAAGCTCCGCCTAGCGCAACTTACTATTTTAAAAATCCGGCCCGTTTAGTACTTTGTGAAGTATGGTACTCCATTTGTTGGTAAAATCCAACAAATTCGTAAGAAATTTTAGGAAATTCATTAGAAATCGGGAGCTCGCCCGTTGACCCGATTTTGCTGATAGTGCGACCCATTCGGCGCGCGTTGTCCCGGGTGCTGTTGTGCCAGCCGTCTCCGGGCCGCGCTAGCTGGGGCCAGCGAGATTGACTTCGGTTTGAAACTCACCAATAATGCCACTCTCAAGATCGGCTCCGAACTTACTACAATTGAAGTAAATACTGAGACGGGTTGGTTGGATCGACTGTTTCGGGAGGCTCTCTGCTGTTTGTGCCGAACGGGGGACGTGACACGTCCTCGTTGGCAATTCTTCAGTTGGCGGTGCGCCCAGGGAGGACAAATCCAGATGGTCACCCAAGCGCGGGTCGAGCGCTTTCCACGGATCGGCTTACGAATACTACTTTGCGCCCAATGTGGGACCAGCAAACACCTGGTACCCTCGGCGTTGGTGCGTGCCGGTGTGATCCGATTGCCGAACGCGGCGGGCTGTTGCGATCTTCGCGGGGCGGGCCTGAACCCCGTGGTCACGCAGATCTGGTCGAAATTCATGCCGGTTTCGAACGGTCTGACGGCGGGAGACCACAAGCGGATACCGGCGGCGATCTCTTCCGAGGAGACGGGCGACGAGAAAGCCGGTGGTGCTCAGTGGTTTCTAGTGAGCTGTTTTCCCCTGCTCCTCGGACGGCCTGTTTGTAAACGCAAACGCTACGAAAAACCCGCTTGCTAAGGCCACCACGGCGCCTGCGCGCAGGAGCGCGGTTCCCTGCATCGCCTCCCATTCCATGATCGCTCGCGCGCGTTCGATTCCGAATAGGTTCGCCGCAATGGCTTGTAGGCACATCACCGCTCCCAACATGCGCAGGGCCCTGGGCCAGCGAGAGCTTGAAGCAGCCACGATCAGCACCAGGCCCATGGCTAAACGAACAGCGCCGGCCGCGTAGAATCGGCCAGGCGTCGCGAAGTACAATCGGCGAAATGTGATCGCGCTATCGGTGGCAACGATGCCCACCGTGCTAGCGACGATGATGAAGAGAGCGAGCAGCAACGCGGCAATTCTCATTTCTTTTCCCTCCGGTTATCGGCAGAAACAGCTGAACACTGCTATTAATGAGTGAACACCCTGTAGCGACTACAGAGTCAAGCCGAAAGAAACGGAAGGTCTGAACAAATGACAATAGGCGAGCTTGCACGGCGAACGGGATGCGGAATCGAGACGATTCGGTATTACGAGCATGAAGGATTGTTGCCAAAACCCGGCCGCACGAGCGGAAACTTTCGACGCTATGGACAGGAGCACGCCGAACTACTCTCGTTCATTCGCCGTTGCCGTTCCCTGGACATGGCACTGAATGAAATCAGGATTCTGCTCAGATTTCGCTCCGCACCGGGCGAAAACTGTGGTGAGGTCAATGCGCTTTTGGATACCCATATCGGTCACGTGGAAGAGCGCATCGCGGAACTGCAAAGCCTGGAGATCCAGCTTAGGGCTCTGAGGAACAAATGCAGCAGCGCGAGATCGGCGGAGGACTGTGGGATTTTGCAGGGACTCGGTGGTGCCTCCGATGACCGGGACGCATCTGGCGACAAGCATGTTCCGCGTACGCATTCGACCAAGCGATGAATTCGCAAGCTCGTGAGATGCCATCACCAGGCGGCCGCGCACGCGTTGTTGTTTGCCGCACAAGGGCAAGATGTACGGTTTGTAAAGCCCCGGGCAGTATGGTGTTCCCGCATCGTCCCGATATCCCGACCGCCTGACCTGCATCGTTGATCGTTCTGTACCGCCGCCCCCCTTCACCGTAATCCAGAACTGGCAGGACAAATTCCACCGGTGACGGGGGCAACCGCGGGCAGGGTGGCTCTCTTCCACAAAGATCAGCCCATCGTATAGCTTCGCTAGTGCTTGCAGCTTCAGGCTGGACTCCGCCACACTCAAAATCGCGTCGGTCAAGGAAGACGACCCTACTCTCACGATGGTGACTCGTTGCAAGCAAAGAATCACTCCCTTACGGTCGTGGCTCGTTGCGCTGCTCGACCTTTTCCCACATCTTCAGATAGGCCTCGGCCGATCCGAAGAGAGACTGGAAATCCCGCTTTGGCATCTCGACATTCTTCAAATCCTGAAGCATGTCGGGCACCAGACCAAAGTGCGCCAGGCCGTCCACGTTAAAGTCGAAGACGCGATCTGCCATGCGATAGGGTTTCAGCGGATCGTGCTGATTGGTATTGCGGATGAGAGCGATGCCCTCGTACGCGACCGGATCCTTCTGGTCGCGCGGGCGGTAACGCTCGGGATGCGTGGCGTGCTCCACCTGGCCATGCCGGAACGATTTGAAGCCTTCGCAGGCATGCTCCCCGAACCGCGGGGAGACCAGCGGGATGAACGTCATGTCCGTCGCCATCCCGATGCCGCCAGGCACCTTCGACTCTCCATAGTGGAACGCGAACGCAAAGCCCTTCGACGAATTGCCGCAATCGTTGGTAATGTGCGAGATGTGGACATCCACGCTATCCGGGTTGATGCGCGGTTGATGCATGAAGGTACCGACGACTCCGCCGGCGTTCTTCACGCGTTCCAGGTTCGAATCGCTAATATCGTACTCGGAGGCCAGGTAATCGCTAATCTCCGTGTCCGGATCATACAGACCTTCCTTGCGAAAGTGCGCGTGCGAAATCACCGCCGGATAGCCGGGACGCCCGCCCAGCACCTGGTACGCGTCGCTGACCGACTTATCGGACATATGAGCTGTGTCCACGATCATCCGGTGCCGCATCAGGGCGCTGATGTAATCGCGACCCTGAGGCTTCAAGCCGTACTTGTTCTTCTGCCCGAACTGCCCGGTATTGAAAGAGTCTGCCGTGACGGCGATGAAACCGGGCGCACGCCGAAAGAGTGTGAAGATGGGGCGCGCGATCACCAGTCGCAATTGCGGAAACGGATCGAGCCGGTGCATCACGCATTCGCCGGGCACTTCGTGATTGGCGGCGCAATTGTCGGCGTCGATCTCGAAGAACCTGGTCGGCCCCAGGCTGCCGGGACGCACTTGCTTCGCTCCACCGACCATGAAGTCGTTTAGCCAGTTGTACGGCGCGTTGAGAATTGCCGGCGATCCAAGCGTGTTGTCCACGGCGTGAATCGGCGTGACGGCACGCACGCCGAGACTCCACAGAAAATCGACTTCCTTGTCGGGATCGGGATCGTAGGAACCTAACTGATCGAGTTCGACGCCGGGGACGATAGCGAGCTTGTTCTGCTGGATGATGCGGCGTGCATCGGCGGAACTCTGCGCGATCTCCATCCACGAACTATTCAGCGCGACCAGGTCCCGCAGTCCCCGCATCTGCGCCACCACGGTGTCGCGCTCCGGTTTCAATGGCACGGTTCCGTGCTCGGTGACGCCGGTTAGAAATCCGGCGCCCCAATTATCGGTCACCAGGGCGACCATCAGCCGCAGCCCGCCTTCGTAGTTGCGGCGGATCATGGTGACGTGCATCTGCTCGTGTGCGCCCATCAAATGGTCCGGGAAGTCCGAGAATTGCGGTCCGCCGCTACGCTTGTGCGGCAGCAGGAATGCCCTGATGACGCTGCCGATCGAATCGTCGAAGAGTTGGGCGTTGTTGATAAACGCCTCCGAGAGATAGCCGCCGCCGTGGCCGTGTTTGCAGTACGGAATGTCTTTGGATATCCGGGTCGGGTCGCTGACGTAGTCATCGTAGTTGCCGCCGGGATTTCCCCAGATGATCCTGCGCTTATCGGTGGAGCCGAATGCCAGGTAGGTCATCGGGTGCGTGTGGTAATCGGCATAGCCCCAGACTGGCGGGGGGAGCAAGTCTGGAGGCCGCTTAGCAGTGAATTGTATGTAGTCGACGTTGATGTGTCCGGACGGGGAGTCGTCGAAAATGCGAATGCGGGCACGGAGCCCCTGGTCTGCTGCCGGGATCTCGACTACCACCTGCCGCAGTTGCTCTCCACCGCTGCCGGTGGCGTTGTAAGTGGTTTCCCAGGTTCCGCCGCGTTGCACCTGAAGCTCGAGGCGCTCATGGGCCGCGTCGTTGGTGCCGCCGATCAGGAAGCTCAGGAATGGCGCATCGTGGGGCAAGGGGAACTCGGGGGACGTGAGCGACCACGGCGCCACATCTGCGATCTTCAGCAGGCTGGTGACGGTACAGTTGCCGTGTTGTCCGAGCGGATACTCAAGCCCTTGCCAATAATCGCCGCCCAGCCGGCTGTCGGCGAACCGCGTCGAGGGCATTTCGGCGTCGTGAGCCCCCTTGCAAAGCGGCTGGAGGGTGAGAGCCTTGCCGGTCTCGGTCCAACCGCGAAAACTGTTATCTTCGAAATCCCATGTGAGCGGCTGGCCGCAGGCACAGGACGCCACGATCAAGGCCAGTGCCGCAGGCTTCATATTCGCTGACATTTTCATTTTGGTCCTCATCGCTTATGGGAGGTGGAACCATCCAATTCACTATCTCAATTAAAAAGGCGTAATCAGGGCGGGCAAAGGGCCATCGAATCGGATGAATCGCCTGAACGCGATTGGACGGGTTCGAGGCTGGCCCAGCGCCTGGCGGGATTGACGGCGCGAGGTACTTTATTATTGCCGGCAGGAGCCTTGGAGTAGACGGTCTGGGGCTGCTGGAAGGCATGTTGCCGGCGGATCAGGCGACGCGACTGCTGACGCAGTTGCTGCAACTGCGGGATTTTTTTCGCCGGCACATCGCGAACTTGGTCGGGATCAGCTGGAAATGGAGAAAGCGTTCCCCCATGTATAGAAGCCAGATGGGCCTCCGTCCGTTGTTTTCGCGGCTGGCAACGACGGAAGGACCGGAATTGAGCTGTGTCGGCATTCAATCACGCCGGCCAGTGAGCCACGGGACGGATCAGAGCCGGTAAGTCTTGTCGCCACTCCCGGGTTCCGCTTCCAGGAGATCTCGGCAGATTAGAACTTGAAACGCGCATTCGGACTGCAGATGGGGTTTCCATTTCCAATGCGGACTTCGGTCCCTTGGTCCGACGGAGTCTTTCCTGTTGGCCGTTTTGGGCCGCTGTACGAGTCGGCGGCACCCTGATCCAGCGCTTGGTTTTCTCGCACACGGTACAATGAAAAGCAATGACGGCCGAGCGAATTATTGTCGTGGATCCCGAGGTTATGAACGGAATACCCTGCTTTCGCGGTACGCGAGTTCCGTTCCGGAACTTGATGGACTACCTTGAGGGCGGGCATTCCCTGCGAGAGTTCCTCGATCAGTTTCCGACCGTCACGCGCGAGATGGCGGTCCAGGCCCTCGAAGAGGCCAAAGAATCGCTGCTTGACAGAATCGCGTGAGGATTCTGCTGGATGAATGCCTGCCGGTGGATTTCCGGCATAGTTTTCCCGGCCACGAAGCTCATAGTGTGGAATGGGCAGGTCTCAAGGGCAAGAAGAACGGTGAGTTCCTGCAGGCCGCCGAGAGTGGCGGTTATCAGGTGCTGCTAACAGTCGACCAGGGAATCCCTCGTCAGCAGACGAGGATAGGCCGAAAACTCTCGATCATTTTGATCCGATCTCGAACAAACCAGATGGAAGATCTCTTGCCTTTGGCCGCCGCCATTATCCAGGTATTGGAGTTCATTCAGCCGGGCCAGAGCGTCCTGATTCCGTCTTCGGACTGAGCCTCGCGCCTGACCGTAAGCAACGTCAAAAACGCTCATCTGACGCTGTCGCGAGCAAGAGCGCGGATTAAACTGGTACACCGACCAAGGGCGGTACTCGCTAACAGGGAGCGCCAACTCTCCAGTTCACACTGAACCAACACAAATTAAGGCGATGAGGTCGCTTGCTGACGCGCGGCTCGTTAATGTCTTGCGTGCCGCGAGGGAGCATCTCCGGCCTCAGATTAGTGGTCGCTTGCTGACGCGCGCGGCTCGTTAATGTCTTTGCGTGCCGCGAGGAAGCATTTCCCGCCTCAGATTAGAGGTCGCTTGCTGACGCGCGCGGCTCGTCAGTGTCTTGTGCCGCGAGGGAGCATCTCCGGCCTCAGATTAGTGGTCGCTTGCTGACGCGCGCGGCTCGTCAGTGTCTTGCGTTGCCGCGAGGGAGCCTCTCCGTCCTCTGATTAGTGGTCGCTTGCTGACGCGCGCGGCTCGTTAGTGTCTTGCGTGCCGCGACCAAGACAGGCACCGTGGATCATGAACTGAATTCCTGGCTCAGGCGGGCGAGTGCGAGCGTGCCGAGGGGCGACAGCTTCGCGATCACGGGAGCCAGATACATATCCCAGTTGAACAGCAGATGCAGAAATTTGTCGATTCCAGCGATTACGGGCGCCGCAACAAAACCAAAATGAAGGAGTTGGTAAGCCTGGCGCGAGGGCGAAGAGCTTGTCGCACTTCGCGTGCGGCTGCCGACAAAATCACCCGCGTTTCCAGCGATTGATTGAGACATGGTGTGTTCTCCTTTTGCCGGTTGTTCTTCCGAGCAAATTTACAGAGTTCCGCCGCCGGGTTTCGTTGCATTCCGATTCTGTGCAACCTTTCTCGCCCTGCCCACTCTGTACGGGGTGAAGGCGGACACGAATGGCATCGTCTAAAGCGGCAGTAAGAGTGATCGACTCGCTGACGGAGGAGCAGCCGCTTGCGCCGCTTTTCGGGGAACTCCTGGCACGATTAGGCGAGGATCCGCAGCGGGATGGTTTGACCCGGACACCCGAACGAGCGGACAAGGCTCTCCGGTTTCTTACCAGCGGCTATGGGATGGACGTCCATCGGATCGTCAACGGCGCGCTATACGAGGTGAAGTACGATGCAATGGTGGTCGTGAAGGACATCGAGTTCTTCAGCCTGTGCGAACACCATATGCTGCCGTTCTTCGGGAGGATACATGTGGCTTACCTGCCACGGAAAAAGGTGATCGGCTTGAGTAAAATCCCGCGGCTCGTCGATATGTTCGCGCGGCGTCTGCAGATTCAGGAGCGGTTGACACAGGAATTGGCGCAGACAATCCAGGAGGTGGTCGATCCGGTGGGAGTGGGAGTGATCTGTGATGCCAGGCACTTCTGCATGATGATGCGCGGTGTGGAGAAGCAGCACTCGGGCGCGATGACCAGCGCCATGCTGGGTGCTTTCCGGGAGCGAAAAGAAACGCGTGATGAGTTTTTAGCGCTGGTGAATCATGGGTACAGCGGGTAATCGAGTGGGCACTCCCGGATTGAATCTTGCGGCATGGGAAGGAACCGCGGACGAAGAGGTGGTCCAGCGGGTTCTCGCGGGGGAGACCGCCCTCTACGAAATCCTCATGCGCCGCTACAATCGACGGCTCTATCGTGTTGCCCGGTCGATTCTACGGAATGATGTGGACGCGGAAGACGTGATGCAGGAAGCATATGTCCGCGCCTACGAGCATCTCAATCAATTTGCCGGTGAGGCGAAATTCTCAACCTGGCTGACGAAAATAGCCGTATATGAGGCGCTGGGACGGTTGCGGCGCCAGGGGCGGACGGAGAACCTTGGTTCGGTTTTGGATTCGGACAGGCACGCTATGGCCAGAATGACGTCAGATACACGAGATCCGGAGCGGCAGGCGTATGACCACGAACTCAGGATCGTACTGGAGGGCGCGATCGATTCGCTGCCTGAGCCTTATCGGCTGGTCTTCGTGCTGAGAACGGTCGAGGGAATGTCGGTGGCCGAGACGGCAGGGTGCCTGGATATTGGAGTGGAGGCGGTCAAGACCAGGCTTCACAGGGCGAGATCTCTGTTGCGGAAAGATCTTCAACAGCGTGCGGGTCTGGTGACAGCCCAGGCCTTTCCGTTTCACCTCTCGCGGTGCGATCGCGTGGTGGAAGCGGTTTTTCGGAGAATCGCTCCCGGTATGTGATGGTTTGCTGCGAAGGGACCAGTCCATTACTAATGACTGGCATGCCCGGTCGCGGCCTGTAGCAACAGAATGATCCCCACGAAAATGAGACCCCCGTGGACATAACGCACAAAGCGATGAGCGTCCAGGCGACGGTTGATTGCCCTCCCCAAAAACGTTGCCAATATGACCAGCGGCAATGAGAGTAAGTAGAATCGATTCACTGCTGGAGTCCAGAGGCCGGCAATCTGGTAGCCCCAGAGGCCCGCGAGGCTCGCGGGAAGAAAATACCCCTGCAAAGTCGCCCGGAAATGCTGTGGAGACCATCCTCGAAGCGAACCGTAGATCACCAGCGGAGGACCATTCATACCGTAAGCTCCGCCGAGCACTCCTGCGCTAAACCCAAAGAGCCACGCAAACTTGTCGCTCTTCAGCTCACGGTGTGCGCCGCTGAGGAGCGACTGCGCGGAAAAGGCGATAATCACGCCTGCCAGGATTCCTTTGACAACGGGTTCGGGTACGGCCCTAAGAAGCATCAGGCCCAGCGGGATGCCCAACATCGTCGAAAGCACCAATCCGACCGCACTGCGGACGTGGACCTTCCGCCAGTCCTGCACCACGACAATGAACGCGACCGTGATCGAAACCAGGACAGCCACCGGTGCGGCCACTTCAACAGGCATTAAAAGGGCGAGCAGCGGGACGGCCACCAATGCCTCGCCAAATCCGAACGCAGAACGAATGATGGTCGCCAGAAACAGAACGGCCGGGGTGAGAATCGCTGCGGGCTCCGACATCACGCCTTTCAAGCTTATATCGGACTGGTTGGAATGGGTCGAGGGGCGGCTCGCCGAATCAACCCGTCCAGAACTTGGACGGTTCGCGTTGCCGGATTCCATGCAGCAGTCCGGCCGAGGAGGCGGTTCGAAGTCGGTGGTCAGCGCGGATTTCGCCAAGGTATCTCGCGAGTTCACGCGCTCGGACTCCATTCGGACGGAGTGAAGGTACGCGATCCTCTGACCTTCGGCGCGGGTTAGGCGTATACTACCGTTTACCCTATGCGCCCGAGCCACGTTGCACTCCATCACCGGCGCCAGTTTCTGCATTTCCTGGCTGGTAGTCCCTGGCTGGCCTCCCTGGCGGCGGCCCAGCAATCTCCGCTCAGCAGCGCTAAAGACGCGCTCAGCGTGATGGACTTTGCGGAACCAGCCCACCAGGCGCTGCCTCCGGCACACTGGGGATATCTCTCCACGGGCGTTGACGACAATGCTACGCTCGAAGCCAACTTCGCCGGCTTCAAGCGCATCAGGCTGCGTCCACGGCGCCTGGTGGATGTCTCGAAGATCGATACCAAAGTGGAACTTTTCGGGACCGTATGGGACAGCCCGATCTTCCTCTGTCCGGTGGGCTATCAGAAGGCGTTTCATCCGCAGGGCGAGTTGGCGGTGGCCCGCGCGGCGCAGAGCAGCAAGAGCCTGCAGGTCCTGTCCACCGTTACCTCCACGCCGGTGGAAGAGGTAGCCAAGGCGCGCGGCATGGCTCCGTGGTTTCAGCTCTACATGCCAACCACGTGGGCGGGAACCGAGAAGATGGTGCGCCGAGTGGAAGACGCCGGATGCCCGGTGTTGGTCTGGACCGTCGACCTGCTGGGCGGGCGCAACGGCGAGACCGGCGAGCGCTCCAAACGATTGGACACACGAGATTGCACTCTGTGCCATACCGGGCCTCGCGGCGGCGTACGGAATCGGCCGATGCTCGACGGCGTTGAGGGCGGCATCAATCCCGCCAATGCGACGTGGGAATTTGTCGACCGGCTGCGGAAACTCACTCGCATGAAGCTGGTGATCAAGGGGATCGAGACACGCGAGGATGCGCGCCTTTGCCGCGAGCACGGCGTGGATGCCATCGTGGTCTCAAATCATGGGGGCCGCGCCACCGAGGATCTGCGTCCCACCATCGAGAGCTTGCCCGAAGTTGTGGACGGCGTGGGCGGGCAGATTCCGGTGCTGGTAGACGGCGGATTCCGGCGCGGCACTGACGTCTTCAAAGCTTTGGCGTCGGGCGCGCGCGCGGTCGGCATCGGGCGGCCTTATATCTATGGGCTCGCGGCGTTCGGACAAGAAGGCGTGGAGCGCGTGATCGAGATTCTGCGCGGTGAGTTGACGATGGTAATGAAGCAGTGCGGCACGCCATCGATCGGCAAGATAACGGCATCGTCGATCGCCAGGTAAAGTACCAATTCCGTCGGAGTCCGACGGAAATTCCCTGTAAGTACTTGAAACTACTAGTGTGCACCCGTCTGAGTCCGACGGGTTCGGGACTACCGGCGCCTATGTTACGCTGAGATTTCCACGAGTGCCTGCGCGTGTCAGTGAATCTCTTGTACTGCGAACCTACCCGCTGAAAGAGGCGGACCTCATCGTCAGCTTTCTTACCAGGGATCAGGGAAGGCTGCGTGGTGTGGCCAAGCGCGCACGGCGTCCGAAAAGCGCTTTCGGCTCTGGGCTGGAACGTTTGTCCTATGTGCGGATGGCGTATTTTCAACGCGAAAGCCGCGAACTGGTCAACTTGGATTCGTGCGAGTTGATCCGCTCACAGTTCGGACTCGCGTCCGATTACTGGGCCAGCGTGGCGCTGGACTACTTCGCGGAGGTCGCCGAACAGTTGTTGCCCGCGGCGGAACCCAATGAAAAATTCTTCCGCCTGCTGCTGGCAATGTTGGATTACCTTCGCCCGATGGTGGGAAGCGATCCGGCGAATGCGGGCCGGGTGTGGCGCGCGGTCACTTACTTTTCACTTTGGGCGGTACGGCTCTCGGGATGGCTACCCGAATTGCATGCTTGCCTGGGTTGCGGAACTCTGCTGGACGATCCGGATCCCGAGCGGGCGTTCTTTGGGCGCGGACGAACGGGCCTGCTGTGCATGGACTGTCATCGCACGCCGGGCTCGGGCAGCAGTTGGGAGTTGAGTCCGGCGTCCCGCAGTACGGCGGCCGAAATGTTGCGGACACCGGTGGCGGGGATCTCGAGGACAGATTGGGATCAGGGGACGGCGGCCGATCTGCGGAAGTTTCTGGTGCAGCAGATTGAAGCGCATGTGGAACGTAAGCTGGTGACGGCTCCGCTATTGGAACAGCGAATCAGCGCCCCCTGAGGAAGCAGGGCGAGAGATGGAAGAGCGGGCCGATAAGTAGATTCAGGAATGGGGCCGCATCGAACAAACGGAATTCTTCTGTCGGGTTTCTCGCATCGCGCGATTAGTTGCATGACCGCGTTTGACACCAACTGACGGCGGCGCACCTACCGCGATCTTGCGGTTCGTAAACCTTGTCTGGACGACTACGCGAACCCTTCGCGATTAGACTCGATCGCAGAAACGATACCTGTGTACTCGGCCAATCCCGGTGCCACAAGGGACGCCGGAGCCCTCCAAAACCTATTGGTCCCCGCGACTTACCTCTGTAAATCCGGCTGAACGATCCACAACCACCGGCTACATCATACAGATACTTTCCGGATGGCGAGTCAAGGAAGAAATTGATTCAGATCAATGTGAAGGACCTCAGGAATTCTAATAATACAGTTTAGCTGCCGCGGAAAAGACCATCTGGCAACTAAAGAGCAAATCAGATTGACAGTATTTCCTGGGTGAAAAATGGCGGGAGCATGGGAAAGTTCGATTCAATCCGTAGGAGTCATGGAAAACAGCGGCATTTATGTAGCCTTGCGGGTTCGCGCGCGGTCGGAACTGACTGTGGCGGACATGCTGGCGGGCAGCGGCGTAGAGACTCTGTGCCCGGTATCTTTCGTGCGCAAGCGGCTCTGCGATCGCGTAAAAATGGCTCCAATCGCGCTCTTTCCTTCCTATATTTTTAGCAAACTGGAGCCGGCCAAACGAATCACGATCTTGAAGACTCCGGGGGTGCAGGAGATTGTCAACAATGGCCGCGGTCCTTTGCCGGTGGATGCGAAGGACGTGGAGATGATCCGCCGCCTGACCGCGGAAAGCGTGGACGCGCGCCCCTGTCCCTACCTGCCTGTGGGCGAGCGCGTGAGGATCTGCTGTGGTCCCCTGGCCGGACTCGAAGGACGCCTGCTTCGTCACAAGACGGAAAGCCGGGTCGTGATCTCTATTGACACCCTGCAGCGATCCGTGATCACCGAAATCTCTCAAGACGACGTTACTCCTTTTCTCTGAGGCGAAATCAGTTTTTATGAATTACAGAATCGCACTATGCCTGACAATTGTGTCAGTTTTGCGTGGACAGACTCCTGCCGGGCCGCCACATGATCTCGCGCCTAATCTGCCGAGCCTGGCGGCCGGCGATGACGACCTCATCAGCATCTCGGTATATGGCGAACCCGAGCTCAACCGTACGGTGCGCGTGAGCCGGGAGGGTACCATCCGCATTCCGATGTTGAGCAAACCGCTTCCCGCGGCGGGCCTGATGCCTGCGGAGTTGGAAAAGTCGATCGCGCGTGCTTTGGTCAACGAGAGAATTCTCGTCGATCCGATTGTGACGGTGACGATAGCGGAGTACCGCTCGCGGCCGGTGACGGTGGTTGGCGCGGTCAATCACCCCCTCAAATTTCAGGCGGACGGCCCCGTGCCTTTGATTGATGCGATCAGCCGCGCGCAAGGACTGGCGCCTAACGCCGGCGCGGAAATCCTGGTCACGATGCCGGAGTCCGACGGTAAACCCGGTATGATCCGCCGCATACCGGTCAAGCGCCTGATTGGCGCTGCCGACCCGGATTTGAACATCACCCTCCACGGAGGAGAGGAAATCCGGGTACCCGAGGCTGGAAAGGTCTTCGTCGTCGGCAGCGTGAAGAAGCCCGGTCTGTTTCAGGTAGAAAACGCTTCCACGACCACGGTGCTGAAGGTGCTCGCCCAAGCCGAGGGTCTCGCTCCGTACGCCAGCCACACCTGTTTCATCTATCGCAAAGACGATCAGGCGGGCAAGAGCCTGGAGATCCCCTTCGACATTCACAACGTTCTGGCGCGGAAGTCTCCAGACGTGATACTCGAAGCGAACGACGTACTCTATGTGCCGGACAACAGCAGGCGGCGCGTCACGATGGGAACGTTGGAAAAGCTATTAGTTTTAGGATCCGCAACTACGGCAGCGCTAGTCTACGCCACTACTCGCTAAGGTGACTTGGAGCGGCAAATATCGAACCCCCTAACCCAATCGGAGGACCTCTGCTTTGTTACCCATGTCAGATGAGGAAAAAGTCCGGCTTCTGTTGTCGCGGCAGCAAGCCTATTTGTCGGATTCGAATCAGTATAACGATCTATCCACGGAAGTTACGCAATTGCCGATGTCCCACTACTTGTGGATTATCCGGCAGCAACGTTGGAAGATAGCCGCCTTCGTCGGAATTTCTGTCCTGGTTACTTACATTCTCTGTTCCCGCATCACGCCATCGTACGAGGCCACTGCCACCATCGAGGTGGACCGTCAGATTCCAGCGGGTGTGGTGGGCCAGGAAGCCAGCCAGGCAGCATTGAACGATGTCGACCAGTTTCTGGCCACCCAGATGAAGATCATCCAGTCCGATTCGGTACTTCGGCCGGTAGTCGAACGCTTCGGCCTGGAGCGCGAAGGGGGCAAAACGGCGGCAGGCGTTGACTCCCCGATCGCGTTGAGAAATCTGCGGGTGACCCGGCCGCCGAGCACCTACCTGATTCAGATCGCCTATCGCTACCCAGACCCCGTTCAGGCTGCATCCGCAGCCAACGAAATCGCTCGATCCTATATCGCATACAGCTATGACGGCAGGATCAAGTCGTCTACCCGCATCACCGAGTTCATGGAGCGGCAATTGGACGAACTGCGCGCCAAGATGGAACGATCCAGCTCGGCATTGAATAAATTCGAGCGCGAGCTGAACGTGATCAACCCCGAGGAGAAGACCAGCATCCTCTCCGCACGGCTGCTGCAATTGAATGCCGAATACACCGCGGCACAGGCCGATCGAGCCCGCAAGCAGTCCGCTGCGCAGAACTCGGAGAACGGCGGAGTTGACGCGGCACAGGTTTCGGCGCAGGGTGAAGCGCTGAAAGTGTTGAACGACCGTATCAACGAAGCCCAGGAGAAGTTTGCGGAAGCCAAGTCTCACTTCGGGACGAATCATCCGGAGTATCGCAAGCATGAGGCGGAAGTTGAGGAATTGCACCGCCAGATCGATGCAACCAGCAAGAGCGTGATGCGGCGCATCGATATCGAATACCAGCAGGCCCAGAAGCGGGAAGAGATCCTGAAAGGCGCGGTTGCTACTACAAAAGAAGAGTTCGATAAGGTCAATGCGCGTTCCTTCGAGTATCGCTCGCTGAAAGAAGAGGCCGAAGCGGACCGCAAACTGTATGACGAATTGATTCGCCGCATCAAAGAGGCCGGAATCAACGCCAACTTTCACAATAATGCGATCCGTGTCGCCGACCCTGCGCGGCCATCCGAAAAGCCGGTCTATCCGAATATTCCGACGGCGACTTTTCTGAGCCTGTTTGGCTCGACGCTCTTCGCATTCGCTGCGGCGATCATCGGCGACGGATTGAACTCGAAGGTGCGTGCCGGAGTGCATCTCGCCAAGCTGCTGAATACCGAAGTCATCGGCACCCTGCCGATGATGCGGCAACCTCGCATCTCCGCCACCAAGACCGTCGGCGTTGCGGCGAGTACGACAGCGGTCGCGCCGTCGCGCTCCGGAGAAGAGGAGCGCCGTTTCCACGAAGCGATTTGCGTACTCCGCTCGACCATCGCGCTGTCCGACATCGATCGGCGGATCCGTTCGCTGCTGATTACGAGCGCCATGCCGTCGGAGGGGAAGACCACGACCGCCCTGCAACTCAGCATCGCCAATGCACAGCAGGGCCGCCGCACACTGATCATCGACGGCGACCTGCGCCGTCCGACGGTGCACACGCGCTTGGGGATCAACTCCAGCGTCGGCTTGGCGGACTACCTGAATGGAACGAAACCGTGGCGCGAACTGGTGCAAGAGGTACCCAATCATGCTAATCTCAGCGCGATTCCGGCAGGCCGTGCTGCCCGCGTCATCCACGAGGTGGCGCTGCATAATATCCCGAAACTTCTGGATGAAGTCGCGGCCGAATATGACCTGGTGATTGTGGACGCCGCACCGCTGCCCGGTTTCGCGGAGCCGCTGGAAATCGCACGGGCTGTGGACGGCGTGGTGGTGCTCGCCAGAGCCGGAAAGACCGATCGCCGGGCAGTACTCACCGTGCTTCGCACTCTGGAACGGCTGCATGCCAACGTACTCGGTGTGGTGTTGAATGAGGTGCGCTTCGAGCATCAGATCGGTTACTACGGCTACGGATATGGCAACACGGCGGGGAACGCCGCGTGACGACTGGGATTGTTGTAGATAACCCGCAAGCCGCGACCGGGGCGCTGCGGCCAGGCGCCTCGGTACGCGCGAATTTCGTATGGGTGTTCGTAGCCAACACGATTTATCTTGCCTCGCAGTGGCTGATCATCAGCACGGTGGCCAAGCTCTCGAGCTCCGAAATGGTTGGCCAGCTTTCCCTGGGATTCGCAATCACAGCGCCGATCTTTCTTCTTAGTAATCTGCGCCTGCGAACTGTGCTGGCCACCGACGCACACGGCGAATATGGACTTCCCGACTACCTGGCGGTACGGCTGTTGATGACGCTGGCCGCCCTGGCGGTTGTGTGCGGCATCGGTTTGCTCGACTCCTCGACCCCGCAGACTGCTCTGGTAGTGATCTGCGTGGCACTGGCGAAATCGTTCGAATCGGGCAGCGATCTCTTCTACGGCCTCTTCCTTCGCTGCGATCAGGCGAACCGGATGACGGTTTCGATTCTGGTGCGCGGCGCCGGATCCGTCCTCGCCGTGGCCGTGGCCTGTTACTTCCGGCGCGATGCTGTGTCGGCGGCGATGGCGCTGTGCCTGAGTTCGGGGCTGCTGCTGTTGTTGTGCGATCTGCCTCTGGCAGCGGCCTGCTGCCGCCGTATGGGAGACGACGGATTGCGCTTCCGGTGGCACATCCCGACCCTGCGACGCCTGGCGGCAAGGTCTGCGCCGCTCGGTACCGCCGCGATGCTCATGTCGTTGGGAGTCAATATCCCGCGATATTTCATTCAGCATGTGCTGAGCGCCAGCGATGTCGGCCTATTCTCGGCAGTCTTCTATGTGGCGATGGCCGGCGGTTATGCAGTATCGGCACTGGCTGAAGGCGCCAGTCCGCGGCTGGCAACCACTCACGCATTCGGAGTGCGAAACGAATTCAACCGCGTGCTGCGCAACCTGGTGAGCCTGGGCGTAGCGGCTGGAATTGGCGCGTTGTTGGTATTCTTCGCCGCGGGCAAAGAGATTCTGGCGATCGTTTACCGCCCGGAATATGTGGCCGGCTGGAGATTACTGCTGTGCCTGGGAGCTGCCGCGGTCCTGGCCAACACCGCTTCGATCTTTAGCTACGCGCTGATCGCGGTACGCCGGTACCGTGATCAACTCGGCTCTCTGATCGCGATGACGATCGTCACGACGGTGGCCTGCCAGTTCCTGGTGCCCGCTTATGCATTGACTGGGGCCGCGGCGGCGATGATGTTGGGCTACGGTGTCCAGGCGGGATGGGGATTGGTCGCGGTCCGCCGGGCCGAAACCGCGGAGGCGATCGGATGATCTCCTGGCTGATCTCGTTCTTCGCGACCTCGCTTTGCGCGATCGGTCTGATGTGCATTTCGCCGGAGTTGATCCACTGGATGGTGGTTCCGGTAGTGGCATCGGGAACGGTGGTCGCGGTGGATGCGGTGGACTGGCTGCGCGGGAAACTGCAACCCTTCGATCCGGCCGGGGTGCTGGGCCTGCTCGGCGTACACGTCTTCTACTTGTGTCCGTTGCTCGTCGGCGGATGGGGCCATCGTCTGCGTTACCTGCCCGACCAGCCAGAAGATTATCGTCCGTGGCTGGGCTGTCTTGGCGTGCTTTGTTTTATTGGGCTCTTGATCTACCGCTACGCGCTCAAGACCTGGAGTAAGCCCGCGCTGTTCCAATCGCCGGAACCGGGAATGTGGCAAATCAATGCCAGGCGATTCTGGTGCTTCGTCCTGCTGGGACTGATCGTGAGCGGCGGACTGCAGGCGTGGGCCTACTACTCGCTGGGCGGAATCCAGGGCTACATCGCGGAATACAGCAACTGGCTGAAAGGGCAGGACGCGTTCCAGAATACGACGGCCGCGTTCTCCATTTCCGAGAGCTTTCCGATCCTCGCGATTTTTGCCTTCGCCGTCTGGTCGTGGGGAGCGCGGTGGCGGCGGAGCTGGTGGGTTGTGGGAATCGTGCTGGTGGTCTTCTTTTTCCTGCTCCTGCTGTTCGGCGGCCTGCGGGGAAGTCGAAGCAACACAGTTTGGGGCCTCTTCTGGGGAGTCGGCGTGATTCATTTCTGGGTCCGGCCCGTGCCTCGCAAGCTGGTTCTCTGCGGACTGCCGGTGCTGGTGCTGTTCATGATGGCCTATGCCGTTTACAAGACGAAGGGCGCCGACACTTTGTCGTTCGTATCCACGACCTCGAGCTACTCGGAAATCGCGGATGGCACCGAGACGACGGCGGACGTAGTGATGGGCGACCTGGGACGCAGCGATGTTCAGGCATTCCTGCTGTATCGCCTGCTCGGCTCACAGGTGCCCTACGACTATGCGCTCGGCCGCACTTACCTGGGCGCCATCTGCCTGTTGATTCCGAAAACGCTGTGGCCGTCGCGGCCGCCTTCGAAACTCAAGTGGACGACGGAAGCGGAATACGGCGTCGGGTCATACGACAACAGCGCGGTATTCCAGAGTTCGCGAGTCTACGGCCTGGTGGGAGAGACGATGCTGAATTTCGGCCCTATTTTTGTTCCGCTGGCTTTCGTGGTCCTGGCGGTCGCGATCTCCGGACTTCGCCGCATCATGAACACCTTGAATCCGGGCGACAGCCGCTTGCTGATCGTGCCGTTCCTGGTGAACTTCTGCATTCTGTTGCTGATCAATGACTCTGACAACCAGATTTTCTTTGTAGTGAAGTACGGTGCGGTTCCCGGCATCCTGATCGCACTGGCATCGCACCGAACGCTTTCGCTCGCAGGCCAAAGGAGAATCGTCGATGACTTCAAGTACAGCCGATACTGACCTTCGCGTCCGCCAGCACTTCGACCACCAGGCCGACTTATACACGGACGTTCATCGTCCGAAGCACATTTCGATTTGCCGCGAGCGCATCAGGCTTCTGAAACAGGAAGCACCGATCGCGTCCGGTGAGCCCCGACTGCTCGATATCGGCTGCGGAGCGGGGTACCTGGCGGACGAGTTCCTGCGGCAGTATCCCAAGGGCCGGGCGTTAGGGTTCGACCTCTCTACGGAGATGCTTTCGCGCAATGCCCTCATGGGGAACAAGGTGCTGTTCGTGGCCGATGCTCGCGCGATTCCCCTGCGCGGCGTGCAGTTCGACCTGATTAACTTCGATGCGGTGCTGCATCATGTGATCGACGGCCGTGGTTATCGGGCGACGATTCAGGGCGTGACCGAGCTCCTCGCATCGTTGCGGGCGCAATTGACGCCCACTGGCACCATCATGATCCGCGAGATTTATCACGAGATGTGGCTCTGGAAGAGTCTGGGGTGCCGGCTGGTGCACATGGTGAGTTCCACGCAGTTACCAGGCTTTATGGCGGGAATCTTAAGAGCGATCGGCATCAAGACCGCCAACGTGGGAGTTTGCTTCCTGACACGCGATCAGTGGCAGAAGGTATTTCTCAATAGCGGGCTCGAGGTGGTCTCGAAGCGCGACGAGCGTTGGCCATCGCCATTGCGCTTTTTGGGATTTCGGAATAGCGGCGAGGTCTATTACTTCTTGAAAGTCGCCGCGTCGAGAGACGCTTGCTGACGCGCGCGGCTCGTTGTCAGGCGTTGAGAGACGCTTGCGGACGCGTGCGGCTCGTAAAAAGCGGCTCGTTGTAAAAGCGGCTCGTTGTAACGGCTCGTAAAAAGCGGTTCGTAAAAGGCGGCTCGTTGTAAAAATCGGCTCGCAAAAATCGCCTTGTAAAAAGCGGCTCGTAAAAAGTGAGCTCGCAAAAATCGAGCAGGGTACAACGAGCCGCGACCGTGAGGGAGCGAACGTCATAGCGACGCTTCACGCTTCTAAAAAACAAAGCCAAGGGGGAAATGATTATGAACGCAAAAGCGGGTTCTTTCATCGTTCCGAGCTATGCTTCGGGCGATTATTACGCGACGCATGAAGATCCGGACCAGGATGCGGCATTCAAGGCCGATGCGTTTCTGAAGCTGTTCGGTACCCTGGTCTCCCAGAAGCCCCTGCAGATCAGCAGCTACGCGGACGTGGGATGTGGCGGCGGACGAACCGCGGCGCTGATCACGGAGGGGCTGAAGCGGGATGGCCACCCGATCGAATCGGCCGCCGGCTATGATATCTTCCCCTCCGTTCACGATCTCAAGCACTCCGGAGTCCGCTTCTTATGCCAGGACTTCTGCCAGTCTGAGGAGCGTGCCGATCTGGTGACGTTGTTCGACGTCGCGGAGCACGTGCCCGATACGATCTCTTTCCTGAAAAACGTGGCGTCGCGCTCGCTGTTGGTGGGACTTCACATTCCGCTCGACAACTCGCTGGCGAATGCCGTCTTGAATCGCTACCGCCGCAAGCTTTCGTACCCCAAGCACGTGCTGTTCCTGGACGTCCCGAACGCTCTGAACCTGCTCACGCTTTCCGGGATCATGCCACTCGACTACCGCTTCACTTTCGGCTTCATGGCACCCTCCGGCACCATGTCGATGCTGCAGCGATTCAGCTTCCCATTTCGATGGGCAGTCAGCGCGGTCAATCCGTGGCTCGCCAGCCGCACCATCGGCGGCGTTAGTTTGATGGTGGTCGGTGCCACCGAGGCGGGCCTCCGGCGTTTCGGCGCCTGGTAGAGAGGAGAAACCATGTCAGTCGCAGGGATTTATCAAAACGGCCAGTATCTGGCGATGCATCCTACCTGGCATTCGGAAGATGCGCCCTGGAAGGTCTCGCAGATTCGCAACATGCTGACGCAGCACCGCATTGAGCCGGCGACGATTTGCGAAGTGGGTTGTGGGGCGGGAGAAATTCTAGCCGGACTGCAACACCACAGTGCGGAGGGCACCGAGTTCTGGGGATACGAGATCTCGCCGCAGGCTTACGAATTATGCCATCGGCACGCTAACGCGAACCTGCATTTCGAACTGGGCGACATTCTCGAAGATGGCCCGGTGCGCTTCTATGACGTGGTGTTGTTGATGGACGTGGTGGAGCATGTCGAGGATCACATGCGCTTCCTGCGCCAGGTGCGGATGCTTGGACAATACAAGATCTTTCATTTCCCGCTGGATCTTTCTGTGCAGGGTGTCGCGCGCAGCATACCGTCGAAAGTGCGAGACACCGCCGGCCACCTGCACTACTTCACAAAGGACCTCGCCCTGCGGACGCTCGAGGATGCCGGGTATCACGTTTTCGACTGGTTCTACACACCTGCGGCAGCAGCCACACAATCGCCAGGCCTGGGAACGCGCCTGATGCAACTGCCGCGTAAGGTCCTGTTCGCTCTGAACCGCGATGCCGCGGCCCTTTGGTGTGGCGGATTCTCAATGCTCGTACTGGCTGTCTAGCCGAGGTGAATCAAGATGGAACTCAGTCATGTTACCGAATATCGCTTTCACCGCTCTCCGGACGGTGCGATCTGGACGGATACCTCCTACGAATACGATTTTTGGCATCGGTACCTAAAGACCTACGACTCGGTCGCCGTCATCGGGCGGGTGTGCGATTGCGCGCAACCCAAACCGAACTGGCAAAGAGTGGATGGTCCCGGCGTGCGGCTGGTACCGATTCCGAACTACCTGGGCCCGCTGCAGTTCGCCAAGAACGCGTGGCAAGTAGAAGCGGCCGTAGAAGCCGCGATGAACTCGCGATCGGCGGTGTGCCTGCGGATTCCCTCCAATCTCGGGACCTTTGCGGCGTCGGTGCTGTGGCGGCAACGTCGTCCTTACGCCGTGTACGTGGTCGGGGATCCGCGCGAAGCGATGGCGCCCGGCGCCATGCATCATCCTCTGCGGGGCGTATTTCGGTGGTGGTTCGCTAGAAATCAGACGCTGCAATGCGCCAGGGCCGCAGCCGCCTTGTATGTAACTCCGGGGTTGCGCAGCGCCTATCCTCCGCAAGAGGCAGGAAAGGTGCTCGACTGCTCGGATGTCAATCTTGACGATGCAGCATTTTGCACTGGTCCCCGCAATCATCAACTGTCCGCAAATCCGCACCTGGTCACGGTAGCCACCTTGTCGCAGGCATACAAAGGCCTCGATGTCCTGCTCGACGCCTTGGCCATCTGCCGCGCCGAAGGCCTGATGCTCGATCTCACGGTGGTCGGCTCGGGCAGGTGCGAAGTCGATCTTCGCGCGCAGGCGGAGAGGCTGGGCATCAGTGAAGCGGTGCGATTTGCCGGCGCGCTTCCGGCCGGCGCCGCCGTCCGTTGCGAACTCGATAAAGCGGACCTCTTCGTGCTGCCTTCGCGGACGGAAGGAATGCCGCGCGCCCTGCTGGAGGCGATGGCCAGGGCATTGCCGTGTGTGGCGACTCGCGTAGGCGGTGTGCCCGACGTCCTGGACGCTGGAGATCTGGTCAGGCCGGGACATGCAGTCGCGCTCGCGGACAAACTGCGGTGCGTTCTCTCCTCGAAACCGCGGCTGGACCGGATGTCGGAAGAAAACCTGCAAACTGCCCGCCGCTTCCACGCGGACGAGTTGTACCCGCTGTGGGACGGCTTCTTCGAGGACCTCCTTGACACGACTCGCGCATATTTCCGGCAGCAAAGCAGCGGGCACTTCCTCGGGAGGGAAGTGAATGCATAAGGCAAACCCAATCCGATTGGCGATCGTGATCACCAACCCCCAGGGTCTTGACGTGTTCTTCCGCCAGCAGGTGCAGACGCTGCAGAGTTGTGGCGTGGAGGTGCACGCGATCAGCGGAGACGGTCCCGACTTGCTCGGATTCGAAGAGGCCACCGGGATCCGCGTTCGCCGGGTGTCGATTCAGCGCAGAATCAGCCCGCTAGCCGACCTCATTGCGACTTACCGAATCTGGCAGGCGGTGCGGGAGATTCGACCGGACGTGGTTCACGCTCACACACCGAAGTCGGGACTCCTGGGAATGGTCGCCGCGGTAGCGGCCGGAGTGAAAGTCCGGTACTTTACGTTCCACGGATTGCGAACCGAGACTCTGGCAGGATGGCGGGGCGCATTAGTCCGTACCACGGACCGTCTGACCGCCACGCTTGCGACGCATGTGCTCGCGGTCAGCCCGTCTCTTCGCAACACCGTGACGAACGCTGGAATCTGCCCGTCAGACAAGGTCCGAATCATCGGCAACGGAGCATGCTCCGGCCTCGATCCAGTCGAGTTCGATCCGGAACGCAGAGGCGCAGAAGACCGCCGGCAGTTCCGGAGAACCTATCAAATACCCGAGGATGCGCTGGTTTTGGGTTTCGCGGGGCGATTCTCACGCGACAAAGGGATTTCGGAACTGCGTGCCGCATGGGAGCAACTCAGCACGCGGCATGCGAACCTCTGGCTGTTCCTGTGCGGGTTCGAGGATGTTGACGACCCGGTCAACGCGAACGACCTGCAGTACCTCTATTGCCACCCCAGAGTGCGCGTGTCCGGCGGGCTGCTGCGCGATATGCCTGCCGCCTATGCGGCGATGGATATCCTCGCCCTTCCCACTTATCGCGAAGGTTTCGGCGTGGTGGCAATGGAGGCGGGTGCTATGCGCTTACCGGTAGTGGCCTCGCGAGTGGATGGAGTGGTGGACGCGGTAGAAGATGGCGTCACCGGCCTCCTGGTGAAACCGCGCGATGCGGAGGAACTCGCAGTTGCAATCGATCAGCTCGTCTGCAACGCGAACCTGCGCAAATCACTGGGATCGGCGGCGCGGAGCTTCGTGGTCCGCCGATTCCGCCGCGACGAAATCTCGTGTGGGTTGCTCCGTGAATACCGGGCTGCCGTGGAGGCCTGCCACCGGCGCCCGGGTATTCTCTATCGTGGCGTCAAGAGAGGTTTCGACGTGTTGAGTGCGTCGCTTCTGGCGCTTTTGACCGCGCCGATCTTTCTGCTGGCGGCGATTGCGGTCCGGTACAAGCTCGGCACGAACGTGATTTTTCGGCAGGAGCGGGGCGGTCTGGGTGGCAAGACGTTTCGAACGTACAAACTCCGCACCATGAGCGATGCGCGGGATGACTTCGGGAATCCGCTACCCGATCCACAGCGGATGAGTGCATTCGGCAGGTTTCTACGGAAGACGAGCATCGATGAACTGCCGCAGTTGTGGAACGTGATCAAAGGGGACATGAGTCTGGTGGGGCCGAGGCCACTGCTGGCCCGCTACGTCGGACGGTACAACGAATTTCAACGAAAGCGACTGGTGGTTCGGCCTGGGATCACGGGATGGGCCCAGATTCACGGGCGCAACCTGGTGTCCTGGGATGAGCGGTTTCGCCTCGACGTATGGTATGTCGAGCACGCAAACGCAGTGCTCGACCTGCGAATCCTGGCGGCTACCGCGCTCCAAGTCGTACGCCCGCATGGCGTCAATGCCGCCGGAGATGCCCCCATGACCGAATTTCTGGGTAGTCCCAGCCAAATCTGACGAGGAACCAATGACTGACCAGGGCATTTTCATATTCGGAGCTTCGGACCATGCGCGGGTGGTGATCGACATCGTCGAACGCGAAGGCCGCTACCGGATAGCCGGACTACTGGATTCGTACAAACCGAAAGGCTACCGCGTGGGCGGTCATGAGGTGCTTGGGTCCGAAGACGATTTGGCGGGCTTGATCGCGAGCACCGGCATTCGGCGCGGGATCGTCGGCATCGGCGACAACTGGACCCGCCGCAAGATCACGCACGCGATTCGCTGCGCCGACCGAAATTTCGAGTTCGTCACGGCAATTCATCCTTCGGCGTACATCACGCCGGGCTCCATCCTCGGCGCGGGAACCATCGTGATGGGCAAGGCGTGGATCGGGATCGACTTGCAGATCGGCGAGGGCTGCGTGGTCAGCACGAAAGCTTCGTTCGAGCACGACAGCACCATGGCCGACTTCTCGAGCCTTGGCGCCGGAGTCACTTGCGGCGGCAACGTCCACTTGGGTTATTGCTCGGCGCTTTGTATCGGCGTGACCGTAATCCACGGCGTGCACATAGGCCGCAATACCGTGGTGGGCGCCGGCTCCACGGTTCTAAATGACTTGCCCGACGGTGTAGTCGCTTATGGTCTGCCTGCCAAAGCGATTCGCGAACGGCAGCCTTGTGAGCGGTATCTGTAACGCCAGAGTCTGAGATCAAACTTAGGGGATTTTCAATGCTATATGCTTCGTCGACACCAATGCCAGAGCGCATTTCTGCACACGCCGAAAATAAAGGGAGATCGCTACGGTTCATTCACCCGAAGCTGCCCAGTTGGCACTCGGTCCAACGCCTCTACCACGACGCATACCGGACGTCGCAGATCACCAACGGAGCGTTGGTCAAGCGCTTCGAGGCTGCGGCGGCCGAAAGGCTGGGCGTGAAGCATTGCATCGCCGTTTCGAGTTGCACCAGCGGGTTGATGCTCGTCATGAAAGCCATGCAACTGAAGGGCGAAGTCATCATTCCGTCGTTCACGTTTTTCGCCACGGGGATGGCGGCCCTGTGGGCCGGGCTCAAGCCGGTCTATGCCGACTGCAATCCTGCGACCTGGACCCTGGATCCGCTGGATGTAGCGAAGCGTGTGACGCGGCGCACCTGCGCGCTGGTCGGCGTGCACATGTACGGCAATCCCTGCGATACCGAAAGCCTGTCCAGCATCGCCTCCATGACCCACGCCAAGCTGATATTCGATTCGGCCCACGCCTTCGGAAGTAATCATTTCGGCAAACCTGTGGGCGGATTCGGCGATGCAGAAGTCTTCTCGCTTTCGCCGACCAAACTGTTGGTCGCGGGCGAAGGCGGCCTGGTATCGACAAACGACGCCACGCTTGCGGCGCGAATCGTAGCGGCTCGCAATTACGGCGATCTCGGCGCCTACGATCCGGATCTGCAAGGCCTCAACGCGCGCATGTCTGAATTCAACGCGGCACTGGCGCTCGCGGGGCTGGACGCAGTCGAGAGCAAAGTGGAGCGGCACAACCAGATCGCCGCCAACTATACGCGCATGCTCGGGGGAGTCCCCGGGGTCGCCTTTCAAGGAGTAAATCCCGGGGACGTCTGCGCGTACAAAGACTACTCGGTCTTGATCGATCCTGACAAGTTCGGAAAGACTCGCGACCAGGTGGCCGCGGCGTTACTCCAATCGGGTTACGAGACCAAGAAGTACTTCTATCCGCCGCTGCATCAGCAGCGAATTCTGGGGGCGCACCACAGTTCTGAGATGCCTCCCCTGCCGATTACGGAACGAGTTTCGGGACGGGTCCTGAGTTTACCGATCTACTCGAAACTGCCGTCCAAAGGTGCTCGTGAGATTTGCCGGATCATTCGCATTCAAGCTCAGGCTCATACCGTTCAATAGGAGTCAAAAACCATGCTCAATGCCAAATGGAGGGCGACCCTCATCCGCGTCGCGGTGGATTTCGTCTGCATTCAGATTAGTATGCTGTTGGCCCTCGTCCTGGTGGCCGCCTATTACGCGTCACAGGGCACCGACAGCGAGTGGTTGAAATCCAGCCTGCTCAAGTATTACCTCTTGAACTTTCTGCCGGTCTCACCGATCTTCTCCGCGGTTCTGCTGCAAAGCGGAATCTACGACGTGGGACGCCGTTACGCACTCAAGCAAAAGCTAGCACTGATTCTCCGCAGTTCGATGATCGGTTCAATGGCCACCCTAGCCGCCAACTACTTCCTGTTCCGAACGAATATCGTGGCCAGGAGCCTCACCGTAGCCTTCAGCGCAAACGTTGTGGTGGCGCTATCGGCGGTCCGCGTTCTCGCGTCCTACGTGTTTCGACACTTCAGCATCCGGGCACGCGACGAATCTCCCGAGAACAACGGTCCCGTGCTGGTGGTTGGCGGCGCCGGGTACATCGGGTCCATGCTCTGCGAAATGCTGCTGGATGCGGGCGAGCGGGTCCGTGTGCTCGATAGCCTGGTGTATGGTGATTTCGCCATCGCGCACCTCAAGGACCATCCCGACTTCGAATTGACGGTCGGCGATTGCCGCAACATTCAAAACGTCGTGAGTGCCGTCAAGGGAGCCAAGGCGATCGTGCATCTGGCGGCGATCGTGGGCGATCCTGCCTGCGAGCAGGACCGGCAGAACGCTCTCGAGATCAATTACGCCGCGACCCGCATGCTGGTCGAAATTGCCAAGGGCAACGGCGTGAAGCGCTTCGTCTTTGCTTCCAGTTGCAGCGTGTACGGCGCGGCTGAGGTCACCATGGACGAGGAATCGGAGACGCAGCCGGTCTCCTTGTACGGCCACACCAAGGTGGATTCCGAGCGCGCGATTTTGGAAGAACGCTCGGAGAACTTCCACCCCACGATTCTGCGCCTTGCCACGGTGTTCGGCCTCGGCAAACGTCCGCGCTTCGACCTGGTCGTGAATCTCCTGACGGCCAAGGCCGCTCAGGAAGGCGTGATCACCATATATAACGGCGAGCAGTGGCGTCCCTTCATTCACGTCCGTGATGTGGCGCGGGGCTTCATGACGGCGCTGAATACGCCGCTCGAACTGGTGAGCGGGCGCATCTTCAATTTGGGCGACTCGCGGATGAATTACACCTTGACTCAGGTGGCCGAAGAGATCGGCAGAATCTTCCCGGGCACGCGCGTGCAGCATGTGACGAATCCCGATCGCCGCAACTATCGGGTATCTTTCGCGCGGGCTGAGCGGATTCTACGCTTCTCCAGCACTTTGAGCCTGCAGGACGGCATTCGTGAACTGAAAGGGGCTTTCCGCGCCGGCCGCATCCCGGACTATACCGACGCCCGCTACCACAATCAACGTTTCCTTGCGGCCGCCGGGCAACTCACCAGTCAGAATGAAGTCGACACGCAGGTGATGGCCGCGTTCGTGTGGGCCAAGGAACACGGACACGGTGTTTCCACCGGTCACGACTTCGCCCAGGCCGCAAAAGTATGAAAACCATTGCGCCTGCTCCCTTCGCCGTTACCCCGGTGCTGGGGCCGGCAAAGGTTAAGAAGATCCGCGCCGATGAAGGGATCGCCGCGGTGGTTCTACTGCTATTGGTTTGTGTTTCTACCCTCACTTCACCAATTCCAGAGGCATGGGTCACCAGCCTGACCAAAGCCGGTGTACTCTGCCTCGCGTCGATCTGGATCCTTCAAAGCACCTGGAAAGAGCGGCCAATTACCGTTGGCCGCTCTTTCGTTTTTGTGGGCGGGATCGCGCTCCTCGGGATGGTGCAGTTGGTCGCTCATGTGACGGTCTATCGCCACGCTACCCGCGAATCGATCACGTATTGGGGTACACTTTGCTGCGCTGCCCTGCTGGCTAGCACCCTCTGCCGCGAGCGGGCGATCCGCCGGTGGATCCTCTCGACGCTGGTCTTCCTTACGTTCGGCCTGGCGATGTTCAATATGTCGGCGATCGCCGGAGCGGTGGATCTCAGGGTGGCGGCCGACCTCCCGGCCTGGAAGTCCATCGGCCTTTTCGCCTCGTCCAACCAGTGCGCCGAGTTGGTTGAACTGGCCCTTCCCGTGGCTCTCGCACGAACCTTGCTGGATCGCAAACGATGGATTTTCTATGGCTTCGTCAGCGCAGTCCTGTTCGCCACGGTGCTGGGTTGCCGTTCGCGCATGGGCTCGCTTCTGGTAACGGCCGAAGTAATCGCGGTCCTGTGGTTAGGACGACGCGACCGGCTGGTCTCGCGGCGGCACTGGGTGCGCGTGGCGGCACTGGTCCTGTTGCTAGCCGCCGGCATGTCGCTCGTGGTCGGGGTTGGCGGTCTATTTGCGCGTCTACAGGATCGCAATCCTCTCTCGGGACGTCGCGAACTCTTTGCTGCGACGTTGCATGCCGCGGCACAGCGGCCATTCACGGGATACGGTTTGGGGACGTTCTCGGAGATCTATCCTTCTTTTGCCGTGGTGGATTTGGGCGGAATGGTCAAACATGCCCACGATGAGTGGCTCGAGGCAGTTTGCGATGGCGGCGTGCTCATGCTTATTCTCCTGCTCCTGGCTTTTGCCGCGGTGGTACGGCCGGCGGCCCGGTCGTTGTGGGGCTTAGGGCTGCTGGCAGTTTTACTGCATGCCGCGGTCGACTTTCCGTTGGAGCGGATGAGTATTGCTCTTTGGACTTTTGTGTTGATGGGCGCAGTGGAAGGCCACACTCGTACCAAGGTTGACGCGCGCCCCGGGACTGGCTTGGCCTCAGAGATGTAAGGAAACTTCGGTGGCAGCGGTGGCGCAGACATTTCGGCTTGCCGCGTCGACTTCAGCTCCGGAAATGTCGGCGCCTTTCCACCGGCTGCCGGGACCGCTGCTGAGTACGTGGTTAGAAGCGCTACGAGGCATCGCGATCGCGGGGAACGGGTCTGTGATCCCCTGCCCCGAAAGGCCGCTCCCAAGGTAAGACCGAGTTGGCTTGAGGTCGCTCTATAGGAGGCGCTTCAGGCGACGGAAGCCGCTCAGGGGCATAAATAGGTCTCTAAAGCGGCCGCTTCGCTCCCGGGATTTACTTGCATGGACCGTGGCCCAGCTCGAACGAGCCACTATCGTTTCAACGGAAGGATACTTAAGGTGCAGCAAGTCGGGTCAGGAATAGGACACCGGGGAGAGATAATCCACTACTCAATGGCGCCGCCGGGCGACGGCGCCATCTTGTTAAACGTCTTTACTGACTTACCATAGGCGTACCGCCGCCGGGGACCTGCTCCCAGATCGTGATTACGCCTGCGGTTACCGCCAGTCCTGCGATCGCGGCTTTCTCGCACCCGGTCAACAGCACGCCGCCGCCCTTCTTGAAATGGTCCACATCGATTACCTGGACGGTGCCATTGAACGGCGGGCGGTCCTTTACCAGAGTTCCTTTGATCGTAACGGTGGTCTGATCCTGATAGTCCGGAACGTTGCCAATGAGTTCAGATTTCACCTTCGACACCTGGTCGGTCAAAACGTAATGTCCTTCTTTCTTCTCAATCGGTCCAGTCAGTTGGATGCGCTCCCCTTCGGGCGCGCCACCGCCTCCAAAGCACGGGAATCCGCCCACTGCCTTCTTAACGGTATCCACGCGGGCGACGCGGTCGGCGCTCGGAACCGGGCGCTGCTGCAGAACGGTACCCAATATGGTGATGGTCTTTCCCAACTGACTGGCAGGCACCTCACCCACCAGCTCCCAAATGAGCTGGGTGGCGTTGTCGCGGAGAATCAGGTGGCCGTCGGAGCGCTGCAGAATGCCGGTCAACTGAACCTTCTGCTGGTCGGCGGGTGTGCTGACGGGCTGTTGCCCGGGGTTGTCATAGTTCACTTCGAGTCCTGGATCGACGCGGGCCAGAAGCGTGCCGGCGGAGTTCAGGACGTTCATCCTTCCTTGCGGAATGGCAACATTGGTGCCTCGGTCGGCGATTCGAACCACGGCGGTGGTGCGGTCAGCCGATGGCTGCAATACCAACCCGGCGGTCTCGATGCGATAGCCGCTATCCACGCGGGCGCGAGCGGCGCCGGTTCGCACGATCAGATGATCGTGGTAAACGTGGACCGAGGATCCGGCCTGAAGGTCGATACGAGGGCCGTGGTCAAGTTGAATCGTGACAGCGCTCTTCAAAGATTCCACGGTGGAGCCTTCAAAGAGAGTGGCGCTGCCGGGTACTTGCATTTGGTTGACATTGAATCTCCCGTCCGAAACGACGGTTCCGATGCCGGATGCCCCGGAGAGCAGTACGGGCAGTCCGAAGACAGCCCACACAGACCGAGTAGTTAGAGTCATTAGGAATCTCCTCAGTTGAGAGTCTACTGTACTCACTCATCGGTTGCAATATAAAGTTACTGAAAAACTGAATTAATTTAGTAAGTATGTTAGAGAGTTCTTAGGGAATCACTATGTCAAAGCTACGTCTATTCGGATGGCTCCTGTTCGCGGCGGGAACTCTGTTCCTGGCGGGTGATTGTGTCCGCATTTCCGCATCGGAATACTTTGCCGCCCAGGGAACCGATGAGTCTTTGTCACGCGCAGTGGAGATCTGGCCGCATCGCGCCGACTATTACCGCCACCTCGCCGTCCTCCAGCCCGACCAGGCTGCGGAGTGGCTCGCCAAGGCAGGCGAACTCAACCCCTGGGACGCCCACACCCTGATGCGTGCGGGACTTCAGGCGGAAACCGACGGCGATTATGGGAATGCCGAACGCCTGTTGCTGCATGCCGCGGAAATCGACCGCACCTATGAGCCGCGTTGGACTCTTTGCAACTACTACTTTCGCCGGAATGACCAGGATAAGTTCTGGCATTGGGCGCGCGCGGCGGCCGCAAACTCACCCGAAGATCTCACATCGCTATTCGATCTGTGCTGGCGATTGCGTCCTGAAGCAAAAGCTCTCGTGGCCGAGGTGGTCCCGCCTTCCTGCGGGCCGCGACGCCAGTTTTTCGAGTATTTGGCCGGCGCGGAGTTGCAAAAGGACACACTCCCGCTGGCAGATCAACTTCTCACCTGCCCCGATTCGCGAACGCGGGCCGACCTCTCGCGGTACACCGAGTGGCTGTTCTTCCACGGGATGGCGGGCGACGCATGGAACATCTGGAAGCGGCTGGAACTCGCGAACCAACTCCCATTCCCCGCGTCTTCACCAGGCACCGAGCAGTTGATCGCCAACAGCGACTTTCAGGCCTCCCCCTCTCGCGAAGGCTTCGACTGGCACGCTGACCAACTGCAGGGAGTCCTGCTCTCGACCACGCCGGGCGTCAAGGCCCTGCGGCTCTCGTTCGACGGAACCGAGCCAGAGGCGGCTACCGTGCTCTATCACCCCTTGCTGCTGCACACCGGAGTGACCTACGAGCTGAGTTACGACGCGGCCGCACCGGGCCGTGAAGAGTTGGCCCCCGGATTTCAGTGGCGCCTGGTTGACATCAGCGACGTAACCAAGCGCCTGCCGGGAAACGCTCCGCTGGCGGGGCCCGCGGGAAATCGAAAATGGCGGTTCAGCGGCACCGCGGCTTCTTCGCTGGTCCTCGCCCTGGAATACGAACGGCCTGAGGGATTGCCTCGCTTCCGGGGCACTCTGGAACTTCGCCACGTCAGCGTAAGTCCGATGTCTCCGCAGTAGGGGTGGCCGATGCCGGCGGCAAATAGACGCCATTCCACATATAACCATAGGGGATGTGCATCATCGGCGCTCCCATATGCGTGAACTTGCAATTCGACATCGCCAGGCCGGATACGATCGCCGAACCGGAATCGATGGCATAGGCAGTCGCATGGTCCAGACTCACACTGGTGAGAGTGATGCCTGACATATTGTTAGTCCCGAGGTCTTGGAAATTGACACCCTCCGTAACGACGTAACCCGTCGCCGAGGCGGGAACGTTCTGTACCGTGTCGGCAATCGTGACGTCGGAGAGGGTAATGCTCGAGAGTTTGCTGGTGGAGTCCGTGAGAAAGCGGATGCGCGCACTGGCCGACGCCGCGGACCTTGCACTGGCGGTGTAATGGTCGATCGAAATCCCACTGGCCGAAGCGCCCCCCGTGGCGACAAACCAAATCGACGAAAGGTAGCGGGCGCCGCCCGGGTCGGAATCCTGGATGCCGGAAATCGACAGGCCGTTCATGCTGGAGTAACTCTGGAACGGCTGGGGCGGAGGCGTCTGGCTCCCGGCCTTGACGTAAATGCACACGGCGGTGCGTGTGCAGGCGTCATTGACCACATTGATGCCCTGGGTCGGATAGTACATCAGCGCTCCAATTCCCACCAGGTCGAAAGTATCTTGCGCGTGAACATTGCGTACGGTCACGTCGGTCAGCGGGCTTGCGGCCGAGTAGAGGGCTACAGCGTCGTCAACATTCGCCTGGGAGCCGCCCGTGATCGTGCCGTTTTGAATCAGAATATGGCTGCCGCCCAACCCCGTGATGCCGGACATTTCCTGGTCGACAATGCTGAAACCATCGATGGTGACGTTCTGAATGGCGCCGGATCCGAACGCAATTCCTGTATATGCTCGTCCAAATTGCATGGAAATATCGGTCAGAACCGCGGAATTAATCGAATATCCCTGCAGACCGAGAGTGATTATAGGGGTGGAAGGCGAGCAGGCATCGGGCGAAGCCACGTGGAAACTGCAATCATTTTCGACAAAAGAGACACCCGACAAGCTCATATCGGCCAGAAAAATCAAACGGATATTGACCAGAACGGCGGCGTTGCCGGAGATGTGAATCCGGCCAGGCACCACCAGCGTCGTTCCTGCCGGTGCACTATAGGTGCCCGTCAGGCTAAGGGACCCGTTATCAGGGGTTGCGTGAATTAGCGAAGCCAGATCGTCACTGGTTTTCGGGGAGGCGCCGGCTGCGAGAATTGTGCCAAGGAAAAAAGCGCTGCAAATGAGGGGTCTTAGAATCCGGTAGCGAAAACACACCTTGCGTCAGTCCTTCCGAGTGTCTTATCGGCACCCGCAGGGCTGAGCTTTACCCTGACAGGCTCCAACAACCTGAGCATGGAATCTCCCGGCCGGGCTAGCCGGCACCTGCGGAACTCAGGAAAGCTCAATATAACGCTCGGATGAAATCTCGAGGCCGTTAACGTTCGGAATTAGCTGGATTTGGCTGGTAGTCTTAGGGGCGGCGTAAGGGCGTGATTTCCTACGGAAGGCTCCTCGCACGACCGGGCGAATCGAGGAACTCGCCCGGATTTGTCGGGGTACTACGTTAGTACTGCGGGACCCATAACATCGGTAGATCGAGGGGTCAAACAGCCAACTTCGTCACGCTATGGAGCAGCCGGCTCAAATGTTCCGGAGTAATCGACAGTAATTGCGCGATCTCCAGGCGTTTCAGGGGCAACAAGTCGAGTGGATCGCCGGTGCTCGCCGTTTCGGAAAGCTCCGAGAGCAGACGCTCCAGTCTTCCCTGTGCGGTACCGCCGCGGAATTCAAACTGTTGCTCGCGCTCGGCCTGAATCTCGCGGCAAACCAGTCGTGCGACGTCCCACATTAATGCTGAATTATTCTCCAGCAAGCGCATAAACACGTCTCGCGGGATGCGGAAGACGGAGCATGGCGTCAATGTCTCCGCGGCGAACGGCAGGGGGCGATTGAGAATCAGAGACGAGGCATCGATCAGCCAGCCGTTGGACCGCAGTCCGGCGATAAACTCCGAACCGTCCGACTCCACCCGCACCAGCTTCACAATTCCTGTCTCGATAATCACCACGGTACTCCGCAGTTCGTCCTGGTTGGCCAGGCTTTTCCGGCGCGGCACCAACTGGCGATGGGCGACATCGGCTAAGCTCTTCCATGCTGGACAGCTCAAAGGCGTGAACGCCTGTGATTGACGGACCTCGCGCCGGTCCGGAAACGCAGAAAATGACGTCGCGAGATCGTACCGATTCGAACCAAAACCTACCGGGCATCTTTGTGAAGTGGCCATTTTACTCTCCCCTTTTGAGTGCGCGATCTTATTTCCGCAAGAATATGTTCGGATCCTTCAAACCCAATCCATCTTGCGCTCTTAACCGAATAAACGCTCGAGTTATTCTTTCGGATTATATTTTTTCTATTCCCTCAGTCGCTTAGATCTCCCTAATCCAGTAGCAACTAGTAGTCACTCTCTAACGATGTCATGGAACGACTGAGTAATTGGACTATCATTTCGTCCACCTAACCAGTCGGGAATTTTACTACTGAGGCATCAGGGAATCACTGAGGGACTGTCTGTAACATATTGAGAATCAAAGGGGTTCTGCTGCCTGAAGCATTCGTCAGGAGTCCCGTCTCAAAGCAGCCCGACGGAGTACCATTTGGGCTAAACCAGAAACCGGATTTGTAAGGATTTTGAGGGCGATTCTATAGGGGGATCCCCGAAATACCATCAAACATCCTCTCATTCAGAGGTTCCTTTTTTTCTTATTTCACAAGTCTCGACTTACCTATACAGTTCTTTTGCGGGCCATTTCGGGGAATTTTCGCGATCTCGCATGAAAATTTGACGATTGAATTGAAACTGGACCGTGCTAGGGGCTTCCACTATGGCGCAGACAAAAACCCCGAAGATGCACACGAAGTACCGCCAGTACTGTTAATCAACTGGATTTTTAGTAAGGAATTCAATCTGCCGATGTAGAATTCACTGAGGGGCTGTCGCAAGTGGGCGTGTTGCTGACGGATTCTGTCACCAAAGCAGTACCAAGTAGACGGATTTAGCTTCGTCTTCCAGGTCTAATCCACTGCCAGTTCGAGTGAGTTAGTTCTCGAGTATTCAACTGGCGAAGATAAGGGGGCGTGGAATATATCATGGAATCTCGCAAAGAGTGTTCATCATGTATTACGGGGGTGTGGATCGAAGTATATTTACAAGATTCTGCGCAGTCAGGTAATGGAGCATACTCACAGTCGTTTACCGCCATATCTGCGAGGTGCGGATTGTGGGTGACTGGAATGCGACCGGCTTCGGGCGGGTAGTCATTGAACAGGATATTCAAGTATGCGATTGACCGCGAGCCGGATCCACTCTTCCCAAACAGTGAGTTCCTTCAAATCAGATGGTGTGTTGGTGGATGGCCTCCGTCTCAAAGACCCACAGGCAATGGAGGATCTGTATGGGAGGTTTGAGGCCGTCGTCCGCCGGGCAGCGCTGGGGATCGTGAAAGACCCCGCAATGAGTGAGGACGTTGTGCAAGAGACCTTCTCCCGAGTTTGGGTCAATTCCCATCGTATTGCTTCCGACACACAGCAGATCGGGCCATGGATTGTAACGATTGCAAAGAACATTGCGCGCGATGCCCTTCGGCGATCGAAACATCAATCGTTTTATTTGGAGTCCGTTTTGGCGCAGATCCCGGCGCAGCGGAACACGGAAGAGTGCATTATTAGCGAAGAACAAAAGGCACTCGTTCTTCGAGCGCTGCGTAGTCTTGGACGGAAACCGCGTCTGGTAATTGAACTCGCGTATTTTCAAGACATGTCCCAGAGCGAGATCGCCAAACATCTAAAACAACCTCTGGGCACGGTGAAAAACTGGACGAGATCCGGGTTGGCACACCTGCGAAATGTCTTGAGCATAAAGATCCAGCCCCCTCAAAACTAGGCACCTTTACCCACAGGTCTTTCTGAGCGCACCGGTTTTGGCCACAACCGTCCGTAGAGATCAGAGCAAATCATGTGCATTGATCCTGGATGGGTACAACGACACCTCGGAATGCGTAGCGAGCCCGGGATGCAGAGAGCAACTCACGGCTTCGGCTAATGGTGGGGTTGCGGTGACGTGCCTGAGGGCATGAAAAACGGATCGCCGGGACTTCAGAACGGGGCGCTCCCACGCCCTCGCAAAGTCCAACTCAAATTGGCGCCATTCCGTGGTTTAAGCGTCCCCGAAATGCCTATTCATTCGACTTCTCGTCAAAGCTGGCCTGAGAATCAGGCGCCGAGATTTCAAGTGTAGTTGGCTGCGCCACCGGTCCTCGTCTTAAGGTGCAAGTCTCGCAATTAAATAATGTAAGAATGCGGCTGGGTATTTTCGGGCGTTTTTTGGTTGTATACTTCCAGTACTGGGCCAAGGACGAAGAGGTTACGGTGAGACGGACGGCCGGTAAAGCAATCTTGTTCCTTGTCATGGGAACGGCGAGTTTTGTGGCGCGGGGCGAGGATATCGTCGGCTCCATCAAAACGGCACAAGGCGGCGTCATCATCCACCGCGACGAGCAAAGCATACCGGCGAGCGAAGGCTTTCATCTCCAGTTGAACGATACGGTGCAGACTTCCGCTGATGGCCGGGTAGGGATGATCCTCCAGGATGGCACCCGGATTTCTCTAGGGCCGGCCACTGAAATGCGGCTCGATCGATTCGTGTACCAGCCTGCGGACGGAAAATTCGGACTATTACTACGGCTGAGCCGAGGCCTTCTGACCTACATTTCCGGGAAGATCGCGCAGTTTTCATCCGGGTCTGTCAGCGTCGAGACTCCCGCGGGGGTCCTCGGGTTGCGGGGGACTCACTTTGCCATCTTGATCGAAGGGACGTAGGGGCGTTTTGCCATGGGGACTAATTGGCTTGCACGAGTGTTGGTTGCGTTGCTGCTGGTCGCCAGCGGGTGCGCACGGAAACAGGCTCCCCTTCAGCCACCGCCGCCTCGTCCCGAAACAAAACAGAACATCGTAGTTCTATTGCCGGACCCCGCCGGAAAACCGAGCGCGATCGAGCTCACCAACCAGGCAGGGACGCAAACTCTGAGCCAACCGTACGAGGCGGTGCACTGGGCGGGTAACGGGGCCGCTCCAGGCGCGCCGTCCGCGATGGACCCCTCCGAGGTGAAACGCATCTTCGGGGCCGCACTCGACGTTCTTCCGCAGCCCGAGGTGTCGTTTCTGCTGTACTTCGGCGAAGGCAGCGAAGTGTTACTGGCTGAGTCGCGCGCGGAGCTCCCAGCGATCTTCAGCGCCATTCGGGAGCGCAAGTCGACGTCGATCACAGTGATCGGCCACACTGACACCACCGCGACTCCCGACTTCAACTACCAACTCGGCCTTCGCAGAGCGAGAGGAGTCGCAGGAATTCTGCGTGACCAGGGCGTACGTGACTCGGACCTTTTCATCACCTCGCACGGAGAGGCGGATCTCGCCGTGAAGACCCCTCGTGGCACCGCTGAGCGCCTGAATCGTAGAGTCGAGGTAATCGTCCGCTAAAGGAATCGCTGAATGCGGGTGATCCTGGCAGGAGCATCGGTCGTGGTCCTGGTGGCCGCCATCTTTCTGGCACGCCCCAGCTGGGTTGCGAAGCTGGATGACAGGGCTTGCGATCTGGTGACGTGGACGGCAAGCCGCGGCCCGGGCTCGGGAAGAGTCGCCATCGTCGAGATCGATGAAGCTAGCCTGGCGCACCTCGGCAGGTGGCCGTGGCCCAGAGATCTCCTGGGGCTGTTCGTGAAACGCATTCTCGACCAAGGGGCGGTCACGGTCGCGCTCGATGTGATGCTGCACGAGGAGGATCGCGGAACACCGGCCCAACACGCGCCCGGCGGAACTACGCTTCCTGGCGGTACCAACGACGAAGCATTGGCGGGCGTGCTCACAGGAAGACCGGTTGCCATTGGATACGCATTTCAGTTCGAAGGCGCGGGTGGGAGTCAGCCCGGCTGCCAGCTTCCCGCATTGCCGTTGGCCGTGGTGGCGCAGAATGAGTCGTGGCCAACAGCATTCTTCCACGCGACTTCCGCTCTGTGCAGCGTTCCACAGATCTCCAAGGCGGCGGCAGGTGCGGGATTCCTGAACGTCGCTCCCGATTCCGACGGCAAGCTCAGGCGCATCCCGCTGGTGATGGAGTACGGCGACCAGCAGTATCCCAACCTTGCCCTTGCCGCGTTCAACGTCTACAGGCGGTCCAGTGGGATGCGCCTCAATCTGGACACGCGCGAAGCCTCACGGCTGGAGATCGGCAACGAGGAAGTGCATCTGGAGGGTCCGAGTCTCATGCGGCTGCGCTTCCGCGGGCCACGACGGACACTTCCGTATTTCTCCGCGGCCGCTGTGATGGACGATCGATTGCCCTCGAAGGCGCTCGACCAGAAGATCGCAGTTGTCGGCGGATCGGCTCTGGCTTTGGGTAATTCCGCAGCGACACCTGTCGACCCGGTCCTTCCCGACATTGAGATCGAGGCGACTGCCATCGACAACCTCCTGAAAGGCGATTCGCTGTATCGTCCCGGCGGTGCCCACCTGCTGGAGGTATTGCTGGCGCTGATTGGCGGCCTCGGGGCGGTGTGGCTGCTGGTAGTGGTTCGCTCGTGGTGGACCCCTTTCGCCGTCGCCGGTGTAGCGGGTGTCATGTGGGCGGCCTCGATGCTTCTGGTGGCACACACAGGGTTGCTGTTCTCGCCGCTGCCGGTGAGCGCGGCCGTGCTCTGCAGTTTTCCACTGGTCACTCTCCTTAACTACCGGGAGGAAAGGCAAAGGGCCGAGCGCACCGAGGGACACCTGGCAGAGGCGCAGGAATACGGCCAGGAGGTGTTGCGGGAAAGCGAGTCGCGTTACCAGCGGCTGGTGGAGAACATCAACGACGCCATCATCATGAACGACCAACAGGGGAGACTGTTGTTCGCCAACCGGCGCTTCCGCGAGTGGTTCGGACTGGAAGGGAGGGACATCCGTGAAGTCGCGCTCGAAGAATACGTAGCGCCGGAATGGCTTCCCGTCATCCGGGATTGGCATGCGAAGCGGATGAGCGATTCGGGGGCCGCCAACCAGTTCGAATACGAAGGCATCCGGCCCGGCGGGACCAGGCTCTGGATTGAAGCGCTGGTCACCAATATCGAAGAAGACGGGAGAATCGTTGGAACGCAAGCGGCGCTGCGTGACGTGACGGAGCGGAAGAGGATCGAGGCGCAATACCTGCAGGCGCAAAAGATGGAAAGCGTCGGGCGGCTGGCGGGCACGGTTGCGCACGATTTTAATAACCTGCTGACGGTGATCAACGGCTACTCCGACCTGCTGCTGGCCTGGAATCCGGAAGAGAAGTACGCCTCCCGCTTGAAGCAGATTCGCTGGGCGGGGGAGCGTGCCGCCGAGTTGACGCACAATCTGCTGGCGTTCAGCCGGAAGCAGCCCGCGCAACGGAAGGCGCTGGACTTGAACCATGTAGTGTCTGAGGCCGGGAAAATGTTCGACCGGCTGCTGGGTGAGGACGTCATCCTGAGTACGCGGTTGAGCCCTTCCTTGGGGCAGGTGATGGGCGATATCGGCCAACTGCAGCAGATCCTGATGAACCTGCTGGTAAATGCGCGCGACGCCATGCCTCGGGGAGGACGGGTGGCGATCGAGACGAGCAACGTGGTAGCGGACGCCGATTTTCTTCGGCTGCATCCGGGCTTCGAACCCGGTCCGTATGTCTGCCTCGCCGTGACGGACGCAGGCGCCGGAATGAGCGAGGACGTGAAGCGCCACTTGTTCGAGCCTTTCTTCACCACGAAGGAACCGGGAAAGGGCACCGGGCTCGGCTTGGCTACGGTCTACGCGATCGTGCAGCAATTCGGGGGGAAGATCGAAGTCTCTTCACGCCTGGGAGACGGCACCACGTTTCATATCTACCTGCCGGCCGTGGGTGCAGGGCGGCAGGAGCCGGCGGGCGAAAGCGGTGCCTCGCCAGTGCTCGAAGGCTCGGAAACCGTGCTGGTAGTGGAAGATCAGGATGCCGTGAGACGTTACGTCACCGCGGTTCTGGAGGAAGGCGGCTATCAAGTCATGCAGGCTGCCAATGGCCCCGAAGCTCTGACGCTGGCCACGCGATCTTCAGCGACCATCCACCTGCTGGTGACCGACCTCGTCATGCCGCTCATGAGCGGACAGGAACTGGCGGAGAAACTCAAAGGGCTGTGGCCCGGGGTCAAGGTGCTTCTCATATCTGGCTATGCCGACGAAACGATCGACAGCGAGCGGATTGCGGCGGGCGATTTTGCTTACCTGGCGAAGCCGTTCGGCCCCCAGGACCTCACGAAAAAGGTGAGGGAGGTGCTGGGGAAGGCAAACCCCTCCCGGAATCGCTCGAGGTCCACGGGAGCGGACGGGGGAGCATAATTTCGCGCCTATTCCGATCGCAGCGCATCAGCCGGACTGGGGCGCCGACAAACAAGCACTCGCCGACTCGCCACCGGTCGAAACGACGGCCCAGGTTCCGGCGGATGCCCAACGCCGTTCTGATCCTGGCGCAAGTGTTCTGCGAGATCAGCATGGAAAGTCCCGCCGTTGCCTCCTTTAGCAAAAGCCGGTTTATGAACCCAGTCGTCTTGGCTAGGCCGGCCCGCGGGATGGATACGTGGGATCGACCGATACCTGCCTCAAACGGGGAAAAATCGCCAGGCGCCCGCGAAAGCCGTAACGCCGCAGGAATATTTCGCACGATGTATACTGAGCCTCAAACGGCGATCATGGGAGACGCGGATTCGAAGGCGAACGAGGAAGTCACGGAGCTCTTGCAAGCCTGGAGCCAGGGAGACCGGGCGGCTTTCGACCAATTGGCGCCCGTGATTTATAGCGAGTTGCGCTCCCTTGCACGTCACTACATGTCGCGTGAGCGGCCGGATCACACGCTGCAACCGACCGCCCTGGTACACGAGGCCTACATGCGGCTCGCCGATTTCCGCAAGCTGCAATGGAAAAATCGGGTCCATTTCTTCGCTATCGCGGCGCAGGTGATGCGTCGGGTGCTGGTGGATTTTGCCCGCTCGCGGGAACGGCGCAAGCGCGGCGGAGCGGTCCAACACCTGGCTCTCGATGACTGCGCTGCTCTTGGAACGCGGCAGGACTCCGCGTTGCTGGCATTAGACGACGCGCTAACCGCACTGGCAGCGGAGGACCTCCGCAAATGCCAGGTAGTGGAGATGAAGTTTTTCGCCGGCCTTTCCACCGAGGAGATCGCCCAATCGCTCAACGTCTCACCGGAGACCGTGCTGCGCGACTGGAAACTGGCGAAGCTATGGCTGCTGCGCGAAATAGGCGCATAAACTAAAGATCCACTCGACCATGGCGCGCGCAGAAGATTCCAAGTCACGTCGCGAACAGATTGACGAGATCGTCATCGCTGCGCTGGCTCTCAGCGGGAGCGAGCGCGCGGCTCATGTGAATTCTGCTTGCGGCGACGATGCGGAACTGCGCCGGGAAGTGGAATCCCTTTTGAAGCACGAGGCTCGAGCGGAGGCATTTTTGGAGTCTCCCGCAATGGAAGTTGTGGCGCGCGCTCTGGCGGAGGGCGATTCCGCCACGCTGATGGGGCGCACAGCGGGCCCCTATCGCATCGATGCGCTCCTGGGCGCCGGCGGAATGGGAGAGGTTTTCCGCGCCTGGGATACGCGGCTCAGACGTGCAGTCGCACTGAAATTTCTGGCGCGCGAATTTCTCAGCGACCAGGCGGCCGGCGAACGGTTCCAACGTGAGGCGCGCGCGGCTTCGGCGCTGAGCCACCCCAACATCTGCACGGTCTACGACGTCGGCGAATTGGAGGGACGCCCGTTTATCGCCATGGAGTACCTGGAGGGGCAAAACCTCCGTGCGCGCCTCGGCGGCAAGGCGTTACCCCTTCGCGAAGCTCTCGAATACGCGGTGGAGATCGCGCACGGACTGGCTGCCGCGCACCAAAAGGGAGTCGTGCATCGGGACCTGAAGCCCGAAAACCTCTGGGTGACGCGCGAAGGCCGGATCAAGATTCTGGACTTCGGTCTGGCCAAAGTCTCCGAGCCGATGGCGCATCCGGAGGACAAATCGTCGACGGTGTCCGAGCCAGGGCGCGTGATGGGGACGGCCGGATACATGTCGCCGGAACAGGTGCGGGGTCAGCCGCTCGATCATCGCACGGATATCTTCTCATTTGGCGCGGTCCTGCACGAGATGCTGACCGGCAACCGCGCCTTTCACGGACCCTCGACGATCGACACGTTCATCGCGATTCTGAATACAGAGCCCGCGGACCTAGCTGACCCGGCCGTCAACCGGCTGGTTCGCCGCTGCCTGAAAAAAGACCCGGAGCAACGCTTTCCAACCGCAAATGATCTGGCCGCCGGCCTGGAAGCGATCCGCGATGGGCGCCCCTTCGATGAACCAGA
This sequence comes from Bryobacteraceae bacterium, assembly GCA_035295745.1. Taxonomy (GTDB): domain Bacteria; phylum Acidobacteriota; class Terriglobia; order Bryobacterales; family Bryobacteraceae; genus JAIQFL01. Next base: position 185,802 of record DATGIL010000102.1, on the reverse strand, counting down.
GCGGAAGAAAACTCTGTTGCCCCGGCGCCGGATGCTGCTGCTGGGCGGAAGCGTGGGCGCCACCGCGGCTCTGGCCGCACTGGCGGCTTTGCTGCCCGCCGAATGGCGGAAGCGGCTGTCTGGCTCCGCCACCCCCCGCATCACCAAACTCGCGGTGCTGCCGCTGGCGGACCTGTCCGGCAACGTGGACGAGGAGTACTTTGCCGATGGAATGACGGACCTGTTGATCAAGGACCTGGGACAAATCGGTGCGCTGCGAGTGATTGCGCGTCCATCCGTGATGCAGTTCAAGGGAAGCAAGACGCCGCTGCCCGAAATTGCCAAACAACTGGGAGTCGACGCGATCGTCACGGGCAGCGTGCAGTCATCCGGAAATCGGGTGCGCATCACCGCACAATTGGTCGACTCGGCTAGTCAACAGCAGACCTGGACGCGCACCTACGACCGTGATCGCAGCGATATCCTGACGCTGCAAAGCGAGGTGGCCCGCGCAATTGCCGGGGAGATTCAGGCGAGGGTAACGGATGCGGAAGCGGGACGCCTGGCGCACAATCGCAAAATCGCACCCGCGGCATTAGACGCGTACCTTCTCGGCCGATACTATTGGGACCGGTTCAGCGAAGAATCCATTCTAAAAGCTATCGATTATTTCGAGCAGGCCATTCAATTGGACCCAGGCTACGCAGAGGCATATTGGGGGCTCGCCGAGTGCTGGACCGGCTTCCTGTTTACTGATTCCAGACCCTGGGCCGAAACCATCGCCAAGGGCCGGGAAGCGGCCACCAAAGCTCTCAACATCGATCCTTCGCTGGCCGAAGCGCACCAGGCAATGGCCGTGGTCCACTACCAGGAGTGGGATTGGAAAAGCTGCGAATCCGAGATTCAACAGGCGATCGCGCTCAACGCGGGTTTCTCGACCGCTCACATGCTGTACGGCAACATGCTACGACATCTGGGACGTGCCGAGGAGAGCATCGCCCAAGCCAAGCTCGCGTTAGAAGCGGATCCGCTGTCCATGTTGACCAACCAGATGCTGGGAGACGCCTATGTCAGCGCCCGGCGCTACGACCTGGCGATCGCACAATTCCAGAAGAGCATAGACCTTCACCCCGACAACTCGTCTTTGCAATATCTGCTGGGTTGGGCGTATGTCTACAACCGAGCCTTTGACAAGGGCATCACTGCGATCCGCAGCAGCCAGGCCGCGGATGGAGTCGATCCGCGCCTGTCACCCGACCTGGCGCAAATTGATGCCATGACGGGCAAGCCCGAACGGACCCGGCAGACGCTGAACCGGCTGCTGATGCTGGACCGGCGGCAACCCGTCTCGCCGGGATTGATTGCGCTCGTCTACCTCGCCTTAGATGAGCGGGCGGAAGCAATGACGTGGCTGGAGAAAGCGTATCGCCAGCACTCGTCGATCATGACGTGGCTGAAGGCGGATCCGCGTTTTGACAGGATTCGAGAGGAGACGGGATTTCAGGAGTTGATGAGACGTGTCGGTCTGATCTGAGTCTTCACTTCGACTTGGAGCAAGTGCAGACCATCGCTTTGTTGGCGTCGGGAAGAGGCTCGAGGATGGAGGTGCTTTCGGCGGACATCCTGGTGGTGAAGGCTTTGGTGAAGCCGATCGTGGTGACCAGGTAGCGCAAGTGAGTATTCCTTCCGTAAACGGAGTGACCCACCGAAACAAAGAAATTGGTGGATTTGTTGATCTGATATGCGGCTGAGCCGCTGATGTCCAACAGTTTGCTCCGGCCGATGCGGTCGTGATTGAGATATTGCTCCTCAGTAAGATTGCCGGGGAACAGGTTATAGTCGAGGTCGATGCCGTTGTGCGAGTACACCAGCGACGATGAGGCTTGCACCGAGAGCCGGCGGTTGACCAGATAACCCAGTTGGAGTTCGCCGTAGCTTCGCTTGGGGGCGATGTTGGCCGCGACCAGAGGGGTGTAGCCGAAAGCATACAGCCCCTGTACGAATGCGTTGGACAGAATGGGATTCAACCGCCGCCCCACGCTCGCGCCCGCGCGATACTCACGTTCATCGAATCCGATCGCGGCATGCCCGAAACTTGGGTAGTCGTGGCTTGGGATGGTGGCCTGGAAAAAAGGAACGATCTTCAGCGCGTGTTGGGTGAGGGCGTAACGCACGTTCAGGCGGAAATCCTGAATTCCGCCGTGATAGCTTCCGTTATCGATCGCGACCTCCGTATCCGCCTGTCCTCTGACCAGAAGGTGTGGATGGGTGCCAACATACTTGCCGTCCATGTAAGGGAGACTGACACTTAGGGCAAGTCTGTCAGTGAGGGAGAAGTCGGAATTGACCACCACGGCATCGAAATAGGTGTGACCTTTGTCTTGGGCCCGGCCGTCACTAAAACTGTGCAGGCGCTCAATGTTGTCCTGATACAGTACGGTGACCGTCCCGTCGCCCTTAGGGAATAGCCAGGCTTGTGCCGAAAGGCCAGGCGCGAGGGCAAGCAGTACCGCTAGGAATCCGAGGGAGCGCATCGTGGATCTCTGTTGCGCCGGCTAGCGGGCCTTTTTGAGCCTCAAATCCATCGCATGGTCGATCGCTGCCAGGTAGTCCTCGGGTTTGCCAGGGGCTTTCAGGAGGCAATGATATTTCTTCTGCGCGGCGGACTGCTCCTCCTTCGATGCCTGGAAAGCCACGGGTAACAGAACCGGCTTGGATGCCGCCGCGGAGACTTGCTCGCTCAACTCGCTCGCGTTCGCCACATCGGTCAAAACCACGTCGTATTTGCCGGTCTTGAGCGCGTTGTTGAGTCCAGCGGAATCTTCCACAAACTGGATTCGGTGGCCCACCTTCCGAAATGCGGCCTGCGATTGCAGCTCACGGATTAGCGAGGCGCTGGGGGTGTGGCCGGGGTAGGCCAGGATAGCAGCGGGATGCAGAGGTTTGATCAGCGAGGAGCCCGCGCCCATTACCAGCATGAGCTTATCTCCACAGGCCCATGCCAGTGCCGCAAACAGAAGGAGTCCCAGCCCCAGACGAGTCAACGGCCTGCGCATTCCGCCCACCTCTTCTGCATCACTCTAAGACAATCGTCCACCAGAGTCAAGGAATTGTGACTCCGACTCGGTACCGTACTTTTGGTACAGAATCACTGGTCCTCACATGATCGCGACTCTGCAAATCCACCCTTGAGGCACTGGCAGGAGACTTTGCACCGTTACGGACAGGGGTGCTGGTTTGATACGGCGCCCTCGGCGCGCAGCCAGGCGATGACTTCCTCGTGGCGTTTGCGGACAGCAGCGTCCAAGGGTGTCAGCTGGTTGTGTCCGATCCAGTTCAGTTCGGCACCCTGAGCGAGAAGGTAGCGGGCCGGCTCCAGTTGGCCCCCATGGCAGGCATTCCAAAACGCATTGGTCACATCTCGCGGGGAAGGTTTCGTATCTCCCGCGAAGTGTTCCTGCAAGCGACCCATGAGTCCCAATGCCGCCGATTGCCAGATCGTCGAGCGGGCGCCGCGCTCGACGAGTCTGCGTGCCGCGCGCCAGCAGCCGAAAGCAACGGCATCCGAGAGAGGTGTGCCGCCGTCAATCACGGATCCCGGCGATTCTATGTCCGCGCCGAGATCGAGCAGGGCATCCAGCGCGTCGACGTCGTCCGAACTCGCCGCCCAATGAAGCGGAGTTTCAGAATGGCGCCCGAGAAAAGGAGCATTCAAATCCGCTCCGCGATGCGCCAGCGCCACGATCGTCTGCCGGACATGGGGAAAATGGCCGGGCCAGTCCGTGGCAACGTGGAGCAGGGTCCTTTGACCGTCGATTCGCTCGTGCGCGGCCGCGGGGTTTTGGGAAAGGTACAGATTCAGGGCGGCTACATCGCCACTGCGAATCGCCTGTACAGCTTCGCTATCCATATTTGTGATGTTTGGGATGCTGTGTCTGACGGGATGGCGGCGGATTGTATCCACCGCCGCCCCTCCTGATATGTCAATCGGATTTCTATCGCGCCGCTTGTGCCGCTTGTGCCGCCCGCATGGCCGCGATTCGCTCCTCCATGTGCCGCGTGAGATGCGGCGTGATGCCGAGCATCCGCTCCACCACCATCAACTGCGCGCGATGATGCATCTCGTGTTCCTTGGGTGCGATCAGCATTTCGAACCGCGATTTCACCCGAGGTGACATCCCTTCCGGGTATTCGACCGGCTCGCCTAAGAAGTCCTCGGAGGCGCCCTCCAGAACCTTGGCGTACCTCTCACCCTCGGTGCGCAAGAGTTCCAGTATCTGCGCCTTGGTGCGCGGCACCTTCCCTTCTGCCTGCAGTTTGCCCATCAACCCGAAGAAATCGAAGCCGACAAGCGTGCTACGGTGCTCCACGGCGTGGATCTGCTCCTGCACGCGCGGCATCACCGCAACGTGCACCAGCGTCTCCGCAACCGTGCGGCATCCGTCCGCCGGACGAAAATCGTACTTCTCCTCGGGAATCTCCTCCGCAATTTTGATGGTATTCTCGCGGACCGTGCGGAACGATCGTGCGAGCTCTTTTGCTCCGTAATAAGTCATGATTGATTTTCCTTTCTGAGCATAGCGCGACTGGCATTGTGGCCGCGAAGCGTCGTTCCGGATCCCCGCGGGTGAGGCCAGAAAACCGGCTGGATACGCTGCGAACATCTCCCCGGCAGGGATTTTTTTCTGTCGGGAAACGGCTTTCGCCGCTGGCGCAGACACTCGCTGACGGATCAGTGGAAAGCGACCTCCAATCGGATGATCACCGCCGGAGTCCGGTACAGCTTTTTCAAGCACCGTATCCGGCTTTCGGTCCGGTTTCCTGGCGAGGCGATGCCGGGAACAGTTCGTGCCACGCACTCCAGATGAATGTACGGAGAACTTTCCAAGGCGGCGTGTTGGTCTCGGCGAATTTCATGTGGTCTCACTCCATCAACGATGGCAGCATCGGCGGAGGCGAATCGGATACGCCGCAGAATTCTTTCTGCCGGTCATGCGACCGAGCCAGCAGCGATGACGATGTCCGCACGGTCTTCAACCTGTCGGTGGTTTATCAGTTGCCGTTCGGAGCCGGGAAGCGCTATCTCGGCACTCCGGGAATTGCGCGGATGGCCTTCGGTGGCTGGACGATGAGCGCGATCGGCACGGCACAGACCGGGCTTCCCGTGAACATCACGATTGACCGCTCCAACGGGTCGGTGCCCGGCAATTTTGCGATTAGCGGCGCAGAGCGTCCGGATTATGTTTTCGGTACGCCGCTGACTCCGCCAGGCGGATCAACGCCCCAGGAATGGATCAACCCTGCCGCGTTCACAATTCCCGCATCAGGAACCTTCGGCAATTTGGGGAGGAATGCCTTCCGGGCGCCGGCAATTTCGCAACTGGACGTCACGATGGCGAAGGACATCGGATTGACCGAACACGTGACCCTTCGCTTTCGCGCGGACGCCTTCAACATTTTCAATCGGGCTCAGTTCGGCGCACCCAACGCCGATTTCTCACAGGTCAACTTTGGGACCATTAGCACCACCATCACCAGCTATGCGACCGGGCGAGGAACACCTCGAGAGTTCCAGCTTTCGGCCAGGATCTCGTTTTGAATTTCGACTTGACTAACTGCGTGGTTCCAGAAGTTCGCCGACGTATCGCCAGAGCGCTTGCTCACGCGCGCGGCTCGTTGCGAGCCACGATCGCACGGCGCGCTGTTGCCTGAATTACGGGGGTGTATCAATGCAACGGTGCACTAAGTACACTGTTTCGGAAATACGGTCTCGTATTTTTGGCAAGAACACTCCCTTACGGTCGTGGCTCGTTAGCTACCCAAATACGTTCGCGGGATACTTACGCTTGCGAGCCGCGCGTCAGCAAGCGATCTGGCGATATGCCGGCGGACTTCTGAAACCAAGTGCTCCGTTTGACAGCGTCAACGGCATATTTAGCGAGTGGCCGAACTGACAGTGGCATCTGTGGTCTTGGTCAGTGGCCGATTTCCTGCCTTCACCTCGCGTTGGTCCTGATTATACTCGTTGTTTCGACTTTAAACAGGAGGGTTTTATGCGCAGTGTCCTGACCGGTCTTGCCATCGTCAGCATGGCAGCGACCTCGTATGGGGCGGATCCCGCCATCCCGCTCTGGCCAGCGACCCCGCCTGGCGAGAAGGGCGATCTCGCCCCGGAGCGCGACACATCCGGGCCAAATGGCGCCTTGGTGAGCGGACGCAGCGTCATCCGTCTCGGCAACGTCAGCATTCCGACCATGACCATCTACCGGCCTTCGAAAGAGAGAAAGACGGACGCCGCGGTCCTGGTCTTTCCGGGAGGTGGTTATTCCATTCTCGCGATGGACCTGGAGGGCACCGAGATCTGCGAATGGCTCAACTCGATTGGCGTCACCGCGATCCTGGTTAAGTACCGCGTGCCCGCGCGAGCGGGACAGCCCCGATGGGCGGCCCCGCTTCAAGACGCGCAACGCGCTCTGGGAATGGTCCGGAAGCGAACCGGTGAACTCGGGGTGGACCCGAAGCGCATCGGGGTGCTCGGCTTTTCGGCCGGAGGACATCTGGCAGCGGCTGTGAGCACCAACTTCGATCGCAGAACGTACGATGCCGTGGATGACGCCGACGCGATCAGTTGCCGTCCCGATTTCACGCTCCTGATCTACCCGGCGTACCTGACAGTGAAGGAAGAGGGCGACAAGGTGGCGCCCGAGTTGCGCATTACCGACCAAACGCCGCCGACCTTCCTCGTCCAGGCTGAGGACGACGGCGTGAGGGTCGAAACCAGCCTGTTTTACTACGCGGCGTTACGAAATGCGAAGGTGCCTGCCGAGATGCACCTCTATCCGGCAGGCGGTCACGGATACGGTCTCAGGCCGTCGGCAAACATGGTGAGCACCTGGCCGAGGCGCGCCGAGGAATGGATGCGCTCGATGGGAATTATGGGCAAATAGCGGCAGGACTCCTCACTTTCCGGCGCAGCGAAAGCCGACATCCGGCAACTTCTCTCCGGGCGGCATGGAGTAGCGCGTAGATGCCCGCACATAGACCTCAGCATCGCTTATGTACGAAGCGCCGCGGACGATCCGTTCTCTTCCCTCAAAAGGACCTTCCGGGTCCGTGCGATTGCCAGTCGCATAGTAGTCCACGCCGAACCAGTCGGCGGTCCATTCGCGTACATTGCCCAACATGTCGTAGAGGCCGAAGGCGTTCGGCTTCTTGAGCCCGACGCGACGCGTGCCATCCTTGTCTTCGGAATTGAGGCGATGCCACGCAATCTCGTCGATGTCGCCGTAACGGGGCGCGGGAGAGCCTCCGCGCGCGGCCTTCTCCCACTCCGCTTCCGTCGGCAGCCGCATTCCGGCCCACTCGCAGAAGCCGTTGGCGTCGTTCCACGTCACGTTCACGATCGGCTGCAATTTGTCCGCCCACCCCGGATTGAAATTGACAAAGTGTTCCGGCTCGGGCGGCATGTTCAGACCAGTGGCCTTCATGAATCTCTGGAATGCGCCAACCGTCACCGGCGTCTCGCCCATCCAGTATCCGCGTGTGATGTGGACAGTGAATCCGTGACCCTCATCATGGAGCCCACCGTAAGTGTCCTCGCCGGGGCAATGGTCGTCACCCGGCAGACAGCCCATCTGGAAGTCGCCAGCCGGTATCCAGACATAGCGAAGTCCGTCACGCGGGTTGATTTTGGGAGGCCGCGCCGCTTCCTCTGCGCCTGGGGGAGTTCGTTTCGTCACGGGAGTTGGCGGCGCCGACGGAGTGGGCGTCGCGGGCGGCAACCTGGTGCCACTCCAATAACCTGCAATCGCCAGGCTGACCGCGACGAATCCGGAGCAGACCAACCATCGTCCAAGGGGCCGCCGTGGGATCGCGATTCTGATTGCCCCGACTGCGCACAGCAACAGCCAACCCCACACCGCCTTTCGGTCTTCATGCAGAATCCCGCGCGCGATGGTCCCGTAATCGGGCTTGAGAACTGGCCGGGGCTCAGCCATCAGACGCCTCACGCCCGCCCTCTTCAGCGCCGCGCGGTAAGCCGGCGACGCCAGCGAAAAGCGTGTCCGGGAATCGACACGAACCTCGCCATACGCATCGCCACCGGGAGAGGCGTCGAATAGCATGTTCTTCGGCAACATGGTGATCCAGTCGTTGCCGGGCAAGAGAGTGGTCACCGACTCCAACTCTCCATTCGCCACATGCCAGAGGCGGATGGTGGCATCATCGCCGCCCGAGGCCAGTGTCTGACTATCGGGACTCCACGCCAGCGCCTCGACGTACCCGGCGTGGCCGGCGAATTGGGCGGCGGGCGCACCGGTATCGCCATGCCAGAGCCGCACCATACCGTCATCGTGGCCCGTGGCAAACCACTTGCCGTCGGGACTCCACGCTGCTGCGCGCGCTTTGGCCGGGTAAGAGAAGGTCTTTTTCTGAATTGGCGGCCGCTTCACGGCGTGACCCGCGAGTCCCTGCTTCAGATCCTCCGTATCCGATCCGCCCAGGCCCGAGACCGGCAGCAGATCGGCCTGCGGGTCGAAGCCTACCGATGCCAGCGTCTTTCCATCTGGACCGTAGGCAACCATTCGCGATGGCACGGACTGCCTCAGGAACAACTCGGAGAGCAGCGTGCCGTCGCGACTCCAAATCTGGATGTAACCGCCACCCGACGCAAGCGTAGCCCCGTCGGGACTCCAGGACAGAGAGTAGATGCCGAGAGTAGGCGTTTCCAGGTCGCGGAGCAGCGCTCCGGTCGCAGGCTGCCAAAGCTTGACGCGGCGGTCGTCAAAGCCGGCTGCCGCGATGGTCTGCCCATCGGGCCGCCACGCCAGAGTGACCGTGTTGGGAACCCCATATCCGAGTTGCTCAGGCACTCCGGATTCCTTCCCGGCCAGGGTGTGCAGGAGTGCGCCCGAGGAAGTGTCCCAGATTTTCGCGGTCCGGTCGCGGCTTCCGGAAGCGATCGCTCGGCCGTCGGGGCTCCAAGCCACCGAGAACACTTCTCCGACATGACCCGCCAGTGTTTTGGCGAGCCCGCCCGAGTTCACATCCCAGAGCTTGACGGTGTGATCGTATGCACCCGAAGCGAGGGTCCGCCCGTCGGGACTCCAGGCGAGCGAATAGACAGAATTGGGATGAGTGCCCAGATCGCGCGACACGGTGCCCGAATCCGCACGCCAGAGACGCACCGTGCCGCCATCTCCGTTTGCCGCGATCGTCTGGCCGTCGGGGCTCCAAGCCATCGCACACACGCAGTCCTTCTGGCCGCCAAATGTACGCAACAGCGCGCCGGAACCGGTCTGCCACTGCCTGATGTCCTGACCGCCCGTCGCCAGCGTCTTGCCATCCGGACTAAATGCCAGCGAGGAGAAGTAGTGATCGCGCTGAAAGACCTCCCACTCGATTTTTCCGGCGTCGACCTTCCACAGGTTCAAGTTTCCGCTCCCCGCCTCCGCGAGCCTGATTCCATCGGGGCTGAAAGCGAGGTGGTCGTAGAAAATGCCGGTGGTTTCCTTGCGGAGCACGCGTACCAAGGTGCCGGTGGAGGCTTCGTACAGCTTGAGCGAGGTGCCGCCGGCCGCCACCGTCTTACTGTCCGGACTCCAGGCGATGTCGTGCAGGGTATCGGTGTAGTCGCCCACGGTGGCGATGATTTCGCCAGTATCGGCCTTCCAGATGCGCGCTAAGGGGTCGCTGCGAGAGCCGTCTTTCGCATCGACAATCGCGGCGAACATCGTGCGGTCGGGGCTCCAGGCCAATCGCAGGATCGTATCGGAGTTCCTGGCGATGACGCGGTCGAGCGCGCCCGTGCCCGCGTGCCACAACGAGATTCCGCGATTTGGGCCATCGGTGGCGAGTTCCTTACCGGCTGCATCCCAACCCGCAAATACCACGGACTCGTTGTGGCCCGCCATGCTCCGCAGCAGCGAGCCGGTCGCAGGCTCCCACACCTTGACGGTCGCATCAGCGCCGGCGCTGGCAAGGCGCTTCCCATCCGGGCTCCACTGCAGAGAGTAGACCTGGCCTGCATGTCCCAGCGGAATGAGGATCTCCGGCACGCCGGCGGGCGCGCGGCGCGACACCACGAAGCCTAGCGCCGCCGCGGCGATCGCCGACATAGTCACGGTCCATGTCGCGATTGGCCAGAATCGAGTCTTCCCTGAGCGCGTTGATTCCACAGAAGGAGTTGGCGGCAGCGTTAAGACGATATTAGTAGGGGCTGGGACTGTCCGCCCGGCTCACGCGTACCGTAGCAATGCCTTGAAACCGAAATCCATGTGCTGCTGGATGTGGCAGTGAAAAAGCGTCAGCCCCGGTTGGTCGGCGGTGAAGTCCACGCTGGCGCGTCCGTAGGTCGGCACGACAACGGTGTCCTTAATGACGCCCGCGGTGGGCTTGCCGTAGATCTCGGCGATCTCGAGCTGATGGCGATGCAGATGCAGCGGGTGGGCGTCGTCCGTGCGATTGTGAAAGGTCAGGCGGTACCGCGTGCCCTGCTTCAACACGAACTCCTGTTCGTGGGGATAGGGCTTGCCATTCACCGTGAAGCTATTGAATTTGCCCGCGCCGCGCGGCACCTTTTCGAACACCATGTCCAGCTTCTCAGTGGGCGCGGGACCGGAAGGCGCCTTGCCGAAGATGGTGTAGTCCCAAGCCGATTTCGGCGGTGCGGTCCACAGTGGAGTGCGTTTCTTATTCGCGTACTCGATGGTGACGCCGAGGCCTCCTTCGCGGACGGGATCTTCGGGAGCGCCAAGGATCCAAACTCCAGGCTGGTTCATCTCCACCCAGGCATCGATGCGCTCGCCCGGGCCAAGCATCAGAACGTCGACTGCCGCGGGCGTAGGCACGGGGTTGCCATCCAGTGCGATCACGTTGAACTTGTGCCCGGGGAGCGCCAGGTGGCGGTTCTCGATGGCGCTGGCGTTGAGAAAATGAAACAGCACGCGCTCGCCCGGATTCACCCGGATCGGCTCACCAGCGCCGAGCGCCTTGTCGTTGATGGAGTAGATATCGGCGGTCACTTCGAGGCCGGGCTGCCGGGTATCCAGAACCGGCGGCTTTTCGGGTTGGGCTCCGACCGGGTCCAGGTCGTCCGTATCCATCAGCGTATTGGTGAAGTAAGGCTCCCAATCGCGCAGCGCGAGGTAATGCTCCTGATCGTAGCGGCCCGGATTATTCGCCCCTTCCACGATCAGGAATCCGAACATGCCGGTGAAGCTGCCGCGATGCAAGTCGTCCATCGACATGGTATGGGTGTGATACCAGCGCGTGCCTGCGGGGGTGGGCGTGAACTGATATTTGCGTGTGCCGTGGGGAGGCACGGGCGGCGTTCCTTCCTCTTCGGCGCCATCGACCTCGGAAGGAATTAACAGGCCGTGAAAGTGCACGAACTCGGGGACGTCGGTCTTATTGACGACGTTCACCGTAACCGGCACTCCCTCTTTCATGCGCAGCAGCGGGCCGGGAACGGTGCCGTTGTAGCCGATCGTGCTGACGACGCGATTCTGCGCCAATTCCACTGTGACCGGGGCAATCTCGAGCGTGAACTCGGTCTTGGCGGTGTCCTGGCCGCCCGCGGGTTTGAGAAAGGATGTGGGTTGCTGGGCCAGAAGACCACGGCTCGCGGCACCCAGGCCGGCAATCTTGAGAAAGTCGCGTCGTTGCATGAGAAATGCAAGAAAATGCTTGTTCGACCAATCGTACCGCACCGATTGTTCCTCCCGCTCCCGGGGCAACTGGTCGCTTGCTTACGCGGGCGGCTCACCCGATCGTGGGGGGTTCGCCTTGACGTGCTATGCTTCAAGAAATATCTGAGGGAGCTGACCGATGAAGCTGGCGCGACGCATTTCCGCCAATCTCCTCCTGTTTTTTCTCTGCCTCGGGCTCTTCGCGATGCAACGGGGCGGCTACCAGGGATACGGTCGCCAGCAATATTACTCGTACGGGCCCAGTGTTCCCTCGGAGTTTTACTGGAGCCGCCTCCAGTACACTTCGAGCTATGCCAGCGGCGGCAGCTACGGATTCCGCAGCATGCGCGGCGGCTGGCAGCGCGACTTTCCGAAGGCCGACAACGATTGCCTCATCGCTCTGCGCCGCCTGACTCACATCAATTCGCCCTCGCCATTGAATGTCGTCGATCTGGATAGCGATCACATCTTCGACTACCCGTGGATCTACGCCGTCCAAGTGAATACGTGGTCGTTTACCGATGAGCAGGCCAAGCGCCTGCACGACTACCTGATGAAAGGCGGCTTCCTCATGGTGGACGATTTCCACGGCACAGACGACTGGGAGCATTTCATGGCGGGCATGCGAATGGTGCTGCCGGACCGGCCGGTGGAGGATCTGCGCGACGAGGACGAGATCTACCACGTGCTGTACGACATCAACGAAAAGTTCCAGATCCCGAGCGAAGTCTACGTCAATACCGGCCGCACCTATGAGAAGGACGGCTACGTACCGAAATGGCGCGCCATCCGCAACGATCACGGCCGCATCATGGTCGCGATCTGCGCCAATATGCATCTGGGCGACGCATGGGAGTGGGCGGATAGCCCGCAGTATCCCGAGAAATTTTCCGGCCTGGCATTTCGCATCGTCCTCAATTACATTACGTACGCTATGACCCACTAGGCATGAATCAGCCCACACTCTCCCGGCATTTCGCGATCGGCCCACCCACTCATGTTCGAGTTCTTTCTTAAGTACCCGCGTTCGGCTTATGCACGCGGCCAATTCGCCCTGTTGGGGGCGTGGCCCAAGTGGATCCTCGTGCTGCTGGTCATCGCGGTGGCGGTTGCGCTGGCGGGCCTGATCCGGTCGCGCCTATCGCAAGCCGCGCCTACCATGCGGAGTTGGCGGGTGTGGGTGATCTGGAGCCTGCAGACGCTGCTAGCCGCGCTGATCCTGGTGCTGCTGTGGCAGCCGGCGATCACCGTGGCCGAGTTGAAGCCGCAACAGAACATCATCGCCGTGTTGGTGGATGACTCGCGCAGCATGTCGATTCCGGAAAACGGAACCACGCGCCAGGCGCAGGCGGTGCAAGTACTCCAGAATGGCGTACTGACGAGTCTGAACCGCTCTTTCCAGACGCGACTTTACCGCGTGGACGAATCGGCCGCACGGATCGATAGCCTGGACAAGCTCAAGGCGGGGGCACCTTCGACGCGCCTCGGCGACAGCCTCAAGCAGTTGAGCGACGAGACATCCGACCTTCCGATCGGGGCCGTGGTGCTGCTCAGCGATGGAGGCGACAACTCCGGCGGCATCAGCACAGACGCGATCAACACTCTGCGAGCCCGGCACATTCCGGTGCATACCGTAGGCTTCGGACGCGAGCGCGCGGAACACGACGTGGAGTTGGATGACGTGGTGGTGGCGCCGCGCGCGCTAGCCGATTCCCGTCTCGCCGCGAAAGTCACGTTTCATCAGCGGGGCTACGCGGGGACAAAGATCAATCTGACGGTGCGCGACGTGAGCGGCGGGCAGGTCAAAGTGCTGGCGGCGCGCAGCATCCCCTTGGGGCCGGACGGCAATCTGCAGACCGAGATCCTGATGTTCAACATCGGCAGCGCGGGCGCGAAACAGCTTGAAATCTCTGCAGCGGCGCTCCCGGGCGAACAGAACACCGCCAACAACGCTCTGACGCGCGTGGTGAACGTAAGTTCCGATCCGCGACGCATCCTTTATGTAGAGGGCGAGCCACGATGGGCTTACAAGTTCATCCGCCAGGCGGAAGAAGACGATCGCCTGGTGCAGATCGCCTCCATCGTGCGCACGACGGAGAACAAGTTTTACCGCCAGGGAATCGCGAATCCCAGTGAACTGGCGAACGGGTTTCCTTCGCGCGGCGAGGACCTGTTTGGGTACCAGGGATTGATCATCGGGTCGGTGGAAGCGGGCTATTTCAACCCCAACCAACAGGAACTGATTCGCGAATTTGTCGACCGGAGGGGCGGCGGGCTATTGCTGCTGGGCGGCCAGTTTGCGCTGGCGGACGGAGCCTGGAACGCGTCCAATATCACCGATCTGATGCCGACGATCCTACCGACCAACATCGGGACGTTTCATCGGGAGGCCGATCCGAAGAACGGTGTGACGCATACCACTGCGGAGTTGGCGCCGGCGGGCCTGGACAACATCATTACGCGCGTGGTGGACGATCCCGTGGAGAACGCCGCCAAGTGGAAGAAGCTGCCGTACCTCATGGATTACCAGGACCCGGGCACTCCCAAGCCGGGAGCGCAGGTGCTCGCCAACATGATCACACCGGAGGGGCGAAAGTTGCCGCTGCTGATCACTGAGAACTTCGGCCATGGCCGTTCGGCCATCATGGCGACTGGAGGCAGTTGGCGCTGGCAGATGAGCTCGCCTTTGGGTGACACGGCTCACGATCTGTTCTGGCAGCAGCTTCTGCGCTGGCTGGTTTCGGATACTCCCGGACATGTTGCGGCTTCGGTTCCCGCGCAGATGCTCTTCGACCACGGCGCGATCACGATCACCGCAGAGGTCCGCGACCAGCAGTACAACCCCGCTTCGGACGCCAAGGTGGAGGCGCACATTCTGGGTCCGAGCGGCGTGAGCGCGCTGGTCGAAATGACTCCGGTGGCGGATAGTCCGGGACAATTTCAGGCGTCGTGGTCGGCGCCCCGGACTGGCGCCTATTTGACGGAAGTCACGGCGCAGCGCTCGGAGAACGGCGCGGTGAAAGAGCTGGGACGCGACGTGCTGACCTTCCAGCGGATGGACGGAGTGGCCGAGAATTTCCACGTGGAGCAGAATCGCGAATTACTTGAACACCTCGCGGCGCAGACAGGCGGGCAGTATTGGAAGCCGGGCGATCTGGGCAAACTCGCGGGTGCCATTCCGTTTTCCGAAGCCGGCGTGACCGTGCGCGAAACCAAAGATCTGTGGAATCTGCCGCTGGTCTTCCTGGTTCTGGTGCTATTGCGATTTTCGGAGTGGTGGCTCAGGCGAAAATGGGGGATCGTGTAAATCGATGCTCCAGCGCTTCCTCGATCCTTCTGTTCTCGCCAGCATCTCCGGCCTCGATCTGGTTGCGAAAACGGTGGTGGATGGTTTCATCGCCGGCATGCATCGCTCTCCGGACTTCGGATTCAGCCAGGAGTTCGCCGAGTATCGTGCCTACAACGAGGGCGACGATCTGCGGATGGTGGATTGGAACGTCTTCGCGCGAACGGAGCGCATGCACCTGAAGCGCTATCGTGGCGAGACCAACAGCGTGCTGACCATTCTGCTCGACGCCAGCAACTCCATGCAGTACGGATCGCACCGCGTCAACAAGATGGACTATGCGCGTTACCTGACCGCCTCGCTCTTTTATCTGGCGATCCACGGGCAGCGCGATGCGGCGGGCCTGATCACGTTCGATGACGAGATTCGGAACTATGTGCACCCGTCCACGCGCCAGGGACAGTTGCATCGTCTGCTGGCGGGGCTGGAACAGGCCGAAGCCCGCGCCCGCACCGATTTCGCCAAGCCCATGCGCTACTTTCAGGAGTTCCTCAAGCGCCGCGGCATGGTGCTCATCGTCTCGGATTTCTGGGAGTCCGCGGAGACCCTGATCCGTACCATCGAGCCACTGCGCTTTCATGGAAACGAGGTGGTGCTGTTCCACGTCCTCGATCCCGAGGACGTAAATCCCGTGCTGCATGGGCCGTCGATCCTGATCGATATGGAGACCGAGGATCGGCTGGAAGTGACTCCCGATTATTCGAAGAAGGAGTATCGCGAGAAAATTCAGGCACATCTGACCGATCTGCGCGATCGTACACAAGCTGCAGGCATGGGATACTGCCTGCTCATGACGGACCGGCCGCTGGACGACGCCCTGCGCGAATACCTCACGCTCCGCGGAGGCCGCAATTAGATGGGCTTCTTCGCGCCGTGGTTTCTGGCCGGCCTCGCGGGGCTGGCGCTACCGGTATATCTGCATCTGCTGAAACGTCAGACGGCCAAGCCGAAGCCGGTCAGCTCGCTGATGCTGTATGAGTCGCGCACACAAAGCTCCACGCGCCATCGGCGGCTGCGGTATTTCTTGCTGTTGTCGCTGCGGTTGGCGATGTTGCTGCTGCTGATCCTGGCGTTTGCGAATCCATTCGTGAATCGCAATGCGGCCGCGATTGCCAGCAATCGTCTGGTGCTTCTGGTGGTCGACAATTCGTTCAGCATGCGGGCCGGAACGCGCCTGGCCGACGCCAAAGAAGCGGCCATGGTGGAACTGGGACGCAAAGGCGCCGCACGGGCGCAGGTGGCGGCGTTCGGATCGCAATTGCATTTGATGACTCAGGCGATTGAGGACCAGAAGGTGCTGCGTGCCGCGGTGCAGGCGATCCAGCCGGGGGACGGCCACGGCACGTTCGGGGAACTGGCGCGGGCAGTGCGCGGAATCGCGGCATCGGTGCAGACACCAGTGGAACTGCACTTGTTCACCGACATCCAGCGCGGCGATCTGGCGGCGGCGTTCGCCGATATGGCGATGCCGGCCAATGTGAATCTGGTGATGCATGCGGTGGTGACGAAGCCGCAGCCGAATTGGACAGTGGAATCGGTCGACGCGCCCGGGCAGGTTTGGGGGAAGGACGCCAAGCCGGTTCACGTGCAGGCAGTGATTGCCGGTTTCGGAACTCCCGCCGCGCAACGCACTGTGTCGCTGATGGTCAACGGGAAGACCACGGCCAGCAAGACAGTATCCGTGCCCGCGAACGGGCGAGCTACGGTAGAATTTCCTTCGCTCGAGGTTCCTTACGGATTCAGCCGCTGCGAAGTGAAGATCGACGACGCCGACGGGTTTCCGGCAGACGACATCCGGCGGTTCGCGATCCAACGGTCCGATCCTCAGAAAGTCCTGCTGATCCACAACTACGGCGACAATCGCTCGCCATTGTATATCGGAGCAGCGCTGGCGTCGGCGGCACAATCGGCATTTCTTCTGGAGTCGATCAGCGTGAACGAAGCGGCCGACCGCCAGGCGTCGAAGTACGCGTTCCTGATTCTCTCCGACCTGAGCACGGTTCCGCAGTTGCTCGAAAACTCGCTCAGCGACTACGTGCGTTCGGGGGGCAACCTGCTCATCGCCGCGGGCACCTCGGCGGGCGGCCGTCTGAAGATTCCGATTCTGGGTTCCCGGATCGTGGAGACTCGCGACTACAATCGGCGGCCGGAGCGTTTTATCGGGGTCGGCTCGAGCGACTCGTCGTTCCCGGGGGTGGCGAAGGCGGACGGGTGGTCAGGAGTGAAGTTCTTCTACGCGCTCAGCGTCGATCCTGGCGACGCGCGCGTGATTGTTCGTTTGGGCGACCAGACGCCTCTGCTGCTGGAGAAGCGAATCGGTGAAGGCCGCGTGCTGCTGCTGACTTCGGGGCTTGACAATCTGACCAACGACTTCCCATTGCATCCGGCCTTCGTTCCGTTCATTGAGCAGACGGCGCGTTATCTGGCGGGGAGCGAGCGCCAGGGTGGCGCGCGGACGGTGGACGCGTTCCTGGAGTTGCGAAATTCGCGAGAGCAGGCCCAAGGCGTAGAGGTGACGGATCCGGAAGGCAAGCGCCCGCTCACGTTGGGCGAGGCGGCATCGGCGCAATCGATTCAACTATCCGAGGCCGGGTATTATCAGTTGCGTCTCGCCAACGGGCGGCAGAATGAAGTGGGAGTGAATCCGGATCCCAAGGAATCGAATCTCGATGTGATTCCGGAGGACGTGCTGGCATTGTGGCAGGGCAAAGGCGCGCAGTCGGGGGACACGCAGACTGCGGCCGATCCAACAGCGCCTCCGAAATCGCGGCAGACGATCTGGTGGTATGTGATGCTGCTGGTGTTTGCTTCGGCAGTCGCGGAGTCGGTGCTGGCGAGCCGCTATTTGGCTACGCAAAGAGAAGATGCGTGAGGCGGGGTGGGAAGATCTCACCGCGGAGGCGCGAAGGCGCGGAGTCAACGCGGAGGAAAGAGGAAGGGGATCGAGAGAGTCGGAGGGCTGGCGCTTCGGGATGTCGCCATCGGTGGAGATGCTGCGATTTTCGCCGAGACGCAGAGGCGCCGAGAGAGGGGAGGAAGGAAGAAGTTTAGAGCGCTGAGGGAGCCGAGGGAGTCGGAGGGCTGGCGCTTGCGGGATCTCGTCGGGAGATGAAGAAATGGCAATCTCACCGCGGAGCCGCGAAGGCGCGGAGTCAGCGCGGAGGAAAGAAGAAGGGACGGAGAGAGTCGGAGGGCTGGCGCTTCGGGATGTCGCCATTGGTTGAGATACTGCGATTATCGCCGAGACGCAAAGGCGCCGAGAGGATCGAGAAGGAAGGAAGAAGTTTAGAGCGCTGAGGGAGCCGAGAGAGTCGGAGGGCTGGCGCCTGCGGGATCTCGTCGGGAGATGAAGAAATTGGCAATCTCACCGCGGAGGCGCGAAGGCGCGGAGACAACGCGGAGGAAAGAAGAAGGGGATTTAGAGAGTCGGAGGGCTGGCGCTTCGGGATGTCGCCATCGGTGGAGATGCTGCGATTATCGCCGAGACGCAGAGGCGCCGAGAGTATCGGGGAGGAAGGAAGAAGTTTAGAGCGCTGAGGGGGCCGAGAGAGTCGGAGGGCTGGCGCTTGCGGATGTCGTCGGGAGATGAAGAAATGGCAGTCACTGCAGAGGCGCCTGACGCGATGTGGACCCGGAATCGGTTGAGACACCGCGGCTAGGTCGAGGGTACGTGGCGGGTGTTGATTTGATCGGTTCGAGATACAAATATCGCCAGATCGGCGGGAATCAATTCGGTGGGACTGGCACGGTCAAATCGCGGCGCGCTTTGTGTCCGTGAGCGCCCGTCACCGTGAGCGTATACGTAGTGGTTTTGACGGGAGCCACGTAGAAGCGGCCGGACGGCGCTCCGTGCAGAGTGGGGAAGGCGGGCGGATCGATTTCTACGGTCACCGCATTCTGCACCGCAAAGCTCAGCAGGAATACTTCGCGTCCGCGATAGTCGGGCTTGTGATTCTCGATTCGGAACGCGGTCACCGCAGGTAGTATCGCAGAGTCGGCTTTCACTGGCAGGACGAATGACTCCGATACCGTTCGTCCGTCGGCGCCCTCGGCGGTGAGAGTGTATTTGGTATCGTGCTCCGGCGCGACTTCCACGCATCGATTGGGCGATACCTGTACACCGTCGACCGGCGGCTCGATGCGTACCGATTTGGCGTTGACCACGCCGTAACAGATCACGGACTGTGCACCTTCCGTGACATTGGCATCGCGCGCGTAGAACTGCACGATCTTCAAGTCGGAGCTGGCGTAAACGCTATCGAAGGGGGCCGGTGGGGAGGAATTGGCGCGGGTGCGATTGTATCGCTGGTCGGACGCATAGCGCCCGAGGAAGATGATCCCGCTGTAGAGGGCCGCAAGCAGGATCGCGACCCACAACAGGCGCTGGATTCCGGAGAAGGTTGACATCGCTGACAGACGCGTTAGCCCACGCCTCCTTACCAAGGGTAATCTTGTTACAAGTTCAATGCAATGTTAGTTTATCTTTCAACGTTCCTTTCTACTAACGTGAGGCCCATCCGTCGGCGACAAATGTGATGGGCCTCCCCCGCTCGCTTCTTCATTTTGACAGGATGCCAAAAAAGAGGTCGCTTGCTGACTCGCCCGGCTCGTAGTCGTCGAAAGAAACTACCGGCGACCCTCCAGCGCAGCCACCCGATGCTTCAATGCCTCGATCTCCAGATCGCAGACCTGGAGCGCTTCCGTATGGCTGCGCTGCCGCGCAGTGGTGATCTCCGCGAACTTATGGAAGGCGGTCAAGATTTTGGTTTCCACGGCCTCCAACCGTTCGGTAATCCACTGCTTGTCTTCGTCCGTCAAGCTCATAGTCATAACGTACACCCACGACCCCGGAGCGTAGCCCAGCTTTGGTAATCTCGAATGGTGTCAACTTTTGCCACCGCCAGACGCACCCGCTTTCGCAGCCAGCGGATCATGAATTTTACGGAGTCGGTGATCCGGGAGATGACCCGCCTGGCGATGAGCCATGGCGCCATCAACCTGGCGCAGGGCTTTCCCGATTTTCCGGCCCCAGAGCCATTGAAGAATGCCGCGGCGCAGGCGATTGCGGACGATGTCAACCAATACGCCATTACTTGGGGCGCCAAGCCATTCCGCGATGCCATCGCCGCGAAGTATCGTCGGTGCTACGGGCTGGACTTCGATCCGGAGCACGAGATCACGGTCTGCTGCGGCGCGACCGAAGGCATGATCGCTACCTTTTTGGCGGTCCTCGATCCCGGCGATGAAGTCGTGCTGTTCGAGCCCTTCTACGAGAACTACAATCCCGACACCCAGCTCTGCGGAGCGAAAGTCCGCTATGTCACCCTGCATGCGCCGGACTGGCACTTCGACCCCGAGGAACTGCGCCGCGCCTTCAGTCCCAACACGAAGGCGATCATCCTGAACACGCCCAACAATCCCACCGGCAAGGTTTTCACACGCGAGGAACTCACTTTCATCGGCAACCTGTGCCAGGAGTTTGACGCGCTCGCGATCACGGACGAGATCTACGAGCACATCCTCTACGATGGCACGGTGCACGTGCCGATTCTCTCGCTGCCGGGCATGCGGGAGCGCTCGGTTCTGGTTAACAGCATGAGCAAGACGTACTCCGTGACGGGGTGGCGGGTGGGTTGGGTGCTGGCGCCTCCCGACTTGACGGATTCAATCCGCAAAGTCCACGACTTTCTGACGGTAGGCGCGGCGGCGCCCCTGCAGCAGGCGGGTGTGATGGCGTTGGGTTGGGGCGACGACTACTACAAGTCCCTGGCCTCACACTATTCGGAGCGGCGGGACCACATTGTCGAGACGCTGCGAACGGCCGGTCTAACGTGCTTTATTCCACAGGGCGCTTACTACGTAATGACCGACATTTCCGGGCTGGGGTTCTCCGATGATCTGGCGTTTGTTCGCTATCTAATTGAGAAGCTGGGGGTTGCCGCGGTGCCCGGGTCCAGCTTTTATGCCCGGCCGGGGGGCGGGTCGCAGCAGGTCCGCTTTTGTTTTTGTAAAAAATATGAGACTCTGGAGTCAGCTCGACACCAACTTCTGAAGCTGAAATGAAATTCGCGGGGCTGTAGCTCGGGCTGGAGGACAGATCAATGCTTCCACAGTTCCTATTACCGGAAACCACCGTTCGCGAAGCCGGAACGGGGCCAGAAATAAACCTTGGCGTCGAGCAAGGTGGCACTCTGATCTTGACGTTGGGGATCACCCGCATCATCGAGCAGGAAAGCATTGACGTCTCAATCTGGGGCTCGTCCGACGGCACGGATTGGGGGGCAAAACCGTTGGTGTCGTTTCCACAGAAGTTCTACTGCGGCACGTACCAGATCCTGCTGGATGTTTCTGAACGGCCGGTGAAATTCCTGCGTGCGAAGTGGACGGTCAATCGCTGGGGCAAAGGCGATCCGAAGCCGCTATTTTCTATTTACCTTTTTGTTCAGGCCATGCAACAACAACTGGCTGCTGCAGGGTAGAACCTACTCATTCATCCTCCTATGCGGGCGAGCCCGTTGATCTGGAGCCTGTTGATCCTCGGGTGCGAGTTGGCTTATGGGCAGCCCGCAGAACCGTCCACGTTTGAAGTGGCGTCAGTCAAGCAATCCCCGCCCGTTCCTCCCACGGGCGCATTCTTTGGGCCGCCTCGCGGTGGTCCCGGGACAACGGACCCCGGTCAGATCACGTGGACGTTCGCCACATTGAAGAGTCTGCTGATGACGGCGTACGACCGTCAAAGCGTATCAGGTGAACGGTCCCGAGTGGCTCAGCACGGAGCGATACGACATCGTCGCCAAACTGCCCTCAGGGGCGAAGAAGGAGCAGGTCGGCGCGATGTGGCAAAATCTCCTGGCCGAGCGGTTTGGCCTCACGCTGCATCACGACTCCAACGAGTTCCAGGTGGAGGACCTGGTGGTGGGAAAGCGCGGGCCCAAGCTCAAGGACACTGCTGAGGACGTGAGCACGCCCGCGGCGGACGGCCCCCCGAAAATGAAAGACGGTCAATTGGCGGGTCCTGGTGTAGTGGTGATCCTATTTCCGGGTCCAACCCCGAAAGCGCACATGATGGCCAAGGCAAAGCCGATTTCGAAGTTGACCGCCTCCTTGAGCAATCAGCTGAATCGGCCCGTGATTGACAAGACGGGGCTCACAGGCCTTTACGATTTCACACTGGATTTCGCGCCGCGGGCCAGCGTGCCTCTGCCTTCGGGAGCACCTGGATCAGCCGCCGGGGCTGCTGATGCGGAACCGGACCCGGATCTTCCTACCGCATTACAGCAACAGCTTGGTTTGAAGCTGGTGGCGAGCAAAGCCGGGCTCGACGTGCTGATCATCGACAAGGCGGTAAAAGTACCCACTGCGAACTAGGTCCTGACTGTGTGATCATTTGGGTTCTCCGGAAACACTCCCTTACGGTCGTGGCTCGTAGCAAAGCCGTGCGCGTCGGCACGTTCGCGTTAAGAGCATTGGGCGCGCCAGCAGGCGCTATCGGCGCGTTTCGCGTTGCGAGCATCGCGCGCGTCAGCAAGCGATGTCGGCACGTTCGCGTTGCGAGCCGCGCGCGTCAGCAAGCGATGTCGGCACGTTCGCGTTGCGAGCCGCGCGCGTCAGCAAGCGATGTCGGCACGTTCGCGTTGCGAGCATCGCGCGCGTAAGCAAGCGTTGTCGGCACGTTTTGCGTTGCGAGCCGCGCGCGTCAGCAAGCGATGTCGGCACGTTTTGCGTTGCGAGCCGGGCGCGTCAGCAAGCGATGTCGGCACGTTTTGCGCTGCGAGCCGCGCGCGTCAGCAAGCGATGTCCAATCGCGGCCCGTGCGCTCATAGCTCGATGCGCTTTAATCGTGAGGCGCGATCGCGGCCTCGACTTCCTCGAGTTGCCTTCGTTCCGCCACGGCGAGCGATTTCTTACCCTCGGCTTCGTAGATTTTGGCCAGCACTTCATGGGCGCGCGGAATTTGACGGGCGGCGATCTGGAGTTGTTGGACGGCTTCTGCCGTCTTCGACGGGCGCGAAGTCAGGATACATCCCAGCACATAGTGTCCCATCGGGTTGCTGTCTTCCACGCGAACTGCGCTACGCGCCCACGACTCGGCTTCGTCGAGGTGTCCCAACTGAGCCAATCCCACTGCCAGATTCGTCTGATAAATGGCGGTATGCGGATCGAGCGCCACAGCCCGCCGGAACTCCTCGACTGCTTCTTGAGTCCGGTGCAGGCGGAAGTATTGTGCCCCGAGATTGCCATGGGCTTCGCTGAAATCGGGGTCGGCATCGACAGCTTTGCGCCACTCGATGGCGGCGTGTTCGCGGTCGCCATTCTCCGAGAATTTCTGCCCCTTGGCGGCGGCGGCCATGGCTTCGCGGCCGGGACGATGGCGCAGACGGACTACGGAAGTGGTCTCGCCTGCCGGGCGGGCATCTACGGACTTCGGCAGTTCTAACATGACCGGCGCACTGGTGACGCCGATCGTGATCGGCTTGGAGAGAATCTCGTTGCCCGCTGGATCGACTACGCGCAGCGTGTATAAGCCCTCGGCTACATTGAGAAACGAAAAATCTCCACCGGACGTGACGGAAGCACTATCACTGCGGGATTGTCCGGGTTGATCGAGGTGAACCACAAGCCAACTCAGGTCGGTGAGGCCGTCGGCATGGATTTCGCCGCGAAACGAGCGGAACCCCTGCGCGAGGCCGCACATTAGCACACATAGAAACACAACTGTCACTTTCCAAAGACTCAAAAGGTCCTCCGTTGTTTTAAGTTTGGGATTGAGGCGCCGAACCGCTAACGACTCTGCGGTTTGGCAGGACTAGGCCGCGTGCAAGCGGATCGATCAGGGACGGGGATCAGCGGTGTAACACCCTCAGGAGTGTTAACGCTTTCAATGTAGCGCGACCGCACCCCTCAGATCCAATCGATAATTTCTATCGATTGGATGTGGCCGCGAGTCAACGCATCGCGCATCCGGCTTTGCTATCTTGGAATTACAGAGGGCGAATTACAGTTTGGACTCAGTATGATGACACGCGAAGAAGCACTCGATCTGTTTCGTTCCGATGACTTGATCGGCATTGGCATGGAGGCCGATTCGGTTCGCCGCAAATGGCACCCCGAAGGGGTCGTCTCCTACATCATCGATCGCAATATCAACTACACCAACTTCTGCACGGAGTACTGCAGCTTCTGCGCGTTCTATCGCCCCATGGGGCACGAGGAAGGTTACGTGCTTCCCAAGGAAACGATCTTCGAGAAGATTCAGGAGACCATCGACCTGGGCGGCACGGGCGTCCTGATGCAGGGGGGCTTGCATCCCGATTTGAAGATCGAGTGGTATGAAGACCTGTTCCGCAGCATCAAGCAGCGCTTCACGATTCATCTGCACTGCCTCTCCGCGCCCGAGGTGACAAACATCGCGGATGTGAGCGGCCTGAGCTTGCGGGACACGATTGCGCGGCTGCGCGATTCGGGGCTCGATTCCATCCCAGGCGGCGGCGCCGAGATTCTGGACGATGGCGTGCGCCACCGCATCAGCCGGCTGAAATGTTCCACACAGGATTGGGTGGATGTGCACCGCACCGCGCATCAACTCGGCATGCGGACCACCGCGACCATGATGTTCGGATGCGGCGAGACGCTCGAACAGCGCATGAATCATTTGGAACTGGTGCGCAATCTGCAGGAGGAGACCGGCGGATTCACGGCATTTATCCCGTGGACGTTTCAGCGCGAGAACACTTCACTGGGCCGCTTCGTGAAGGAGGAGGCCACCGCGGTGGAGTATCTGCAAACATTGGCAATTTCGCGAATCTACCTGGATAATTTCGAGAACGTGCAATCGTCCTGGGTGACGCAGGGGCTGAAGACGTGCCAGTTGGGACTGCGCTTTGGCGGCAACGATGTGGGCAGCATCATGATCGAAGAGAACGTGGTCTCGGCCGCGGGGGCGCATCATCGAGCCAGCGAAGAGGAACTGCGCCGCATTATCCGCGATGCCGGCTTCGTGCCCAAGCAGCGGGACACGCTCTACCGTACCTATTTCCTGAATTGATTCAACTGGTCTGCATCACGGACCAGACCAGATTGAAGCGCCGCTCGGCCAGATCGTCCTTGTGGATGAGGAAATAGATGCGCCCGGCGTCGTACCACATCATGCCGGCTTTCTTTTCCGAATCGAGTTGAAACAAGAGCTCCCAATCCTTCGCTCCCGGTGCCGCCTTCTGCGCTTTGCGGCGCTTGTAATCCGAGAGGTCGAAGCCGTAGAGTCCGAGGGACTTGAGGTGCGCTTCCCGTTTGGGGTCGTCGCGTTGAACAGTGTTGGGATAGCCGCCGATGCGATGGCCCTCGTAAGAAGGCTGCTCCTTCCAAGACCAGCAGACATCCTGGTACTTCATGTTTTCTTCTTCCGTGAGTTCCAGTTCCTCCACCAACTGGTCGGAGAAATCGGGCACAGAGGGACCGGTCGCACGCACCCCAAGTTCAAAGGCAGGGAAGCGAAAGGCTTCATCGAGTTCCTCGGGAAAATCGCGGAGGGGAGATTCAGACAAGGGCTTCTCCGCGTAAAGTACGGAGAGCCCGTCCCATTCGTCATCGCGGCCGGCTTCGTTAAAGAAGAGGAGCGACCCACGGCGAGGCAGCTTGAATCCCTTCATCGCAGGAATAGCGTCGAGTTGAAACTGCGCGACGAAGGGGAGAGGCTGCTCCCGCCAGGTTGGCCATTCGATTACGGCGGGAAGGTTCGGACGTCCGCCCAGCCGGCAGGTTGGTCCTTCACTCGGATCCATGGCGGCGAGCCAGACGGATGGCTTCACGGACTCAGCAATCACATCGGCAATCCGGCCGAGGCCGTTTGCTTTGAGGAGGGCGCGAATAGTCGGCATGGTTCATCCAATCACGGCGTGGAGCCGCTGTAGAATTTCGGCTTTCGGATGCACGCCGATAATGCGGTCCACTTCCATGCCTCCTTGGAAGATCAGCAAGGTGGGGATGCTGCCCACCTGGAATCGCCCTGAGGTCTGCGGGTTCTCGTCGACATTCATCTTGCCGATTCGCACGCGACCGGCCAGTTCGCCGGCCAGTTGTTCGACGATCGGCGAGAGGTAGCGGCACGGCCCGCACCAGGGCGCCCACATGTCCACCATCACCGGCAGCCGCGAGTTCTCCACCTGGTCGGCGAAGTTCGAATCGGTGATGATCACCGGATCGCTGGAGGCCGCCAGTGGGGCTTTGCATCGTCCGCATACCGGCGCCAAACCGGCGCGAAGCTTGTCGAGCGGCACACGATTCGTAGCACCGCAACTCGGGCAAGTGATCATTTGTGTATCGGTCATGAGGTTGTCCTCTCTTATAGCTTCCCTTCCACACGCAGGTCGTGAAAAATGGCGTGTCCGTATCCGAATTCGGCCATCCCCACCATGCCGTCGGGATAGCTGTCGTCTTGGACGGTCGCGAATTGCACATCGTTGATGAGAAAGGTGAAGTGGTCGCGACGGCAGTCGACAGTGAGCCGATCCGTAGTCTTAAGAGCTGCCGGCGGGCCCATAGTAATCGGGGTCCACTGTACCAGTTCCAGCTCTCGCTGATTCCAGAAGGTCCGCTTCACCACTTTGTAGGAGACCTCTCCGCCTTTTCCCGAGTTCATCAGCAGAATGACATAGTACCCCTCATCGTTGAGGCGAAATACAAGTCCTCGGGCTGCCGGACTTGCCCGCGCAATTGAGATGGAAGCGCGGAAATCCGTCCACCACGGACCGTAGGCCGCGAGAATACCTTCATATCCGGTGCCCGTTACGATGACACCAAATTTGGGAGTCGTCACCACCTTTGACATTTCGTAGGCTCCCGCCGCATATCGGGAACCAGGGTGATTGGGCCAGCCGCTGCGCGGATCGGCAAAATCATCCTGATAGATTTTGGTTCGATTGGGGCCGTCGGTAACGTGCGGTTCCCAAGGGTAAGGATGATCGACGGCCGATACCTCGCAACTCGTCGCCAGGAAGTGCACTGGCTCTTCGGCTCCCTCGGAACCGGCCGAGCGCCGCGACAGTACTGTGGCTCCTCCGCGATTGATTTTCACTTGAATGCGGCGGAAGCGGCCGATGTCCTGCGGATAATAAGCCAGCGTGTACTGCGACTGGAGGATACCGAGGATATGATCGATCACCTGTTGCAGATCGTGCTCGGTCGAGGGGAAGAAGGATTCGGCGCCGGTCTCTTTTGCCACGCGGTCGAAGACCTGGATGGGGTTGTCGATCTCGTGGCCACTCACCAGTGTCACGGTCTTTCCGCTGGATTTGTAGGCTTCGTGCTCTGCCTTATCGAAGAAGCCGATCATGAAGATCTGGGGTTTGGACGCCTGGGCCAGGCGAATTAACTGCTCGAGGGCAAGGCGGCTATGCTGGTCGGCGCCATCGGTGATTACGACGACGGCTTGGCGTACGTTGCCGGCGGTTCGCAGATGGCAGAGCGAGGTGGAGACCGCGTCGTACAGCGCCGTGCCGCCTCCCAGGGATGCCAAGCGGGTGACGGGAGGATTGGCGCGCTGCTCGGCAGTGAGTTGCTGAAATTGGCCTACGCGGTCGGTAAAAGGCGCGAGAGAGATCTCGTCGCCGGGCAGATTCCCGCGGAGCAGCGGCTTCAAAATGGCGCGCGCTCCGGCCAGTTTCCGGCTTGATTCCATGCTGGTGCTCGAATCCAAGAGAACGGCGAGGCTGATGGGCTGATCTTCGGCGGCGAGGAAGGCAATCTTCTGCGGGTGGCCGTCCTCGAGCACGGTGAAGTCGCCGGCGGTAAGACCGCGGATGTCGCGCCGCTGCCGGTCCAAGACTCGAACGGCGATCGACTCGAGGTTAGCCTCGGCACGGAAAATCGGCGTGCTGGTCTGGGCGGAGGCCGCAAACACGCATCCCAGCAAAGCGGCGAATCGCATGGCTCTGGGTTGATCTTACACCGGGCGGAGGACTCACAGTGTGGCCGAGTAGCACCGGCAGCGGTGCTTTTCGGCCAGTCAGCGATTGCAGCGACTTCTCTAAGTGCAATAAATGGAGATACTTAGAATTGGCATGGAAGTTGCATATTTCCACACCGGAAAGGGTGTTAGGAGGTTCTCATGATTCGGACTGCGCAGTTAAAATCGATTCGGTTTGCGATCCCGGCGCTGGTTCTTGGCGTGGCGATGTTCTTGGCTGGTCCCACGGCCGCAATGGCTCAGCGAGGCGGCGGTGGACACGGCGGTGGCGGTGGACACATCGGCGGCGGTGGGGTTCGCGGCGGCGGCGGATTCTCTGGCCACTCCTTCGCGGGTGGTGGAGCACGCGGCTTCGCTGGTCCGTCCATGGGTGCCAGGGGCTTTGGCGGCGTCGCCCGCGGTCCTGCGGTCAGCGGCTTCCGGGGCGGTTATGGTGGTGCGTATGGCGCCCGAGGCTTCTATGGCCGGAGTTTTGTCGGCGGCGGGGGATTCTACCCTGGCCGGTTCTATGCGGGCCGAGGCTACTACTGGGGCGGCCGCTTCTGGGCTCGCCCGTACTTCGGAATCGGCATCGGAATCCCGTTCGGCTATGGGTATCCCATCGGCGGGTACGGCTGCGGCTTCTATGACGGCTACGGATACTTCCATCCGGCTCCCTGCTACGCTTACTAAAAGTGGGCCGACGTGTCGCCAGATCGCTTGCTTACGCGCGCGGCTCGCAAGCGCAAGTATCCCGCGACACGGCCTCGTATTTTGGCAAGAACACTCCCTTACGGTCGCGGCTCGTAAGCTACCCAAGTACGTGCGCTTGCGAGCCGCGCGCGTAAGCAAGCGATGCCTCATCGTATGTGGCGCAGGCGCTCCCGGATTTTTCACAGCTTCTCACCTAACGGTCCTGGCTCGTCTCCGAAACATGTAGTAAGTTATCGGCAATTGTTTGCTAACGCAGCGCGGTGCGCTAGCAGAGGAACGCGCGAGTGGCTCATGCCCTCGCGCGTTTTTCTTTTTGACAGGAGCCTCCTGTGCCTTGCTTTTTTGTAAACTGCGGATTATGTCGTTGTTTCGTAATCGGGGGTTTGGCCTCAGGGCCGCGGGGATTCTGCTATCTTTGGCGGCGTTGGCAAACTCCCAAAGCCAATCCGCCGCGCACGCGAATTACCTGGTGATGAAGAAGGTCACAGTGATGGACCAGAGTGGATTCGAGCGGCCCATGCCGTCAGCCTACCTTCTTATTCCCGCCGACTGGCAATCGCAAGGCGCCACCCAGTGGAACATCAAGGATAGCTGCAACACCATTCAGACTACCTTCCGATCGAGCGGCCCCGATGGGCGCGCCTTCGAAGTCTTTCCCACCTATAACTGGGCGTGGGCCGACGATCCTACACCTCTGCGTGCCGCGGCTCAGCAAAAGGCGCAGTTCGGCACGAGGCCGTGCGACATCACGCAGCCGATGAGCGCCGCCGACTACATCCGGCGAAATATCGGGAAAGTGCGAGCGAATGCCCAGATCGTGAGCATCGAGCCAATGCCGAACTACCTGCAGAAGCTGCAACAGCAGGCGCGTCAAACGGAACAGATGGCGACCCGCTACAATCTGCGGCAGGTTGTCCGTCCGGATGTGGCGAGGGCCAGGTTGCGCTATACGCTCAACGGTCGCGCGGTGGAGGAATGGGTGATGGCGACCACGGTCACAACCGGGACCCTGGGCCCCAGCATGGACATTCGAACAGGCCGCATGGGGCAGGCCTATAGCTACAATTGCACAGCCAACGCTTGTGCCGCGCGAGCGCCCGCGGGCCAGCTAGACGCAAACGAGAAGTTTTTCGACATGATCCTCTCCTCGATCCGGGTGGATCAGGCGTGGCAGAGCCGCGTCAACCAGGTTTCGGGGAACGTGCAGGCTGCCGAGCAAAAGGGGATCCGCGACCGGGTAGCGATCAATACCAAGACGGCCAACGACATCAACGCGATCCGGAGGCAGGGGTACGAGAACCAGCAGCGCAGCGAGGATCACGTCTTCGGGCAATTCAGCGATGTGACGCGCGGCGTGGAGACTTATCGCAATCCCACCAACGGCGAGACGTTCGAGTTGAGCAATCTGTACAGCCACGCCTGGGTCAACGACCGCAACGAAATCGTGCTCTCCGATCAGGCGGGATTCGACCCCAACGTGGCGATCCGCGGCAATTGGACGTCGCTGCAGCCTGTGAAACGCTAAGAAATGTTAAAGCTCTGACCCGCAGTGTACTGGCCGCCTTTCGCAGCGGCGTCGCCTCGCAAACCGGACGGAAAAACGGCCTTCCTTAAATATGTAAGTCCGGTGCAGTTGAACTTACAGGTGCCCGACGACAGCAGTGTGGGCAACGTTATCGTGACTGTTACTAATTCGTCGGGTAGCGGGAGCGCCTCAACAGTCATGCAAGCGGTGATGCCGGGAGTATTTACGAGTGCGAATTGCGTGCTGGCGGTTCGGCCTGCCGACGGCACCGTTCTCGATGGCACCGGGGCCTCGGCAAGGCCCGGAGATGTGCTTGAAATCTTTGGCACGGGGATGGGACCCACCGCACCAGCGGCTGCCGCGGGCCTGGTCTTCTCCGACGCCCGCGCCGCGATTGCGACGCCCACCGTGACCATCGGCGGCGACGCGGCGCCGGTCAGTTACTGCGGACTGGTGGGAGCCGGCCTGTACCAGATCAATCTCACCGTTCCGAGCAGTTTGGGGACGGGCACGTATCCGGTAGTCGTTACTCAGGGCGGCGTAAGTTCCCCCTCGACGGCGGTCTTGAAGGTGGCGAGTGATGCCCGACCGCCCGAAAAATCACTCCCTTACGGTCGTGGCTCGTTGTGAGCCGCGCGCGTAAGCAAGCGATGTCCCATCCCTACGTGGGGCAGTCGGATTTTTCACAGCTTCTCACGGTCGCGGCTCGTAAGCTACCCAAATACCTTCGCGCGCATACGTGCGCTTGCGAGCCGCGCGCGTGAGCAAGCGATCATGAATCATGAGGGCGGTGGCGCTCCCTCAGTGACGTGGCCTTATCTGTACGACTCCAGGTAAGATGGTCACTGTCGAGGCGATGGAAACCAATTCGGCGGACGTTCTGTTACGCCAATATGCCGCGTGTTCCGATCCTGAAGCATCGGAAGCACTTCTGGCAACATTGGTGGTGGAACACGCACAACCCGGGATTCAACGCATCGTGCGCTACAAGCTGGCGTTCCAGGGAGCGCGCGAAGCCCAGGATATCGAGGACGTTTCGTCAGAGGTCCTGGTGGAGCTGCTGGCTCGCTTGCGTGCGATGAAAGAAGGTGTGGCCGGCGAGACGATCGGCGCCTTCTCCGGGTATACGGCCGTCGCCGCGTATCACGCCTGCAACGAATATCTGCGCCGGAAGTACCCCAATCGCCATCGCCTGAAGACGCGCCTCCGCTATTTATTGAATACGGAGAAGCGATTCGCCATCTGGGAAGATCCCTCGGCGGGATGGATCTGCGGATTGCGCGCATGGCAGAGCGGGAGGCCAATGGCGTCGTCGGAAGACGTGGTGAATCGCTGGCGCGAGAAACTTGCGGACTTGCCTCATGGGCGCTCGAGCCTGGCGCCGGCCGAGTTGTTGGCCAAGATTTTCGAACGTTTCCGCGGGCCGGTGGAATTCGATGAGCTGGTGAGCATCGTCGGCCAGATTTGGGGAGTTGACGATCCGCCCGTCGCGCCAGAAAAGGCCGCTCGGGACCTCGAGGCGGTGGAGGTCGATCCGGCCACCCGCCTGGAGCTAAAACAGTGGATGACGGAACTCTGGTCGCAGATCTCCGAACTTCCCCAGGGGCAGCGGGCGGCCCTGCTGCTCAATCTACGGTGCGGAGCGGAGTCGTCCGCTGTCGCCTTGCTGCCACTCACCGGGGTGGCAAGCATCCGGGAGATCGCCAAAGTCCTGGGGCTAGTCCCGGAAGAGTTCGCCAAAATATGGAATCAATTGCCTTTAGACGATCTGGCGATTGCTTCGCGGCTGGGAGTTTCGCGCCAGCAGGTGATCAATCTACGAAAATCGGCCCGGGAACGGCTGACGCGCCGGATGGGCGGCAAAATATCGTTGAACTTGGGATAGTAATATGCCCGTAAAGCTTTCCTCACTTTGGATAGGCGATGACCCAGCCTGATCATTTGACGGAAGAGCAGTTTGCTCGATACCGCAGCCGCGCGTTAGCGCCTGTGGAACTGCTAGAGGTGGACGAGCACATCGGCCACTGCGAGATATGCCGCGAGCGGCTCTACCGTCAGGCAGGCGCCGGCCCGCACGTACGACAGTTGCGGGCGGAGCTTTCGGGCCATCTGGAGTATGACCAGATCGCCAGTTGCGCCCACGGTTCTTTCCCTCCCGATGTGGCGCGGCACCTTGAGGATTGCGACATGTGCCGGTCGGAGGTGGAAGACCTCAGACAGTTTCGCGCGGAGTTAGAGAGCGTACCGCGCGCGCCCATCCAGATGCCGGCACGGCGCACTCCGTGGCGAATGGCCGTAGCGGCTGCGGTTCTGTTGGCCGCCTCGCTCACCGTCTGGTATGTGAAGCGGGGGCCGACAGGGCAGCCCGGACTGGCGGTCACACCGAAACCCTCGTTACCAGCGGAGCCTCCTCTGGACGATGCCGAGAAGGCCGCCTTACAACTCGCCCTGGACACACACAAACTGGAACGTGCGCCAATCCTGGACCGGCTGATTGCCAAGCCAGGTGTACTGCTTGGCCCGTCCACCGAGACGCCCGGATTTGCATTGCAGCGCCCAATGGGCACGGCGGTGGTTAGCGATCGCCCGACGGTCGAATGGAAGGCGGCGCCCAACGCCACGCACTATGTGGTGTCGATCTTCGACGAGAATTTCGAAAAGGTTGCGGAGAGTCCAGCGCTCACCGGAACCGAATGGCAGGTGGAGCATCCGCTTGCCCGAGGGCGGCTTTACAACTGGCAGGTGACCGCGCAGATTGGCAGCAAGAGCGTACACGCGCCCACACCGCCAGCGCCGGAGGCCCGTTTCCAGGTGGTCAGCCAAGAGACCGCCGATGAGATCGAGAGCGCGCGACGCGAACATCCGTCCAACCACCTGCTGCTGGCAGCGCTCTACGCCAAGGCGGGAGCCGTGGAAGAGGCCGCTAAGGAAGTCGATCAGCTCGCCATCACCGACCCGGCATCGGCAGCAACTCTGCGGCAGAGTCTCAAGTAAATCGTAGCTGTGAAACGTGGTTTCAGAGGCGTTGACGTATCGTCAGATCGCTTGCTTACGCGCGCGGCTCGCAACGAGCCACGACCGTAAGGGAGTGATTTTCGGAGCCATCGCGACATCGTTTGCTTAACGCGCGCGGCTCGTAACCGTAAGGGAGTGATTTCGGAGCGATTCGCGACGGCGCTTGCTTACGCGCGCGGCTCGTAACCGTTAGGGAGTGATTTTCGGAGCCGTCGCGACATCGCTTGCTTAACGCGCGCGGCTCGCAACCGTAAGGGAGTGATTTCGGAGCCATCGCGACATCGCTTGCTTACGCGCGCGGCTCGTAACCGTAAGGGGGCGATTTTCGGAGCCGTCGCGACGTCGCTTGCTTACGCGCGCGGCTCGTAACCGTAAGGGAGTGATTTTCGGAGCGAATCGCGACGTCGCTTGCTTACGCGCGCGGCTCGTAACCGTAAGGGAGCGATTTCGGAGCGAATTGCGACATCGCTTGCTTGCGCGCGCGGGTCGCAACGAGCCACGACCGTAAGGGAGTGTTCTTGCTCAACTTGTGGGAGTCTCTTTCGGAGCGATGTACGCGAAGAAGTCCTGCTCGAACCGCTGCGCATACGAAGCCAGAAGTTCCTTCACGCGCTCCGCAGAGGGCGACTTGACCAGCAGGCCCACGTGATGGTCCCGATTCATCCTCCAGACGATTTCCTCGTCGGTGTAGGCGGAAGTATCGGGATGCTCCTGGCGGGCCAGCGAGACCAGCAGGCCCGCATAGTCCTGGCGCGCTTCCGGCGGGCGGTACGGCGCGCCACCACCGGCCACTTCCAACTTCGCCCACTCCGCCCAGAGATTCAGACCACTGGCGGCCTCCACCAGATCGGCGATGTGCGCACCACCTACGCGCGCCGAGGTTTCCAGGAAGTAAATCTTCCCGTCCTCCCGGCCCTTGATGAACTCCGTGTGCGAAACTCCGCGCAGCATGCCAAGCCCGCTCATGACGCCACGATTCACTTCCAGAAGCCGCTCCGCGTCGTCGGAGTCTCGCTCCAGAATGCGCGTGGTGAAGATGCCGCCCTGATGCGAGACCTCCATGGGCGGACGGCCGTAGCCACTGGCGATCGCAAAGAGAATCTCGTTCTCGTAGACAATCGTGTCGACATGGAAGATGTCGCCCGGGACAAATCGCTCCAACAGATAGTGCGATTGCATGTCGCCTAACGCATCGAGCATACGCCACAATTCTTCGGAGTGATGGACCTTCTTGATACCGATGGCGCCGGCCATGGACCGCGGCTTGAGCACCCACGGAGCGGGGACACGGTCCATGAACTCGCGGAGCCGGTCGTAATTCAAGACATGCACGAACTCGGGCACGGGCAGGC
The DNA here is from genome assembly GCA_035295745.1 of Bryobacteraceae bacterium. Classification (GTDB taxonomy): domain Bacteria; phylum Acidobacteriota; class Terriglobia; order Bryobacterales; family Bryobacteraceae; genus JAIQFL01. The sequence goes on along the minus strand of DATGIL010000102.1, from coordinate 151,244 downwards.
CCGCGTCCTGCGCCTTCATGCGCATCGCCAGCTTGTCGCGGAAGTAGTGGGCAGTGGTACCGCCCATCCCGGCCACGCGGAGATGCTCGCGCAACGACGCGGCCACCTCCACGTCAAAGTCGTCGAGCGGCACGATGCGGTCGATCGCACGGCTTCGCGCGAGGAAGCTTACGGCCTTCTGTGTATCGCTCAGGTTCCAACGATGATCTTCGTCGGGCATATAGAAGATCTCGTCGATGGAATCGACAGGAAACTGCGCCTTGTGCTGCAGGCTCAGCGACGTAAGCAACAGCACGGTGCATCCCTGGCGTTTGCATTCACGGATGAAGGCGTGACCCTTCTCGTAGCTGGCGAGACAGAGAATCGTCATGCGGGTCGAGCCTCCCGTGCGGTTATACGGCTGCGCCCAGGACTTTTTCAGCGGCGGCGCGAGCGTCACCCGCAGGTTGGTACCCTTGCTTCTTTAAGGCGCCTTCCAACTCTCCGAGAATGAACAGCACGTTTTCGGCGGTCGAACCGTAGCCCATCAGACCGATGCGGAAGACCTGGCCGGCAAGCGGCCCGAATCCGCCGGCAATCTCGATATTGCGCTCTTCCAGGAGATACTGCCGCACCTTGGCGTCGTCCACCCCGGCGGGCACACGCGGCGTATTCAGCGTCCAGAGACGATCGGAAGGATTGGATACATGCATCGCCAGTCCCATGGCTTCAATTCCCGCGACGAAGGCCTGGTGATTGCGGCGATGACGCTCCCACCGATTCTCGCGCCCTTCTTCGTGCACGATCGCGAGACCCTCGCGGAGAGCGTAGAACATGGTGGCTGACGCGGTGTGGTGGTAGCGATGTCCGCTGTAGAAGGTATCGAGCAGCAGAAGATCGAGATACCAGGTGTGCACCACCGACTTGCGCGCGCGCAGGCGTTCCAGGGCGCGCGGCGAGAGCGTCATGGGCGCGAGGCCTGGAGGGCAGCCGAGGCCCTTCTGGGTGCAACTATAGGCGATATCGATGCCGTTCTCGTCCACCAGGACGGGCATGCCGCCGAGCGATGTCACGCAGTCCGTGATCACCAGTGCGTCGACTTCGCGGGCCACTTCGCAGATCGGCTTGGCCTGGTTGAAGAGGCCGGTGGATGTCTCTGCCTGGACGAAGGCCACGACGCGCGGTTGTTCGCGGCGGACGAAATCGCGGACCTCTTGCGGATCGAACGGCTGGCCCCACGGTTTCTCAAGCCTTACGACGTCGGCGCCCTGCCGGCGGGCCATCTCACCGATGCGATCGCCAAAGAATCCGTTGGTGAGCAAACCAAACTTCACGCCCGGTTCGGCGAAGCTGGCAACGGCCGCTTCCATACCGGCGCTGCCGGTTCCCGACATTGCGAGATTGAAGTGGTTGTCCGTCGAATAGGCGTATCCGAGCAGGCTGCGCACCTCTTCCGTGACCTGGAAGAAAAAGGGATCCAGGTGCCCCACCACTGGTTGTCCCATGGCTTTGTAGACGCGGGGGGCGACCATGCTGGGACCAGGTCCGAAGAGAAGGCGGCTGGGCGCCTGCAAAGGGGGATAGGAATCTGGCATAAAGAATCAGTTTAACCCGGCGAAGCACGGCTCCCCGAATTACCTGTGCCACACTGGTCTAGCAGGGGACCCACATGCCGTTCGATGAACTCCTCCATGCGGCCCGAGTTCTGCGCAAAAGCCCGGTATTCGCCGTCACCGCTGTCGTTACCATCGCGCTCGGAATCGGCGCCAGCACTGCGATCTTCAGCGTCGCCAACGCCGTCCTGCTGCGAAGCCTGCCGTATCGCGACCCGGGGCAACTGGTCTACGCCACCGTCGATCTGAAGCAACGCAACGTGCGCAATTTCTCGGTCTCGAACGCGGACTTCTTCGACTTGCGCAGCGCTGCAGGCGACACCTTCGAGGACCTGGCCGCCGTCGCCGACAGCGGGCCGACCGTCGTCTCCCGTGACGATGGGACACGCGAGCAGGTCCGCTACGCTGCAGTGACTCCGAATATGTTCCGGTTGCTCGGCGCCAAGATCGCGATCGGACGCGACTTCACCGACGAAGACGGCCAGCCGGTCCCCGAAGCGGTGCCCGGCGTTCCCGCTCCGCCACGTCCGGCGACTGTCGTCGCGTTGAGCTATGCGTTCTTCCAGCGGCGCTTTGGCGGGAACATCGCCATGATTGGCCATCCGATGCTGGGTTCCAAAGGCGGTCCGATCGTCGCGGGCGTGCTCGCGCCAGGCGTCGAGTTGCTCTTCCCGCCCGACATGCGCGTGGAACGTTCGCCCGACTTTTGGGTATGCGCGCGCCTGCCGTACGATCCGGCCAACCGGCTGGTGGTCTCCAACAGCATCATCGGCAGGCTGAAACCCGGCATCAGCCTGGCGCGAGCCCAATCGCGCGCCGATGCCGTGGCGGAAGAATCGCGCCGCAAGAGCTCTATCTGGCAGACCGCCGGCTTCCAGATTCGTATCGAGCCGATGCATCGCTACCTGGTGGCCGAGGTGAGGCCGGCGATTCTCGCGTTGATGGGGTCGGCGATCTTCCTGCTGCTGATCGCCTGCGCGAACGTCGCCAACCTGCTGCTGGTGCGGGCTTCGTCGCGCGGCCGCGAGTTGGCAGTGCGCAGCGCTTTAGGGGCGAGCCGATGGCGGCTTGCGCGCGGAGTGCTAGGCGAGTCCTTGCTGCTGGCAGGATGCGGATCGCTGGCCGGCGCCGCTCTGGCGTGGGTCGGGGTTCGGGAACTGCTGGCGATCGCCCCCGCGGGACTGCCTCGTCTGCAATCGGTCAGCATCGATCCGGCAGGTGTGGCGTTCGCGGCCCTCGCCGGACTGGCTGCCGCAGCAGTGTTTGGGATGGTGCCGGCTCTGCGTGCGTCGCGGCCGGACATTGCGCAAGTGCTGCGCTCCAGCGGGCGAAATTCCGGACTCGGCAGTGGCAGTCATCTGCGCGGCGCCGCCGTGATTACGGAGGTGGCCCTCTCCTTCGTGCTGCTGATCGGGTCGGGCCTGATGTTCCGCAGCTTCCTGGCGCTGCAACACATCGACCGGGGATTCGATCCCCAGGGCCTGCTCAGCTTTCAGACTCTCGGGGTGCCGTTTGAGAAAAATGTTGACGAACGCGCCGCGTACGTCAATCAGATGCGTGCTGTGCTCTCGGGAATTCCAGGCGTGGAGGGTGTCACCGCCACGTCGACGGTGCCGCTCTCCGGCGGATATTTCGGGCCCGTCCGCTGGGGTACGGCCGATGCCCTGGCCGACGCTACCCGGTTTCAAGCGGCCGATGAGCAGACCGTGCTGCCCGGTTATTTCGAGCTCATGCACGTGCGGCTGATCGCCGGGCGCACCTTTTCCGAAGCGGACAATCGCCCCGATCGCGCTGTGGTGATGATCGACCAGGACTTTGCAGCCAAGGCATTCCCGAACCGATCGGCCATCGGGCAGAGATTCCTCTTGAAGCGCCGCAAGCCCGATCCCGAGTGGGTGGAAGTGATCGGTGTGGTCGCCCACCAGCGGGAAACCTCGCTGGCGCAGCGGGGCCGCGAGCAGATCTATGAGTCCGACGGATTTTGGGGCGGCAACGCCTCGCAGTGGATTCTCCGCACACAGGGCGATCCGTCGCGCTATGTGGCGACGGTCCGTGCGGCGGTCGCGAAGTTCAATCGCGGCATCGTGGTGACGGACCTGCAGCCGGTAGAGGTCTGGGTCGATCGGGCCGAGGCGGGAACGCGTTTCACGCTCGTGCTCATCGGGGTATTCGCCGCGATTTCGGGGTTGCTCGCCGGGATCGGCCTGTATGGTGTTCTGGCGACCGTGGTTCGGCAACGCACGGCTGAGATCGGAGTGCGCATGGCTCTCGGCGCCGCGCCCGCCAGGATCTTCCAGCTCATCGTAGGGCAGGGATTGCGGCTGAGCGCGGGCGGCATCGTGGCCGGCGTGGCGGCGGCGTTCGGACTGACCCGCGTCCTGAACAGTCTGCTGGTAGGAGTCAAGGCTACCGATCCGCTGACCTTCGGCGCGATCGTACTGCTGTTCGTCGCGATTGCGGCGCTCGCCTCCTGGCTGCCGGCGCGGCGTGCGGCGGGGCTCGATCCGACATCGGCGCTACGCGAAGAGTAAGCACGCGAGCATTGATGGATTGGCCCGGTGGGGCAGAGTCGGATCCCTAACGCGGCGATCGGCGACTCCCAATCAGACGGGTATCGCATCCGCTGAGAGCATGACCCCTTCTGCCCGAACTCAAGAGTGTGACGGCGAGCTAACGGCAGTTCGGCAGGCCGCAACAGACCGCCATTTCGCCGAGTTTCCCCGACTAGGGCTCCACCTGGACTCGAACCGCGGACATGGTACCGCCGCCTTGCAGCACTGTCATGCCGGTCGTATCTACGACGGCCCCGGTCCATGGCGCAGTGAATGAATTGCCATCCGGTCCCAACACCGGCTGGAACTTTACCGTTTCGGTTGCCCAAAAGACGCCATTTAACAGCACGGTATTGCCAGGCCCGCCTTGCAGCAGTTGTTGTAAAACAGCGTTGATCCGGTTCGCGGAAGACCGTTGCCATGCGCCATGTCCCGTGGTTTCGAGTACCGCGCCACCCGGCCCGTAGGGAATGTAGCTCAGGCGACTCCCCAACGTGGTCCCATCCGAGTGAAAGGTCATCATCACCGGAAAGGACGTCAGCGGAAATCCCGGCGGGTTCGTCACCGTCACGGTCACCCGCCAGGAACCCACGATTCTAGCGGAATCTCCCTGGTTGTCCTGAGCATGCGCCAAAGTGCTTACCAGGCCACACCCCGCCATCGCAGCGAGCGTCAAGGCCATAATTCTCATTGTCTTTTTCATTGACTTCTTCTCCTTTTTCTACGCGTATTAGCGTGCCAGCGGTAGGGTCCCGCCTGGCCTTGGCTATGTGGAAATGAGAGAAACGCCGGCCAGCACAATCGCGATCATCAGGGCCCGGAAGCAGAAGGTCATAGCTTCTGCAGTGACTCTTTTACTCCCGGTTTGCGATTGCTTCTCAAGAGCATTTCGCTCTTCAGTCTTATGGGCGTAGAAGGAAGATCAAATCGATCACACGTGTGTACCAGTTTTCTGATGAAAATCTGGACGCAAAGAGACCGAGGCCTCTCACCGCCTCGTGGCTAGAAACTTATCGAGTTGCCCGGAAATTTCAGTGACCACAAATTGCAGGTTCCGTTCGAGCGATTGCACCACGTCAGGAACGCTCTTACCACTGACGGGTTCCTCCCTCTCCGCGGTGTATTCCCAAACATTTTGATTAGTCTTGCGATCCAATAGTTCTACGCGCAGCGAGATCCTGGTCTGAATGGAGGCTCGGTCCACTTCGTCAAACTCCTCGAGTTTGCCGCGCAACAGGAAATCGCCGCCAATCGAACTGCCCGACTCCAATACCCGGAGATATTTGCCCGAACCCCGCAGATCGCGTATCAACGCATTGCGGACCATCAATCCGGGCCGTTCTGTCCAACGATGGTATTCGTAGGCACCCGCTTGGTTGGATCCCGCTCGATATCGAATCCGGCTGTCCTGCAGAGCTTCCGGCGTCGCAATATTGCCCATGACAAGAACAATACCGTCCGGCTTGCTCTGATCTGGAGGTCGCGGAGGCGCCTGCAGCGTGTAGTAGTGAACGGGCTTTGTCGAGACACACGCGGATTCGGCCACGTACCCGGCGGTCAATAGGAGGATCGAAACCATCAGCCGCATAGTCCTAGTCCTTAGCTTGTGGATGCCTCATTGCCGAACGTCTCCTGGTTTGCGGTCTGGGATGTTCAAGCCGCGGATGAGGCTGGCGGGGGAATGCATCAAGGTCTCGGTCAGGGTCCGCAAGTTTTCGGTGGTCAGACGGAGGTTTTCCAGTAGTTCATCGATATTCGCGGAATTCGCATCCAATGTCTGGTTCAATTGGTTGAGCAGCCCGGTGGACTTCGCCAGTGTATCCCGTAAGCCCGTCACCGACGCTCGAATGTCCGCCCGATTCTCCATCAGGGTGGAATCTACATGCCCCAGCGTGTCGTTGGCGCGAGTCGTGGTGGCATTGAGGGCATCCAGCAGCGGTCCGAGCCGGGTAGTCAATTCCTGCACGTTGTTGAGACTGGCAGCGACCTTGGGGCGTGTTTCAACCAGCATGCCGTTAAGGTTGTCCAGAGATGCGTTCGCCTTCGGCCGAACCTCGGCTACCATGCGATCGATACCATTCAGCGTACCGGCGATGTTCGCGCGATTGTGATCGTTCAGCAGATCGTTGGCCCGTGTAAGCGTGACTTGCAAACCGTCGAGGTTCTGGTTTAGCTTCTTCAGCGCCGACTGCAGGTCAGGCATCAGCGCTTGAGCGGCGTCTCCCAATTGCGGTAGACCGAACGCTTCCGCGGATGGCAACGCGGAACCCGGCACTGCGCGAGCGGCCTGTTCACTGCCTGTCGAGATCTCGATGTAGTTGTCGGTCAGCGGGCCCAGGGTGGATATCTTCGCTACGCTGTCGACCTTCAGGGGCGCGTCCCGATTTACACTGAGGTCGATTTCGATTCGCGTCGAGTTCGCCGGATCCACGCGGACCGCCGTAACCTTGCCAACCAGCATGCCGCCGTAGCGCACAGGCGCGCCCGGCTGCACTCCGCCCGCGAATTTGAAGTAGGCTCGATGCGACACAGTAGCGGTCCCCAGCCCGCCAGAAATCACGACGACGCTCCCCAGTAAAAGGGCTCCCGCCGCCAGGACGAACAGGCCTACCAGCGTTCGTTCTCGTACCGCTTCCATCGTCTTACCCAATCCCTTCCGTGTACATTCGCAGGTGGTCTACATCGTCGTCCAAGGTGGAATCCGCAATACGGTCCAGGAACTGGCGGACTCTTGGATCCTGACTGTTCCTGACATCCTCGACTGGCCCCATAGCAGCAATACTGCCATGATCGATCAGGATGATTCGGTCGGCAATCAGGAACGCGCTGGCCAGTTCATGGGTCACCACCACGATTGTGAGCCCGTAGGCTTTTTTCAGGCTGAGGATCAGGTTGTCGATCCCTGCCGCGGTTATCGGATCCAAGCCGGCGGAAGGTTCGTCGAAGAACAGGATCTCGGGATCGAGCGCCATGGCCCGGGCAAAAGCGGCGCGTTTCTTCATCCCTCCGCTGAGCTGCGATGGGCTGTAATTTTCGAATCCACTCAGGCCGACCTGCTCCAATTTGATCCGCACCATAACTTCGATGGTGCTCGGTTCGAGAGTCGTGTGTTCCAGCAGCGGCAGCGAAATATTCCCGCCTACGGATAACGAGCCGATCAGAGCGCCACCCTGGAAAGCCAGTCCGATACGTTTGCGTATGCTGTCCATCTCCCGGGGCGTTGCGGTGGAAATGTCGACTCCGTTGATCAGCACGTGGCCTGACGAAGGCTTCTCGAGGCCCACCAGAGTACGCAGCGTTGTGCTCTTGCCGGAGCCGGAGCCACCCATCACCACGATCGTCTCCCCGCGCCGCACGTCGAACGTGAGGCCGTGCAGAACTTCCAGATCCCGATACTTCACACGCAGATCGCGCGCCGAGATAATTGGGTCCCGGGAAGCGGAGGCCGCCATACCTTACTGTCCCCCTCGGGTCAGATAGAACAACGACGTAAAGATCAGGTCGATCAGGATAATCAGCAGAATGGAAATTACCACGGCTGACGTGGTGGAACGGCCAACCTCTTCGGCTCCTGACCCGGTTGAGAATCCTTCGTGGCAACCGACGGCAGTGATCACCATGCCGAACACCAAACTCTTGATTACGCCGCTGGTAATGTCGCGCAAGAACAGGGCGTCGCGGGTGGCAAGCATGTACCCGCCGAAGGTAAAACCTCCGCCCACCACTCCAAAGAAGCTGCCGCCCAATACCCCCATCAAGTCCGCCCAGATGGCGAGGCAGGGTAACATCACTGCCATCGCCACGAATTTCGGGACCACCAGAAACGCGACCGGATCGAGAGCCATGGTTTCGAGCGCGTCCAGTTCTTCGGTCACCCGCATGGTTCCGATCTCAGCCGCGAAAGCCGAGCCCGACCTTCCAATCACTACGATCGCCGTAATCAAAGGCCCCAATTCCCTGGTGATGGCGACGGCCACCAGGCTCGTCACCAACTGCATGGCTCCCAGACGCTGCAACTCATAGGCGCCTTGCAGAGCGATGATGATTCCCACAAAGAAGGAGATCAACGAAATGATGGGAACGGCGCCTACGCCGGCCGCCATCGACTCATGAACTGCCCGCTGCAGCATGCGGCTGCGTTTGAGTGGCGACAGGAACAACAAGCGGAGCGACCTGGCCGAGATTTCGGCGAGTGCGCCCACGTATGCGATGCTTCGCATGGTCGCGTCGCCCACGCCTGCCGCCCACTGCATTACGACCCTAACGCCTCCTGCTCCGTCACAAAGACCGGAAAGACCCGAATCACATGAGTGAGTCGAAACACGTCCTGCACCGCGGGGCTCAGGCCAAACAACACGAACTCCTTCTTCAGATACTGCGAGCGCTTTAGGACTTCGATCAATGTCGCGATTCCGGAGCTATCGATGTACCGGATCGCCGCCAGATTGAGTGCCAGCTTGCCCACGGCAGGCAAGGCCGCGAAAAGAACACGGCGTAGTTCCGGAGAGGTGCCGAGATCCACCTCTCCGTCCACATCGACGATTCTCGTTACTCCCACGTCACGAACCGTGATCTTCACGTCGTCTTCCTCAAGTGTTTGATCGCCACAAAACGATTGCCTTCTGGCGACTCTTCGTACGAAACCTTGTCCATCACCTCTTTGATGATGTGAGTTCCCAGGCCACCCGGCTGATCGCTCCCCATTTCGTGTGCACATATTTTCGACCTGTCCGGCGCATCGCCGTTGTCCAACAATACAATCTGTAGCCCGTCCGGCATCTCCCGGCATTCCAATTCCATCAAACCGTCACTACGGTTGTGATAGGCGTGGCGGATGACATTGCTTAAGCACTCGTCGACCGCCAGGACAATCGCTCTGCATTCGGATTCATCCCAACCGATGGCGGCGGCGAGAGGACCAATGGCGCCACGAACCACCGGCAAACATCGCGGGTCGCTGGGCACCGAGAACTTGATCTGCATGCGGCTCGACGTGTCACCCATGCTTACCTCCAGACCCGCGCTGCAGGGCCAAGACGGTTTCATCATCCGCGAGCGGGGCCGCACCGCGGAACTGGCCTACCGCCGCCAGCAGCCCTTGGCCGGCAGCCGCCGCGGAGTCCGTGGGCAGCCGCCGGGCCATGGAAAGCAGGCGGTCCAGACCCAATTGCGTCCCGGATTCGTCATATGCCTCGCTGACTCCGTCGGTATAAAGCAGCAGAAGATCTCCGGGTTCCAGTTGTATCGCTGTCTGCGTATAGAATGTTCCCGCAATGAGCCCCAGCGGAAGGTCCACAATCTCTTTACTGAGCGGGGTCGAGTCCGACAAGAGACTCCAGTCCCTGACAGCCGCACGATACCACAGCGGAGGCATATGTCCGGCATTCGTAAATAGCAGCTCTCCTGATTCGGAATAGAAGCTGGCGATGAAGGCCGTGGCAAATCGGGTACGTTTGGGACCCTTCAGAAAGTGGTCGTTCAACTCCCGGATCAGGGTCGATTGGTCCCAGCGCTCCAGATGGTGACGAAGCGCGTCGCGCAAACGGCCGGCGGCCAGGCTGACAGTTTTCCCGTGTCCGGCGATATCCGCCAGGACCACCCGCGCCATCACACCTTGACTACACGATGACATGTAATAAACGTCTCCACCGCGTGGAGAGGGTTGGAGTGGACGGCAGGAAACCCAGCCCGTTAATCCCGGCAACTCCGCGGTATACGCTGCCAGATGATTCCCACCCCGCACTTCCCGACAGGCAAGCCTGTGGACTTCAGTAGCCTTTTCAATCATCATCTGACGCACCCTGATTCTGATAGTATTGAGTGCGCAACAGGCCGGACGGATTCACGAAAGGCTACCGGGCTCTCCGATTCGGGCGGGATGCCGGGCCATCTTCTTGGGTTAGGGGAGCCATCGCCAACGTTGTCGGCCACCCGCCAAACCGCTCCATCACCTACCGTTCCCGAGAAGTGGGCTGTCGGACTATGCCCATTGCCCTCTCTGGAGAATCGGCGGCAAGGACGGGTGGTGCGAGAGAATCTTGCTTTCGGATCGCGCTTGCGTTTGCCCGGCCGGCGCCTGCCGGCGTCAGCCACGCGATTGCATCATTTTGGCCCATGCTTCTGCGCCGCCCCGCAGCGGACGTACCTGGCTGATGCCCCGGGACCTGAGCAGCAGCGCCGCACGGGCGCTGGAAGCTTCGTTTGGTCAAGTGCAGTACAGGATGACCTCGCGGTCCCGAGGGATCTGCTTCGAATTGCTGGTGAGATCCTCAATGGAAAGGCGGACCGCCCCGGGAACGGACGGCCCGTCGGCGTCCGGTGCAGTTCGTAGGTCGATAATGTACAGGTCGTCGCCGGCGTCCATGCGGTCCCACAACTCCTCGGGCGTAATCCGGGCGACCTCGAGTGTTTTTAGGAATCGCCGTCTCTGAATGAACTTCCGGAGGATCCAGGCGGCGAAAAGGGCTGCCAGCAGAATCAGGACTCCGGAACCTAGCCGTTGCGCGTAGGCCAGGGCGTCTTCAATCTGGTCGCTGAAGAGATAACCCAGGGCCAAATAGGCGCCGCTCCAGAGCATGATCCCCAAACTGTCGATGGCCAGGAAGCGAGCGACGCCGACTCCGGAATTGCCCGACAGGGGCGCTGCAACCGCGTTCAACCCCGGCACGAATTTGGCGAACAGAAGCGTGTTCAACCCATATCTGATGAAGTCATTTTCCGTTCGTCTTACGCAAGAATCGGGTTCGAGCGAAACGCGGCAGATGAACCGCAAAACGCTCTTGCCGCGCGTGCGTCCGAAAGAGAACCACACGAGGTCAGCTGCTAGAGCGCCGGCCAGACAGCAAGCCATAGCCGCCGCCGCATGCAGGCTCCCCCTGCGGATCAGTGCCCCTACAGCAACCAGCAGAGGGGCCGAAGGAATAGGCAGCGCTCCCTGCTCAGCCAGCACCCAGAAGAAAAGCAGTGCGTACCCGTGGCGTTCGACCAGGTGGATCAACTCTGTGGTGGTCAGGTGGGGCATCGAAATCCTGCAACCGACTACGATATCTTGCCGGGGTTAGGAGCGGCAATCTTCTGCCCGCGGCTGGGTAAGCAGATTCGGGAAGTGCAGAGGCAGAGTCGAAGACGCCGGCAGTCACACCGGGTGGACGCGCGAAAAGCGCCGAGCTGAGTCTCGACGCTGCAAACAGGGTGTTTGCGCCACGGATGCCCGCGAAGATCTTCTTCCATTGCATTGCCACAATGATAATAAGGGCCCCGCGGACAATTCTGCGGGAGAGGTCAGAATATGCCCATGTAGTGGTCCACAATGAACCAAGGAGATCGCAAAGTGACCCTTGCCGCCGTAACCCGCTTCGCAGTGGCGCTCATTCTTCTTTGTGCGCCGGTGGTGGCGCAAAGCGTACTCGCGCCTACCCCGCCCATGGGATGGAACAGTTGGGACTCCTTTGGCACCGGTGTCACCGAGGCCGAAGTCAAAGCCAATGCCGACTATATGGCAAGGAACCTCGCGGCCCACGGATGGCAATACATTGTCATCGATATTCAATGGTCGGAGCCGAATCCGAAGAGCCACGGCTACCGGCCCGACACCGAACTCGTGATGGATGCCAATGGGCGCCTCATGCCCGCGCCGAACCGCTTTCCCTCGGCCTCGGATGGAAAAGGCTTCAAGCCGCTCGCCGACTATGTGCATTCGAAGGGGCTGAAATTCGGCATTCATATCATGCGCGGCATTCCGCGCCGCGCCGTCGATCGCGACCTTCCCATCGCCGGCAGCGCGCACAAGGCCTCCGAGATCGCCGACAAGAACTCCGTCTGTCGTTGGAACTCCGACATGTACGGCATCGACGTTGCCAAGCCAGGCGGGCAGGACTACTACGACGCTATCGCCAAACTTTACGCGGAATGGGGTCTGGATTTCATCAAGGCTGACGATATGTTCGGGTCCGGCGAGCGCGGCGACCACTCCAGCGAGATCGCGGCGCTCAGTACTGCGCTGCGGAATACCGGGCGGCCCGTCGTCCTCAGCCTGTCGCCGGGAACCCGCGACGCCGATAAAGCGGCGTTTATCGGCAAGTACGCACAAATGTGGCGGATCTCAGACGACTTCTGGGATCGCTGGGTGGACCTCAAACGGCAGTTCCCGAACTTCACGAAATGGAACGGCTACGTCAAGGCCGGCAACTGGCCGGATGGGGACATGCTTCCCCTCGGCCACATCGGTATCCGGGCGGAACGGGGCGACCCGCGCATGTCCCTGCTGACCCACAACGAGCAGCGGACCCTCATGACGCTCTGGTCGATCGCGCGCTCACCGCTCATGTTCGGCGGTAACCTCCCGGATAATGACCAATGGACTCTCGACCTCATCACCAATGACGAAGTGATCGGCGTCAACCAGAAGGCCGTCTCCAGCCGGGAACTGTTCACGCGCGGCAACCAGGTGGCATGGGTCGCGGAGTTGCCCGGCGCAAGCGCGAAATACCTGGCTGTGTTTAATATCGGTGACACCCAGGACGAAGACATTAAAGTGAACTGGTCCGATCTGGATTTGCCGTCGAACTGCACCGTTCGGGACCTTTGGGCGAAGCAAGAACTTGGTAGCAAAGACATCGGGCAGACATTCAAGATTGCCCCCCACGCCTCGGGCTTTTACCGGGTCTCGCCAGGCAAGTAAGACGCTGATCGGCTGCTTCCTCCCCATGTCCATGCTCGTGGGCGCGACTTCCTGGGGAAGAAATGGGACGGATCCCGCGTCTTAGCTCTCGAAGCCTCGTTGTATACTTTGACCGATAACTCGAGGGAAATCCGCCATGATCCAATCGCTATCCCTACGTCTGCTGGCAATCGCACTCTGCACTGTCCCGCTGTGCGCATTCCAATCCACCACCGGCGAAGTCCTTGCCAAACTGGGACACTCGCAGCACGGCGAAGCCTTCGATACGGGACCGCGCGAGAAGCCGGTCGCCATGACCGGCATCGGGGTTGCACATTTCCCCATCACCACCAGTAATCCCGAAGTGCAGCGCTGGTTCGACCAGGGCAACGCCCTGCTGCACTCCTTCGCCGATTACGAGGCCGAGCGCGCATTCCGCTGGTGCCTCAAGCTCGAGCCTGATAACGCCATGGCCTACTGGGGTCTGGCGCGCTCCGGACTGGGCGGCGGCAACCGGCCTGCCGATATGATTCGCGAAGCCGTCAAGCGCAAGGACCGGGTGAGCCCGCGCGAGCAACTCTACATCGAGGCCCTCGCCGTCGAACTTCTGCCCGATCCTCTCCACGATCGCAAGGACGGGCGAGAGCGCGGCAAGAAACTGCTCGAAACCCTCTGCGTGAAGTATCCCGACGACATGGAGGCCCGCGCACTCCTCGCGCTTAACACTATGGGCGACGACCGCTACGGCGCGGAATTGATGATCCGCGAGATTCTCGCAAAGCAGCCCGACCACCCCGGTGCGCATCACTATCGCATCCACAATTGGGACTACCACGAGCCCGAGCAGGCTCTCGATAGCGCCCGCCGCTACGGTGAAATCGTCCCCGACATCGGCCACGCCCTGCACATGCCCGGGCACATCTTCAGCATCGTGGGCATGTGGAACGAAGCGGCCATCTCGATGGACTCCGCCACCCGCCGCGAGAAGCAGGAGATGAAAGAGCGGCTCACGTTTCCTTTCAACAACTGGAACTACGGCCACAATCTGAACTACCTGTGCTACATCCGAGAACAGCTTGGCATGGCAGAATCGGCGATTGCGGGCGCCAGGCAGTTGATCGACGCGCCGCTCGATCCGCAGGGGAACGACGAGGCCACGGGAAGCAGTCATTCCTACGGGATCGCCGCGCTGGCGCGCGCTCTCGTGAAGTTCGAGCGCTGGGACGATCTGCTCAAGGAGGGCACCATCCCGTGGCGCGACATTTTCGCGGATAAGGTGAATCGGGCATACTTCGAGACCAGGGCGTGGCTTGGCAAGGGCGATCCGGTGCACGCCGAAAAGAGCCTCGCCGCCCACGCCAAACTGAAGGGCGATCTCGAAAAGAACAAATCGATGACGGAGATGTACGAGATCGAAGCGCTGGAGCTGCGCGGGCGCCTGGCAATGGCCCGCGGCGAAACTCTGGATGGTCTGAAGTTCCTCACCGACGCCGCCGAACGGGAGTTCGACATGCAGAGGCGCTATGCCGATCCGCCGTTCTATCCCGAATCGCTGTACAACGCGCTGGGAGAAGCACATCTCCAGGCTAGGAGCCCGGTGCTCGCGGCCGAGTCCTTCGAGAAGGCGCTCACGCTGACCAGGAACGATCTGTTTGCGCTATCCGGGTTGGTGCGCGCCTACGCCGCCGCCAGCGAGAAGACGAAAGCGGAAGACGCGATGGCGCGGCTCCTGTTCGTATCGGCCGATGCCGACAAGGGGCTTCCCATTCTTGCGCGTGCCACGGCAACCGGAATCACGGCCACCCCACGCGATACTTCTCCGCGGCCGCAGCGCAACTACGCCCGTACCTCGCTCGAGAAGTTCGGTCCGAGCGTCTGGGAGCCCTACACCGCTCCACTGCTCGACGCGAAAGACCCCAATGGCAAGCCCGTCACGCTTGAGGAATATAAGGGCAAGAACGTGATCCTGGTCTTCTACCTGGGTGCGGAGTGCGCGCACTGCATGCGCCAGTTGCACGATATCGGCAACAAGAAGGACGATTGGGAGCGTCTGGACACCGTGGTGCTGGCTGTCAGCAGTGCCGATCCGCAGAAGAACGCGCAGGGCCTGAAACAGTTCGGCAATCTGCCGATTCGCCTGCTCTCGGACGACCATGCCGCCAACGCGCACCGCTTCCATTCCTATGACGATTTCGAGGAGGCCGAATTGCACTCGACGATCCTGATCGACAAGTTGGGGCGCGTTCACTGGGCGCGCAACGGCGGAGATCCCTTCAGCGATATGGCATTTCTCGCCAAGCAACTGGAGCGGATGAACGAATCGGTGCGAAAGTAAACGCTCCGCTACTTCAGCGAATCACCCGGCAGGCAGATATCGTAGGCCGACTTGATCTCGGAGTGGTGACGGTACATGTCCCGGTGCGAAGACCCAAAGATCGGAATAGCCAGCAGACCGCATTTGACTGTCGGAAAACGCGAATTGTATAGTAACGCATGGTTCCTAGCAGTCTATTTCTAACCGCGTCGCTGCTCGTATTGGGGGCAATCGCGTCGTCCGCGCAGCAATCCGCTCCCATCGTCCAGCCGGGCGCCCCTGGCCAACCCACCAAATTTCTAACCGAAGCCACCGTTGGAACTGAGCCCAAAGCCCCATTCAACGCTGACGTCGAGTTCATGCAGGGCATGATCATGCATCACTCTCAGGCCGTCGATATGGTCGCCCTCCTGCGCACCCGCGGAAAAAGCCCAGCGCTGAAATCCTTCGGGGAGAAGATCTCGATCTCGCAAACCGACGAGATCGGGTTCATGCAGCGTTGGCTGGAAAGCCGCGGCAAACCCATCAGCATGCAGATGGACCATAGCAAAATGAGCGCGGCCGAGATGAAAAACATGAAGATGCACATGCTGATGCCCGGCATGCTCACTCCCGAACAGATGAGCGCCCTTGCCAAAGCCAGGGGCGCCCAGTTCGATCACCTGTTCCTTACTGGAATGATCCAACACCACGGTGGCGCGCTCACCATGGTGGACGACCTTTTCAACACCCCGGGAGCAGGTCAGGACCCCGTCTTGTTCGACTTCGCCACCGACATCGAGAACACCCAGAGCGCAGAAATCAAAATCATGCGCGGCATGCTTGACAAGGAGAAGAAATGACGATCAGACGATATTACAGCCGTTCTCGGGCGGCTTTCGCGCTCGCGGCGTCCCTAAGCGTACCCGCGCTCGGCATCGCGCAAAGGGGTCCACAACCCGACCCCAGTAAGGCTGCGCCCCCTACCGTGTACTCCAACCCGCGTGCAGGCGCGGACGATCCCCGGATCGGCCTCAAGCCCGGTCTCTACGACGCTGGCGAAGCGATTTTCGGATTGCAAAAGATCGCCAGTATCGGAAAGCCGCCCGGATTCGCTCCTGATCCCAACGCCCCGGAGCCACCTCCGCCTCCCCCTCCCCCCGCCAATGCGCCTGGTGGCGGCCGGGGCGGGCGAGGTCCCACCATCAACACCGGGAGCGTCAACTCCGACCTCGCCTTTAACGGCAACCATCTCTTCGTCGGCAATTACAACGGCATCAATTTTTACGACATCGATAACCCGAGTCAGATCAAACTGGGTACTTCGCTCGTCTGCCCCGGCGGACAGGGCGACGTCTCGGTGTACGGCCATCTGCTTTTTATGTCGGCCGAAGCCATGAACGGGCGCATCGATTGCGGCACGCAGGGCATTCCCGTGCCCGCCAATGCCCAACCTGAACCACCCGCTGCACCGCCGGAAACAGCTACTGCGCCTCCCGCAGCCCCCGGGGACCCCGCTGCTCCAGCCGGACGCGGCGGCCGCCGCCCTACGCCCCCCAGTCCCGACCGTTTCCGCGGCGTCCGCATTTTCGATATCAGCGATCTCAAAAACCCCAAGCAAGTCGCGGCCGTACAAAGCTGCCGCGGATCGCACACCCACAGCCTTTTAGTCGACCCGAAAGATAAGGACAATGTCTACGTCTATATCTCGGGCACCGGCCCCGTCCGTCAAGCCGAGGAACTGGCAGGCTGCTCCGGCGGGGATCCAAAGGCTAATCCGGAGACCGCGCTCTTCCGCATCGACATCATCAAGGTGCCCCTGGCTCACCCCGAGCAGGCCAAGATCGTCTCCAGCCCGCGGATCTTCACCGACACGCAGAGCGGCGACGTGGATGGACTCTGGAAGGGCGGTACTCACGGCGAAGGCACTCAATCGACCTCAACCACTAACCAGTGCCACGACATCACCATCTATTCCGCTGTCGGCCTCGCCGCCGGCGCCTGCTCGGGAAACGGAATCCTGCTCGACATCTCCGATCCCATCCACCCCAAGCGCATCGACGCCGTCAGCGATCCCAACTACGCCTACTGGCACTCCGCGACCTTTAGCAATGACGGTTCCAAAGTGCTCTATACGGATGAATGGGGCGGCGGATCCCAGCCCCGCTGCCGGGCGACCGACCCGATGCACTGGGGTGCGGACGCCATCTTCAGCCTCTCGAATCGCAAGTTGACCTTGTCCTCGTATTACAAGATGCCGGCCCCGCAGACTGACCTGGAGAACTGCGTGGCACACAATGGCTCGCTGGTGCCGATCCCCGGCCGCGACATCTTCGTCCAAGCGTGGTATCAGGGCGGCCTCTCCATGGTCGATTTCACCGACCCTTCGCACCCTTTCGAGATCGCTTACTTCGACCGTGGTCCGCTCGACGCGGTGAAGCGCGGCACCGGCGGCTTCTGGTCGGTCTACTGGTATAACGGCTACATCTACGGTTCCGAGATCGCTCGCGGAGTCGACGTGTTCCGATTGACGCCGAGCAAATTCCTCACGCAGGAGGAGATCGACGCCTCGAACCAAGTGCATTTCGACATCCTCAACGTGCAGAGCCAGCCCAAGATCGAGTGGCCGCAAAATCTGACCGTGGGTAAAGCATACGTGGCACAGCTCGAGCGTAGCGGAGCACTTGGTGCAGCACGGATTGCTTCTCTGAAAGAGGCGATCGCCAAAGTAGAAAAGCCGGGCTCCAGCCGGAAAGATACCGCCGAGCTACAGGCTATGGGCAACGCTCTCGACAAGGATGCCGCAAACGCGAAGTCGGCAACCGATGCAGGTCGAATGCGGGCCTTGGCGGCCATCATGAAACAGCGTTAGCAGGAAACGGAAACTCATTTCGCAGCCGCCGATCAACACGGATTGACGCCGACAACAGTCTTTGATTTTGTCGGCGTTCATTCGCTCTCATCGGCGGCTGATTTTTTTTAGACCACGCAGACGTAAATGAAGTCTAATATTGGCATTCGCAGGCCCGCATGGTGCGTAAGGCCAACGCTCCGGTCGGGCACGCTTCGGCGCAGCGGCGGGCGGCTACGGTCAGAGCTTCCGAAAGAGGCCTTCCAAATGGCGGGGCCACCCTCACATCGAATCCGCGGCCGATCATCGTCATCCCAAATCCTTCTCCTGCGGCGGCCGTAATCCGCACGCAGGCGTCGCAAGAGATGCACTTGCCTGGCTCGTACACGACTTCGGTGTGCGAATCGTCCTCGGCGAAGCGGCGGCGCGCACCGGAGTAGCGGGTCACGTCCGCTCCGTACTCGCTTGCCAGGGATCGGATGGTGCAGCAGTCTGCCTTTCGGCAGCCACAGGTCATACAGCGGCGCGCTTCCCGGACGGCATCGTCCGCTGGCAGGCGGCCCTCTACTTCGGCGAAGGTCGTGAGGCGGCGCTCCATGGGGATTCCGGGAAGCCGAACCCGCGGAGCCTTCTCGATGTTGCGGAAGATGGCGGCGCGCTCCGCATCGTCGACAGGTCGCATCACCACCGCGGCGCTGACCGCTTCGCCCGTGACTGGCTCGCCCGAGAGGTACTGATGAATCGAAGCGGCGGCCATCCTACCTGCAGCCACGGCGCGCACCGCAAGGTCGGCGCCGAGCACGGCGTCCCCGCCCGCAAAGACGCCGGGAAGACTGGTGGCCATCGTGTGCAGATCGGCATCAATGCCCCATGAGTTGACGCGCAGGCCTTCGCGTTCCGCGAGCGCGCGTTCCACCGATTGGCCGATGGCGGCGATCACTGCGGTGCAGGCAAGCGTAAAATCTGAGCCCTCGACAGGCACGGGACTATGCCGCCCGGACGCGTCCGGCTCACCGGGGAGCATGCGGCGGCAGGTGAGCTTTAGACCGGCAGAGGTGCGCTCGATGCGCACGGGCGCTACCAGGTATTCGATTTCAATCCCCTCGGCTTCCGCCCCCTCCACATCCTCCATCAGGCACGGCATTTCCTGACGTGTGCGGCGATAGAAGACTCGCACTCGTGCGCCCAGGCGGAGTGCGGTCCGGGCGCAATCCATCGCGGTGTTGCCGCCGCCCACGACGATGACATCCTGGCCGATGGTGGGCGTATTCCCGTCAGCGACCTCCTCCAGGAAACGGATACCGGGGAGCGCGATATCCTCACCGGGGCAGCGCAACCCTTGGGTTCCTTGTGCGCCGATGGCCACGAACATGGCCTGGTATCGGGTGCGCAGTTTCGCCAGTGTGAAATCGACGCCCCAGCGAGTATTCATGTGGAACTCCGCACCGAGTCGGCGGAGGGCGTCAATTTCGCAGTCGAGCGCCTGCTTGGGCAGACGGTACTCGGGAATGCCGTAACGGAGCATGCCGCCGGGGTGTGGGTGGGCGTCGAACAACGTGCAGGCGTGACCCCTTTGCAGCAAATACCAGGCGGCGGAGAGTCCGGCGGGACCGGCGCCAATAATGGCGACGCGTTGTCCGGTGGTGTGGTCGCAGCGCGGTTGGAAGGGGCTTCGATCCGCCGCGTCGAGGTCCGCCGCGTAGCGGTGCAGCGCGCCAATCGTGAGGCCCTCATCGAGTTCGCATCGGCGGCACTCCTGCTCGCAGAGGCGCGGGCAGACGCGGCCAAGCGACCCGGCCAACGCGAGGCGGTCCGCAATGACTTCCATGGCGTGGTGAATATCGCCAGTGGCAATGCCCCACACGAAACCCGGTATGTCGAGCCCAGCGGGACAGCGGGCGGCACATGGTGCCTGGCATTCGCCGGCATGGTCCGAGAGCAGTAATTCGAGCGCTATCTTGCGGGCTTTCCGCACATCCGCGGTTTGGGTATGAACTACCATACCCTCGGCGGCGGGCATGGCGCATGCGGGAGACAGCGTCCGCCGTCCCTCAATCTGCACGGCACAGATGAAGCAGGACGCCGCCGCTTCGATGCCCTTGACGTGGCACATGGTGGGGATGCGGATGCCCAACCACTCGGCGGCGCCCAGAATCGTAGTGCCGGGTTCCACCGCAACGCACCGTCCGTCGATGGTGAGGTGGATCATCTAAACCACCTCCACGGCATCATCCTGGCAAGCCTGCCGGCACATATCGCAGCGCGTGCATAGCGCGTCATCCACGGTGTGCTGTTCGTAGGGACGGTAGGTGATGGCACCCACCGGGCACGCCTGCGCGCAGAGGGTGCAGCCGATGCAGTTGTCGTTGATGTGGTAGCGAACCAGCCCTGCGCAACGGCCCGCGGGGCATCGTTTCTCGTGCAGGTGCGCTTCGTACTCGTCGCGGAAGTAGCGCAGCGTAGTGAGCACGGGATTGGGCGCGGTCTGTCCCAAGCCGCAAAGGCTGCCCCGGCTGACGTATGAGGCGAGTTCTTCGAGCTTCTCGAGATCATCACCGCGGCCCTCACCTTTGCAGAGACGCTCCAGAATCTCGAGCATGCGCTTCGTGCCGATGCGGCAGAAGGTACACTTGCCGCAGGATTCGGCCTGAGTAAAGTGGAGGAAGAAGCGGGCAATTTCCACCATGCAATCGCGGTCGTCGAGCACCACCAGGCCGCCCGAGCCCATGATCGCCCCTGTCTGAGCGAGCGCATCGTAATCGATGGGAGTATCGGCCAGGCTAGCGGGGATACAGCCGCCGGAGGGTCCACCCAACTGCACAGCTTTGAACTGACGCCCGTTCTTGACTCCGCCGCCGATTCCCTCCACGGCCTCTCGAATGGTCAGCCCCATGGGGACTTCGATCAACCCGCCGCGATTGACCTTGCCGGCGAGCGCGAATACTTTGGTGCCCTTGCTGGTCGCGGTTCCCAGGGATGCGAACGCGGCGGGCCCGTGCCGCAGAATCCACGGGACGCAGGCTAGCGTCTCGACGTTGTTGATAACCGTGGGACAACCGCGAAATCCGCGTTCCACCGGATAGGGAGGACGCAGCTTCGGCATCCCGCGCCCACCTTCGAGCGACTGGATCAACGCGGTCTCCTCGCCGCAAACGAAAGCGCCGGCACCTTCCCGGACTTCCAGCCGCAGAACGCCGAGCAGCCCGCGCTCCATCGCGGCGCAAATGGCAGCGCGCACGTGCCGGACGGCCAGCGGGTACTCGGCGCGGATGTACAGGAAGCCCTCGGAAGCGCCTACGGCGTAGGCCGCGATTGCAAGGCCCTCGAGGACGCGGTGCGGGTCGCTCTCGAGCACCGCGCGATCCATGAATGCGCCGGGATCGCCCTCGTCGCCATTGCAGATCACGTACTTGACTTCGCCCGGCTGGCTGCGTCCGATCTCCCATTTGCGGCCGCTGGGGAAGCCTGCGCCGCCGCGTCCGCGCAGGCCGGAATCGCAGATGGCGGCGATCACTGCGTCCGGCGTCATCGCTTCCCGGCAGGTGCGCAGGGCGCGATAGCCGTCGCGGGCGAGGTAATCGTCCAGATTCAGCGGGTCGATCTCGCCGCAGTTCTCGAGTACGATGCGCTTCTGCTGACGGAGGTACGGCGCACCGTCGAAAAGGTTCGCGGCGGTTTCGGCCTTTTTACCGACGATCCATCGCGCGCGGGTCACGATGTTGCTTGGGCTGAGGTGGCGCATGGCGACGGCGCGCGCGGTTTCGGCCGTCAGATTGCCGTAAATCGTGGTGCCATTGCCGTTGACGACTTCGACCATCGGCTCACGGTGGCAGAGTCCGTTGCAGCCGACGGTCTTGACGACACCCTCGGCTCCGGCTTCACGGGCAACGGCTTCGATGGCAGCACGCACGACTGCGCCGCCTGCGGCAATGCAACACGAACCGAGCCCCACGCGAATCTCAAGCCCGGCATTCCGGCTCACGCGGGCTCCTTCTCG
Organism: Bryobacteraceae bacterium; assembly: GCA_035295745.1. Classification (GTDB taxonomy): domain Bacteria; phylum Acidobacteriota; class Terriglobia; order Bryobacterales; family Bryobacteraceae; genus JAIQFL01. Next base: position 129,300 of record DATGIL010000102.1, on the reverse strand, counting down.
AACGGCCGTAAGGCTTCCGGTGCAGCGTTCGGGGTGAGGCGTCCAGCCGTGTGCTCGTCGACCATGAGCACGGGCGCCAGGCTACAGCAGCCCAGGCAGGCAGCTTCCTCGATCGTGAACTGTCGCGAGGCGTCCGTGTCCTGACCCTCCTGGATGGCGAGGTAGCGGCGTAGCTCGTCGGTAATCTGACGCGCCCCGGACACGTGACAAGCAGTTCCGTGGCATACCTTGACGATGTGCTCGCCTACCGGCGAACGGCGAAACTGTCCGTAGAAGGAGGATGTCCCGGCGATCTGCGCGGGTGTGATCTCCGTGATCTCGCACAGGCGGCGCAGGGCTTCGTCCGGCAGGTAGCGGTAGTGGGTCTGGATCGCCTGAAGCAGCGGGATGGATGCCTCCCGTCCGCGCCCGATTCTCGCAACCGCTTCGTCCACAAACGCGAGGTCGATGGCTTCATCCACTGCGAGGGCCCGGCGCGGGCATGGATACTTCTGCTCCGTGCCGGCGCGGTGCGCAGCGCGCGGCGGAGGCGCTGGAATATGCCGCGGCAGGTTGCGCCTGGCGCAGACCAGAAAAACAATCGCGGCTGTAATCAGGCCGTTCGCGATCCAGTTGTCGCGGCGTTTGCGGGACTTGCGGTAGTCGGTGACGCGCTTCTGCTCAGCCGCCAGTTTCGGCGCGAAGGAAGCGTCGTTCTTGACCGTCTCCTGGATGTCCTTGATAAGCTTTTCGTCCTTGGGCGCCCGGCTGGTCGCGACCGCCCAATCGACCAGAAGGAGCAACGTGAGTGCAGCGATGACGCCGGCGGAGACACGCGCCAGGCGGCGGATCATCTTGTGCCTCCGCCAATTACCACGAGGTCGTGCTTGGCGTGTGCTCGTTCGCCCTCATTGGGGCAGGAGGAATAGCAGCGGGCGCAGTACAGGCAATCCTTGCCCACCGCGCGCATCTGCTCGATGGCGCCGTATGGGCAGGCTTCCTTGCACAAGCCGCAATCCAGTTCGCGGTGCGGCGTGATGCTGACCCCGCGCTTCGCCAACCGCGAACACCATTTGAGCAGTACACCGTAGGGGCACAAATACCGACAATAGGGACGGCCGACAAACATCCCTGCTACCAGGAATGCGCCGCCGATCATGAGCATGTGCGGCGCGCCGGTCTTACGGAAGAATCCGACGAACGGGTCGAAACGGCAGATGAGGAAATCGCGCGCGATGGCGGGCTTGAGTGCGAACAGGATTGCCGACAGCAGATAAGCGTATCGGAGCAGGCCAAGCGCGCGGTCGATCCGGCGTGGTACCTGTACCGGCTTCAGCACCACCATCTCCTGTATCGCTCCCAGCGCGCATACGCCGCCGCAGAACGCGCGACCGAAAAAGAGCGCCACGAATAGCGGCAGGAAAAAGGTCGCGACCACCACAATCGGGATCGAGTAGCGCGGATCGGTAAGCGCCACCGTGACGTTCTGGATGGCGCCGATCGGGCAGATGCAGCCCTCGCGGTAGAAGCCGAAGTAGGCGAGCGAGAAGATCGCCAGGGCCACCAGCCAGCGACGGCTGCGCCGTTTCAGGACGATCCAAACCGAGACCCCCATGGCTGCCGCGAGCAGCACGACGTCAAAAACCTGGAACCAGTACTCGCGTGGCCGGGGCTTCTGCACGACGGGGGTCTTGTAGCCGCCGCCAATGGAGTTCTCCTGCGGGGCGGTCTCCACAGGGCGGGTGTATTGGATGGCCTGCGCGAACGCTTCGCACGGCAGCAAGAGTAGGAGTAACAGTCCCGCGATGTGGAGACGGCGACCCATACTACTCGGTCCGGCGGGCCTCCCCGGGTTTCAAGGCCTCGGGAAGCGGGATCTGCTCCAGGGCGTTTTTAGGGCAGGAGGTGGAAATCGCGCAGCGGTTGCAGTTGACACACTTGTCGTAGCGCACCCGCAAAGTGATGGAGCCGAGGCCGAGCGGCTCCTTGCACTTCATCACACAGCGGCCGCATCCATCGCACTTTTCCTCGTCAATGACATACTCGTAGAAATTGTTGGAAGGATCCTCTGGATCTTGCTTTCCTATGGGCTTGCGGGTAATGGCGTCACGCGGGCAGAGCTTCTCACTCGGCACGCCCTTTTCGTCCACCGCGCTAGAGATGTTGTAATACGCGGGGCAGACGTTGCACCGGCCGCACTTTGAATGATCGTTGACCGCGCGCACAGCGGAGAGGCTGACCACACAGGAGGAGGTGCAGAGATTGCAGGCTTCGATGCCCACCTCTCCCAGGCGACTGTTGAGGCACCTCGAGGCATTCACCTGCCAAACCACTTGTCCGTGTGCCTTTTGGATCAGGAATCCGGCGCCGCCCGCAAGCGCGGCAACCGCAACGCGACGGGTCACATTCTGGTTCATGCGGCCTCCGGTTCGAAGACGAGGATCTCTAGCTTGACCGTGTCCGCGGCGTAGACTCGCCCCCCCGTGCCGGCCTGGACTGAAATGTTTTTGCAATTGGGATCGAAGCAGTTGGCTGCGATCACGCCCTGGAACTCGCCGTCGCGGCTGTAGACTTTTAGCCTTGGACCGGCTTTCTCGGTGACGTAGATACGGCCGGAAACGGCGATGTTCGTGGGGTTGCAGCAGCCGGTGAAGCCGGCAGGATCGTGGAAACTGAACTTTCCGAAGTGGCCGAGCAGTTTCCCTTCCGGGGAGTATCGCTCCACGCGGTGCTTGCCGGGGTTGGCGGCATGGATCACGCCCTCGGCATCCACAGCGAAGCTCACGACCCCGTTCGGGATCAGGAAGCCGCCCACGTTGTTATCCGCGCCGACGGTATTGAGGACTCGGCCCGAGCGATCGAGCCGTCGGATGGCGCGTGCCGCGGCGTCGCCGGCCAGCACGGATTGGCCAGAGAAGCCGATGGAGGTCACCCGTCCGAGCATCTGGTCGTCCTTCCAGACGTGAGCGATCTTTGTGGACGGATCGAAGATCTCGACCTGGCGCTCCTCGCCAGCGTAGACCAGCCCTTCATGGGAGACCGCGATCGCCAGCGGCGGCCGTCCGGTGGGCCATCGCTTCTGCAATTTTCCGGCGTTATCAAAGACCTTGATTTCGGAGTCGCCCGAGGCATACAGCAGACCGTGCCGGTCGAGCGCGAGCCCGGTCAGCGACTGCGCGAACTGCTGCGGCCCGCTGCCCTTGCCCGAGATCGATGTCAGTTGACGGTAACGGCTCTCAGCCATGCTCACCCCCGCACGTCGATGCAGATCATCTTGGTGAGATCGCGCAGCACCAGTCTGCCGCCAGAGAGGGCCATTGGCGCCCACACCTCCTGCCCGGCGAGCACCTGCGCCGACGCGAGTTCCCTGTAGCCCGTGGTGGAGGCCTCAATCAGGTGCAGTTTGCCGGAGTCCCCTTCCATGGCAAAGAACGCGCCATCGGCGAGGAAGAAGCTGCCCAGGCCGAAGGAGGACTTCCCTTCACTCGTCCACACCTCCTTGCCTTCGGGGCTGAGACAGGTGAATAAGCCGCGCTTCTTCTTGCCGATGGCAAACAGCATTCCCTTGTAGACGACCGGCGTGTGAACCTCGGAATTCCACTCGTTCTGGGTGAAGTCGAAAATGGGGTCCGCCTTGAATACGCCGTTCGCGTTCCGGACCCGGATCATGACACTGCCCGCGTCGTACGACGCCGTCATAAAGACACGCTCGTTGTCGACCGCGATGGGGGAAGGGGCAACCGCCACGTTGAACTTCCGGGGGTACTCCCATAGCAGTTTGCCGTCGGCAGCGCTGACACCAAGCGGGCCTTTCAAGGTGCCATACAGGTACTGCTTCACACCGCCGAGAGCGGCGGGCATGACGGATGCATGGGACATCATCAGTCCGCCCGGGTTGGGTGTTTGCCAGATCGGATTGCCGGTGGCTTTATCCAGCGCGACCAGGATGGCGGAGCCGCCGGTGGCGACGATCAACCGGTCGGACTCCATCAAAGGGCATTGGCCGTTGTACCAGGATGGAATGGTGGCTTTGAAGTCGGTGACCAGGCTCTTGCGCCACACCGGCTTGCCGGTTTTCGCGTCGAGACAGTGCAGCCCCGCCTTGGGGTCGAGCGAAAACACAAATCGCCCGTCCACGGCGGGCACTGTGCGCGTGATGGCGTGGTTCGGCCGGATCTCGCGCGCTTCTCGGAACTGCCACACCAGCTTGCCGTCGGCGAGGTTACGGCAGTTCACGCACCATTCGTTCTTGTCCTCGTCGTAGTCGTGGTGGTAGACGCGTCCGGCCACAATCGACGCTCCCGCGTATCCCTGCGCCACAGGCACCGACCAGAGAACTTTGGGCCCGGCTGCCGGCCACGAGCGGGCCAACCCGGTTTCGCGCGAGATATTGTCGCGTTGTGCTCCACGAAACTGGGGCCAATCCGAAGGGGCGGGAGCCCCCAAAAGGCCGCGAGGCAGCAAAACGGCTGCCCCCGCCGATCCGGCACCGACCAGGAAATCTCGCCGTGACAACACTGTTCAGTAGCTCCTTCCGCCGTGACTCCGATGCGCTTAGACGCGTTGCGATCGCCAGAGCTCTCAATCACAGATAATAAGATCTGCTTAATCTATTTTACTCAATGATGCATCTAATATTGGGTCCGGTCCCCACATTTTTGGCAAACGGCATCGCAGGGAGGGTGAACTGCATGGAGGAGATAGGAAAGCGTTGAGCCCGGCCGACATATCGCCAGATCGCTTGCTTACGCGCGCGCTGACCACCCACAATTCGCAACGAGCCACGACCGTAAGGGAGTGATTTTGAGCAATCGAGACATCGCTTGCCACAATGCGCAACGAGCCACGACCGTAAGGGAGTGTTTTTGAGCAATCGAGACATCGCTTGCTTACGCGCGCGGCTCGTTGACCACCCACGAACGTAAGGGAGTGATTTTGAGCAGTCGAGACTTCGCTTGCTTACGCGCGCGGCTCGATGACCACCCACGAACCTACGGGAGTGTTTTTGCCTGCATACCGGGCCATATCAAGCGAACACGACAGACGCGCGGCCGATGTCCTTGTCCAGAAGTTTGCTGCCTGCCCGTCTGAGGGCGAGCGTCGTTATAACGTCGCCGGCACCACGTACCCGGTACGCGCGCGGACTCGCGAGGCGGGGTACCGCTTGGCAGCGAGAGGCGCGAGTTCGACATGCACGCTGCGGTGGGAGCCGGCTTTGGCCTGGGGAAGCGCATAGTACAGCCCATAACGGGCGCGGATGCGGCGCATGGCGTCGCGGAAGGCGTTGGCGGGCTCGCCGGAATGGATGGTGTCGCCGCCGGTTTTGAGGGCGATCTGCGTCATGCCGGCCTGGAGCGCCAGATTCTGCGGGCCCAAAATGATCCCCACGGTGCGACGCGCCTGATATACCGGGTTGCGGACGATCAGGCCGCTGAGGATGGCATCGGCTTCCCAGAAATCGCGCACCACGGAATCGGTGCGGCGGGTTCGCGTTCCGATGTTGTCGGTGACGATCAGGACGGCACGGCGGCGCTGCGACTTCTTTTCACGCATGAATTGCAGGGCGGCATCGTCGACGGCCTGCTGAATAAAGGTCCCGCCGCCGAAACGCATTCCGAGAAGATCGTTCTCGATCGTGTGGTCCACCGCGTCGAGATCTTCCGTGAACGGCGCAATCACGCGAGCCACCGTGTTGAAGACCATCACCGAGACCCGGTCGCCTGGCCGCAATTCGCGTAGCGCTTCGCGCGCCGCTGCGGCGACACTTTCGACGATCGGACGCATACTGCCGCTGACATCGAAGAGGAGGATCAGATCGAGCGGCTCCTCGTCCGCGGAGAAGTGCAGGATCGCCTGCTCTTTGCCCTCGTCCAGAACCCGGAAATCCTCTTTGACCAGACCCGAAAGAATGGCGCCATCCGCCCGATTCACCTCCGCGTCGACGTGCACGAGCGCGACATCGGAATGAAACACGACACCATCCTGCGCAGCCGCCAGCAGCGCGGCCCCCAAGAATACGACCGAACGCAAACCCATTTAGAGCTTTAGACTCGTACGACTGGAAGCGGGTTACTTCCGCAGTTCCCGCTCCAGATCGGTGAGGACTTCGGATTTGCGCTCGCTCTCGAGGTCCTTCTGCAGGCGGCGCAGGGCCACTCCGATAACGTCTCGATGATGCACGCGCGAACCAAACTGCTCGGTCAGTTTGAGCCAGAGGTCGTGAGCGCGATCGAGATCCTCGGGCCATAGGCGAGGAGGATGCGGGCCCAGGTTGACGTAAACCGATGGACGCTCGGGGGTGATGATTTCGAGTGAAAAGGGGTGCCGGGGCTCGGGCAGGTGCTCCCAGGCGAGGCCGATGCGGCGGGCGAGCTCATCGGAGTCCATTTTGGCCGAGACTCCGGTGACGAGGCGCGACGCTTTGAGGTGAGACGCAGTCTGCACCATCGCGTCGAAGGGATCGACTCCGGGCACCACGAGCAGGTCGACGGTCTTACCTTCCTTCTCGGCCATGGAGACGACTCGCGAGAGCAGTTCCTTCTCATAATCGGAGAAGAGCTGCTTGTCGGAGAGTTCATATTCGCCCGCGCCCGCCGAGACCGGACGCACGGTCATGACGACGATATCGTGGCGGCGCAAGTTGGTCTTCTCGAGGACCGACTGGAGGTGCGTCATGTGGTGGTAGTCGCGCACGGCTACGAGGACAGAACCGGGACGGGCATGCACGGTGGCCGGATTAATTTCGGCTCGCATGTCGAGGTTGAACTCTTCGAGTCCGGCCTTTTTATTGGCGAGCCTTCTGGCGTTGATGCGCTCAGAGATGGTGAAGATCACGAAGAAGACAGCCGTAAAGGCGACACCGTAAATGGTGGCGATCTGTTTGGAGAAGAGATTGGCGATGGCGACCAGGCCGAGGACGAGCGTGGTGGCGACCAGTCCGACGGGCAATTCGCGGCCCGCGATATGGAGGTTGCCGGGAACCTTGTACTCCTGGTCGTGACGATGATAGCGGAGCACCAGCACACCCATGGACTTGAGGAAAAAGCTCCACACCACGCCGAAGGCATACGCTTCGCCGAGCAGGTAGACGTTGCCGCGGCTCAAGGCGATGGTCGCGATCTGCAGGGCCGCGATGAGGTTAATAATGCGGTAGGTGGTACCGAAGCGGCGCTGCGGTTTACGGAACCAGTCGAGCAGCACGCCGTCTTCGGCGATGCGATTCATCACACCGTTGGCGCCGATCATGGAGGTGTTGACCGCGCCCGAGAGGATGAGGACGCCCACAATGACTACGAAGACGTGGAAGATCAGGCGCAGCAGCGGGGGTCCGGCCAGATGCATGGCGAGGCCGCCGAGCAGATTGTCCACATACTGATTCCGGAAGTTGTCCGGAATGATCATGCCGGCGAAGAGGGTGATGATGCCGGTGGAGACGACGGCGTAAATGCAGACCAGGTTGCCGGTGTAACGCAGATTCTTCAGTTTGGGATAGGCAATCTCGCGATAGACCTGGGCCAAGGTTTCAAACCCGCTCATGGAGAGCAGGGAATGGCCGAACGCGATGACGATGGCGACAAACCCGATCTGCGGCCAGATGGTTCCCTTGAACCAGCCCAGGGCTTCTGGCGCGAAGTGCAGATTTTGGGGCGTGGGCGCCGGCGGCAAGTGCACGGAAGGCGCGAGCAGCAGCGTAATGGGACACCAGATCAGAAACGCGAGCACCATGACTGTGGTGATCTGCATGATGCGGAGCGCCTTGCCGCTGGACTCGTGGATACCCTTGATATTGCTGCGCCAGAAGTACAGGGTCACCAGAATGGCGAAGCCGGCCGCGAAGGTGTCGGGCTCCACCTGACGACCCACATGGCTCAGCTCGGAGGTTTCATTCATCAGATGCGCCAGGTATTGGCCGGCGCTGACCACGCTGATGGGCCCGGTGAGGATGTAGTCAAAGATGAGGGACGAGACCGAGAGTCGAGCGACAAAGGGGCCCATTGCGTCGCGTACGACCACGTACACACCGCCACGGACGAACATGCTGCTCGATTCCATGTAGACCGAGCGCACAGCGAAACTGAAGAGCATCACGCCGAGGATGAACCAGGGGGCGCTCTTTCCGATCGCGTGTTCAGCGATGCCGCCGGCGTAGAATGCGGAGGAGGCGAGATCACTGAGAACTACGGCGGCGGCGCGCCAGAAGGAGATAAACGAGAGAGCGACGGTCGTCGCCACGACCACTTTGGCGGTCGTCCCGCGACTCATTTCCGGGGGCATATCATTCCCACGTTACGATTCTAGACACAGGTGATATCTTAGCGGAAATGGAGTTCCTTTGTGCGGCAGACCTCCTGTGAGGTGTGAATCGGGTATTGGCAGCGGGCCGGATCGCACCGCGGAGAGGGGAATGCGCGCCGTTTTCCCCTCGTGAGGCACCCTTCCCTCGCTTGCCGAGACCGGCTAACGCACCATCCGCTGGAGCGCCGCCGTCAACGCCCGGCCGCCTACCGTCAGCAGGTCGTTGTGTCCCGCATTCGGGACCAGGTAGAGTTGCTTGGGCTGCCGTGCCTGCGCGAAGAGTCGTTCAGCCATCCAGGAAGGCGTGAGCGTGTCCGCTGTGCCGGCGATGATCAAAACAGGCGCCTCGGCGGAGCGTATGCGAGTGAGATTGTCGAAGTGGGTACGAAGAATCAGGCGGCTGGGATACATGCGGAAATACCAGAAGCCGGAAGCGGCGTCGTCGATGCTGCTGAACGGGCTTTCCAGGATCAGTCCGCCGACGCCGGGATTGCTGGACGCAAGATAGGTGGCGGGTCCGCTGCCGATTGACCTGCCCAGAAGGAAAATCGCCGCGGGCGGGGTCTTTCTGGCCTGAAGAAGGTAGCGAAAGGCCGCGCTGGCATCTTCGAGTACGCTCTTTTCGTTCGGGGTGACGGGACTGCTGGAGCCGTAGCCGCGGTAGTCGATCAGCAGCAGGTTCGTGCCGAGTTCGCGAAGTTCGGGGATGGCGTAGGACACCATGGTCTCCAGCGTCTCTGCGTTGCCGTGGAAGGCGAGAATTACTTTTTCCGTGGAAGCGGAGGCGGGGATCCACCAGGCATGCAGGGCGTCGTGTGCGTTCACTGGGATGCGAAGATCCTCGAAGTGCAGTCCGAGCTCGGCGGGCGTGCTCTGTTCAGCCACTTCCGGACCGGGAAAGAGCAGCCGGTCCTGCTTCAGCCAGAACATCACGCCGCCGGTCAGATAGGCGATGATTGGATAGGCGAGAAGGCGAATCATAACGGATCGCAGAGATGGGCGTGAACGGACAGTCGACTCGAACATGACTCAGAGGAGAGACGACAATGGTGCCCAATACGTGGAGATGTCGCCGCAGGTGCAATATGAGCAGATCACAGCGAAGTGAGCCAGTCAAGGGCATCACTACTTCCGAGTCTGAGAAGGAATGGAAGCGCGAGAATAATCGCCGGCTCCGCCGCTCAAGTGCGCAAGTTATCGATCAGATCTCGAAAGGCGCGGACCCGGATGCGATGGTGCTGCCGGCTGTCAATGAAATTTCGGAACTGTGGGACGGACCTAAAGATGGCAAGTTTCGGTTCGATCCGAAAGAGCGTCCCAAATTGATGCGGAAGTAAACGGCTATGGCAGCGAGTGGAATCGTAGGATCTCGCGCATGACGCGGGCCGCATCGCCGGCCGCTATGAACAGGGATCGCGATTTCAGCTTGTCTGCCGGGAGATTCGGCGCCCCACCCAACAATACGACGCGACCCAGTTCACCTGGGAATTGGATCGACGAATCGCCCGCCGTCTTGGCCGCCTTGCGCTTTCAGGTAGCGAACGGCCGCGAGCGCATCTCAAACGATGCGTCATCGAAATCAGCGCGGCCAGGGCCGGTGGAGCGGCCGAATCCGCGGAAGTCGACGCGAGGCGCTCGTAAGCTTACTTCTAGTTGAGCACGAAGGCGTACAACTGGTCGCCGCCCGTCGCGAGCACGTACTGTTTGCCATCCAGCAGGTAGGTCTCCGGGGCGTTTCCGGCTTGCCCGATGCGCGCGTGCCACAGGGGCTTGCCATTAGTGGCGTCGTACGCCACCAGATTCGCCCCATCGCCGCTGAAGAGCAGGCCGCTCGCCGTGGACAGCAGGCCCTGGCTCCCTGAGATCTCGTGACGCCACACCACTTCGCCCGTCCGGTAATCGATGGCGTCGATGAATGAGCCGTAGCTGACACCACCGCCTCCCATGGTGCCGCCCAGCCCCATGGAGCCGCGCGGATCGGGATCAATCAGATACGTGATGCGCAGTGAATTGTTCTCGGGCACGTAGAAGAATCCTGTGCCCGGCGAAAAGGAAGGCGGCGGGAAGTTGGTGACGTCGCCGTTGACCAGCGACCCGGGGATGGTTGCGTCCTTACCGGGATTGCGCTTGGGGCGGCCCTTCTCGTCGAGTCCCAATGCCCAATTGTTGTAGAGGCCGAATTTGCCGGTGACCAGATGTTCGCCGGTGACGCGGTCGAGAACGAAGAAGTATCCGTTGCGCTCCGCAGTCATGACAATCTTGCGCGTGCGGCCATTGAAGGGCATGTCGGCCAGCACGGGCGTCTGCGTGGAATCCCAGTCGTGGGTATCATGCGGCGAAGTCTGGTAATACCAGGCCATCTTTCCGGTATCCACGTTCACGGCGACGAGCGAGCAGGTGTACAGGTTGTCGCCCTCGCCACGTCCGGTAGTGTAGGCGGGCGTGGGATTACCAGTGCCGGACATGTAGAGGTGAGTTTCGGGATCGTACGCGCCCGGAATCCACACCTGCGCGCCGCCGTGCCGAGCGGCATCCAGGCTGGCCCACGTCTTCACAGCAGGATCGTCGGCAGTCATCGGTACGGTGTAGAAGATCCACTGGCGCTCGCCGGTGTCGGGATCGAGGGACTGCAGGAAGCCGGGAGCGTCCATATCGTTGCCGGTCCCGATGAGCACGTGGTTTCCGACCACGATCGGCGCCATGGAAGAGAAGTACTGCTGCTCGAAGCTGGAGATTTCCTTCTTCCATTTCTCTTTGCCCGTCTTGGCGTCGAGGCAGATGACCCAATCGTCGTGGACTTCGAGATAGAGATTGTTGTGCCACATTCCCATGCCGCGATTGCCGGTGTGGGTGCCGCCGCGCGTCTTCCAGTAGTAATGCCAGAGCACGGTGCCGTCGCGCGCGTCGACGGCCCACGCGTTGTCGGGCGCGGACATGTAGATGACGCCATCCACCATCAGGATGCCGCCGCCGAGACGGGTGCCTCCGCAATTGTTGAGATCGCCCGAGCCCAATCCGCCGACGATGATGGGAGCGGCTTCACCGCCGCCTCCGCGGCCACCAAATCCGCCGCCGCCGCCCGCGCCGGGCGCCACGCCGTTGGGACCGCAGCCCGCGCTGAGCCGCGTAACCCAACTGAGGCTGAGATTCTTGATGGTGGACGGATTGATCTGCTTCAGGGAGCTGAAGCGCTTTCCGGTGTAATCGCCGGAGTAAGTGGTCCACTGATCGGTCAGCGGCTTCAAAATCTCGGCGGGATCGAGTCCAGCCTGTCCCCAGGTGAGTGCGGGGGCGATCAGCAAGGAGGCAAAACGTAAGAACTGTTTCATCGAATTCATCTCCAGCAGCTACTTGATGGTGGCCAGATAGGCCGTGACATTGTGCATGTCGTCATCCGTCAGGGTGGGTGCCAGTTTCTTGTGAGCCTCGTTGGGGTCGTGAACCACCACTTTGGGCTTGTCGCCGTCGCGCGCTACGGTCTTACGGGTACCATCGGCAAGGATCATGGTGACGTCGAAGTCGTCTTTGCGCACCAGGACGCCTTCGAGCGTCTGGCCATTGGTGAACGTAATGGTGACGGTGGACGGCTTCGCATTTTCGCCTCCGCCGCGACCGCCCCGGCCGCCGCCTCCGCCGCCCGAGACCCAGATATTTTGAAGATTGCGCGGATCGTCAAACTTGGCCGCAATTCCTTTGAGGTCGCCCGTGACGGAGTGGCAGCTCGCGCACTTCGCCTGGAAGTACTTTTCTCCAGCGGCGGCATTGCCGACCAATACGTTGAGCGAACCGGGATCGATCGCTCCCGGCGGGCGGGCCTGCGTGCCGACCTTGGCGAGCACGCTGTGGATGTACTCGGCTACCGCCGTAACGTCGGCGTCTACAAGGTTGAATGCGGGCATGCCCTGATCCTGGCGCGAACCGTGCACGATGGGTCCAATGACCTCTCCGTGTTGATCGCTCAATGCTGCCAGCGATCGAAGAAGGCTGGGACCGCCCTGGTCGCCGCCACGCATGTCGGCGCCGTGGCAGGCGGCGCAGTTCACGCCGTACACCGCCCTGCCGCGGGCAATCACTTCGGGGGACGCGAGGGCGCGCGTCTGCTGGGGAAAATTCGGACCGCGTCCACCGCCACGTCCTCCTCCAGCGCGGCCGGCGCGTCCATTCGCGCCGCCGGTCTGTTCCGGCGGCTGCGCCCATGCGAGGCTGCCGGCCAATACAATCGTGCAGACAGCTATCGCTCCTGCTCTTCTCATCCGGTGCTCCCTTCCTGATTCATGGCTATGATATCCGAGGTTCCCGGTACGCGCATATTTCCGGCATCGGGAATGCGAACAGAAATGGTCGTGCCCTGATTGGGCTGACTGGTAATCTCCAACGTGCCCCGTACCAGGCGGACCCGTTCGCGAATGCTGATTAGCCCAAGGCCGGCGAACCGTTGCCCCGTGCCCACTGGCATGCCCACGCCACGGTCGGACACCGTGAGGCTGAGCAGCCCGACACCACGGCGAAGCAAGACCGACGCGGATTGCACATGCGCGTGCTTGGCGACATTGCGCAGCGCTTCCTGGGTGATTCGGTAAACGCAAAGCGCCGTATCCGGGGGGATATTTTCAAAGCAGCCATCGATAGCGAGCGAGGCGTGAATTCCACTAATGGTTTCGAATTCCTGGCAGGATTGCTGCAGGGCCGCAGCGAGGCCGGAATAGCGCAGAACCTCGGGATGCAGTTCGTGCGACAGCCGTCGCACCGATTCGGCAATGTCGACCAGTTTGTGGTGAATCTGGTCACTTTGCCAGCGCGCCTCGGACTGCTCGGTCGGAATCTTGCGTTTGAGATTCGCCATGCCGATGCTGAGCGCCGCGATCTGCTGATTCAGGTCGTCATGCAGTTCGCGGGCCAGGCGCGTGCGTTCCTCTTCCTGCGCGTTGATGAGGCGCGCCCCCAGCTCCTCAATCTCGCGCTCCTTGCGAATCGCCTCGTCCAACTGCACCACCAGCGTGGCATTGGCAGATCGGAGCTGCTCCTCGGCGAGGTGCCGTTCGGTAGTATCGAGCAAGGAGCCGGCGAACCCGACGAATCGGCCTTCCGAAGAGAATCGCGGAACGGCTTCGACGACTACCCACCGCCAGGCCCCATCGACGCGGCGGATCCGGAATTCCTCGCTGTAGCCCCGGGCTGCGGCCAGGCATTCGAGAAATTTCGATTGCGCGCTGGTGGCGTCGTCCGGATGGACGTAGTCCTCCCATGCGAGCGAGGGGCGCTGTTGGCTTACGCCGAGGAATCGCTGGAGGGGCTGGTTGATGAAGTAGTGCTCGTCGCCTGGGGAGGCCATCCACAAATAGGCGGGAGTATCATTGGCGATGGCGTAGAACCAGGCTTCGCGCTCGTGGTGGAGGCGCGACTGCTGTCCGCGCCAGATGAGACCAACTCCGGCAGCATTGGCCAATGCGATCAGCGCAGTAAGCGCGGCCATTTCCCAACCGAGCCGGCGAAGAGGAGCCTCTACTTCCGCCACGTCCATTTTGCAGATCAGATACCACGGCGAATCGGTAATGTGGCGAATGTTCCCGAAGGCGCGGACTCCGCGGTAGTCGATGTCTTCGACGGTCCATCCGGCATCCAGGACCGATTGGGATGGGATAGTGTGGACTTTTCGGTGGGTGAAGAGCGTCGAGGCAGGGGCATTGCGTGCTTTGCTCAAGTACACGATCTGGTCGCCTTCCAGCCGGACCAGCAGGGTCTCGCCGGTGGAACTGGAACCCGGCCACGAATCCAGATAAGGGTACAGGAAACGTGAGGGATCGATGTCGAGAATGAGAGCACCCATATCGCTCACCGGGACCGTGAGGGCCATCAGGGGGCGGCCATCCCGCGTGTCGGGCCGAATGTCCGAGAGCACAGCGTCGCGCGCTGTCGAAGCTTCGTGCACCAGAGCACTACGGGAATGCTTGCGGAACTGGGCTCCCTCGGTAGTCTCTTCGCGGAAACGCAGAGTGACATTGCCATCGCGATCCGCCAGAGTGATGTCCGAGTAAAGGAACTGGCTGGAGAGGCGCGCCATGATGTCGAGGACGTCGGCGCGATCGACGGCGGACGGGGAGGACGTCGCAAGCAGACGGCGCAGCAGGCGCAGGGAGAGATTGGTGAGGACGGCGCGGCCGTCACCCATGCGCTCGTGGCGCCAGTTGGCGATCTGTTCCGCCTTGGCTTGCGCTACCGCGTAGAGTTGGCGGCGGGTGGCGGCTTCGGTCTCTCTACTCTGAAGCGTGTAATACCACCAGACCGCGGCGATGGTGGCGAGTGATCCGCAGGTGACAAAGAGGATGAGAACGCGGCCGAGCCTCGAGGGCCGATAACCGGGGACCCGACCGGTTGGGGGGCTTCGTTTCATACGGGGAGACGACAAGAGGCTTTACCGGTGTGGATAAGACGCACTTGCGGAAACCTGGGTTACAGCATGGGCCCAGAAGCTCCACCCTCGGGATTGCGCCGGCAAGTGATATTCTCCAGATAGGCAGCTTATCCATGCATCTCCGTCGTGGTATCTGGTGGGGAACGGGAATCGTTCTGGTGGGCGCCCTATCCGCGTTCCAATTGCCGTTTCGCGAATTTCCCGGTGTGGAGTACAACGTTGGCGACATTCCCCTGCCCCCAGACTATCAGGAGAAGACGGAGTGGACCTTTGCGCGGCTGATGTATCCGCAGGCTCCGCGAGGCGCATTTGGACGTGGGTATGGCGGCGGCTTCGGCGCGGGAGGCTTCGGCGGCGGTGGGCGCGGATTTCGCGGGAACGGCGTCTGGACCGAGGGCGGCACGATCTGGACGCAAGACTATCCGCGGGCCGACCGCCACTTCGTGCTGGCGCTGCGCCGTCTGACCCGGATTCATGTGCGGTCGGTAGAGCAACCCGTGAATCTGGATGAGGGTGCGGTTTACGATTGGCCGTGGCTCTATGCAGTGCAGACGGGGCGCTGGCAACTCACCGATTCCCAGGCGAAGTCGATGCGCGAATATCTGCTGCGGGGCGGCTTCTTCATGGCTGACGACTTCTGGGGTCAGAACGAATGGGAAGTCTTCATGGAGAGCATGCACAAGGTCTTCCCGGATCGCGAGCCTGTGGAGTTGGACAATCGCGAGGCGATCTTTCACACAGTATACGATCTGGACGATCGCTACCAGGTGGCGAGTGAGGGATCGGTGATGCGCGGCACGAGTTGGAAGTGCGAAGGATGCCCCGATCATTGGCGGGGGATCTTCGATGATCACGGCAGGCTGATGGTGGCGATCACGTTCCAATCGGACGTAGGCGACTCGTGGGAATGGGCTGATGCACCACAGTACCCCGCGCGCTATGCGGCTTTGGGCATTCGCATCGGGGTCAATTATGTGACCTACGCAATGACGCATTAACGTGGCGCAAACACTCCTGTTTGCCGCGTCCAGACTCCTCTGGACGCTTTTCGCGCTTCCACCAAATTCGAAGCACAAATAGCTTTCGGCGCTTTTCATGCCCGAGTTCCGTGGAGCGCCCCAAATGTCTCGACAAGGAGTGTCGAGACGGCAAACAGAGTGTTTGCGCCACAGCTGCGCTAGGATTGCAGTACCCATGTCGAAGCCTGGAATCGATCAGTTACTCATCCGCTCCGCGCTCGAACGCGATCTCTGCCGCCGTGTCCTCGATACGCCTGATGAGGTCTTTGCTGAATACGATCTCAGCGAAGAAGAGAAGGACTTATTGCGGCACCCCGACCATCGGCTTCTGCCGCTGCTGGGAAGAGTCCTGAAGCTGCGAAACGAAGGTCCAGAGCATGTGTCGCAGGCGCCTCCGGTGGTGACCCCGGCGCGCAATCTTCCCGATATTTCGCTGGCGGTCACCGTAGTTCCCTGCATGCGCATCGAAAACGGGGCATTGCAAGGGTATTCGTTTGCCGTGTGGGTCAATCCGCTGACGGAAGGAGCGAATCCGGCGGAACTGCCCGCGCCCGCCGGAGTCACGCTGCCGGGACGGCCGCTGGCGCCTTTGCATGTGGTGATCCAGGTTTCGGCGATCGAAGTCGCCGGCGCGGAGGGGCAGCCGCAGGTCGGGTTGTCGGCCTATCTGCGGCAATCGTCGAATGTCATGGCACGTCCTCCAGTGAAGACAAGCGGCGAGCGTTCGGCGCAGGTCGAAGGCGCAGTCGCGGCCGTCCGTAGCGCTTCTAAAACGGAGCGCTATGAACGGCTGATGGATCTCCTTCAGACATTGCGAGCAGGAGTCGGGGAATGATCGACATTTGGATCGCCGGACTGGGTATACAAACGGCAACGCAAGTCACGCGCGAGGTGGAGCAGGCGATACGGGAATCACGAGAGGTGCTCTATCTCGATACCGGAGCTGCGACGCGCCCGTTCCTCGAGTCTTTGTGCCCACGAGTCACTTCGCTATACGAGCAGAGTTATCGCGAGGACAGGCCGCGTGGCGGAGCCTACGAACACATGGCGGTGGCGGTAGTGGATGCAGCGATGGACCACCCGCCGGTGACGTTTGCGATTCACGGTCATCCACTGATCGCAGTGCAGGCGCCATTTCTGGTGTGGGAACTGGCTCGTGCGCTGGATTTGCGCGTGAAAGTGCTGCCCGGAGTTTCGGCGATCGACACCATCGCCGCCGACCTGCGGATGGATCCGGTGATCGATGGCGTGCAGATGTACGAAGCGACGGACCTGCTGCTGCGGCGCCGTCCGTTACAGCCGGATGTACCCGCGATTTTATGGCAGATCGGGCCGCTCGAGTCGGCGCTGCATTCTGCCCGGGTGTCGCGGCCGGAGCGATTCCATCGGTTGGTAGCGCACCTGCGGCAGTTCTATCCGGCGCATCACGAAGTCACGGCGATTTACACCTCGCCCCATCCTTTGATGGAGCCGGCAATTCTGAGGTTCTGGCTGGAGGACATGCCGCGGCACGCCAGGCAGATTCACGCGGGCTTTACGCTGTACGTGCCGCCCGCGGCATCGCGCCCGGTGCTGGATTGGGACCTGCGCGGACAGATGTACAGCGTAGAGCACCTGCGCGCGATCACGCAGGAATGATCGGGACTACCGAATCACGCGGAGCGTCGGGCGTGTGTGCGTCCGGAACGGCGCGACGGTCCGAAGGAGCGCCACTGGCGCGGCCTCGCAGCCTGGGAGTCGCCTGCCTCGACAGGAGCGGCCTCCCCGGATTCGGTATAGCGAGTCAGTCGAATCGCGAGCGTGCGCTCCATGTGAGCCACGGTGCTGCGCTCCAGGCGGGTGCCGAAGGTAGACGCCGTACCGCGAGTGCCGGCGCGGCCGGTGCGTCCGACGCGGTGGATGAAGTCTTCGGGCACCTGCGGAAGATCGTAGTTGACCACGTGCGCAATGTTGTCGACGTGAATGCCGCGCGCGGCGACATCGGTGGCGACGAGCACGCGATAGTAGCCCTCTTGAAAGCCGCGCAGCGCCTGGTTGCGCTGGTTCTGGGAGCGATCGCCGTGAATAGCGGCCGTCTTGACGCCGTTGTCCGCGAGTCGGCGCGCCAGCCGGTCGGCGCCGTGCTTGGTGCGGGCGAAGACGAGGAACGATCCCTGCTCCTCCTGCATCAGGCTGTGGAGAAGCCCCAGCTTGCGGTCCTGCTCCACTTCGTAGAAGCGCAGGTCGACCTGGCCGGTGGGCTTGGTCGACGATCCGAGCTCGATCCTGACGGCGCGCGGCAAATGGGCGTCGACCAGGTGCTTGACGGAGCTTTCGATGGTGGCGGAAAAGAATAGAGTCTGACGCTGGGCGGGAAGCGCCGCCATGATGCGCTCGATGGTAGGCAGGAAGCCCATGTCGAGCATGCGGTCGGCCTCATCGAGCACCAGGATCTTCACGCCTGACAGTTTCAGCAGGCCGCGGCTGAGGAAATCGTGCAGACGGCCGGCTGTGGCGATCAGCACCTGGGCTCCCTTGCGAATGGCGCGCAATTGCGTCGACTCGCTCAATCCGCCGACGACGACGGAAGAGGTGAGTCCGCTGCCTACGGCCATTTTGAGAAAGGTCTCGTTAATCTGGAGGGCGAGTTCGCGAGTAGGGCTCAAGATGATGGCGCGAACGCCAGTGGGAGCGGGGTTGCCAGTGAGCGATTGGATGATGGGCAGAACAAACGCGAGGGTCTTGCCGGTTCCGGTTTCAGCGGTGGCGAGCAGGTCGTTGCCGGCCAATGCGGGTTCGATGGCGGCGGCCTGGATGGGGGTTGGGGTTTCGAAGCCGTTTCGCGAGAGGTTAGTCTTTAGGAACGGCAGTAAAGTAGATTCGGAAAAAGTTTTCATTGTTCAAGTTGTCGAGGAAGGAATCGGCGAACCGCCTACCGGTGAGGGGAGAAAGCTAGCAGATCAAACTTCGTTACGGTTTTTATTATAGCAGTAGCGCGGAAGTTCCGCTGGCATGCAGGAAAGCCCCTGCCACCGCTTCCTGCCGTTCACGCTCGTTTGCGAGCCGCGCGCGTAAGCAAGCGATGCCCGATCGCCCAAAAGCACTCCCTTACGGTCGTAGCTCGTTGCGAGCCGCGCGCGTAAGCAAGCGATGCCCAATCGCCCAAAAACACTCCCTTACGGTCGTAGCTCGTTGCGTGCCGCGCACGTAAGCAAGCGATGCCTAATCGCTCCGAAAATCACTCCCTTACGGTCGTAGCTCGTTGCGAGCCGCGCGCGTAAGCAAGCGATGCCCGATCGCCCAAAAGCACTCCCTTGCGGTCGTAGCTCGTTGCGTGCCGCGCGCGTAAGCAAGCGATGCCCAATCGCTCCGGAAATCACTCCCTTACGGTCGTAGCTCGTTGCGAGCCGCGCGCGTCAGCAAGCGATGCCGGCGGCGGCGGGGAAACGATCGGGCCGGGTTCGCTCCCTCACGGTCGCGGCTCGTAAGCTGCCCGAAGCCGCGGCTCGTACCTACACAAAATACGTTTCGCGCGATACGGGTGGTTGCGAGCCGCGCGCGTCAGCAAGCGATGCCCAATCGCTCCGGAAATCACTCCCTCAGCCGCAGCAAGCGGTTGTCGGATGGCGCATGTTTTCGCTGTTGCCCGGATGCGAAGGGATCCGATCGACGCCAGCAGGTACGCCACGCACCTTGACGAGAAAGCCGCATCACACCTCCTGCCGGATCACGTGCCGGACCATTTCGACACCTGGCCGTCGCAAACTGTCCGCCAGCTCTGGCCTCCCACCTTGGCGCTATCATAGTTCCTTCTGAGTCGGTAAGACAATGTGAGCAATCCCTTCTTCGAACAGCCCATCCTTAATTCGCCCTATGACTATCCTACCCGTCACTGGGAACTCGACCCCTCCGGCCAGCCGACGCAGCGCACCATCGAGACTCGCCGCCCCGCCAAATTCATCTCACCCATCCCCAAGCCTCGCAAGCAGAAATCAAAAGGCCAGGACTCACTTCTCTTCAACGACCTCTCCACTCAGGAACAACAGTACGACCCCTCACCCGTCATCTCCGAACTGCGCCGCCACGTAGACCTGTGGCGTAGCCTCCCCAACCCCGCCGACTGGAAAGTCACTCCCGAAACCGCGCGCCTCCTGCAACACTGGCGTAGTCACAGTTTCAATCACATCCGGCCGTTCTTCTGCCAGATCGAGGCCGTCGAAGTTGCCATCTGGCTCACCGAAGTCGCCCCCAACTCGGGCAAGCCCGGCAAAGCTTTCCTCGATCACCTGGCCAACGCCAATCATGAGGCCAATCCCGGACTCCTCCGCATCGCCCTCAAACTTGCCACTGGCGCGGGCAAAACCACCGTCATGGCGATGCTCATCGCCTGGCAGACCATCAACGCCCTGCGCCGCCCCGGCAGCACCCGTTTCACCCGCGGCTTCCTGATCGTCGCCCCCGGACTCACCATCCGCGACCGCCTCCGCGTCCTCCAGCCCAATGACCCCGACAGCTACTACGCCAGCCGCGAACTCGTGCCCGGCGACCTGCTTCCCGACCTGAACCACGCCAAGATCGTCATCACCAACTACCACGCCTTCAAACTCCGCGAGCGCCTGGAGGTCGCCAAAGGTACTCGCGACCTGCTGCAAGGCCGCGGCCAGCCGCTCAGTACCCTCGAAACCGAAGGCCAGATGATCCAGCGCGTCATGCCCAGCCTCATGGGCATCAAGAACATCCTGGTCCTTAACGACGAAGCCCATCACTGCTATCGTCAGAAGCCCGGCGAAGACGAGAGCGACCTCAAGGGCGAAGAGAAACAGGAAGCCCAGAAGCGTAACGAAGAGGCCCGCCTCTGGATCTCCGGCCTCGAAGCCGTCAACCGCAAGCTGGGCATCACCCGCGTCTTTGACCTGTCCGCGACGCCCTTCTTCCTGCGCGGCTCGGGCTACAACGAAGGCGCTCTCTTTCACTGGACCATGAGCGACTTCTCGCTCATGGACGCCATCGAGTGCGGCATCGTCAAACTCCCCCGCGTCCCCGTGGCCGATAACATCCCTGGCGCCGACGTACCCATCTTCCGCAATCTCTGGGAGCACATCCGTCCCAAAATGCCGCGCAAAGGCCGCGGAAAGCTGCAAAATCTCGACCCCTTGAGCTTGCCCGCCGAGCTTATGACCGCCCTCGAAGCCCTCTACGGCCACTACGACAAAACCTTCGCACTCTGGAAACAATCCGGCATCCGCGTTCCCCCCTGCTTCATCGTGGTCTGCAACAACACCTCTACCTCCAAGCTCATCTTCGATTACATCGCCGGCTTCCTTCGCACTGACGAAAACATTAGCGACCCCTACGTCCCCGGCCGCCTGCCCCTCTTCCGCAATTTCGACGACTACGGCAACCCCATCGCCCGCCCCAACACCCTGCTCATCGATAGCGAACAGATCGAATCCGGCGACGCCCTCGACGACAACTTCCGCACCATCGCCGGTCCCGAGATCGAGCGCTTCCGGCGCGAAGTCATCGAGCGCACCGGCGATCGCCAAAAGGCTGAGAACCTCACCGACCAGGAGATCCTCCGCGAAGTGATGAACACCGTCGGCAAGGCCGGCCGCCTGGGCGAGTCCATCCGCTGCGTCGTCTCCGTTTCGATGCTCACCGAAGGCTGGGACGCCAATACCGTAACTCACGTCCTGGGGGTGCGCGCCTTCGGCACCCAGCTTCTCTGCGAACAGGTGATCGGCCGCGCCCTGCGCCGCCAATCCTACGACCTCAACGACGCCGGCCTCTTCAATGTCGAATACGCCGACGTCCTCGGTATTCCCTTCGACTTCAACGCCAAGCCCGTCGTCGCACCCCCGCAACCGCCCCGCGAGACCATCACCGTGAAGGCCGTACGTCCCGATCGCGACGCCCTCGAGATCCGTTTCCCTCGCATCCAGGGATACCGTGTCGACCTGCCCGAGGAGCGGCTCACCGCCGAATTCAACGACGATTCCATTCTGGAACTGACTCCTGCCCTGGTCGGCCCTTCTATCACGCGCGTCGAGGGGATTATCGGCGAGGGCATCGATCTGACGCTTGTGCATACCGGGGATCTACGGCAGTCGACGCTGCTCTACAACCTGGTGATGCGCCTGATTCAAACCAAATGGCGCGATCCCGATGGAGACCCCAAGTACAACGTGTTCGGCACGCTCAAGCGCATCACCAAGCAGTGGCTCGATACCTGCTTGAATTGCTCGGGCGGCACCTATCCCGCGCAGCTCATGTATCAGTCCCTTGCCGATATCGCCTGCGAACGCATCACCGCGGCCATTACCCGATCGGAGATGACCAAACGCCCCATCAAGGCGGTGCCCGATCCGTATAATCCCGAAGGCTCCACCATCCACGTCAAGTTCAACACCTCCAAGATGGAACGGTGGCGCACCGATGCACGCCGCTGCCATATCGATTGGGTGATCCTCGATAGCGACTGGGAAGCCGAGTTCTGCCGGATGGCGGAATCTCATCCGCGCGTGCGGGCGTACGTGAAGAATCACAATCTGGGCTTCGAGATCCCTTATCGCTCCTTCTCCGACACGCGGAAATATCTGCCGGATTTCATCGTTCTGGTGGACGATGGACATGGTGAGAACGATCTGCTGCACCTGATCGTCGAAATCAAGGGCTATCGCCGCGAGGATGCCAAGGATAAGAAGACCTTCGCGGAGACCTATTGGGTGCCCGGCGTGAACCACTCGGGCGCGCATGGACGTTGGGCCTTCGCCGAACTCAAGGAGGTCTACAAGATCGAACCGGATTTTGATGCGAAGGTGAAAAGCGCGTTCGACAAGATGATCGAGTCAGTCGCAACCGGGGCCGCCCAGGCCCGTACCGTAGCGTAAGGAACCCCAATGGCCGCCAAGCCCCCAAAATCTGAGATCAAGCGGACCGTCGTCACTTTGACGCATGACGAGGCTTCCCGCAAGAACATCCCGACGGCGGAATACCAGTCGGTGATGCGCCAGGAGGAGCAGAGCCCTCTGCGCGTGGCGTATGAGCGGCGCAATCGCGATCTCGATCCGCAACTGGTATGGCGCGGCAAAGACGAGCAGGATTGGTCCGATCTGGTGGTCTCCGCGCCGCCGCTCTATATCCAGGAGAAGGTGCATCCCAAGGTTCTCATTGACGATTTGATGCGCAAAGGCGGGCCTAGCCAGAAGGTAGAGGAGGAGCAGCTCAGTTTATTCGGCGATTTCAATGGACTGCCGAGTGAGGCCGCGAGGACGGAGTTCTACCAGCACGACGCCAACTGGACGAATCGCATGATTCTCGGCGACAGCTTGCAGGTGATGGCGTCGCTCGCCGAGCGTGAGGGGCTCCGCGGACAGGTGCAGTGCATCTACATCGATCCGCCGTACGGAATCAAGTTCAATTCGAACTTCCAGTGGTCAACGACAAGTAGGGATGTGAAGGACGGCAATGTCGATCACATCACGCGAGAGCCGGAACAAGTAAAGGCGTTTCGCGATACCTGGCGTGACGGGATTCATTCATACCTGACGTATTTGCGAGATCGTTTGATGGTCGCGAGAGACCTGCTTGACCACACGGGATCCATCTTCGTGCAAATTGGCGACGAGAATGTGCATCGAGTACGGGCGGTTATGGATGAAGTCTTTGGGGAAGCAAATTTCGTATGTCTGATTACCCTAACAAAGACGACCTCCGCTACCAACGAGTTGCTCTCAAGTGTTGCTGACTATATTGTCTGGTTTGCGAAGGAAAAGGAAAGAGCTAAGTATCGCCCGTTATTTAAGCTGAAAGAGAGAGGAGGTGAAGGCGCGGCCCATTACAACGGAGTCGTTCTGCCGAATGGACTCCGACGGTCTGCAAGCCCAGACGAGAGGTCTTCCCATGTTGCACTGCCATCGGGAGGAGTTTTATTTACTGCGGGCGACCTGCAGTCCGCGGGAATGGGAAGAGAAAAAGGCGAAGGGGCCGCCTCTTGGTTCCGAGTAACATGTGAGGGCCGGGTATTTACGCCGACTATGCAGAGTCGGTGGAAGACGAACGAGTTGGGTATGAAGCGACTGGGATACGCCGCGCGTCTCATTCCACAGCAGAATGCGCTCCGCTATCTGAGAAAGATAGACGATTTTGCGGCATACGCGCAGACTAACATCTGGTCCGACCTAGGTGGTGCATCCGACAAACGTTACGTCGTCGAAACGGCGCCGGGCGTTGTTCAGCGTTGTATCCTAATGACCACCGATCCCGGAGATCTTGTGCTCGACCCCACCTGTGGCTCTGGTACGACGGGGCATGTGGCTGAGCGATGGGGTCGCCGGTGGATCACCATCGACACCTCCCGAGTCGCTTTGGCGTTGGCACGCGCACGTATGATGGGTGCGCGCTTTCCCTACTACCTGCTGGCCGACAGTCGTGATGGCCAGGTCAAGGAGGCTGAAGTTGCGCGAATGTCCCCTTCCGAGGTGCCGACGCACGGCGACATTCGCCATGGGTTTGTCTATGAGCGTGTCTCGCATGTTGGGCTCAAGTCCATTGCCAGCAACACTGAGATCGACGTCATCTGGGAGAAGTACCAGCAGACACTAGAGCTACTGCGCGAGGATCTCAACAAGACTCTCAAGCAAACATGGGAGGAATGGCAAATTCCTCGCGACGCGGACGAGTCGTGGCCGGCAAAAGCGATACAACTGCACTCCGAATCCTGGCGCCAGCGCATCGCCCGCCAAAAGGAGATCGACGCCTCCATCGCCGCCAAGGCCGAATACGAATACCTCTACGACAAGCCCTACGACGATCCGAAGAAAGTCCGCGTCGCCGGGCCGTTCACTGTCGAGAGCCTCTCCCCCCATCGCGCGCTCGACGTTGACGAAAACGACGAACTCATCGACCGCCACGCCCAGTCCGGCGATCCCAAAGACTTCGTCCAGGTCATCCTCGAAAACCTCAAGACCTCCGGCGTCCAGCAGGCGCACAAAGAAGACCGGCTCTCGTTCTCCACCGTCACGCCGTGGCCCGGCAATTTCGTCTGCGCCGAAGGACGCTATACCGAAGGCGCATCCGAGGCCGGAGCCAAGGAGAAGCGCGCCGCCATCTTCGTCGGCCCCGAGTTCGGCACCGTTTCCCGCGCCGATCTCGTCGCCGCCGCGCGCGAAGCCGGAGACGCCGCCTTCGACACCCTGGTGGCCTGCGCCTTCAACTACGACGCGCACTCCTCGGAGTTCCAGAAACTCGGCCGCATCCCCGTCCTCAAGGCCCGCATGAATGCCGACCTCCACATGGCCGGCGAGCTGAAGAAGACCGACCGCGCCAACCTCTTCGTCATCTTCGGCGAGCCCGATATCGAGATCCTCGCCGCTCCCGGCGGCTCCATCCAGGTCAAGATCAAAGGCGTCGACGTCTTCCATCCCAACACCGGGGAGGTCCGCAGCGATAACGCCGATGGCATCGCCTGCTGGTTCATCGATACCGACTACAACGAGGAGAGTTTCTTCGTCCGCCACGCCTACTTCCTGGGCGCGAACGATCCCTACAAGTCTCTGAAGACCACGCTCAAGGCCGAGATCAATGAAGAAGCCTGGGCCACGCTTCACAGCGACACCTCGCGCCCGTTCCCCAAACCCGCATCCGGCCGCATCGCCGTCAAAGTCATCAACCATCTCGGCGACGAAGTCATGAAGGTCTTCCGTGTCTAGCCCGCTGCCCATGACTCTCGTTGGTGGCGCGGACACTCGTGTCTGCCGCGTCGAGACTCCTCTCGACGCTTTTCGGAGCGCCATCAACTCCCCACACCCATTCTTGAAATGAGCGTCCCCATGGAATTCCGCATCGCCGACACCTTCACCAACAGCCTCGCGCGCCTCACCGCCGAAGAGCAGAAGGCCGCCAAGACCACCGCCTTCGACCTGCAACTGAATCCTGCACTCCCCGGCCTGCAATTCCACCGGCTCGATAAGGTCAAGGACCGCAACTTCTGGTCCGTCCGCGTCTCCGCCGACGTGCGTCTCATCGTGCACCGCACCGAAACCAGCATGCTGCTCTGCTTCGTCGACCATCACAACGAAGCCTATCGCTGGGCCGAGCGACGCAAGCTGGAAACCCACCCCAAGACCGGCGCAGCCCAGCTCGTCGAGATCCGCGAAAGAGTGCAGGAGGTCATGGTCCCGAAATATGTTGAAGAGCAGAAGCCCCTGCTATTTGCCAAGCTCTCCGCCGACCAGTTGCTGAGCTATGGCGTGCCGGCGGAGTGGGTGGACGACGTTCACAAGGCCACCGAAGATAGCTTGCTCGAACTGGCCGATCATCTGCCCGCTGAGGCCGCGGAGGCTCTCCTCAATCTCGCTACAGGCGTCTCGCCGGCACCGTCAAAGCCCTCCGTTGCCGACCCGTTTCAACATCCCGATGCCCAGCGCCGCTTCCGCCTCATGGGCGACGTCGAAGAACTGCAGCGCGCCCTCGACTATCCGTGGGACAAGTGGACCGTCTTCCTGCATCCCGAACAGCGCCAGTTGGTCATCCGCGATTACCAAGGACCGGCGCGTGTTTCTGGCTCGGCGGGCACCGGGAAGACCATCGTCGCGCTGCATCGCGCCGTCCATTTGGCGCGCAGCAACCCAGAGAGCCGCGTGCTCCTCACTACTTTTTCCGACGCGCTATCGAACGCCCTCCACACCAAGTTTCGCCGCTTGATCGGCAATCAGCCGCGCCTCGCCGAGCGCCTCGAAGTCCATGCCATGAATACCATCGGCCGGCGGCTCTTCGAATCGAACTTCGGCAGGCCGCAAGTGGCGTCCCGCGATACTATGAGGGCAATCGTAAACGAGGCGGCCGTCGCGGCCGGACCCACCCGTTTTCCGATGCCCTTTCTGTTTGCCGAATGGGAAGACGTGGTGGATGCCTGGGGTTTAGAGACGTGGGAGAGTTACCGCGACGTGGTGCGCCTCGGAAGAAAGATCAGGCTACCCGAGAAGCAGCGGGCTTACTTGTGGTCGATCTTCGAGCGGGTCCGCGTCATTTCGGCGTCGCGCAATCTCATCACGCCTGCCGAGATCTTCAGCCGGCTGGGTGCGAGGTTCGGCGGCAAGACGGCCGCGCCCTTCGATTTTGTGGTGGTCGATGAGGCTCAGGATATCGGCATCGCCCAGCTCCGTTTCCTGGCGGCCATCGGCGCGGGTCGGCCTAACGCCTTGTTCTTCGCCGGAGATCTTGGCCAGCGCATCTTCCAACAGCCCTTCTCCTGGAAGGCATTGGGAATCGATCTCCGCGGCCGCTCGACTTCATTGAAGATCAACTATCGCACCTCGCACCAGATTCGCACTCAGGCCGACCGTCTTCTGGGCCCGTCCGTGTCTGACGTCGATGGCAACACGGAAGAACGCAAAGGTACGATCTCCGTATTCAATGGCGCGCTCCCGCAGATTCAAGTGCTGACCAGCGCGGAGGGGGAAATCCAAACCGTGGGTGACTGGCTGCGCGCCCGGTCCGCGCAGGGCGTTCTGCCTCACGAGATGAGCATCTTCGTCCGTTCGGAGGCCGGGTTGCCTCGTGCACGCGCCGCTGTGGAGCGCGCCGGGCTGCCATTCCAGACGCTGGATGAGCACGTGGAGACCGTCACCGGACGCGTCTCGATCGGGACCATGCATCTCGCCAAGGGGCTCGAATTCCGCGCGGTCGCCGTGATGGCGTGCGATGACGAAATCGTCCCGCTGAAAGAGCGCGTGGAAGCGGTCGCGGACGACGCCGATCTGGAAGAGGTATACAACACCGAGCGGCACCTGCTCTATGTAGCCTGCACCCGGGCCCGCGATCACCTTCTGGTGACCGGCGTCCAGCCCGCATCGGAATTCCTGGACGATCTTCGGGGGAAGTAGTTCAGCTCAGTCACAGCCTTTTGCAAAATAATTTGAGCACTAATTGCCCTGTAATCAGCGCGCGCCGTCTCGCGAACGGCTCAAACCCCTTGACCATGCCTGATACCATCGACTTTGTAAGAGGCTTTCGCCCCACCGCGAAGGCCGCAACAAGCTTTTATCCTGGCCAGGATACGTTGCATTACAGGTGGAATCCGGCCCCCAAGCCTCACGGCGCGGGGGACCTTGGGTTCGAACCCATCGTTTTCTCCGGTGATAGCAAACCGGGGAATCCAAACATCATCTGGGGCGGCTGGTAACAAAGGGATCGATATCCTCTGGGGCGAGGATATTCTCCCAGAAGCCCGCCGCCCGCAACGTCCCGACTCCGACCTCCAACCCTAACCCGTAGTGTCTCTACTCCTCTCGCGAAACTCGCACCGGATCTCCACTCGCCGCACAGCGCTGTTGTCGGCATCATTAGCGGCACGGAAAAAGTGACGAAACGAAGGCGCTAGGGCAATTTGCGAAGCAGTTCGACTACGAACTCGCCGCAGTACTGGCCGGCCACACGCTCGAAGGTGGGGTGACTGTACTCGGAATCCGAGATCATGCGAATCGCCAGAAACCGCGTGCGCAGACCCACCGCGGCGCCGTGCGCAAAAGCGCTCTCCATGTCCTCGGAATCAGTGCCGTATATGGCGCGAAGTGCGGCAATCATGTCGAGCTCGCGATTGAATTGATATGCCGACCCGATCGTTCCCCGCAGGACGCGACCGCGCGGATTCTTGATCGCCATGGCGGCCTCGATCGTGCGGGCGTCTCCGCTGAACGTGGGGAAGGAGGTCAGTTGTTTTCCGTCCACCCGCAGACGGTGAGGATCGGGTTTCCAGCGCTCGGGGTGGACACCGGATCCGGCATCCGCGTGCTGCGAGGTGTAGGCGCCGTAATCCACGGTTCGTTCGCCAATCACGATATCCCACAAGCGTAGCGATGGGTTGTGCGCTCCGGCGGTGCCTTGATTGATGACGAGCTCGGGTTTGTAGCGCTCGATTCCCAGGACCGTCGCGGCCACTGCGTTGATGGGGCCCACATCCGTCCGCGAAACCACCACTCGCCTGGCGCCGATCCGTCCTTCCCAAAAGGTCCAAGCGGAAATCTGCGTGACTCGCCGGTCCTCCAGCACCGCCAACAGCGACTCAGTCTCCACATCAATCGCGCCCTGCACCAACACCGGTGCCGGATCGTCGGCGGACGCGATCGCGCACGCGGCGCAGGCGCTCAGGAAGCTTCGACGAAGCATGATCTTATCAGTCTAGTACCAGCTTCCAGAAACCGCGCCGCGTGCGAAACCGGAGATCCGCTGGATCAGCCCACGGGGCCCGAAGCCGAAGGCATTTGAGCCCAGAACTGGCGGATCTCGGCTCGCGGATCGTTCTCGACGCGCGTCTCCTGGTCGAACACCATCGTGGCGCGCTTCGCGGAATCATATGCCGGCCAATCCGGAAGCTTGGGAGTGTTCGGATTGCCTGTCTTGGCAAGCGCAACCCATGCGGATGCGAACTTCGCCCACAGAGCGCGTTGTTGCGGTGAGCCGGCGCCGCCGATTCCATTCTGGTAGTTGTAGAACGACGCCGAGACATCCGTGCCGTGAACGGCTCCGAACTTTCCACCGAATCCGGGGCTCTCGTAAGCCCACAGATACATGTAGGTGGGAGCTTTACCCAACGCGGCTTTGCGTTCGGCCTGAGCGATCGCGCTGCGGCGGAAGCCGCTGTCGGTCAGAATCTGTGCCTGGATCAGGTAAGGCGACTTCCGGGCGTTCCAGCTCGACTTGTGATACAAGGCGTAGATCTCGTCGGCCTTGGCGCTGAATCTCTGGGTCAGCATCTTCTTCAGCCCGGCGTCATCCAGATCGAAGTTCGTCAGAGAGAGCGCGGCATCCTCGAGAGTACTCGAGATGACAACGGGCACATTGGCGGACTCCGATGGCGCGACTGGATCGAACGGATGATGGGGCAGGGACGGTCCGCCCACCACCGGCGAGAAGCCGAGTCCGGCGCCGAGTGAGGTCTGCGCCTCCAGGATCTGCTGCCACGGGACCTTCTGGATATCGGCGATGTTGCCCTTGGCGATGCCGAGCTTCGCCAGCAGTGCTTCTGCGGACTTAGTGGCCTGCTCGCGGGTGGCGAGACGCAGCGACGATCCGCTCTGCACTCCCGCCGAATGGAAGAGCCCTTCCGCCGACGGCATGGCGAGCACGGCGGAAGTTTTTGCGCCGCCGCCGGACTGGCCGAAGATCATCACCTTGCCCGGATCGCCGCCAAACTTCTCGATGTTGTCGCGCACCCAGTGGAGAGAGGCGACCAGGTCCATGAGTCCGGCGACGCCCGACTGGGCGAACTCCGGCGGCGCACCCAGGTCTCCGAGATGGAGGTACCCGAGGCTCGCCAGGCGATGGTTCACGGTCACCACCACCACATCACCGAACCTCGCCAGTTGCGCTCCGTCATATCCTGGCGCATTGCCCGAGCCGGTGGCGAAGCCGCCGCCGTGGAAGGAGACCATCACCGCGCGCTTCTGGCCGTCGTTAACGCCTGGGGTCCAGACGTTCAGTGAGAGACAATCCTCCCCCATACCACCGGGCTGGACGTCCCACTGGATCATCATGCCGTAATCGCCGCGCAGATCGGCGGGCACCTGAGGGCTGATCTGTCCGTGGCCGAAGCACTCGCGGACACCGCTCCACGAGGCTGGTTTCTGCGGCGGCATGTAGCGATTCCTGCCTCCCGTGGGCGCACCGTAGGGGATGCCTTTGAAGGCCTTGATACCGGCATTCGAGATGCCTTGCACCTTGCCGCTATTCGTTTCCACTGTCCAGAAGAGCTGCCGTTCGCTTCCGGCTGGAACGGCGGGCGGGCTGGACGGCGCCGGCGCGGTCTGCTGTGCCGGGGCCTCCTGGACGAGGGCCGAGCTCGCGGTTAGGGCTGCCGCCGCCAATGACGATCTCTTGAGGAGTTCGCGCCGACCGAGCATACCAGAGGCGCGATGGGCAGAGGCCGCAGATGGTTTTGTTTCCATGGGAGTCTCCTTTCGATGACGATGTGAGATGTCCTGGAAGGAGGTCAGGCGCCCTCCACCAGGTCCCTGCATTTACCGACCGTCCGGTAGTCTATTAGAACTTTTGGCGGGTGTCAACGGGGTTCGGTTCAGGCAACACACCAAGGTCGCTTGCTTACGCGCGCGGCTCGCCGAACTATCGTCAGGTCGCTTGCTTACGCGCGCGACTCCCCGAACTATCGCTAGGTCGCTTGCTTACGCGCGCGGCTCGCAAGCGCAACGTATGCGCGAACGTATTTGGGTAGCTTACGAGCCATGACCGTGAGGGAATGTTCTAGCGATGCCAACTTTCGATGGACGGAATATGAGAATATTTGCGGCGCAACACACTATTCTTCCGAGATCAGGCAGGTTTTGGGGGCTCACCGAAGGAGGAACTCTCTTGCGATTGCTTGAACATCGAACTGAGAACATCCTCATTGTCGAAGGCGAAGGACTGATCGCCGCCGACGTGCGGAGAAGGCTCCAACTCCTCGGATACCCCGCTCCGTCCATTGTGCAGTCCGGAGTGGAAGCCATCCGGTGCGCTCGGTCCACTCCCTTCGACCTCGTCCTGATTGACATCCGCCTGCGAGGCGACATGGACAGCGTCGCCACGGCAGAGGCGCTGAAGACCGAATTTGAGACTCCGGTGGTTTACATGACGGCGCACGCCGATCCGGAGACCATCAGCCCCGCAAAGCTCAGCGAACCCAGCGGGTACGTCCTTAGACCGATCACGGACGTCGAGTTGGAAAGGGCAGTTCAGATTCCCCTCTACCGCCATCAGATGGAACGGCGTGTGCGCACCCTCGAATCATGGCTTTCGACCACTCTGCGCAGCGTCGGCGAGGGGATTATCGCAACGGATACTATCGGCGAGATCGCCTTCATGAATCCGGTTGCCGAGAAACTGACCGGTTGGTGCGGCGCCGACGCGCGCGGACGCCTGCTTTTGGAGGTTCTAGCCTTGGCTGAGGAACCCAGTGGCCTTCCTGCCAGGAACCCCGTTCTCGACCTCGTCCCAGGTGCTCCAGGCGAGAGCCGGCTGTACCTCCTGACCCCACGGAATGGTGCAGGGATCGTGGTCGAAGTTCAGTGTTTCGGGAATCTCGATCCGGGAACTTCGATGCCGGAGACTCCGATGGCCAGCGTTCCCCATGACTTGCCCGGCAGGATTGTAGTTATCCGGGACTGCACAGCCCGCAGGCAGATGGAGGGCCGCCTGTTACAGGCGCAGAGGATGGAGACCGTGGCCAGCATTGCCGGCGGCCTGGCGCACGATTTCAACAACCAGCTCGCGGTCATTCTGGCATACGCCGACGAGCTTTGCGGGAAGATCGATGGCGAAGGCAAAGAAGCGGCTTCGGAGATCAAGCAGGCGGCATCCGTCGCCGCCTCCATCACCAGCCAACTCCTGATGCTCAGCCGCCACTCGGAGGCGCGGATCGAGGTGCTGAACGTCAATGAAATCATTTCGGATATGCAGCCGATGATCTCGCACAGTCTCGGCAAGATCCGGACGCTGGAGACGAATCTCAGATCTCACGCCGCCCTGGTTCGTTGCGACCGCAACCAGCTCAAACAGGTCTTGCTCAACCTCGCGCTCAACGCCCGCGACGCTATGCCTGCGGGAGGCACGCTTCGGATCGAGACCTCCTCCTTGGAAATCGACTCCGAAGGCCAGGAGGCAAGCCTATACCACCCGGGACAATATGTGCGGCTGCGCGTAACCGATACCGGCACAGGCATGGACAAGGCTACGCTCGCCCGCATTTTTGAGCCTTTCTTTACGACCAAGAAGGCCGGGCTCGGCACCGGACTGGGTCTCTCCATGGTTCACAGCATCATCGTGCAAAATGGAGGCTATGTCAGCGCAGAGAGCGAGATCGGATGTGGCACCACCTTCGAGATTCTGCTGCCCTGCTCCGGCGGGTTCCGGAAAGACCAGCCCAATTGCGGGAGGGGAGCGCCCGACTAAGGAAGTATGGACCTGCCCTCACCGGAGATGAAATGCCCGAGCTGGATCATCGCCAGCTTGAGTATCGGTCCGCTGCAACGATGCTCAAACGATTCGAAAAAGCCAGCGGGGAGTTCTGTTAGATCCTGCGGGCCGTCCACGACCGGGGAGCATGGGATGAAACATTCCTGGATGCGCTCGGTGAGCCTGCTGAGACGTTTACCTACCGGGGCACGTTTGCCCACGTGATCACGATCAATACCATCGCCGGTTCGCGGCATTGGATGCTTTTCATCGGCTGGGAATCAAATGCAAGGCACCGGTTGCCCCTTGGAGTACGAAGCCGTCATGGAGCCCGGGGGGCAGGAAACAGCACAGCATTCCCTGAGCCAGTCATGAGCAGTATATGATCAAGGATCGTGAAGGA
This sequence comes from Bryobacteraceae bacterium, assembly GCA_035295745.1. Taxonomy (GTDB): domain Bacteria; phylum Acidobacteriota; class Terriglobia; order Bryobacterales; family Bryobacteraceae; genus JAIQFL01. The sequence continues at coordinate 96,266 of DATGIL010000102.1, read as the reverse complement.
GGGAACGCATGGCAGGAGGTGCCGCAGCCGCAGCCGCCGCAATTGCCAATGCCATTAAGGCATCCGGGGTGCTCATAAAGGTCGAACCGGAGGAATTTTCCAAGGTCATGCGCCGGGTCGAGAATCCGCTCATCGTGATTACGGAGGGCGGAATCTTCAGCAGAAACTATCAGTACCTGATGAGCTACAAGGGCCTGACGTTCTTTACGAAGTCGGGCATTCCTCTGGCGCTTCCGGCCAACGTGGAACTGGTGACGGCGGGCCGTATCTGGATTCCTGGTTAGACCGCGGCGGTCTCACTTGGCTGGCTTGAGCCCGGCCAGCACCGACTTGGGAACCTTCGCCACGACATGGACCGATGGATCCACCACCTCCGCCACGTCGTACACCATCGAGGTCCCGAGTACCGAGGACACTTCCGCGGCGTTGAGGCCGTACTTCTTCTCCAGCCAGCGGACCAGATTGGTGGTGGCGCCCCGGAACGCTTCGTCGATGCTGCCTGCGATGCCGCTGGCCATCAGATAATCCGTGTTCTCCATGCGTGGGCCGGGCCCTGAGACGCCGGGCTCGAGACCGACCGTGAACTCGATGTCCATGGAGGTCTCCAGTGCATTGCCGGTCAGTTCGCCCGCACCTTGCAAGGCATGGCCATCTCCCACGAACAGGAGTGCGCCCATCACCGAGACCGGAAGATACACCGTGACCCCCTCCCGCAATTGGTTGTAGTCCATATTTCCACCGTAGCCGCCAAGGAATCCGGAACGGTACTGATTGCCTCCTCCTGGCGCCACACCCACACACCCGAGCATAGGCGCCAGCGGAACACGGTAATTCTTCATCGTCTCAGTCGGCTTCTGTAAGGACGCGAAACCCGCCTCGCGATCGATCTTCCAGTCCGAGTCGTAGCCTGGGACCTTCTTGCGCTGCTCCACATACGCCGGGTTGAGCGCACCGTTTACAATCAGCGGGCTGCTGATCGCACTATCCCGATTGAGCCGGATGCGGTTGAAGTGTATCACCAGCGTATCGCCGGGCACCGCGCCCTCGATGTAGAACGGACCCGTGAGGGGGTTGCCGCCGGACGTGCGACGGACGCCTTTCGGGTCGGTCCCGCCGGCGTCCACTGACCATGTCTTGACCGTGTCGCCGGGATAGATGTGGAGAACCGGCTCGATCTTCGCGGAGAAGTAATGCTCGAACTTGGTGGGCTCGAAGGTGTGGGTTCGAGGCGCTGCGGGGGCGGGCGTTTCGCGGTGCGCGTCCCACTTGAGGTCGAGTTTGTCTTCCACGATGGTCGCCGTGCCCTCGATTTCGTCGCCTACCATCCGGCCGTGCAGTTCGATCGTTTGCTCCGGCCCCTGTTTTACGGTGGCTTCGATGCGCCCGTTTTCAAAAGTGCCGGCGAAAGTGTCGCGCCCGAGTTTGCCGGTCAACTGGGTTCCGCTGAGATTAAGTTCCAACCGATCGTAATTGTCATTGTCGAAGAACTTCAGGTTGGAGATCCATTTGCCAGCCGGCGAAGGAGCGGCGGTCTGGGCGTAAGTTCCAGACGCCAGGCAAAAGAGGGCAAGTGCGTATCGCATGCAGCTAAGACGATCCTGGCCGGAAAACGTTCCCACGCTTCGCGGGGCCGCGAGGCGCAACCGGCCCTTAGCGCTGCAAATGTGCCGCTTCCGTCACACGGCAGACATAGTTCGCAGCGTCTCGAGGATTTCCTTTGCCCGCGTACACAGCCACTTTCGGGTAGGGGCATAGCGGATGGGTCCAATCCACCTCGGCGTCCCTGGCGCGCGACGCGATGATCTGGCCGGGCGCCTTCTTCTGTTCCACCCACTGTTCCAGCGCTGCCGTGGCGTCGAACGAAGTCGCGCCCTCGCCGCCTCCGCAGTGGGCCATTCCGGGCACCATGAAAAGGCGGTAGGAATCATCCACATTGCCCAGCCGCGCCGTCACGGAATGGTAGTAATCCACACTGTTGCCGGGTGAGATCTGAGCATCGCTCCAGCCGTGATACTGGATGAGCTTGCCGCCGCGAGCAAAGAACGGCTTCAGATTTGGATCGGTCGCGTTGATGCGGCTGCGTTCCAAGCCTTCAGCCCGGGCGACATCACGATCAAAGTCGAGCGCCTGGAAATCCCAATTCGGGTCCTCGAAGACCACGTAACGAAAATAGTCGAGCCCGATGGAAAGCGGTTTCGGACCGCCCCAGATCTGCCACGACAATTCGCTGCCGGGAGCCAGACCGGAATAGAGTCGCTCACCAGTCCGCGGATTCACGGATGGCGCGTAGATTTTGCGGGCGGCTTCCACTTGCCTCGCGTTCAAACATTCGGAGGTGTCTCCCTCTTTGCACTGGAGGACTGCGGGATCGAACTTACAGGCAAGGGGATTCTCGATGACGCCGTCCGTGACGCCATCGAGTTCGTCGCATGCGGCCAGTGCCGCACGATGGATCAGCGGGTACTTGTCGGGCGGAATGTAACTGGCGTCATCTTTGTGAACCGCCTGGGCCACCCAGATGGATTGCGCCGCCCGCCCGGTCCAGTTGGCGGCCGGTGAACCCGCGACGATGCCGTCGAAATCTTCCGGATAGCGCTGCGCTTCCTTGAGCCCCTGCTTTCCGCCGGCCGAGCAGCCGTTCCAATACGAAAGCCGCGGCCCCTTGCCGTAGAAAGCCGCGATGACGGCCTTTGCCGCGACTGCCATCTCGTGTTCGGAGCGGTAGGCATAGTCGATCAGTTTCTCCGGATGTCCCAGTGCGAACCTCGCGCTGCTGCCTTGGTGACCGGTGTCGGTGGCACTGGCGGCATATCCCGCCGTCACGGCAGCGGCCAGGGGGCTGTAGCTGATCGAGCCGCTCCATCCCCCGTTGCCCACGGCTTCGTATTTGCCATTCCAGCCGGACTCGGGCATCCACACCTCGATCAGGATCTCGGAATCGCTAGTGGGGCGCACAGTGGCGGCAATGCGACAGAACGGCTGCTTGGGAGCTGGTGGCACACCGCGTACGGTCACGGGCCAGCTTATGCCGATCGCTTTGGCAAGGGTGATCGTGGTGTGCGGCAACTCCAGCTTGGAGAGTTCCTCGCAGGAGCCTGCCCAAACCGGCACGACTGAGAGGAGGATCGCGATCGTTTTCCAGAGCATCGGCAAACACAATATCACGGCCCGCGCGGCCCAAGGCAGGCGACAACGTTGCCCCACCGAGCAGGGTAATGGCCCACTGTGCACGACATCAAAATGAACTTTTGGAACCTTGCGGAGGCGCCTTTCCTACCACCTTGTCGAGGTCTCCCACCCGCTCCTCAATTGGTGAATTCACGGCGACGAGGTCCCATTCGACGGGTCCGCTGACCAATTCCGCCCCGCCGCCACTATTGATCTTGCCGGTGCCGTATTTGCGGGTCGCGAGCGCCGGTGGAAAATTTGATAAGACCATCAGCACGTTGTCGGAACTCTTGTTGCGAGCGCCCAGATAAAAGCAGAGGTTGCCCGATTTTTCGAAAGAGCACTCTCCCTCGGCAACCGCGAACGGCTTGGCCTTGCGCACGCTCTTGCGCGAGATCCAAATTCCCGGAACATCCGGCGATCGATTGAGTTGCCGGAGCGCTCGATAGATTTCGGGGCGGGCAAGCCAGCCTTGTAACTGGGTTGCCTTCGTCGGCTCTATGCCCGATCCTCTGGGCAAAGCTCCGGTGACGACGAACGTGGAGAGACCGCGATTATCGGTCACCATGATGACGATCATAGGTTTGCTTCCTTTCTGTTTTCGCCTGCCAGCCACTACAGAGCCTTGAGCGCGTCTTGAGCCAGGAGGCGAACGCCGGGCTTGGGATCGTGCTGGGCAATCCACGACAGGGTTTCTGCGAGGTGCGGCGCCGCGGCCGAATTCTTCCGCAGAAGATTGATGGCCGCCACCCGGACATGCTCCGCCGGGTCCATCTTCGCCGCATGCACCAAAGCATCCCCGATTTTGGGGGCGAGAGGATGATGGAAGGTGGCGGCGAAAATTGCGGACGCGCGAACAGCGGCATCGCGATCGTTGACAATGGTGGCCGAAAGCAGCCCGTCGACTTCGGGGGCGTCCACAAGCCGGAGCGCCCCGGCGGCCGCGGCGCGAACCGCTTCCCGAGGATCGCGCAGAGCTTCTTGGATCACCGGAAGCGCGGACTTGCCGGCGCTGTTGCCGAGGGCCACAAGCAGATTAGTCGCTTCCGTGGCTTCGTGGGCTTTGCGGTAGCGCAGCACGAGCGCGGCATCGATCGCCGCCGCTTCCTCGGGATGGTCTGCGCGGCCCGCGTGCGCCAATCCGCCACTGGCAATGCGCGCCGCCGCGGCGATGGCTGCGTCGTCGTCATCCAGCAGCGCTGCGGGCATCCGCATCGCCTGCACGCCAGGATGCTGCATCAGGATGAAGGCGGTGAGAGCGTCGATGCGCAGGGGGCGCGATAGATTGCGGTCGCGTGCGATGACGCCGAGCGTCTCGATGGCTGCCGCGGAGCCCGCGATACCGAGAGCATCGGTAATACGGCTGCGGGGGCCGGTCTTGCGTAAGAGATCGAGCGCCGCAGCGGGCGATTCGGGGCGTTGCCGGAAGAGGGCCGCCAGGCGGTCGCCGAGCAAGTGGTCTGCTCCTTCAGACTTCTCCGTGTCGAGCGCGGCGGCTTCGAGCAGAGACTCCGTAGTGTGGCCGTCCAGCAGTTGTCCATCCAAACGGGCGCGCAGTTGTTCGGGGTTCGGTTGATGGGTGCGTACGGGTGAAGAGACTACTTCCGCCCGAGCGCGCGAGAGACTCCCGATCATCTCGCGCGATTGGCTCTTGCGCAGCCCGGAAAGGTGCACTTCGGTGACCGCGGCGAGTTGTCCGGCATTACCAAACGTCACACCCATGAGTACGCGGTTGCCCCCGTCCAGGGTGGCGATACCGCCATCCTCATCCAGGGTGAAGCGGAACTCCGAGCGATCGATCGCCATGCGAACGTCATCCGTCTTCTGCTGGGGTGCTCCATCGGCGCGGAGGTAGTTCGTCTTGCGCTTCGCGACCACGTTGGGGCTGGTGCGATTGTAGACGGCGGTGTACTGCCCGGCGCCATCGCGCTCGACAACTGTCCAAGACGAGCGATCCGCGGGGGCTTGGACAAATTGACACTCGGTAGCAACCATCTGGAGCAGATTGCGGTCGCTGGGATCGGTTTCCTGATAGAAATGGACGGAGGCCAGCCCTCCGTCGTCCCGGTAAGTTGCCCAGAAGGTGCGTTCGAGCCTTCGGCTCATCTGCTCGCGTTGGTTTGCGGGCACGTTGTTGGCTCCGCTGCTCAGACGGGCATTGGTGAGTTGGAGCGCGGCGTCGAATTCGTGAGGCCGGACAGCAACCACGGTGGAGACCCAATCTCCATTGAGGTCGATCTCGATGGGCCGTGCGCCTCCGGGTTGTTCGAGCCTGGTGCGGAAGGCCAGCGTCCATTGGCGCTGGTCTCCCGGGTGGACCAGGGTGGCGGCGGGCAGAAAGGACGCTCCGCCGATCATCACCGCTACCGCGATCGTTACATGTGCAAGGCGTCGGTTATTTGCAAGTATGGTGTTTTTCATGGGACACGTCCTTTCGTTGTGGTCAATGAAATACTGCTCAATGAAATACTGCGTCTAAAGCCCAATCCCGCTCGCGACGTGGACGGTCATGGTTGCCGTTCCGAGCGACTTTCCGGTGGAGTCGGCGGCCGACATACGGATGATGAAGGTGCCGGTTCCTGGGACAGTCCAGTGCGCCATCGACTGATTGTTGGCCAGCGCCGTGCTCGGAATCGTGGCAGTGCCATTTCCAAGGGAACCCGTGAGAATCGTACCGGAGGTAGAGGTCGATACGGTCCAGGTAATGTTCACGGGGGTGGATTCACCCACGAATTCGCCGGTGAGTTGCATAATGTTCGAGCCCTTCGTAGAGGTGAAGTTCACGGTCTGATTGTTGAAGGGCGGTTGGCTGCCACCAGTAATTGGCGTGGCCGCGATGATGTAAGCTCCCTTGGGTAAGGCCGACACCGTGAGTCTGCTCGACGCGGACCCGGTCTCGGTGATCGTTCGTCCGAACTGGTCCGTGCTGGGGTCGGTCACCGTGAGGGTCAGGGTGTGCGGCCCGGCGTTCTGGAAGTTGATGGTAGCGGCGCAACCGGTGACAGTGATGGTTTCGGTAGGAGTGACCGACCATTGGCGGCCGGTGCACGTGGGCGCGGCGCCGTTGCTGACGACCGAAGCCTGCAGGCTGTAATTCAGGCCCACCTGGGCAGTAGCCGCGGGCGAGGTAATGGAGACGGTGAGAGGCTGGCCGCAGATGGAAGTCGGTAGCGGGACCGCCGCCAGGGTGGTTGCCCCAGTGTTGACCAGGTTCTGCGTGGTGCTCAGAATCGGGTCCCACTTCACCAGAGTGTAGGATTCGCTTACGCAGAACGGGCAGTCTCCCAAGGTCGCCACGAGGTCGATCTTGCCGCCGAGTGCGCTGACCGTCACCGACATGTTCAGGCTGAAATTGACATCAAGAGCGCAGGCGGTTGGCGCGGCGTTCACCACCAGAGCGGCCTGGGCAGTGATCGGCGCTTTCACATCCAGTAATTGAATCGTTGCATCCACACCGCCGCTGGCGACTCCAACATCGACACCGCCGAAAATGTGCGCGCTCAAGGAAACCTCGGGGTTGACGGCGATGTTGAAGCCGGTCACGGTCAGCGTACCCGTGGTGATGAGGCTGGCGCTGGCGCTGACATCGACCTTCAGCTCGAAGATCCAGTAGTTTAGGGTAGTGACGTTGTAGTCCTGGCTGCGCGAGATGTTGTAGTTGAAGCCGGTGGATGCATTTGTGCTTCCGCCGCCCGGCAGTTGCTGGCCGAACAGGAACATGTTGACGCTTCCGGTAGCGGTGGGGGACGACCCGGTGGTGGAATCGGCGACCACCTTCACTTCCATAACGTCGACATCACCACCGAACACCACCACGTGGCCGCTGAGGTCGGCGTCGAAGTGAGCGGAGGAGTTGTTCGTGTTGGGAGTAGCCGTGGTATTGAAGTCGCCCTTCAGGTGCCAATAGGCGTCGAAGTCGCCGCCCTGGTTCGCGTGTCCTTCCTTGTCGAACGGAATGTTATTCGTCTGGCTCGGATTGATCAGAATGCCGCCAACCGCCAGAGCCGTATCGTGGCGGAGAGCGCGGTCGGCCACAGGAGCTACGACCCAGTTTTGAGCGGCGTTGGACGCGCTCACTTTGTTGAAGTAGCCGGTGGCGATCTGATTTGCCTCGGCCACCTGGGCGGCGCAGCTCGGGGAGACCGTGTAGACCGTGCCGGCCTGCGGCGCGGGAGTGCAGCTATCGGACTTGCCCCAGAAGGTCGGCATAGGAGGGATAATGCCGCTGCCCACCAGGTCGCCGGTCGGGTTCTTGGCAAGCTGTGCCTGGAGTTTCATGAGGGGGGTGCCGCCGACGATGGTGAGTTGCGCAGTGTTTACACCCACCAGCGCGCCGGCCTTCACGCCGCCGGTGCAGGAAGTTAGAACATAGGTTTCACCGGCCTTGTCGGACGTGTCAGGGCCATAAGTGCAGGTGATCGTGGGAACGCCGTCGTGGCCGAGTTCGAGTTTCACGGTGGTTGTGCCCACGGTTCCCTGAACTAGCCGGAGATTCTCCGGAACCTGCACGGAGCCGATGTCGAAAGACTGAGTTACGGGTGTCTCGCCCGAGGCGGCCAGATCGATCGAGCCGCCAAAATTGGCCGGCGACAGAAGCCCGGCCTTGGCGGGGACGAGCGGAACCGAGTAAACGCGAAGATTATCGAAGAGGTACTGAGCCGATGCGGCTGTCGTGGCCGTTGTGATATTGAATACGATCTGGAACGACAGGTCCTTAACGGCGGCGCCTGCGAGAGCCTTGCGAACCGTATCGGGAATCGGAAACTTGACCGTGCTGTAGAGGCCGGACTGCAATCCGCTGAGGTCGGCCTCGGCCACCGGTTCGGCCTTCAATCCGAGCGACGGGGACGACACCAGGAGTTTCAACGATGCCGTGCTGCTCGAGGGGGGCATCACGTCCACCTCGAAAACCGCTCCCAGATCGCCGTCACCGGCGAGGGCGGCCGCCGTGGAAGCCACAGCGCCACTGGTGAGAGTGGTTCCGTTCGCAGGATTCCCGACCGCGAAGGCATGGCTGCCCTGCGTGCGGATGGTAGCGCTGGCGACGGTCGTCAAGGGCGACGAGCTTCTGACGACCCAGGATTGCGCCGTTTCGAAACCAAGGACGGGATCGCCAGTTACCGGAGGGATCGTCTGGGCGAATCCGCTGGCAGCGAAGATAAGGGCGATGGCTACGCTTTTGGGCGAGCCGTTTGGGAAGGGCGAAGGAAACGGATGGGATGACATTGCTTTTCTCCTCGTTACGTTTTTTTTTGCATTACCGGCGATTCCGGTAACAAATCCAAAGTAGGGCTCACTATTCAGGGAGCGATGGAAGAGATGTAAAAAGAATGTAACGTCCCAACGAGGCGGTTCTAGCGGGTAGTGCCCGGCGGTGCTACAATCGGCGGGTTACGACGACGTAGCCTTTACCAACGACCTGGCCCTTTACAACGACTCAATATGGAAGCCCCCTCTTCGAACCGTACCGTCATGATCATTGAAGACGATCCGGAAATTCGGGGCGTCGTGAAGACTCTGCTGACCAACGAAGGATTCCAGGTGGAAGAGGCCGATGACGGTCGAAGCGCGTTGGAGCGCGTGTTTCTGACCAAGCCGGATTTGATCCTGGTAGATCTGCGTCTGCCTGGACTGGACGGCGCGGAGATCTGCAAACGCGTGCGGGCGAGCGGAATGGACACGCCGATCATCGTCATCAGCGCGGCCAAAGAAGAGTTCGATCGCGTGCTGCTGCTCGAGTTGGGCGCGGACGATTTTCTGGTGAAGCCCTTCGGCGCCAGGGAACTGCTGGCGCGGATGAGAGCCGTGTTGCGGCGCAGCGCTCCTGCGGTCCGCGGCTTCGCCGGTGTGGAAATCGACACGCAGAGGCGCGTGGTGACGAATCGCGGCGCCGAGGTTGCGTTGTCGCCATCGGAATACAACCTGCTGACGTTTTTCCTCCGCAATCCCAATCGTGTGCTGACGCGCGAGATGATTCTCGAAGGTGTCTGGGGATTTGAATCCGCGCCGACCGTCCGCACCGTAGACTCCCATGTGGTCAAGCTGCGCCAGAAGCTCGAACCGGATCCGAGCGTGCCGCGTTACTTCCTTACTGTCCACGGCGCGGGATACCGGTTCGTGGAATAGGTGTGGTGAAGTAGGCAGATGACGACCGAAGGCGGGCCGCCGGCGCGGCGCCGAATCCTGATTGTCGACGACGCGGAGGAAGCCAGGGGAGTTCTGGCGATTGCCCTGCAGACCGTCGGCGGCGCAACCGTGGAAACCACGGACAATGCGGAGGACGCACTTCGGAGGATGACCAACGAGCGGGTGGATGTGCTGGTGACCGACGTACGCATGCGCGGGATGAGCGGCCTCGATCTGTTGAGCAGGCTGCGCGAAAGCGGCTGCCGTCCCACCTGCGGTGCGGTGGTGATCAGCGGCGAAACGGATCCGGAACTGCCGCGGCTCGCGCGGGCGTGCGGGGCGGACGCATTTTTCAGCAAGCCGTTTTCCGCGAGTGCAGTTCGCAAGTCGGTAATCTCATTGTTGGAGGGATGTGATGGCGGGGGATAGGGTGGCGGGAGATAGGGTGATCCCGGCCTGGGCAGCGGTGTTGGGCGTGGTGATGGCGGCAGGCGCGTACGGGCAGCAAGCGAACCCCGACCAGTCCACGCTCGATCGGATTCTGCAGACTGTGACTCAGCTCCAACAGGAGAACCAGCAACTGCGCCGCGATATGGACGATCTGCGGCGCCAGATCAGCGAGTTGAAATCGGCGAAAGCGCCCGAATCGCCGCCTGAACATACTCAGGAGAAGCTCGATATCCTCAGCCAACGGGTGGAGGATCTCGATACTTCAAAGGTGGAGGCGGCAGGGCATTTTCCGCTGCGTCTTTCGGGACTCGTCCTGATGAACTCCTATTTATACGCCGGGAAGACCGGCGGGGCGGATTTGCCACTCGCGGCCGCGCTGGGTGCAGGCCAACAGTCCGCCGGAGCGACCTTCCGCAATACCGAGATCGGACTTCTGTACTCGGGGTCACAAGGCATCTTGGGCGCACGGGTGGCGGGCGAGCTTCATCTCGATTTTTTCGGCGGGACACTCAATTCGCAGAACAATCTGATGCGAATCGAACGAGCGAATATCGGCTTGGAATGGACCAATCGCAGCCTCACGTTCGCTTTGGATAAGCCGATTCTGTCGCCGCGTAATCCGGATTCACTCTCCCAGATCGGCATTCCGGCGCTGGCGAATAGCGGCAATCTCTGGCTCTGGCAACCGCAAGTGCGGTATGAGGAGCGAGTCCACTTCAACCAGTCCACGGGGCTGCAGGCACGAGTGGGTGTCTACCAGACCAACGAGACACTGGCGGGCCTGCCCGCGGGAGTGAGACTGTCGCCATCGCGCCCCGCCCTGCAGGGGAGATTCGAGTTCTTCCACGACACCGGAAATGGGCGGCGTATCGAGTTGGCTCCCGGTTTTCATGTGAGCCAGTCGCTGGCCGCTGGTGGGAGCGCTACGTCTTACGCGGCCTCGTTCGATTGGCTGGTGCCGGTGGCGCCGCACGTCGATTGGACTGGATTTGCGTTTACGGGTCAGGATCTCTCCGGCCTCGGGATTGCGGCGTTGCATCAGGGATTGGTGGTACGTGGCGGCCGTTTGCTCCCGGTGCGAACGCGCGGCGGCTGGACCCAATTGACGCTGCACGCCGGCAGTCGGGTAGATCTGAACCTCGCGGCGGGGCTCGACGACGATGTAGACCGCGACCTCCCGGCCAATGGCATCGGGCGCAACTTCAGCTATCTGGCGAATCTGCGTTTTCGACTGGCTCCGAACCTGGCTCTCGGGCCGGAGATCATGCAGATCCGCACCACCTATTTACAATCAGGCATTCTTCGGGTGAATCGTTATGACCTGGCGTTGGGCTACTTTTTCTAATCTGACGGTCTTTCATCTGGCAGCGCTGCTTGGCTGCGTTCCGGCCTGGAGTGCGAGTGTGTCCGGACGAGTAGAGATTACCGAATCGAAAGATCATTCGGGTGTGGTGGTGTGGCTGGAGCCGTTGTCCGGCAAGGCTCCGGAAACAGCGCCGCAGACCGCCACCATGGCGCATCAGCACAAGACCTTCACGCCGCATGTGGTGGCGCTGCGCACGTGGTCGAAGGTGCGTTTCCCTAACCTGGATCCTTTCTTCCACAACGCATTTTCGAACTACGATGGCGAAATGTTCGATATCGGACTGCACCCTCCGGGATCGTCTCGCGAGGTGATATTTCGGCGGCCAGGGGTGGTGCGCCTGTTCTGCAATATTCACCCGACGATGAGCGCCGTGATCGTGGTTCTGGATACGCCTTGGTTCGCGGTGAGCAATGCGCAGGGAACGTTCCGCATCACGGAGTTGCCGCCCGGGGAGTATCGCCTCAAGCTCTTTTATGAGCGCGCGCTGCCGGAAACGGTGGAGAAGCTGGAGCGCACGGTCACGATTGGGCCGGATGACCTTAACTTGCCCGACCTCCACATCAGCGAAGCGGGGTACGTGGTGCCGCTGCACAAGAACAAATTCGGCAAGGATTATCCGCCGATTATCGTGGATCAATATCCCGGCGGCCGGAGATGAAAGTCCGGTCCTCGCTGCTGGCGAAGATCTACCTGGCTACCGCCGTTGCGGTGACCACGTTCTTCGCCGCGGCAGGCTGGTTCTTTCTGTACCAGGCTTCGGCGGCATTACACTCCGGGATCGAGCAGGAAGTGCGCGCCAGTCTGGCGACCGCGGATGCCTCTCTCGAAGCCAGAACCGAGCATCTGGCTACGGCCAGCGCCTTGCTCGCCTCGACGTCGGACATTCGCTCGGCATTCAGTTCGAGGGATACCGCCACGATCCGCGATACGGCGGGCGAGTTTTGGGCGAAGGCTGAGACTGGCCATAAGCATATTGAGCCCGTGGTGTTCGCCGTGGCTGGGCCGGCGGGCATCGTGCTGGCGTCGGTGGATTCGGAGACATCGCCGGCCCTGCAGAGCGGACAACAACTTCCCCGGGATGTGCTCGAGCCTGCAAGACGGGCGTTTCCGCAGCAGAGCCGGGCATACGCGGAGTGGGATGGCACGGTGTGGCAGGTGTTGGCGACTCCGGTTTACGTGGACGCGGGGAATCGCGCAGCGCTCCTGAACATCCTGGTGGCAGCGCATCCTTTGACCGAACAGACTCTGCGCGATTTGAAGGAGCGAACCGGCGGAATCGATTTCCTGCTCCGCGCCGGCGGCCGGACCACACTGGCGACGGTGGACGCTCCCTCCGCGGCTCGGATCTCATCGCAGCCGGAGCACTTCGCCGTTCACTCCACCACGTTGCGCAACGGAGAGGGCGCCACGCTTGCGGAGTTGTGGGCGGTGCGTCCGCTGCAGGATGTGGAAGCCCGTATAGGAGCGTTGCGGCAGAAGATGATTGTCGCCTGGCTGATCGCCATGACGGCCGGCCTGGCATTGAGTTACGCGCTGGCACGGCGAATTGTGCGTCCGGTTCGGACTCTGAATCAGGCCGCTCAGGAGGTGGGACGCGGCAATTATTCCGTGCGGGCTCCGGAAGACTCGTCCGATGAGTTGGGGGTGCTGGCGCGCACATTCAATCGGATGGCAGTCGCCATTCAGGAATCGCGTGACGAACAGGTACGGAGCGGGCAGATCATGGCGGTAGGCCGGCTGGCCGCATCGATCGCGCACGATCTGCGCAATCCGCTATCGGCGGTGGTGGGCGGGTCGGAAATGCTGGCGGAGTTCGATCTGACAGCCCCGCAAGTTAAAGAGACCGCCACCCACGTCCACAATGCCGCCCGGCGAATGGAGCGGCTTCTGGCGGAGATCGGTCAGGTGGCGCGGACAAAGGCGGCAGAGCGGGAAGATTGCCTGGTAACGGATCTGATCGGCTCGGCGGTGGATTCGCAGCAGGCCAGGACAGAGCGCCAGCACGTGGCCATCCATCAATCGATCGAGGGCCAATTCACCGTTCATTGCGATCGCTCCCGGGTGGAGCGTGTGCTGGTCAATCTGATCGGCAATGCGCTGGAGGCGATGCCTGACGGCGGCGAAATCGACATCCGGGTGTGGTGCGCCGACGGCATGGTCTGGATTGAGGTGAGCGATACCGGTCCCGGCGTGCCTGCGGAGATCCGCGCCAAGCTCTTCCAACCATTCGTCACGTCAGGCAAGAAGGATGGTCTTGGACTGGGGCTCGCCCTGGCGCGGCAGACCATGATCGAGCACGGTGGAGACCTGGAATCGAAGGAATCGGATCGGGGAGCACGGTTTCGGCTGCGGCTTCCGCCGAGCCCGGTCCGAAATTAACGAGTGGGAAGTCTCAGAGCCGTGCTTCCTCCGGCTGCTAACATTTCGCTTTAGAGGTCGTCCCCTACTGTTAAACCGCAATCGGCCCCAAGTCGCGAGGCATGGGCCGTCTCCTTGGAGGAAAGAGTAGATGTTTGCAGGTATGGCGTCAGTGCGCGTGTGCCTTCTGGTTGTTTTGGCGGGCTGCGCGTTTACGCAACAGATCACTCCCGCGGTGCCGGACAACCTTCCGCCGGGGATGCAGCTCGTCATTCGAGACTTCGATCAGACTGCCACACAAGCCGCCAGGAATCCGAACGACATCGGCTACACATTGGGAGTGGTCACCCGGGACGGATTGGCCTGGACGAAGAGTTACGGGTATGCGGACTCCGCGCGTCAATCGGCTGCAACATCCGAAACCACCTACCAGATCGGCTGTGGCGCCTTCACGGCAATGATGCTGTTGCAATTGACTCGTCAGGGCGCCGTGCACTTCTCCGATCGGGTGGAGAAATATGTGCCCGAAATGAAGTCAGTGCGCAACCCGTACCCAGATGCGGCCCCGGTTACGCTGCTGCAGTTAGCCATCCACACTTCGGGATTGACGCTGAACTCCAGGGATGCCGCCGCATACACCACGGGTTCCGTTAGGGAATGGGAAAAGACCCTGGTCACGGCCCTCGCTCACACCAGCTACGAATTCGAGCCGGGTACACATGCCGCAATCTCCAACATCGACGATTCGATTCTGGCACTCGCACTCAGCAGGGCCGCGCACCAGCCCTATGCCGCGTATCTGAAAGAGAAGATTCTGATGCCGTTGGGAATGACGCATACCGATTTTTCGACGGCTGGCGCTGGGGATCCAGGCATGGGACACAGTCCGGCACTCTACACGACGGTCGGCGACCTGGCTCGATTCGCGTCCTTTGCGATGCTCGGCGGCCCCGAAAGCGCTCTCCCCAAGCGCGACCTCGAGGAGAACTACCGGCGCCTTTGGGTCTCCAATTCCATCGCCGTCCCCAACCCGAATGAAGGCTTTGGCATCGGGTTCCACGGCGAAACGTGGACCAGCAACCACTACTACATGATTCTGCCCATTGGGTACGGCGGTCCCGGATACGAGGCAGCGCTTTGGTTCGAACCGCGCCGGCACGCCGGAGTGATCCTGCTGCATCAGGGGAGCGGCAGCGCCGCTCTCGGCCAGATGATCCACACGTATGTCTACACGCTCAACGCCCAGAAGAACGATGCCGGGCGGCAGGATCCGGTGCAGCCTGTGCCCTATACCGCGGAGGACGTCGAATTCGACAACCACGCCGCAGAGATCAAGTTGGCAGGTACTCTGACCATTCCGCGGGGCAAGGGACCGTTTCCGGCGGTGGTCCTGATTCCGAGGGCAGGCCCGATGGACCGCGATGAGCGGCTGTTGAACCACCGTCCCTTTTTGATTCTCGCGGACTATCTGACACGCGCGGGCGTTGCGGTATTACGTACCGACGGTCGCGGCGTGGGAAAATCCGGTGGGAAATATGGCCCCGCTCCGAAGGACGATTCGGCGAGCGATGCTGACGCAGCGGTGGCTTACCTGAAGTCGCGTCCAGAGGTGGATGGTCATAAGATTGGCCTCCTCAGCCACGGCGAAGGCGGCCTGGTGGGCCCCATCGTGGCCGGACGCAATCGCGATGTAGCATTCCTGGTGATGCTCGGCGCGCCCGCGGTTCCAGCCGCTGAAAACTCGGTGCTGGCGAGCCGGTTGAATGCGGAAGGCAATGGAGAACTCTATCGGAAGGCGGAAGAGCAGGCCGACGAGACGCGCAAGATTCTCTCTCTGATCCGGGAAGAGAGCGATCCGGCATCTCTCGATCGGAAGCTGCGGGAGTTCCTTGCCGGAAAAATCCCGGAAGCGCAGATGGAAGGGCAGATCCGCCAATGGACGTCGCCCACATTCCGCCGCACGCTCACTTACGATCCAGCGGCCGAGCTGAAAAAGCTTGTGTGTCCGGTGCTCGCCCTTTACGCGGAGAAGGACCTTACCGTGCCTGCGGAGCTGAATCTGCCGGCGATGCGAGCCGCGCTCGAAGCCTCCGGGACTCGGAAATTCAAGGTGGAGGAATTGCCGGATCTGAACCTTCTGTTTCAGACTGCCGATGTCGGTATCGGTAGGGAGGCCAATTGGACCGAGGAGACGATCTCCCCGGTAGTGCTGAAGAGGATCGCGGATTGGCTTTTGAAGGAGATGTGATGTACGCGGTGAGGTGCCGCCCGACTGAAAAGCACGACGATAATCCCTGCGGGGCGGGCCGACAGCCGAGATTCGGACCCGGAACAACTACAAATGGGGGTATTCTCGACATCTTGTGGGGGGATGTCCCGGATAATGTGGGGAGTTAGTTAGCATTAACAAACAAATTGGTGTGAGATGGAAATAATCAATACAAAGTGATAAACATTCACATGCCGATTGTCGAATTCAAACCATTCTCTAACCTGCGGAACTGCTTTCGATGCGGAAAGGAATTCGAGAGTCCTGGCTCCAACAGAATCTGCTCAGACTGTGCGGACCGGCCAAAAGCGACCTCGATCAATAAAAGCCTCAGCTTCCGTGAAAAGCAAGTTGTGACCCTCGTTTGTAGGGCCAAGGCCAATAAGCAGATCGCATTCGAGCTTCACCTTACGGAAGGCACCATCAAAGAGTACCTGAATCGCATTTTTCGGAAGATCGGCGTATCCAACCGGACCGAATTAGCGGTGTGGGCCATATCTCAAGATAAACCCATCACCCTCGAGGATTGCGTTGCATAAGCCCAAGTGATTGGCCGGCGCCCGAACGCGGTCGCGCTGAAATCTACTTCTTGTCGTTGGTGATCAGGCGGGCGCCGCGATTGCGCGTGATGTAGTTGTATACCCACTCCACCAAGACAAGCAGCCGATTCTCGAACTCCACGAGATACATCAGGTGCACAAACACCCAGAGGAACCACGCCAGGAACCCGGAAATGCGGAGCTTCCCGAAATCGGCAACCGCCTTGTTGCGCCCGATGGTCGCCAGATTTCCCTTGTTGAAGTAGTGGAAAGGCGGCATGCTCCGCCCACGAAGCTTCTTCTCGATGAGGCGCGCGACGTAGCGGCCCTGTTGCATGGCTGCCGGGGCCACGCCCGGCAGCGGTTTCCCACCCTGGTGCAAGAAGACCGCGAGGTCGCCGATCACGTGGATCTCGGGATGCCCCTTCACGCTCAGGTCGGGTTCGACGAACACGCGTCCCGCTTTGTCGAGTGTGGCTCCCGCGCGCTGCGCCAGCACCTTGCCCAGGCTGGACGCGCGGACCCCCGCCGCCCACAGTACGGTGCGAGCGGGAATGTGTTGTTCTTTATCGCCGATCTTGTAAGTCACGCCGCCTTCGTCGATCTTCGTGACCAATGCCCCGGTAAGCGGCTTCACGCCGAGTGCGATGAGTTGCTTCGCCGCCTTATCGGAAAGATCTGGCGGGAAGGCCGGTAGCATGTGATTCGCACCCTCGATCAGCACGATCCTCGCATCGGGGGTGTGGATGTGGCGAAAGTCGTTGCGAAGCGTGTCGTTGGCGATCTCACCGAGCGCTCCGGCCAGTTCGACGCCCGTCGGTCCGCCACCCACAATCACGAATTGCAGCCACTCATGCCGTTTCACTGGGTCGGTCTCTCGCTCCGCCTCCTCGAACGCCAGCAACACCCGTCGCCGAATGGCGGTGGCATCTTCGATGCTCTTGAGGCCGGGCGCCAGCGCCGCCCACTGATCGTTGCCGAAGTAGTGGTGGGTCGCACCGGTGGCCACGATCAGGTCGTCATAGGGCACTTCGCCGTCGCGCATGATCACACGGCGCTGCTCCACATCAAGGTCCATCACTTCGCCCAGCACGACTTCGGTATTGCGGTGCTTCTGCAGAACGTGCCGCAGTGGCGAAGCGATTTCACCCGGCGAGAGCGCGCCGGTCGCCACCTGGTAGAGCAGCGGCTGGAAGAGATGAAAATTGCGCCGATCGATCAGCGTCAAGGAAATCGGCGCTTTGCCAAGCGATTTCGCGGCGTAAAGGCCTCCGAAGCCGCCGCCGACGATGACTACCCGGTGTGGCGTGCTCATTGCGGATGCCCCTTCGCCTGCACCAGGCTGGCCTGCCGCAGCAGAATGAACTCGGAGAGGTGCTCGGAGGTCAGCATCCCCTTCAGTTGATCGTCGCTATCCATAACCAAAGCGCAGGCGCCGGTACCCGAGAGGAGTGGGAGCGCATCGGCAAGCGGCAAATCGGGCAGCACGCGCGTGAACTCGCGATCCATAGCGCCGGAGACGTATCCATCCGGACCTGCGTTCAACATGGCCCGAACCAGCGCGGAGCGTGTCAGCAGGCCGATGACACTTTCGCCGTGCAAGACCGGAAAATCGTGTTGCGAGGTGGCCAGCAGCAGGTTGCCCGCGTCGCGGATGGTCTCGCCGTGCTGCAGCGTCCGAAAGTCGGTGATCATCGCCGCGCGCACCGGAAAGCCGGCGGCGAGAATTCTCCCGCGGGCCGTGGCGCCCTCCTGCGATGCCCCCAGGTACACGAAGAGCGCGACGAACACCAGCAGGTAATTTCCGGAGAGCATTCCCGCGAACCCGAGGAACACTGCCAGCGCCTGTCCCGCGGCAGCGGCAATTCGAGTGGCCTCTTCCTCAGGTTTGCGCAGCGCCAGAATCGAGCGCAGGATGCGGCCCCCGTCCATGGGATATGCGGGCAGCAGGTTGAACAGCCACAACATCAGGTTGCCCAATGCGATGCGCTCCGCAAGGTTCGCGTCGGTGGGCTCGCGCAGTTGCTCGATCGCGACGAATCCGTGCCGCGCTGCCATCCACCCCAGCAAGGCGACGGCGATCAGCAGATTGACGGTGGGTCCGGCGAGCGCGATCCACACCTCCTCGCGTGCTTT
The DNA here is from genome assembly GCA_035295745.1 of Bryobacteraceae bacterium. Lineage (GTDB taxonomy): Bacteria > Acidobacteriota > Terriglobia > Bryobacterales > Bryobacteraceae > JAIQFL01. Next base: position 77,854 of record DATGIL010000102.1, on the reverse strand, counting down.
CGGCTGGCGCTCCGGGCGCGACACACCACCGATCGGGAACATCACGATCTCCACCGTGCGGATGCCATAATGGCGGGCCACCAGCGTGTGACCCAATTCATGCAGCAGTACCGAAGCAAACAGCGCGATCACATAGAGAGCCGTGGTTGCGCCGGATTGCTGCCCGCCTACTCCGATGAACACCAGGAAGACCAGGAGCAGGATGAACGTGAAGTGCAGTCGTACTGGAACGCCGAATACGGTGGCGATTCCCACACTCCCCGAGATGAAGCTCTGCCGGGATTTTTCGTCGTTCGGCACTTGTGATTCGATGCGCCTCCGCACGCGTAGGATTCCCCGGGGCCTGGACCAGCAATCACCTGGCCATGACTCCATCATCGCCCACTTCGCCCGGTTGCTACGATGGCAAAGTGACCATGCGACTGTACGACCTCGACCCCGGCCGGGACTGCCCCGAAATCGTTCGGATGATCGTGGAGATACCCAAAAACTCCAGCAATAAATATGAGTATGACGGGAGCCTTGGCGTCTTCCGTCTCGATCGGGCGCTCTATTCCCCGATGCATTACCCCGGCGATTACGGCTTTATCCCGGGCACCCTGGCCGAAGATGGCGATCCGCTCGACGTGTTAGTTCTGGTAGATGAACCGAGCTTTCCCGGCGTCCTGATTGCGGTGCGCCCCGTCGGCATGCTCGAGATGGTGGACCAGAACGAGCCCGACCAAAAGGTGCTCGCAGTCCCCAATCGCAACCCGCGATTCGACCAGATTCAGACCATCAGCGATGTCTTCCCACACAATCTGCGCGAGGTGGAGCACTTCTTCGCGATCTACAAGGAGCTGGAGGAGAAACGCACGGAAATGCGAGGCTGGCGAGGAGCAGCCGAGGCATACGACACCATCCGCCAGTGTCGCCGGCGTTACCTGCAAAAGGACGAACCCAAACCGGTCAGTCCCCCGCCTTCACCCACTCCTCGCTGAAGCGCACGTGCTTGATGGACTTGCCTTCCGGCACGAAGTAGCTGTACGTCACATGGATGGCGCCATCCTTCGCCTGAATCACCGAGGGGTAGTGATACTGATTCGAGCTCTCCTGCGAAGGGCGGCCATCCAGATGGCGCTTCCATTTCCATGTGGCGCCCTCGTCGTCAGATAGGGCTGCCACCAGTGAGAAGCGGCCCCGTTCGATGTCGTTGTAGACCATGATCCAGTTGCCGTCGCGGAGGCGAATATTCTCGAGGCTGGTGCCGGGATTCGGAATATCCGTGTCGCGCGCCGGCGTCCACGTCACGCCGTCATCGTGGGAGAAGCTGATATGCGCGCGCTTGGGCGGAGGTCCGTTATCGCGCAGATAGGCGACCAGGCTGCCATCCTTCTTCAGGACCACGGAAGGTTGAATGCAGCCCGCTCCCACGATCGGCTCACTTGCGTTCCAGGTGTACCCGTGGTCGTCGCTGATGGCCATGATGCCGAATGAATAGCCGTCCGAATACATCGGCACCAGGATGCGGCCCGATGGCAACTCCAGCGGGTGGGTGCGCGTGAACCAGCCCATGCGCGAGAAATACTCGTCCTCGGCATGCGCAATCAACTTCTGCGCGCGTTCTGCGTTGGGCCCGGTTCCAGCCGCGGCCTGGCCCGCATATTCTTTTGTCTTCGCCGCGATATTCTTCGGGATGAGCACGATGTTGTCTTGGAATTCCCATCGCGGCGGACCCGAAGGCTGCTGATAGTCAGTGGAGATCCGATACTTCATGAGCGCCGTTTCCCACTGGTGCGCAATGATCAGCGGCCACAGAAAAAAGAGCCGCTGCCGGGAATCGAGGAACAGCACCGGATTGGTTTCCGGAAAGCCGGGCGTGTCGGCCAGGACGAATGGGGCGGACCATTTGCCGGAGGCGTGGTTCCAGCGCGCGGCGTTGATCAGAACGTCGTCCGCGGTGCGCTCGCCGGAGCCGTGAAACCAGCACACCAGCAGGTCGCCATTGGGCAGTTCGACAATCGAAGAAGAGTGGTTGTGCCATTTCTCGAGCGGGAAGATCAATTCGCCCGAGTATTGCGGCGCACCCGAAATGCACGCAGCCAGAACCAGAAACAGGACGGCAAGTCGCATGCGCATCAGTATATCGGCAGGCAGGCGACGCCGGCGGGGGCCGGCTGGCGTCAATAGGGAATGCGGGGCCTGGTTTCGCTGCCGAGCCCAATCGGCGTGGTCTCCAACCGGTTCGGGCCCAAGCTTAACAGGTTCGCCTTGATCAGAAGCAGGACCTGCTCGTCCTCATCGTTCGTCTGCCGATGACCCAGCACCGGTGTCAATATGGGAAGACCTGAGATCGATAGTGCGTCCGAGCGCGTAAGCAACCCACCCACGACAACCCATTCCCCGGCGGGTACCGAGACCTTAGTTGCAAGCTTCCGGTTGGCGATCACGGGCATGCCTAGTGCCGATTGGCCGGTGAGCACTTTAAACTCGGCATCCAGATCGAGCGCGACTTCTTCGGAGGCGTTCACGTGTGGCGTCACCTTCACCACCAGGCCGAGGTCTTCGTACGTAAATGCCGGCGGAGGGGCATAGCTTGTTCCGCCGGTTGCCGTATAGGTGTTGCCTCCCGAATCGTGGAAGGCACCGGTACTGGTGCCCAACAAAAGCGAGAAGTCATTCGAAGACCCGTTCGCAGCCACGATATCCGTCACGCCGTCTTTATTGATGTCTGCCGCTGCCAGCGACGAAGGGTTCGCGCCAGTTTGAAACGCGATGGGCGCCTGGAAGCTGCCGTTCGCGATTCCAAGCAGCAGCGATATCGCTCCCGAGGAAGTGTTGGCCACTGCCACGTCGAGGGCCCCATCCAGATTGAAGTCGCCGATCACAGCCGCGGTGGGTCCGGCGTTGGCGGGAAAGACGAGGCCCTGCTGAAATGCTCCCTGGCCGTTGCCCAGGAATACCGAAACGGTAGCGTCGGTTGTATTCGTAACCACCAGATCGACGCCGCCATCGCGATTGAGGTCGCCCGAGACAATCGCCGATGGGCCTTGCCCCGTAGCATAGGCGGTGGGAGCCAGAAAACCGCCATCCGCACTAGCCAGCAAGACCGTGATGGTGTTCGCGCTCGAGTTCACTACGACGAGGTCCGGCCGGCTATCGCCGTTCAAGTCCACCGCGATCAGCCCGCTCGGCGCCAATCCAGCCGCCACCGATTGGGCACTCTGATAAGTGCCGTCTTTCTGACCGTAGAGGATAGAGATGTCGTTGGTTCCCGCATTGGCGGTAGCGATGTCCGGTATTCCGTCCTGATTGAGGTCGGCAACCACCACCGACGTGGGACGCGATCCTACGCTCAGAGGAACAGCGTCCTGAAAGGTGCCGTCACCATTTCCAAGCAGAATCGATACCGAGCCGGCTCCGGCGTTCGCGGTTACCAGGTCGATGTGGCCATCGCTGTTGAGATCAGCCGCGGCGATGGCCGACGGTGCGGTGCCGACGGGAATCAGCACCGCGTCCGCGAAGGTCGCGCCGCTTTGACCAAGCATTACACCAACTTCGTTCCCGCTGGACGATGCGGCGGCAATGTCGGGCAAGCCGTCGGCGTTGAAATCGGCGATCGCCAGCGCCGAAGGCTGAGGAACACTGCCGAAGGTCGTGGGCGTATTCGAGGTTGAGCTGGAACCCGAGTTATTGCTGGTGCCGTTGTTATTGGTATTGGTGGTGTTGGTGGTGTTGGTAGTCGCCTGACCGCCGACATACTCCGACGTGACGATGGGATAGCGGTTCCCCGAGTGAAACGACGTAGCCTGATGATTTGAAGCCCGCAATTGAAGATCCATCAGGGTATGCGCGCTCGACTTTTCCATTTGCGCCACGAGTTGCGCTTCCATGATGCCGATCCCGAACATGCCGAGCGGGCCCTTCGCGATCGCGGCTAAGGTTGTGGTGGTGTTCGAGAGCGAGGTGAGGCTCGAAATCGCGACATTCGTTGGCAGATTGAGACCGTAGGTCACCATGTCGCTCTTGCTCACTTCAACCAACTTCATGTCAATGCTCACCTCAGGGTGGTGCTGCATCAGCGAATCGAAGAGTCTTTGCGCCGGTACCACCCTGGACATGGGACCTCGGATCACCACGCGATTGCCTTGCGTCTGCACACCCATCTTATCGACGGTCATGATCTGCTTGACCGCGTTCACGGCTTCATTCATTTCCTGCGGGGTCATGGCTTCCGGGATTTCGACCGTGACCGCGATGTCCGGCTCGTACGATCGACGCTTGTCCGGGGTATCCTGCACCACCAGAAGGCGATTCTCCGAGAGCGGAATGGCGAAGGAGCCGGTGGCGGCCTCCAGCGCGTGCAAGGCCGTGCGGTAATCGACCTGTTCCAACCGGAAAGCGAATTGCCGCTTGACTTCGTAGTCGGAATCGAAAGTGCACTCGAGCCCAAACGCTTTGGTTACGGCGGTGAAGAGTGTCTTGTTGTCGCCTTGGAGATCGAAGTTGCGGAGTCCCCCAGGCGGATCCTGGTCGTTCACAGGGATTTGGTTCGGTTGGGCGGCCGCCGGCAAGGCTCCGCCCACGAGTGCGAGCACCAGGAGGAAATGCTTCACAAGTTGTTGACGATACAGACTGCGAAGCGTGCAGGGAAAATGTACGGACACCAACAAAAAGCGATCCCGGCGGTGCGCCGCCCCGCCTCGTGATCGTCATCTGGACTCGCGGGAGGTCCGCTCTCATTTCCGCACGCTACCACTCGCGAAAGTGGCGCAAAGACTCCTCTTTGCCGTCTCGACACTTCTGTCGAGACTTTTCGAGTAGTGTGCTGAAATGCCTCTTCGCAGTGGACTTGGTAGCCATCCAAAAAGCGCCAAGGATTCCTTTAACCTCGTCTCGGAAAAGTCTTTGCCAGGCTGAATGCCCCCAAAACTAACGGTTGGTTCTATTCTTTGGCGAGCATTGTCGCCTTTATGCGCAGCCTGACTGCTCACTGTGCCATGAACTATCGGATTACCCTGGGCGTCAATGTTCCATCAAGTGCCGGGTATGGCTGACGTCGAGTTCGTCACACGGTCCTCGGAGAATTCGCTGCGATGGGCAAAAATCCAATCGAGACGGATCACGCACGCGCGGTGGAGACTCTCCGGGTCGGCTGAAAACTCGGTGACAATTTGAGTAGGTTACGAGCCATGACCTGAGTCTGAGGGAGTGTTCTTGGCAAAAAACGAGACTGCATTTCTGAAACGGTGTACTAAGTTTTGCGACAAAAGCGGGAAATTCAATCCGCGTCGATTGCCGCACTAGTACTCATGCTCCTCCACCCACTGTCACTTTCCCCCCCAATCGCGCACTATAGATTGAGATTCAACGAAGCCACGGGTGGTAATTGGCACTTGCACTTCGCAATGCCGTTTACGGGAGAGAAAGCATGAAACGAATCGTCAGAATCGGCCTGTCTCTATTCATGACCGCCGGTCTTGCCTTCGGGTGGGGATCCGAAGGACATATGATCGTCGCGGAACTCGCATACCAGAAGCTGCTGCCGGCCGTTAAGACAAAAATCGCCGCGCTGCTGAAGTTAAATCCGAATTACCCGGACTGGATCAACGGCGTTGCCGCCGCCGACCAGGCCGAAACTGCGTTCCTGATAGCGGCCACATGGCCCGACAAGATTAAGAGCATGAAGGGCTACTCCAACGATGGCGAACATCCCAAGGCCGGAGGCACGGCCGGGCGCAATATCGGGTATACCGACAAGCTGCAGCATCGCTATTGGCATTTCTACGACACACCGATTTCAGCCGATGGCACGCCGGCGGCGCAGCCCGCGAGCCCGAACGCGCAAACGCAGATCGCTTTGTTTCGGAGCTTTCTCGCCGTCGCAACAAACGACCAGGGTATCCGCTCGTACGACCTGGTTTGGCTGATTCACGTCGTCGGCGATGTGCACCAGCCGCTCCACGCGGCCTCGCGCTTCGACAAGGCCCAGCCCGATGGCGACGAAGGCGGCAACGACGTCAGCATTTGTATAACGGCGAGCAGTTGCTCGGGCGAGCTACACGGATATTGGGACGACATTCCGGGTACGAGCAGTGTGGTGGCAGCCGTCAAAACGAAGGCCGCGAAAATCCCGGCCGCCGATGCAACCAAGGCTAAAGTCTCGGATGAGAAAACCTGGATCGCGGATAGCGCCCAGCTTGCCCAAACGGTGGTCTATAAAAACCCGCCCATCGCGATCGGCTCTGGTCCCTACACTCTGACGGCGGCGTACAAAACTGCCGCGGCGCAGCTCGCCGACCAGCAATTGGCACTGGCGGGAGCGCGGCTCGCCAATCTACTCAACGACGCGCTCAAATAGGAGCTCCGGGGCAGCAGGGCCCTCTTCCCGCCATTTCAGAACCGCCTTGACCACGTCCCCCTTTTAAGGGGAACAATCGGGTTAGGGTTCGTGTTCGACCAGGGCGAGCGCTTGAATTGCCCGGAAATCACCGTCGCGGCTAACGCGGGTTGCATCCAAGGCGAGTGCGGTTGCGGCGATCCATAAGTCGTTTTCGTCTAGCGTAAGTTCTCGGTGCTGTTGAGATGCCGTGATCGCTTCCAGGCTCCGCGCAAGGTCTTCCGGTATTTCAATGGTCATGTTCGCCATCCGTACCCCAACTCCGTTGTGATGCACAGGGGGGGCGCGGACGCCAAGAATGCCCCAACCGTTCACCAATCTCCGTCAACTTGCCGTTCCCGCCTGCAGAACCTCAGCAGGCGGCGGCATGCCGCGTTTCGCAAATTGAATCACGCCATCCTTGCCGATCAGGTAGACGGTGCGCTTCACGATCAGCCCGTTGGCGTGATACAACTGGGCGACCTTCTGGCTGTCATCCACCAGCAACGGAAATGGAAACTTGAACTTCTCCCGGAACTTGCCGTGACTGCGAGCGCTGCCTGGATTCACGCCGAAGACTTCCACTCCAGCGGCACGAGCCTCGCTCCAGTCATCGCGAAACTGGCATAGTTGTTTGGTACATCCGGGTGTATCGTCGGCGGGGTAGAACACCAGCACGACGCGCTTCCCTTTCAGGGCGGAAAGGGTCACGACACGGCCCGTATCGTCGGTCAACGAAAAATCGGGCGCGGGCGTACCGGGTGGGAGGGGGTCGGAAAAGAGCCACGAGAACATTCATTTCACCGTGATCGAGACTGCATTGCTATGGGACAGGTTAATCGAAAGCACCAGCGGTTGCACTCCGGGAGCGACCCCACTCGGCACCTGTACATCTACCTCATACAGTCCTGGAAATCCAGACGTGAGTCCGCTGTACACCGGCTGCACCGGGATGGCGCCGACAAATACCGTCGGCTCCGAGATGGTCTCGTGCAGTGTGCCCACGGCTTGGGTCGGGCCCAGACCCGTGCAGTAAATTTCCAGAAAGTCACCCGCCTGTACCGGGGTGGTAAGAGCGCTGGCCGTAGTCCCCGCGTGAATCACACCTCCCGCAAAGATGCCGGGTTGCTGGGCCGCGATGTTCACAGCGACGGTGGCGCGCGCACCGCCCGGAGTGACGACGCTGAGGCTGGCGTCGCCCAAGGCTGCATCCGGCGGCACGTACAGATTGATCTGCGAATCACTCACATACGCCAGCGGCATTGCCGAGCCATTGAGCAGGACCTGCACCCCGGCCAAAATCGCCGGCCACGGCAAGCTGCCGGTGGCTGTCTGACCCGCAGACAAATGCACTCCCTGAATGGTCACGAGAGCCCCCGCTGCGACTCCTGCCGCGAAGGACGCGGAGTTCACCACGTTGGAAATTACGGGCACCGCGCTGCCCGCATTCACCGTGAGACTCACCGAGGGCATGGACTCCACGGCCAGTTGCAACTGATTCGACGCGCCCGGTCCCGGAGTCCAGCGAAACGAGACTCGACCCTGCGAATCGGAGGTTGCCAGCGCAGGCAATACGCTCCCACCGGCCGACGGCGTCGCGACAATTCGCACCCCGCTGTAAACGAGGTGGTTGTCATCGGTAAGCGACGCCACCACCGGATCGGGAAGCGTTGCCGCGGAGTCGGAGACCTGCCGGTCGCCCGACACAGCCACGAGTCTCAGCATCCCAGCATCCGCAACTTGGATCCGCGCGTATGCCGTTTCGTAGCCTGTGTCGCCGGGTATCGCGGAGACCTCCTCGACACCGGCGCGCGCTCCGGAAATCGGGAAAGACGCACTCGTGGCGCCCGCCGCAATCTTCACCGATGCAGGCAGCGTGGCATTCCCATTTGGGGCCTGAAGCGCGATGATCAGGTCCGCCACCGGCGCAGTTTGCACCGTCACCGTCGCCGTGGTGCTTCCTCCCGCCACTACGCCGCTCGCGGGCGCTACCGAGAGTCGCAATGTGCGGGTGAGCGAAGTGTCCGCCGCGGCATTGTTGCCCGAAGCTTTGGCGTAGAAGGACTCGAACTGCTGCCGATACGTGTCGATCTGGGTCAGATCGGCGCTCGAAGGCGCGGTCCCCTGGGCCACGATCATGATGAACGCGAATCGAAAGTGACGCTGGGCGACGGTGGAATCGGGTGTTCGCCGCCCCATCGCCTGGATCACTTCATTCACGCTGACATTCTGCCGCTGGCCATCGAAGCTGTAGCCTCGCAAGGGGTGCCATTGCGTCATCGCCGCAGGCACACCTCGTACGACAAACGTATCGGGCACACCGATCGGTGCGCGGAAGCCCATCAGGTATTGGTCCAGCGGCGCGTATTGCTGTACCGTGTCGGTGGTGAGGAACTCTGGCGAGACCGCCGTCCCCTCATCTACAATTCGCTCGCCTTCCATTACCGACGCCTCGGAATTGAAGGCGAAACTCCAGTGGACATTCTGATAACCGAGCATGGGGTGCACACTCGGGTCGTTTGGATCGGTGATGCTCGCGTACGCCAGGAAGAGGTGGCCGCTTTCGTGAGCGAGGATGCTCAGCGGCGTATCGCCTTGCGGTGCACGAGCCGGAACCAGAGCAGTCACGTCGGCGGGGTACTGGCTAAGCATTCCCAAATTGAGAACCGCCTGTAAGCGCGATTTCGATCCGTATTGCGCGCCGTCGTCACCATTGGCAACTCCGTAGCCGGAACCGTACGGATTGCGCACTGTGCTCTCGTAGGCCAGCACTCCTTCACCCAACGCCGAGATGCCCTCGTTGTTGTAAATCACCAGGTAGTCGTAGGAATCTTCATGCGTCTGGTAGAACTTCTGCGCGGCCGTCACCACGTCAATCTGCAATGAATTCCCGAAGCGCTCGGCCGCGGCGCCGGAATAGTCGCCTGAGGGATCGTTCCGGAAATCGACCAGCGAAGTCCCACCGGCCAGGCTGCCCGGAGCAATTCCGACCACAGCACTGGTCGCGCTGATGCCGGAATACGAGAACTCGACCCGTCCATCGGGATAGAGCTTCACTTGAAACGTCTGGTGCGGTCCGAGCCCGGAGGCTTGCCATTCCGGCACGGCGACCCAACTCACCACCACGCGGGTGCCGTCTGCGAAGAAACGAACTCCGCCCGCCGTCAGCGCCGGATCTAGATCATCGAACAAAGGCGCGATGCGCGGCGCACCCGCGGTCATGCGCCCCAGCGAACGATCCGTGGATGCCGAGTCGCCTGCACCGAACGTCAGGTTGCCGTCGGAGTTGACGTACACTTGGGTGTATATCGCGCCAAAAAAGGGAAATGCGAAGGGCAGGGTAAACTGGCGCGTGTCATCGTCGTCTAAAGCGGCCAGCGGCGTACCGGAAGCAGCCGCGGCGGTGTCATAGCCGCCGTCCGTGACCGAGTAACTGTAATGCGACGCAGCACTGCCCGCCGGCAGGAAGTGCAACGTCTTCAGATCGAGATTGAATTGGTTCTGCCGCGCGACTACTCCATCGCTGTCTTCGATAATCGCGATGTTTCCGATGTCGCGGTTCGCAGAGGCGGCTCGCGGCCGGGCGGCGGGGCGGGCACGCATCGCTTGTCGGTGAAAGAACAGGGTCTCGTGAGAAGTCTCTCGCGTGGTGCCGCATTCCGAGACGATGTGGCTGCCCATTGCCGGCGCGGAAAGGGCGACCAAAAGCAGGAATGGGTGCCCGAAGCGGCGCATGGCTCCTTCATTCTGACATCGCCGCGTATCCCGTGCACGCAGGTATCGCGCCTGGAATCAGCTTCGGGACGCATGCGGCAACGTTTGAAGATCTGCCAAGTCGTGAACTACATGGCGATCACGAGTGTCAACCGCTTGCTCACGGTCGTGGCTCGTTGCGAGCCGCGCGCGTAAGCAGCGATGCCCGATCGCCGAAAAACACTCCCTTACGGTCGTGGCTCGTTGTGAGCCGCGCGTAAGCTAGCGATGTCCCAGTCGGATTTTTCACAGCTTTGCGCGCGCGGCTCGCAATCTTAGCTCGTTGACGATCGCGAGTGTCAACCGCTTGCTCACGCGCGCGGCTCGCAATCTTATCTCGTGTTTGCAATGACTTAACGAGCCGCGACCGTGAGGGAGCGAACCTGCGGCCATGCGATGGACCGCAACGTTCCAGCGTTATTTTTCGTCCAATAGTACAATAGATCCTAACTGGAGCTTTAGACCCCATGAAAAAGCAAAATACCGCGATCCTTCTGGGATTTGCGGTGATTGCCCTCCCGCTGTTAGCGGGGGAGCCATCTCTTTCTCCCCCCAAAGCTGGAAAAGTCGAAATCATGCACCTGAGTGAAGTGAAAACGGGCATGAAGGGGACGGCTTGGACGGTCTTTCAGGGCACCCAACCGGAACCGGTGCCGATCGAAGTCCTGGGCCGCTGGAAGAATCAGTGGGGCCCCAAACAGGACATCATTCTGGCAAAGATGGGCGGCAAAGCCGTGCGCACCAACGTAGCTGGTGGCATGAGCGGCAGCCCGGTCTACATCGACGGAAAACTCGTCGGCGCCGTCGCCCTTCGTCTGAGCGTCTTCTCTCCCGACGCCATCTGCGGAATCACGCCCATCGAGCAGATGCTCGAGATCAACGACTTCGACCAATCCAGACCGGACGACGCACGCACGCCGGACAAGATCGCTGCGGCCAACCGCCGCGAGGTGGAGATCCCGAGCGGACTGCTGGGGCAGGCAGTTGCGGCGGGGGCGGGCGGCAATTTCCCGCAAAGCCAGATCATGGTGCCGATCGAGGCGCCGGTGGTCTTCTCCGGATTCACCGAGAGCACACTGCGTGAGTTCGGACCGCTCTTTCAATCGTTGGGCATCACCGCGGTGCAGGGCGGAGGGGGCGGCGATACGCAGACCACCAAGCCCGAGGCGGGCTGGGAGCACTCCCTGAATCCTGGCGATGCGGTGGCGGGCGTTCTCGTCAATGGCGATTCCACGGTCAGCGGGCTGGGCACGGTGACCTACAACGACGGAAAGCGCGTGCTGGCGTTCGGCCATCCGTTCTTCAATCTCGGGCCGGTGGACATGCCGATGAGCAAGGGCGAAGTGGTGATGACGCTCTCCTCGGCGTTCCAGCCGAATAAATTCGCCAATGCGACCGGAATCGTCGGCGCGCTCCATCAGGACCGCCACAGCGGCATCATGGGCGTGCTCGGAGCGCAGTCGGACATGATCCCCGTGACTATGCGGGTGCGTTCGCTCGACGAAAAGGAAGGCGTCCGCAAACAGAAGGACTTCCACTTCAACGTGTTCGTTCACCAGAAGTGGACGCCTTACCTGATGATGCTGACGCTCTACAATTCGCTCTCGGAGCTGAATGAGTTTGCCGACGAGGCGACGTACCGGCTGAGCGGCAAGGTGCAGATGAACGGGCAGCCCGACATCGCGCTCTCCACGATGCAGGCTTCCGGTGAGATGCCCACCCCGGCTCCGATGATGCTGGCCGGATGGTGGGGCGACAAGTTCAACCGCCTGTACCTGAACAACGTGAAGACGCCCAATCTGAAGGCAGTGAGTGTGACCGTGGACCTGATTCCGGAACGCCGCGTGGCCACCATCGAGAATGCCTGGGTGGCGAATGGCGACGTTCGGCCCGGCGACTCCGTCCCGGTGAAGGTATTTCTGCGCCCGTATCGCGGCGAGCCGATCCAGCGCGAATTCACCGTGCAGATTCCGGCCGGATTGGCGAAGGGCGATCACCGCATCGTGTTGAGCGACGCCGAGACCGTCAACCGCATGCAGAACATCGCGGGAATCATGAACCGGTTCATCGATATCCCGGAGACAGTTTCGCTTCTCAACCAGGAGCGGAGCAACAACAAGCTGTATGTTTCGCTGGTGGAGTCTTCGCCGACGGCGTATTACGACGACAAGACTATGCCGAGCTTGCCCTCGTCCGTATTGAACGTGATGCAGGCAGGACGCGCGTCCAACCGGTCGCTATTTACCGCGCCGGAGACCGCCTCGGAGCAGATGGCCTTGCCGTTCGATTATGTGGTGAGCGGCAGCTACTCGCTGCGGATTCACGTGAAGTAAGGAACCTGACAAGATTCGAAGATTTCCAAAATGAAGAAGATCGGTTTCAGTAGCTGGAGTGTGTGCGGTTGGGCGGTGGGGCTAGTCCTGGCTTCCACGGGACTGATCGCATCGCAGACACGTATCTGGTCGCAAAGCGATTACGCGGATTTCGAAAAGGGCGTCCTCAAGAACCTCTCGGTTCGCAGTGATGGACTGCTGATGCTTGCGCCTCATTCGCGCGAGTGGTTCGACACCTCGTCGGCCTACCTTTGGGCACTGGCGCAGGATTCGAAGGGCAATCTCTACACCGGCGGCGGCACCAGCGCCAAGCTCTATCGCATTCCGCCCGACGGTAAAGGCAAGATGCTCGCGGATCTGGACGCGCTCGAGATTCACGCGATCGCGGTGGACTCCAAAGATCGCGTGTACGCCGCGACATCGCCCGACGGCAAGGTCTACCGCATCACCGGCAATGCCAAGCCGGAGATCTTCTACGATCCCAAGCAGAAATACATCTGGGGGATGGTGTTCGACAGCAAGGGCGACCTGTTTATCGGCACCGGCGATCAAGGCGAAATTCATCGCGTTGCGCCCGATGGGAAGGGCAAGGTCTTCTTCAAAACCGACGAGACTCACGTTCGCTCCATGGCCATCGACCCCAGCGACAACCTGATTGTCGGCACCGATCCCGGCGGCCTGGTGCTGCGCGTATCGCAGTCGGGTGAAGGGTTCGTGCTGTACCAGATGGGCAAGAAGGAAGTGACCGCGGTAGCGGTGGCGAAGGATGGATCGGTTTACGCGGCGGCGGTGGGTACCAAGCAGGCGCCTGCACCAGCTCCCGCATCGGCACCCGCTCCGGCTCCGGCGACGATCACTGTAGTTGCACCTGGGGGCGCTCCCGCCGGTCCTCGGCCCGCACCCGCTCCCCCTCCGGCCTCGGTCGGATCGAGCGTCAGCGGAGGCAGCGAGGTTTACTGCATCGAGGCCAACGGCTACCCGCGCAAAGTCTGGAGCAATGCGCAGGATGTGGTCTACGCGATCGCGTTCGACAGTACCGGGCACGTCTTGTTGGGCGCAGGCAACAAGGGCAACGTCTATCGCGTTGACTCGCCAACGGTCTACACGGCGATGCTGACGCTTCCCGCCACGCAAATCACCGCGTTTCAAACCGGCCGCGACGGCCACCTCTACGCTGCCACGGGTAACGTGGGCAAGGTATATGAGATCGGTCCGGGAGTGGAAAAAGAGGGCACGATCGAAAGCGACGTCTTCGATTCCTCCATGTTCTCTACGTGGGGTCGCCTCAGCTTCGAGGGCAAGATGAACGGCGGCAGCGTCGCGATCGCCACGCGCACCGGGAATCTCGATCAGCCGCAAAAAAACTGGAGTGCTTGGTCCTCTCCCATCACAAACCAAAAGGGTGGGCGCATCGCGTCGCCGGCGGCCCGCTTCGTGCAATGGAGAGCGACCTTAACTGCCGACGGCTCCGGCCACTCGCCTGAGTTGGAATCGGTGGATGTCGCCTACCTGCCGAAGAATGTGGAGCCGCATATCGACGAGATCGAAATGACTCCGCCCAACTACAAATTCCCGGCTCCGACGGCCGCGGCCTCGGCACTTGCCCAGACGCTGTCGCTCCCGCCCCTGGGACGTCGAACGTCATCCGGCGCCTCCATCTCGACGGACAGCACCACGAGCACTCCGACCATGCAATTGGCGAAGGGTTTTGTCGGCGCGCGTTGGCTGGCGGCGGATCCCAATGGCGATTCGATGATCTACACGGTGGAGATCAAGGGCGCGAACGAAAGCGAGTGGAAACTGCTGAAGGACAAGCTCACGGAAAAGTACATTTCCTGGGACTCGACCGCATTTCCGGACGGCGAATACAAGGTGCGCATCACCGTCTCGGATGCACCCGGCAATCCGCCCTCGGAGGCGTTAACCTCGCGGACCGAGAGCGATCCGTTCATCATCGACAACACCCCCCCGAAGATCACCGGCCTCGCAGCGTCGAAGAGTGGAAGCAAGTTGGAGGTCCGCTGGCATGCCGCGGACGCGCTGAACAACATCGCCAAGGCGGAGTATTCACTCGACGGCGGCGAATGGACGATTGCCGCGCCCGTCGGCCGGCTCTCCGACTCGCCGGAACTCGATTACGTCCTGAGTCTCGATGCGGGTCCTGGCGAGCACACCATCGCAGTGCGGGTAACCGACGACTACGACAATCTGGCAGCAGAAAAGGCGGTTGTAAAGTAGGACGTATGCAATGACGTGGCCCAACGATTGGTGCTTTGGTGGGCCGGACGCTTTCACCTGCCATCAGTGGACCGGTGCAATATGAATCTCCCCGAATGTGAGGAGTGCCGCGCGTGCATCACAGAGTGTGTACAAGCCTACCAGCCGCTCGGTCGAGAAGTGCTCGGGACACGTCTGGCCAATGATCGGGAGTTCGCAAACGACTGGCACCGGGCAAGAAAGCTGCGAACGGAGGAGGACGTGGTATTGGGTGAGGAATTGTTTCCGTCAATCCGCTTCAAATCTTCCCCGGCGATCGGCAGCGCACGCAATCGGATGCTCGTGCATGAGGCCCGGACCGGTCACAAAGTCCGTCTGGTGTGGCGTCAACTCGGTGACAGTCAACTCGGTGACAAATGAAGGGCCTCCCTTCACGCCGTCCGATTCGCGTCCGCCTTTTCTAACCGCACCTGAACAGCCGCGCGAAAAGCGGCATCCTGAATGGAATCGAGATTGATTCGCACATTCTCCATCACGCCCGCTTTCGCCGCCACCACCAGAGCCTTCGCCACCGCCAGGTCAGAGCCGAACTTCGCTGGAATCTGCAGCGTATCCAACCGCCCCTGCATCGCCGATGCGCGCTCATACACCTGCAGCGGCACCTCTGCCGCACCATGCAGCGCCTCTTCGACGAAAGGCGCGCGCTCGTCCTTGGGCCGCTTGTACGCCGCCATCACCTTCTGGAACGCCTCCGCATCACGATCCACCGCTTCCGTAAAGAACTTTCGATCGTCCTCGAAGTCTGCAGCATCTAGCTTTGACAGGCGGGTCACCATCGCCCCTAACGCCGCCGCCATCGCCGCCGCGGCCGCCGAGGCGCTTCCTCCTCCGGGAGTCGCCGTCGGCGCGGCCAGCGCATCCAGAAAATCAGGCAACCCTCCCCGCGATGTCATGGCCTCCGCGATTCGATGCTCCAGGACCAGTTCCGGCCGGAAATTCTCGAATCGTAGAAAGTAATCGGCCGCCATCTCGATCGCCTTTTTAGGAATCAGCCCGACGATCTCGCTGCCCACCACCGGGACGCCGTAGCGTTCGGCCTCGCGGCGCACCGTTTCGTACACCAGGTGCATGGGAGTCTGCTCGAAGTCCGTCAGATTAATCGAGACCTGCGCCAGGTTCCGCGTCCCCAGCGTCACGCCCATCGACTTTACGTAGCGGAAGCCGCCCGACGAGAAGCGAATCGTCTTCGCGATCTTCTTCGCGATGCCGACATCTGGTGTGCCGAGATTCACGTTGTACGCAATCAGAAATTTGCGAGCGCCCAGCACCACCGCCCCGGCGGTCGGATGGCAGACCGCATCGCCGCAGTCCGGTTGCCGCTCTGGTACCGTTCCCATCTCTTTGACGATCGCCTCGAACTGGCCGCGCCGGATGTTTTCCAGATTGACACGGTCAGGACGTCGCGCCGCGGCTTCGTAGAAATAAACCGGGAGCTTCAACTTGTTCCAAATCTCCTGACCCAACCGCTCCGCAAGACGCACACACTCCTCGAGCGTTACGCCCTCGATCGGAATGAACGGCACCACATCCGCCGCCCCGATCCGCGGATGCGCGCCTTGATGTTTGGTCAGATCGATGAGCGCGACTGCTTTCTCGACCGATCGGAATGCCGCATCGGCAACGGCTGCCGGAGGACCAACAAAGGTCAGCACACACCGGTTATGGTCGGCGTCCGACTCCCGGTCCAACAGGACCACATCCGGCACGCTCAGGATGGTCTGTACAATGGCATCGATTTTGGCCGTGTCGCGGCCTTCAGAGAAATTAGGAACGCATTCAACCAGTTGTCTCGGCATGGAGTATCTCGCGTCAGATTTCACATTCTAACGCGCGTCCACAAGGTCCCTGAGTGCGTTTTCACCATGGCGCATAAACTGCCTCACCCACCGGCAGGAGGGTTTCCAATGAGCAAGTGGCTTTCACGGTGTCTCGTTCTGACACCGGCAATCGCTTTGGTACTGTTGGCCGCCGACGTTTCCAGCGACTACGATCACCATGCCGATTTCGGCCGCTATCACACGTATTCGTGGATCGGCGTGCAGGCCGGGAATGGAATTTGGCAGGGACGGATTCAGCAGGCCGTCGACAGCGCCCTAACTGCCAAAGGCTGGCAGAAGGTAGCGTCCGGCGGTGACGCAGCCGTGTCTGCCTTGGGGCGAGTGTCGGAACGGGATAATTTCGAGACATTCTATACCGGCTTCCCCGGTTGGGGTTGGCGGGGTTGGGCCGGCATGGGAACTACCACGACCCAGGTAGTTCCGGAAAAAGTCGGTAATCTGACGGTTGATATTTTCGATGGCAGCACGAAACAACTGATCTTTCGAGGTAGCGCTTCCGAAGCGGTCTCAGATAAGCCCGAGAAGAGCGAGCGAAAGATGGAAGAGGCTGTAGACAAGATGTTCAAGCACTTTCCGCCTTCTCCCAAGGGTTAATGTTCTCACCGCGGAGCAGGTCCCCGGGGCCTGCTCCCTCACCTTCGTCCCTCAGTCGCGGCGTCCTCTACCGCACTCTCCATTCGCACCCAACTCCCCAAGAATCAATCCGAGGTTTCGTGATGATTCGTTACAATACAAGGCAGACTGCGGTCTATGTTTCCGCTTGCATAGCCGAAACGTATGCAGAAGATCGGGAAGTACGAAATCACGGGTGAACTCGGAACGGGAGGATTCGGCAAAGTTTACAAGGCCCTGGATCCCACGGTGGGCCGTGTGGTCGCAGTCAAGGTGCTCAACGTTCAGGACGACCCGACCCAGGTGAAGCGCTTCCGCGCCGAAGCCACTACTTCTGCCCGTCTGCAACACAAGAACATTGTCACCGTACACGAATTTGGCGAAGATCGCGGGAAGCATTTTCTGGTAATGGAGTATCTGGACGGCCAGAACCTGCATCGCC
Source organism: Bryobacteraceae bacterium (assembly GCA_035295745.1). GTDB lineage: Bacteria > Acidobacteriota > Terriglobia > Bryobacterales > Bryobacteraceae > JAIQFL01. The sequence continues at coordinate 60,241 of DATGIL010000102.1, read as the reverse complement.
TGATTCGCGAGCCCAACCAACTGCCCACGCTGCAAAAACTACAGATCATGTCGGAGGTGGCGCAAGGACTACACTATGCGCACATCCATGACGTGGTGCATCGCGACGTGAAGCCCGCCAACATCATGTGGCTCTCCGACGGCTCCGTGAAAGTCATGGACTTCGGCATCGCCCGCCTGATGCACAGCGCCAGCACGCGGCTCACCCGCACTGGCTCGATGATCGGCACGATGCAGTACATGGCGCCGGAACAGTTCACCAGCGATTCGCCCGATGCCCGCTGCGATATCTGGGCTTATGGTGTAGTCCTATACGAATTTCTCACCGGCACCAATCCCTTCGATGCCGCCAACGCATTGCAGGTGATGTATCTGGTCACGCAGGGCGACCACTCGTCCCTGATGTCTTTTCCCGATCGGCCCGCCGGTTTGGCTGCTCTGATGCGGCGCCTGCTGGCGAAATCACCCGACGATCGCTACGCCACGATGGAGGACGCGCAGTTCGATCTCGACCAGGTGATCGCCGAGCTCAAGAAGACCCAGGTCGGTAGCCTGGAACATGGCGCTGGGAAAATGATCCAGGAAGGCCGGCTCAGTGAAGCTCTGAGCGTGGTGAGGCAGATCCTGGAACTGGACCAGTCCCACGAGACTGCGCGCCGGTGGCGGAGGGACCTCACCGACCGGATCCGGACGCAGTCGCAGCAAGTCCGGATCCAGGAACTGGCAGACCAAGCCGAGGCGCGCGCAGCGGAGCGGGACTACACGGCGGCCGCGGAGCATCTGGACGCCGCACTCCGCATCGATCCCAACAACACCGCGGTGCGCGCGCGTCTGGAGGAGATTCGATCCGAGGCGGAGCGGGTGCGCCGTGCCGCGTCGCTGGTGGCCGAAGCGCGGATCGCGCTGCAACAACAGGCACTCACCACCGCCTTCGAACACGCCAGCCAGGCGGCGCAGGAAGACCCGCGGAATGCGGAAGCCGTCGCCTTCTTCGACCAGGTGAAGAGCATGGTGGAGCGCCGCGAATTGGAGACACGGCGCAAGGGTGCCCTCAGTAAGGCAAAGGGCCTGATCCTGGTGCAGGACTATGCCTCCGCGGCGCGAGTTCTCGAGGAGTGGTCGCAACAGCACCCCGGAGATCCGGAGGTCCAGGAGAAGTTGGACCAGGCGAAGCGCCTGCAGGCGACCTTCGAAACCCAAACGAAGGTAGAAGCCGCGATTGTCGAAGCCAAGGAGATGATCCGCCGCGGCTCCTTCCGGCGGGCTCTGGAGATTCTCAAGGGTCTCGACCAGCAGATTCCGGAAGTAGCCGGTCTTGTGACGTACGCTCGCGATCAACTCGCTGCCGAAGCCAAGGCATCGCGCAATCGCGACCAGGAACGCCAGACGATCCTGCGGCTCGTGGGAGATTGCAGGGGCCTGCTTCTCGCCGGAAATCTCGATCAGGCGGCTACTCGCTCGAACGATCTGAGCAAGCAATACCCCAACGATCAGCTCGTCGCCGAACTCCGTGAGGAGGTCGCGCGCAAAATTCAGGACTGGCGCGAACAGCGCCGGAGGACGGCCGAATCGCTCATCGAACAGGGACGTGCTAACGCGGTTCGGGAGGCGATTGCGGAAATCGAAGGATTGATTGGGAGAGGCATGCACCTGCCCGCCCTCGCCGCCGCAAATGCGGCGCTGGAGCGCTTTCCCAAGGACGCGAAGATCGCGCAATTGCGCCAGGAGGCTCAAACGGCGCTCGATCGGCGGCCGACATCGCAGATCAGGACTCCGGATGCTCCGCCCAAACCTGTGGCGGCGGCGCCAATTCCCGGAGTGCCGGCCCGTGTCGATCCGCCCCAAAAGACGTCCGTGAGCAGCCGGACCTTACTCCTGATCGCCGCGGTTGTCCTGGTAGTGGCTCTGGTTGTGGCGTATTTCGCGTTCGGCGCACCGTCTGCAGCTCATGAGCCGGGCTCCCAGACTAACCCTGCGGAGGGGGCGGCGAAGACCGCAAGCGCGCCCGTTCCGCCGCCTCGGTCGCCGGGACAAACGGAACCGAAGGCCGTGAAGACGAAGACTCCGGCGGACCCGGCGCCTTCGAAGCCCACGGTTCCGAGCGAGGGCTCTCTCGCCTGGACGGGGGATCTGGACGCGAACCAAGAGCTTGATTTAGGATCGAACTCGGGAGTCACTGGTACGCTGCCGGGAGTGCCGATTACCATCACCGAAGTCCACCCTACTACTGTCCAGGTGGTCAGTCCGCCAGGACCACAAAACCAGTGGCGCCATCTCGTCGTGCGTAACGATGGGAGCAGGAAGTCGTACATCCTGGTGAAGTGGGCTCTGGCCAAAAAATAAACTGGGAGAGGCGCCATGAAGAGATTGGCAGCTTGTCTGGCGATTGTGTTTGCCGCCGGGACTCTGAACGCTCAGGACGCCGTCAAGCAGCACCTGGACGCGGCGCGCCGGGCGCGCGGACAGAAGCAGTTCGCCGACGCCGAACGCGAAGGAACCGCTGCCGTCTCCGCGGCCGAAAGCCGCTTTCCCAATAGCGACCGCCTTCGCGAGACTTTGTCCGATCTCGCTCTCACCTATTTCACGGAGAAGAAGTACGACGACGCCGAGCGTCTGTATCGCCGCGCAGTGAGTTTGGGCCACAAAGCGGCAAACGCGTCGCTGCAGGCATCCGACCTGCAATCGCTGGGATCGACGCTCGACAATCTCGATCGAGCCAGCGACGCCGTGCCATTCTTGCAACGTGCGGTGGACATCCGGGTAAAGGCCGAGGGCTCCGACAATCGGGGTGTGGCGGTGGCGCTGACGACGCTGGCGAGTGCGCAGTCTAAATTGCACCAGTTCGATCGGGCCGAAGCGTCCTGCCGCCGCGCTTTGGAAATCCAGGAACGATTCACGGGACGGGACCGCATGCAGACCTCCAACACCATGCTGCAACTGGCGGCGGTGTTAGAGGAAGAGACCAAATACTCCGAAGAGGAACCTATCCTGCGCAAGGCCCTGGAGACTCGCCAGTCTCTGGGAACCAATGAACTCGCTGTAGCAATCGCGATGAATCGCCTGGCTGAGTTTTTGCGGCTGCGCTCCAGGTTCGCGGAAGCGGAGCCTGTGTTCCGCCAGGCGCTCGCCATGGACCCCAATGTCCTGGGTCCGATATGGATCGCCACTTTGAACAACAATCTCGCTTTAGCGGTGATGGGACAGGGACGCCTCGACGAGGCAGAAAAGCTGCTCCTCCTGGCGCTCGATACCGATGATAAGGCGTCCGGTTCCGAATCGTTGGCATCTGCCCGGCATCTGGGGAATCTGGCAAGTCTGTATGTGCGCGAGAGCCGCTTCGCAGAGGCCGAGAAACTCGCCCTTCGCGCTTTGACTTTGGGCGAGCAGACACGCGGGGCCGACAGTCCTGGCATCATTTTCGAGATCAATGACCTCGCCACTGTCTACACCGCTGAGAAGCAGTTCGACAAGGCGGTGATGCTGCGCCAGCGCTACCTGGCAATTCAGGAAAAGGCCCTCGGTCCCGATAATCCGCAGATCGCCGCGGCATGCAGCGCGCTGGGTGCCGCATTGCGAAATGCCAGGCGTTCCGCCGAAGCCGAGCGGTACTTCCAGCGGGCACTCGACATCGCTCAAAAAAGCCACGGCGCGAAAAGCCTTCCGATGGCCACCGAGCTCGACAACTACGGAGCATTCTACCGTGCCGACGGCCGGTATCTGGATGCCGAGCCGTTATACCGGCGCGCCATGGCGATTCGCGAAGAGTCCTCCGCCGAGATTCCGGTCAGGCTGGCCACCGCGCGCAACAACTTCGCGGTCTTCCTATTGAGCAAAGGCGCGTATCTGGAGGCCCAGGGACTATTCGAAAAGGCCGTGGCGGCGGAGGCTGCCACCAAGGCGGGCGAGGCCACCCGTGCGGGAAATCTAGGCGACCTTTATGCCTTGGAGGGTCGGTACGCCAAGGCGGCCCCGCTGCTTACCAAGTCTGTGGACATCGGCGAAGGCACCGACCTGAACGTGCTCGAACGCTTTCGCAAACTGGCGCGGCTCGACTATCTGCGCAAAAAGTATTCGGATGCGCAGCCGGAGTTCCAGCAGGCGCTGATGCTCGCGGTCAAGACCAATAACGACGAGAACCACGCGTTGGTCCTGGAGCAGTTGGGCGACCTCAAACGCGATATGGGGCAATACGCGGAGGCTGACAAACTCTACAACCAGGCGAAGGCGCTGCGAGACGCGCAAGGCGTGGAGACCCCGGGACTCGCGCACCTGCTCGAAGAGATGGGGGTTTCGGCAACCCGCCAGCACCGCTATTCCGATGCCCAAGCCCTACTTCTCCGTGCCAAAGCGATGTTCGAAAAGACTGTAGGTACGGAAAGCGCGCTGACTGCGATCAACCTGGCGGACCTGGCGGTTTGCTACCGCGACCAGAAGAAATACTCGCAGGCGGAGCCGCTGTTTCAGCAGGCGCAGGAGATGCAGGAGAAGACGATGGGTGCCGACGCACCGGTGCTCGCGGTGGTGCTCCGCGACTATGCACAGTCGCTGCGGGCGTCGGGACGCACGGCTCAGGCCGGGCCGCTGGAAACTCGCGCCGCCAAACTCGAAAGCCACCGTGAGGAACCCTGAAGCGCGATGTGGCGCATTACCGTAAGGTTACGGTAAGGGTTGCCCTCCGAGTGCCAAGTCAGGCAGAGGCCCCTGTTACCATCTGGTGCATGGACCTTCGCTTCCCGATCGGCAAATTCGATTTTTCTGCTCCCGTGGCAGCCGAGGACCGGCCGCGCCTGATCGATCAGATCGAAGCGACACCTGCCGGTCTCCGCGCTGCGGTCAGCGGCCTCACCGCCGAACAACTGGATACCCCATATCGGCCCGGTGGTTGGAGCGTCCGGCAGACCGTGCATCACGTTGCCGACAGCCATATCAACAGTTTCGTTCGTCTTCGACTGGCCCTGACCGAGAACGAGCCGACCATTAAACCCTACGACGAGGCGAAGTGGGCGGAGTTGGTGGATGTTCAGATGCCGGTCGAAGTCTCTCTCGGCCTGCTCGAATACTTACACCAGCGCTGGGTGGTGCTTTTGCGCAGTCTGGCAGATGCGGAATTTGCCCGCACCTTCCGGCACCCCGAGGTCGGCGTGGTGCGCCTCGACACCAACCTGGCCCTCTACGCCTGGCATGGACGGCATCATACGGCCCACATCACCGCTCTGCGGCAGCGGAATGGCTGGGAATAGTTAGAACCGAACTAACCTGCAAAGCGTCCAATGGGATAGAGGCAGGGGTACGCCTGGCCGTCCGAGGTTTCTGTATAATGAACTCCAGGCCTCCGGAGTTTCCAATATCTATGAGTAGCCGCATCAAGTATTTCATCGTGAGCACCTCAACGTGCCTCACGCTTCTGCTCCTGATTGGGGTGGTCCTCGGCAGAGGCGCCTCCAGTGGGGACGACACCCTCAAGCACATCGGCGTCTTCAGCGACGTGGTGGCTAAAATCAAGACGGATTACGTGGAAGATCCGGACATGAAGAGCGTCACATTGGGCGCTCTCAACGGCCTTCTCGAGGCGATCGACCCATTTGCCAGCTACCTGAATGCCGATCAGTACAAAGAGTACTTGAAGAATAAGGACGTTAAGCGTGCCGAGACGGGCCTGCTGCTTTCCAAGAAATTCGGTTATGTGGGCGTAGTCGGGGCGATTCCGGGGTCTCCCGCAGCCAAGGCGGGATTCTCGACGGGTGACATGGTGGAGAGCATCAAAGGCATCGCTACTCGCGACATGCCTCTGGCTTACGCCGCAATGCTCCTGCAAGGCGACGCCAACAGCACGGTGGAGATCAGCGTGGTTCGCGTCCGCCATCCAGAGCCCCAGAGTGTAAAGCTCACCCGCGCGATGTTGACTCTCCCACCCGTCGAGAGCAAGATGCTGCCTGGCCAGGTGGGCTACATCAACATCGATGCGCTCTCTCCGGCGCACGTGAAGGAGACGGCCACCGCCATTCAGAAACTGCAGAAGGAAGGCGCGCAGAAGCTCCTGGTGGATCTCCGGAACTGCGCTGTGGGTGCGCCCGAGGATGGGATTGCGCTGGCGAATCTCTTCATGACGCAGGGACGCATCACGTACTTGCAGGGACAGCGCGTGCCCCGTCAGAATTTCGATGTGGATCCCGGCAAAGCGGTCACCAGCCTGCCGACTGCGGTCCTCACCAATCGTGGAACTGCCGGCGCGGCGGAAATCATGGCAGCAGCGCTCATGGAAAACAATCGGGCGCAAGTGGTCGGCGAGCGGACTTATGGCGATGCCGCTCAGCGCAAGGCGATCACCATGGATGATGGTAGTGCGATCATTCTTTCGGTCGCCAAATACTACGGCCCCTCCAGCCAAAAGGCGATTCAGGACACCGGCGTGACTCCCGGCACCATCGTTACGGAAGCCGACGTACAAGTGGATTACGACGATAACGGAGAGCCCCTGCCGGAGGCGAATCCTCAGCAGCAGCAAGACATTAAGAAGAAGGTGGAAGAGGATCCCGTGGTCAAGAAGGCGATGGAAGTTCTCGGCGCCAAGGTTTAGTTTTGGAAATGCGGTAAGCTTTAGCTTGCTTGCAAAGCGAGCAAGCTAAAGCTTACTGGTGCGAATCCTATAGCGTCTTCAGGTAAGCGATCAGGTCGTCCTTCTCCGTATCCGACAGCGTATCCTTGTAAGGCGGCATGCCGTTGCCACCCTCATCAATTTTCGCCCGCACATTGGCCTCGGTAGGCTTCTTGCCGTTCGTTAGCTTGTCCTTCTTGAACAGCCCTTTGAGCCCCGGCCCCATCTTTTTCTCATCGGTATCGGGGTTGTGGCAGACACTGCAGGTCTGAAATACTTCCTTGCCCTTCTCCGCATCGCCTTTGGGTGCCGCCCAAGCGGCCACCGACCCAGCAGCTATTGTCACGCAAACGGCCCACACACGAAATCGATTCATTGTCGTCAGTCGCTCCAAGTCAATATCTTACAATCTTACCCAATAGAGTAGATGCGGGATGTGCCGGATTTCGCATTAAGACCGCGTTAAATCCGGCGCCGGGCGCACCTCTTTGGACTTGTAAAGTACTGGTGGGTGGGAGATTTGCGGAATTCGAGGGGCGGCGGCCCTATGCCAATTGCCGTCTCTGCCGCGCGCAATCTGCGATGCTGATCACTTCCCGATCGAAGATCGTCATGTCCTGCACCAGGCGTCCGACATCCGCGCCCTCGTCGATCACGATCTCATGCTCGATCCAATCCGAGAGAGGGATGTTGCGGAAATACATGCGCTCCTGCAGCACCAGGCTCTTGCGATTGTTCATCAGCCCGCGATTTTCCTTGGTGTAGTGCCGTTGCTCCACGGTCAACTCGTTCAGGAAACTGTCGAGGGCCTGGCGCCGGGCGCCTTCTTCGGCGGCACGCACGGCGTTGTCGAGCGTCATCTTGACGGCTACCTTCTCTGCATCCAGTGCGCCCCGCTCGGTAGCCAACATCTCGCGCTGCTCGGCGAGTTTGACATCCATGCGCGATTGCATGACGAACCAGGCGAGGAGCCCGGAAGCGAGCGCCACGAATCCAGGCAGACCGATCCAGAGTAAGGCTTCCATGCGGTCAATGTTATCCGGACTGGCCTCGCAAACGCTAGATTTCGAAAGGTAAGCGCCGAAGTATAACCAAGGTGAACGGCAAGCATATTCACCGCGAAGGCACGAATGCGCAGAGGCGCGCGCGGAGGCGTAGTCCTCGTTAGACCTTCACTGGCGCCACAGCCCCACTGAGCCGGAATTTCACCTCTATCGTGGCTGGAACCACCACGGGGACGCCGTTTTTGGTTCCAGGACGGAAGCGAAACTGGCGAACCGCATCCATGGCCTTGGCATCCAGTCCGTATCCCAGTCCCCGCACCACCCGGATGCGGTGCGCACGCCCGTCCAAGCCGACTTCCACCGCCACCATCGCAGTTCCCTCAATCCCTGCCTTCTTCGCGTCCTGTGTATACTCGGGCTCCGCCTTCCTCAAAATAGCGGGCGCCTGCGAGCCGGCCACCGGGTATTCGAACTGACGCTCAGGGGAGTAGGATTGCCCGGAAGCTGCGGCAATCGCGACGAACAGCCACGCTACGGCTCTCATGGCCACATCGTATAACACCGCGGAGGCTCCTCACGTGCGCGGCTCGTTGCGAGCCGCGCGCGTGAGCAAGCGATGTCCCATCCATACGTGGGGCAGTGGGATTTTTCACAAGCTTCTCACCGCGGAGGCGCGAAGACGCAGAGATAAGCGCGGAGAAAAACCTTACTTTTCTTCTCCGCGTGTTTCTTCGCGCCTCCCCGTCTCCGCGGTGAAGGCGCCTTAAGCCTGCGTGCCGTCGATTTTCTGCCCCGCGAGAGTGTACTTCAACACTCCGAAGCGGAATCCGAGCAGAGGCCCGAAGATCGACGCCAGCCTCGCCTGGAAGCCCGCTCCGAAGCCCTGGTACTTCCCCAGAAACACCGCACGCGCGAGCAGAAAATCGGCCTTCTCGAACGAAGTATATTCCCTTCCCCCGTGGTGCAGCGTCTTCACGGTGGGAAGCAGCAGAATCTTCTTCGAGGCCGCTCCGATCTGCGTCGCCAGATCCGCGTCACCGCCGAATTGGCCGTAGCGTTCATCGATGTGCCGGATCGCTTTAATCGAGATCACCCTCATCATGAGTGCAGCGCCACGCGGGTATTTCACAGGCATGGGGTCGCTCGACGCTGGCGCCGCGGGCTTCCATTCGCCGGTGGGAGGAAGATCTCCGAGCTGCGGCGCGGGGTGCCCTTTCTCATCCACTAAAAGCGGACACACTGCCGAGGCCTCGGGATGCGCATCCAGCAGATCCGCCAACTTCGCGACCGTCTCGGGATCAACTTCGGTGTCGTCGTGCAGGAAAAAAACGTATTCGGCGTCCGCGGCGCGCCATCCCAGATTTAACGCCTTGGTGAGACCGAAGTTTTTAGGCAGCTTGATGAATTGAACGTTGGGAAAAGGTGTGTCCAGTTCCGCGCTTCCGTCGGACGAACCGTTGTCGACTACGATGACCTGCAACCTCTCGCGCCCTTCGGACTTCTCGATCGAGTCCAGGCAGCGCCGCAGCATCTCCTCCCGATTGCGCGAAACCACCACCACGGAAACGCGCGGTGGTATCTTTTCCTGTTCCGATTTCTGTTGGGGCGTCAAGCCAATAGCATAACGCGGATGCGGCCGTTAGCTCGCGAAGTGCATCTTCTCGATCAACGAATCGAAGCCGGCGGAGCGGTGCAGATTTTCGAACTTCGCGTCGCGCAGGAAGATCAGCCCCGCCGAGCGCTGGCGGAATGCCTCCTCCAGCAGATCGAGCGCGCGCTTCTCGTCTCCCAGGACCAGCGAAACGGAACCCATATCGAATGGCGAAACGTAGCGCTGCTTCGCGAGGCTTTCCAATTGTTGGTACAGCCGCTGGCTTTCGTCCTTCTTGCCATGCCTGGCGAAAGCACAGGCCAATACGGAGATTGCGTGCGGATTGCCCGTCGAGAACTGGAGTGCCCGCAGGAGAGCCTCGTCCGCTTCGGCAGTTCTCGACTGCGCCCGGTAGGCATTCGACAAGAGCACTTCCGCCGAAACCATCTCCGGCTCGAGGCTGGCCGCGTGCCGCGCCTGTTCCTCGGCTGCGGCGTAGTTGCCGGCCATCATGTAGGCATGTGCCAGGTTAACGGCGGTAAACACGGAAAAGGGCTCGAGTTGCGCCGCACGCCGCATCTCCGGAAGAGCCTCTTGCAAACGTCCCTGGTCGCGCAGAAACATTCCGTACCAAAGATGTGCTTGCGGCAGTCCGGGATTGAGCTCTAAAGCGCGCCGGTATTCGCGCTCGGCAGCCGCCCAGTTCCAATCGTAGGCTTCGATGATCGCGGCCAGCGACACATGCCCTTCCGCCATCGAAGCATCGATACTCAACGCCTGTTCGGCAGCATGTCTCGCCTGCTCCATTCCCTCTTTGGGAGGGATGTAGCCGAACTGCGCCAACTCGTTGTAGGCATCCGCCATACCCGCGTATGCGGGCGCGAACTGCGGATCGCGCTTGACGGCCTGGCTAAAGGCATCGATACTTTCCCGCAGCGCCGCCTCGGTCTCACGATCCATCAGATAGCGGCCGCGGATGTAAAGATCCTGCGCGCCCGGGTCGGGTTCGTGAACTGCAGCCTTATGAGCTCCCTCCACGGGACGAGCCCGCCAGAATGCAGTAGTGGCCAAAACCGCCAGCACCACAGCCGCAGTGATCGAAGCCCACCCGGGTGGCAGCCAGCCTCTCTGCGCCGGAGCCTCGGCCGCTGGCTCATGCGCCACTGCGGCTTCCGCCGGTACTAACGGCTGCTCGACAGGCGGCTCCACGCGCGCAACGTCGGACTTGATTTCTGCGACGGGTGTTGCGATTGCCTCGGAATGAGTTCCATTAACGGACAGTGCCACTTCCGCCGGTACTTCCACTGCCGCCGCCTCAGGCGACTCAGCCATTCGGAAAACGGGCACATACGTGCGCTTTGGAAGATCGATGATGACCGGATCGTTAGCTCCGGGACCGGCATAATACTGTGCCAGACGCACGCGAAGGTTGCGGGCTTGCACCCGCACGATCGGGTCTAACCGCGGATCGAATTCGTCGCCTCGTTCAAAGACAACGACCCCCAGCGAATACTCTTTGAGCGACCCGCTGCGGCCGCCAATGGTTTCCTCGACCACGTAGCGCAGAAAACGGCACAGACTTGGTGAGGACGACAACGGTGGACCGTTCACGATGCGGTCCAACTGTGCAGTTACAAGCTCGTTCTCGCAGATATCTGGCACGATGGCGCCTCGGTTCGTTTCCCCTGACTGATTGATTCAGACGAACGGCGAGCCCGTTGGTCACGCGTAACACGTGCAAGAATCGCCGGGAACCGTACGCCGGGGGACATGATAGTCTACAGCCTTGGACTCGCCACAGGTTCGCCGCCAGCTTGGGCTCTTCGACGCCATCATGATCGTCATGGGCGGTATCGTCGGGTCAGGCATCTTTCGCAATCCTTCCGTCGTCGCGCACCATGTGCACACGCCCTTTCTGATTCTCGGAGTCTGGTTAATGGGAGGCGCTCTCGCCATGGCGGGCGCCTTCATCTGGGCCGAACTCGCCACCCGATTGCCGGGCGCGGGGGGACAGTATGTGTACTTGCGGGAGGCTTACCACCCGGTGGTGGCTTTCGTCTACGGATGGGTCTTGCTTCTGGTCACGCAGACCGGAGGAATGGCGGCGGTGGCGATTACCTTCGCGAGCTATTTTCGCGAGATCAGCGGAATTGCGTGGAGCGATAGTTCCATCGCCGCGGTGGTGCTGCTGGGTCTCACCGCGATCAATTGCCTGGGCGCACGCGCCGGCAGCAACGTGCAAAGCGCCCTGATGCTCATGAAGACGGGCGCCATCGCGGCACTGGTGGTGCTCGGTTTCATCATGGGCGGCGGCACCATTCATCCACTGCCGCTGTTGGATCGCCCGGTGTCTCTGGGCCTGTTCGGCGCACTGGGAGCGGCGATGATTCCCGTGGGCTTCGCTTACGGCGGATGGCAGACCTCCACGTTCGTCGCCGCCGAAATGCGCGATCCGCGCCGCGACCTTTCACGCGGAATCGTGCTCGGCGTGATCGGAGTCGTGGTGCTGTACCTGGCGGTGAATGTCGTCTGTCTCAAGGTGCTGGGACCCGAGGGCCTCGACCATACCGCCACTCCCGCGTCCGATGTGATGCGTCGTGCGATGGGCGATCGCGGCGCTTTCTGGATCGCTGTCGGAATTGCTGTCTCGACGCTCGGGTTTCTCAGCCAGGGCATGCTCACCGCGCCGCGTGTCTACAATGCGATGGCCTGCGACGGGCTGTTTTTCCGCAGTGTCGGCTGGCTCTCGCCTGGCACCGGTGCCCCGGTGGTGGCAATCCTGCTGCAAGGAGTGGCAGCTACTGTGATCGCCTGCTCCGGGAAATACGAACAGATCCTGAACTATGAGGTGTCAGTGGACTTCATCGCGTTTGCACTGGCAGCCGCGTCTCTGTTTCAGTTTCGCCGCAAGGACGACGGGTCACGCGGGGAAGGCATCTTTCGGGCTCCCGGGCATCCTTACACTACGGCCCTCTTCACCCTGGCGTGCATCGGCATCGTGGCCAGCACCGTGGTTACGACACCGGTCAATAGCGCCATCGCGTTCCTGATCATGCTGACCGGTGTTCCCGTGTACCTGTATTGGAGCCGTTCGCGCGGGCTCCGGAGAGCGCGGTGATATCCTGAAATCGGAGGGATATTTCCCGCTATGAGCAGCGTCAGGGCGTTATCGATTGCGGCTCTTGCCATGGTTTCCGTCGCATTTGCGACCGATGTCACGTATCTGAATGGCCAGGTTCACATGCAGGGAGGGGCGGCGCCAGGACACTCCGTCGAGATCAAGATGAGTTGTCCCGGCGCGGCTCCGGTCCGCCAGACCACCACCAACAAGAAGGGTGGGTATTTTCTCAAAGTGGAACGCGACGAGTTTAATCACGTGGCGCGCGCGCTTCCCAGCACATCGATGGACGTGAACGATCAGCCGATGGCCGGCTCCTGCCGCCTGATCGCAGTCCTCGCCGGATATCAGTCCTCAGAGATCAATCTCAACACCTTCACCATCGGAAAAGATCTCAAGCTGCCGGAGTTGATTCTGACACCTGACGCGAAGCACTAGCAGCAGGCAAGGGCGCTTGGGTAGGCGGAGCGCCGTTTGGAGCCAATCTCCGAGTGGGCGACAATCCTGACGCAGCCGCATCGGCCATATCCGCATATGGACTCTCCGAATGAAGAGGCGGTCCGCACTTCCGAGCCTACGCTCTACGCCGGCTTAATGGCCGAGGTGTCCGTGTCCTATCATGATGACTGAACTCACATGCCTTTTGATTCTCAGAATGCCGGTCCCCTGCTCGCCACGCTCGCTCGCCTGTTGGCCGCCGACGGCGCGGCAAGAGAGGTCGCCGTGCTGGCGGAGGCGCAAGCCACTATTGAACAGACGGGCTATGACAATTGGGACGGCGGACAGAATTTCTACGCGGTCCGACTGGAGGTCCCGGTTGGGCTTTACTGCCAGTTCGACGATAGCCAACGGCAAGAACTCGAGAAGGCCATTCTAGACAAGATTCAGCCTCTGCTTCGAGGATCTCCTGGCGAGCATGTGGACAACGTCATTTTGGCCCCACAAATGTACGCTGATGACCGATGGCAGGAGAAGGCAAAGGCGTGGGTTGCAGGAAATGGGGTTACGAATCAAGGTCGCGTTCGTTCCAATAACATCGCGGCGCGTGAATTTGACGGACTTCTTTTTCGATCGCAACCCGAGATCGAACTCTACCAGGCTCTCAAAACCAGTGGCGTATCGTTCGCACCGCTACCCGTGTTTATCCGCGGCGGCGAAAGCTATCGGCGGATCGAGCCTGATTTTGTGATCGTCAAAGGCGGAATAATGATGGCGGTCGAAGTGGACGGCGACACAGTCCACCATGAAACGCCGGCCGAGGCGCACAACCGGCTTACGATGTTGGCACACGAAGGGGTTCACATTGAGCGGGTAAACGCCACGGAGTGCGACAGCGCGGAAAAGGCGAGGAATTGTGCGAAACGCTTGTTGGAGGTGATGGCGAAAATGAAACTCGCTAAGTAGCGGCTGATGCACCTTCACGTTATTTCGGGAGAGCCCCTCAACGATTGGACCGCCGATGACCGATTGGATTGCCGAGAGTCGCAGCGTTTACCGATGGTTTCACCGCCAATGGTGCTCCGGTCGAGTTTGGTCGAGTCACGCACTGTAGGGAGAGCAGGATTGTATGGCTGATGCCCTTAAATGCAGTCGATTGGACACAGGCACAGCGGGATCTCCCGCATTGCCTACTTCCCCACCTTTTCGGGCTTCAAGTTCCGCAGGAGCCGTTTGAATCCGTTTTGATACGCATCGTGATCTTCCAATCATGAAAATAGCCGATATGCCTCTGCCGCCGGATCGAGACCGCCCACGCCTCGGTTGTCGCCATTACCGTGTCATCGAGGCGAATCGGAAAAAGTACAGTCCGGTTCTCGCACTGCCCACGCTCATAGCACGGTCGACCTCATCCCGCACCCATGCGCTACGCACCGAATGCTCCGATAGGACAATCAACAGTTTGTCGTGAAGCCGAATGGCATCATCAATGCGTTGCCTGAAGCGGTCGCCAATCTTCAGGTCTTCCGGCGTAAATCAGCACCGGACCCCGTTTTGCCTGCAGATCCCATAAAGCCTCTCAACGAATTCGTCGTCCCGCGTGGAGTAGCTGATGACGCAGGAATATAACTCTATGGGTTGATTAACCGATTAACCATTGAAGGGAAGTATTCGATGAGCGTCTCAGGCAGGCCATAGCCCCGCAGGAAAGCAACCGGTAATGGCCCCATGACGTCAAAATTGTCTGGCGATCGACCACACTCGGTCCCGTCTGTCGGCAGTACTCCAGACCGATGGCTCCGCTTAGATTGGTGTCGCCGATATCGTGAAACCGCGCTCCCCATGGGACAGGTCAGCCGCGCGCAAATTCACGCCCTGAAGATTGGCCCCAAACAGATTCGCACGCCGTAGGTTTGCCCGATAGAGATTGGCTCCAATTCCGTTGCCCCCCGCAAGATCTGCCTTCATCAGGTCGGCATCCTTCAGATTCGGAACTATCTCCTGATGCTGCTTGCGCCATGCATTCCACGCATCTAAGCCATCGTGCAACAACAGTGCCAACTGTCCGGCGTCCGCCATTCGTGTTCCCCAGAATATTCGCGTTCTACCTCCGCTCAGGCAAACGCCTCTGTCCGCCACGACGGTCTTGCCACAATTCGGAGCGAGTCACGCGCCACACGTGCACTGCCGATCAGCGAGAACTGGGCCGGGCGTCTACCCGCCGACCAATTTCCGCGTCGCCATCCGCTCGGGGGCGCACTCAAACATTGCAGTGCGATGCGCTACCAATCGGCGCTTGCGGTACCTTGAGATTCATGAGGGAGGAGGCGCCGCTGATCTCTCAAGGTGTCAACGCTCGAACGATCCATAGAACAGAATCTGAAGAATTAGCGAGACCTGCAACTCCGGTTTTAGCCCGAATCCGTCGAGGAACGCTTCGGCGGAGCGCAAGTCCCGATTGAAGATTCGGCGAGTTACATCGGCTAGGTGATCGTGGCCCAACTGGGCCGCGAGTGGCGTCCTCTCGAATCGGCCCACAACTGCCTCTACGATATCTTCGCTGGCCCTGTTCGCGCCAATATATGCAAGTAGTTGCGGGCCACGCATAAGCATGTCTTCCACGCTGAAACGGCCCTGAACTGGAAGCAGAAGGGGTCTTATCTTCCTGATTTCATCGAGCGCCGCATTGAAGTCAGGCCAGCATCGCTCAAACTGGCGAGTCAAGAACTTCGCCAGCCCATCTTCGGGCAGCAGTTTCTTTCCAATCGACCGAACCAGATCTCTGGTGCCGGCTTCGTCGGCGGCTGCGTACTGAAACTGCCTCAGTGGGCTGCCGTTGGGAACGGAAGCGTCAAGCACGTATGTCCACACTCTCGCATCCCGTAACTTGCTCAATGCGCCGGCTTCGAAGACCAACCATGGCGAATCTGCATTCTCCGGGGTAACGCAAACAACCGCCAAATTGCATGTCGACAGCTGCCCAGCAAGTTCATCGCTCCACCTTAACCCCTTATCGATGTCTTTTTCGGAAAACCAGGGCTTCGCCACGACAACCAGGTCCGGCAGCCAGTCCCTTAACGCTTCTGCGAGCATCTTGCTGCGTGTACCTGACCAGCTCAGAAAAATCGGCGTGGGCTCCATTGCCAAGTATTCTAATTGACATTCCGGATTCGTTCCACTCGCGACCCGCTGCCGCCTTTGTCGGCGTCTGGCACTGTGCGGTCCTAATTTCTTGAAGCCTTGCCTCCTTGTCGGCCAAGAGCGCGTCGAGAGTCTCGGGGCGTATCACACGCGAATCGGAAACTGGCGGATTCGAACTTCACCCGCGAAGCCAGTTTGGGGAAGCGGAGGGGCGGCCCCCGGACACTCCGTCGAGATCAAGATGAGTTGTCCCGGCGCGGCGCCGGTCCGCCAGACCACCACCAACAAGAAGGGTGGGTATTTTCTCAAAGTGGAACGCGACGAGTTTAATCACGTGGCGCGCGCGCTTCCCAGCACGTCAATGGACGTGAACGATCAGCCGATGGCGGGCTCCTGCCGCCTGATCGCAGTCCTCGCCGGATATCAGTCCTCAGAGATCAATCTCAACACCTTCACCATCGGAAAAGATCTCAAGCTGCCGGAGTTGATTCTGACACCTGACGCAAAGCACTAGCAGTGGGCAGTGGCGCTCGGGTAGGCGGAGCGCCGTTTGGAGCCAATCTCCGAGTGGGCGACCATCCTACCGGAGCATGTGTAGGCCACACGTCGGCGGGTTATGCGTCTTTACGCCGTTGTATACTGCCTCAATGACGGCGAGGACTCTCACTAGGGGTTCCAACATCACGACCCGTATGTCGCGGACGGCATATTGGGTGCTTGCTGTTTCGAGCATACTAGCATCAACTTTCAGTGCAACGGCGCAGATCAATCCCGACCTCTATTCGGGCCTCAACTGGCGAAACGTAGGGCCTTTCCATGGAGGACGAATCTCCTCCGTCACTGGCGCCATAGGTCAACCGGGGGTGTTCTATGCTGGCACGCCGCTCGGCGGCATCTGGAAAACCACCAGTGCCGGCGTCACTTGGTTCCCCATCTTCGACCAGGAGAAGAGCGTGGATAGTGTGGGAGCCATCCAGGTGGCTCCCTCGAATCCCGATGTCGTTTATGCAGGCGCCGGTGACCCAATTCAGGGCAGCCTCGGCAACGGCATGTGGAAATCGACCGATGCCGGCAATACCTGGCAGCACATTGGCCTCGAAGACACGGTGAAGATCACCAGCATCCTTGTCGATCCCGCCGATCCCAACCTGGTGCTCGTCTCCGCGCTCGGCGATACCCTCCGCCACGGCGGTGGTGTCTATCGCTCCACCGACGGCGGGCAGAACTGGACCAACGTCCTCAAACCCGATGGGTACGACGGGGCGCGCGAACTCCAGTACGCATACGATGACCCCAACGTGATGCTGGCCGCCACGCAGGGAACCGGCGGGGGTCCGGGCGGTGGCGGCGGCGGTCGCGCCGGCGGTCGCGGGGGAGCGAGAAACAAGCCGCCCCTGGTGTACAAGTCCACGGACGAGGGCAAGACTTGGACCGAGATCAAGATTCCGCCCTTCTCGGGCCGCGTTTCGGTCGCGGTCGCGATGCATACCAAGGGCCAGCGAATGTACATCGTCGGCAATGCCATTGAACATGGCTCGGGACTCTACCGCTCCGATGATGGTGGCGCCACCTGGCAGCACATGGCCGGGAACGATCTGCGGATCGCCCAGGGATCAGCAACGGCCAGGGCAATTACAGCAGCGGCGTGTTCGTGGACTCGCAGAATCCGGACATCGTGTACACCATGAGCACCGCGATGTACCGCTCGACCGATGGCGGCCTTACCTTTGAGCCGTTCAAGGGCGCACCGGGCGGTGAGGACTACCACAAGCTCTGGATCGACCCCACCAACGGCCACCGCATGCTGGTGGGCTCCGACCAGGGCGCCAGCGTCACCCTGGACAATGGCCGTACGTGGAGCCTTTGGTACACCGAGGTCATTTCGCAGATCTACCACGTAGCCACTGACAACGCATTTCCCTACCACATCATGGGCGCGCAGCAGGACACCGGCGCCGTAATGATCTCGAGCCGCGGCAACTTTGGGCAGGTCAACTTCACGGACTGGAGCCCGTTGCCGTCGTCTGAATTCGGCATAGATAGACCCGATCCTAAAAATCCCAACATCATCTATGGCGTGGGATATGGTCCGGGAGGAGGCGGCAGCGGGCTGATCAAGATCGATATGAGCAGCGGCCAGTGGCAGAACGTCGCCCCCAACTTCGGAGCCGATGCCGACAAATACCGCGCCGGCCGTGATTTCGAGAAGAAGTTCGACGTCGCTTTCGACCCCGGCGCTCTCTACGTTGCCTACCAATGCCTTTTGGTCTCGCGCGACGGCGCCCACTCCTTCACCGCCGCCAGCCCCGACTTGACCACGCCCAAGGACAAGCCGCAGGTGGCCTGCGGCACGGCGCCGTCGGAGCCACCACCGCCCCCACAGCCTCCGGAGCCGAACCCCTTGCCACCGGGAGAAGGCGGACAACCGCAGGCGCAAGCACCGGGAGGACGCGGCGGCGCACCGGCAGCGCCCTCGATCGTCGAATTCTCCATATCCAAGGTCAAACGCGGCGTCATCTGGACGGTCAGCAGCAACGGACAGATCTACAACACCATGGACCAGGGCAAAACCTGGACCAACCTCAGCAACATCGCCAACATTCCGCCCCACACGATCTTCAATACCATCGAGGCGGGCAACGACGTGAATACCGCATTTGTAGCCGCTCGCATTGGCGCCGAGCGCGGCCAGACTTTGTCCCCTGAAGAGACCGCCGCCGCCGATGTGCCACTCATCTGGCGCACCACCGACGCGGGCAAGACCTGGACCAGCATCGTCAACGGACTGCCCCGCGACGAGCGCACCGGAAGCTGGATCAACAGCCTCCGTGTGGATCCCGGGCAGCAGGGCTTGCTCTTCGCCGGATCCGAAACCACCGTGCATGTCAGCTTCGATAACGGCGATCACTGGCAGTCGCTGCGGCAGAATCTGCCCAGCACCTCCATCCGCGACCTCGAAGTCCACACCGATCACCACCAGAACGACCTGGTGATCTGCACCTATGGCCGCGGCTTCTGGGTGCTCGACGACATCACGCCGCTGCGCCAGATTGCGGCGAACGCCCAAGCCATCAGCACGTCGTCGGTGTACCTGTTCAAGCCCGAGGAGGCTATTCGCGCACGCCTCAACAGCAACTGGGATCAGCCCTTCTCGGTCGAGGTGCCGCACGCGCAGAATGTGCCTTACGGCGCGGTCGTGGATTACTACCTCAGCCACGAACCAAGCGCGCCCATCCAACTCCAGGTCTTCGATTCGAAGGGCAATCTGGTCCGCACGCTGTCGAGCGCCCCGCCGCCGCCGATCGAGGGAGCGTTGTATCCCCACTACTGGCTCGCCTCTCCCGAGACGCGCATCCTCTCGAAGCATGTTGGTCTCAACCGCGTCAACTGGAACCTGCAATATG
Organism: Bryobacteraceae bacterium; assembly: GCA_035295745.1. Taxonomy (GTDB): domain Bacteria; phylum Acidobacteriota; class Terriglobia; order Bryobacterales; family Bryobacteraceae; genus JAIQFL01. The sequence continues at coordinate 40,951 of DATGIL010000102.1, read as the reverse complement.
AGGACCCGCCCGCCCTGCGGCACGACCTTGAGAACCAGATGAACATGGTGGCCGGAGCCACCACCCCCGGTCCGCATGGGCCGCAGGTGATTCCCGGCGTTTATACGCTCAAGCTGACCGTAGACGGCAAGGTCTATACGAGCGACGTGACCGTCGTGAACGATCCGCGCGTCGGCGAGAGTCCCGCGCTCCTGGCCGACCTTCGCACCCAGAACAAGCTCACTCTGCTTGCCGTGCAAGGGATGGAGCACAGCTTCGCAGGCCATGAGGAAGTGAATGCGGTGAAGGACCAGCTTGCAACCCTGATTAAGGGCAACCTGCCGGCCGATGTGGCCGAGCAGGCCAAGACACTGGACGCCAGTCTGACCAAAATTGGCGGCGTCACGCAGGGCGAATTCGGCGGGGGCGGAGGTGGCGGTGGTCGCGGCGGCCGGGGTGGCGATCCCAAGGCGCTGCAGTCATTCGCCGAACTGAACAACGCCTTCAACACCATGGTCAGCATGATGCAGGTCGGCCTCGATATGGCGCCCACCCCCACTCAGATCGCCACCTGGCAGAAAGACTGCACCGACCTGAACCGTACCACGACTGCCTGGGCGGACGCGCACAAACAGCTCACCGACTTCAACGCCATGCTGGTCAAAAACAACCTGCAGGAGATGAAGATTGCCTCCACCAAGCTCGACATTGCGGCCTGCAGCTTTACGCCGTAACCAGCCAGGGCGGCGAGAACAAACTTCACCTTCGTCTCAATAATGTGGAGACGATCGATCCGGAGGCTCAAAAGCGAGTCGAGGTGGCATTAGAGAGTCGGCCCGCTTTCGTTGTCTCCAGATGGAAAGACAGCTCCGTTTCTTTAGGGAAACGTATCGCGCCGGGACCGCCGCCCCAGCACGAAAGACGTCAGCCCTTTCCGTCAGCGTTTGCCGCGATACTGGCGGCGCTCCGCCATATAGCGCCCGTTCGAAATGCCTGCGCCAGGCCCGGAGCCGAGGGTCGGCAAACGGAAAGCAACCCACATGGCCGGAGGAGTCGCCATCCCGCTGAAGGGAGCCTCTATGCCGCCTTCTCGCCTGCCCTGTCCGGTTGACGCGTTACTCGGAGAAAGGCTCCGAAGGCAATCGTTGCCTGGAACCTTTGTCCGGAGTGGCGGACCACACGCTCAGACATGGTCTATGGGCGAATCGAGCTTTGGCGAGTATCGGCCGTCGAAGTACCCTCAATGGCCGTGAGGTTTCGGCAAGTTTGGATGCGGGCCACCCATGGACGTTGAGCAAAATCACGCGTAGCCTACTGCAGATGAGTTTTTTCTGTTGTCATTCGCCTTTAGCTGGAGCCGCTTTGGCACGCTGGCGCTCCTGGCGCGCAACGCAGCAAGCCACAATCGCGAAGATCCCCAGCACCTCCAGAGCAAACCTGCGCGCCGTCATACTTCTCGCCACTACCTCGTGCTGGTGCGGCCCGCCAAATACCGCGCGGCCTGGATGAGCACGCTTATTTCGACCAGGGCGGGACAACGCCGTTCGTGCGCGCGTAAGCGATCGACTGCCCAAGATGCTCGTGCTGATCCCCGAAAAGGTACCGGATCGCGTCTTCCTTGGTCATGTCCTTTCCGAATATTTTCACCGGAGCCTTTAGATCCGCATCCGAGAGTCCCTCGATCGCTTTCTGCACATTCGCATAAGACGTCTTCAAAGCCTCCTGCAACTTCTCCGGATCGGTAATGGGCGCCGGCCGGCCGCCGGCGGCTGCGCCGGTCAGCGTTCTGGCGAGCACCCCGTTCTCCGCCACGATCAGGTTGAATACGTCGCTTACCGATCGCACGCCTTCACCTGGCTTCCAGTCATACTTACCTGCCATGACGCGAGCCAGTCCGCTGAATTTATCGGAAAGTGTCCCGGCTTCTTTGGCGAGCGACGCTTGAACGGATTGCGCCTGAAATGAAAAAACACTCACCACCGCGACCGCCGCGTATCCCAAGGTTCCCATTCGAATGATTCTCATCGTAAAACCCTCTCCTCTCGTATCAACCATTGCCTTCGCACAACGGCCCTGCATTATTCATGGCGCAGTGCCACGAGCGGATCGATCCGGCTCGCTTTCCGCGCTGGAATGAAACTCGCCAATAGGGCGACGCCGGCCAAGAGTATCGGCAGCGTCCCAAACGTCAACGGATCTGTGGGCTTGATGTCGAAGAGCAGAGTCTGCAGGAATCGCGTCAATACGAGTGATCCCATCAGCCCCGCGCCCACCCCGGCGACGACGATAAGCCCAGCTTCATTCAGAACGATTCTGAGAATGTCGCTGCGCCGGGCGCCCAGCGCCATGCGAAGACCGATTTCACCGGTGCGCTGGCTGATCGCATAGGCCATGACTCCGTAAATTCCGACGCAGGCGAGAAGGAAAGCCACAATCGCGAAGATCCCCAGGATCTCCAGAGCAAACCTGCGCGCCGCCATGCTTTTCGCCACTATCTCGTCCATCGTTTGAATTCCGAAGACGGGGATCGTGGGGTCCACCGCCTGCACCTCGCGGCGAATTGCCTCACTGAGAGCACCCGGGGCCGCGGCCGTCCGGAGATAAACAACCGAATTGTAAGAGGGGGCCTGGGGGTTGGGGAGGTAGATATGGGGCGTGCCACCCGTATCGAAGCCGTCGGTCTTGATGTCACCGACGACGCCAACTATGGTGATGTTTCCCGCGACAGCTTGCCGGCCGGGAGCGCGCGAATCGGCGGATGTGAGCTGGAGCGCCCGTCCCGAACTCAGTTGGATATGCTGACCGACCGGATCGCTGTCTTTCCAATATTCCCGCTGGAGCGCTTCGTTGATCACCGCGACCCGCTGGCCTGTCGAGTTGTCGTGCTCAGTGAACACTCTTCCCTTCCGAAGAGGGGTCTTCAAGACTTCGAAGTATCCTGAACTTACGCTGGCGACCTCGGCTACCGGGACTCGTTCGGATTCGGCTGCGCGGCCTTCGATCGTAAAAGTATTCTTTCTCCGTTTATTGCCCAAGGGAAGACTTTCGGCGCTACCGACAGCCGCCTGTACAACGCCGGACAGAGCGCCGGCCCGGCGCAGAACTTCCCGATAATATGCCCCGCGCTTATCGATCAGCCGATAAGCATCCTCCGCCGCATCGTTCGGGACAGGCAGCCATATTCTTGCGGTTACCATCTGGTGGGGGTCGAAGCCCGGGCGCACTTCAAGAAGGTGCCAAAAGCCTCGCAAGAGGAGACCGGCACCAATGAGCAGAACAAGGGAAAGCGCAATTTCGGCGGCCACCAGCACGCGCGAGGTGTTTTTCTGACCCTTGCTTGTTCCCGATCCGCGGCTGCCCTCTCTGAGGCTTACGAACTGGTTCGGACCTGCTGTTTGCAGCGCGGGCATCAGGCCGAAAACCAGTCCCGTCAGGATCGAAACCGCAAAGGCGAACAACAACACTCCTGGACTGAAGGCGATCTCGCTTACACGCGGAAGTTCGGGCGGCGCCAAGCTCAGAAGCCACGTCTTCATGAACACAACGGAACACAAAGCCAATCCACCCGAGATCAGCGAGAGCAAGACATTCTCCGCGAGCAATTGCACGATCAGCCGCGCTCTTCCGGCGCCGAGGGCTCGCCGCATGGCTATCTCCCGTTGACGGCCGGCCGAGCGGGCCAGCAGCAGATTTGCAAGATTCACGCACGCGATCAACAGAACGCACCCGACGGCTCCGAAGAGTACGAACAGCTCTGTCCGCATGTTGCCGACCAGGTCTTCCTGCAGGGAAACCAAACGCAATCCCCATCGGGCGGGCGCCGGATAGTCGTTAGAATATTGACTGCTCAATTGCACCGTAAATGCATCCAGGCGTGCTTGCGCCTGAGCGATGGTAAGGCCGGGCCGTAACCGCCCCATGGCTCCAGGAATCATTCTTAGAGATCTCTGCGCGGGCACGGGCCACGGAGGCCCACTAAATCCTGCGGCCGTCCACACATCTACGTCGCCGGCAAGCGACCGGCCGGGATGTCTGAACTCCGGAGGCATAACTCCCAGGACGGTATAAAGGTCGCCATCGACGCGGATTTGCTTTCCAAGAGCCTTCGGATCTCCGCCGAAGGTACGGCGCCAGAAAGCATCGCTGAGCACGACGCCTTCAACGAATCCCGGCTGCTCGTCGTTCACGGTGTAGACGCGGCCTAGCTCGGGCCGTGCCCCCAGCATCGTGAAATAATTGGTACTCGTTGCGAGCAGTTCGATGCGCTCCGGTTTTTCGCCTCCCGTGAGATTCCCATCGGAGGGATATATGGCGGAGATGTTTTCGAAAACATCGGATCTGTCGCGCAGGTCCCAAAGCTCCGGCGCTGAAATCCCAACGTCGCGGCTGTTCGAGCCGCGCAAGTCGTCGAAGATACGAACGAGCCGCTCTGGATGAGGGTACGGCAACGGACTCAGAAGGACTGCCTGGACGACGGTAAACACGGCCACGTTCGCGCCGATGCCAAGCGCCAAGGTCAGTATGGCCGCTGCCGCAAATCCGGGGCTTTGACGCAACCTGCGTGCCGCGTAGCGACAATCGTTTCCTGCGTTCTCCAGCCAGCCTGAAGCGTCCATAGCTGATCTCCCTGAGTGCCTGGTGGCTACACGAAAATGTTAGCGAGCGGCACCGAAGGAGTACAGATACAGAAAGAAGAATTACAGACGGGTACAGTTACGTTTCCTGGGTGGGATCAGCCCTGTGCCTGCCTCTCGCAAAGGCGGCCTAAGGTCAGGAGCGCTCGATCGTGATTCTTCGTCCAGACGTGTCCGCAATTGAGGCGAATGTAGTTTTTGTATCGGCCCGTCGCGGAAAAGAGGGCTCCCGGCGAGATGCTGATGCGCTCCGCCAAGGCGGCCCGATGCAGTTTAAGAGCATCGACTTTCCCTGGCAGTTCAATCCATAACATGTGACCGCCCGCAGGCCGGCTGATGCGGGTGCCCGCCGGAAAATACTCTGCGACGGCCTGGCGCATGTTTTCCGCCTGGCAAGCGAGCGTCGCGCGCAACCGCCTCAAATGGCGGTCATAACTGCCAGACTCCAGAAACTCCGCCACCACCAGCTGCTGCAGCGACGGGGCCGCCACGCTAGTGAACAGCTTTAGCCGCTCCACCTCTGCCCGGAACCGTCCTGCCAGCATCCAGCCGATACGGTATCCCGGCGATAGAGTTTTCGAGAACGACGAGCAGAGTAGAACGAGACCTTTACGATCAAACGACTTTGCCGTCAACGGACGGGCAACATCATAGGCGAGGTCCCCATACGAATCCTCTTCTATGACCGCGACGTTTGTCCGGCTGGTCAAATCCACCAGGGCCCGCTTGAATTCGTCCGGCAGAACATATCCGAGAGGGTCATGGCAGTTGGTCATTGTGATACACGCCTTGATTTTGTGCTTCCGAATGGCTCTTTCCAGGTGCTCCAGATCCATCCCCTCCTTAGGGTGCGTGGGAATCTCGATGGTCTTCATGTTGAGAGATGCGACGCTCCCCAGAATCGCAAAGTACATCGGGCTCTCGACAGCAATTACATCACCGGGCTTTGCCACGGCGCGGAGACTCAGATTGATGGCCTCCAGGGAACCGGCGGTGACGATGATGTCACGTGGCGCGACCTCGCACCGGATGGCCAGGCAACGCCTGGCTATCTGCCGGCGGAGAGCCTCGACGCCTGGCGGTAAATCGTAATGTGCACTGTGCGCCGGCTGCCTGCGCAGAATTCCTCGCGCGATCAGATTCAGCCTGCGGTTCGGAAACAGTTCCGCGCTCGCGCTTCCCGTGCTGAACGGAACAAATGCCGGATCGCCGGCTGACCGGATAATCTCTTCCAGTGCGGCGTTGGGTCCCATGGCGGTAGGCTGGCCTTGGAGCATCTCGGCCTGCGGCTCGGGGATCAGTTTTGCATAAGGCGTGCGGATGTAAAAACCCGACTGCGGTCGCGCTTCCAGATAGCCGCGATTCTCCAGCCACACGTAGGCTTCGAGCGCAGTCGAGAGGCTCACGCCCTGTTCGCGGCTGAGCTTTCGGAGTGATGGCACACGATCCCCCGGCTTGAGAACGCCGGTAGCTACCTGGCGAGTGAACGTTTCGGCGATCCGGACGTAGAGCGGGACGTTACTTCGCTTGCGCCCCGGCATGGCTCATCAAGCATAACAGAAGCGTACAGTACAACTGTTATGGTAATAATCCCCATATTCTGACACTGTACTTAAAGCGCGGCCTGCACATATTCTGTGGGTGTGTGGACAACCCACAGAAGGAGAACACGTAATGAATACGAATGGCAACCTGGCACTGGCGCTGCTCGCAGGCATTGCGATCGGGGCAGTGAGCCTCATGGCGGTTCACGCGCAGGAGGCCAAAACGCCGCCGCCTATCTAATCGCGGAAACCGACGTAACCGACCGCGCTGCCTTTCAAAAGTACGCAGAGAAGGTTCCGGAAACGCTGGCGCCTTTCAGGGGCAGCTTCCATTATGTCGTCCGTGGCGGCAAGACTCAGGCTCTCGAGGGCCAACCGCCGAAGAGCATCGTGGTGCTCGCGTTCGACAGCACCGGGAAAGCTCTGGCCTGGTATAACTCGCCTGCCTATGAGGCCATCAAACCGATCAGGCAGGGGGCTTCGGTAAGCCGCATGTTTATGGCAGAGGGCCTGCCACCTCAATAGTGGTACCAAACAGTTGCCCGTCCCTGAGAACACAAATTTGGAGGAGAGGCGAGTGTCAGTCTACGAAAGAATCGCTCAGTTGGGGATCACGCTGCCCGAAGTTACGCCGCCGGTGGCAGCCTTCGTCCCTTTTGTCCGTAGTGGCAATCAGATCTTTGTGTCAGGGCATATTGCCAAGCAGAACGGTAAGCCGTGGGTCGGGCAGCTTGGTCTGAATGTCACCACCGAACTCGGAAACAGAGCCGCATGGAGCGTCGCCATCGATTTGTTGGCAACCCTGAATCTCGCCGTCGGTGATCTGAACAACATCAGGCGAATCATCAAGCTTATGTGCCTGGTGAACAGCGCGCCAACATTCACGGAGCAACACCTTGTGGCGAATGGCGCGTCGGAACTGCTCGCCCAAGTATTTGGAGAGGACGGCATGCACGCCCGAAGCGCGTTTGGCGTAGCGCAGGTGCCGTTCGGATCCTGCGTAGAGATAGACCTGATCGCGGAGGTTCACGACCGGTGACCCGGACGAGATCATACTCGTACACCGTTGTTGACGTTTTCACAAAGGCGCCGTCGTCAGGAAATTCGCTGGCAGTCTTTTCCGGAAGCCTCGGAGTTTGACGCCTCGGCGATGCAAAGATCGCGCGGGAACTCAACTTGACGGAATCCGCGTTTGTGCTTCCGCCAACGCGATCGGACCGCGCGGCTCCTGTCCGCAGATTTACGCCGGCGAAGGAACTGCCCTTCGCGGGACCGGCGGATTCGAAGCGGGCGGCGCCTGTCCCAAAGCCTGGTATTGGTGGTCCTCTCCGGCTCCGGAAAACTGGTAAATTGGTCGTCCACGGAGAACAGGTCTGCTCCCAGCGTCCAGCGTTTCAGCGACGGCCGGCAAATCGGGCAGAGGTGCAGCGTAGTGCGGAGTCGGGAAGCATGAACATTTTGATCGTCGGGATAGGAGCACTGGGTGGACTGATCTCGGCGCGCCTGACGGCTGCCGGCGCCTCCGTGTCGCTCGCGACACGGGATGCCGAGTCGGCGGCCAGACTGAAGGCCTCCGGACTGCGGGTAATCGGAGTGGGAGGCGCCTTTGCGGTCGAGGCAATGCGGATTGCCCCCTTGGAGGCGTACGACGGCTCCCACCGCTTTGACCTGATCGTCCTGGCGACCAAGGCTCACGACGCCATCGAGGTCGCTCCCAGACTATTGCGCCTGCTCAAACCGGGTGCCACTCTGCTACCGATCCAGAATGGTGGCGTGCCACAGATGCTTGGGGACCGGGTTGGCGGCTGCGTGCTCGGCGGCCTCTCGAATCTGGGAGCCACGATGGAGACGTCGGGCGTGTACGAGCAGCGCAACCACGGCCATCTGCTCATCGGAGAACTTGCCGGTGGCGAAAGTGAGCGGACGGAGCAAGTCCAGCGATCCTTGGGGCGCGCTGTCCAGGTGTGCACCACGAATAATTTTCGCGGCGCTGTTTGGTCGAAGCTTCTTGTAAATTGTTCGGTAACCACGATAGGCGCGATCGCAGGCTGCACGATGCGCGAGTTTATCAACGCTGCGAACGGAAAAGAAATCTTCAACCGGACCTATGATGAGGCACTGTCTATAGCGCTCGCCTTCGGGGCACGGCCGGAACGGATGTTGGTCGACCCGATTCCTCCGGGCTGGTGCGGCCGCAGCGTTGCTAGTGAGGCTCACGACGCTTGGATCGGGCAGCTTCTCAAGGGCTACGGAGATGCGAAGCCATCTATGCTTCAGGACATTCAGCGCGGCCGCCCTACCGAGATCGATTTCATTAATGGATACGTGGTAGGCGTCGCACGGCGGTTAGGCGTCCCCGCGCCTCTGAACGCCATGATCGTGGAGACAGTTCATTCCATCACGGCCGGCAAAATTGTTCCGAACCCGGCGCTACTGGGACCGGCGCTACAACCAGGCATCGGGAATAGCGGCCTGGGTTCCTAAGGCGATTGCTAAAGTTCTCTATTCGCGCCTCCCTTTGGGCCACTGCGCCTGCCGTTTCGGCAATATGCCCCCGACACCAAGATCTGATTAGCGATCACCCAGACTATACAAGCATCGAAGCGTCCAACTTTCCAAAGCCCGCTCTTGTCCCGCAATTCGGGCCGGATGACGCGGTACTCGGAGAAAGGCTCCGAAGGCAATCGTTGCCTGGAACCTTTGTCCGGAATGCCGACCACTCACTCCGGGCGAGGGCTGTGTCGGCGATCTGCACGAGGCTGCAGTGATCCGGCCGGACACGGTGAGCCTTCCCAGAGCTGCGTTCGCCGTCCGAATCGACAGATGGCCGGCACACCGACTCATTCCTACGAGCGAAAAATGCGGATCATCTTCGCCCGCAGAGTCGAACCCCGGAGGCCCAAGAATCCCTTACAATTGTTTCCAGGGACCGATATGCGACGATCAAAGGATCTGTCCCGAATCAAAACTCCAGCCTGAACCCCAAAGCCAATGGTAGACGAGAAGATCACAGCCGCGATCAATGTGCTCCGCGCTGCGAAGGAACGGACGGAAATTCCCACGGAGCCACTTCCAGAGCATCTGTATCACTATACCAACGGGGAAGGACTTTGGGGCATTCTCCGCACTCGGACCATTTGGGCGACTCAGTTCGATTTTCTAAATGATCGCTCTGAGTTTACCTACGCATTCGAAGTCGTGAAAGAGCGCCTAACGGCTCAAGCTGGCGCCGAGGCATCAGCCGAATTGATTCCCAAATTGGACAAAGGGGTGAACCAACAGCCCCCGCACTATGTTGCATCATTCTGCGTGGATGGCGATCTCTTGAGCCAATGGCGGGGATAATACACACACACGCGACGGGTACGCTATCGGTTTTAGCTCTGAGTATCTTGCCAAGAAGACGGCAAACTTGTTGCCTCTCATCTACACGCGCGCTGACCAGGTCCGTTTTCTCGATTCACTCTTTAGCACCGCAATCAATGCCTCCCGGGATCTGGACGCCACTGGCCAGCGTACGCTTATCGCAGCGGCAATCGGATATACGCTGATGCACTTGTACCGATTCAAGCACGAGCTCTTCAGCGGCGAGCGGGAATGGCGGTTGATCGGTCGTCCGAAGGATGCGACCTCGGTAAGATTTCGAACCGTAAATGGGCACTTCGTCCCGTACATCGAGATCCCGGTGGAATCAGACGACATCAACGTCATTGTTCAAGGCCCCGGCGTTTATCGTCCTGGGAACAAAGACGCGATTGAACGTTTCGCACGATCTTGCGGTTTCACCGCGGCTGTAATTACCAGTGAGGCTCCTCTGATCTGAGAATTTGGCGTGGTTTGCAAGGTGCGGGCCGTGGTCGAGTGAGTGCTGCACGAGCACGAACTGAGGGCAGACCTCAGCTCGGAACGAGCGGACATTCGCTTCCGGCAGGTTTCGGGCGGAAAGACGTCTAAACGGACAAGTGCCCATCGCTGCCGGGTAGATGATCAACTCGTGGCGTGGAGGCCACGGGTAATGAAGCAGAAGCAGCGACGCAATGCCAAACGACCGGCGACGAAATCGGTTCTACGACTGCCGGACCTCGAAGTGGCGAAGTCCGCGGTACTTAACAGTCTCTCCTGTCCGGATGCGCAGCGTGGCTATCGCCACGCCATCGACGAATTTGTAGATTGGTACTGCTCTGAGCCACGGCTGTCTTTCAGCAAGACCGTTGTCGTCCGTTATCGGATGAATCTGGAGTCGCGGAATCTGGCCCCAGGCACTATCAATCTCCGAGTGGGAGCAGTTCGCCGACTGGCGTACGAGGCCGCGGATTGTGGGCTTCTTAGCGCCGACTTGGCGGCCGGAATCCGGCGCGTCAAGGGCGTAAAGAAACTAGGCATCAGGCTGGGCAACTGGTTGACGGCCGAACAAGCGGTAGCGCTTTGGCATGCGCCAGACGGCGAACAGCTCAAAGGCAAACGTGTCTTCTTGCCTTGCTGCTGTCCTGCGGACTGCGTCGGCACGAAGTCGCTACGCTTACCTTTGGCCACCTCCAGCAGCGGGAAGGGCATTGGGCAATCGTAAATTTGCGCGGAAAGGCGGGTCACGTTCGAACTATTCCTGTTCCGGATTGGGTGCATGCCCTGCTGGACAACTGGACGACGGTCGCCGGAATTAGCACGGGCAGCCTATTCAGACGGGTGAGCAGCGCTGGCAGAATTTGGTGCGAGGGGGTAACGGAGAAGCTGGTCTGGCATGTCGTAAAGGAGTTCGCCGCCAAAATTGGCGTGAGCAAACTCGCGCCTCATGACCTCCGACGCAGTTGCGCTCGCCTCTGCCGTGCGGCCGGCGGCGAATTGGAGCAGATTCAGTTTCTCTTCGGCCACGTCTCCGTGCAGACGACGGAACGTCATCTGGGCTGCACCCAGCGTATTTCTTCGGCGGTCAACGATCGTATCGGAATCGAGCCAGACCCTGAAAACTTCAGCCCTGGAAGGGTAGCCGACGATCCACTCGGAGCACTTCTCTCAGGTCGGTAAACGCTGCGCCGTCAGGGAGGATCTTCGGCCGAAAGCCAGATCTCATCGGCGCGCTCGTTTTTAAGCTAAGTGCTTTCGGGAGTCGTTCCTAAACGGTAGTCGACTACACATCGCCTGTTCCGATTTCGCCGAATCGATGCGATAGTGGCGTTATGAGTGGGTCACGGCTGCCAAAGATGAATTAGCGATCGAATATCCGTCCAAAGGTCTCGAAGAATGGTGGCATCCCGTCTGGCCGCAACTTCGCATATATTGTCTTGAATGATGAGGGGAGCCTTTCGCATCTTTGCCTGCGGACTCGCGCTATCTGCCCTCGGCAACGCACAGACCAGACATTCCGCGCAGGTTTGCGATACCAATGACCAGTCCGACTGCTACACCGTCGATACGTCTACGATTGGCGGAATCCGGTTTGAGGATTATAGAGTAACCAATCCGAAGGCGATTTTCTATGATCCGGCGCTGCGGCTAAAGGCGCTGGGCGCGTTGGGCGCGGCGAAGACCCAGGCCCTCTGCCAATCGAGTGCGACGATTCCGTTTCTTCTTTCGCCCGTCAGCATCTCCTACACCAACGTGCAAGCTCAGATACTGGAGGTCTCGTTTTCGAGCGGAAACGGCGAGACAGTTCAGGAGTTTCTGAATGTGACGTTTGAGAATTTCTCGACGTCGGCCGGCTATAGTAGCCCGATGTTCGGGTTCAAGATGGAACGTAATCGGGGATCTACCCAGTTCGTACTCGAGATTCACCCTGGCAATCCGGGCCTGTCCAACATCCCCGGATTAACGAGCTCCATTGGGTACAACGTCGACCCGGCGGCGGGCACGGCGGTCTTGTACGGCGCACCGCCGGCTTCAGTTGCCCTGGAGCAGGCGGCGTTTGCGGTATTCATGAATGCGCAATCGATCTTGAAAGCGGCGAGTTTTACGACGGAGCCGGCCGCTTCGGGGCTGCCGCTGTGGACTTCTTCGGACCTCATCACGCTTGCAGGGCAGGCGCAAACAATCATTGCGGCAACGGCGAATCCGTCGGTTCCTCCGGCTGCGCCGTTTACCTGTACTTACCCGAGGCCAGACAATGCCTATGCGGTTTGCACCGCGGCAGACTCGATGGACGCGCTGAATCAGCTCATTATCCCGTGGGGTGGAGAGTACCTGGGCTTGGGAACAAGCCACTCTTTTCAAGTGCTGACCTCGAACCTGCGCGCGTGGGCGAAAGCGGACGCGCCGCAAATCGACCCGGCGTTCTCTGACGCCGGGTTGCCCTACGAGTACGCGCTGATGGGTTTGGCAAAGTCGATTGTTCCGCTGTGGAGTGTGCTGCGAAACGATCCTGCGCTCTCTGCATCCGACGCTCAACTCATCGAGAATTGGCTGGAGAACCGCATCATGCCGCGCGCGTCTATCCCGGGCGGGGTGAATGGCGCTCAGGCGTTCACCAATAACTGGGGCTATTACGGAGCTTCGGTACAAATGGCGGACGCGATCCGGCGCGGTGATAACCAAACGTTTGCGAACGCGGTGCAGGAGTTTTATGTGGCGCTGAACCAGATGCGGACAGACGGCAGCTTTCCGCTCGAGGCCGAGCGCAGTGCGTGTTCGGCGACATACAGCGACGTGGATATTCTGCAGTTGTCAACCATTGCCGAGATGGCGGCGACGCAGGGATACGACTTGTGGCATATGGGCGTGAACGGGAAAACGCTCGAGACCACGATCGAGTACTTCTTGAATGCCCACGACAATCCTTCGTTGATGTATCAGTATTCGAAGGCGGGCGGGGGCGTTTGTTTCGAAGGCAATCCGGGCGATCCGCCCGATTTCACAGGGGTATTCAACAGTAATGTGCCCTCGTATCTGGCCTGGGTGGAACCGTACCTGGCGCGATTCCCTTTCTCGGCCACAGCCACTCGCCTAAGGAATGCAGTGGGCTCCAACATCGCCGCGCCGCCCTTTCCGCTCTGGCTGGAGTATACGGGCGTAAACAACTCGTGCGCATTCCGCACGTGGTTCGAATTTCAGCCCGTAAGCGGCGTGAAAATCACCAAACTGGCGGGAGACGCGCAGGCGGCCCCACCTGGCGTTGGTGCCACGGTGCCTTTGACGGTTCAGGTGACGGATTCGGCGGGAAATCCGCTACCGAACACATTGGTGAGTTTTGCGGTGGTTCAAGGGTCGGCGAATTTTAAAGCTCCGGCCGAAGTATTGACGGATGCGAATGGCATGGCGAGTGCGATGGTGGTTGCGGGCCCGGTGAGCGGGCCGGTGACCCTCACGGCGCAGGCGATGGGCACCAGCGTGAGCGTCACGCTGGCAGTTTCGGGGCCGTCGATTGCGGCAGGAGGCATCGCGGGAATCGGCGGAAGCGTTCCCCCGGTCACGACCATCTCGCCCGGCGCTTTATTTAGCATCTACGGCCAGGACTTCTTGCCTGTCGGAACGAGCGCGAGCGCGAATCCGGCTGACGGCCCGCTTCCCACAAACCTGGGCGGGGTTTGCGTGACGGTGGGCGGATTGAACGCGCCCTTGCTGGCCGTGCTCCCGAACCAGATTAACGCCGTCGCGCCGGCCGTGGCACCCGGTTCTACGGTTAGCGTGACTGTGATCACGGGATGTGGCACGGCAAACGCCGCGCAATCGGCCGCGCGAACGGTTGTGGTCGCCGCATCCTCGCCAGAGTTCTTCTACTTTGCACACAATGCGAACGGGCAGAACCCGGTTGCGGCGGTCAACGCGGTGACGTATGGCTATGTGGGCCCGTCCTCGTTGGGCACGGCGTTTTTACCCGCGCACCCTGGGGACCTCGTGTCGGTCTTCGGGTCGGGATTTGGCCCCACTAATCCGCCGCTTGTGCCCGGAACCGTTGCGGCCGGCACGGCGCAGGTGACGAGCCCGGTTATGGTTACGTTGGGAACTGTGACTTTGGCGGCGAGCGATGTGCTCTACGTCGGTGCTGCGCCCGGTGAGCCGATTTCACAGTTGAACATCCGCATCCCGGCTGGTGTGGCGACGGGAAACCAGCCTCTGCAGATTCGGATCGGCAGTATCACGTCGCCCGCAGGTGCGTATCTCACGATTTCAGGCCAGTAGCTGCGTCTGATTCACGTGTAGCCCTACGGTGAGAACTGCCGCCCGGGTAGAGAACGGCCTGGTCGCGAAGGGGCGGCCGATCCGCCGCTGGACTTCGTCAGGGATTTGCTTCCGGCTCGATGCCCATTCGGTCATTGACTGCGTCGCGGAGCTTCTGCTTGCATCCGAGGTAGCGCCCGGTGTCTGGATGGAAACGTGCCCTAGCAAGAATTGGATCTGATCCAGCTCGCCGCCGGCCAAGTGGCAGAGCCTCGCGCAAGTGCGTCGCAGATCGTGCATGCGATCAGCATCTCGGATCTCAATCAACTTCGCCTCTGGGTCGAGATGTGCCCTGAAGTGCCCGACGGCGACTGGTATAAGGATTTCGGCTCTTTCAATATCTGCGGCACCGGATCATACCCCAAACGTTCCTGGTCCGAGGGCAAGCTGCAAAGGGTGAAGCCCTGTGACTAGAGCGCTTCAGCGAATTCCTCCCCTGTAGTCGCGAACTGTTTACCGATGCGTTCGCTTCGGGCGGAATACGCGTGACTCGGAAACTGGCGGGATTCGGCCTTCGACAGAGTTCGAGCGAAAAGTGAATGTGTGACAGCGATTCGACGCCCTTTGCCCAGCCCGGTCCACCGGGGTACGATGGTCCAGTGGTCGGAGCCTACAAAAAGCCCCTGCCGCGCGACACGGAGCGGAGTTCCAGTAGGATGGTCGCGACAACGTGGCTGGAGAGAAGCGGGCTGAGGATGCGCTTTGGGAAGATACTGTCATTGATCGCCATAGGGCTTGTCGCATGCCCCCGATTCTTCTTGGGCGCGAGTGACTGTGTGGACCGCTGCATGATCGCCTTTCAGTGCAATACTCACAGCTCGATCTCTTGCGACCAACAGCAGTATCACGCGCGTCAGCTTTGTGAGATCGGTTGCAAAGGCCAGGATGCTCCACTTCCGCCCGCACCCTACGGCGCGGTTGCATTTGGCGACCAGGGCGCCGAGGGAATGTCGTGGAATCGGACCTCAGCCGATGAGGCACAGCGGGTCGCGCTGAGCATTTGCAGTAAGTACGGAAAGAACTGCAAGCTGGTGTCTCACTTCGAAAACACGTGCTCGGCAATTGCGAAATCCGGCGACGAGCGCCACGCCGAGACGGCGACCGGCCCAACCAAGGAACAGGCGGCAGCAAATGCGGTCGCCGCGTGCCGGAGCCGTTGGGGAGGCCAGTGCACGAGCGATCTCTCGGGTTGCTCGTATGCGGACCGCCACGTTCCGGCCCCGGGGCCGCGCGCGATTTCCTGGGGCGCCATCGCATTCAGCGCCGCGGATGGACAGACTGGACATTCGCAGGCCAAGGACGATCGGGCCGCCGCGGAGAGGGAAGCGCTGAGCGATTGCTCACGGCGCGGCAGGGCTTGTGTCGTAATGACCGCGTTTAACAAGCAATGCGGAGCGCTGGTGCGGGATGGAAAGATTGCCGGTGTCGCGGCTGCGGCGGATCAGCAAACAGCGCTACAACAAGCGACCCAGGCGTGCGCGAAGAATGGCGGTGCGCGGTGTGTACCGCTGGTGGTTTTCTGCTCGCGTTAGATCCGGAAAAGTAGGCCGGCCGCGATGTCCTTGACCTGTCCAAGCGAGCTTGAAACCAACTCTCGCGAGATTGACGCGGTGCTCGGAAACTGGCCGGATTCGAAGTCACGGGCCCGGAGGTCCGGCTTGGGGAAGCGTGCCGGGCTGGATGAGGATCTGGCCGGAGGCTGGTTGACGCGGCAGTCTTGAAATCTGGAACAACAGAAAAAACCACCTGGAGCGCACTGTTGCAGGCATTGCGGGCTGGAAATGGATAGTCCTTTCCTATCAATTCTCAGTCGGTGTCTTTTCCACGTTGTCAATTACCAGCATCTCGACCGGGGCCTTACGCCGCTCCAATTGCAGCCCGAGTTTCTTCAGCCCATCCCGCGCTGCCTTTAGCTTAGCGCTCTGAATATCCGCATAGTCGTGCGGCCCGCTCCGGACCGCTTCCAGTTCGGCCAAGGATATCTCCAGGGTAATTTGATATCGCCCTTGCTCGCCGGTGGCATTTACCACTGGCTCCGGGCCGATGCCCGCAATGGTCAGCAGATCGGCAAGTCCGTCCAGGGTGATGCTTGCAGCTTCATACCTTTCGCTGGAGTTCGGGCTAGCGGTCTCTGATTTGCGCACGGTCCCCATCCGCGGGGAGTTCATGATCCAGACTTCTGGTCCACGGCCATCTGGATTTGGGAGCCTGGTTACATAGAACTGGACGCCGTTCATGTTACTGGGTTCACCAGCCTGGGAATTCGCAGCTGCCTGCAGCGCATCGGCATTCTGTGACGCGGATGGCGCAGATAGTCCGCTCTTGGCCACGAGGGCATAAACGGGCTGCTCCCTGTATTCACGATGCGTTTTGAGCTTAAAGCGGGTTATCAGCAAGTCTCGGAGCATTGCTGGAACCTGATCTCTCGATGCCCCTTCAGGAAGTTTGGCGAAGATATCAAATGCCGGACCATCGCTCCAATCGGTTGCTGCGTCTCCCATCCAGGCCGGCCCCACAATCCTAAACGGAGGAATTCCGAACGCCCAGATCCAAATCAGTTTTCCCAACGAGTAACACCGGATGTCCACGCGGCCCGGATCGAACGTGTCTTTCTGCAGGCACCTCCCGGGGATGCCCGCTCTCGGATTCATGTTTCTGTTCCCGGGCATGGACGCAGCAGGCTTTATTGACGCCACTTCAAATCTTGACCGGGCAGCGGAATCGGAGGGGATCGGGAGCGCCTGCGCCAGAAGGGGCGGCGCATTCCAGACGCCTATGACAACCGGGGCTGCGATAGCTGCTATGCCGGCCACGATCAGAGCGAATGTCTTCGCGAGATTCAGTTTCACCACAGCTTCATATTTCAGGATCGAGTCGATTCTCGTTCTGAGATACGCTCCCCCAGCGATTCCGGCAATGCACTCGAACGGAGAGTCCAGATACAACTCGCAGACCTTGAGGATGCCCTGCGCGTACACTCCTGGTCGAATTCCCAGGCGCAATACTTCCTCGTCACACGCTCGTTCGCGTTCCTGGAAGATGCGGTTCCCGATCCACCAGACCAACGGATGGAACCAAATCACGGTCTCGACAAACATCTGAATCACAGCGACCAGATTGTCTCGATGACGGACGTGGCAAAGTTCATGGGCGAGGACGCTCTTCATTTGCTCCGGAGTCAGATGATCGAAGATGCCTTCAGGCAATAGCAAGACGGGCCGGAATATTCCGAAAACGCCGGGTTCCAGGAACGAGGAGGAGGAGATCGCCGGAACGGGAAGGCCAAGTTCGATTGGAGATCCGGCGCGAATCACAGCAGTGATGCGCCGCCAGCGAATCCACCAGGCGCATGCAATCCCGGCAAACCCCACTGCCCATGCCACGCTGAGTATGAGCGGAAGCCGGTTCGTCCTGAACGCAGTGGGCAATGGCGATGGCGAGACCACTGGTTTTAGGAACGGCTCACTCACTTGAGCCGCCACCACCGAGAAAACAGAAGGTGTGGATACCCGCGCCGTGCGCCAGCCAACGTTACCGCCCAACGCTACCAGCAAGGAGAATGGCACCAGGAACTTGAGAGACGCAGCCACCCAAATCCAGTGGCGCACCCTCGCCGGATTCTTACGCAAAATCAGCGTGAGTAATCCGGCGGCGCCGGCGAACAGCGTGGACTGCCACAGGTGATTCGCGATTGGAGAAAGAGAATCGGGGATCATATTGCTTCGCCTTTACTCTCATGATCGAGAAGGATCTTCTCCGCTTCCCGGATATCTTCCCGCGTGAACGAGCCGGATTCGATCAGATGGGCGATGATGGGCCGGATTCTGCCGCCAAATAATCCCAGCAGATCGCCGACCAGCTTACGTTCCGCCGCTTCCCGGGAAACGGCAGCTTCAAAGATGAATGCGTTGCTGATCTTCTTGCACCGCCGCAATGCTTTTTTGGCTTCGAGGCGGTAGACCATCGTCTGTACCGTGCTGTAGGTTGGCCGGCTCCGCGCCGGGAAGGTCTCATGAATCTCTCTGATAGAGCACGGCCCTTTGGTCCACAGGGCCTCCATAATGATCAGTTCCAGTTTGCTCAGTTTCGGGAGGGCCATGTCGCACTCTTACTCTCGTCATCCAGTTTATGACATGTGTAAGTATTTGCCAAGACTTTTTCCCGAGCTTTAACGCAGGAAGGCGTGGACTCCACTGGCGCCCCCGTTACGGGAGCATCGCCGGTGATCACCCGCGATCGGTCGCGTGGCGTTCACCAAAACTCTCCGCCGAAGCCTGCGGAATCGAGTGGCGATTAATTCCTTCCGGCAGTATTCCCTGACGTTGCGAAGGCCATTTGCCTTTGGTAGTCTGTTTTTTGACGCGCGCGGGGCGCGTCCCGTCCGCGGAAAGGGCTGCGCCCACCCGCACTCTGGAAGGTCGATTCATCGAAGACCCTCTTTCGCCTGTCATGCGGACCAGGCACATGAAGGAGGTAGTCTTGAATCTGGAACAACAGAAGAAACAAGCTCGCGAACTGTTGCGGGCCGTCCGGGCTGGAAGCGCCGATGCGCTTACCCGTCTGCGAGGTCAGCATCTCCGCTGGGCTAACGTCGAGGATGCAACCGTGCGACAGGCAATGGCCTTGCACGATGCCCAGTTCGTCATCGCGAGAGAGCAAGGGTTCGCCAGTTGGACAAAACTCAAAGCCTACGCCGAGCCTGCTCGGCATAGTCGCTTCACACGACTTTTTGTCGCCGACGTGCAGTGGATTGGCGACCGCGTTCACGGCCTCGTGCGGACGCGGCAGTCAGCGGGTCCGGCCGCGCTCGAACAGATTCGTGAGTGGCATCCGCGTTTTCACGGCTCCTCGGACGAGGAGATTCGCCAGGCGCCGTTTACCGAATCAGATGCCCGGCTTGTCTATGCACGGGAGCATGGCTTCGATACCTGGGACGACCTCGTGCGCCGGGTGGAGCTGCTCGCGTCAGATTCGAACGCCGCGGCAACCGAGCCGTTTCTCGCGGCCTTCCAGGCTCTGCAGTCTGGAGACGTTGCGGCACTGAAAGGGTTGTTGAAGCGCAACCCCCGACTCGCACAAGAACGCGGCACCAATGGGAACACGCTCTTGAACCTGGCCGTGAGTCTCGCAGCCAAGGCGAACCTCGAGATGGGCATGGCGACGGTCGAAACTCTGCTCGCCGCCGGTGCGGACGTAAACGACCCGAACGACCGCGGCTCGACACCGCTACATCAAGCGGCGTACTCCAACCAAGGTGCGATTGCCGCTACATTGATCCAAAGCGGCGCGGACCTTGACGCAGAAGCGCACGGCGCGGGAGGGACTCCCCTGATCACCGCGCTGTTCTGGGGCCATCGCGAAGTGGCCGATCTGCTGGGCCGCCATTCCGTGGCGCCTGGGAATCTGCGGGCCGCGGCGGGGCTGGGCGATCCAGCCCTGTTGCAGGAATGCTTCAGCGGAGAAAAGACGCTTACGCCCGAGGCTGCCGCCGCGCGAGGGTTTTACCGCCCGCACAGTGGATTCCCGGATTGGCAACCGTCAGCCGATCCGCAAGAAGTGCTGGATGAGGCTCTGGTTTGGGCCTGCAAGAGCGGGCGCACGGAGGTGCTCCCCCGGCTCGTTCGGGCTGGCGCGCGCCTGGATGCCGACCCCTATCGCGGGACTCCGCTCATCTGGGCCGCGGTTTGCAACCGTCTGGAAACGGCCGGATGGCTGATCGACCACGGTGCCACGGTCGACCGAAAAGCCACCTTCGGCGGCCTCACTCATGGCCAGGGCATCACCGCGCTGCACATGGCATCTCAGTACGGCCATCTTTCGATGGTGCAGTTGCTCATCGAAAGAGGAGCAGATCCGGCGATCAGAGACGATCTGTACAACGGGGACGCTGCAGGGGCGGCAAACTTCTTTGGACAGATCGCCGTTCGCGACTATCTGCTCTCCCTCGGGAAGTAATTATTCGTCGGACCTTTGCTAGAACCGCGTCACTTCCGTGAAGTTGAAGTCGCGCACCTTCATCGCCGGCGCCACCAGGTCGAACGACTCCTCTCCCGACGCACGCTCGGTTGCCGAAAGTGCCTCCACGTTCGACAACATTTCCATCAATCCCTGATTGAAACGGAAATTACGCAATCCGGCAGTGACCTTACCGTCTTCCACCAGAAACGTACCGTCACGCGTCATGCCGGTGAAGATCTTCTCGTAAGGATCCACCTCGCGGATGTACCACAACCTGGTGACCAGAATCCCGCGATCGGTCGAAGCGACCATCTCCTCGACCGTGCTGCCACCTCCCGCAATCACGATATTCATCGGCGCTTCCCCGATCTCATTCGGGAGGGGGAAGCCGTGCCCGGTCGGCTCGACACCTGCCAACGCCGCAGCCTGCCTGCTGTACGCCACCTCGCGGACTACGCCTGCGTCCACCAGCGTCAGCTTCTTGCGCGGCACACCTTCGCCGTCGAACGGGGCCCCTGATTGGCCGTCGTGCCATGCATCGTCGTGGATCGTGATGTTCTCACCGAAGAGCTTCTGGCCGATCCGGTCGTTCAGAAAGCTTGTCCCGTCGCGGATCGCGGTTCCGCTGAAATCCATGAACATCTGGCCGACCAGGTCCAGCACCGCCGCGGGTTCCAGGATTACGGTATAGCGGCCAGGGTCCAACTCGCGAGGCAACCGCGAAGCGGCCGCCTTCGCCGCCGCGCGACGCGCCAGTCCGACTGGATCCAGGTCGCGATGATTGCACGCGCTCGCTTTGGCCCATCCGGAACTGTCGGCCGCCATGGCGGTGATGGAGAAGCGCGCGACTGTCTCCTGGTACATCGCCGCGAGCCCTGTGGAATTGTAGATCACGAAGCCCGCTTGCCCCGTCGAGTAAATGCCCGCCGCGGTCTGGCCGGCGCTCTCCACTTCGCGAATCGCGTCCGCTACGGCGTGGGCTCGTTCGTCAGGAGTCGCGTACGCGGTGTCATCGAAATCGCGGTCTGGATAATCCTCGGGATCCGGAGAATCGTGCTCTGCCAGGGGCAGGAGGTCCGGGTCCGGCTCAGTCAGCCGCGTGATCGCGATGGCCTGCTCCACTACATCGCGAACGCCCGTCCGATCGAGGCAATTCGTAGACGCTCGCGCTGTCCGCCCATCGATCACCGCGCGCACGGAGAGATTGGTGGTGAGCTCTGCGACGTTCTGGTGGATCGCGTTATTGGCGAATCGGGTGAGCGCCTCGTTCGAGCCGCTGATGATCGCTTCCACATCGTCGACCCCCAGCGCGCGTGCTGCCCGCACGACCTGCTCCCAGATTTCGTCCAATTTAGCCACCATATGCGCCGCCTATTTTGATGCTGCGGAAGCGCGATGGACTGGCTCCGTGGCCGGTCCCCATCACCTGTTCGGGCTGCCCCTTGCCACAATTCGGGACGCCCCACAGAGTCCAATGCTCCGGCCCCGCGATCGCCGCGCACGCATTCCAAAACTCCGTGGAGATTCCGCTATAGCTGGGATTCTTCAGCATGCGGATCCGCTTTCCATTCCGCATCTCCCAGCCGATCTCGCAGCCGAACTGAAAGTTGTAGCGTTTGTCGTCGATCGACCAGCTTTTATTGGTCTCCATGTAGATGGCGTGCGGCGAGTCCATCACTTCTTCGAGCGATTGCTCGCCCGGCTTGAGGCTGACGTTGGTCATGCGAATCAGCGGAAGGCGGCCCCAGCCATCTGCGCGCATGCAGCCGTTGGATCGCGCCTGACCCACTTCCGCGGCAGTTTCCCGCGAAGTCATGTAGCCCACGAACTGGCCATTGCGAATGATGTCGTTGCCCTGCGCGGGCACGCCTTCGTCGTCGAACGCGAAGGTGCCGAGTCCAGGACCGTGCTCCAGCCGCGCGTCGCACACCACGTTCACAATCTCCGAACCGTAACGCAGGCGGTTCAGATTATCGAGCGTGAGAAAGCTCATGCCGGCGTAGTTGGCCTCGGTCCCCAGGACGCGGTCCAGTTCGATCGGGTGCCCGATCGATTCGTGAATCTGCAGCCCAAGTTGCGAGCTGTCCACAATCAGATCGAAGATCCCTTCCGGGCACTGGTCCGCCGAGTGCAAAGCGACTGCTTCCTCCGCCACGCGCGGCGCATGGTCCAGCAGGCGCAGTTCGTCCACCAGTTCGTAGCCCTTCAACTGATACTGCCCGCCGAAGGAGTTGGGGTACGAGCGCTTTTGAATCTCGCCTTCCCGGTAACAGAGCGCCGTGAAGCCCGCGCCCGAAAGATAGCGCGTCTGATCGATCAGGCTTCCCAAAGTCGACGCGAAGACCTGGTGGCGCCGCTCAAAGTGCATCGAGGTCTCGGCCAGATTGATGCCAGGGGTATGCCGGAGTTCCTCATCCACGGCGAGCAGAATGCCCAGTTTCTGATCGACAGGCACGGAGAAAGGGTCGATGGAGAATGGCGAAACCCATGCCGCCTCAAACTTCTCCTCGGGCGCGAGCGAGACTTCGCGTTTCCGCGCGGCCGTTCCGGCGCGCGCGATTTCTAGCGCCAGGTTCGCCGCCGCTTCCACCCCTCGGCTCGACAGGTCGTCCGTTGCGGCGAAACCCCAGCAGCCAAATGCCAGCACGCGGATGCCGATCCCGATCGATTCGGAACTGGATACGTGACCGGCCTTGCCGTTCTTAGTGGTGATCTCCTGCTCGCGAATCTCGATGGCGCGGGCATCGGCGTACGTCACGCCTCGCCGCGTGACCGCGTCCAGAGCGCGTAGTGCGAGGTCTTTCATCGTGGAGTAATGAGCCCGCCCAGCTTGTCCTGCTCGCTCGACGCCGTCCTCGGGAATCGGGTGGAGTACGCTTCGGGATATTTGAGTCCCGAGCCGGTGTTGTAGAGCACGATCCGATCGCTCGGCTTGAGGAAGCCGGAGGCCAGCAGCTTCTGCGCCGCCGATACGCAGGCCGCTCCCTCCGGCGCGGCATAGATGCCTTCGCTCGAAGCCAGTTGGATCCCCGCGTCGAGCATCTCATCGTCGCTCACCGCGATCGCGGTTCCACCGCTGGAGCGCACTGCGTCCAGCACCAGGAAATCTCCGAGAGGCTTCGGGACGCGCAGACCGGCGGCCACCGTGTGGGCGTTCTGAAAGAACTGGCTGCGCGATTCGTTCTGCTCGAAGGCGCGGACCACCGGTTGGCAACCTTCCGCCTGCACCGCGATCATTTTAGGACGGCGCGAACCGACCCACCCCAGCCGCTCCATCTCGTCAAATGCCTTCCACATGCCGATCATGCCCACGCCGCCGCCGGTAGGATAGAAGATCGCATCTGGTAATTCCCAACCCATCTGCTCCGCCACTTCGTAGCCCATCGTCTTCTTGCCTTCGATGCGATAGGGCTCTTTGAGCGTACTGACATCGAACCAGCCCTCGGATGGCCCGCGTTCCGCCACCATTCGCGCGCAGTCGCTGATCAGGCCATCAATGAGAGTCACGTGCGCGCCGTACGCCTTACACTCCAGATAATTGGCCTGCGGCACGTCGCGCGGCATGAAGATGTGCGCTTCAATTCCAGCAGCAGCGGCATACGCCGCCATCGCGCTGGCAGCGTTCCCGGCCGAGGGGATTGCCACCTTGCGAATGCCTAACTCGACGCACATCGAGACCGCGCACGACAGGCCTCGGGCTTTGAACGAAGCGGTCGGATTCAGCCCTTCGTCCTTCACCCATAACGCCTCAGCGCCGATTTGAGCACCCAGCCGGCGCGTCTGGATGAGCGGCGTCCACCCCTCGCCCAGCGTGATGATGGAAGCATCAGAAGGCGGCAGCACCGGGGAGTAGCGCCACATATTGGATGGGCCATTTGGTACTTCCCGCCGCCTCCAGCGTGGACGGATCGCATCCAGGTCGTAGCGGACCAGGAGCGGGCCCCCACAACTGCAGAGATTCGCGATGCTCGCTGCATCCAGCCTCGAATTACAAAGGCTGCATTCCAGATAGATTGCTTTAGGCATCAAGTAGAAAGTCTAGCATCGTGCACCACGTGGCAATGTGATGCCGGGTTTTCCGCCTTTCAAGCGGCAGCGATATCTCCAAAGTACCGGGGGCCGAAGCCGAACTGCAAGAAAAGTCCTGTTACCCACTTGTTACGCTCAGACCTATGATTCCAAGGCAAGTCGTGGTGAAATTTGAACATGAACATGGTCGATGGCGCTGTTCTGGGCTTGCTGGCGGTCGCCGACATTGCCATGCTCGTTCACATCCGGCGTGCTCGCGCGCGGAGAATTCGGGACGAGCGCATGATGCGTAGTCTGAAGCTGGCCGTTCACCGCTCCTTAAACAACGACGAGATCATTCCCGCCGCCGACCCCTGGGCCTTGCGCCGCGCCGGGTAATCGGCGCCCAAAAATGTAAGCTATTTCAGCAGTGGGATGTACACCCGCCAGGGACCTACTTCTTCCGTATATTGCCTCGACATCACGCGTCCGATCTGCGCCAGGTGCGACAGATCGTGCACCACCCAGGTGGCCAGCAACTGGCGCAAGTTGACTCGCCCCAGTTCGGGATGAAGTCCCAGCAGTTCGAGCTTGGAATCGTCGAGGTCGAGCGCACGTAACGAATCCAGATTGGCGCTGCGGGCCTCGGCGAATTGACCTAGCACCTCTTCTACAGTGCGATTCGCGAGGAGGTCGCCGAATCCGAACCGATCGAATGGGTCAAACGCGCGGCTCTCGCCGCATTCCAAAATGATTTTGGCTCTGGGGATCCAGTCGGTTGCCTCGCCCGCCAGCAAATGACCCAAGACATCCAATGGGCTGAATGTTTCGGGCGCCTCGCGGCAGTTCAACCATGCCGGCGTCTGCCCGCGGAACATCGCATCCAGCACCTTGGGTGTCCTCGTCAGAACGGCGATTGCTTCGTCTAATTGAAAGCGCATTCTTGGTTTGTCTCAATCCTGGCGCAAGGTCTCGGGATCCACCTGCGCCTCGCGTCCGTGCCGGGGTCCAGGCGGCGAACCGCGCCACTGACATCAATAGTACAGCGGCTAGACCGGCAACCGAGGGGATCCCCGGCCGCGATCTGATTTAAGGAAGCCTTTGAGCTGTCGGCCTTGACTCAAGACTAGACCGTACTCACCTACAGCCCAAGACCGCAGCGCGCTTTGGCTTAGTACTAGAGGGACCATGTCGCGCTGGAGGACCTGGGATGCGACTGGGAGCCCTCCCGGCGTTCGATGCGACATGGCACTCCGAAAGAGCCATGAGGACAGCGAGGTAAGTGCCGGTGGCGACGTGGATATTCGGCGGGTACTGCCGCCTGTAGATGGCAATCGTTGTCTGGTCGCGATTCAGCATTGGTCAGGCGTCAAGAAGACGTCATTGCGGTCGCGAATCTGCTCCAAGACCGGGTACGAGAAGAGGATAATTCGACCTCTCGGCGCGTCCTTGCTCAGACCGGGGGCAGCGGATGAACAAATCTCTGGCTGCGGTTGTCGATCAGAGCCCGGCAGATTGATCACGCGCGGTACGCGGGCTCAGCTCAAACGAAGGTTAACTGAATCGCGGTATACTGTGGCCTACGGGGCCAGGTGTTGCGTTCACCCAGCCCCGGGATTCGGCTAGCGGCCCTTACGGATCGTTAGCTTCATCCTCACCGTGACCATTACAGTCACGATTTTGAGCCACAACGTGAGCATAGGCACACCTCCCTTACTGCCTCGCAGATTAGGAAGCCCGGGTCTCTACCCCGGGCTTTTCCTTTGAAGCTCTTGTGCCTCGCCGGAAAACTACCCGCGCTTCTTCCTGATCCACTCGGCCGGGAACGCTGATAGTAGCTCGTTTCACGCAGGAGTCAATTTGGAAGGGGAGGCCGGGTTATAATGTAAGCGATTCCAAAAACCTGCCTTCCGAGGTGCATCATGAGCGATCCAACGAAAACTCCACGAGTGAACCGCCGGTCTTTTGCAGCCATTCTCGCGGCCACGAGCGCCGCGACTCCCGCCGTGCTGGCACAACAGACTCCCCAGACTCCGCCCCCCGCCGGAGCGCCGAATCCCAATACCAGCGTCCAGCAACAACAGCAGCAACGCCGCATGGCCCCTCCAGAGGCCATGCCGTTCGATGCGCCCATCGAGTTCACCCGAAAGGACATCCCGCTCAAAGCTCTGCCCTTCCCCATGACACAGGTTCGCCTTCTGCCCGGAAGCATCTTCCATGACGCGCAGGAATGGAATCGCGGATACATGTCGCGCTTGCCGGTCGACCGCCTGGTCTACAACTTCCGCGCCAATGCCGGGCTACCCACGGGAGAGACGAAACCCTTCGGCGGCTGGGAAATGAAGGACGATGGCAATCGCGGCAGCGAGTTGCGCGGCCATTTCACCGGGCACTTCCTGTCGGCCAGCGCCAACCTCTGGGCGTCGACCGGCGATCAGGCTGCCAAGACTAAGGGAGACGAGCTGGTGGCCGAGTTGGCCAAGTGCCAGGAAAAACTCGGCGGCGGCTACTTAAGCGCGTTTCCCATGTCGCTTTTCGAACGCCTCGACCGGCTTTCGGGCCGGCCATTTACTCCGCGTCCGCAAGGCGAAGAGGTGCCGGTGAGCGAGTCACTTCCCTGGGCTCCTTTTTACACCATCCACAAAATCATGGCCGGCATGTTCGACATGTATCGACTGGCCGACAACCAGCAGGCGCTGAAGGTGCTCGAAGGCATGGCCGGTTGGGCCGACGAGTGGTCGGGCTCCAAAACCGAAGCCCACATGCAGGAAATCCTGATGACCGAGTATGGCGGCATGGCGGAGGTGCTCTACAACCTCGCCGCCGCCACCAACAACGAGCGATGGGCCAAGGTCGGGGATCGCTACACCAAAAAATGGTTCTTCAATCCGCTCGCGCTGCATCGCGATGAGTTGAACAAGGACCCGTTCCGCGGCTTCCCGCTGCACGCCAATACGCACATTCCGCAAGTAATCGGCGCCGCGCGGCGATACGAGATCTCCGGCGATATGCGTTTCCACGATGTGGCCGATTTCTTCTACTACACCGTGTCCACCGGCCGCACTTATGTTACCGGCGGGACCAGCAATGGGGAATCGTGGAATGGTTCACCGCGACATCTTTCGGCGGAATGGAAACGCAACATCTCTACGGCGGAGTGCTGCTGTTCGTACAACATGATGAAGCTCGCGCGCCATCTTTATAGCTGGGATCCGGACCCGCGCTACTTCGACTATTACGAGCGCACTTTGATGAACGAGCGCATCGGCACCATCCGGCCCGAGAAGGGCTACACGCAGTACTACCTATCGCTCACTCCCGGCGCCTGGAAGACCTTCAATTCGGAAGACCAGTCGTTCTGGTGCTGCACCGGCACGGGCGTGGAGGAATACTCAAAGCTCAACGACAGCATCTACTGGCACGACGATAAGGGCGTGTACGTCAATCTGTTCATTCCCTCAGAGCTGAACTGGGCCGAGAAGGGAATCAAGCTGCGGCAGGAAAATCAATTCCCCGAGAAGCAGAGCACATCGTTCGTGATTACTGCCAACGCGCCCACCCCGATGGCGCTGCGCTTGCGCATTCCCGAGTGGCTCAACGGCGGAACCGTGAAGATCAACGGAAAGCCGCTGGAAGTCTCGGCGACGCCGGGGAGCTACCTCACCATCAACCGCACCTGGCACAGCAAAGATCGCGTGGAGATGGACCTGCCGATGCAGTTGCGCGTCGAAACTATGCCCGACGATCCCAAAACACAGGCGTTCCTCTATGGTCCGCTCGTGCTGGCAGGTGATCTGGGCGACCAAGGCCTGACCGAGCGCCTGATCATCGGACCGAATGCGCCTCGTATGCGTCCGCCGAACGCTCCTCCGCGAGCCAATGCCAATCCCAACGCCCCGCAGGCTGTCCCGCCACTTGAAGTCCCGGCCCTTAAAGCGGCGAGCGCCGATCCAAGTTCGTGGATCAAGCCCGGCGACAAGCCCCTCACCTTCCACACCACCGGCCAGGAAAAGGATGTCACGCTCGTGCCCATCAACACGCTCTTCGACAAGCGGTATTCGGTCTACTGGCAGGTTTCGTAGCGGCATCGGGTAGGGGACATAAACCACGTCCTGAAACGTCCAGCCCGTGGGTTCAAGCAGGAGCCAGGCCACGCGCGGTGATCAAAGTTTGAGGCGCGCTTGATCCACGGGCGGGTGGCGGAAACGACGAATTCACATTCCGCGGGGAAGACCGGCGTCTCACACCATCTTGAAAGGCGCGTTCCCGTCTCTCAGTTTCAGAGGCCGGGCGCGCCTTCTCCACACAAAGACGAATCGCGCGACCAGCAGAAGTGCGACCAGGCCCAGCGGCTCCGGGCTGGCTGAAAACCACGAGAGACTCCAGGAGTCCGCCCGCGCGCCTGCCTGTGTGAATTCCAGTTCATAAAGCGATTGCGAGTAGTTTCGATTCTGCGCATTGACCCGCATATCGGGATCGCGCGGGACCAGACAATTCACCTGGTAGGCCGCGATCCGGCTTTGATGATGATTTTCGAGCGTGAGTTTGCGGGTAGCTCCGCCAGCGGGCAAATCGGCCGCGAACTCAATCCGGATCTCGCCGCGTCCCTCTCTCATCTCCTCGATGCCCGGAACTTGCACCGAAACTAAATGCGGCATTAACCGGCGGCCGTCAATGCTGAGCGACAGATCCCGCAGAACCTGCCCCGCGTACAAGCGCGCCTCGGACTCGGAGATCGCTCCATTCCCGTCGGTATCGATGTCAGCGATCAGCATGGCAAAAACAGCCACGCCGGGAACCAGAGTCATCTGCGCATCCACGCGATTCTTCTCGATCGAGAGGAGTGTGCCTTGCAGGTACTCGTCGAGCCTGTGCGCGTGTGCCGGCATCCCGGCGAACAGAAGGATCGCGGCTGCCAGCGGCGTGAGTCTCATTTGGCGTTGGGTGCTCGGCCGTAGTCGTTGGTAGGATCGCGGTACATCGTGTGGACATGCAGCGAGGGATCGCCACCCATCTGCTGGGGCGCATACTCGATCACGAGATGCGGCCCTTGAACCCGGTAGTAGGCCGCGATGTTGCTTCCAGGAGCAACCGTCACTGGGCCGCTCCATGCAAACCAGGTCTCGTTGATCTCCGCTTTGAGCTGCGCCATGCGAGCCGCCGCCGCGCTTTCGTTGACAATGCCCGACCACTCCGCAATCACATCCAGGAGCATGGCACGCTGCTTCTCGTTCATGCTGGACGCCTTCAAACCCTCGGGTTGGATCGTCTTTCCATCCTGGCCAGGGCCGAGCACCAGGTCTGCCAAACGGAAACTCAGAATGGCTTGTTTCTTCTGGTTCTCGTCCAGTGCGTTGAGCAACGCGATCGCCTTGTCGCTCTCCGGGCCGAGAGGCCTTACGGTTTTTCCGTTGAGTGTATAGAGAGCGGGTTGGGCGCCGGTAAGCGTTGGCGTAAGAATGTCACGCTCGCCGATGATCGTGATATTGAGGGCGAGATGGTGCCCTCCGAACTGCAACAACCAGGGACTCTTTTCGGAGGGCGTTCCGAGAATGGAGAGGTAATAGAGATCTTTACCGAACATCAGGCCGCCTCCGCCTGGCCCGCGGTTTCCGCCCCTGCCACCCCGGCCACCCGGAGGCGGCCCGTCGGGACCTTTGCCAGGCGGCGGACCACCGCCCCCTCTACCGTTCTGCGGCCCGTTCCCCGCGTTGCTCTTGAGCATTTCGTCGCCATCCATAATCTGCTGGACCTTCTCGAAACCTCGTGGGCTGAGCGCTGAAGAAACCAAAGCCATCGCGGCAGTCTGCTGGGCGGGGCTCAGTTCTTTCATGCTGAGGCCAGCTCGAGGAACGATCGAGATTGGCAAGTTGGACCAGCGTTTGCGCTGCGCCTCGTCGTCATAAGCGAAGAGGACGCTCTGCCGCTGCTTGTCATCGAGCGTCGAAAGAAAGGAGTTTGCGGCACTCACAATTCGCGAGGTCGCGGTCTGCGCGGCGACGGGGCCCAAGGAGAGCGCCATCAGGATTGATATGCGGACTGTGTGCTGGATTCTCGACATTGCATCCCATTTCCGGTTGAGCGTCTCGGAGCAGCCGCGATCAGGAGGCGGCGGGAGTCTCACCTATCTTATTACTACGCGCCGGATGGCTTCCGCGTAAAGTTAAGAATTGTTATGCAAGGGCTTTGGCTGCGCCGCCTGGCCTCGTACCGCATGACCGAAAACGGACACCTTACGGAGCCCTGGCCTAATCGTTGCAGTATTATAAAGCTGCGATTCGACTGCATCCGAAATTGCCATGGGAACATTCCTCAGGGATCTTCGATACGGACTGCGCACGCTGAGGAAGAGCCCAGGCTTCGCGGTCTCGGCCGTGGTAGTGCTGGCACTCGGAATCGGAGCCAATACCGTCATATTCAGCGTGGTGAATGCGGTCCTCCTGCGGCCCTGGCCGGTGAGCCTCGGGCTGGGCATTTAAACATGATAATGTCGAGCGATGCGCGCCGATCGGAAAACTCGGAAAACTCGCGTCGCGGCCAATCCCGTGCAGGCCGGGCGTTCCAACGAGGCGACTCCCCGACGCTGGAATTTGCAGCCGCACGTCATTGCGCTCGTTGTATTGTGGGCCGCCATTCTGCTGTCCTATTCGAACTCCTTCAGGACTGACCTCATTTTCGACAATCTTGCAATCATCGTTCGCGACCCTCGGATCAGAGCGGTCACATCTGAAAATCTGCATCTGATTTGGCGGGGGGAGTATTGGTACTCGCTAGCTGGCAATGGGCTGTGGCGCCCCTTGACCACGTTGTCCTATCTATTTAATTACGCGGTCCTCGGCAATGAGACTCGTCCGGCAGGGTACCACTGGTTCAACTTCGTGTCGCACGCAGTGAATGCTACGCTTCTGTACCTCCTGGGCCTAACGATTTTCCGGCGGAGGATTGCGTCAGCCCTGGTCCTGGCGCTGATCTGGGCTGTGCATCCGGTTCTGACCGAATCAGTGACGAATGTGGTCGGCCGGGCGGACCTGCTGGCCGGGTTCGGCATGTTTGCCGGGGTGTTGTGCTATCGCCGTGGTGTCGACCGAACCGGGCGATGGATGTGGGTGTGGTTTGCCGCCGCCACACTCACGTGCGCAGTGGGTATGTTTTCGAAGGAAAGTGCGATTGTGGTTCCGCTGGTTGCTGTGCTGTATGACTTGTGTATCCCCCCCCCGGCACGCGAAGGGCCAGGCTTCTGGGCTACGGAGCGCTGGCCTTACCGTGTGTTTTGTATTTCGCAGTGCGGCCTGAACTAACTCCGCTGCAGATCGCCTTCACCGATAACCCTCTCGTCGGTGGGAGTTTTCTGACGGCGCGGCTCACAGCTCTAAAGGTGATTGGGAAATACATCTGGCTGCTGTTCTTTCCAGTGCATCTGTCAGCCGATTACTCGTACAACCAAATCCCGCTCTTCACCGGAAACTTACGCACCTGGGGCGATTGGCAGGTGGCGTTTACCGCTCTCGTGATCGGTGCGGTCGGTTTGCTGGCGGTGTATAGCTGGCGGCGCGATCGCAGATGGCTCTTTTTTATCGGGCTTGGGGCGCTCGGACTGGCGCCGGTGTCAAATATTGCCAAGCTGATCGGCACAATCATGGCCGAGCGGTTTCTGTATATTCCGGCCGTGGCGTTCGCAGGATGCATGGTCTTGACTGGCCTCCTCGTGGTTCATCGATTTCCATCCGCCGAGCGAAGAGTGATCCCTGTCATAGCCCTTCTGATCACTTTGACGTTCTGCATTCGCACGTGGGCCCGCAACTCGGACTGGGCCACCAGCCGCACCATGTGGGCTAGTATGGCCAAGACCGTTCCGAACAGCTATAAGGCGCACGCCTTCTTCTTCGGCAGCACGATCGATGAGGCGCTGAACGACTGCGAGGCTGCTCTGGCTATCGTCAGGCCACTGCCCGATCGGATGAGTACGCCGGTTCCATATATCAATGCTGGCGTCGCTTATCGAAAAAAGGGGGAAGCTGTGGCGCAAACGTCTCCTGCCGATGCCGCCCGGTGGTATCACCGTTCGTTGGACACGCTGTTCGAAGGTCAGCGCATCGCGAGAGCGGTTGGGTTCCGCCATTCGGACCTCGATGAGCAACTCGGCGTGACATACACCAGGTTGCGCGATTATTCACTAGCTATTCGTGCACTGCGCGATGCACAACGGCTGGACACCAAGGAAGAGATGACTCGCGAACTCTCCGACGCTTATGTCCAATCAGGCGATACTCATAATGGCGAGATCGCACTCTGGGAAGGCATACTTGCCGACCCGGGAAATCAACACATTTCCGGTTGGCTCTTGGACCTATACCAAAGAAGCGAGGCCGGCTCGTGCGCACTCCAGCCGCAGCCTGGCGGATGGGCGATGAATCCGTCATGCCCCCTGGTGCACGATGAACTATGTTCGGCCTCGGCTGCAGTATTTCGAAATTTTCAAGGTCGTGGGCTGGCTCCCC
Source organism: Bryobacteraceae bacterium (assembly GCA_035295745.1). GTDB lineage: Bacteria > Acidobacteriota > Terriglobia > Bryobacterales > Bryobacteraceae > JAIQFL01. Next base: position 8,182 of record DATGIL010000102.1, on the reverse strand, counting down.
AAGCAGCCGAGCTTCGAAATGCCGGGATCTCGCAGTTTGGCTGTTCAGCGGAACTGTATTGATAATGGCTCAGGATCTTACGAAATCGAGACGTGACATGCGCAAGCGCCTATGTTTTAGCGTAATTCTCCAATAGTGAGCTTTTGTGGGATGCCCAACCGCGAGGTTACGTCCGCAAGCCACCCAACAGCATTCCGCGAGTGAGTCACACAGCACAAGGTGTAATAGCCTTGGCCTGACGACCGATGGGAAAATCGTGCGAAGCTTGCCCCTAGAAAGCAGCTTAGGCTCGTCCGCGCTCTACTCGGTCAGGAAAGGTGGCGCCGGTGGAGGTAAAGCACCGGCGCCGATTCAGGAGCATGCCGTTTGGATGCGCATCTCGGCATGAATGGTAGACTCGTCCAGCAACCGACGCAAATCCTCGAATTTTTCTTCCAGACGACGCCGCTCGGCAGTGCTGATTTCACCGACTAAGGGCAACAGGGCTCGCACTTCATCGTAAGCACTAGCGGCGCTAGATTGCGATGATTCCGCGGAAAACCAACCGGATTCGGCCTCGCCCGCCAATCGAGCGCAATATATTCCGTGATTCAACCTGCTGGTGATCAGGATCACGAGTTGGCGATCCGTTTTGGACCGCAGTTCCGCGATTTTGGAGGCTTCCGGCTTGGTATTCATGATCATCGCCTGCAACTAATCGATTAGACGTTCGAGCAGGCGATTTCGCTTATCGAAAGCAGAATATTTCCGCCGGAAGGCCGTCCCGGACCGTCGGGACGGCTTCCAAGAGTTACTGAACCTGGATGGAATCCACCTTCAAGGTATTGTCACCATCCTTGCTCCCGGTCACCTTTGCGGTCACGCTGGTGCTCTGAGGGGAGTTGGGATTGGCGGAGCGGTCAGCCCGATTCTTCATGGCTTCGATGGCCTTGGTATTCCCCGCGTCGTCCAGTTTGTAAGTCTTTCCACCCGCCACGAGAGCGAATGCGGTTGTGGAACTGGTCGGATCGCAGGTGGTCGCGCTGGATTGCTGAGAGTTCATCGCGCAACTGGCATCCACTAACTTGCCAGTCCAGCTCTCAGCCAACGCCAAGGCAGTGAAAATGCTCGCGCACGCACACAAGGTAAGCAGTCTTCGCATATTTCTGGTCCCTTTCAAACTTCAAGATTTTAAATTGTCGAAGGGCGCTGGCCCTCACCTTTGCACTTCGTCTTCCAGTGGCGATTGCGGTCTTTGCAGCAGTTATAACGACGGGATGGCGTTCACGGTGGAAATAACTGCAGTTGTGAAGTAAAGATTGCTCGATATTTCCGTTACGACGCGACAGGACTACATGACTCGCGCACCGCCGATGAAGACGGCGCGCGCGGGTTCTCGTCCGAAGAAGTACGGAAGTTCGCGATAATCGTCACAATCGTGAACCACGAAGTCGGCGAGTTTGCCGCACTCGAGCGATCCGAGTGTGTCTCCCCGTCCCAGGCTGTATGCCGCATTAATCGTCGCCGCGGTCACGGCCTCCGCCGGGCTCATCTTCATTTGAGTGCATGCCAGGGACAGGACCATCGGCATGGATGCGGTTGGCGAGGAGCCGGGATTGAAGTCGGTCGCGAGCACAACCGGCAATCCCAAGTCGATCATGCGCCGCGCGGCGGGATAGTGCGTGGATCCGAGATTGTAAACGGAAGCGGGAAGCAGGACAGGTTGCACTTGAGCGGCTCTGAGCGCTTCGAGGCCGACGGGGCCCGTGGCTTCGAGGTGGTCGGCGGTAGACGCCGCGAATTCCGCGGCAAGGCACGCACCATCGTCGGCGGTGAATTGATCGGCATGGAGACGTAATCCGAAACCGAGACGTCGCGCCGCATCCAGCACGATGCGGGCCTTGTTCGCTGGAAAGACGGTAGGCTCGCAAAAGATGTCGCAGTACTCAGCCAGGTGCTCCTCGGCGACGCGTGGCAGCATCTCGTGCACGAGCACGTCGATGTACGCGTCTATCCGGCCGCGATACTCGTCGGGTACCTCATGCGCACCCAGGAAGGTGGGGACGTAACGAAGTTCACCTTCGGAGCCAAGCTGCCGGATGACGTTGAGGATCTTCAACTCCGATTCCAGCGAAAGGCCATATCCCGACTTAGCTTCGATGGTGGTGGTGCCGCCACGCAGGAACCAGTTGCGATATCTGCGGGCCGCGGCGGCGAGCGCGGATTGGGGAGCTTCGCGGGTGCGGCGGACGGTGGAGCGGATGCCGCCGCCGCGCGCCGCAATTTCGGCGTAGGTGACGCCCGCCACGCGCTGCTCGTATTCGTCGGCCCGTGTGCCTGCGAAGACGGGATGGGTGTGCGCGTCAACGAATCCAGGCAGAACGATTCGCTTTGCAGCGTCGATGAATTCAGCGGAAGGCGAAGCTTGAAGTGCAATCTGGTCGCGCGTGCCGATAGCGGCGATACGGCCGTCGCGCACCAGCATGGCGCCATCGGAAATGATCGCGAGTTCGCGCATCTCGGTTCCGATGCGGGCGCGGCGCGGGCCGCCAAGCGTTACTAGCTGACTGCAGTTGCAGATGAGAAGTTCCATGTTAGGAGATTGATACTTGGCGCCAATGCCTGGTGCACCACTTCCTAAAACAGCCTCGTATATAGAAGACGCTCCCTGACGGTCGCGGCTCGTAACCTACCCCAATACGTTCGTGCGATACGTGCGCTTGCGAGCCGCGCGCGTAAGCAACCGATGCCTCATCGTATCTGGGGCAGGCGCTCCCGGATTTTTCACAGCTTCTGACGGTCGCGGCTCGTGACGCGAAACCTGCCAGGTTCGGCCTCGTTTCCTCGAATCGGCGTCCGTTTAAAGGGGGCGATTTTTCACGCCTTCTTCTGACTCGGACGGCCGCAGCTCGAATGCGAGCCGCGCGCGTTAGCAAGCGATCCGGCGATACGTCGGCGAACTTTTGCAACGTCATATTAAGTTACATCGGCCGCTGGATGTCATGATCGCGGGCGAAGCGGATAGCCTCGTCGTAGCCGGCGTCGACGTGGCGAATCACACCCATCCCGGGGTCACTGGTGAGCACGCGCTGGAGGCGGCGTTCGGATTCCTCGCTACCGTCGGCCACCACGACCATTCCCGCGTGCAGGGAATAGCCGATGCCGACTCCACCGCCATTGTGAATCGAAATCCAGGACGCACCGGCCGCCGTGTTCACCAGGGCGTTGAGCAGCGGCCAATCGGCAATCGCGTCCGATCCGTCACGCATGGCCTCGGTTTCGCGATACGGGGAGGCGACGGAGCCGGCGTCCAGGTGGTCGCGGCCAATCACGATCGGCGCTTTCAGTTCGCCCGACCTCACCAGGCGATTCATCGCCACCCCGAACTCGGCGCGCTCGCCATAACCCAACCAGCAGATACGGGCGGGCAGTCCCTGAAAGTGAATTCGCTGGCGAGCCAACGGGAGCCAGCGCGCCAGAGTTTCGTTGTGCGGAAAGAGCTCGAGAGCCAGACGATCGGTGCGGTAGATGTCTTCGGGATCGCCCGACAACGCCACCCAGCGGAACGGTCCGCGGCCTTCGCAAAAGAGCGGGCGAATGTACTCGGGGACGAATCCGGGAATGTCATAGGCTCGGTCCACGCCAGCCTTCTTCGCCTGGGTGCGGATGTTGTTGCCGTAATCGAATGTGATGGCGCCCTGGCGCTGCAACGCCAGCATCCCTTCGACATGAGCGCCCATGGCGGCGATGGAGCGCGAGACGTACTCCTCAGGCGCGCGAGTGCGCAGGGCGCGCGCATCGCTCAGCGTCATGCCGTTGGGGACATAGCCGTTCAGAGGATCGTGCGCGCTGGTCTGATCGGTAAGGACATCGGGCACGATGCCGCGGCGCGCCATTTCGGGTATCACGTCGGCGCAGTTGCCGGCGAGTCCGACGGAGATCGCCTCGCCGTTCGCCTGGGCGTCGCGTAGTACGTGGAGGGCCTCGTCCAGAGTGCGCTCCATACGATCGCAATAGCCGGTCTCGAGGCGTCGCTCAATGCGGTGCGGATCGACATCGATGCCCAGGAAGCATGCGCCGTTCATGGTCGCGGCGAGAGGCTGGGCGCCGCCCATTCCTCCCATTCCGCCGGAGACGACCAGCTTGCCAGCCAACGACCCACCGAAATGTTTGCGGGCGAGCGAGGAGAAGGTCTCGAAGGTACCCTGCACGATGCCCTGGCTGCCGATGTAAATCCACGAGCCGGCGGTCATCTGCCCGTACATGGTGAGCCCGAGCTTCTCCAGTCGGGTGAATTCATCGAAGTTCGACCAGTGCCCCACCAGGTTGGAGTTGGCAAGCAGCACTCGTGGCGCCTCCGGGTGCGTGCGGAAGATGCCGACGGGTTTTCCCGATTGGACGAGCAGCGTCTCATCATTGGCGAGCGAGCGAAGGGCCCGCACAATGGCATGGAACGACGGCCAGTCGCGGGCGGCGCGCCCCCTGCCGCCGTACACGATCAACTCGTCTGGATTCTCGGCGACTTCGGGATCGAGGTTATTGTGCAACATGCGCAGGGCGGCTTCCTGATGCCATCCCCGGCAGGTCATCTCACTGCCACGGGGGGCTCGGATTGCGGTGGTGAGGCTCATGGAGGTCTCCGAAGGCAATGATAACGCGTGGCGCATGCACTCCTGCACGGCTCCGCTCATCGAATCTGCGCCGCGGACACGACACTACCCGCGCAAGTCCACCGCCAGCGAATCCAGCGCGAGCGTCTTCTGAATATTTCGCCGCATAAACTCAGCGATCTCGTCCACCCTCGCCACCGCCTTGCGCAGCCACGCGAATTCGACTTTCCCCGCGAGAGCTTCCAGCTCATGCTCTATATCCCGATTGCGAATCTCTCCTCCTCCCTCGTGCAAGAGAAGGAGGTCACGCAACAAGTCGTAGAGTACTTTCAAATAAAAATCCAGCTTGTCGCTCTTACCGCGGCCGATCGTATCCGAAATCGGTATCCATGCGCCGAACGGCGAGACGCCCGCGGCCACTTTGAGCAGCACCAACATCGCCGCACGCCTCTTGTCGTAAGCTTCCAAATCGATGGAGATCGCCAGGCCGGGACTGCCCGCCGCCAGCGCAATGCGCCGTTCGGGCCGATCCAAGCCGCGTGCCGCGACGAACCGCTCCATCTCATCGTCCGAGAGTCGCGCGAAGTGGAACGGCACTGCCCGCGATCGGATGGTGGGCAGCAGGTCATACGAATTCTCCGCGGTAAGAATCAGAACCAGGTGGGGCGGCGGCTCTTCGAGCGTCTTCAGGAGGGAGTTGGCCGCCTGATCGTTGGCCCGATCCACATGGTCGATCACGAAGATCCGGCGCTTGCCCTGATTGGGCAGAAATTGTGCCTGTTCCTTCAAAAGCCGCGATTGCTGAATCGTGATCTGGCGTAGGGGCCCGTCGGGTGCAAAGGTCACGAAGTCCGGGTGCGAGGCGAATTGCAGCGGATCGTCATTGCGCTTCTCCGCAGCCAGTTTCTCCCGATCGGCCAGCGTGGCTACATTGTGCGGCAAGCTGAGATCGTCCCGTTCGATCAACTCCGCATGCCCCAACAGGCGTGCGCCCAGCCGGCGCGCGAGCGTTGCTTTCCCCAATCCCTCCGGCCCCGAAAACAGCAGCGTCTGCGCCAGGCGATCCTGTGCCATCATCTGCTCCAGAGCCTCCACGACCCCCGCGTTGCCCCAGAAATTCTCAATCATCCAATGCCCCGCTCACGATCCCCCAGATTTCCTGTTCAATGGAGTCCAGACCGGCACGGCCATTTACCAGCTTGACGCGCTCAGGTTCGCGGGCCGCGAGTTCGTGGTAGGCGTCGTACACCTTGCGATGGAACTCAATGGATTGATCGTCCATGCGGGTTTCGCAGTGCGGTTCGGCGGCGTTGCGAGCCCGCGCCCGCGCCAGGCTGGCCTCCGCGTCCACATCCACCAAGAGGGTCAGATCGGGCTGGAGCCCGCGGCAGGCCACGCGGTCGAGGTCTTCTACGGCTTTACTTCCCAACCCGCGGCCATACCCCTGATATACCAGCGAAGAATCCGTGAAGCGGTCGGATACCACCACTTCGCCGCGATCCAGCGCCGGCAGGATCCACTCCGCCACATTCTGCGCTCGCGAAGCAAAGTACAACAGCAACTCCGCCTCGGAGCAGAGTTCCTGATTCGCGGAGTCGAGCAGGATGCGGCGAATCTTCATCGAAATGGGAGGGCCGCCTGGTTCGGTCGTCTCGAGGACGGTGCGTCCTTGCTCGCGCAGCCGCGCCGCGAGCCGGTGCATCTGCGTCGTCTTGCCCGAGCCATCCATGCCTTCGAAGGTGATGAACCAACCACGTTTTTTCACGGGAAACCATATTGTAACGGGTAAGCGGTTGGGCCTCGACGCTCCGCCGGCGATGGGCGTGGGTGGGGCTTAACCGCTCCGCCCTGGGGCATTTCACCCAGTTGCAGAGTTTAAGAGCGATAAGTGTTGTATTTCCCATCGATTTTCATTGGCCTCTGGAATGCAAACGAGTTGCTTCTAGAAGCACATGGAGGAGAACCGATGAACTTCGATCAAGCCCCGATGCTGGTGATCTGGGAAGCCACCCAGGCTTGCGATCTGGCGTGTGTACATTGCCGGGCCTCTGCGCAACCCGAGCGCAATTCGAGAGAACTGACTACCGAACAGGGATACCGCCTGCTCGACGAGATCAAATCGTTTGGCGATCCGCTGATGGTCTTCACCGGCGGCGATCCGCTCAAGCGGCCTGACCTGTTCGAACTGATCCGCTACGCCGTTAAAATCGGCCTGCGCACTAATGTGACGCCCAGCGCGACTCCCTTACTCACGGCGCAAGCCATCGACGGGTTTAAGGCAGCCGGCATCTCGCGCATGGCCATCAGCCTGGACGGGCCCGATGCTGCCAGCCACGACGATTTCCGGGGCGTTCCCGGCACCTTCGATCGCGCGATGTTCGCCTTGGAATACGCCCGTGACATCGGCCTCGATACCCAATTGCAGACCACCGTCACACAGCGCAACCGGGCGCGCCTGACCGAGATGGCAGAGATCGCGAAGAATGTCCGCACTAAGATGTGGAGTTTGTTTTTCCTGATCGTAACGGGACGCGCGGGAGAAAACGACGACCTCACCGCAGAGGAGTACGAGCAGGTTTTCGAATTCATGTACGATCTTTCGAAGACTGCTCCCTTCGGATTGAAGACCACCGAGGCCATGCACTATCGCCGCTATGTGGCGCAGCGCATCAAGGCCGAACATGGGGTCACGGAAAATGAAAACGCCAAGGGCGTGGCATGGCGCACCGCCGGCGTCAGCGACGGCAAGGGGTTTGTATTTGTCTCCCACCAGGGCGAGATCTTTCCGAGCGGATTCCTTCCCGTCAGTGGAGGCAATGTCCTCGAGAATTCCTTGACCGATGTGTATCGGAACTCAACCCTCTTCCGCACCCTGCGCGATACCACCTTGCGAGAGGGCAAGTGCGGTCTGTGCGAATACCAAAAGGTCTGCGGCGGATCGCGGTCGCGTGCTTTCGCTCTAACCGGGGACTATCTGGCGGAAGATCCCCGTTGCGTCTATCAACCTCATCTCGCCGAAGCTGTGGTGGGTTAATCCAACGGCCAGGGTCATCACGCAGCAAAACTCAACCCCGAGCCGGAGTTTTGCACCTGCCAGAAAGAGCCAGCCTCAATCCGTCCATCGGCTCGCGGTTGGGCCACCCAGGCGACCTTGGCGAGCATCGCACCATCCGGCCATCCGCGATGATTCCTCGCCGCTTGAACGGCGATCGGATTGCCTAACGCCGCGCGAATGCTTTGATTGTCGAACCGGTCTGTAGTGCTGATCCATTTCCAGTGTTGATACCCCTCCGGAAACGGTATGCCGTTCGGCGCTGCCGCGGCGCTGTGCGCTCCGGCGGCAAGCACTGTCCGCGTCTCGGATGGAGGCGGGAGTTTCGCCGAGGCGGCGTCCGACTCCGGCGCCGCACGCAGGTAGTCCTCGATCGCTTTGACCTGTGCCGGCGCGAGCACCGCCGATGGATGCAGGCGCGCGTAGGCCGGCAGTGGCATCGCATGGAAGCGGATCTGGTTCACCGCTTCGTACAGCAGGCCCTTCTGTTGCGCCGCAGGAAGCATCCCGATCTCCGAGAAGTTCAGGTGCTGTCGTGCGG
>DATGIL010000101.1:0-68353 GCA_035295745.1 Bryobacteraceae bacterium | reverse complement strand
GATATCGCCCCCCACCCAACTTGGGGAACACGCACGCCTTCGGCGTGGATGATGATGATCAGCCTGTTCTTCCTAATTCTGTTCCCGGAGCGGCACATTTCTGACGAGCCCTACTGGATCAATTCTGACAAGCGGCGAAGTCTTGAAGCTGTTACCCCAAAATTGCTCGAGGGCTTAGGGCAATTTCACGCCAGGTTATTGAAAGGATTGTGGTGCCGGAGGTGGGACTTGGAACCTGAGGCCCTCCGGGTCGCTCCGTAAGTTACAGATTCTGCGTTGCCTTCGACGCCATATATCCCCTGGTTGCCATGGCTGCTTGGCCCATATTGGCCCATGTGAAGCGTCCTGAAGATTGAATTTCCGCTTTTTGGAATGACTACGTGTCACAGTGACCACTTGCTAATGGCGAAGCCCCGAGGTTACACCCGTGGCCCTGAGTTTTGCGGGCTCTTTGGACTAATTGAGGCGGTGGATCGGGAGAACATGAAGGCCGTTAGAAATCCAGACCCTGGTTCTCTGACCTTCTGAGTTCTGCTCGCCTCCTCACAGTCGAGGGTTGGATTCGCTTCCGGTCGCGATGTGATCCACCTGTAACTTGCAGATTCCAGGATGCCGAGGATGCCAGGATTGCCACAGTTGCCGAGGTGCATTGCCCGATATTGCCCGACGGCCGGTTCGCTAAGAGGCATGGTCCAGTATGAGCAGGTCTATTTCGAGGGAGGAATCTTCTTCATTTTCGCCTCCTGAAGCTTTCCATGATTACGCGCATCACCGCCGAGTTTGGGTCCGGGGGCTTTTTCATAGGAACCAGCTTAAGAGCCTTGAACAGTGTTTGAACACCACCCGGATTGATCGCTATTGCTCGCATCACGGCGAGAAAATCGCTGGGCCGATAAAAGAGCACCCTTGAGGGCATCCGCTCGATTTGGGCCCGAGCTTTGTGCGCGAAGTGGACGGCGTCGCGGTATCGCGCTGGTATGAGGAACTGAGAAGTTCGGGAGCTTTCGCCGTGAACGGTCGTCCGGCATTTCAACGTCATGCACCACAATTATGAGGAAGGCCTCGACGTTTGGTCCACGCATCGCCTTCGGCTCTTCGGCTGGTACTCGGCGGCTCACTGAACGAATTGCTGCGTGAACCCGCATTTTCAGGGCTGAGAGACTTGTACTAAGTTACTGAAACTATTAACTGTTAGCTCATCGATTCAGGTCCAAACGCGGTCCAACCCCGAATCGCTGTCTTTTCTCGTTCCCACTCTGTATCCCAATTTGACCTGGATGACTCCGATCGAATTTCGTGATCCAGTTAGACGAGGCTGTCGCGGACCGGCGGGGCCATCCCATCCGCACTGAAAAACGACAAGTAGCGGAGCTATTGGGTCCCGAGCCTGGTCGTCCGGGAAGCGGGTGTAGCCGTCTTCGAAAGGTTGTGATGGATATACTGAGCGTAGTAATCCGCGCGGCACGGTAGCGGAGGCGGTTCAATCTGGGTCGCCCGATTCGATCGGTTTCGCTTCTCTCGCTCGATCATATCCCCAAGGAAGTCTCGGTATTCGATTCCCTCGGCACGGTCGAGTTCGACAAACCGTATCGTCTCCGACGACTGTTTTCGGGTTTTGAAGCAACGAAGCTGAGAGTCGTCGCTGGCCGCAAGGATTATGAGGCACATGCGATTGTCCGCGAACATGAAAGCATCAGGGGGGATCACAATAATCTCGCAGGCCTCATTATAGACATCCGGCCCCTTCCCATCGCGCTCCAGACGGTTCTTCAACTTCCATCGGAAGGTCACACAGTCACTTGCGTGATCGGGATGAATGAAAAAACTGTACCTGATTCCCGCCAGGAGGTTCGAATAAACGGTCTCGAAGACCGAGGTCAAATCCGTTTCGAGCAACATTCTGGAATAGATCCAGATCTCCTGGCCGGCTTGGACTGTCCGTTCTTCCGCGAGTTCGGCTTCACGCTCCAGAACATCGACCAGTTCCTTCCTCCGTGCAACGGTCGGGGCTGGATTGTAACCCGCGGCAAATAGGAGCTCAGCTTTCGTATTCTCAACTTCATCAGGGTTGTCTACTGTTTCCGCAAAAGCCTGAGCAAGACGATCGATCATTCCCAGAGTTGGTCCGAGAGCACCAGACCGCAGTTTTGAAAGCTGGGCGGGTGAGATATTCGCCAACGCAGCGAGTTCAGCGACAGATCCGCCCTTCCTTTGGGCCAACGCTTCCAAGATCTGGGCAAGGCCTGGTCGATTGACATGAGTTGCCATAAATACATCAACTATCGTCCTTTGTGAATTTAGATCGGCGGCCTCAAGATATCCGCGACACCCCGCATGGTCGCGGTTCCGATTGCATCACTCAATTTCGAATCTCCGCTCCGCGCTCCCAAGAGAGGAGTATAACACCGGATTTTCCTTATCCGTCAATGATTACCTCGGATTTACTACTGAGGCCAGCTATGAGGAAGGACGCAGCAGCAAGCTAATTTGCCGAAAGAAGTAGGCAAATTATAGTAATTTTTCTCACAGATAGATATTAGTCCTTATCCTTCAATAGATCGGCAATTTTTTCCTAGACAGGCAAGAGTTGTCGATATATAATTCTCGAAGACAATACTCGCCCAACCCAACAGGAAAAGGAGGGGATGGGGCAGGACGGGCGAGAAATCGGAAAAGTGCACTCGGGCAGCCCGCGGGTCAGATCCGCAAGACTGCCCTTTTGGGAGCGTCTGGACGACGTCCGTAAATACAAAATCACGGTAAGCCACTCGTCGGTCACGTGTCAAGCAGAAAACTGGGCTATCGTCTTCCAGACTGGCGCAGCCGAGGGCGCTACGAGTGCGACCTCTCAAAGCTCTTCGCTAAAGCGAGAACAGTACCCTGCGCCCATTACGGGTGCGAGGGGGAGGTCGATCTATATGGAGGTCAGCGACTATAGGGCCCTTCAGCAAAGAATCCGTTTGACGTTATCGGGAACCGTTCCCGAACAGCCCGAGATATTCACTCCCGACGAGCAGGATGCGGTGCTCGACCGGCTTGCCTGTACCTGGGACTTTATAGAACAAGTCGGCTCACTTTCGCGCCAGCGGCGCCGCACCCCGACATCCGTCACGTGCGCCCAGAAATGGGCGGCAAACCGGCGGTGGGATGCATCCCATCACGCCTTTATTCCACTCTGCGCCTTGACTGGGCATTGCCTCGATCAGGCCATCAAAGAAAAATCAAGCGCCGGCGCCTTCAAATGGTCGAACTTGGCGGCTCAGCTGCGCAGCTGCTGCGGGTCGCTCTTCATATACGGCATCGATTTCGAGCCGTGTGCCGCGATTTACTGCGGCACGATCCGCGCGGACATGCCGCCGGGTTTCTCCGGTTTCTGGATTCGCGAACGTCACCATTGTCTCCAGCCGGCGATGGCCCGCTTCCTGGACGCGTTTCCCCGCGGATACCAACCCGCCGAAATCCGGAGCGCGTGGGACCGCGCCGACACGCGATATCACGCCCTGCATCAGGTGTCGATGCACCGGGCGGTGGAGGATGGAAAATCGCTCGCCCAGATCTACCGCACATTGAATGGGCAATCGCATACGATTACGGATCTTGAGTTCGAGACTTACGATCGCCACTTCGGCCTTGACCGCGACCATGAGGCGGACCGCTGTGATTACATCTTTCAAATGGCCGATACCTTCGAGAGAATCGCGACCGATCTCATCACGGGTCATGGCCTCGAGACGGACGTTATCGCCGATCTGCTCGACGGCATGAAGGCGGCGATCTCGGTCTTCGGAATCTGGATCGGCCCGGTCCGCGAAAGCTCGCGGTTTTACCCGCGCGCATTGAGAGGAGAGTGATACGGAATGATTACGTACAGCATCGAATCAGCGGTTTTCGAGATGTTCCCCGCCTTCCGGCGTGGCGTTGTCATCGCTACTGGGATAAACAATTCAGTGGCCGCCCCTAAATCAGGGCGGCTCCTCGCCGAGGCCGTTTCTCAGACAAACGATAGTCCAAGACAAATCGAACTCGATCGGATTGCGGCCTGGAACAGGGCGTTTTCTACACTCGGCATGAATCCCGACAAATTCACCCCATCCATCCGCTTCTTGATTGAACAGGTTCGTCGGGGCAAACCACCACGGTCGATCAATCCCCTCGTTGACCTCTTCAACCGGACCAGTCTTCACTTCACAATTCCTTGTGGCGGTGACGATCTTGGCGCCCTGAACGGCGGCGATCTTTGCCTCGGATTTTCCCGCGGCGGAGAGAGCTTCGTTCCGCTGTTTAAGCCAGGATCGGTGGAACACCTCCCAGCGGGCGAACTGACCTACTTCTGTCCCCAGACGCGAGAGGCTCTGTGCCGACGCTGGGTCTGGCGGAATTCGCATACCACGCGAATCACGCCAGAGACGGTCAACGTCGCTGTGAATCTCGACTGCCTGCCCCCAACCGGAGAAAGCGACCTTCGGGTCGCTATCGGGCAACTAGCGGCGCTCACCCAGGAGTTTTGTGGCGGTCGCGTGCGCACGTACGTATTCAGCGCTGCGAATCCCAGCGTCCAAATCGAACTATAGCTGAGCGATCCGACATCGTAGTGCGGTCCTTCCTGATGGATAGGGTCACCTGCCCCGTCTTAACCGGACGGGGCTTCTTCTTTTTGCATCCGGTCACGTTCGAAAAGTTGTCGGCGATAGCCTCGACAACCGGTTCACATCGTGTTCGGCATGGAGTGTCAGGCCGCGGTCAGTCGCGCCGGGGTGTTCATGTTTCCGCCGGACGCATGCCTGCTAGGCCCGAACCACAACTCCCATCTGGTGGCACTTTCTGCCTCCAGACGGTCGATAGCCGGGACCCGCGGGTTTAGGGCCGCCTATGCCATCGCAGGCTTCATAGATGCAATCCAGTTCATCGTCGGTGGGTCTTGTTCGCGGGTGTCGAACTCCCCTCGGCGCCTTGAGATCTTCGGCGATATTCGACCTCACCCAGTCACGTTTCTGGCAGAATTTAATGAACGACTTGATACGGTCGAACTTTTCGGTCGTGCCCGCCTGCCATCCTTCCAGGAGGCATAAAAGAGATCCATATCCGCCACCGTGAACTGGTCGAGGGCGATGTAACCCTTGGCGTCGCAGAATGCCCGAAGTTGCTTAAGGAAGGTGCGGTATTTGCGGAGCGTAGGCGTGCAATTGCGCGGTTCTCGCAGCGCGCAAGAAAGGCCGCCGTCGCGTCGGCGATGGTGACTCGCCTGGTGTCTTCGGCGACCTCAGGGAGGACTGTCGGTGCAGCTCTGTCCCATCGACCGCAGGTTCCCATTTCGCGGCAATCAGCCTCGCGGGCTCCCATTCCCAGTGGCCGGTATTCTGCCGCTTGGGCACCCTGTCGAGGGTGCCGGAGACGAAGATAGGACACTCGCAGCGCTTCCAGCCTTTCTTGCGCTCATCGTACTCGGAGCTGCGGCTATTGTGCTGAATTGGAGCCTTTGCAGTTTTGGCGGTGGCGTCGACAGAGGGCGACCATGTTGTCCCATATCTTACCAAAATCTCAAAAATGGAACAAGTACTTTATTTTCAGTGGTGCCGGAGGTGGGACTTGAACCCACACGCCCAGTGAAGTGCGCCGGATTTTGAGTCCGGTTCGTCTGCCAATTCCGACACTCCGGCTCGAGCGTCTCTGCCATTCTACCATGGCCAACCGTATAGCCAAATAGTTTCCAAACGCCTGTTTACTGTTTGTTTGTTCACAATCATAACCGAAGAGGGCGGCCTCAACCGCCCCTCAATCCGGTACCCTAGGGGTTTGTCCCGGAGGCGAACAATGTCCCTTCCGCTACGGGTTTTGTTTATCGGTTCGGTGGACGAGGCTGATTCGGAGCCGGTCGCTGCGGAATTACGACGAGGCGGCTACGATCCCGACTTCGCGTACGTCGATACCCAGGCGCGCCTCGACGCCGCCCTCTCGGGCAACTGGGACATCGCCATCTCCGACTTTACCGCCAAGGGCCTGAGCGCTCTAGCGGCTTTAAAGGCCATCCAGTCGAGGGGCGTCGACCTGCCGGTGATCGTGGTTACCGGCAAGATCAAAGATGCGGACGTGCTGGCGGTGCTCAAGGCCGGAGCCGCGGACCATCTCACCCGCACCAACCTCATGCGCTTGAACGCCGCCGTCGAGCGCGAATTGCGCGCCGTCAAGTTCCGGCGCGATCGCACCCGCCTGGAGGAACAGTTCCGGCAAGCCCAGAAGATGGAAGCCGTGGGACGCCTGGCGGGCGGTGTGGCGCACGACTTCAATAATCTTCTGACCGTCATCACTGGTTACAGCGACATGCTGCTCGCCAGCCGCGATCTGAAGCCGGCCCATCGCACCGCTCTGGAAGAGATCCGCCGCTCGGCCGAGCGGGGAGGGGCGCTCACACACCAACTGCTGGCCTTCAGCCGCCGCCAGCCTCTGGAAGCTCGTACCCTTCGGGTCAACGAACTGGTCATGCAGATCGAGAAGTTGCTGCGGCGCCTCATCGGTGAGGACATCGAGTTAGTGACCATCGCGGCCGCGGCACAGGACGTTGTGGAGGCCGATCCGGGCAGACTCGAGCAGGTCATCATGAATCTGGCGGTCAATGCCCGGGACGCCATGCCGAATGGCGGCAAACTCACCATCGAAACCGGCACCGTTCACCTGGACGAGAGCTTTACCGCCAAGCGCCTGGGTGTGCAGCCCGGCCATCACGTCACGATCTCCATCATCGACACCGGAATCGGAATGGACGAGGAGACCCAGAGCCACCTCTTCGAGCCCTTCTTCACCACCAAGAGGGCAGGGAGGGGCACGGGTCTGGGACTCGCCACCGCCTACGGTATCATTCGCCAGAGCGGCGGCGCGATCGGAATGTTCAGCGAGTTGGGCAAGGGCACCACCGCACGCATTTATCTTCCGCTGAGCCAAAGCAAAGTATTGGCGGAACCCGACAAGACGGCCGTGGCCGGTCCGCTGACCGGGGCGGAGACGATCCTGGTAGTGGAAGACGAAGCGCGGGTTCGGAAGCTGATGGTGGATGTGCTCAGCGCACGCGGGTACACGATCCTGGAAGCCACGCGGGGACAGGAGGCGGTCCGGCTCGCCAAACGCCACAAGGGCGATATTCATCTCGCCCTGGTGGACGTGGTGATGCCGGAAATGAGCGGGCCAGACTTAATCCGCGAATTGCTTCCCCGACGCCCCCACATGCGGGTTCTTTACATCTCTGGCTACACCGAAGAGGCCATCGTGCATCACGGCATTCCGGAATCGGGCGCGGCGTTCCTGCAGAAGCCGTTCCTTCCCGATGCCTTGGCTTCCAAGGTGCGCGAAGTGCTCGACTCCCGCAGTAATTCGGCCAACGATCACTCGTAACCGCACCCCTACGCTGCGTGGGGTGTTTACGAGCTTCCGGGAATTCCTGGCGCGGGTGCCCCTTACTCACGGCTGTGTCTGACGTAGCGTCTGGTTCAGCTTGCCCCGCAACCGCTTACCAGTGCGGGCAAGCTACCTCTCGAACCCGTCGGAGTCCGACGGAAATTCTTTGTAACTTACTGGTTCTACAAGATTGTACCCGTCGGAGTCAGACGGTTTGCCTGGTTGGGGCCAACTGAGGCATGGGGCCACGCGAGGCAGCGTCAGACCGCCCTGACCGGAGGTCGCGCCGAGAATCCCCGAATGCGTGTAAGCACTCCGCGTTCGAACGAACACGGGTGAGAAAGCCTGTGCTACGTTGGTTGGACTGTGCCCGAAGAACCCCGCGGGGGCGCGCAAGTCGCCACAATCCAGGAAACCACGCTACGACGCGAGATGGGCCTGTGGGACCTGGTGCTGGCGCAGGTGCTCTGCGTCGTCGGGTCGTCGTGGGTAGGCATCGCGGCCAAACTCGGACGAGCGCACGTCGTGTTCTGGCTGGGGTCGATGCTGCTCTTCTACCTGCCTCTGGCAGCCATTGTCATTTACCTCAACCGCCTGATGCCGCTCGAAGGCGGACTTTACCAGTGGGCGAAGGCCGGGTACGGCGAGATGGCCGGATTCCTCACCGCCTGGAATCTCTGGGTCTACGCTGTGATCGTCACCGGAGCGATTATCTTCGTGGTCCCCACCGACCTCTCCTACATGATCGGGCCTTCAGCCGCTTGGCTGCCGGGCAGTAAACTGGCCACGCTGGCACTCACCGGCGGGGTCATGGCGGCGATCACCTGGGTCGCGGTGCGAGGACTCGACATCGGCAAGTGGCTGCACAATGTCGGCAGCCTGATGATCCTGCTCGCGTATGTGATCCTCCTGGGGCTTCCGATCTGGTCGATATGGCGCGGCGGTTCGGTTTCGGCTTACGAGCCAATTCCCTGGCAGTGGCCCAAACTCGATTGGTTCGGGCTCGCCGTCTTCGGGCAAATGACCGTGGGCGCCCTCAGCGGTTTCGAGTATGTGGCGATCCTGGCCGGCGAGTGCCGCAGCGCAGCCCGCACGATTGGCCAGTCAGTGGTCATCTCCGCCCCGGTGATCGCTTTGATGTTCATCCTTGGAACCAGCTCTGTCCTGGCTTTCGTGGGAAATCGGCCGATCAACGTGATTGGCCCTATCCCGCAGACCATGCGGCTGGCGTTCGGGGATACCGGACCGGGAGTATGGGCTGCGCCGTTCGGCATCCTGCTGCTGATCGCCCGCGCTATCGCCAGCGCGAGCCTGATCTTCACCGGCCTCACTCGTCTGCCTATGACCGCCGGGTGGGATAACCTGGTGCCCCAGTGGTTCACGCGGCTGCACCCGCGCTGGCGAACGCCCGTGAATTCGATCGTGTTCGTGGCTGTCCTGGTGATGCTGTTTGTGCTGCTGAGCATGTTGGGCGTCGAGGAGCAGGAGGCGAGCCAATTACTGGCAACCGCGTCGATCGTCCTCTACGCGATCACCTACGTCTCGCTGTTCGCGCTGCCGGTGTTTGGCCGCGCCAGCCTGAGAAATGCGCTGCCCGGCTGGCTCAAAGCGGTTTCGCTGGCCGGTCTGGCCGCCAGCCTCATCTCGCTCTGTATTGCCGTCTATCCGATTGTGAACGTGGTCAGCAAGGCTGCCTATGCTGCCAAGATCTGCAGCATCGTGGTGATCGCGAATATGGCGGGTGTCGTGATTTATCGCGCCGGCCAAAAAAGCTGACGGCGCTACTTGCTGGCATCCTGCACGATGCTGCG
The DNA here is from genome assembly GCA_035295745.1 of Bryobacteraceae bacterium. Lineage (GTDB taxonomy): Bacteria > Acidobacteriota > Terriglobia > Bryobacterales > Bryobacteraceae > JAIQFL01. The sequence goes on along the minus strand of DATGIL010000101.1, from coordinate 59,156 downwards.
CGCCAGGTAGTTTTGAACCTTCGCCTCGTTCCGCGCCACCTCGTAAAAGGCCGCCTGCAGCAACTGCGTCTTGCGATTAATCAGCGTCTCGCGAATCTCCTGCTGCACTCGGGGATCATTCAGTTCACGTTGCCCGGCCGGCTCGCGGGAGATCACTTTCAGAATCTGAAAGCCGTACTGCGTCACGATCGGCCGCGAGGCGACACCGGGCTGCAGCGATAGCACCAGCCGCTTCAGATCGGGACTGACCTTTTCCAGATTCGATTCCGGGATCAAACCCATATCGCCGCCGTTGGCCGCGCTGTTCGGATCTTCCGAGTAGTTCTGCGCCAGCATTCCGAAATCCTCGCCACGCTGCAGACGGGCTTCGATGTCGTCAATTTTTTCCTTTGCCTGCTTCTCGTTCTGCGCCTTGCTGTTTTTCAGATTACGAACATTGGGGTCTGGGTTGGGCGTCACCAGAATCTGCGCGATGCGGATCTGTGGCTCGGGATGGTTGAACGCGGCCTTGTTGGCAGCGAAAAAGTTGGAGACGTCCGCATCCGTGATCGTCACATGAGAGGTGATCTCTTTGTTGATCAGCTTGGCGATTGTGAGATCGTGCCGGATCTGCGTTTTCAGGTCGTCCGCGGTCATGTGCCGCTCGGTCAGCCGTGCTTCGAACTGCTCCTTGGTATACGGCGATTTCATCTTGTTAAATTCGGCGTCCACGTCCGCGTCCACGGCCGTCAACCCCAGCCGCTCGGCGCGCTGCAGAATGATGCGGCTGGTGATCATGGAATTGAGCAGTTCCAGCTTGGCGCCGGCGATCTGGTCTTCGTTGGCCTTGTCGCCGGGTTGCTGCGTCTGTTCAAAGATCCGATTCAACTCGGTGAAGGTGATGGCGTACCCGTTCACGTCAGCCGCGACGTTGGCAGGGGCCGTTTGCTTGCACGATAACTGGGCCAAGGCAACCAGCGTTGCGGCGAAAATCACAAGATAGCGCTTCATGTGCGTGAAGACCCATTGTAACCGTGTGAAGCCGATTTGAGTGGGAAACTCACTTTTTACGAACCAACGATCTCCAGGGCCTTCAAGATCACCGGATCGCGCTGGGCCTCCACTTCATCGCCCTTTTCCACTCCGAACGCCTGGTTGAAGATCTCGGTCTTCAAGCGATTGGTCATGTAGGACCGCTCCACGGACAGTTCGGCAACTCCGGGCTGAATCCCGCGATCGGCCAGGAAAAGCTGAAAATCGCGCAGAACCGCCGGGGTGACGTCGAAATCTTCGGATATCTTGTTCTTGCGCAGGTATTCCGTGGCGAAATTGGTGAAGGACCCGCTGGCATCCAGCACCGCGCGTAGCCGGTTCATGGCGGGCGGGCTCACCTCGATATCAGGTCGAATGCCGCCACCGCCGGTGACGAGCCGACCCTTATCGGTGTGAAATTCCGTCTGCACATTCGGATGCGCAGTGGTATCGCCGAGCTCGAATTTCGAGGAGTCGAGAGGTTTTTGAATCGAGCGCCCGCTGGGGGTGTAGTACAGCGCGGTGGTCAGGGCTAAGCCAGTGCCATCGGTGAGCGGGAAGACGCTCTGCACCAGGCCCTTGCCGTAACTGGCTTCCCCCAGAATGGTCGCGCGATCGTGATCCTGCATCGCTCCCGAAACGATTTCGGAAGCGCTGGCGGTCTTCTCATTCACCAGGATCGCGAGCTTGAATCCATAGGGCGTCGCAATCGACGGCACAGTTTCCGACTCTTCCGGAACGTGGCGGCCCCGCACTGTGACGATCTTGGTGCCTGGCTGTAGAAATAGCGACGCGGTATCGAGTGCTGCTTTCACCATGCCACCAGGATTATTTCGAAGGTCCAACACCAGGCCTGCCAGGCGGTCGCCGCCTAGTTTTTCGATCGCCTTTTTGATTTCGCCCGCGGTGTTGGCATCGAAACTGGCCACCCGGATATAACCCATGCCCGCGCCGATGAAAAACGCCCGTTCTACGCTCGAAGCCTGCATCTCCTCCGGGATCAGGGTGAAGCTCAGCATGCGCACGACTCCCGGGCGCCGCACGATCAACTGCGCCTGCTGCTGGCGTGACTGCGAAAGTAATTGGGTGAGCTGATCGAGATCGAGGCGGCTGATATCGTAGCCGTTGATTGCCACAATCTCGTCACCGGGGTTCAGTCCCGACCGAGCCGAGGGCGTCCCCGGCGTGGTCTGCAGCACGATCACTCTTCCCGGCAGCAGCGACACCACGCTTCCGAACCCCTTCTGCGTGGATTCCTCCATCTTCTTGACCTGCTCGAATTGGCCCGGGTCGAAGAAGACCGAGTGGGGATCGAGGCGCCGCAGGAGCCCTGGAATTGCGCCTTCGAAGAAGGCCTTCTCCGACGAGACCGGGTCGGCGGCGTTGCGCTCCATGATGGCGTATGCCGTCAGGATCGTCTTCAGTTGAGAGTCAAGATCGTCCGCGGCGTGGAGCGCGGTGGCGGCACAGACCAAGGCTACGAGGATTCGAAACATCAATCAGACCAGACTTCGAGTATATGGTTTTGGACGGCGGGAGACAGCCGGGGTTTCAACACCGTTTCTTTATTCTATCGCGCCGGCCGATTCGTCGCGGCGTGCCGGGATTCCGTCAGCCGCCGGACATCGTGACCCGGCATCGGCACCGGCGCGCCATACGAACGCTGATTTCATTGCAGTTTCCGGCAGTGCCGGCTTGGAATGCCGTGTGCCTTCTAAGAGGGCACAGCGTCAAGCTGAACAATGAGTCACACAGGGAGAAAAAAAGATGTCGCAAAAGAGATTAGTCATTGCGTGGGTCGCAGGTATCGCATCGCTGGCGTTGCCGGCGTTTGCACAATCTGAGGTGGGGAAACAGGAAGTCGCGGTCCAGGCGTTCGGCAGCTTCGTTACCAGCACCAGACAAAATGGAATCAACAACGACGCCACCAATAGCGGAGGCGTGTTGGCGAGCTATCGCTACTTCTTCAGCAAGCACCACGGCGTGGAAGCGAACTATGGGTATGCGCTCAACACCCAGAATTATGCTTCGACCGCTGGTGTGGTGGGCGTGAAAACTAATTCGCACGAAGTATCCGGTGCCTACGTTTTCCGTCTGCCGCTGCGCAATGTCACGCCGTTTGCATTGGCCGGCGCTGGCGCCATGGTGTTTGATCCGCGCGATTTCGCCGGGGCCAACTCGCAAACCCGCGCCGCCTTCGTCTACGGCGCCGGAGCCGATTTCAACCTCTCGCAGCGGATCTTCGCTCGCGTGGAGTATCGCGGCTTCGTCTACAACTCGCCGACCTACGAACTGGCCGGACTGGCCGGCGCCGATCGCATCACGCACCGTGCAGCGCCCTCGATCGGATTCGGATACCGCTTCTAACCCAGTAATGTTGCGTTCAGTCTGCGGCCCTCGTTGCGCGAATCGGCAAATGCGCAGCGAGGGCCGCAAGCGTGCAAGTAGTGGGTTCGCGAACAGCCACGCGGCAATTCTCCGATTTGCCGAGTTACCGTATTTTGGCCTGTTTTGCTTGGACTTTCCGGTCGCGATTCTTCAGTCAGCAGTCGAGACCACCCTCGATCTTGCGATCTGGAGGCGGTCCTTTCGCCCCCTTCGAAATGCCCGCCTACGGATGACTAATTCTTGAGCAAGACCCGGTCGGCTGTAGCGATCTGGGCAGCGAAAAACGTCGCATCTTTCGATCCCTCCGACCGAAGCCGGTCTAATGCCATGCTTAGGGCATCCACGCCGTCCGGACCGGACTGAGGGTCGGCTTTCGCTGCCAGGGCGATGTACCCGTCGGCCATGAGTGCATATGACGAGATCGATTCGTCGCGAAGATAGATTTGCCTGGCTTCTTCGAACTCCATCCGAGCGACACCAAATCTACCAGCCGCGAGTTGAAGAGCGCCGATCAGCCAATGCGCGCCGCCCTGCTCGCGGGGTGTGAGCGCCAGCTCCTGCACCAGGCTTAGGCACTCTGTTGCGATCTGGATTCCAGCGCTGATATGGGCTTCTTCGATGACAATACCGTCGTCGCCCCATCCCGGCCAGCAATTTACAGCGGTGTTGAACGCGATGACCCTGCCAAGCTTCTTGAGTTCCCGTGCTCTGAGATGATCCGACTCCCGGCTCGCTTTGCTCAGACAGTAGGTCAACCCCGTGCCGCCCGCCACCAGCATATTGGATACGTCGCTATATTCGCGATAAAGTCTCCTGACAGCGGAAGCGAACGCCGATCCCATCGCGATTGGATCCTCGTGGGCTTCAATGGCCAACGTCAGATCACTAAGGCGGGAGTCTTGAATCATCTGTATGAGTACATCATCTGGATTCTCTTTGAGAAGATCTTCAAAACCGGCAGCCATCGGCACCTCACATCGTATATGTCCCAGCATATGCCAGCCCCTTGGAAATCCGGGCACTGCCCTGACACCCGACTCCGAGGACAGGCGTCGCGCGGCATCCTGCGCCGGGGCTTCGCGGTCCACGTTGGGGTTGGAATGCAAAGAAGTGAGGCGCACCATTATCGGCAGAGGCTCCCGAAGGAGAATTGCGAGATAGGGAATCGATAGCGCTATTATTGGCGCGATGGGCTGGGGTCCGCCGACCGGTACGTGTTGTTTCCCGTTACTCCGTTGGGTGAGCTTCCCTGAAATTCGCTGTGATAGGATCGAACAGCAGAGGGACTGGAAATGAGATCATGGACAAGTATCGCGATGCTGTTGTTGGCCTGCTGCAGCGGCCTGAAGGCAGGGAACATCGACTTCTCGGGATCGGGAACCAGCGGGACGATCAACCCTGGTTCTCTGCCTTGGCGGCTGATTTCCGATGACGCTACGGGCACAGGGCTCAACTGCTCTCCGCCAACTGTGAATCGTTGTGGCATTTCGGTTTGGGGAATGCCGGGCTTGGGCTCCTTCAGTCAGAACTGGCCTGCGGCGACTGATCCGGCATTGTCCCTTACGATCACATTCACCGGACTGGCCCCGGGGGTGACGATTGATCAGGCTGCCGATCCCGCTCGAACTGGGTTTGACGACTTCACGCGCTTTCATGAGATCGGCGACAGTATCGTCTGGACTCCAAGCTATACGGGCGGAAACAGCGTCACTTTTACGGCACCGAAGGGCTTTGAGTTGGATAGTGGTGACGATTTCTTCGTGAACGTCGCCTTCACGGGTGGCATGATCAGTACTGCGAGCTTTACGGGGAGTTGGAGCACTCGGTCATCATCTGCTGTCCCCGAGCCGGGTACCCTTCTGCTGGCTGCAGCAGCGGTTGCCATGGTGGCCGTGTTTCGCGTACGAGGCTTCATATTGCGTTGATCTAGCGGCGGGGAACAGGCGTTCAGGACAATTGAACGAAGACGCGATTTGCGGCAACAATCCTAAAGTCGAATTTTTCGGACGCTGCGGCATTGAAACATTCCTTGCGCGAGGAGGTTCTGATCTCAGCAGAGCTTTCCGTCATGACTTCGCTGCGGCGGCGGATATTGGAGAATCTCCAAATCCGCAATTACGCACCGGGGAGCATTACGGCCTATCCGCGGCTCCGAAGAATCTGATGTATCGCGCCGTTTTGAGCACGATGTATGGCGCCGGCCCGAGGACATCAGAGATTGCCTGCCTCACCGCGGCGGATAATCGACAGAACCCGCGGCGTGATCTGGATCCGGGGCAACCAATGGCGCAAGGACCGGCAAACGCTGCTGCCACCCAAACTGTCTCAGAAACTGCCTCAGAAACTGCCACCGACGGACAACCCCACGCCCGGTCCGTAGGTGGTTTGGTTCTTAGTCAGATCGTGGTTGATCCAAAAACCTGGCTGGAGCATCAGCATCAGCCTGTCATCAATGATCTCGTAGGTCATCTGATTGCCGATGTTCACGCCGAAGCCCTCGGTGTACGGCCGGAAATTCCAGTATCCGCCGGCTTGCGCGTAGGGCGCCAGTAAGTGCCAACTACCGCTCGCCCAGATGTCCGCCACCATGACCTGGGCATTGAGGGACAAGGTGTAAGCAGAATCGTCCTTCGATACCGTGCGGTTGAAGGCAAATCCGGGGCCGAAGCTGATTTCGGTGTGCAGTCCCTTGGGCTTGGACCGCCAGGTCACCCAGAACTGAAAAGGGAGGGAAAGGGAGGCTCCCGGGGGCTGACCTTTTGGAAATCCGGAGTACCACAAGGGTTTGGTCAGGTACTGTGGGCCGAACTGAGGCTGGAAAACCACATCGCTCAAGTCGACTTTGACCGGCTCGGGCGTAGAAGGGAGGGGATAGCGGAAAGGATAGCCCACCGGATTCCGCGCAGGATCGAGCAAGTGCGGCTCCAGCTTGAAATTCGGCTGCGGCACTCCTCCCGATTTCAGAGGCGAGTTGGACGGATCGAAGGGACTCTTGAATTGTGGCAGTGTGAGACCCTTCGGAGAGAGCAGACCGAACACCAATGCGGTCCGGTATGGGTTGAGGAACAACCAGGTATCGTCGTCCACCTCACCGCTGGTTTTCAGTCTGTAGCGTTCCTGGAACGCGCCGACGCTGGCGCGAGTTTTGGGGCCGAAATCGCCGTCTATCTTGAGTAGCGGCAGGACCTGATGTTTGTTCAGCGCAGTTTGAGCGCGACCGACCTGCACTCCTCGCGCCCCAGTCTTCAACGTTCCCTTGGGATTGCCCATTGGTATACCTACGAGGACGGGTCCCGCACGGATCGGCCGGACGTCCACGCCTTTCACAGCGCAATTGTAAAGGGGAGAAGCGAAGCGATTCAAGAGGGGAGGCTTGGGTTGCCGCGGCACAGTGTACTAACCCGGACTGCTGGTGGGACCTCTTTAGAGCCGCGGATCCAGGGCTGTAAGCATAAGAGAAAGAACGTGATCGGCTTACGCCGTGCCATCGCCGGGGTAACGGTCTGTCGGCGTGGTTCCCCACCGCAACTCTCCGCGCATGTGTGCCGAAACGAGTACCACTAACCGGCGATGCGGTGAACTGCTGGAGATTGGCGGCAAGTCGTCCGGTCCGAGCTACAAGATCTCCCATTTGTTGCTTCTGGAAGGATGAGTCCGAAGATCGGCACACAGGGGAAGGGCGAGGGCTGCAGAAACGACCCCCGCCACGAGGCGCGCAGCCCGAGCTGCGGTCCTTCGGCCAGCGCCTGCGAATCATATCGCGATGCCGTCGAGTTGGCGTTGTCGCAATGCCAAGGCGATTTGGCAGGACCTGGTCGATGTCCCGTCCCGATATTTCGGCGCACGCGCTGCATCGTCTCGCCAGACACCGCGCGCCCACCCTTCAGGTAGTACTGCTTGAGGCACGCCATGACCCCATCGCGGTATCCAAGGAATGCGCCCTGATTCCTCCCATCTCTGCTATCTATCACGCGACGGGTCACATCCCCGTGTCGCTCGTGGAGATGGGCGTCTGCAACCACTGCGGCCGATCAATATCAATTGAGGTGCGGTCTCCGCGCTACCGTCGCCGCGCGGTTTTGGCAGCGTCATGCGTTGTTGACCAGCGGTAACAAGGCCGGCGGCGCATGGGTCAGTTTGAGAACTGACGCACTACGCGCCCGAGGCCTCGGCGATGAAACCCGCGACCAAGCGCTGGATCTCGGCCGGTGGGAGGTTGTAGCGGGCGTTGCCGTCCGGCAGGCCCATATTGCCGCTGATCACGAAGGCGCGCAGGCCCGCCTTGGCGAGGCTCTTTGCCTGTGCGATACTAAGCCCGCCCACCACCTGGACCGGGGCGACCTTGCCGATCCGTTCGAAGACGGCACGAGCCACATCACCCAGATAGTCCTCCTCTATGAGTTTTGTGTTTGCGCGCCGAGCGTCGGACTGCAGGTGGATGCCGACCGCATCGACGCCGGCCTCCACCATCCGAAGCGCGACCTCCCCTGCCTGCGCGGCGGGGCCCTGGTGCGGCACCATGATGTCGGAAAAGACAAGTCTCGGCAATTCGGAGCCCGCGCGCCTGAACTCATCGCGCACCGCGCAGATCGACTTCGCCGTATCCACGCCGGCGAGAGCGAGAAAATCAAAGATGTTGCCGCCGCCGACGTAGACGCTGCGCGCCTCGCCGCCACCGCCGTCCATGGTCTTCATATCAGCCAGCAGGAGAGCATCGGGAAAACGCTTGCGGAAGGCGGGTACGACGTTGGCAACGCCCTGGGTCTTGAGCAGCGGTGTCCCCATTTCGACGATGTCGACTCCGCCCGCCAGCGCCGCACTGGCGACCGTCAGACCCAGATCCAAGGTCCCCACATCGACCGAAATCTGAAACGAGAGGCGGGTCTTGAGCCGATCCACAACGCGGGCGGAACTCGGGTGTGTCTCGTTCGCTGGCCGCTGGCCCCACGCGGAACTGGGACGTATCGTCTCGAAGCTGCCGCCGACGGCCAACCCGCCGCCGGCGAGTCTAGCAGCGGCGTCGAGGAACGATCGCCGGTTGAGATGCCCGTCGTGATTCGACGTCTTCTGCTGATCCATGATCCCAGCTCCTTTGAAGAATGGACATTTGGGGGAAGCCAGCCTGACGTCCTCAAGCTTTTCCACACCGTCGTTCCATTTGGTGCATTCTAGCAGGACCGTGCCCCCGCAGAGGATCGACATCATGAAACGTGTTGAAGAGCGTCGAAGAGGTCTACCACGAGACTTGGAGCATCGCCCGAAACCGCGGGCCGCTTCCGTTGCCGCGTCCTGCGGTGTCGACACGTCCCTCCGGCGCGAAGTGGAATCGCTGCTGACCACGGACGTCGCCGTTGCTCTTGTCGACCAGCCGGCTATGGCATTTTGTGAGCCGCACGGCGTGCGGCCAATTCGTCTGGAGGCGCAGGATCACCCGGCCCAGGCCGCGGATACGAACCCTGAATCGTCTCCCTGCCCATGCGTTTGTAGAATGCCTGGACGTCGGCCTCCGTTGGCAGGAATTCCACCCTTCCATTGGGATGAAACACCGTGGCGCCCTTCCGAAATCCTTTGTATTGGTCTTGCGCACCGTGCAGGACGCGCGGCTGATCGAACTTCTCGTTGACGCTGGCGCTGAATGTGTCCACCGGGGGACTGGTTCTATTAGCCACTGGATTGCCGTCGACGCTGTGGAGGGTGATGTTCTGTCCCGGATTCTTGGGCGAGAAGACACCCATCAAATCGTAGTCTCCCACTACCGGCTTCAGGGACTTCGGATCGATCACCTGGCCGGGCTCGACTTTCCAGAACGTTCGCTCGAGCTTGACCGGTTCCATGGTTCCATTGGGCAGTCGCCGCATGGCTGCGCCCTTTTCGTTGATGAGAATGTACCGGCTGTTCAGGACCAGTTGCTTGTCCGCTTCGGTAGACGCAGTCAGAATTCCCGTTTCCGGATTCTAATTGAATGGCTCGAATATCTTGGGTTTGCCGGGACAGCCGGCCTCGATCAGTGGCACTGCGGTTGGTTTCCCGTTCCGAACCACGCCGATCAGTTGGGTGTCGTGAGCCGCCTGCTGAAAGGCCTCAAAATGCTTCGGAGCGATGCCCGAGCCCGCGCGGGCGGCGCTCTCGCCCGCCTCAGCCTCAGCGGCCCCGATCGCGGAAAGTGCGCGAGAGGGAATTCTTGGTACTGGCTTTAGGAACACGGCGCCAGTGCTCATAGTGGCCATCATCCACCAGTTCGGATCCTGCAGCGCAGCAACCCAAGACCGGCCCAATGCCCGGACCGCCCCGACCAGATCGCCTTTCAACGCGAAGTAGCCCACCTGCCAAGACCCGACTTCCCAATCCGCCACATGACCTGTGAAACCATAAAAGTTGCCCGCGGCGATGACGAGCAATCTTCCATTAGCCAGAAAGTCATCCATTTTTCCCGGCCCGATCACATACTCGGTACGGTGATTGTTCTTGTTATAGGCGATGTAAAAGACGACGTGAGGGACGCTCCCTCGACGGCGCAGATGCGGATACAAGCGATAGACTACAGTGCCGACGCCGAGAAAGATTTGCGTCTCGACGGCCTTGTCCGGCATGACAAAGTCGGAGGGCGGCAGCATATGCTTCGCTACAGCTTCGATGACTATGTCATCGAACGCTTGAGGATCAATCGGGAATGCGTGCTGGAAACTCATGGCATGTCCTCGTGAATGTGGAGGCTCGATGAACAATACCGGTCTGGAAATTCACCCCTGATATGCGAGGCTGTGCGCTGGGTCAAAGCGCAAGACAGCAAATGCGGATTGTCAGGCCAATTTACAACGACTCGGACCCACTACCCGCGGCGGCTGTTCTACTTCCTCCAACCAGTTATGCGTAATTACCAGGAGAAACGGCTAGCCGGAGGTGAATTTCGCTGGCCACCAGGCCGCTGAAGAACCGACCGGCGGCGACGATCGCTTTCGGCCATGGAGACCCGCTCCTAGGCGCCGAGTAAGAACTGGCATTAAATGGCAAGAAGTATCCCCGGTTTGCGACAGCTTGTGACAGCAAACCTACATGATTTTCGCCCGGTCGAAGGCGTCTCCCATGACTTCGAGCGCCGGTTCCCGCTGCCGTCGCTGCCGGAGTTCGCAGCCAATCGGTTTCCTGAAGGCTGTGCTGAGCAGACCGCCGGATGTCCTCCGGTTCGACGACCGCCCCACGCTGAAGCTTATTGCACCAGGCGATAGACGACGGTCTGCGCCGTCGATACGCCGCGGTCTTCTTCGGTGAATTTGACCTCGTCGATCGGCAAGAGCACGCGACTCAGACTCCCTATATTGCCACTGAAAAATGTGGGCCCGTTGGCCGGAGAGCCGAAGTCGAGCGCCCGCATGACGCGTTCGAAGTTGGCCTGTTCCAGCCTGTGGCGCACACCCGCGGCGTAGGTGAAAGTGCTTGCGCCAGGCGCGTTGGCGGCCCGATCGAGTACCGCGCCAAGCAGACGGGCATCATTGCCGATGAACAGAAGGCGTCCCCGAGCGGCGAACATCAAAGCGCCCAGCCCATCGAGTCGCTCGACTGCGTTGTTTCCAGCGGTGCCGCCGACCCACGCCGCTCCGAGTTGCGAAGTGGTCCACAGCTTGCCCGCGGCCGACGCGAGCGCACTGCGTACGGAATCGCGGTCCCAATCCGCATCGCCAGTCAACACAATCACAGAGCCCAGGGGAACGAAGCTTCCCACCGGCGGCGAACTGGCCTGTACCAGCAGACTGCTCCTCGCTCGGCCCTTTTGCAGCATGTCGCGGATGGCGGCTTCTGAATCCGACACACCTGCATCGGCCGGCAGCGGCTGTTCATCGATGCGCGTCTCCAGGTCGCCCTCACTACCGGCTCGATTGTCGGCAGAGATCGCCATGGGCGCATAGCGGGGATCGCGGGAACGCTGCACCCGGGGGCCGATCAACTTTTGAACGAGGATGGCCGCGGCCTCGGAAAGATCGTTGACGGCGGACGCGCGATACGTCCCGGCTTCGGGCGGGACCATGCTGATGAGGGCTCCCACGGGAACTGGAGACGCCGCAGTCTCACGGCTCAGGAAGACTCTGCTTTCCGTGATCTCGGACGAAGACCGCCTCACGTCTGCCACGCCTGCCCAATACCGGCGCACCGCCGAGGCGTTACGCTGCACCCAGTATGAGCGGAAGTAGTCGCTGCGCACCAACGCTTCGAGATTCATTACCAGGCGCAACTCGCCCGGATTCGGTGCGGCCGCCGAAGCGTCGCGATACCAACGGTCGGACGCCACGCTCGGATTCGTGCCACCCGCCAACAACTCCAGCGATTGCGCCACCAGGTCGTCCCGAGTGGCGAGCAACAGGAGTCCTTTCGCAAATGCGAAGGCCGCGGTGCGTTTGGAAGCTGGATCGGTCCGCAGATAGAAGGTCACGCCCGCAGCCTGCCGCTGCTCGAACTTGTCGCGGACGGCCCAGAGCTGGCTCTTCATCAGATCGGCCTCGCCTACGCGGCTGATATACAGGAATTCCACATCGCGAATTCCGTAGAGGGCCAGCGCCGAATCGCTGCCGGCAATTTCGCGCACTCCCGGCAGGCCAGGAGCGAAGCCCGCGGCCTCGCCATATTGCCCGTAGACCTCACCCAATTTGGTGAAGAGGACGGAGCGTGAAAATGCGGCGTAGTTGTCGCTGTCGAGCCAATCGGATTTAACCTTGGATTCGTCCCAATCGCGCAGCAGGCGCGCAAAATCAGGCGACTCCAGATATAGCAGGGCGCCGCTCGGCATCAGGGCCGCTGGATTCGGCACTGGCGTACTGGTGGTCTGCACGAATACCAGTCCCGCGGCCCCGACCAGCAGAGAAGTGATCAGCAGCGCTCGTTTCATCGCGCACCTCCCAGGATTTGCGGCCGGACGATGCCATCCTGCTCGATCACATCGCGGACCGCGGGCTGTCGCGCCAAATTCTTCGTGCGCCGGTTCTGCTCGACAGTGAGCATGTTGAGCTTTCGCATGAGTGGGTCGCGTTGATCGCGGGGACGCAGGTCGATAGCGACATGCAAATATTTAATGGCGGCGGGCAGATCGTCCAAGCGTTCGGCCGCTCCGGCGACAGCTTCGGCGATCGAGGCTCGCTCGTCGCTCGAGATCTGGCGCCGCTCCGGATTGTAGGCATCGGCTTGCAATGGTTCCGCCGCGGGCTCAAGCGCCAGGGCGAAATTGTCGTGGCCCGCAACAATAGCCGCGCGCAGAGTGCCCGCGCGCACCCGCTCGTCTTCGGGCGCGATAGCGAGCGCTTCCTGCCAGAGGCGGAATCGGATTGCCGTGTCGAAGGTCTGGCGCGCGGCTTCGACGCGAGCTTCCACTTGAAATGGCTTCGAGGCCGCATCAGGTGTGACGCTGGGTGCGGAGAGGAGCGCCAGTTCGGTCCCCGCAGGTGCTTTTGCCGCATTCCCGACGGAGAGGCGGGCGGCCTCGGCACGAAGTTTGTACGCAGCCTGCGAGTCGCCGATGGTCTCGGCGAGCAATCGCTGTCGCTCCGCATCGGTATTGGGCAGGACGTGCGCCAGTCGCACTTTTGCCGCGGAGTCCCAGGGCACCGCCTTGATGCGGCGTTTGAAGAAGTCCGCCGCCTCCGCATTTTTCTGGTACTGCGTGAGTAAGTCGCCTGCCGGTGTGAGGGTCTCAAAGCCATCGCCTACCACCAGCGCCATGCGATTCAAGAGGGGCAGGGCGGCTGCGGTATCGCCGCGCTGGAGTTCCACCTCCGCCAGCCCGATGAAGTTGGAAGCGTCCAGATGGCCCGCGCGGATCCCGCGCTCGTAGACGAATTCCAGGACCGCCCGCGCGCCATTTTCGTCGTGGTCATCGCGAAGTTTGGCGGCTGCCAGGCGTAGCGCTTCGGCGGCGGGCAGGAAATCTGATTCGGCTCCATACCGTGCCAACAGCGCCGAAAGCGAGTTGCTTCGCGATGCCAGGCGAATTTCGGTCTCGTAATAAAGGTTGTTCTCGCCGGCCCATCGTCCCGGAGGAAGTTGCGGCAGCAGCGGAAGCAGGCGCCATTCCGCAGTCGCGGCGGCCACGTCGCCAGAGTTCAAAAGCATAGAGACGAGTTGCACGCGATTATCGTTGACCTGTTGGACGGCGTAGCTCTGAGCGTCGCCAAACTGGCTCTGCGCCTCTTTGATCACCAGCGCCAGACGATACCGCTGCAGCTCGATGCGCTGTGCATCAGTGATTCCGGGCACGCTCGTCAGCGCGTACAGCAGGCCATCGGGATACTCCATAGAGCGGGTCAATTCCACCAGCCAGTCGAGGCCGTCGCCCGACGCCACGGAAGCTCGAGCGGCCGCCCGCAATAACTCATCGAAGCGGTAGCGGTTATTGCGCTGGTAGTAATCGCCCAGCAGATGGCTGATCTCCGGACGCAGTTGCCCCAGAGCATGGCGTTCGCCGAGGGCCGTGAAGGTAGCGTCGGCGCGCTGCCAGAAGGAATCGGGAACGCGCACGCCGCGGCTCTGGATTTTCAGATATGTGCCCAGCGCGGTTTTCCAGCGTGCGATCGCCTCGGCCTGGCGCCCTTCCGCCCAGAGCACCCGAGCGGCATGGTCGTGCGCGTCGGCGCGGTCGGCATCGAGTTGGAGCGCGGCCTCGTACTCTTCGATGGCCTTTGCGCCCTTCCCTGCGTCGGCATAACAGTCGCCCAATTCCATATAGGCTTCGGGATTGCCCGAATTCGCTTCGACATACGCGGGCAGCCAGCCGGCAGCCTCGCTGTTCTTGCCGAGGTAATCGGCGTAGCGTGCTGCATAGTAGAACCAGACCCGGCCGACGATGACCGAATCCGGCTTGATCGGCGACCGCAGGCGCTCGCCGATGCTACGGGTGTCGAGCGCCGATTGGAATGCGGCATCGACGGAGGCAGCGCGGTCGCTGAGATAGAGTCCTGAGAGCGCCGTATAGGCCCGAGACCAGACTGGCGGCAAGGAACCGCCGCGAGCCTGAATCGCGCGATCAGCAAGATCGGTTCGCCCGCTGGCGATGGCAAGTTGCACGGAGCGGTTCTTCACCAGGGCAGTTGTGTTACCGCGCGCCATGGCCACCAATTCATCCGGCTGGCGAGCGATCAAGAGGTTCAGGTAGCGGTCCAGCAGCGGACCAACCAAATCGTTGCGAGCGGCCACCTGCCGCATGAGGCGCATCTGGTTCTCGATGTCGCCTTCGGCAATGTAAGCGTTGATGGCCTCAATGAGCGCGCGCGATTCCTCGGAATTTCCGCTGTTCTTCGCCGCGAAGTCTTCCAGTGCCCGCGCCAGTTCACGGAACCGGCCGCGCCGCACTTCGAGCGGCACCAGGCGCTGATGATCGGCCTCGGTCATCGACTCGCGATACCAGCGGGCCTCCAGATCGACCAGGCCCGCGGATTGGACCAACGTCAACAGGTGTGCTCGCCCATCTTTCGGCCCGATGCGCGTGCCTTCGGTGATCAACATCTGCTCCACTTGCGCCTTCTCTTCCGGCGTGTACGTCTCGGCGACCACGTTCCCGGCCGGCGCTAGCCGCATGTCCACGCCGTCGGTTGGCCCGATATGTTGAAGTACCTCGTCCAGCCGCCGCCCACGCGCCAGGATGCGGCCGTACCTCTGCACGTCGCCACTTGCTTCGAACTGAGCGCCGGAGAGACTCGCCCCACGTTCGGCAAACGCCACCGCGTCGGGAATGATGTGCCAGGCTTCCAGTTGCTCGGCGATTTCAAAATCGGCGGCAGCGCTTTCCGTCCGTGCCCCGATGATCGCGGTTTTCAGCGCGGTGACGGCCTCGCGGGTCTGACCAGTGCGGGCGCGCAGTTCCGCCACCTTGGTCATCCATTGAGGATTGCGATAGGTGAGTTCGTAGAGGCGGCCGTAGCTCCGGATCGCGTCATCGAAGCGCATCAGGCGCTCTTCGAGCCGCGCCTTGGCTTCGAGCACGTCTGCGCGGTCGGGCCGTGCTTTGATGCCGCGCTCGTAGTCGGCGATGGCGGCCGGAAAATCTTCGGTCACGGTCTCGATGCGGCCCAGCACAATGGGCCATCGGTAGTCGAGCGGCGAGTCGTTGGTGGTTTTGCGATAGAAGGCCACCAGGCGCGCGGCCTGTCCGTGGGCCACACCGTAAGTTGCCGCTTCCTTGGCAATGGATTCGTCTTCGGCGAATCGATTGAGCACCTCGATGTATTGGTCCATCGCACCGGCATAATCTTTGAGACGGTCGAACGCCGGGATCAAGCTGCGGCGGATGGCCGCGATCCGCTCCACACGCTCGGCGGGACTCAAAGACGCTTGCTGCAGCCGCTGGATGGTGGCGAGTTGATAGTCGCGGAAGCCGGCGTCATCCTTGGCGCGTAGATAGGTATCCGCCACCGCCGTGAGATACTCGGTGCGCAGCGGATCGCTGGCGAGTAACTCGTCGAGCAAGGAGCGGGCGCGATCATATTGCCCTGCGTCGGTGGCCACGCGAGCCGCTTCCAGCTTGAACTGGGCGGCCAACTGCGCCTGAGCGTGCGACGAGGCGTCCAACAGCTCGCCGATCGCCTCGCCATGCTGCCCGTTACGAACGTGGAAATCGACTGCGCCGCGAACGACTCCCAAGATCAGCGGATGATCGCGATACAGCGCATCCACCAGGCGTCCGGCGTCGGCGATCTGTTTCTTCGATTCGTGCAGGCGCACGTTGGCGAGTGCGAGCCGCATCTTGTCGACAGGGTCGTTGGTGATCGGGATCATGCGCTCGCTGGCGCGGGCTTCGATGCCGTCGAAGCCCAAACGGCGCGCCGTCTCCTGCAGATTCGTGAGCTCGGTGGGCGATTGCTCGGCCTCCACGCGTGCGGTGAGAAAGCTCTCCAGTTCCGCACGGCGCTGGCCCGCCTCCAGGACGGAAATGCGCAGCTTCACAGACTCCGGCGAAGGATGCGAGGCTGCTGCCGCGGCCGTCGCGCGATCCACCAGGTCGTGACTCTGCGGGCTGCTCAGCAGGCGGAGAAGGCGGCTACTGCTTGGATTGTCGCCATCCAGCGCGCCGGCCACGTACTCGCGAACTGCGCCCGCAAAGTCGCGCTTGTTTTCATCGATCGCTCCAGCCTGGTAAGCGAAGAGCGCGGAGTCGCCGAACTTTTTGCGCGCGCCGGCGATCCAGCGCAACGCATCGTTGAACTGGTAGTAGTCCCAATAGACCGTGGCGGTGTCGAGCCAGGCTTCCGGACGTCCAGGCTCCGCAGCGGGCATCTGCTCCCAATAAGTGCGGGCGCGGGTGAAGAGTTCGCGGTCGGCGAGAATGTCGCCCATCTTAGCGAGAATGGCGGTATCGCGCGGTGCAGCCTTGTGCTCGTCGGCCGCCATGGCGAGCGCGAGGTCGGTGTTTCTCGGATCGAAGGCCGCGAGCGAGCGGTAGAGGGTCGTCGCTTTGCCGGTGAACTCGCTGCGGCCCGGGTAAGCGTTGGCCAGCGCGCGCTCGGCAGGGGCGGCACTCTCGAAGTGCGAGAGCCATGCTTCCGCCTCGGCGACGAATTGCACGGCGGCGGGATTGGCTGCGAGTGCCTGCTCATAGTGTCCATTGGTTACGCCCGGATTGGTGGCGCGGACCTGCGACAACTCGGCATCAAGCTGCCCACTCGACGAGAGTTCCTCGAAGAGCGACGAGCGCAGTCCGTCGTCGTAGAACCAGTATTGGCGCAGCAGGCGGTCGGCGGCCGCGCGGTCGAGAGTCTGCTGGTTGCCGTAGGCGTTCAACAGGTTGTGGACGAATACCAGATCTTCGGGGAAGCGCTGGTGCGCGTACAGATTCAGTTGCAGATAGAGCGATTCGTCAGGATGCGCCGGAACGAACTCCGCGAAGTAACGCTCCAGTTCGCTGCCAGAGAAGATTGCGACCACGTCCCGCGTGATCTTCTCGAAGGACTGCCGCTCCTGATGGCGCAGATACCAGCGGGCCAGCTTGTGATACCAGTTGCGGTTGGGGAACTTCGCGATGGCCTGAGTATAGACGGCCTCAGCGGCACGCCCTACGCCATACTGCTCCACAAAAGCCGCCATTCGTTCGTAGAGACCCTGGTCGTTGGGATTGCGATCGATTTCCGTGCGATACACGCGTAGCGCGTCCACAGGGGTGCCCACAGCGACGAGGCGCGACAGATACCGGTCGAGCACCTGGGAGTACTCCGCGGAGCGTGGTCCGGTGGGGTGTGGCGCGGCAGCGGATACGCCGAAGCGCAACCGCCTGACGCCGGGAGCAGGAGGCGTGGGCGCGTCGGGATTGTCCACTTGTTGGAAATTCGGAGAGGGTGGAGGCGGGGAAGGCGGATTGGTTCCGATCGGGACACCGCTGGCCTTCGCCGCGAGTTCCTTGAGGAGTTGATCGTAGAGCGCAAATTCCTCATCCGTGCGGTTTCCGCGCGCCAGCGCACCGGCGGCCTGCATCGCCACCGCCACTCGCGCACCGCCATTGGGGAATTCCGCCAGATATTCACGGGCTGCACGAATGACACTTTCGTCATCGCCATAAGTGGCGTACGCGGAGACGAGTTCGGAATGCAGCGTGGGGCGGTACTCCGAACGCGGGAATCGCTGATCGAGCAGCGTGACCAGTCGATTCGCGGCGGCGCGATGGAAGTAGGCGGCCGACTTTTCGCTTTGATTACGGTACTCCTCGCGGGCGCCCGACCAGTTCAGCAGCAGCGAGAGAATTCCGTTGAAAAAGCCGGGCGACGGATCGACGGTGGCGATGTCTTTGTAGAACGAAAGATCTCCCGCGCCGAATTGAATCGGCTGATCGGAGGCCGTGAGCAGCAGCTTGGCCAGGCCGTACAAAGCGCGCTCCGTATGCGGACCACCAGCGGCCGGCGCACTGTAAAGCGCGTAATAGAGACGCGCCGCTTCGTTCACATCGGGAAGCATCTCGAATAGTTGCGCCGCGGTCTGCAACTCGTCGGGAGTCCAAGGCTGGCGGCCCGATTCCTTGGCAATACGATATTCCAGAAGCACGCGGCGGGCCGCCGCGACGTTGCCTTGCGAGCGGAAGTAGTGGAACAGACGTGCAGAGGCGTCGAGGTCGGCAGGATTGGAGGCGAGCGCGGTTCGGGCCTTCGCGGTGAAGTCGCGCAGACGCCCTTGCTCCTGCAGTAGTTTGAAAAAGCTGGCGCGCATCTCGTCGGGCCAAAGCGGCTGGAATGCGGCGTCGTAGGTGGCGATGGCGACATTGGCGTCGCCACGATGCAGGGCGAGCTCCGCGCGCATGCGGACGGGTTCGGTGGTGTCGTGGAAAGTGCGGCCGTAAGCGGCGATCTCCGCCTCGGCCGCGGCATACTGTCGCGAGGTGGCGAGGAATTCGATGAGCTTCTGCCAGGCGAGAGGCTCCTTGGGATAGCGCGCGACCCAGGCGCGAAAGACGGGCTCGGCGATAGGCTGCGGCAGGGCTTCGCTGCCCAAGAGGGCGGCCATGCGCTCGAATGCCTGCCAGCCGCGCTGCGCGGTGGCAGGTTGGAGCGGATCGTCTTTCGTCTCGGCGGCGGTGGTCAACGCGGCGAGTTCATCGCGCGGACGGTCGCGTCGGTGATAGAAGTCGGCGAGCTCGATTTGCGAATCGTAACGGTCCGGCGCGTGCTGCGCGGCAAGCTTCCAATCGGCCTCGGCCGCGGGGAAGTCGAGCGCGGTTTCGGCTTGTTGTGCGCGGAGGCGATACAGTTCCGCGTCGCGCGGAGAGGCAGTGATGAGGCTGGTGAGTGCGGGACGCGTCTGAGCGGGCGGTCGCAGGATTGGGACGGCGCCTCCCGGCATGGGCACGCTCCGGAAGAGCGCAGAGATGACTTGCGAGGAGGAGAGATGCTGCACCGTGGGAGAAAGATCGGCGCGGATCAAAAGGGCGCAAGCAAGAAGCAGGAGAATTGACTTGTAGGATGTGGCGCAGACACTCCTGTCTGCCGCGTCGAGACTCATCTCGACGCTTTTCGGGAGCGTGGTAATGCTGCACTGCAGATGAGTCTCGCGCGCTGAAAAATGCGTCGCGAAGAAGCTCGACGCAGCCCCGAACGCCCTGCGTACCGCAGACTCGGTGGACATCCGAAAAGCGTCGAGATGAGTCTCGACGCGGCAAACAGGAGTGTTTGCGCCACGGACGCGCCACTTACCAGATTTCAAGGGACACCTCCTCGGTGCCGATATTGTGTGCGATGTCCTCGGCCGTCACGTGCACCGCGTACTTGCCGGGAGGCAGAAAGGACGGCACCACCAGTTCGCCAGTATTCGCTTTCGCCGCGCTACTCCAACGGAGCGGCACCGGAGCCGCTCCGTACAATCGCGCCGTGATCGTCCGCGCGTTTCCCGTCACCTGCGCCGAGATGCGCAGTGTCTCGCCGGCATGGACACGCGGTCTCTCCAAACGCGCCCGCAGCACCGGCGTCTTGCTCGCGATCACAAAGCTCTTGGCCTCCCGATAAACATGGCCATCGCGATCGCGCAGGATCACGCGCACTTGATATTCGCCATCCGCCATGTCCACCGGCGCCAGGAAGCGTGTCTGCCACGTGTCCTCCTGCTTCAGATAACGCAACGGCTTCGTCAGCCCGAACGGAAACAGCGCGATCACGGAGATGATGGAGGGGTCGGTTTTCAGACGCAAGACCGGGTCTCCGGGCCGGATCACGCGCGGCCGCAACAACGAACGGGGCACCGCCAGAAAACTGGTGTAGGGCGTTACGAACTTGTACTTCTTCGACAGCTTGATGATCTCATCGATGCTGGCACGATCCTCACCTTCCCGCGCAATCTTGTCGAGCAGGGCATCGACGCGCGCCTTGGCCCACGTGCGCGGCAGGTCGGGATGCGCGGAGCCCGCGGCGGGAAGCGGTGCAGTCGCGGAAATGCGGAGCGCCTGTCCATTGCGAATGCCCTGCACCGTAAAGGTGGCCTGCGCGGTGGGCTGCTGATAGCGTCCGGCCCACGTGGCCATGGAGCCCGCGAAACGCGAATCCTCGAGCGGATAGACAAGGTCGATGCCCGATTGCGGAGCCACGGTCAGGGTGAGATTTTTGACCGGCTCCTCACCGATCTTGTTCAGGAACGCATTCAGCTTAAATTCGATTGGCTCGGTTGAAAGCACCCAATCGAAGTGTCCGTTGTTGCTCGCGAGCATCCGCAACAGCGGCTGATTGGCATCGTCGCCAACGCCGAAGACGAGCGTGTGCGGCCGCTGTGCCACGGGGCGCTTGCGCCATTCCGCCGCGTACCACGCCGCGAGTTTTCCGTTGTGGATGGTGCCTTCTGTCGGCCCTCCGTCGCCGACCAGAAGGATGTATGGCTCGTGGGTGGTGGTCTGCTGGAGCGCCGCAGTGAGGGCGCGCTCCAGATTCGTGCCTCCCCGGATTCGGCTGTTGCGAATGAAGGTCAGTGCTTGCTCGATATTCTCGGGAGTCGCCGGGCGTGGTTGTGGCGCGAACAGATTCAGTTCCGAGTTGAAGAGCATCAAGTTGAAAGTATCGACGGGACGCAAGCGGCGCAGCGCCGCTTCGCATGCCGCAAAACTGCGCTCCAGCTTGTCCCATTGCATGGAGAGCGACGTATCGAACAGGACGATGAGCGCGCGTGCAGGCGCCCCGCTCGCATTACCGCCGCTCTTAGGAATGCCTAGCAACGTTTGCGCCTGGAAGAATCCGGGCTCCGACGCCGCATCGCGTTCCGTGATCACGCGCAATGTGTCCGCCTCCGCGGCGTCGAGTTCGTAGCGAATGGTGAAGTCCTCTTTGAACTCCAGGTTGTCTGCGGAGAAGTCGGCCTTGACGCTGTTCGCGGTGCGTTCGCGAACCTGCAGAGGGTATAACTTCGAGATCGCCGAGAAATCCTTGATGGCGTGCGCGGAGCGCAATTCCAGGTGCAAAGTGAAGTGCCGTGCGGTTTGCAGTCCGAAAACGTCCGGCTTGAGCGGCACGACTATTTCGGACTGGTATCGCTCGACCGCAACCGGATGCTGGTATTCCATCTCGACCCGCTTGGTGCCGAATCGCGGAATGGGAACGATCTTGGCGGTGAACTGCTGCGATCGCGAGGCTTCGTCTGCGTCGCGTTCCCCCATCTGCAACAGGCCAGGATCGATGGCTTGTGCTTTGGCCTGCGCATAGATTTCGCCGGCTCGGCGGCGTTCCAGAATTACTCCGGGGATGCGCGTGATTCCGTCCCAAACGGCGAAGTTGGAGACGGCCGCCTTGTCGGGAAGGGCGAACTGGTAAACTCCCTCCTGCACGCTGCCGCTGTGATTGCCAAAGATCTGGCGTACGGCGACGGTGGCGACGCCATTGTCGATGCGGATGTCGAGTTCCATCTCATTGAGCGAGAAGACGGCCGGGTCAGGCTGCTGGCGGTTGCCAGGGATGAGCACGCCAGTGTCAGCGAGGGCAGACGCGGAAAGAATGACCAGGAGAAAGACGTGGCGCAAACACTTCTGTTTGCCGCGTCGATACTCATGTCGACGCTTTTCGGGCATCCACAGACTCCACGGTGCGGATGATTCTCTTGCCGAGCAACAAGTCTCGACATGAGTGTCGAGACGGCAGACACGAGTGTCTGCGCCACATCGACTACTCATCGCAATACTCCTTCCGCGATGCGCACCAGCCCGTTGTCCGTGCCCGCGTACACATAGCCGCCGCCCAACGCCAGCGCCGTGACATTCTTCGACGGCAGCCCCGTCAGTGTAGTCCGCCAACGCCCTGACGCGCGATCGTACACAAACAGCCCGCGATCCAGACTGCCGGCATACACCGTCTCGCCGCTTACCACCATCGCATTCGGGTTCACTACGAAGCCTTCTTTCAGATCGGAGAACGTATGCCATTCGCCGTTGGGATCGAGACGCAGCACGCCCGCGCCGTATGTCCCGGCGAACCAGTCGTCGCCGACGCGGACCACGGCGGTGATCCAGTTGTGCTTCAAATGAGAATTGGCGGTCGTGTAGTTCACGCGCACGATGTCGTCGTTGAGGATCGATACCCCTCCCAAAGTGCCGGCTACTACCTGGTTGCCGCGCGCAGCCACGGTGTATACGTGATTGTTCACCATGCCGTGAAACACATACAGACTGCGAACGCCGGACCGGTCCACGAACGAGAGTCCCGCAGGTGTGGCCACCACCATTCCGCCCTCGCGGAAGGCCACGTCCGTGATGTGATCGGAGAGCAGCCCGTCCTTGCGGCCCATGATCTGCCGCGGTTCGCCAGTGGCGTCGAACATCACCAGCCCATTGGCAGTCGCGACGGCAGTGCGTTTCCCCGCATCGTCCGCCACAATCCGGTTGACGCAGAAGACCGCGTCGTCTTCGTAATGGCGGGCGTTCTCGAGCCGGGCGTCGAGAATGTCGAGCCCGCGATCAAAATAGCCGACCCACACCCTCCCACCAATCATTGCCAGAGATGCCACATTGCGGTCGGCCATGAGCGCGGCGGGCGCCAGGGCGGAACGCCAGGCGCGCTGTGGAGCGTCGTAGCGGTAGACCGCGCGATCGCTCACCGCGTAGAGTTCGCCTTCGAGATTGGAAATGCGCACCACGGGGAAAGGCGGCCCGGCGCTCTCGGACGGCATGTGCAGCGCCGGGCGCGATTGCAAAGGGATTGCGACGATGCCTTCGTCTTCTGTTCCGACGTGCAGGGTGCCATCGCGCATCGCCATAGTGCGCGCGAAGAATCCATCGGCCAAAGTGCGCTCGCGACGTCCATTGCGAAACTCCACTACGCCGAGAGGCGTGCCTACGAACGCCACCCCACTCGAAACCTCCAGCGAGAGCACCTGTGGGTCGGGCAGCATCGCGGCCAGGTCTTCGAGTTCGCCGCGGTAGTGGTAGACGCCGTTCGCCAGCGTGCCGATCCACAGGTCGCCATCGCTGCCCGCCAGTGCAGTGATGTGCGCGGATTTCAAACCCTGGTGGAACTGTGTGAGCCGGCGGCCATCGAAGACCAGAACTCCCTGCCGTTCCGTGCCCAGCAGAACGCGCCCGGAACTCAACACCAGGACCGACGTCACAACCCGCGCCGCTGCATCTTGCGGCAGAATCTGACGCAATTGCGAACCGTTGAAGGCCAGCACTCCTTCCCCGCGCGTGGCGATCAGGAGTTCCGGTTCGGAGGAGCCAGCGACGATTCCCACGGACATCGTTCCGAGCTCGGCCGGCGGCAATTCCATACCCGCGCGGTACGATCGCACCAGGGTGCCGGTCCGGCTGTAAAGGAAGAGACCCGCGTGCGCACTGACCGCGATCACATCTTTATATGCGGCGATGTCGCGGAAGCCGGGGCTAGCCGCGATCGGCTCCACGGACGACGGCACCGCCCGGGCGATTGGCAGAATGCGGAAGGGCAGTTGCGATCGGGCTACAACCTCCGCTGCCGCTTCATCTTTCGCGTGAGAGGCCCGCCAGAAAATCACCCCGATGGCGAGCACGGGCGTGCTCAAAACGATGGCTAGAATCCCGCGCCACCGGCGGGACCGCCACGGCACTCGTAGCATGTTGCTGTCAACAGCATATCGGGCCAGGGCCAGTCACTCAACCGTAGCCGAAATGCCGTCCTCCACTCGGGAGTGATGGCACTTCGAATACCACGATCACGCGCGAACAGAATGCTGGCGTCGCGGAGTTTCGTGGCGGTGCGGCCGTGTCGCAGCGCCCACGTGTGTAGGCGAAGCGACACGAATGCTAGACGGCGCAAAGCTCGAAGCCGTCGAGTCGATAGCGGAACGAAGGGCGCGGGCCGAGACGCTGTACGCACCACGCGACTCCCTGCCTGACCGAATTCGCCTCTGACTCCCACCACTCGCCCTGCCCGCCAGACGTGTAGTAGGGGAGACACTCGACGAGATGCCGCTGGAAGCCCGCAAGCAGCCTCGTCTGGTAATGCTCGAGAAGCGACACTTGATCTTCGCCGCGCGCGGCCGCACGGATCACGGCAGCGGCGAGGATCGCCTCGCGAACCGCGTGAGCCGTGCCATCGCCGCAGATGGGGTCGAATGCCATGGCAGCGGTTCCGCAGGCAATCCATCCAAGATCGGCCAGCGGATCGACGATTCTGGGTGACGAAACAAACTGCCCGGAGGCGGGCTGAGTGGCGGAAATCTGCTCTTGGATCAGCCGGCTTTCTCCGAGCATCTCCTCCGAGCCAGAACCCACCGACACCAACCATCCCGACCCGGGGCCGTTAGCGATGAGAAAGAGCCAGCCGTTTTCGAGCGACTCTATCCAGCACGAGGATGGATCGGTTCCGGCTGCCAATTCGACGATTCGCGTAGATGCCTTTCGCGACCCGAAGCGGTGCTCGGTGACGGGCGATGGGAGGGGCCGCGAGGTGCAGATCGTCCAGTCGATCTCCGCAACGCCTTGCACGGGTATCGGCGATCCTAGCCGCTCCAGCAGCGCCTCCTCCGAGAGCACCACCGCCGAGTGGGACAGTTCCATTGGATTCGCCGCCGTACCCCATGCCACCGCGCGCCGCCCAATCCGAGGCAAGTCGAGGAAGAGATCGCCACGTCCAAAGACGTCGCGGATTAGCGACTGTGCTGTCTCACTCAGGAGAATGACCGGAATGCGCGGACGATCGACGCGTTCGAAATACACCGGGACGCCGGATTGGGACAAGAGATGCCCGCAACAGCGTGCCGCGACCCCATCCCCGCGAATGAGTACCACGATGCCATCCTACTTCACATCAGTAGAGCGGCGGAACAAGACGGGGTCAGTACGCTGGAATGGCCAGCCCATGGCATCGGTGCCGGTCACGCGAATGCGAAAGCGTTCGGCCGGCGAATCGACAGCGGCTTGCCAGTCGTGTTCCGACCCCGCCGCGTCGAGATCGGCCACAGGAACCCCGGCGGCGTCGACGATCTGGAATTTTACATTCGACGCCTCTCCACGGAGGTAGGCATTCAATCGTCCGTTGGTGAGCCTCAAGCTATTTAGCGAGACATCTGCTTTGGCAAGCACGGAGATCACAAACAATCCCGTGCCCGATATCCCCAACTTCCACACTCCCGGTTCCGGTAGATCGATGCGTTGAATGCGACCAGCCTGCAGGTCCACGTATTCCTGGCTGTTGGCCTTAGTGAGTTCCGCGCCACTGGGGCGGGTGAGCCGTATGGCGCTACGGCATTGCAGGGACGCGAGGATCAGCATGCTTTTCATCGTCGAATCGACTGCAAACTCGAAGTCGCGATCACCCGACAGATTGCCCAGGGCACGGAGTACGGTCGAAGGGTGGGTGTGCGAAGCATTCATTACCACCATGCTCTGCGCGGCTTCATTCCTTTGAAACAGGAATAACTGCCCGCCGGTGCTTTCGCTGACCTGGATGTATGCGGGGTCCACGGCGCGCCCGGGAACACATGGCCACCCCGGCCGCGCGCCCTGCTGCCCGTTCTGCGACCACAACAAGCCGCCGATCGAAGTTGCCAAAAGGACACACTTCCACAACATGTCTCAAGATTACGCGCCGATGGCTTGTAACCCAATGCTGAAAAACGATAGCAGAGCGGCCCTCCACGTGCTGTGCCAGACTGGTCATGCGCATGTTTTTCCGGGCCGTAGTGTCTCTGACGGTGCTTGCCTGGAGCCTGCCTGCACAGTCTCCGCCACCCATGTTCAGCGCGTCCTACAACCAGGCCTTGCGCGATATCCTCAAACTGGAGGAGGCGGATCGAGTCACGCTCGAACGGAATCTCGCTGTGAATCCCGAGGACTACGTGGCGCGACTCAAGCTGATGGCGTATGAGGCACGTGCCGATCGCCTAAACCATCCCGAGGACCGAGACCAGCGCGTGCGCCACACTATCTGGCTGATCGCGCATCATCCAGAATCAGAAATTCTGCACTCCTATGTGTCGGGTTTCTCGCGAAAAGAACTGTCCGATGCCGACTACCAGCGAGCCGTGGCGCTATGGGACACCGCGACCCGCGCCAATCAAAGGAACGCTCGAATCCAGTGGAATGCCGCCTCGTTTTTCCGCAACCTCGATGCCGGGCTGTATCTTCAGTACCTGGAGGCGACGGCAGCGGCCGATCCCAACCATCCGTTTGCGATTCGCCCGCTGGCGGAACTCTACGCTCTCTCGATTCTGAACGGCGGCCCACAGGCAGCGAGAGCGCGGGCCGGGCTGGATGCCTCCAGGAATATGTGGGTGGTCTCGAACGCCGCGTACGTACTGCAATGCCAGTACAACCTGACAGTGCAGCGCGGCGCACTGGACCGGCGAGTGGCGGAACTAGCCGAGCATTACTTCCTGCGAGCCCAGGCAATCGACCCTACGCTCGACCGGCAGAAGATCCTGCCGCAACTTCCGAGTGGCCCCGCCCCGACTCCCGCGGCTGAGCCTGTGCGCAAGACTGCGAGGCTGCCCGTGGGGGCATTCCCCTCTCTTCCCCCAGCGATCGCTGGAGTGCTTCGTGCGCGCGGCTGCCTGGTGCCGCAGCCGACGGCCGGTGGCCCTCGACGCAATGTGATTCGCGGCGACTTCTTTGCAAGAGGCGAAACCGGATGGGCGGTTCTCTGCTCCGCCGGCAATCGAACATCGCTGCTCGCATTCCGCAACGACCGCGATGTTCATCCCGATAACGTGGCGTCAGGAGTGGACTCCGATAACTCCCGCGAACTCACGGCGGTGGGGCGTGACTTCATCATGGGCCACTATCGTGCGTACGGAGGCCCTGAACCGCCCCCGATCGATCATCAGGGTATCGACGACAGCTTCCTGGAAAAGGCTTCGATCACTTGGTACTACTTCAATGGCAAATGGCGGCAACTACAAGGCGCGGATTAGCATCACGACGCCACCACTCTCCCCGTGCGACCGATGGATGCACGACGTTCTGAGTCGATCGCAGGCCGCGGCGGCGCGGCTTGAGGCGCTCGAGAATCTGGCGCGGCACTGCCGCGACCATCGGGCGTTCCAGGCCATCCGGCCAATTATCGACCACGAGATGGACGATCTCAGTGTTCGCAAGGCCATCGTCCGGGCTCTGGCGCTGTGGGAGGATGGCTTCTTTCCCGCAATGGCGGTAGTGCACGCTCTCTCCGTTCCCGGGTTGCGCCAGGTTGCGGTGGAAACGCTCGATGCGATGAGCCCGGTCAGCGGACAGAAAGAGACACGTCTTCTCGCCGAGTTGGCGAACCAACCGTCGGGCGCCGCCCGTCAGTTCCGGATGGCAGTCATGCCGGGCCTGTACGGGCGAGATCACCGGTTCCTGAACTACTTGCGGGAGACGCTGCGGAGCGGCAATCGCTGGGAGCGGGCGATGGCGGCCTCGGTACTGTGCGGCATCGGAGAGATCGAGCCCGCGCTGGAAGCGGCGGCGGATCCTGAGGCGCGCGTGCGGAAGAGCGTCGCCGCGGCAATCGGAGGGTTCCACGAAGAGCGCGGACTGCCGGTTCTCGAGCGGCTGCTCGGCGACCCGGATGCTGAGGTGGTCTACCAGGCAGCGGAATCGCTGCGCCGGCTTGGGAGGTCGGCACCGCAAGTCGCAGATGGGTTCGACTGGATGGCGCTACTGCGGGAACTGAGCGAATACCGTTCGGCGGATGCCGGGGTCCGTGCGGCGAGTCCAGGATGGCTCGGTGAGTCCGGCGCGACCGAGACCCAGATCGCAGCATTGGAACAGCGAATCGGACGGGCATTGCCGCCTTCATACCGGGCATTCCTGGCGGCATCGAACGGATTTCATCATCCCAGTTCGTTCATCCAGAAAATCTTCGGAGTCGAGCAAGTGGAGTGGTTTCGCGAGCACAATGCGGGCTGGGCGGAGGCATACCGGGAAACTTATCCGCTTTTGGGGTCGTGCCTGCAAGTAAGCGCAGTCGGCGATGCCGCGGTAGTCTTGCTGAATCCCGCCGTGGTGGATGCAGAAGGCGAGTGGCAGACCTACTTCTTCGCGAACTGGATTCCGGGAGCGCGCCCGTATCCCAGCTTCCGCGCGTTCATGCAGTCGGAATTGGACGGCATGTGCGAGTGGAAAGGAGTTTGAGCGCCGGCACCTTTGGGCGGACCAGGTCGGCCTAGCCCGCGGTTTCAGAGTCCGCCGACGTATCGCGAGAGCGCTTGCTGACGCGCGGTGCTCACAACGAGCCACGACCGTAAGGGAGTGATTTTTCAGGCGATTGGGCATCGCTTGCTTACGCGCGCGGCTCGCAAGCGCACGTATCGGCCGAACGCTCGTTGTAAGCCGCGCGCGTAGGCAAGCGTATACGGGTAGGTTACGGGCCGCGACCGTGAGTCTGAGACTGAGAGGGCGTTTGCCTGATTACCCGGGGCCTGCGCTTGTCCCGCGCTGTGCGTCCGCCGACGACCCGCCGTCATTGTTCCGGCGCGTGGAAGTCGATTGTCGAATCTACTTCAAATTTCTTATAGTCGACAAGAGTCACCGAGTTGGCGATTTGCCGGTACGCTCGCTCCATATGAGATTCCGATCGCGAAGGCAGCAGATAGCTGTGCCCTGCCACGTCAATGAAGTCGTAGTCCACTTCCACCGAAGATTGCAGGATCCCCGAATCCTTGGGGATGTCGTCCGCGGAAGCCGTGAGCCGTAGCACCCTGGAGGTCTCGCTATCCAGGACGACTTCGCCGTGGTAGCCGGCCGCCGCCTCCAGCATGTTTCCGCTCGCCGAGCGGTGGCCCACGATGTAGTGCGAGTGAGCCCGCGCGATGCGATAGGTATAGACGGCCGCACGCCGCTTGCGAACGGTGGACGATTCCTTCCACTGGAAATCGGCAGCCGACGACGGGTCGAAAATACCCAGGAGCAGGCTGCCGAATTCGCCGCCCGTGATGAGCCCGTCCAGCGATTCGAGACGCTGCGTCGTCTTGCTCCCATTCAGCGAGACGAGCTTCTGCTTCTCCTTCTGCCCGAAATAGCTGAGCTGGATCGTCAGGCGGTCGGTCTTCACATTGGCGGCATTGACGCGGTCGGTGCGCATCACCTGCTCGGTGCAGATGAAGTCCGGCAGCTTGCTGGTGTAGTGGATCGCGATGTCCCGGGCGGTGTCGAGAGTGTGCCGTTGCTCGTCGGGAGTCGGCCGTTGGGCCGCCGCCGGTATGCATAGGAGCGAACCGAGGGCAGCGAGAGTCAAGTGGCGTCGCATGTTTGAACCTCCATGGGCGCCTCGGTCGACTTGGGCCTCACCAAACCTCGATCGCCAGCTTCGCCCTTTAGCTACAGTCCCCGATTCTCCCGAATGGCGATGGATACGCCTTCGCGAGGAAACCCAGCAGGTGCTGATTTACTTCTTCCGCCTTCTCCTGCTGCACCCAATGGCCCGCGCCCGCGATCAAACTCTTCGCCGTCAGACCCGGCATCGTCTGTTCCAGGATGTCGAAGTCGCGGCGGTACATCTGAATCACCAGATCTTCCTCACCTGCCAGAAATACCGAAGGCTGTTGAATCCTGGCGCCCGCCAGGAATGCCAGCAATTCCCGATCGCGATCCATATTACGATACCAGTTCAATCCGCCTGTAAAGCCCGTCCGCGCGAATTCGCAGCCAAAATATTCCAACTCCTCCTCGCTCAGCCATGACGGCAACCGGTCCACTTTCGGCAGATGATCGAGGAACGCCTCCGACGCCGGGTACAGAAACCGCCACTGCTGCTGGGGAGCGATCCCTCCCCCCGATCCCGCAAACAGCCGCAGAATCGAATCGCGTGCGTCCCGAGCCAGGTCGCGATCCGCCGGCCCGGGCTCCTGAAAATAAAGCTGGTAGAGCATCATCCCGCCCGCCCGCAACTGCTCCATCAACGAGGTGGGAGGCGGCCCCGCCCAAAGATCGGCGAGATAAGGGACGCTCAGCAGTCCCACCACCGGAAACAGGTCGGGCCGCAACAACGCACTCGTCCACGCCACCGCCGATCCCCAGTCGTGCCCGAACACCGCTGCCTGCTTCTCTCCCAGCGCCTGCACCAGTCCCACCGCATCGCCTGCCAGGTGGCAAAGTGTGTAAGCTTCGATCGCCGCGGGACGATCGGTCCGCCCATAGCCTCGCTGATCGGGTGCCACCACGCGATATCCGGCTGCGGCAATCGCCGTCAACTGGTGACGCCAGGAGTAGCCCAATTCCGGAAATCCGTGCAGCAGCACCACCAGTGGACCACTCCCCGCTTCCAGCAGGTGCATTCGAATCCCGTTAGTCTCAACGGTCGTGGATTTAATCGGATTCATCAATCTCCTCACTGTGCCGCATTCGCTCTCATCGCGTGCGGTGCTTCCACGACCCTCGGCCGCGAACGCAAATTCCCCCACAAAACGCGCATCGCGATCCGGGGGTGGAGAATACTGGCGGGTGACGCCAGCAGATTGGCTACCCGGTGGAATGCCATCACCACCGCCGGATCGTGATGAGCCGCTTTGTGCAACTTCCCCAAATAAGCGTTGATCACCTTGACCCCCAAGGTGCGCGGACCCTTGGTTTCCGGCATTCGCAGATCGTTGCCTACCGCCATGCTCCACGGGATGTCCACCACTTTGGAAGCACGCGCAAAGAAGCGTTTCGCCAGGCTCTCAGTCCCTTCCCCCAGCGCCGCCTGCAATTCCATCGATTCGAGGGCGGCCACGGTCATCCCTTGCCCGTAGATAGGATTGAAGCTCGACATCGCATCCCCCATCACCAGGTACCCTTCCGGAAAGCGTTTCAGCTTCTCATAACGCCGCCGCATGCTGGCCGGAAAGCGTGCGCCCGCGGCATCGCCCAGCGGTTCCGCCCGCCCCACTACTTCGTAAATGTAGGGAGCCGGCAGGTTCTTCGCAAACTCCACGAAACCTTCCATTTCCGAGGGCGCGGCTGGGACGAAGTGCGCGATCAACGTCACCGACCAGCGTCCGCCCTCTTGCGCGATCATCACGCCGCCGCGTTTGCCGGATGGCGTCGGCGGGATGATGATGGCCCGGTCGCCGTTGAGATCGGTGGGGAGGCGCCGGAACCAGCGGGTCGTGTAGCTCAGCCCCACTTCCACCCGCTCCTCCGCGGCTTTTGTATAGCCCATGCCGTCCAGCCATTCGGGCGAATGGGAGCCGCGTCCCGCGGTATCCACGACCAGGTCGGCCTCCACTGTCTCCCCCGCGATCCTTACCCCCAGTACGCGGCTGTTATCGGCGGATGCGGCCAATCCCTCGACGTCGCAGTTCTCGCGAAAGCGAACTCCCGCCAACCTGCGCACGCGATCGCGGACCTCGCCTTCCAGAAACGGCCGGCTCATCAGGAAGCCTTGCAGGCCGCTCGCAAAGCGCGCGTGGCACGCCCCCTCCATGAACCAGCGGCTTTCCCCCACGATGTCGCCAGTCACTGCGCCGGCGCGCACGACATCTTGCGAGATTCCAGGAAACAGGGTCTCCAGCGTCTGGCGTCCGCCCGCCAGCAGACCGTGTGTATGCCGCCCCTGCGGTACACCGCGCCGATTCTCCCGCGCTACCGGGAACGAATCACGCTCCAGTACTGTGACCTGTGGGAAGTGATCCGAAAGTACGCGCGCGGCCAGCAACCCCGCCATGCTGCCGCCGATAACGACGGCGTGCCTGCGGCCGTTCGAAGATCTGGAATCCATTGGTGGTGCCTCATCTCACGATACGAAGCTACCGCGGGTTCGGATTTTTCCAATCGCGCGACAGCAGGCCCCACACCACCAGGTCCACCCATCGGTTACAGACCCACTCGGCTTCTCGCGCCACGCCTTCGCGCGTGAAGCCCAGCCGTTCCGGCACTGCGCAACTCTTGCGGTTCTCGGTGCCGCAGCGGATCTCCACGCGATGCAGCGACATTTCGTGAAACAGATAGTCCAGCATGGCCGCACAGCACTTCGTGATCAGCCCGCGGCCCTGCTGTTCCGCGTCCACCCAATAGCCCAGACTGCTGTTCCGGTTGGCCCAATCGATCGCGTGACAGCCCAGGGCTCCACTGATCTCCCCGTTCACCCAGATGGCGGCTTGCGGCCCCTGGTTCGCGTCGAATTGCTCCTGCACCCGTGCGATGAAGGCGCGGATATCTTCGGCGCTTTGGGTGTAATCCACCCACGGCAGCCACTGCCGCAGATACGTGCGATTGCGGTCCACCACCGCGAATAGCCGCGCGGCGTCGCGCATCTCGAACAACCGCAACTCCACCCCGGGTGCAACAATTCGCCGGAACATCGATTACTCTCTAACCCGGCTAGGCGCCGGCGGGTTTCTGTGGATTGATCGATTTCGAGATCGCGGGTGTTTCCGGTGTCTCCGGCTGCATGGCATAAGTGGTCAAGCCGGCTTTCAACAAGTCGAACGCCGTCTGCGGATCGTCGGCAAACTGGTAGAGATTCAGGTCCTCGGGCGAGATCATGCCGTGTTTGACCAGAGCTTCGAAGTTCACGATCTCGTTCCAGTAACTCGAGCCGTACAACACGATCGTCATGTGTTTGGCCAGCTTCTGCGTCTGCACCAGGGTGAGGATCTCCATCATCTCGTCCAGAGTTCCAAAACCCCCAGGAAACACCACCAGCGCCTTCGAAAGATACGCAAACCAGAACTTGCGCATGAAGAAGTAGTGAAACTCGAAGCTCAATTCCGGTGTGATGTAGGGGTTCGGGAACTGCTCGAACGGAAGTCCGATGTTCAGCCCCACCGTCTTGCCGCCCGCATCCGCCGCGCCGCGATTGGCGGCCTCCATGATGCCGGGTCCGCCACCGGAACACACCACGAAACGATACGTGCTGTTCGTGAATTGCCCCGACCACTCGGTCAGCATCTTCGCCAGGGTGCGGGCGTCGTCGTAATACTGCTTGAGGGGCCCCGTCTCGCGAATCCGCGCCGACCCGAAGAACACCACGGTATCGCGCACCTTCTCGCGCCGAAAATGGGCCAAAGGCTCCAGAAACTCGGCCAGGATGCGTAGTGCCCGGGCATCCGGGCTATTCAAAAACCCCTGATTCAGGTAGGCGACAGGGCGCCGTGTGTCATGAGGAGGTACGGTCGGATTACTCATTCTTCTTCAGCTCGTCGAGGCGCTTCTTCAACTCTCTCACAGTCTTCAATAACTCCGGCAACTTGGGAAAGGCTGTAATCGCGCGCAGCCACTCATTGGCCGCAAACGCAGGCGATCCGGAGATGCGCGTATTCGGCGCCACGTCCCCGCCGATTCCGCTTTGCGCATAGACTATCGCCCCTTCATGCACGGTGAGGTGCCCCGACGATCCCACCTGCCCCGCCAGCAGCACGTTGCGCTCCAGCACCGTGCTTCCCGCGAGCCCCGTCTGCGCGCAGATGATGTTGTCTTCGCCCACCACGCAGGCGTGCCCCACCTGCACCAGGCTGTCGATCTTGGCGCCACGCTTCACGCGTGTTTCGCCCACCGTGGCCCGGTCCACCGACGTGAGGCTCTGAATCTCCACATCGTCTTCGATCACTGTCCTGCCGGATTGCACGATCTTGAACTGGCTGCCATCGGCACATTTCGCGAAACCGAAGCCATCCCCGCCCACCACGACGCTATTCTGCAGGATCACGCGGTTGCCAATCCGGCAGAACTCGCGCACCGTAGCGTGGGAATGCGCCAGAAAGTCGTCGCCAATCTCGGCGCCTTCATAGATCACCACGTGCGGATGCAACACGGCGTTGCGCCCGATGCGCACATGCTCTCCCACTACTGCGAATGGTCCGATGGAGCAGCCTTCGCCCACCTGGGCGGTAGGCGCCACACAGGCAAGCGGGTGGATGCCGATAGCAGGGCGTGGCGGCTGGTAAAACAGTGCCAGCGCGCGCGCGAAATCGAGATAGGGATTATCGGAAACCAGGCAGGCGATGCTCAGTCCGTGGACCGCCTCGGATACCAGAATGGCGCTGGCCTTCGTGTGTTTCACTTTGGGAGCGTACTTCGGATTGGCCAGAAAGGTCAGATGCCCGGGACCTGCATGCTCCATGCCGGCCACGCCTGAGATCTCCAATTCCCCGTCACCTTCGAGGCGGCACTCCAGGCTGTCAGCAATCTTTTGCAGTTTCATAAGGCCTATAGGCAGACTCTCTCAGCGTACCGCACGCCGCTGCTGTCAGCTTCAGATTTGCCCCGGCACGTCAAGGGCTTGGAATCTTGCCGTGCTGCCGGGAGAGGTGGGGCTCGGCTTGATCAAGTCTATGAAGTCCCTGGGCGTCAGGATCGTGGTGTTCCGCCACTGGCGGGAAAGTGGCGAATGTTGCCAGTCACCAGGAAGTCGGCCGCGGCTCCCTCGGCACACTCCAGAAAGCGGTTGTCCGTTTCGTCCTGCGAGATTCTCAACGTTCGGTTCGGAAAGACCTCGGTGCTGGTGCGACCGAGGAGGTCTAAGACTGCCGAAACTCGGCCCGGATCCGGATCCAGTTTTGAAGCGGTGGTTAAATCCAAAATGCCAGTTGACGGACCCTTATCGACCAACGTTCCAGACACCACAATGCTATCGATGACCACCTTGATCATTGGGCGGTACGGCTGGTTTTCTTCTTTTCCTGCCCGCGGACAGCCGCGACTTCCCGGTTGATCGGAGCCATCGTCAGCTTGTCGGTGCCTTTAGCCCTCGCGTCTTGCCTGATGGCCGTAAGCTCCTGTGGACCACTGGCTAACTGCTGATGAAATGGGTGCGGTCAAGGAATACCTCCGGCTGCTGGTAGCGGCGCAGAGCTTCGCGCATCAGTTTCGACCTGTTTGGCTAGCTCCGGCGCTTTGAGAGGGAGTAGACCTTCGTGTTTGGCATGAGAAAGGCATGGCCGCCCCTTCGGATAGCCGAATACCGGTCCCGCGATCGGAATTCAGCCTGCGATCATTCCCCTTCAACGCCCTCCCGCGACTGGTGCCAGCGCCATCACAGCATACGCGGTCGCCGTGTTCGAAATCCACTGATCGTGATCGAACGGAAAAGCGCTCTG
Organism: Bryobacteraceae bacterium; assembly: GCA_035295745.1. Classification (GTDB taxonomy): domain Bacteria; phylum Acidobacteriota; class Terriglobia; order Bryobacterales; family Bryobacteraceae; genus JAIQFL01. The sequence goes on along the minus strand of DATGIL010000101.1, from coordinate 23,864 downwards.
GAAATACGGCTGGAGCTTGACCACACGGCTTCGCACATACCACGAGCCGTCCGGGAACTGCGTATTCAAAAGGTACTGCGTCCCCCGCTGGTAAGCCGTGTCGGAAACCTTCAGCGATCCCGTCTTCCGCAGAGAGTATAGCGCCGCCGCCGTTCCGAAAGCGTCCGAATCGAGATAAGGAGTTTGCGCCCACCCGCCATCCCCTCGTTGACGCCCCAACAACACCTGGCTCACCTTTCGCAGATCACTCTCCGGAGCACCCGCGAGCCACAGCCCCATCAATCGATCGGCCTCATCCACCGTGGTCGCCGCAGAAGCGCTGAGCAGCCATGTGCGCGCTCGTGCAATCCGCTCCTCGAACTCCGCCTGTCGCGCCGCCCATCCGTAATGCTTCATCGCATAGATTGCCAACATGGTCCGCGTAATCGAACTCTCCTGCAACGGAGGACGCGAGCCCTGCCCGATCCACGTGCCCGAGGGATCCTGCGATTCGGCGATGTAGTGCACCATCACATCGGTTGTAAACGATGCGGGCTCACCCATATCCGCGAAGCCGGCCAGAGGATAAAGGAACGAATCGTAACCGCCACCGCCCGCCGTGAGGTATGGTAATTTGGCCATCACCCTGGGGAGTTCGATGGTCATGCCATCCACCAGAACTTGCCGCAAGCGCTTTTCCGCGGGCAAACCCGCCTCTTTCACGGCGGCGAAAGCGCGCCCCGCGAACGGCTGATGATGACAACCGACGCAGCCGCCGCCCTCCCGGAAGAATGCCTCGTTCGAAGTCGCCAGCAATGCCGATGCGCGAGCGATCGCTTCCCGGGCATACGGCTTGTAATCCGCCGGCCGCACCGGATCGGGTGGCAAGCCTTTTCCCCGCGCTCCCGCCTTCTCCAACAGTGCGACCACTTCCGGGTTGCGATACTTCTTTGCCCAGTCGAGCGCAGTCTCGGAGTTGCGATCTGCGATGTTCAAATCAGCTCCCGCTTCAATTAGTACCCGCACCGTTTCGGGATTCGCGCGGTCCACCGCCGCCGCCATCATCAGCGCCGTCATGTGTCGATGGTCCAACGCGTTCAGATTCGCGCCCGCCTTGATCAACGCCGCCACCGTGGAGGTCTCGCCGCAAGTCGCGGCATCCATCAGTGGTGTGAGTCCGAAGGCATCGATCGGTCCGTTCTTCACATTTCCAGCGGTAGTCGTGAAGGCGTTGACGTTCGCTCCGGCTGAAATCAGCATGCGCGCTTTCGCGCCGCCATCGCAAGCGATTGCGCTATAGAGCGCACTGCTTCCCGCGTTGTTCGAGCGGTGCGGATCCAGGTGTTGATCGAGCAGCAGGCGCACGATTGCCTGGTCCTGATACTCTGACGCGCGAATCAGGTAGTCCGAGCCGTTGGGACGGATCTCCTTCACATCGGCGCCCTTTTCGATCAGGTAGCGGACAGTCTTTTCGTTGCCAGGCGCCCCGGACGCCACCCACAGCGGCGTGCTCCCCTCTCCAGCCTTCGCGTTCACGTCGCCGCCCTTTTCCACCAAAAGGCGCGTTTTTTCGAAACTGTAAGCCCCCAGAATCAGCGGCGTCGCCTGCGACTTGTTGCGCGCATTTGGATCCCCTCCCGCCTCTAAGATCATCCTCACCGCTTCCGCGCTGCCAAAGAGCGCGGCAAAGTGTAGAGGTGTCCAATCCAGGCGGTCACGCACCTTGGCGACACCCGGTTTACACAACGTCTTGAGCGATCCGAGGTCGTTCGCTCGAATGGCGCGGAAATACTCTTCAGCGGTGGTATTGGAGCCTTCCACCTTGTCGGCGGCGAAGGCGGAAACGCACAAGCAGAGTAGCAGCGTGGAGTATTGACAGGCGGCCCTCATCCGTCCCTCCTAAATAAGCTGAGCTAGAATACCATTGCATCGCGGAAGACGGGACGGGTTTTTCATTTGTAACCTTACCCTTACGCCTAGAACCCCAGCGTTTACAGCAGGGCGTGGGAGAGCGCCTTCACATCTTCGAGGCGGGCAACCCACTGGTCCGATTTGCAACTGAACTTTCCGATGTCGAACCTGCGGGTCAGACGTGATAGCGATTCCGGTTGTGGGTCAGTTTGAGCCAGATCAGCGAGTCCGGTCGATATGTGCGCGAGCCTCGTTAAGCCCAGTCTCCTTTGCAAGTTCTCGCGTAGCGAACGCGAGGCCTTCAGGCATGAATACTTCCCTACTGCCCTTCGGATCGATCACGAAATCCCCCGTCCACTGCCCGTCCGGCAATTGGCGTAGCGTCATCTCAATTTCGACGCCTTTATGAATTGCGACGATCATGCCATAATCGTAGCATGCCTACCCGTTCAAGCAAACCCGAAGGATCATGACTTCGCGACCGTCGCGCGTCATGTGGTGGAACAGGTTATCGGCGAGCAGTTGGATGGTACACCGCTGCCTGATCCGAACAAGGGAAAGAATCCCGCAGCGGTGGCACTAGGGAAACTGGGCGGCGCGAAGGGCGGCGCGGCTCGGGCGGCAGTACTGTCCCCCCGGAAACGGAAGATGATAGCGAAGAAGGCGGCACAGGCCCGTTGGCTCAAGCATTAAGGTCAGCCTGTTTCGGAATAAAATTTGGAATAATTTGTATTGACATTTCGGAAAACTCCAGCTAAGATCCTTCCTATGTGAGCGTATTTCACAGTGGAGGAAGCAACTTGTCGATTATTTCTCTCCCCGACCTCCAGGCGATGCTAAGACCCCACGCGGGGCGTTTTGCAAGAATAGTATGGCCAATTTGGGATCGATTCATGGAGCTTCCTGATGATCACAGATTGGCATATGACCCAACCACTGAGGCCAATATTCTTCACTCGTACATGGTGGAATCCGCTAAAAGAGAATTCGCGGCCGACGTTCCCGGCGTCCAAATCCTGGAACAGAACGGCTTTCATCTAGGAATTGATGGCATTGGATATGGGGTCGATGGATTGGCGGTTTGCCGATTTAAAAAACTGTCCGAAGACGGCACGTCACGCAATTACCCGACGGAGCGAGCGGAGGCACTGCGAAGAAACGAGTCCCTGCCTGGAATGCCGGATCAAGCAACGTATGTTGATGTCGGCTATGTGATGGCACCGTTGCGGAATGGATTCAGCATTGTACAAGTTGTAAGAGTCGTAGATTCAAAGGCAGTTTTCTCCATACCAGAAAGTGGGGCGGTAACTCAGATGAACGAGGTACTTCCGTTTGGACCCATGCCTGTGGAACCCCGTTTCAATCTTCTTCCTGGTGGAGCGAAGCGTAAACGGGATGGCACAAATGAGAAATAGCAATGCGCTACAACCCAAGAATGCTCACCCTCGCCAGGGAATCACGTCGGTGGACTCAAACGGAACTCGCGGACAAATTGAAGGTTCGGCAAGGTACTGTTTCAAAGTACGAATCGGACGATCTTGAAATCACGGACGAGGCGGCAGCAGCGCTCTCGCAGGAACTTCGCTATCCCGTCTCCTTTTTTGAACAAAGAGAATCGGTTTATCCTTTCGGCGCGACCAGCTTTTACCATCGCAAGCAACAATCTGTAACGAATCCAGTTCTTCGAAAGATCGAAGCCAAAGTTAATATTTATCGCCTTCACATTCAGCAACTCTCAAAGGCCACTGATCTCGACATGCGGAATCGATTCAAACGGATCGATATTGACGAGCACTCAGGGAAAATCGCAACTATCGCAGGACTCATCCGGGCAGCATGGAGAATTCCGGCAGGACCTATCGCTAATATGGTCCGCCTGCTTGAAGACGCCGGGGCAATTGTAATTCGTTTCGATTTTGAGACTGCCAAGATGTTCGGTTTGAGTGAATGGATTCCACCTGCTCCTCCGATCTTCTTCCTGAATGATCACCCAGAGATTAGTGCAGATCGGGATCGATTTACGCTGGCTCACGAACTCGGCCATGTGATACTGCATAGTCTTCCGAACCCCAATATGGAGAATGAGGCAAACCGATTTGCAGCCGAGTTTCTAATGCCCGCCGCCGATATTAGACCTCATCTTCGACCGCCGGTGAAGCTTCATTCGCTCGCGCGGCTCAAGCCGCATTGGAAGGTTTCAATCGGTGCGCTGGCGCAGCGAGCGCGGGATTTAGGCGTGATCAACGGCAATCAGTTCGTTTATCTCCGTATGCAGCTTCAACAGAACAATTATGCATTGCGTGAGCCGCCTTCGTTGGATATAGCCAGGGAACACCCAACCCTTCTCCTTGAAATTATCAAGGCCCATTTAAACGACCTCGGATACTCGTATGGGGATTTGGCAAAAATGCTCCATATGGAGTTAGCGGAATTCAGGTCCTATTATCGCTTGGACTCTGGCTCTAGTGGACTGCGAATAGTGGCGGGATAGAGACCGATGACCTATTCACCATCCATTATCGCTCAAGCATAATGGTCACCCTGAACCGTCTGGACAAGGCCCACCAAGCTCAAGCGATCCGATGCCTAATCGAAGGAAATTCCATCCGCTCCACTGTTCGGATGACCGGCGTCGCCAAGAACACCGTAGTGAAGCTGCTCGTTGCAGTTGGCTCTGCGCTTTCACGCTATCAGGATGAGAAACTCCGCAATCTCCACTGCCAGCGCATTCAGTGCGACGAGATTTGGTCCTTCGTTTATGCGAGGCAGAAGAATGTCACGTCGGAAATCGCGGATCCCCAAATAGCAGGCGACGTGTGGACGTGGACAGCAATCGACGCCGAAACGAAACTAATCCCTTGCTGGCTGGTTGGCAAGCGCGATGCGGTCTCAGCGGAAGAATTCATCAAGGATCTGGCAGGCCGTCTTGAAAACCGCGTGCAGTTGACTACCGATCGGCTGAAGGTCTACCTGAGCGGCATCGTAGGAGCCTTTGACGAGGAAATCGATTATGCGATCCTGCACAAGATTTATGGAGCAGATCGCCAGACCGAAGCACGCTACAGCCCCGCCATCTGCACTGGCTGCGAAAAGAAGCCGACTATCGGCGATCCCGACCCGAAGCACATCAGCACCGGCTATGTGGAACGCCAGAACTTCACGATGCGGATGTCCATGCGGCGCTTCACCCGGCTTACGAACGCCTTCTCAAAGAAGGTCGAGGATCACGCGGCGAGCATCGCGTTGTATTTAATGTGGTACAACTTCGGGCGTATTCAGCAGACTTTGAAGATGACGCCCGCCATGAGATCTGGCCTGTCCTTCACGCTGTGGACCGTGGAAGAAATTCTCGCCCTGGCGGACGGGTCAGCTTCAGACTGACCCACTACCCGATTCCGAAGCGCGGAGGGCGGATTCAGATATGCGGCAAGTACGGAGCGGAAATGGCGCCGAATAATTCTGAAGTGACAGCCCGTGTCAGGCTTGCGCTTTTTCTGCCTTCGGAGCCATGCGGGCCCTCACCACTTCAATAATCGTGGGCAGCAGAGAGACGAAGATGATCAGCAGGATGACCTTGTCGAAGTAGCGGCGGACGAACGGGAACGAGCCGACCCAGTAGCCCAGCAGGCTCATGAAGGCAATCCAGCCGATGCCTCCGCACACACTGAACGGCAGGAACTTGAAGTACGGCATCTGCCCCACCCCCGCGATGAATGCGGCAAAAGTGCGGACGATCGGCACGAAGCGGGCATAGATGATCGTTTTCCCGCCGTAGCGTTCGTAGAAATGCCGCGTCCTTGTGACGTATTCCTGTTTGAACAGGCGCGAGTCCGGACGGCTGAAGATCTTAGGACCGGTCTGCCGTCCCAGAAAATAGCCGGTGGAATCGCCGAGGATCGCGGCGGCCATGAGCACCGCGTTCACCCACACAATATCCAGGTGCCCGGTTTTCGCTACCACTCCGACCGTGAACAGCAGCGAATCCCCGGGCAGGAAAAAGCCCACCAGCAATCCGGTTTCGGAATACACGATCGCAAAAAGAGCGGCGTATCCCAACCATCCGGAAAGTATGGTGCTGAGGAGCGCAATGAGGCGCTCCGGATCGGTCAGCGTCCGAATGAAATCCAGGAGTGCTTGGATCATCCTGGCCTAGCTGCTGGAACGGTAGCTGGCGATCAACCGGCTGATGACGTCGTTGTGGTACTTGATCTTGCCTTCCTTGACCAAGGTGTCGCGCAGCCCGGCGTCGAACAGGCTGTTGCGATCGCGGCCCTTCTGGCCCTTGATCTCGTCACGGATCTGCACGCGCTGCTCCGGCAGCTTCGACATATCGGGTTGTACATGCGCGATTACCTTGGCCACCAGAGTCGTGCCGCCGCCCGACAGGGGACCGACGATCGCACCATCCGGCCGGCCGAAGGCATCGCCAACATAGCTGGCCGGCCCGAGTCCTTCAATGTTGCCGGACCGCGTGAACTCCTCGGAAGTCTTGATCTCGAGCCCCATCTCCTTGGCGGCCTTGGCGAGATCGCCGCCCATGGTGGTGGCCTTCTGCACCAATTCGCCGGCGTGCTTCTGCACCGCAACCGTGAGCCGGTTATCGATAATCGACTGCTTGACCCTATCCTTGACCTCATCGAACGACGCTTGGCGAGGAGGAATCACGTCCGTCACCACGGCAATCGCGAGCTTGTTGGCGGCCAGGGTGACCGGCTGCGAGACTTCGCCCTTCTTCATGGTGCCCACCGCGCTTTCCAGATCGGGCGCCGAACCAATGCCCTCGATCGGTTTGCCGGCTTCGACGTTATTGGCCATTACCAGTTCCATGCCCAGGTCGGCGGCCACTTTGTCCGGATGAGTTGGATCTTTCTGCAGCGCGGACTGGGCCTTGTCCGAAATCTTCTGCATCATGTCGGTGGCGCGTTCCTTCTGGATCTGCGAAATCAGCTCGCCTTTTACTTCCTCAAAAGGCCTCAGGCGGCCGTCTTCCTTTTGCATCACCTGCACGATGTGGTAGCCGTAGTCCACCTTCACCATGTCGGTCTGGCCGGGCTTCAGAGTAAATGCCACCTTATCGAAATCGGGCGAAGAGAACTGTCCGTGGGTCAGCCAATCGGGCATGTTGCCGCCATTCGCCGCCGAACTGGGATCTTCGGAATTCGCCTTCGCGAGCGCCGCGAAGTCGCCACCCGCCTTGATCTGTTTCAACAGATCTTCGGCCTTTGCCTTGACCTTGGCATCTTCCGCCGGCTTGCCTGTGGTCTTCAGCAGGATCTGCCGGATCTTCACACGGTCGGGAATGCGATAATTCTCCTGCGACTGGCTGTACTTGCGATGCAGGTCGGCATCCGTCGGATTGATACTGGCTTCGAGCTTCGCCTGGTCCGCCACCAGCACCGCCAGGTTCCGCTTCTCGGGCGACGTGTACTGGAACTTGTTGGCGTTGTAAAAGTCCTGCATGTCCTTGTCGTTGGGCTGGACTTCCGCCTTGTACTTGTCGGACGGCACCTTGACATACTCGATCTTCAGCTTCTCGTTCTTCTTGCGATACTCCTGCTCGATCTCGAGCGGGGTGACGATGGTGCCTTCCAGAGCCACGTCGCGCATCCGGGTGCCGAGCAACTGGCGTCTTACATCGGCCTCAAATTCCGCGATCGTGATGTTCTGCTGGGCCAGGAATCCGGAGTACATGGCCGTTCCGACGAACTTGCCATCCGGAAAGAGGGACGGCACCATCTGGCGAATGCCATCGGCGATCTGCGCATCCGTCACCACGAAACCGAGCCGCTCGGCCTCGTAGGCAATGGCCCGTTCGGTCACCATCGAATCAATGATCTGGGGAATGAAATTCGGCATGATCGACGGCGGCAACTGGCGTCCGCGGACGGTATTCTGAATCTGCCGCTGCACCTCCTGCAGCGAGAGACTATCGCTCCCGATATCGGCGACTACGTCCGAGGAAGTGCTCGCGCCCGTGTTGTAACTCGGAATCAGGTAGGTGAGCATCGAAATGGCCACCATTACCAGTAGGGCGCCCAAGAGGATACGGACGGCTTTGTCACGGCTACGAAATAAATCAAACATTGCTCAGAGAACTCCTGTGTTCAAAAAGGGGAAATTTCAGTATACCAGCCGGACCCGAGGTCTCGCGTAACCCGATCCGGGAAGTAGACGAAGCTCGCATTCCAGCGACCCGCAACGGGCCCCAGCCCCTAATCCCAATCCCCGACCCCCGACTCCCGACTCCCTAACCCCGAACCACTAACCCCGAACCCCTAACCCCGACACTGCTCTTCAAGGCACCTTCTTATCGATTTCGAAGGTCTTTCGGAGACGTTCGTCGGCCGAATCGAAAAGGGAGCGTTTGGACTGCGGCATCGAGACCTCAACCGTGATCAGGTACTTCTGGGTAAATCCAATATAGGCGCGCGCGACTTCCGGCTCGGAGATGGTGGGAGACTCGCCCAAGACCGCCGTCGTACTGGTGGCGATGTTGCCCAATTGGATCGGCTCAATATTGGTGTCTTGGAACTTGGCGTAGCCGTTCAGCAAATTATTGAACGACTTCTTCTGCCATTCGGTCGCCCAGTCCGTCTGCCATGACTGGCCGGGAGGGGGCGTCAGGATCGACACACGAATTCCCGCTGAAATCCATCCATCGAGGTCGGCGTGCTGCGCATCGCTCGGATAAACAGCGGCCCGGATCAGATGGCTGTCCGTGTTGTCGATTTTGGTTTCGGACTCCTCACGTTTGGACAGCCATTCGCGCGGCACCTCCATTTGAAACACGCCGCTCGCGTCGCTGTAAGTGATGTACTCACTCTGGGGCGCTTGCGGCGGCTGGGTTCCCGGCGGTGTGGACTGAGTACCAGGGCCTTGTCCGGGTGTAGTGGTAGTTTGCGTGTCGCCCTGTGACGGCTGGTCCTGTGAACGGTGCGACACCGCCAGAAGTATACCGACGATCAGCAGAACTCCGATTCCGATTCCAATGCCGATTCCGACTCCCATCTTGCCGCCCGAACTGCGGGGCGGCTGGACTGGGATCACTGGCTGAGCCGGGAGCATGGGCGCCTGACGGTTGAAATATGCCGGCGATCCATAAACCGGAGTGGGCATCGGGGGAGAATACGGCGCTCGTGGCGGCGGCTGCGGCTGCGGCTGCTGAAATGGCGGCTGCGAGATCGGCCGGGGTGGGGGCTGCGATGCGGGTTGAGAGATCGGTCGCGGCAAGGGCGGCGCAGGAGGCGGTGGTGGCAACGGCCGCACAGACTCGGTGGCCGGAGTCGCTGGAGGCGACGGCGGAGGCGACATGCCCGACTCCAGGCTCAACTCGGGAAGCATCGTCTGGAACTGCTGTTCCACAATTCGCCCTACCGCATACGCGATGCTCAGCACCGCCCACGCGGCTGCGGGACGTCCCAAGCCGAAGGCCCTTTCCAACCGATGGATGATCGCGCCCAAGCCAACCCGAATCTCGGTGGCCGATCCGTAGGTGCGCAACTCCGCCGGCACCTGCGCCTGCATCGCAATCATCAGGACGTTGATTTCCCGGCTGCACTCCGGACAATCGTCTGAAAGCAGCCCTCGGAGGCGCTCCCTGGAGGCGAGTATCGATTCACCCTGCTCCGCGACGAGATCCCGCAAAGCCACCCTAACTCTGTCGTCCATCATCCGATCTGATCGATTCTAGCAGGCTCTCGCGCGGTTGAGAGGCTGGCTGCCGTGGCGCAAACACCCTGTTTGCCGCGTCGACACTCTTGCCGACGCTTTTCGTGGTCCACCAAGTCTGACTGCAGGGCGTTTTCGAGCTGCCTTTGAACTTTCCCAATCTGCTTCCGCACCCGCCGCCGCGCGCACCCCGCCGCGCGATCTGTTCAGCAGGCACCTACGCTCCGAGGTCCCAACGCACCACGCACTTGATCTGCACGAGTGGGCTCTTGTTGCGGAGGATCAAACGCGAGCTGTGGGCGTCCCGCATGAGACGCGCAGCCCATATATTGGAATCGTAAGAGAACTTGATCTCGCCTTGTGGCAGGCCATCGAAGACGACCTCACCATCCGGGGCCACCGGCGGGCCTGAATACGAAAGTGTTCCGGAGGCCGGACGCGAATCCGCAGGCCTTGTCTGCACGGATGGGCCGGGATCGTAGACCGGGCGGCCCTCCGTGGGCGTCGCCGGGCTGCTGGCGGCCTGCGGCGCGGGCGCGATGTACGGTTCGTCGTTCGGCGGTCGAGGACGCTTCTCCGGAGCGACGGAGACCGGGTCGAGCGGCGACGGCTTGGCGCGATCCTTGGGAGCCGGCGGGGCTTGTGCGGTGGCAGGCTGCTCAACCGCAGGCGGATCGGTGCGCGATGGAACGGGCGGCGGAGTCCGCAGGTAATACCAGCGGGTCACGAATCCGCCTGCCATTGCCGATAGTGCGATCACGGCGATGATCCAGTAGCTCCTGCCCGGCAACGATTTGGGTGAGTGCGGGGGCTCTGGCGGGTCCGGCTCGGACGGCTGCGGTGCAGTCCGAGGAGCCACCTTGAGCGGAGGCGTCACCATGGTCATCACCACTTGCGGTGGAGGCAAGGGCGCCGGGCCCGGCGAAGGCAACGGCGCCGGGCGGCCGCACTGATCGCAGAAACGCTCCTCCGGCCCGAGTTCCGCCCCGCAATGCAAGCAAAATCGTTTGCTCATGGATTGAATCGTACACCACCGATCTGTTTTCCGGCGCGCGTCAGGTAGACATACGACTGGACGGGCCCAGCCGGGCAAGTAAACAGGCCCCCGGCGTATGCCACGCAGTGCGGTACGGGCGGCTTCACCGGTGCGCCAGCCTCGTCCAGGAAGTCGATCTGGCCGTCGTCGCAGATTGCCTTACGGAGTCCCGACTCCAATCCGTCGATTTTGCGGTAATGTGCGGTCACAGCCATGTGGCCGCCCCGGTCAATGAGTCCCCAATGGCGCCCGATGCGTACCCGCGCCAGACCGTGTTCGAAGTCCCCCTGTTCCGAAAGTTTCGGGATCTCGAATTCCCTACCTTGCTCGTCGATCATGCCGATCTGCTTTTCCGACCAGACGAAGGCCCGTCCCTCCTGAAAGTTGGAGCCACCCTGAAATCGCGGGGAAATCGCCCACTGGCCGGAGTGGTCGACGTAACCGAAAAGGACGCCGCGTTTCGCAATCGCGAGCCCGCTGGAGAAAGCCCCGCAGCCTTCGTAATCCACGGGGAAGAGTTCCGTACCCTGGCCGTCCAAGAACATCCAGCGTCCGCCGCGCTTGACCTTCGCCGCACCCTCGGAGAATTTGCAACCGTCGGTGTAACGGGCGGAGATCCGCATCTGGCCCGACCGGTCAATGTGGCCCCAACCCGTATCTCCCAGCACCAATGCCAAGCCCTCCGAGAACGGCAGGCAGCGCTGGTATTCGGCGGCGATTGCCATGTGGTGATCGCGGTCGAGGTAACCGCATTTCGCTTTCCCGTTTCCAGACGCCCAGGCGGGCGCCAACCCTTCGTGAAAATCGTCGAAAGGAATGCCAGGCGGATTCAGAGTCTGCTTTCCCCATTTGTCGATGAGCCGAATCGCGCCCGCCTCGTCACGAAGGACGACTCCCCACGTGGGGCCAGTTCCCGCCTGGAGGGTCCGCCATTCGCCCTTCTTGGAATCGAGCAGAATCTCGCCGGAGGTGGAGATCACTTTCAGGGCGGCGCCGTGTTGTTCGACGATAAGGGCTGCGTCAACTGCGGGATCGGCCGCCGTGCGCCTCATGAGCAGCATCGTGGCGCCCGCTGCATTAATGAGGACGAGTGCGCAAAGGATCGCGACCAGCGCTCTCCGGCGGATGCGCGATCCAGAGGGGCGCGCCCTTCTGGCGCCGCAACGGTCGCAAAAGCTGGCATTGCCCTGTAACCGTATACCGCAACTCGGGCATCTCATGACGTGATCGCGCTCCTCTCGCGTGGTATGTGTGGCGAGGTCCGCGATTGGCGAAAAAGCCACGGCCCGCACACTACCCTATGCCGGCCGGGAGAGATTCCTTACGGCGCTTCCGGGAAAGAGTCGAATCGCCGATCCACGGTCTTGCCCAGCAGAAATTTATCGACGAACGCCAGAAGGGCGTCCCAGTCCCCCTGCACCATGCCGTGCGGGCGATCGGCCCAACTCACCCCAAGGCGATCGAGCGCGTGAAACAGCGCGTACGCCGGTTGGGCCGCGAGCCACGACTGCTTGACTCCGTTGGCGTTGACGTTCTGGTCACGGGTTCCTTCGAGCGCGATGAAAGGACGCGGCGCGGCCAGGGCGATGAACCAATGCTCGTCGAAGGGAAGTTTATCGGGTTGTCCCCAGAATTCGTGGAGGTGAGGCGAGAACCAGTTGGGATATGTGCGCATCATTTCGCTCAATCCCTCCTTGCCACCGCGCTCTGCGCCGCTGAACCGGTAGGCCGGAGTGCCGCCACCCGAACTCGCTACTGGCGCGACCATCGCGATCCGCTCATCGAATGCTCCCGCCACCAGTGCCGATTTTCCAGTACGCGACACGCCGGTGACGATCAACTTGGTGCGGTCGATGGCCGGATCCGTCTGCAGATAGTCCACGATGCGCGAGACGCCCCATGCCCACCCCTGCAACAGTCCCCAATCGTATTTCGGATAAGCCGGGTAGAAGCGTGTGTTGCGGAACGCCCAACTGCCATCGGGATTGCGCAGCGTGGTGTCTTCGCCGCAATCGTTATTGTTAAACGTGACGAAAGCGAAGCCATGCGCCAGGACCGGGCTGGCGGCCGCCACCGCCTCGGCATCGCGCGGTCCGCGCGCCGGCCCACGCCCGCCTACGTCTGCTGCAGCGCCGGAGGCCGCACCTTGCGACCCCACCACCAGCAACACATCGACCCCTTTGCCCTGCGTGGGGCCCTGCGGCAGTCGTTCGAGGGGAGTCGCGCCGGGAGGTGAACCCGAAGGCGAAATCACTGCGGGGACCGGTCCGCCTTCCACTGGAGTGAAAATGCCGATATCGAGGCTGAGGCTCTCTTTCGGACCGAAGGTCAGGTGCACCAGGCGGTATTTCACCTTGCCGTTCCTTACCAATTGAGAACTGATCTCATGCCCCTTCACGTTGCCCGGAGGCGGCGGGGCCTGTCCCACGGCATAGTATTCGAGGATTCGCTTCATCTCCTCGCGCCGCTGCTTCCACTGCGCCTCGGTGGTGACCTTCTTCCCGTTGTTCATGGTGAGCACATCGGGCATTTCCGGACGGTCGGGAAGTTGCTTCACGCCGGGCATGGCACGCTGCGACGTCTCGATGGGCGGAACGGGAATTTCGCTCGGATCGGGCCGGGATTGACCCGCCAGAATCGGCGTAAAAGCGGCGATTGCGAGAATCACACGAATCATTCGAAGTTCTTGGACCTCCGGCGGCTCCTCCCATTGTGCGCATGCGAGAGGAAAATGCGCAGGGGTCACTTGCGGCTGTAGCAGGTTCGGTTAATTTGCCAACGTCCCCTCCTGCTGCAACGTCCTAGCTCCGTGAAAACACCTCGCACCTGCTCTTGCTCGCTGTTCGTTTGGCCTGCCGTGATTGCTTTGCTAGGCGCCGTCCGAATCCACGCACAGCCAGCAGTGCCCTCCGCGCCGGTAGCCAGTCCACTCGCCTTTGAGGTGGCGTCGATTAAGCCGACGCCCCCCGAATTCAGCGGCTCCAGAGCATCCGCGCCGAGTTCCGGCAACAGCCTGAGCCTCCGCGGAATGTCCCTCCGGGAGGTGATTCAACTGGCATACACGCTGCCTTCCGATCTCGTTAGCGGGGGACCGGGTTGGATTGAAGGCGCCCGTTATGACATCGAGGCCAGAGCTGAAGGGAAAGCCTCTCAGCAACAGCGCCTGGAAATGCTGAAGACCCTGCTTGCGGAAAGATTCAAGTTGACGTTTCACTACGAATCAAAAGAGATTTCCAGTTACGTACTCACCGCCGGCAAGGACAGTCCCAAGCTGAAAGAGCGTAGGCCCGGCGATGGCGGGGAGCCATCGGGCATCCGAGACACGGGGAGTCTGCACTACGTTTGTCGGGACACATCAATGGCATGGTTCGCGAGATATCTGGAAAGTACGGTCCTCTCTCGCCCCGTTGCCGACAAAACCGGTCTCTCCGGAACCTACGATTTCGAGCTGAGCTGGAGGCCCGATGACAGTCAATTTAAAGGACGCTTCGCAGGTTCACGCGAGGCGCAGAGCGATCTGCCCGATCTTTTCACCGCACTGAAGGACATCGGCTTGAGATTGGAAACTGTAAAATCCCCTGTTCAGCTCCTGCGGATCGATCACGCGGAGAAGCCTTCCGAAAATTAAGTTTGCGCGGCTGCCGCGAACTCACGAAAGACCGAAAGCTTTTCGGACCTGCTCGATGAACACCGCCACTTTCGCCGCGGGATCTCCCGGCCCCAGAGTCTCCACGGGGAGATAGCCGCGATATCCACCGCGGTCGATAAGGGACCTCACTTTTGCCAGGTCGGTAGGAACTTCCCTGGTCCCGTAGCCCACCAATTCTTTGAGTTGCCACGAGACGGCGTAGGGCAGGAGCCTCTCGATCTCCTCATAGGGATCGTTCTCGCGCAAGCTGCCCACGTCCAGAATCGAGCCGAACCACTTCGAGTTGACGGCATTGATGATCCGGATGGTCTGTTCGGCAGTTTTTGCAAAATCGTTGTGATTCTGCAGTCCGACGAGGACTCCGTGCTTTTGGCCGCAATCTGCGCATTCGAGGAACGCGGGGATCATCCATTCAAGAACCTGCTCGAAGGTGTGGCCCTCCGGCATTTTGGGACCGGTGAACACCCGGATGACCGGAGCACCCAACTTGCTCGCCACCTCAATCCAGTTTTTGACGAGCTGAATTTCCTCCTTGCGGCGGGCGGCATCGGGCAGGGTGAAATCATTGCGCACTCCGGTGCCGCTCAAGGCGACGCCGTTCAGGAACGCGGCGCGTTTGAGACGGAAAATCGCGTCGTCATCGGGTACTTTTGGATACCCCGGAAAGTAGTAGCCGGTGGCGTCCAGCGAGTCGATGCCGTGCTCGGCGCAGTAACGAACCAAGTCGTCCAGGGTGGTGGTGCCGGCTTTCAGCGGCCGGTCGAATGAGTAGGCGTTGAGCCCTAGTTTGTATCGGGACCCAGCAGTGCGGACGACGCGACCCTGTCCCGGTGCAATTCCAGTAACGGCAGCGGCAGCGAGTGCTCCACCGAGCACATCGCGGCGCCGGATCTTGGCCTGCATAGCTGATAGCATACACGCAGCGGTGGCGAAGGGCGCATAGTCCTATCGAGCCGCAGAAAAAGATCTTGCCATTCCGGGGAGTTGACTGGAACAATAAGTGCTTGGTTGATAATTGGTCATAACCTATGCGCATACGCGTGCTGGGCATCGTGTTGGCCGGCGGGAAGGGCACCCGCCTTCATCCGTTAACCAGGGAGCGGGCCAAACCGGCCGTCCCATTTGGCGGGAAGTATCGGATCATCGATTTCGTATTGAGTAACTTTATTAACTCCGGAATCTACTCGGTGTATGTGCTCACCCAATTCCGGAGCCAGTCGCTTCTGCAGCATATTTCGGAAGGCTGGCAGTTCGGCAGTTTGCTGAAGACCCAGTTCGTGATCCCGGTGCCGGCGCAGATGCGGTCGGTGGGAGAAACCTGGTATCAGGGAACCGCGGACGCCATTTACCAGAACATCAACCTGGTGGAGCAATCGGATCCCCATGTGGTGGCGATTTTCGGCGGAGATCACATCTACCGCATGAATATCACGCACATGGTGGAGTACCACGTGCAAAAAAGTGCCGAGGTGACGGTGGCGGCGATTCCCGTGCCGCGCAAGCACTCAACCGAATTCGGGGTGATCGAGGCGGCGGACGATGGCCGCATTCTGGGATTCCATGAGAAGAATCCCGAAGCTCCCACCATGCCCGGCGATTCCGACCGCGTGTATGCCTCAATGGGCAATTACCTCTTTTCCACGCGCACGCTGCTCCGCCTGCTGCATGACGACGCCGCCGACGAGCGTAGCAGCCACGATTTCGGGCGCGATATTTTGCCGCGCCTGGCAGGCAAGGCGGAGATGTTTGCCTACGATTTTCAAACCAACCGCATTCCGGGTGAGCCGCAGAACGGTCCGCCCTATTGGCGTGACGTCGGGACGATCGATTCCTATTACGAAGCCAATATGGATTTGCGCTGCGTCTCTCCGGCCTTGAATTTATACAACCGGCAGTGGCCGGTGCGTACCACCAGCTATCCGGATCCGCCGGCCAAGTTCACCTTCGACGAGGAGAACCGGCGAGGCCAGGCCATCGACTCCATCGTCTCGGGGGGCAGTATCCTGTCGGGCGGCATGGTGCGCAATTCGGTGCTGGGACGTAATGTGCGCGTTCATTCCGGAGCTTTGGTGGAAGACGCCATCATTTTGGACAACTGCGATATCGGGCGGCGCGCCAGGATTCGCCGCGCGATCCTGGATAAGAATGTGCGGGTACCGGAGGACGCCGCGATCGGCTACGACCTGGTACGCGAGAGCCGGCTGCATCATGTGACGGAGAGCGGCATCGTAGTGGTGGGTGGCAACCGGACTGGTGTCGATATCGCCGACCTGGTAGTTTGAGACGCGCAGGCGTGCATGGAAGCACATGTCCTCGCGTGGATCACGCAATACGGCTACATTGCGATCTTCTGCCTGCTGATTCTGGGCATCGTCGGGTTGCCGGTGCCGGATGAGACGCTGCTCACCTTCTCGGGCTATCTGATATACCGCGGGCAGTTCGCAGCGCCCCTGACGTTCGTCGCGGCATTCGCGGGAAGTGCCTGCGGCATCTCGATCAGCTTCTGGCTCGGCCGCACCTTTGGGCTCACGCTGGTCCACCGATACGGCAAATATGTGCGATTGCGGGAGGATCACATCAACCGGGCGCACAAATTCTTCGAGCGCGCCGGGCATTGGAGCCTGACGTTCGGTTACTTCATTCCGGGAGTGCGCCATTTCACCGCGTATGCCGCGGGAATCGCCGAGGTCCGGGCTCCTATCTTCGCGCTTTTCGCGTACAGCGGCGCAGCCTTGTGGGTGACCGCATTTCTCACGCTGGGATACTTGCTGGGAGACCGCTGGCATGCGGTGGAAAAGGAGATTCACCACTACATGCTGGCGATTGCGGGTGGTGCGGCTATCCTGCTCGTTGCGTTTCTGGTATGGCGCTGGACGCGCCGCCAGGGCTCAGCGCGGTGACAAGCAGAGCGGTGACTACAACCACGGCGCATCCGATCGGGTTGTACCACAGCCACGAAACATCCGTGAATTGCGCGGTGGAGAGAATCGCCGCTTCGCCCACCAGCATCCCGATGAAGGTAGCAGTCCCGCGGACGCGCCGAAAGCCGAACGCCAGCACAAAACAGCCCAGCAGGGTTCCATAAAACAGCGAGCCCACTTTGTTCACGGCCACGATCAACGAGCCGAGGCGTCCCGCAATTCCGGCGAAAGCGACCGCGTAGACACCCCAGAAAAGCGTGGCCCAGCGCGAGGCCACCAGGTAATGATGATCGGAGGCGCCGCGCTTCACAAAGCGACGGTACAGATCCACCACCGTGACGGTGGCCAGCGAGTTAATCTCTCCGGAACTGGCGGACATAGTCGCCGCGAAGATCACAGCGATCACGAGACCCACGATTCCCACGGGCAAGAAGCGCGTCACGAAGGTGAGGAAGATGTAATTGGTGTCGGTGAAGCCCTTTTCCCCGCCGGCCGCGGATACCAGGCTCTGTGCCTGGGTACGGGCCTCGTCGAATTCCTTTTCCGCCGCGCGATACTCTGCTTTGCTGCGCGCTTCCGCCGCGCCGTCTCCCGAGCGTCGTTCTTGCGCCAGTGCCAACGCAGCATCGCGCCGATGGGCATAGGCGCGATCGTATTGCTGCTGGATCGCGGCAAACTCCGGCCGGTTTTGGATGCGCAGCAGCTCGGCTTGCTGAAAAAGAAGCGGCGGCTGAATGAAAAGATAGAAGACAAAGACCATGGCTCCGATGAAGAGAATGAAAAACTGCATCGGAATCTTGGCGACGGCGTTGAATAGCAGGCTGAGCTTGCTCTGCGCGATGGATTTTCCGGTCAGGTACCGTTGCACCTGCGACTGATCGCAGCCGAAATAGGAGAGGAAAAGGAAGGTGCCGCCCAGCAAGCCGCTCCAGATATTGAAACGGTCGGACCATTGGAAGGTGGTGGTGACGGCATTCAGCCGTCCAGCCGCACCCGCCAGGTAAACCGCATCGCCGAAGGAGACCGAAGACGGCAACAATACCAATACCGTGACCAGTGCGATCACCAATCCGAGGAAGATCACGCACATCTGCTGCACATCCGACCACGTGACCGCCTTGATGCCTCCCAGTACTGTGTAGGTGACGACGACCGCTCCCATCAGGGAGGTGGTGGTGCGCTCGGGCCACTGGAGGATTGCCGAAAGCACGATGGCCGGCGCGTAGATGGTCATGCCCGCCGAGAGGCCGCGCTGCAACAAAAAGATCAGGCTTCCGAGTACGCGCGTCTTGCTGTCGAAACGCTGTTCCAGGTACTCGTAGGCGGTGTAGACTTTGGTGCGATGAAAGACCGGAACCACCGTGGAACAGATCACCACCATTGCCAGCGGCAACCCAAAATAGAACTGCACGAAACGCATGCCGTCGGCATACGCCTGCCCGGTGGTGGAGATGAACGTGATGGCGCTGGCCTGAGTGGCCATGATCGAGAGCGCCATGGCGTACCAAGGCATCGTCTTGCCCGCCAGCAGGTAGCGATCGACGGTATTGCTGCCACGGCTTCGGTACAAACCGTACGCTACGATTGAACAAAGTGTGGTGACCAGGACGATCCAGTCGAGAGGCCTCATCGGTAAGCCCGGGTGAACACGTAGAAGACGACGATGATTGCTGCCAGGTAGATCAGGATGCCGATGTAAACACGGCGCCAGGTACCCAGAAAGGGCGGACCTTCATTGGGGACCTCGCGAAGTTCCGGCATGATGGGAGTGTAGCAAATTCGTCTGGAAACGGGCTCATCACCACGCGCCGAACGTACACCGAGCCTTTATTCGACTCCCAGCAATTCGCGAACGAGCTCGACCACAGACCGTGGAGGGAACGGCTTGGCCAGCCAGCGCCAACTGCCCTCCGCAAGGGACTGTACGTCGTGCATAACCAGCTCCCCCCAGGCCGATATCGGGGTTCCGGAGGTGAGAATCACTTTGAGATTGGGATTGACGGCTTGCAACCTGCGCGCCACGCTGGTTCCCATACCATCCGGCAGAATCAGGTCAGCAATCAGAATGTCGACGGCTCCGCGGCGCGCGGCCTCCAGCGCCGCCCCGCACGACCGGGCTTCCATGAGGTGGAAGGTTTTCGGTTGGTTCAAGACTGTACGAAGAACCTGCAGAACTGGTTCTGAGTCCTCGAGGACGAGGACTGCAGGCGCACTCTTTGCTGGTTGTGAGGCCGTAATAAGATCGCCACCCGAAGAAGTTAGCCGTGCGTGTGAGCCCGCAGCCAACGCTAAGTTGCAAAAGCTATGCAATTATCCTCTAAGGGCAGGCAAGGCCGCAATTCAGAATCGCATCCGAAACGTACAAACGGTGCCTAAACGCACTTAGGCTATCTAAAAACTGGGGACTTTTATCGCTGTAGCATCCGAACTGCAACCGTAATGGCGGAGGAAGACATGCCGGTTCAAAAAGCCATTGAGCTCGAACACATTCAGAAATCCCTCGGCGACCGAATTCGAAGACTGCGAAATCGGCTGGGATGGTCTCAGGAACAATTCGCGGAAGTCTGTGGCTTTCACAGGACGTATATGGGACATGTGGAGCGGGGAGAGAAGAACGTGTCCCTGTCCACCGTTTTAAAGGTCGCGAACGCGCTGGGCATGCGTCTGCCCGAGTTGTTTCAATTGGAGAAGCGGGAAACGGGAACGGACCGGCCGGCACAAGCTAATGGGGAGCGGAAGGAGAAGGAGAGGAAGATTGCCATCCCTGGCCTGAAAATGTGCCGAATACTGGAAGAACTGCGGGCCGAACGTACCGAACTACGGCAACTGGTGCGTCAACTCACTCGCGTGCTTGCCAGGCAGTCCAGCCGCGCTAATTTCGGTTAGCGGCCGTGGTCCGGATGCGTCGCCAGGCCAAAGCCAATGCGATCAATCCAAGCCCAAACCAGGCGGATGGCTCGGGTGTCGCGACGCTCACGATCTCCGCCACGTTAAAAGAGCCAAGCGCGGAATCGGAGCTGGTAAAACTGGCTGACGTAAAGGGCGTGGTCGAGATCAGGCCCGCAAAAACAAAGGTGCTGGTATCGTAAGCGGTACTATCGGTGCTTGCCGTTGTCCCAGCCGCGGTAACGGAATAGTTGCCCGAATTCAAATTCACGTTGTCGAAGATGCCAACGGCGAACACTGGTGCGGCGAAGGTAATAGTCGCGCCCTCCCCGCCGAAAAAGAAGGTCAATCCCGCGTTAGTAGTGTGGTCAGCGCCGAGACTCAAGCCCGAAAAGGAATTGAATTTATTTGTAATATCTAACTGTGTCGCGCCGCCAGTCAGCACAAAGTCCGAGTAAGTAATGCCGTCGAGGGTGCTGCCCAGAGAGATATCCTGCCCATCGCTAAAAACTGGTGAGGAATAATCTTCCACCTGTGGCGTGGCTCCTGCAAGCGCTGCGAAAAACGCCGTCGAACTCGTGTAGGTTACAACGCCCGCTGTGGCGGACGATACCATCATCAGCACTAAGACGGTTAGGGCGGTTAGTAAGCGCACAAATACTCCAAAACGTAAGACGAGTTAATTGTCAGTTTACCGAGTCGGGACCGCGAAAACCAAAACCCGCTGGCCCACGCAGCGTATGGGAGGGCACGATTCGTTGCCAGGCTCGCGCAAGAGAGCGGGAAAGAGCTCCAACGCGTGGCTGGGAAGGCGGAGGGCGCAAAGCAAAACTTGCTTATCCCATCACTCAAAGTGCCGGACCTGCCGAGGCAGTCAGGTCGACTCCGCGGATTTTCACAGCTTTTCAGTTTCAGCACAGCCTTTGCCCCTAGGAAGCCGTACATCCACGTCGGCAAGCCTATCCGAAGACAGGTGACTGTGGGGCCAGCGTATGATAGTTTTCAGGACAAGCACTGCTGTACCGCACCAGAGAGGGATGTATGAAGCGATTGATTCCGATTTTGGGACTGGCCCTGGCACTCTGGGCAAACGAGATTTCGGTCGCCCCTCTGGGAACCTACACCGCCGGCGAGCGCCGCCACTGGGCATTTCAACCTCGCCAGGACCCGCCTCTTCCCACATTTACCGACCCCGCAGCCAAAGCGTGGATCCAGACACCCGTCGACGCCTTCATACTCGCCGGATTGCGCAGAGCCGGCCTGAAACCCGCACCCGCCGCAGACCGCGCCACCCTCCTCCGCCGCATCACGTTCGACCTCACCGGCCTTCCTCCCACACCCGAAGAAATTGACGCATTTGTGCGCGACAAATCCGCGAATGCCTGGGAGAAGGTTGTCGATCGCCTGCTCGCATCCCAGCACTACGGCGAGCAATGGGGCCGCCATTGGCTCGATGTGGTACGCTTCGCCGAATCCGATGGATACGAGTACGACATGCACCGTCCGGATGCGTGGCGCTATCGCGACTATGTAGTGCAAAGTTTCAATGACGACAGGCCCTACAACGAGTTCGTGAAGGAGCAACTTGCGGGCGACGAGATGGATGCCAAGAACACCGAATATCTTATCGCCAGCGGCTTCAATCGTCTGGGCCCTTTGCGCAAAAACGCCGGCAACCAGGACGTCGCCAGTTCTCATAACGAAGTGCTCACCGAGATGACAAATATCGTGGGCGCATCGTTCCTGGGGGTCACAGTGGGATGCGCGCGCTGCCACGATCACAAATTCGATCCCTTCCGCCAGTCGGACTACTATCGCCTGCAGGCTCACTTCGCGCAGACGCAGCCCAACGATCTGGTGCTGGCCAGCAAAGAAGAGCAGGAAGCATGGAAGGCGAAGGCCGCGCCGATCCAGCAGGAGCAGCGGCGCCTGCAGATGCAGTTGCGGCGGGCTCCGGATGGCGAGAAGGCCAAGATCGAGACCGATCTGGATGCTCTCGACGATAAGATGCCCGCGCCGCTGGCATCGATCTACAGCGTGCAGGACGACCCCGCGAAGGCGTCTCCGATCCAGGTGCTGTTTCATGGCGATTATCTGAATCCGACGGCCAAAGTAGGGGTGCGGCCGCTTGGCATCCTGGTGCCGGAAGGAACTCCCGAGGAACCGATCGACACCGATCATCCTCGTCTTAAACTCGCCGAGTGGATCGTGGATCCGGCCAATCCCCTGACGGCGCGTGTGATGGTGAACCGCATCTGGCAGGGCCATTTCGGCCGCGGCATCGTTGCCAGCGCCAATGATTTCGGCCGCATGGGATCGCGGCCTTCGCATCCGGAACTGCTCGACTGGCTGGCCACCCGCTTCATCGAAGCCGGATGGAAGATGAAGCCGATCCACCGGATGATCCTGCTCTCGAGCGCCTACCGCGAGTCGAGCATCTCGCCCATAGAGAAGTTGGCCGAGGAGAAGGATTCCGACAACGCCCTGCTGTGGAAGTTCACCCATCAGCGCCTGGAAGCGGAAGAGATTCGCGATGCCATGCTGGCTGTCTCGGGACGTTTGAATATGAAGGCCGGCGGACCGAGTTTCATGGTGCCTATCGATCCCGAACTCGTGCTGATGCTCAAGCGCCCGCAGTATTGGGTGGCTACGCGCGATAAGACTGAGTACGACCGGCGTACTTTGTATATGATCTACAAACGCAATCTGCGACTGCCGTTTGAAGAAGTCTTCGATGCGCCCGACACGCTGCTCTCGTGCGCCCGCCGCGAACAATCCACGCACGCTCCGCAAGCCCTCGAGATGTTGAATGGGCAGACCTCGAATGACCTGGCGGCGGCATTCGCGGCACGCTTGCTGAAAGAACGCGCCACTACACCCGAGCGCATCGATTATGCGTGGCGTCTGGCCGCGGGCCGCTTGCCCACTGCCGGCGAGAAAGCGCTGGCGGCGAAGTTTCTGGCTGGCGATTCCGACGACCCCGCCAAGGTAAAGGAGTTTGCCTTGGCAGTCTTCAACCTGAATGCTTTTCTTTACGTGAACTGAGGCCTGGAGAGATACGATGTCTGAACATGTCCGGTATGCGCGCAATCGCCGCGAGTTTCTGAGCGACTGCTTCTGCGGTGCGGGATCGTTGGCGTTCGCCTCAATGATGGCGAATACACAGGCAAAGGCGGCGCGCTACAATCCGCTGGCTCCCAAGCCGCCGAACATGCCGGAACATGCCAAGGCCAAGGCGTTCATCTTCGTCTATATGGCCGGGGGCCCCTCGCACCTGGAGACGTGGGATCCGAAGCCGCTGCTCAACGAACTGAACGGCCAGAAGCGCCCCGCCGAGTTCGGCGATGTGAAGTATCAAAACGTCAACTCCGACTCGCGCATTCTGGGCTGCAAGCGGACCTTTCAGAAGTACGGCAAGTCGGGCATTGAGGTATCGGACCTGTTTCCGCACCAGGCCGAGGTGGTCGATGACCTGTGCATCGTACGTTCCATGCACGGTGACATGGTAGTGCACTCGGCGGCTCAGTATCAGATGATGACGGGTCGCGTGATTCCGGGATTCCCGGCAATGGGAAGCTGGGTGGTCTACGGCTTAGGATCGGAGGCGGAATCGCTGCCGGCTTATGTGGTGATGCCCGATCCGGGCGGGGCGCTGGAAGCGGGCCAGCCGATGTACACCAACGGCTTTCTCCCGGCAGTCTATCAGCCCGTCATGTTCCGCGGCGGCTCGCGACCCATCCGCAATCTCGATTTGCCCCAGGGCGTCCGGCTAGACCAGAGACGCGAAACGGCCAATCTCATCCACTCGCTCAAC
>DATGIL010000100.1:0-97760 GCA_035295745.1 Bryobacteraceae bacterium | reverse complement strand
TAGCGGATGCCTGGCTCAAACCGCCTCCGCCGACCGATACCTGATTGGACATTTGTGTGGAAGAATCCGAGGCCAGCGTGACGGCCACGGTAATCGGTGGATAGCTGCTGCCCACCGGCAGGGCGTCGCTGCGTGTGCACAGGGTCCCGGAACATTGCCAGTTCACGCCCGACATCGCCACTGAGGTGACATTAGCCGGCGGAAATTCCGTGACCGTGACGGGTCCGGACGAGGGACCGGAGCCTACGGGGTTCGTGACCGTGATGGTAAACAACGCGGTGGGCTGCGCCGCGGAGAAGTTCCCCACGTGGCTCCCGGTGACCGTCCACGAAACAGATTGCGCTGCAGGTGCGAAACGGCCGATCCGATTGGCACAGGGCTCGGTGAACCAGAGGGCGCCATCTGGCCCTACAGTAATTCGAAATGGTCCCACATATTGAGCGTAGAGACAGGGCGGCAAGCCACTCGGCGCTGGCGGCGGCGTGTACTCCGTCAGCACGCCGTCCGTCGTGACGCGTCCGAGTTTGTTGGCGTACGGCTCGGTGAACCACAGCGCTCCGTCTGGACCAGAGATGAGATCGCTGATCGAGCCGCTGGTGTGGATCGGAAGTGTCGTGACCTCCCCATTCGCGCCGATGCGTCCGAGTCCAGACCCGGTTTCGAACCACATCGCCCCGTCCGGGCCCAGCGTGATCGGTCCCACACCGCTGAGCACCGTATACTCCGCCGTTACCTGTCCCGCCAAGGTCAGACGGCGCAGATTTCCGGAATCCCGCGGGGACAACTGCACCGTCACCCACATCGAGCCATCCTGGCCAAACCCAAGGCCTTGTAAAGTATCGTCCACGAGCACGCCGTAGGGCGCGCTGTAATTGCCGGATGTATCCATCCGCGCGACATTACTCGTAGCCTCGTGCCACAGCGCCCCGTCCGGTCCAGTCTGAATCCAGTTGCCCTGCGGACCCCCACCGGACTGGAAATGCCGGACGTTTCCGGCGGTGTCGATCCGTCCGAGATTGCCGATCTCGCCGAACCACAGGGCTCCATCCGGACCTCGCGTGATGTCGGTCAGATATCCGCCTTCAAAGCTCGGCGGCGGTACTGTGAATTCCGTCACCGTGCCGCTTGTGGTAAGCCGGCCGATCTTCATTGAGTTCGCTTCAGTCAGTCCCTCTGTGAACCAAAGCGCTCCGTCCGGCCCTGCCGCAATGCCGTACACCGAAATGCCCGCCGGCACCGGATACTCCGAGAACGTTTGCGCCGCGCCAAACTGAGTGACCGCGACGCCTGTGAGAATGATCGCTAATATGTGCCCCTGCATGAACGCTCCTCCGCGGCGGCCCGCAAACATTAGCAATCGCCAATCCAACGTGCCGAGAATTCCCGAAACCTCGATAGAATCGCCGGGATCCGTGACTAAGCACGCAGATCTTGCCAATTCCGGCCGGCACTCGATCATTTTCTGCACGAGCGTGTCCCGAATTCCCCTTGGCAGCGTCGGAAAATTGAGCGGTGGATCGAATTGATTGGATGAAGTGCTTTAAGCTGACCTTCGATCTTCTCGTCGAGGTAAACCCGTCACTGAACTAGTACCGTTCTCGTGCGACTGGCGACCTGCCAGGATTATGTAGGGGGAGGGGTGGTGCATCGCGAATGCGATGGTCAATTTAACTTGGCACACCCTTTCAGAAATACGGTCTCGTATTTTGGCAATAACACTCCCTCACGGTAGTAGCTCATAACCTACCCAAATACGTTCGCGCAATACGTGCGCTTGCGAGCCGCGCGCGTAAGCAAGCGATGCCCGATCGCCCGAATCACTCCCTTACGGTCGTGGCTCGTTGTGAGCCGCGAGCGTCAGCAAGCGATCTGGCGATACGCCGTCGGACTTCTGAAACCAGGTACTTAGTACCGGTACACGAATGCAAGCCAGGTTCTTTAGCTGGTAGAATCCGAAATGTTGTCCTGTGCATCTTTTCCTCCGGGGGCAAGTCTGTGGAATTCTGCGAGCGGTGCGGCAATAGACTGGCAGCCGGCCGTTGCAGTATCTGCGAGTGCTTTCGCGCGGAGCAGTTGAATTGGCCGCATCACTGGGTACGGCAGGGCGTCTGGGTTCGCAAGGGCGAGAGCGAGGAGCGCGAGCGGGAGAAAAACGTCGGTCCTCCGTAGTCCTGCCCTATGCCGCCACTCTGCTTCTCCTTTGTGGGGCCATATCCGCGCCAACCCTCTGGATCCGCAGCGTAGCGATGGTCGCCCTGGACGGCACTGTGGTGACACTGTTCGCATGGGTATCATGACTAACGGCCATCTGACATGAATTGCAGATGATGGCTGCCCAGGTACAGGCAGGTGACGGACCAAAGGGACTCCGAACTTCCGGGCAGTGTTTGGCAAGAGCCCCTGCTCGATGCCTGATCTGTGACGTCTGGAGTGGCTTTCAGGCTTCGCGTCGGGAGGCAGCGGAAGCTTCCTGCCTTGTTGCTAACTTTTAAATCCGAAGGAGGTCCAATCAGCATGCGGATCAGAATGTCGGCGGACCAGCTTTTTCAGGATCTTCGATACGCCCTCCGGGTCATGGCGGCGAATCCGCTGTTTTGTGGCATGGCAGCGATCTCCCTGGCTCTCGGCATTGGCGCAAACACCGCAATTTACAGTTTCATGGATGCAATCCTGATGCGGGCGCTCCCTGTGCCGGATCCGCAGTCTCTGGTGGTGGTGACGTGGCGATCCAAGGAGTTCCCTGCAGTAGCGCACTCCTTCAGCGGCTCCTCCTTCGCAGACCCTAAGTACGGACGGGTTGGTCATCCGTTCCCATACACCGCGTTTCAGGCGTTGCACGAAAACCAGCAGATTTGGTCGAGCCTGTTCGCTTTTGCCCGGGCCGGCAATTTGACCCTGACGATTCGCAGCCAGGCAGACGTTGCGCCCGCGCTCTACGTCTCCGGAGATTTCTTCCGAGGTCTCGCGCTCGCCCCCGCTGGCGGACGGCTACTCGACCAGTCCGACGACCACTTGGGCGCCGACACCGTGGTTCTGAGCCACACCTTTGCGCAGCGCCACTTTGGTGATGCTTCCGCAGCCGTCGGAGCGAAGATTCAGATCAACAACCATCCATTCGTCGTGATTGGCGTTGCACCGCGTGAATTCTTCGGTGTCAATCCGGAAGGACCGATCGACGCGTACGTTCCGTTGCGTGCTTCCGCCGCCCTCGATCCGTTTGCAGGCAAGGATCCCAACGAGAAGTACATCCGCAACGACTACTTCTGGGCTGAGGTGATGGGCCGTCTGCGTCCCGGTGTTTCTTTGGCTCAGGCGCAAGCCGCGATGGAGCCGGTGTTCCATAACTTCGTGGCGAACCAGGCGAAAAACGATAAGGAACGCGTAACCCTGCCCGGGCTGTTGTTAAACGAAGGCTCCGGTGGGCTTGAGACGCTGCGCCGCCGTTACTCTAAGCCCCTGCTCGTGATCCTCACGCTGGTGGCGCTGATCCTGGCGCTCGCCTGTGCCAACATCGCCAATCTGCTGCTGGCACGCTCGACGGCGCGCTCGCGCGAAATGGCGGTCCGGCTAAGCCTTGGAGCCGGCAGGGGACGCGTGATCCGCCAACTGCTTACGGAGAGCGTCCTCCTGGCGGTTACGGGCGGAGTTCTCGGCGTACTATTCGCCATCTGGGGCATACGCTTCCTCACCGCGCTTCTCGCAAACGGGGATCAGAATTTCACCCTGCGGGCCGAAATCAACTGGCACGTGCTCGGCGTCAACCTGGGCCTCTCTCTGCTGACTGGACTTCTGTTCGGACTTGCGCCCGCGCTCCAGTCCGTGCGCGTGGACTTGGCCCCCGCGCTAAAATCGGCTCGATCCACGGCGCCCCACGCCGGCTTGGGTCGTGGATGGCGCCGCATCGGACTCGGCCACGTTTTGGTGGCGAGCCAGGTGGCCATCTCGCTTCTGTTACTAGTGGCCGCGGGACTCTTCGTCCGCACGCTCTCCAATCTGAAATCCATCGAACTCGGCTTCAACAGCGAACACCTGCTGCTGTTCAGCATCAACGCGCGGCAGGCAGGCTATACCGACGATGACTCCATGCTGCGCTTTTACGACGATCTGCAGACCCGCCTTGGCGGCATCCCCGGCGCTCGCAGTGTCACCTCGTCCCACATGCCATTCGTTTCCGGCAACATGACTTCGTACGACTTCACCATCCCCGGTGTGCCCATACCGCCCAAAACGCCGCAGGCGAACACCGCGATGGTTGGCCGGTCCTTCTTCGAAACCATGCAGATCCCGATTTTGCTTGGACGTTCGCTGAATGAGCGCGACCACAGAGGCGCGCCCCCGGCTGCCGTGGTCAACGAAGTCTTTGCACGGGATTACTTTGGTGATAACAGCCCCGTCGGGCATCAGATCGTCTTCAACAACAACAAGAACGTGGCAATCGAGATTGTTGGAGTATCGAAGCGCGCGCAATACTCGAACATCCGGGATGAGGTACCGCCGGTGATTTACCTCGCCGCCTCACAAGGTGTGCTGCCTCTCCGGCAGATGATCTATGAAATCCGCGCGGCCGGCGATCCTTTAGCCTTGGCTAATGCGGTGCGCCAGGTGGTGCGGGAGGCGAACGATCGGATCCCCGTCACCAGCCTCCAGACCCAGGAAGCCGCCATCAACCAGACGATCCAACAGGAGTTGGTTTTCGCGCGGTTGTGCAGCGGCTTCGCGATCCTGGCATTGATGATCGCGGCCGTCGGTCTTTACGGCAGCATGGCGTACGCGGTGGCTCGCCGGACCAATGAGATCGGAATCCGAATGGCTCTGGGTGCGCGCTCCGGGAGGGTGGTCTGGCTGGTGATGCGTGAGGTCCTCCTGCTGACCGTCGCCGGGTTTGTGATCGGACTGCCGGTGGCGTACGCCGCGGCACACCTGGTGGAGTCTTTCCTGTTCGGCATGAAGGCCCGCGATCCGCTGACGCTAGGCCTCTCGGTCGCGGTGCTCACGGTGGCCGCCCTGGCCGCCGGATACGGCCCTGCCTGGCGTGCTTCGCGCATCGATCCGATGACCGCGCTGCGGCAGGAGTAACCCGCGGGCGGGAACCGCTCCTGGTGTCTGCGATGGACCGATACCGCCAGATTCAGAGCGGGGCTGCTGTTCCTCGTCGATTCGCTGAATTTCTATGCGGTCCTCGTTTACGGGTTAGGCTCCCTGAGATGCTGGGAAAGGTGGCGCGGGCGATCCCAAACCGAGGTCACCGACTGGCTCGGCACGCCTAAGCTTTCGGGTTGTACCAGCCTTCCGGCGGCCCGATCGCGTTCGCCTCGTCAGGGCCCCAGGATCCCGGATCGTATTCATGCAGCGGCACCACGTTATCGAGCACCGGATCCACGATCCGCCAGGACTCCTCCACATAATCCTGCCGTGCGAAACGGAGGTTGTTGCCGTGCATCGCATCGTCCAGCAGTTCCTCGTATGCGCCCATTTCGTTGCTGTCTTCCGGCAGATCGACGAGCAGTTCCTTTTCTATTCCTCGTGAGTCCACTCCAGGCACCTTGAGGAACGCGCCAACCGCGATCTGCAGGTCCGGAGTCACACGAAAGCGGTGGTAGTTCGGGGGGGGATCGACGTCGACGAAGATCGCCGGCGGCCGGCAGAGCTTCACGATCACCTCCGTAACGGTATTTGGCAGGCATTTGCCGGCGCGAATGTAGAACGGGACTCCTTTCCAGCGCCACGAATCGATAAACAGCCGCAGGGCGACGAACGTCTCTACGCTCGACTGCGGATCGACGCCGGGCTCCTGCCGGTACCCGCGAAACTGCCCGCGCACTACGTCTTCCGGCCGCAACGACTGAATGCCGCGCAGCACCATCACTCTGACATCGCGCAGAACCTCCGTCTCCCTGCCGGGCGGCGGCTCCATCGCGATGTTCGTCAGCACCTGCAGAATATGATTCTGCACTACGTCGCGGATCGCGCCGGTGTGATCGTAAAAACTGCCCCGGCCCTGCACACCGAAACTCTCTGACATCGTGATCTGCACGCTTCTCACATATTGCCGGTTCCAGATCGGCTCGAGAAACGAATTCGTAAACCGGAAGAACAGCAGATTCTGCACGGTGTTCTTGCCGAGGTAGTGATCGATCCGGAAAATGTCTTCCTCCGCGAAGATGTTGTGCAGTGTCCGGTTCAGCTCTTGTGCGGAGGCCAGATTCGTACCGAGCGGCTTCTCCACTACTACACGCGCTCCTTCGGCGCATCCCGACTTTTGCAGTTGCTCGAACACCAACTCGAACACGCTCGACGGGATCGCCAGATAATGCACTGGGTGCTTCGCATCGCCCAATTCCTTTCGCAACTGCTGGAAGGTCGCGGCGTCGTTGTAATCGCCGTCGACATACCGTAGTTGCGCGGTCAATTTGGCAAACGCATCCGCGTCCACTCCGCCATAATGCTCTACACTGTCGCGAGCCCGCGCTTTCAGTTGTTCGAGGCCCCAGCCCGATTTGGCGACTCCGATAATCGGCACGTTCAGCTCGCCGCGTTTCACCAGAGTCTGGAGAGCAGGAAAGATCTTCTTGTAGGCGAGATCGCCCGTGGCGCCGAAGAAGACGAATGCATCCGCACGTGTTTGACTCATTTCGTTTCCGTGGATCCTAACCGAGCACGTACCATACCGTTCGCGTTAGACTGAAGGAGCCACGGAGCGTTTCGCCGGATGCAAACGCTGGTTCTCGCGCTACTCCTCGCCGCAGTCTTCAGTTTATTCATTTCGCCGCTCCAAAAGAGACTCCAGGCGCTGTTCTACAACAGGGCTGCTCTGATCTGGGCTCTTCCGTTTTTGCTGACCGCCATTTTCTGCGGAGCGGCGGCTATGGTCGGCGTGGTGAGTCTGCCGCTCTCTTTGATGGTATTGATTTATACCATCTGTCCTGTGGTAAGTGTCCGTCTGTCCTCAGGCGGCAAGCCTCATCTTTTCGATTTCGTGGCCGTCCTACTCATCTGGCTTCCGCTCGAGTTTGCGGCGGGAGGAAGCCTGGTGCCGCGCCCCGCTCAAGGATTTCTGCACAGCGTTGCCTATGGAATCGCCATCTTATTAGGACTTGTTCTGTTCCTTGGATACCGCGGCCTCAGCGGCATGAAATACAACCTGCCGCGCAACCGCCGCGACTTCTGGCTCCCCCTGGCCGGTTTCGCGATCGTGGCCCCTGTGCTCATCGTCTGCGGAATTGCGATCGGCTTCATCCCCATGCCTCACCTGCCCACCCAAGCCGGCAGCCGCATGGCCGCCGCCGTCGGCATAATTTTCGCCGGAACGGCAGTGCCCGAGGAGATCCTGTTTCGCGCTCTCATCCAGAACCTTCTGATGCAGCGATTCGGACGGAACTGGCGCGTCCTGCTCCTGGCAAGTGTGATTTTCGGTGCAGCACATCTCGACAATGGTCCCCAACCCGTGCCAAATTGGCGCTATATGATCGTCGCCACTGTAGCGGGTTGGGCGTACGGATCGGTCTTTGACAGTGGATCTACTGTGCTGTCCTCAGCCGCCTTGCACACGATGGTGGACTGGACCAAGCACTTCTTCTTCTGAGCAGGACCGATGTCAGCCGATACCACACGCCGGGCCGCGATTCTGGAGCCAGTTCTGGTCTTCGCGATGATCATGCAGTACATCTGGGGATTGCGCTCCCGCCATCCCTTCGAGTGGCTGCTCATTCTGGGGCTGATGCTGCTTTCGCATTGGCTTCGCCACGAACCGGCGCGCACCCTTGGTTTCCAGGCAGTCCATTGGTCGGAATGCTGGGAAGAGTACACCCCGGCCTTGGCGCTGCTTGCCCTGTTGATGTTGGCGGCCGGGATCCTGCTGCAGACCACCCGCGCCATTCCTTTCGATCGGGCATTGGTCGCCTGGATGGCCTATCTGCCGTGGGGACTCTTTCAGCAATACATCCTGAACGGGTATTTCCTGAATCGCTTCACCGCCGTACTATCGCCCCGTTCGGCGCCGATGGCGGCTGCCGCACTGTTCTCGAGCGCCCATCTGCCCAACCTGTTCCTGATGGCTGTAACTCTGGTTACAGGCTACATCTGTGCCCGCATTTATCAGAAACACAACAACTTATGGTTTCTGGGCCTGGCACACGCGACGGTCGGCTTCTTCCTCTTCCTGGTCGTTCCCGACTCCATCAGCCACCATCTCACGGTGGGTCCCGGATTCCTAAAAACAGGGGTTGGGGGTTAGGGGTTGGGGGTGGGGGAAAGAGGCTGGCCTCGCTCGCCGGGGCCAACGTGGAGGGGTGGCACGAGCGAAGCGAGCCTCTTCGCCAACCCCTAACCCCCAACCCCCGCTTCTTTCCCACCCCTGCACAGAACGTCCCAGAAGCGAACACCCCAAAACTTTGCCTATCCGTTCTTAGTTCCGAAACGTCATAGATTTAAGCCCAATCGACATTTGGCAGACTCCGTGCCCTTCAAGAGGCCCGGAAATCAAAATGGATATTCAACGCAAAGGCGCGGGCAAAAGAAAAGTCATCCGTTGGACCGTCACCAGCGTGGTACTGGTATTGGTCGCCGGCGGAACCACGATCGGACTGCAGAAGCTAAAGCCGGCGGCGCCCGGTGTGGAAATGTCGACACTCTGGCCAGACCAGGTCAAGCGTGGCCCCATGTTGCGGGAAGTCCGCGGTTTGGGCACTCTCGTTCCGACCGATACCATGCTCATGACTGCGATCACCGATGGTCGGGTACAACGCATCCTGATTCGCCCGGGTACCCCGGTGCGGGCCGATTCGATCGTCATGGAGATGACCAGCCCTGAGCTGGAAACGCAACTCCTGGACGCCGAGTTCGCCATGAAGGCCGCGCAGGCGGACTACAACAACCTGAAGGTAACTCTCGAAAAGTCGCTGCTCGACATGCAATCCGCCGCTGCCCAGGTGGAAGCGGATCTTCGTACCGCCAGGCTGCAGGCTGACCGCGACCTCGCATTGGCCAAGGAGAAACTCCTGCCGGACGTCGACGCCAAGATTTCCGAAGTAAAGGCCACTGAGCTGGCGGGGCGTTTCAAGATTGAACAGACCCGTCTGGCCACCTATTCTCGCAGCGAAGAGGCCCAGCTTGCCGCCCAGCAGGTGAAGGTGGATCAACTTCGAGCCGAGTATGAGTTGAAGAAGAGTCAGGTGGACCAGCTAAAGGTGCGCGCCGGTTTTGACGGCACCCTGCAGGCGTTGCCTCCACCCATGGTCCCGGTCGAAGAAGGACAGAAAGTCACTGCGGGGACCCCTCTGGGCAAGGTGGCTCAGCCGTCTCATCTGAAGGCTGAATTGAAGATCGCAGAAACACAAGTTAAGGACATCGCACCCGGCCAGCCGGCCGTCATCGATACCCGCTTGGCGGGCGGCGGCTCCAACGGCTTAATCGAAGGCAAGGTCTCGCGCATCGATCCTTCGATCCTGAACGGCACCGTGACCGTGGATGTCGCACTCACGGGGACCTTGCCGCTGGGCGCGCGCCCGGACCTGAGCGTCGACGGCACGATCCAGCTCGAAAAGCTGAATGATGTGGTCTTTGTCGGCCGCCCCGTTTTCGGCCAGGAAAACAGCACTGTACGGCTCTTCAAAATTGAGCCCGAGGGCAAGTACGCCAACGCCGTCAAGGTCACGTTCGGCCGCAGTTCGGTCAACACGATCGAAGTCAAAGAAGGGCTCAGGGTAGGGGATCGCGTGATCCTCTCGGATATGTCCGCGTATGACAATTACGATCGGATTAAGTTGAACTAAAGGTTCGGGACTCACGTAAAGAAGGGATATGACGATGGATAATGGATCGCAACCGCTGATTCGCCTAGAGAATGTGAGTAAGGTTTTCGTCACCGACGAAGTGGAAACGCACGCGCTTTCGGCGGTCCATTTCGATGTCAAGAAAGGAGAGTATCTGTCGATCGCAGGTCCATCCGGCTGCGGGAAATCAACCCTGCTGGCGATCCTGGGATTGTTGGACACCCCTAGCGACGGCACTTACTACCTCAATGGCAAGCCCGTTACCGGCCTCAAGCTCTCTGAGCGGGCTCGCATTCGCAACCGCGAAATCGGATTTATTTTCCAGGCATTCAACTTAATTGGCGACCTGACCGTCTACGAGAACGTAGAACTGCCGCTGACCTATCGAGGTATGCCTTCGTCCGAGCGGAAACGCCGGGTGCAGGAAGCCCTGGAACGGGTGGGAATGTCGCACCGCATGAAACACTACCCATCGCAACTCTCGGGCGGTCAACAGCAGCGCGTGGCGGTGGCGCGCGCCTTGTCGGGAGATCCGTTGATTCTGCTCGCGGATGAGCCGACTGGAAACCTGGATTCGGCCAACGGCGAGGCTGTCATGAACCTGCTCCGCGAGTTGCATCAGGCGGGTTCGACGATTTGCATGGTGACCCACGACCCGCGGTACGCAGAGTTCGCGGATCGCACGATTCGCTTGTTTGACGGCCGAATCGTCGAAGAAAGCATGGAGTCTGCCAAGACGTAGTGGCCTGAGATTTCTCTCCTGCCAGCGGCATCGGGCCGGGGCGCAGATCGCGTACGGAGGCGTCGCGATCGTTCTGCCCCGGTATCTGGCTCGTGAGATTCTCATGCTGGGAAAGAAACTGGGCCAAAAGAAGCGCTGACTGGAGGGGGGCGCCATGGTTGGACGGTTGTCGGGTACCTTTGCATTATTGCTGGCGTTGACTGCTGGGAATGGTGCCTATGCGAGCATTGTTGGAACTCCGAAGGCTGAGTTTCAACAGACTTATGCTCTAAGTCCGAATGGACACGTGGTCATTCAGAATCTCTATGGCGACGTGCGCATCACCGCCTGGGATCGGGATGAAGTGCTGGTGCAAGCCATTAAAAAGTCGCGCGACCCCAAGCAATTGGACGATGCCCGCATCGTCGTGGACAGCTCCAGCGACTTAGTTTCCATCCATACGCAGTACGCCGGCGCGGATGCGCAGCATCCGGCGAGCGTCGAATACCGAATCACGGTTCCACGAAACGCCACGTTGGAGAATGTGAAGCTGGTAAACGGCGGGCTTTCCATCAGCGGTATCGAGGGTTCGATCAAGGCGTCATCCATCAATGGCAGCATCAGGGCCGAACGTTTGGGCGGACAGGCCGATCTTTCGACGATTAACGGGATTCTGGAAGCCGACTTCAACCGGGTCAGCCGGGCGAATTCGATCTCGCTCAGCTCCGTGAACGGACCAATCAAGCTTTCGATTCCATCGGGAACCGGGGCTCAGTTGTTCGCCCACAATCTGAGCGGAGGTATTGACTCCGATTTCGGGCATGTCTTCAGGGCCACGGGTGGGCATCGGCTCCGGACCACCTTGAATCGTGGAGGCGCGCAGATTCACGTGAATAATGTAAACGGCGGCATCTCCATTCGCTCCAACTGGTCCCGCCGGGTGATGAGTTAAGCCCTCCCGCACCAATACTGACCTCTGCCGCTACGACTCCGACACGAAAGCAACGGCTCCGATACGAGCCACGAGCCGTAAGGGAGTGCCCTCCCTTTGTGCCAAAATGGAAATGTTAATCGAATGATCACACTTCGCAACGTCGAGAAGTTTTACGAAGGCGGCTATGGACGCAGCTACGTGCTCCGCCGTGTCAACGTGGAGATCAAAGAAGGTGAGTTCGTCACCATTATGGGCCCTTCCGGAGCCGGCAAATCCACCCTGCTGAGCATCCTGGGCATGTTGGACGGAGCTTGGACCGGCGAGTTCGAGTTCGTCAACCACATGGTCCACCGCATGAAGCCTAAGGACCGGGTGGAGCTCAACAAGAAGTACATCGGCTTCGTCTTCCAGAGTTACCATCTCATCGATAATCTGACCGTCTACGAGAACCTCGACATCCCCCTCTCCTATCGCAACGTGAAGGGCTCGGAGCGCGCCTCCATGGTGTGCGACACGCTGGACCGCTTCCACATCGTCGGCAAACGCGATCTCTATCCCAGCCAGCTCTCCGGCGGACAACAGCAGTTGGTGGCCGTCGCTCGCGCGGTGATTGCGCATCCCAAGCTGATTCTGGCGGACGAGCCCACCGGCAACCTCCACTCCAGCCAGGGCAAGGAGATCATGGAGCTGTTCAAGAGACTCAACGACGAAGGCACCACCATCGTGCAAGTGACCCATTCCGAAGCCAATGCTGCATACGGGCATCGGATCATCCAATTGGCCGACGGTTGGGTCGTCAGCGGCGGCAGCACAGCGGCCGTTTAATCCTCACTCTTCGACGTGCTTCGGCAGACGTAGCTGGCACGCCACCACGGTTCCGCCCTTCGGCCCGCGTTCCACCTTCAGTTCTGCTCCGATCATCTTGGCGCGATAGTTCATGATATGCAGGCCCATGCCTTTTTTCCCGGAGGCTCCTGAATTCTGGGCCAGGCCGATGCCGTTATCCCGCACCGTCATCACTACCGATTCGCCATTTCGGAGGAGGCTCATCTCAATCAGTGTAGGATGCCCGTGTTTGATCGCATTGTTCACCGCCTCCTGCGCGATGCGGTACGTGTGTGTGGCCACATCTTCGTCATAGACCAGGATCGATTCTTCGCTGATAAAGGTGCAGACAACCCCAAACAAGTTGTCCACGTCCCGCGAAAGCCGCTCGAGGGCCGAGACCAAACCCAAGGCGTCGGACGTGACGGGAAGTAGTCCGTGCGACAATTCACGGGTTTTGTTGATGGCGCCATTCACCAGTTCGACAATCTTCGCGGCGTCCGGAGCCGCGGGAAACGACTGCTCGGCCAATCGATGTGCGAGGACTTTGCTCAGGAATGCGATCCCCGTCAATTGCTGTCCCAAACCATCGTGCAGATCCTGTCCGATGCGACGCTCTTCACGCGCGCTGATGTCGAGCACCGCCTTCTGCAATTGTTTCGACTCCGTGATGTCCACTCCCGCGGCGATGATGTGGCGTGTCCTGCCGGCTGCGTCCGTCAGAATCGTCGTCGTCCACGAGATCACCCGATCATGGCCGTCCGGAGCGGTCCAGTGGCTCTCCAGAGCGCTCCGATGTCCGCCTTGGGACTCTTCGATCAGGCTCTGAAAATGTTCCGCCTCTTCTGGGGTGTTAAATAAATTGCGATAATGCCGGCCCTTTAGTTCCCGGCTAGACCGCCCGGAGACCTGCTCGCATGCCGAGTTGCATTGGACAATTCTTCCTTTTAAATCGAGTACAGTGATAATCGTATCCACCGTATTTAATATCGCGCCTACAAAATTGCGCTCCGTTTCGAGCGCCTCTTCCACCACTTTGCGCCGCGCAATTTCTTTTTCCAGCTCGAGATTTGCCGCCTGCAACTGGAACGGGCTGGGCAGCTGCATGGCCCTCGGCACCATCGGGATCAAAGCGACGGCAGTGGCTACAGAGGCGGCCGCGGTAATGGCCTTGATCACACCGGCCAATCGGTAGGTCCCGTGCCATAAGGTCCAGATTTCCATCAGATGCGTGGTGCCGCAGCCCAGGATGAAGACGCCGAACATCAAAAACATCCAGTGGAAAGGCAGATCGCGTCGTCGCCGCACGAGGTAGATCAGCACCAGCGGAATGAAGTAATAGGAGAGTGCAATCAGTCCGTCGGATGTCGCGTGCAGTCGGACTATGTCCGGTTTCCACAGGTAGCAGTAGCCGTGGCCCATGAAATCAGAATCGAAGAGCTTGACAAAGAATTCGCCCATATTCCCTCTCCCGTTTTACCGGTCCGCCAGGCCCAAAAAAATTGTGTTGGACTAATTTTATAAGAATTGTGGACTTGCTAGTACCGTCGCGCCGGCACCCGTGCTTGCCGTCTCGACATGAATGAGTCGAGACGTTTCGAGTGTGCACCACGAAGTGGTCTTAACGCGTGGTGCTTTGTACTTGGTGTCGGCATTTGACAACAAGCAGATGAGCTTGCTGTCCGCGTTCGACGTCACGAGACGGGAGTTGGTAGACGACCCAAAAACGTCGAGAGCAGTCTCGAAGCGCCAAATAGGAGCGGCGTTTGCGCCACGTCTGGGTTACTTTTTGACGTATTTCTTGACGTCCTTGGGTCCGACTTCAGCGCCGTAGATGACCCCACTGGCATCCGCGGCCACGCCTTCCGCGGCGCTCGTAACCGCGGTTCCCGGCGACGGATCGGGGATAAACGCCATCACCTTGCCATCTTTGGCGCTGCCCACACGAATGCCGCGCTTCCAGCCCGGATTGTGACCGTAGCCGTCTTTGTCGGTGGACTCGGAATCGGTCACATAGATCACGTCGTGAGCGTCGATGAAAATCCCGCTGGGACGGCTGAACT
Organism: Bryobacteraceae bacterium; assembly: GCA_035295745.1. Classification (GTDB taxonomy): domain Bacteria; phylum Acidobacteriota; class Terriglobia; order Bryobacterales; family Bryobacteraceae; genus JAIQFL01. Next base: position 83,447 of record DATGIL010000100.1, on the reverse strand, counting down.
GCTTCCATTCTTCCAGGAAATTGCCATCCTGATCGAAGATCTGAATCCGATTGTTGCCGCGGTCGCCGACGAACAGGCGGCCTTTGGAATCGAACGCCAGCGTGTGGGGCATCTCGAACTGACCTTGGCCCGATCCGTGGCCGCCCCATTGTTTGATGAACTTTCCGTCCCTCGAAAACTTGATCACGCGCGCATTCCCGCGGCCCACATTGTGTCCGTCGGAAACGAAAATGTCCCCGTTGGGCGCGATCGCCACGGCATTCGGCTGATTGAAGGTGTCTGGTCCATCACCCGCCACACCTGCTTTGCCCAAAGTCATCAGGACTTTGCCATCCTGGCTGAGCTTCAGGACTTGCTGTCCCTTTCCTTCGACGCCTTGGCCATCGGAGATCCAAAGATTGCCGTCGCGGTCCATCAGCAAACTATGCGGAAAGACGAACATGCCTCCACCAAAGCTGCGCAACAGTCTGCCGTTGGCATCGAACTCGAATACCGGGTCGAGTTTGGAATTCGCACAGGAATTCACACCGCAGCGATCGGCCACCCAGATATGTCCATTGGGCGCGACGAAAACGGAACTCGTCGAACCCATGGTGCGTCCCTCCGGGAGGGTAAACCAGTGTTCCACCGTGCGATACGGATTCGGCTCGGAATTGGGTTGTGGAGTTTGCGGGAAGGGCGCTCCCTGCAGAACCGCCAGAGCTAAAGCAACGCCTCCGGCCAGCGCAATCCTCGTGGGCGCGGGATGGAACATAACGGTCGATTATACTCCAAGCTGGAAAGCCCCCGGCATTGTGTACGGCTTGACTATGACCTATCATGGCTGAAACGAACACTAAAATGCCTCAGTCTGGCAGCAACGCTATGGGATACAGTAAACGCCCTCTCGTGACAGGCATTTCGCTGGCCCTGCTCTCCATCGCTGTCGGGCTGGGCCAGAACCCTGCTCCGCAGGTCGCACCACCTGCAAATCAGCCGCCTCCACCGAACCAAACTTCGCTTCCCGCACCGGTTCCGCAGACGCCCGCCGCGCCGCAAGCGGCCACTCCCCCTTCGAATCCCAATCCGCCCGAGACCGTCACACACGACGAGCCGGCAACCTTCAAAGCGCGGGTAAACCTGGTGATGGTGCCGGTAGTGGTCCGCGATAAACAAGGCCACGCGGTCGGCGGACTCCACCAGGAAGACTTCCAACTGCTCGATAAGGGCAAGATTCAGGTCATCACCAAGTTCGCCGCGGAAAAAGGCTTGAACAAGGGGAAAGGCGAATCCGACGAAAAGCCGGGCGACAAGACACCCGATCAGACGCTGCCTTCCGATGCGCCGGAGCGCTTCGTGGCGTACTTGTTTGACGACATCCACATCGCCACCGGCGACCTGATTCGCGCACGCGAGGCTGCGCGCCATCACATGGCCGCGATGGGCCCCAATGAGCGTGCTGCGATTTTTACGACCTCCGGCCAGATCGAACTGGAATTCACCGACGATCGGGATAAGTTCTACGCCACGCTGCTGAAGCTGATGCCGCACCCTATAGCGGGCAAGGGCATCGCGGATTGCCCCGACCTGAGCTATTACATGGCGGACATGATCGCCAACAAGAACGATCAGACGGCTCTGAACGCCGCCGCACTCGAGACGATCATCTGCTTGAATCTCGATCCCAACGACCCGAATTCGATGCAGACCGCGACGCGCTTTGCGGATGGAGCGGCGCGCCGCGAGATGACTAGCGGCGCGCATGAAACACGTGTTTCGCTGATTGTGATGAAGGAAGTAATCCGGCGAATGGCAGCCATGCCGGGCCAGCGCACATTGATCCTGGCATCTCCTGGATTCATCACTCCCGAGCAGCAACAGGAAAAATCGGAAGTGATCGACCTCGCGATCCGGAATAGCGTCATCATCAGTTCCGTGGATGCCCGCGGTCTCTATACCGATGCCACATTCGATGCCAGCCAGGTAAGCCCCAGAAACCAGTATTTTGGCCGCATCAAAGCACAATACGAGCGTGAGGCAGCGCGGGCGCAAGCCGATGTGATGGCAGAAATGGCCGTCGGAACGGGCGGGGCTTTCTTCGAGAACAATAACGACCTGGCAGCGGGCTTCAAACAAGTGGCCGCGGTTCCAGAGTATTCTTACGTGCTGGGCTTCTCTCCCCAAAACCTCAAAATGGATGGCGCCTTTCATGCGTTGAAGGTCACGTTGAAGGACCCCGAGGGGTTGGTCACCACCGCGCGGCGCGGCTATTACGCGCCCAAACATCTCTCGGATGCAGCGGAAAATGCGAAGGAAGAGCTGCGGGAGGCGATCTTCTCGCGCGAAGAGATGCACGATCTGCCGATCGATCTGCACACCCAGTTCTTCAAGGCTAGCGATACCAGCGCAAAGGTGACGGTACTGACGCACGTGGATCTGAAGCGTCTTCGACTGCGCAAGGTCGAGGGGCGCAACCGCAACGATCTGACAATTGTCTCCGCGCTTTTCGACCGCAACGGCAACTACGTCACCGGAAATCAGAAGCTGGTGGAGATGCGGTTGAAGGATGAGACCATCGAGAAACGCGCGGACACGGGGATCACGGTGAGGACTACGTTTGATGTGAAGCCGGGAGTTTATCTTGTCCGGCTGGTGGTGAGGGATGCCGAAGGCCAGCAGATGTCCGCGGCCAACGGCTCCGTGGAGATTCCGTAAGGGAGGTTCGCAGGAAATGCAGTTTCGCGGCATATTATTGAGCGGAGTTTTGTTGACAGCCGGCGCTTGGGCTCAGGACCCGCCGGCCAACATTCCACCCCCGCCCGCGGGGGAGCCGACGATCCGGACGGAGACCCGACTCGTCCTGGTGGACGTCGTGGTGACCGATAAGAAGGGCAATTACGTAAGCGACCTGGCGATGAAGGATTTCAAGGTCTGGGAAGACAACAAAGAACAGAGCTTGAAGACTTTCCAGTTTGGCGCGGATCCCGCGGCGCCGGCCAACAATCAGCGGCGCTACATGGTGTTGTTCTTCGACAACTCGTCGATGGACATGGGCGATCAGGTTCGCGCTCGGCAAGAAGCGGGAAAATTCATCGACAAAAACGCTGGCGCGAATCGCCTGATGGCGATCGTGAATTTCGGCGGCAGCCTGCAGATCTCGCAGAACTTCACCGATGATGCCGAACGGCTGAAGCAGGTGGTGACTAACAACAAGACGTCCGCCACGTCGACGCGTCCGGTGAATACGCCCGGGATGCCGCGTTTGGGCGGTCCTGGCAGCGGTGCCGACTTTGGAGTTCGCACGGTGCTTTTGGGGCTGCGGCAATTGGCCAAGAACCTCTCCGATGTGCCCGGCCGCAAGTCCCTGGTCCTGTTCACTTCCGGTTTCCCGCTAACACCTGAGTTCCGGCCGGAATTGACTGCCGCGATCGATGCCTGCAATCGCGCGAACGTGGCGGTGTATCCGATCGATGTGCGCGGCCTGGTTGGTCCCACGCAGTTTCCGTTTGGCGGCCCGCGGGGGGCAGTGATGGGAGCGCCGGCGCCGGAGCGTATGGCCGCATTGGCTCCCGCGAGCTGGAGTTTAGGTCTGGCGATGGCTGGGGAGCCGGTATTGCAGGTCGCGAGCTTTCTGACCGCTTATCTGCCCGAACAAGGGCGGGGCGGCGGCGGTGGAGGCGGTACTAGCGGTGGTGGCGGCGGTGGCGGCACGAGCGGCGGTGGTGCCGGAGGCGGCGGCGCCGGAGGAGGAGCCGGTGGCGGTGCCGGCGGCGGCCGCGGTGGCGCCGTTGGAGGTGGTACCACCGGCGGCGGAACTACTGGTGGCGGATTCGGCGGCGGCCGCGGCGGGGTCGGTTCCAATCCTGGAAACAGTGGAAACACCGGAGCGAATTCAGGCGGCGCCCGCGGGGGTGGCGGCGGCAATCCCAATCTGGGTCCGGGCAACGGCAACATCAACGGCCCGTTCGGGCGCAGCCGCGAAATCATCCCTCGATTCCCCGAAACCGCGACCACCAATCAACAGGTGCTTTATATGCTGGCGGAAGGCACTGGCGGCTTCGTGATCGTCAATACCAACGACCTTCTCGGCGGTCTCGAAAAGATCGGCAAAGAGCAGAGCGAATACTACATTGTGGGCTACACCCCGCCCGATTCGAAGGAAGGCGATTGCCACGTCTTGAAGGTCAAGGTGAATCGCAGCGGAACAAACTGGCGGGCGCGCACCGGATACTGCAATTCCAAATCCGTGGACGTGCTGGCCGGCAAGCCCGTCGAAAAGCAGTTGGAAACCCAGGCGACTGGAACCGAGGCCGGCAGCATCAAGGCTTCCATGGCGACGCCGTATTTTTACACTTCGCCCGATACCGCGCGAGTGAACGTCGCCATCGATATGCCCGCGGGGGATTTCAAATTCGACAAGCTCAAGGGCAAGCAGCACGCCGAGTTGAACGTCCTGGGCATCGTATACCGGGAAAACGCCGCCGTGGCAGCGCGCTTCAGCGATACCGTGAAGATCGATTTCGATGACAAGAAGCAAATGGAGCAGTTCACGGAAAAGCCTTACCACTACGAGAACCAGTTCGATGTAGCGTCGGGCAAATACACCCTGAAAGTTGCCTTCACTTCCGGCGGCGAGAGTTTCGGCAAGTTGGAGGCACCCTTGAACATCGATCCTTATGACGGCAATATGTTCATGGTCAGCGCCCTCGCGCTATGTGCGAGCTTCCACAAGGTGGCGGAAGTAGAGGCCAACATGGACGCAGCACTTCTCGAAGGCCGGGCGCCGCTGATCGCGCTGAACTATCAGTTCGATCCCGCGGGTCTGGCCCGGTTTAAGCCCACGGACAACGTCGCATTGTACGTGGAGGTCTACGACCCGAAGATGATGGACGAGACGCCGCCTGGGTTGCAGGTGCAATTGAAGGTCTCGGACCGCAAGGGCGGGCCTCCCAAGGTGGATTCCGGCGGGGTGAATGTGAATAACTTCATCCGCAAGGGCAATCCGGTGGTGCCGATCGGATTAAAACTGCCGGTGACCGGATTGACTCCCGGTGCTTACCGTTTGGAACTGGTCGCGATGGACGGAGCCGGCCGCAGCATGACCCGCTCCGCCGATTTCGACGTACAGTAGTCTCAAGCAAGACGTGGCGCAGAGACTCCCTGTTCTGCCGTCTCGATACTCGTGTCGAGACGTTTCGGGAGCGCACGGTATCCGACAGGAATGGACCCGGGCGCTCCGAAACCGTTGACGCCGGCAGATCGATTCTCTGCGCCACGTCTTAAAATGGAAGCGTGCCTTCCGTCAGCAATGCCATTCCTGAGATCCTCGAATCCCTTCACATCGAGCCGCTGAACTCCGGCGCCTGTTATGGCGACTGGATCGGCACTCCCTCCGGCGCCGAACTCGACTCGCTTAATCCCGCCACAGGTGAAGTTCTCGCCAAAGTGCAGATGGCCGGTCTCGATGACTACGAATCAGTGATGGCCCGCGCCGCCGACGCCTTCGTCAGTTGGCGCATGCTTCCCGCTCCCAAACGCGGCGACATCGTGCGCGAAATCGCCGATGAACTGCGCCTCCACAAGGCCGATCTGGGCGCACTCGTCACCCTTGAGATGGGCAAGATTCTGCCCGAAGGACTCGGCGAAGTGCAGGAGATGATTGACATCGCCGATTTCGCGGTGGGCCTCTCGCGGCAGTTGTACGGACTCAGCATGCACAGCGAACGCCCCGGCCATCGGATGTACGAGCAGTGGCACCCGTTGGGCATCGTAGGTGTGATCAGCGCGTTCAATTTTCCCGTCGCCGTCTGGGCATGGAACGCCATGATCGCAGCCGTGTGCGGCGATTGCGTCTTGTGGCGTCCGTCCTCCGAAACGCCGCTGACCGCCATCGCGGTGCAGAAGATCTGCAATCGCGTGCTCGACCGCCACGACCTGAAAGGCATCTTTAACCTGGTGATCGGGCCGAGCCGTCCGATTGGCGAGACGATCATCCACGACCGCCGTATTCCGCTCATCAGCTTCACGGGTTCGACCGAAGTGGGGCGTCACGTTTCTGCTGTCGTGGCCGAGCGGCTGGGGCGATCGATCCTGGAACTCGGCGGTAACAACGGCATCATCGTGATGGACGACGCCAATCCCGATCTGGTGCTGCGCGCCGTGCTTTTCGGATCGGTCGGGACTGCGGGCCAGCGCTGCACCACAACGCGCCGCCTCTTCCTGCAGCGAGGCATTGCGCCGAAGATCATCGACGCGCTGGTGAAGGCGTATCGACAGGTCCGAATCGGCGATCCGATGGAAGAGACCACGATCATGGGACCGCTAATTAATCGCCGGGCGGTCAACGACATGATGGACGGCATCCAGCGAATTCGCGAGCAGGGCGGCGAGATTCTGATCGGCGGCGAACGCATGATGGGATGCTTCGTCCAGCCTACGCTGGTGCGTGCGCGTCCCGAAATGCCGATTCTCAAGGAGGAGATCTTCGCACCGATCCTCTATCTGGTCGAGTTCGATCATCTGGACGAGGCCATCCACTGGCACAATGATGTGCCGCAGGGACTGTCGTCGGCGATGTTCACCACCAATCTGATCGCGTCCGAGACGTTCCTGAGTCACCGCGGCAGCGACTGCGGGATTGCCAACATCAATATCGGCACCAGCGGCGCGGAGATCGGCGGCGCGTTCGGCGGCGAGAAGGATACCGGCGGCGGCCGCGAGTCAGGCAGCGATGCCTGGAAGGCCTACATGCGCCGGCAGACGAATACGATCAACTGGTCGACGCAGTTGCCGCTGGCGCAAGGGATTCAATTTCAGGTGTAAGTCAACGCCGCAATTCCAGGGCGTAGATCTCGGTTACCTGACTCGACTTCACGGCTAAAGGCGTGCCGTCAGGGGTCACACCAAACCATTCGTCCTCCGCAGCCTCGAAGGAACTAAGATCCAATATACGTTCCAATTTATTGGACGGGAGGGAGGTCCGATAGTAGGCACGGTCGCTAAGGTCTTGATTGCGGCCCACGAAGTAAATATGGGTAGAATCAGCCGACCAGGAAGGATCGCTAATGAAAACGAACGTCGTGAGATCCTGCCAAGTTCGCGTAGTCCAGTTGAACAAAACCAGTCGATGTTGGTCCGAAGAGATGCCCAGAATCTGCCGGCCGTCCGGCGACCAACGGGGGGTCCAGACGCCCCTGGAGCCGGGCAGCCGTTCCAGGGAGTTGGTAGCGAGGTTCAGGAGTTGGACCGACATCTCGCTTGTCGGTTTTCGATTCAGGAGTTCGCCGAACACAATTCGCTGGCCGTCCGGTGCCCAGGTTGGGATGCCCTGATCCGCAGTATCGAAGGGCGCCAGCTCTTTAGGCTCGCCACCACTGGCAGGCACCACGTAGAGCCTGTACCTTCCTAAGGCGGGCTCTCCCATGAATGCGATCCGCGAGCCATCGGGAGACCAGTGCGGTCCATGAACGCCGATGTGCGAAGTGGTCAGTTGAACCTGATCGCTTCCATCCGGTCTCATCTTCCAGAGAGTTCGCTCCGGATAGCGGACGTATGCGATCCACTTTCCATCTCGAGAATAGTCGGTCTGCATGGCCCAAAGGGGCCTGGCGAATGGCAGGAAAACACCCGCCCGCTGATCGAAGCGCACCAGTTCGCCGTGCTCCTGCTTGCCCAACGCGAAGATTCGTTTTCCATCAATACTCGGAATCGCAGCCAGATAGTTCGTTGGCCCGTGAGTAAGCCTGACCGGAGGCGGTTTTTGGATCTGGTAGGGGAACAAACGCTCGTCCGCCGCCCAGATATCCGACTGCCCTTGCCACTCCGGCTTGCTCTGATCGTGTGCGAGAAATACGAATAACCGACCATCGAGGCTCCAACGGCCATAGGAACTCCGTGGCGGATAAGCATCCAGACGGTGAGGTGAAACGTCACTGGGAGCGGCCTCCCAAAGGGCGGAGGCTTCCCTTTCGTAGTCGAGCGACGTGAAGCGCACGACATGTCGCGCATTCGACCAATGGGGATGGTTTAGTAAGCCGTTCGCCAGGGGAACCGGCATTTCTTTACCCGATTTAGTCCAACGAATTCTGGCAGTCGTGCCAGTCCCAGTCCCCTGGAACAGCTCAATAACTTCGGATTCGGATCCAAACGCGCCGTCGTCGGCGCGCGTCGCGCCGAGGGCTTTTGGGTCTTGGCCGGGTGTCCAAGTCCAGAGGAATACCTCGCCGCGGCTGTTCGGCGCACGCACCAGAAAACGAGTTCCTGACGCGATATCCAGGAGAACTCCCTGGGGAAAAGGCAATTCCAGGCGGTGGAGGCCGCTCCCAGTGGCTGTCACCGAGAACAGAACATACCGCCCACCGCGGATTTCTATGAAGTAGACGTGCTCGCCATCCGTGAAGATCGGGGCCGATTTCGGCATGCCATCTCCAGTCAGAGGCGTGGTCGAGGTCACTTCGAGAGGACGTTCGGTGGTGATCCATTTCGCCAGAATGGCGGCGACAAAAGCTCCCAACGCGAGAACAACTACACCGATCCTGACGGCCTGTAGACGGCGGGTTGGACCCATCCCCCTTTGCTGGAGTAGAGCCGGATCCGGGGATGCACTGCCAGATTTCTCCGGAACGCGATCGGATGGGGCGTGGGCCGTGCCATCGACCGGCGTGGACGCCGCGCTACAGGTCAGTATGTATCCAACATTCGGAATGTTTTGGATGTAATCCTGACCGTCATCATCCTTTCCTAGCTTTTTTCGTAAACGGCTGGTCTGCTGGGGCACATTACGGGGGTCGACCGCGACATCACCCCAAACCAATTGCAGTAGTCTTTCAACGCTCACCGGTTGACCGGAGTTCTCCACCAAAACCGAGAGAGTGTCGAACTCTTTCGGTGTGAGTGGAATCAGAGAGCCATCCCGCCAGAGCTTCCGGGAGGAAGGACTTAACCGGAAAGGCCCAAAGTTAAAATCACCTTTGTTTCCAGGACTATGAATGAGATCGGCGGGGCCTTCACGTAAATTCATACGGTTTCACCCGGACGGCTGACGAAACAGATTAAACTTCTCCCATTGTAAGCGTGTACGCGTGGTGTTAGACAGACTAAATCGCCCACGTGCCACGGAGCCGTCATGCCGCAGCATTCAACGGAACGCCGATCTCTATCAGTCGCAGAGAGTTGGCAACCGGCTGCAGTTTCGATATTGCGCGGGTCTTTCGCGTGTCGAGTGGTATGGCTGGTAGTTCTAGAATTTGCGTTCTATTCCTCGGAATTGCGTCCAGGTGGACATCCATGGTCCCATTTTTGGGTAATGTCTATCAAGTCGTCGTGGACAAGTGGGTACCGGAGCGGAACGGAGTTCTTCCCGGCCTGCTGGTTGGCGGACAGTTCAAGGCGGCTTCCGGAAGCAGCCGATACTTGAGCAGATTAGGATGTATCCAACATTCCGAATGCTTTGAACGCAATCCCAGGCGTCGTCGCCTTTCCAAGCTTCCTCTGTAATCAGCTGGTATGCCGGGGGACTATTGCGGGGATCGACGGGGGCGTCACACCAATCCGAGACGAGGAGTACCGCCATGCTTCCACCAAAATCAGCAAAGTGCCAAACTCCTTCGATGTGACGGGGTATTAGCGAACCAATCACGCTAGAGTTTCCGGAAAGACAAGCTTTAACCGAAATGGTACCGAAGAGATTTCGCGCTGTTTGCCGGTTAAATGAAATTGGATCGTTCATACAAATTCAAACCGTTTTACCTCAACTTGAACGGGCCTGGTAGCACATTCGTATAACGGTGATGAAGAGAGATCATACTGAGGCATGCACTGGCGTCTGGCTGTGCAGCGCACAAGGGCCGCGGGCGGACGATGCCTGTTTGCAGGTCCACAACTATCTGGGGCTAACAAAACCTATCTCCGCCTTTGGATGAAGACTCCGGCAGTCCGTTCGGAAGTGTGCGCAATGTTCGAGATCGAAGGGGATGCGATTTGATGCTGGCAATATACTGCGGCCGGCTCTGCACCGTTACGCCGCTGACACACGAAACTGTCCGGATCTTCGGGATCCGCTTAAGACTGAATCTTATGTCTTGGTCACTCAGGGGAAATATTGACATGAGATACCGTATCCGATTTTTCAAAAAAGTCCCAGTACTGCCATCGAAAGACTCCTTTCCGATTGACATGTGATGTCAACTCTGTTAGTGTTGCTACCGTACTGAATTGGTGGAGGTCCTCGTCGATCATGCTGAACGCACGGCAAGTCAATGTAATGTCGTTGCTCTTCCCCATCTTATTCTTGCTCTCTAGTCCTTTGGCAGTCGCGCAGTCGCTTCTGTGCCCAGGCAACACCCCACCCGCATATGACGTGTTGCCCCCCGAATTGATTCCAAGTTCGGCATGCTTTCCAACCGGCAACGGTGCGTGCGTTCCTCCAGCGAGCCCAACCGCTTCGGTGAACGTCGCGACGCTGGCACAGAATGTTACGCTTCAGGCGACGGCCCTCGACCCCCTTTCCGGCAACGCCTGCATTCCAACTATTCCGGCAGGTGTCGCTTCAGGCGTCAGTTATGCTTACATCGCATTCCAAAGCACGGACTGCTCTCAGACGACTCAGAGCACACAATATGTGGATGCATATTTGTTCCCGCAAGCCATATTCACCAAGGGCCAAAACCAGACACTCCGCGGAACCGCGAGTTTCTCCACGAACTCCGCAAGCGGAACATGGCATGCGTGCTACGCGCGCATTTATGATAACGTGGGAAATTTTCAATCCTATGACTCCCAATCCTCCTTCATCCAAAGTCTGAGTCAGAACACGATAGCGGTTACTTCCGCACCAGCGTGCAGCAGCAACCCGCCCGTCCTTCACAATATTTCGATATCCCCCGCTCCGCCGAATTCAATCAATGTGGCTTCCGGCCCAGGAATCTTCACGGCTACCTTAGACGTCACTGATGATAGTTGTGGAGTTAGTCCGTATTCTTACGTGTATTTATCACTCGTGAGTCCATCGAACTATTTCTACGCGTGGTCTAGCTCCCAGGTGGGGCCGTGGACCCTCAAGTCGGGAACCAGCACAAGCGGGACCTACCAAGCACAGATCGAAATACCACAATATAGCCCGCAAGGGAACTGGTTGATCAATGTAAACCTATGCGACAACGCCCAACGTTGTCAGTACTACTCCCCCGCTCAACTCCAGGCAAGTGGCTTTGCGAGTTCTGGAAATGTTGTCGACGCTATGGCTGACGAGACCCCTCCCCAACTCATGCAAATTGAATTTCAACAACCACCCGGCACGACCCAGCTACAGACAGACCTGATCTCCCCAGGTCTCCCGGTGGGCGTCTACTTGCAAACCAAGAGTGGTTCCAGCCCGCAGGGATTCGATGGCTACAGCGGTTGCAACCCCTCTATACAAATAACGAGCCAAAACCAGTTTCCGCAATTTCCAGCACAGAGCTCAACCCAGACTGTAACCGGAAACTTTTATCGTCCTTACCTCGACCAGCCAGATGTTTGGCAAACGACTCTCACGTTCCCCGCTCTGAGCGAAATTGGACAATGGAACGTCTTTGTTTCGTTGTGCGATCGGGTCGGAAACTACGGTTATTTCTCAGGCCCTACTACTGCCCTACAGGGGAATGCCTTTGTCTACGTGCTTTACATGCCTAATAACAATGACGGCAATTTGCATGGCAATAGTGCAGGCGATGTTGCATTCAATGATACGGCCAGCGCCGCTAGTATTAAAGTGCCACAGTGCGGCGGACCGGGTTTGCCACAATGTCCCGTCTTAACATCTGGCAGTGGTGGCTCTCCGGTTTCCAGTCCCGTGGTTTCGATAAGCACGACCCCGGAGCCGCCCAGCGGACCGCAATGCCTCACTGGCGGCACCGGCTGCTATGTAACACAAAATTTTACCGGCTTCCAAGCCACGAGCTCGGATTTCGTTTCTGTTACCTTTACCGATCCGAACTGCACTGCTAGCGGTCAGAACAACTGTTCCGTACAAAACGCCACGTTGTCTTCCGGGGTGTCGGTCACTATTCCTTTTGAACCTGGAACGCCTGCGGTCCCTCCACCAGTGCTCCAGTTAGTCGGCTTTGATAACGGGACATCTCACCCCGTTTATGCCTGCGGTCCTGCGGGTTCAACTGGGGCCCTGAGCTACACTCTGCAAACGGATACGAATGGTGACATTGTCTCCGCGACGTTTTCACCCGTGTGCAAGTTTTCAACATTCTCGGTCCTTGAGCGAAAGGGAGTGCCAGGTGATCTGAATAACGATGGAATTGTGAACTGCACCGACGTGAACATCGTCAAAAGTGCGTATGGCACCAGGGCTGGACAGCCAACATTTTCCAGCCAGGCGGATGTTAATAACGACGGTGTCGTCAATATTTTGGATCTGGCGTTCGTATCGCGACTGCTTCCCGCTGGAATGGTTTGCAAGTAGAAAGGCTCGTATGCTTGTTCGAATTCTCACGATTAGCTGTTTATGTATGAGTCGGATTCTGGGTGGAACAATTGATATCTCCCCTCAGTCATCCTCGGTGTCACCAGGTGCCGTATTCACCCTCGACGTTAACGTCGATTCGGTGTCAGATCTGTATGCATACCAATTCGATCTGAAGTTTGATGCCAACATACTCCAGGCGCTATCGGAGACCGAAGGGGATTTTCTCGCCAGTGCGGGATCTACACTGTTTTTTTCTGGCAGCATCGATAACACTGGCGGTTCTGTTACTGGCACCGGCGATACTCTTGAGGGCCCAATACCTGGCGCTTCAGGATCTGGGGTTCTCGCGCAGTTTAGCTTTCAGGCGGTTGCTGCCGGCACTACTTCGATTGACATACTGAGTGACATTTTATTAGATTCAACCTTGTCAGGCATTTCAACTGATGTTGAGGGTGGGACAGTTAGCGTGGAATCGGCACCAGAGCCATCCAGCGGGGATCTTTTTTGGTTAGGGGCCATTGGTGTTGTCTGCCTTTCGAGAAGGCGATGGCGTCGATCAGTTCTTGGTCTCTCCCCTGATACCCGATAAGGCGTGGTTGAATCGTGGCGTTTGGACGGTTGCATGGGGCGGCGCGGCGTGTTTAATCCACAGCGGTTCGTCGGCTTTTGCCCATTTCTTCGAACGGTTAACAAGTTGGGTCGGCTTTCGATCTGGGTTGTCCCGCTGTTCTTGATATTGGCACCTGTCCTGCATGCTCAAATCATTGTCTTCGTAACCCCGGCTGGAGTAACCCTCTCGGCCGGGCAGCAGCAGCAGTTCACGGCCACTGTGGCGGGAACCTCAAATACCGCCGTGACTTGGTCACTAAATCCAAGCACTCTTGGCACTATTTCCAGCTCTGGGCTCTACACAGCACCGAACAGTATTCCCAGTCGACAACAGGTGGAAGTGATCGCCACAAGTCAGGCAGACACAACGAAATTTGGCGACGTCGTCGTCACACTCCTGCAATCCAGCGTGATTTCTGTGTCCGTGTCTCCCGCTACCGCGGTGCTGGCCGAGGGGCAGCAGCAGCAATTTAATGCCACGGTCACGGGCAGCAGCAACACCGCGGTGACGTGGTCCCTAAATCCTAGTGTTGGCTCGATCTCCGCCAGCGGGCTTTTTACGGCCCCAGCGAGCATTCCTAACTCGCAGTCAATAACAGTCATCGCAACCAGTCAAGCGGACACGACGAAGTCCGGCAACGCAACTGTGACATTGAGTCCTCCCACCCTGGTGAGTTTGGCTTGCAATCCAACCGGCCTGCGTTCGGGCGAATCCACAATCTGTACGATAACGTTGTCTGGCGTGGCGCCTACCGGAGGGGCGACGGTCGGGATTTCAAGTAATAACTCGCTGTTGACGGTACCCACCTCGGTGACCGTTGCCGCCGGTTCTTCAATTGCCAACTTCGCGGCCACGGCAGGAAACATCTCAGTGGCGGGTTCGGCCACGATTACTGCCACCTTCAACAACACTACGCAGTCGGCCACCATCCAACTGTCCGCTCCCATCACTCCTGCCATCACCATCCAGACCAGTCCCTCCGGCCTGCAATTCAGCGTCGATGGGGGACCACAACAAACCGCGCCGCAGACATTGAGCCTTTCGCAAGGGCAACACACCATCGCCGTCTTAACGATACAACCGGGCGCCACCGGCACGCAGTACCTCTTCACAAGCTGGAGCGATGGCGGAGCTGCTTCCCACACGATCACGGTGGGGACCTCAGCCGCTACCTATACGGCCACTTTCAAGACGCAGTACCGATTGACGACGTCGGCATCTCCCTCAGCCGGGGGCACGGTCACCCCTTCGAGCGGCGGATTCTATGATGCGAACACCGTTGTGCAGGTCAACGCCACGCCGAACAGCGGCTACACTTTTTCAGGCTGGACAGGAAGCGTTGCGAGCCCAAGCAGCACATCCACAACGGTGACGATGAGCGCACCTCAATCCGTGACCGGGAATTTCGCGCCGATCACGTCCACCCCGATCACCATTCAGACCAGTCCCTCAGGCCTTCTATTCACCCTCGATGGCGGCACGCCGCAAGCGGCACCGCAAATAGTGAGCCTCTCACCAGGCCAGCACACGATCGCCGTTGCGACCACGCAAACCGGCGGCACTGGCACCCAATACCTCTTCACAAGCTGGAGCGACGGACTTGCGGCCTCCCATACCATCACGGTCGGGTCCTTCGCCGCCACCTACACCGCCACCTTTAAGACGCAGTATCAGTTGACCATTTCCGCGTCGCCTGTGTCAGGCGGCACAGTGACGCCAGCCAGCGGCGCGTACTATGACGCGGGCACTATCGTGCCGGTCAGCGCCACTCCCAATAGCGGATTCATCTTTTCCAGTTGGACCGGCCCCGTCGCGAACGCCGGCGTCGCCTCGACTACCGTCACCATGACCAGCCCGCAGACGGTGCGCGCCAACTTCACCACCGCCGCTCCCACCTGTACCTTCACCCTCTCCGCGAGTTCTGCGACCGTCGGGCCAACCGCCCCCAGCGGCAGCGTCGACGTCACCACCTCGCCAACCTGCAGTTTCACCGCATCCGCCGCCGCCGGTAGTTTCGCCACGGTCACCAACGGCCCCAACTACACGGGTTCCAGCACTGTGACCTACAGCATCCAACCGAATTCGGGAGGCACGCGTTCCACCACCCTCACCATTGCCAACCAGACATTCACCATCAACCAATTGACTGGATGTGTGCTCGGTCTCAGCCCCACCAGCGCCTCGTTCCCTGCGGCACTCTCCGGCGGGAGCCAGACTGCCGCGTTCTCGGTAGGATCCACCAGCAGCACCTGCGGCTTCACCGCCACCTCCAGCAACACGTCGTTCCTCACCGTCGCGTCCAGTAACGGATCGCCTACGGTGTTCTACACGATCTTCTCCAACTCATCCACCGCCGGACGCACCGCCACCATCACCGTGACCGGACAAGGCGGCGCCGCCGGGCAAACCCAGGTGTTCACTGTGATCCAGGGCGGAGCGACTCCTTGTACCTTCGCACTGGCGCAATCGGGTCAGGCATTCCTCGCGGCCGGCGGCACTGGAACTGCTTCGGTATTGGCGCCCGCCGGGTGTGCCTGGTCCACCACCAACAACAGCTCTTTTGTGAGCATCTCCGGCGGCGGTTCCGGCAATGGCACTGTGAGTTACACGGTGCAGTCGAATCCGAATACCACCTCGCGAGTTGGCAGTCTTACCATCGCTGGTCTGCCCTACGCCGTGACGCAAGCGGGAGCGTCGCCTTTGAGTTGCTCTGCCTCCGTGCCTTCCGCGCCGCAAGTCGCGCTGGAAGGCCGGACCGAAGTGTTGGGCGACCTCATCCTGACGTGTACCGGACTGACCAGCCCTCTCACCGCCAACATCGCGTTGACGCTGAACACCGACGTCACGAACGCGATCACGAGCGGCTTCAGCGATGCGATCGCGCAGGTGAACGGGGTCGCGACTACCAATGGAGCCGTGGCGGGCTACAGCACACTGAATTTTTCTGGCGTATCGCTGACGCCTAACGGGGGCACAGCAACTGTTCGCATCTCCAATGTTCGGGCAGACGCCAGTCTTCTGGGTTCGGCAGCCACGTTGCAGTCCATGCCGGTGAACGCCACGGTCGCGGTGAACGCGTCGGTCTCGGTGCCCGTCACCAATCCGTCGCAGACTCTGGCATATGCGGCGCAGTCGTTGGTGTTTCAACAGGGAACTGCGACGGCGTCTGGATCTTTGATTACGATTCCCGTTCAGTTCCAGGAAGCCAGCATCGGAGCGTTTCACGCTGACGGAACTCCCACCCGGCTTCGGCTTGTGCTCAGCAATGTGCCGGCGAACGTAACCGTCTCTGCGCCGCTGTTCAACAGCGATCCGGTGACGCGGGCTCAGTTGATTTCGCTCAACCCAGACGGTTCGGGTGGCAGCCCGTTCTCGGGATCGCCCGGCGCCACGATCCCGTTGATCCCCACTTCAGGAGCCGTAACGGCCACATGGGTCGTGACCTCGTCAGATCCCAACGCCTTCGAGACGGATACCTTTCCGCTGATCCTGCAGAACGCCACGGCACAGGATGTCAGCCAGATGCAAATATCAGCCAGCCTGGCGCCCGTCAGCACGGTGAGTATTGCAAGTCCGGTGGGCAGCGCTCCGGTTCCACGCTTCCGCGACTTCTCGACACCGCAGAAACTGGTGAATCTGCGCTCCACGAGTACCGTATTGACTACGCCGGGTTCGTCATCCCTGATAGGCCACGCGCTGGCGGCTTCGCGTCTGAATCCGAACTCGGCCGGAGGCACGGGCAGCTTCGGAAATGGGACTAATAACGACGACCAGGACAATCCGTCGATGGGCACAATGGCCCAAACCACCGTGACCGGAGGAAAAATCACAGACTGCGAGATCCAACCGCCGGCAACCGGCAGTTGCAACATGTCTTCCGATGGAAGCAGTGCGACGGCGATGCTCGGACAATTGGACCCCGGAAAGAGCGTGACCTACGTGATTTCGGTGCAGCCCAATCCCTGTCAGGCCGCCACTTGCGCCGTGCAGGAGGATGTGAGCGTGAGCAGCACGTCCCCCAATGCAGACGTGAAGACCAGCCATTCCAGCAGTGTATTCATCGTGAACGGGTGTACACCCGGGCAACCCGGTAGTCTGACGGCCACAGGCGGGAGCAATCAAAGCGCACCCGTGAGTACAGCCTTTGCCGCCCCGTTGCAGGTGACGCTGACGGACTCGTGCGGAAGTCCTGTAGCCGGCCAGACGATCGCCTACCAGGCGCCGTCAGGCGGAGCGTCGGCAAGTTTATCCAGCGCCACGGCCATCACCAACTCGAATGGTGTTGCCAGCGTGACAGCCACTGCCAACGGGACTGCGGGCGCGTACACGGTGACGGCGAGTTCGGGAGGACTGTCGGCGACTTTCTCGCTGACCAACACATCCGGCGGTGGCACCGTAACAAGTGGGCCTAGCCAGAGCAGTACATATCCGGGGTCGCCCTTGGCGAACGTCGCGATGGACGGGAACACCGATGGCAATTACTTCGATGGGTCGGTGACGGCAACGAATTTCGAGCCGAACCCCTGGTGGCAAGTGAATCTAGGGAGTTCGCAGGCCATCAGTTCCGTAGTGATCTGGAACCGGACGGACTGCTGTGGATCGCGGCTGGGCGACTATTGGGTGTTTGTGTCGAATACGCCGTTCCTCTCCTCCGATACACCGTCAACCTTAGCGAACCGCGCCGGCACGTTTGCCAGCCATCAGACGATGGCGCCAAGTCCCTCGGCGACCATCCCCGTGGGGACAACTGGCCAGTATGTGCGTGTACAGCTTTCGGGCACGGACTACCTTAGCCTGGCCGAGGTGCAGGTGAATACCGGGCCCGGGACTCCCCTTTCCGGCGCCAGCCAGAGCAGCACGTACCCGGGGTCGCCCTCCGCGAGCGTGGCGATGGACGGGAACACCGATGGCAATTACTTCGACGGGTCGGTGACGGCGACTAACCTGGAGTCGAACCCCTGGTGGCAGGAGGATCTGGGAGTTTCGAGAACAATCGGAAGCGTCGTGATCTGGAACCGCACCGACTGCTGCTCCTCGCGGCTGAGCGACTACTGGGTCTTTGTCTCGAACACGCCGTTCCTGCCTACGGACACCCCGTCCACACTGGCGAATCGGCCAGCCACGTTCGCGAGCCACCAGACGGCGTCGCCGAATCCATCGACGACGATAACGGTGGGTTTGACGGGGCAGTATGTGCGAGTGCAGTTGTCGAGTCCCAATATCCTGAGTCTCGCCGAGGTGCAGGTGACCACAGGTGGGATTACGAACGGCAATCTGGCACAAGGAAAGGCGGCGACGCAAAGCAGTACACTGCCAGGAGCGCCGCCCGCCAGTGTGGCCGTCGACGGAAACGTGGATGGGAACTTCTTCGACGGATCCGTCACAGCGACCAACCCAGATCCATTTCCGTGGTGGCAGGTGGACTTAGGAGCATCTACCACTATCACCTCAATTGTCATCTGGAACCGGACAGATTGTTGCAGTGAGCGATTGAACAACTATTGGATCTTCGTCTCGGATACACCGTTCCTCCCGACGGACACACCGGCGACCTTGCAATCCCGTGGAGGGACTTTCAATAGTTATCAGGCGGCATCGCCTAACCCCTCGAGCGTCATCCCAGTGATTGCCCGAGGACGATACGTACGGATTCAACTCGGGAATGGTGGATATTTGAGCTTGGCTGAGGTCCAGGTCTACGGCGGCACCGGTTCCTCAGGTTCCAGGATCGCAACCCAGAGCAGCACTTATCCCGGATCACCGCCTGCCAGCGCGGCAATCGATGGCAATACGGATGGGAATTTCAACGACGGATCGGTGACGGCGACCAATCTCGAGAACAGCCCCTGGTGGGAAGTCGACCTCGGCACCACGTCGGCGATCAACACGCTGACCATCTGGAATCGGACGGACTGTTGCGGCTCACGTCTCGGCGATTATTGGGTATTTGTCTCGAACACTCCGTTTGCGGATTCCGACACGCCCGCGGCGTTGGCATCTCGATCCGGGATTCTTGCGAGTCACCAGATCTCAGCGCCCAGTCCGTCGACCGTGATTTCCGTCGGCATACCAGGGCGATACATCCGGGTACAACTCACGGGCACGAATTATCTGAGCCTCGCGGAGGTGCAAGTGCAGTAGGCGGAATCGCGAATCCAAGGCGCTCTTAGGCGCGCAGTACAATCGAGAAGTGAGTTTTCATCTCGCGCAAGTCAATATTTCGCGCCTGATTGCGCCGCTCGACGATCCACGCATCGCCGATTTCGTAGCGCAGCTCGCGCCCATCAATGCCCTCGCCGAACGCGCTCCAGGATTCATCTGGCGCTTGCAGTCAGACTCGGGAAACGCCACCGACATCGTGTGGTCCGACGATCCCTTCGTGATCGTCAACATGTCGGTATGGGAGTCGATCGATGCCCTGCGCAACTACGCCTACGCGTCGCAGCACAAGGACCTGATCCGCGACAAGGCGCGCTGGTTCGAGAAGATGGACAAGGCGACCTACTGCATGTGGTGGGTGCCTGCGGGACACCAGCCGACCGTGGCCGAAGCACGCCAGCGCCTGGAGTATTTTCAGGAGCACGGGCCCACACCTTACGCTTTCTGGTTCTCGCGCCGCTTTCCCATGCCGGAGCAGTTGCCGGCCCACGCCTGAGCTATTTGCCGAACACTCCCCGTACCCGCTGTTTCATGCGTTGAAAAAACGAGGGCGCCGGCGGAGGCGTGACCGGCTCAGGCGCGGTTTTCAATGGCGCCGGAGGTTTCGTCACGTCGAAGGGAACGGGAGGCTCGCAGGGCTGCTCGCCGGCATAACGAATGATGTTGGTGAGCAGCACGAACTCGCGCCGGACGCGCTCCCCTGCACGATTCTCCATGCAGATCGAAAAGCCGGGATATTTGCCGCTGGTGGCAGCGTCGCCCCTGCCAGTACCCGCATACGGAATGTCCTTGAGCAGTACAGGGGAGTAACCGCGCACATTGCGTTCGATGTGGGCGGTTTCATAACGATGATGCCGCAGGCTCCAGGTGAAGACCCGGAAGCTGTCGAAGTCGTAGTCGGCCGTGCCATCGGCGGTTGTGGTCCAAAGCCACACCGATTTCGTCAGGTCGCCATCATACATCTGTCCGATCGGGAAATACGAAACGATCCGGCGGCCTTCCGCATACTGCGCCACTTCGTCCGGGATCGCCATCACCAGCCGGCGCGTCAGAATCCAGCCGGACTGGCCCTCGCGGTTGCGCACCAGGCTCCACTCATCTTGCGGAGTCGGCTTTTGTTCGACCTCCTCGTCTGGGGGTGGAGTGTCCTCTTCGGACCGTGGTGTCTTGGAAAGCTCCTCCCAGTTGGGCGGCGGACCCGGCGGCTTTGGCATCGGCGGTGGCGGATATTTCGGCTCCTTCGCCGCGGTCTTCTTGGGTGCGGACTTCTGCTTCTTCGGTGGTGGCGGCAGAAGGGGCTTGCGGGGTGTGTCGACACGCGGCGTGACCACGTGCATCAGCACGTCCACTTTCTCCTTTTCTTTGATCTGGAAGAAACTGGGAGCCGTCCGCGATGGCTGGGTGTGGACATTCAGGTCGGAGTAGGTAGTTCCTTGTCCCTGCACCGGCATCTTAGAGGCGCGCGCCGCCAGATCGCGCAGGTAAGTCATGTCCTCGGCTGCCAATAATTGCCGCTCGTCGGTCCAACCCTCGGCCCCGTTGGGGGTCCGGACCCGCATGAATCTGCGGCGGCGCGTCAATATCTCCAGCCGATCGCCGTGCTTCACCGTCGCGACCGTGGGTGCCGTCAGGGGAATATCGTTGCGAATCTTCAGGGTACCGGGTCCTACGAAGGCTTCACCGATCGCGGGTGCGCGAGGTGTCCCATGCCGGCAGGCGGAGAAAGCCGCCGCCAGCGTCAGCGCCAGCCCGATCCTGCTGATGATTCCGAAGTGCACCCGTCACCGCTATTTTAACAACCGGCCCAACCAGCCATGAGAGCGATAAAATGGAACCTTGACCCCGCAAACCAGGCACGGCATACGGCTTGCTGTAAAGTCTGCCGTCCTGACGCTGCTCTTAGCATTGCTCGGTTACTGGGCCTTTTCCGAACCTCGCACTCCGTTGGAGTATCTGGTGGGTGGGACTCTTGCGACCTCGATTCTAATCGCGGCTGCATTTGTCCAAATCGTCAAAAAAGGGTACCTCGGGCGGCTGCCCAAACGGTAATCATCCAGGGTCGCAAATTCAGAAGAGACGCCTAACCCGCTGCCGCCATATGGTGATATTCGTACCCTGGCCGGCAGCAAGCGTTGTACAAGATCCGCCGCACCTCTGGCCGGTAGTATGGCTGTGCAAGCACGTCGTAAGCGCCCATATTGAGCACTTCCGACCAAAGCCGGGCGTCGGCATGCGGATCGGTGACAATCGTCTCGAGTTCTCGCGGGCACTCCCGCGCCAGGTGTAATGCATCGGTCCAATTGCCGTCGGCAAGTTGGGCTTCGGTCAAGATTGCATCGAAATCCGTTTGGCGAAGCATGGTGCGCGCGTGGTGGAGGGTTCCCGCGTGGTCTATGACTAAGGGAAGTCCTTCCACCATCTGCGAAAGGTTGCGGGCATCGTCGCGATGCCCGGAAATGAAGAGAATCCGGGATCTCATTGTGCGCGCTCCTTCATCATTAAGTCTTACTTAATTTTAAATGCAGTAGAGCTAAAGAACAATGACAAAAACCACAAGATTTAGCAAAATGGCCAAAAGATGGGTCGGCCCAGCTAAGGTGTTTTCTTTCCGTCATTCGGGCCAGCGGGAAGAGTCGGTAAGTTCCTTTTTCCAGGCAATCCGATGGGGTTTTCGTGCGTTTTTTCGCGAAACTTGCCTCGCATGCTGGCAGCTAAGGACACCGCCGATTCTCCGAACCGGTCCCGCATACGGTCGGCAGCCGCCATGGTCTGAGTCCAACGATCATGCTGCTCTTCGTCGATCAGGCTGAGCTGTTCCGCATCGCCGCCCCAGCCCGAGGCATGGACGCCAAGCAGCCGCACGGCCGCCCCAGGCTTCCAATTGGCACGAAACAGCTCTCGTATCTCCTCGAACATCTCGGTATCGATCTGGGTGGCACGCGGCAGGGAATGTGCGCGCGTGATGGTGGAGAAATCGGAGTAACGTAGTTTGAGCTGCAATGTCCGCGCTTGCAAGTGCTGCTCGCGCAAGCGGCGCCCCACCATTTCGCAGAGCCTTGCCAAAGTCGACTCCAACTGCGCCACATCAGGAGTATCTTCGGAAAACGTGTGCTCGTGGCTGATCGACTTGGGTCCTTCCTCTTCGCCGATCGGGGTATCAAACCAGCCCCCCGCATCGAGTCCGCGCGATTTCCCGGCCAGTGCCAATCCCCACTTACCGAAGCGCTGCTCCAGAAAACCTTCATCGAGGCGCGCCAGATCCCCTACCTTGCGAATGCCCAGCGCGTGCAGGTTCCGCTCGGTGACCTTCCCCACACCCGGCACTCGGCGCACGTCGAGAGGCGCCAGGAACGCCGGCTCCTGCCCCGGAATCACCCACAGGACCCCGTTCGGCTTGGCCTGATCCGAGCTGATCTTGGCGACCAGGCGAGCCGCGGCGATGCCGATCGAGCAATTCAATTGGGTCGTTTCTTTCATGCGCTGGTGCAGCAAGTGCGCGGCGCGCAAAGGAGGGCCGTAGAGCCGCTGCGTTCCGGTCATATCGAGATAAGCCTCGTCGACCGACGCCATTTCGACCAGGGGCGAAAACGAGTGGAGCACATCGTACACCCGGTGCGAGTACTCGCGATAGCGGTCCGGGTGGCCTTCCACGAAGATCGCCTGGGGGCACAGTTTGTATGCGGTGCGGAGCGGCATGGCGGAATGCACGCCGAACTTGCGCGCCGCATACGATGCCGCCGAGACGACGCCGCGCTCGTTGGCGCGTCCCCCAACGACTACGGGCTTGCCCTTGAGTGTGGGATCGAACAGCTCTTCCACGGACACGAAAAAGGCGTCCATGTCGACATGGAAGTAGGTGCGCATCGGTCTTAAGAACAGGATACTCTCGACGGTCTCCTACGAACTGCCATCCCCGATAAATCCCGATAAACCGCTGCTGGATGTCTGACCGGCTTCCCCAATGGCAAACAGCACGTCGCAATGGGGAAGGCCCAGGCGGACGGTCCCTACAGCGATTCCATCAGAATAGCTTCAGGTCTTCCCGATGGCGCTGGCTTACTCTGGAGTGACCTTCAGTTTTCTGAGGATATGCTTTGCGAGAAGCTCTTTGATCTCCAGATGGCGCGGAACGGGCTGGCAGTCGTTCGTATCGGGGTTCAACGATTCGCCTTGCGTCAGATAATCACGGAACTCGAATTCGTCGCGCGAGAGCTGTCGCCTTTGGGACATAATAATCCGTAATGCCCGTCACCCTCGCCCAAGTCGAAGAAGCTCGCCGTCGCATCGCGGACATCGCAATGCGAACGCCGCTCGTCGCGTTTCAGGGGGACGCCGCACCCTCTGTCTATCTCAAATTGGAAAATCTCCAGCCCATCGGATCCTTCAAGATTCGCGGCGCGGCGAACGTCATGGGGCGGACTCCCCGTGAGAAGCTCGAGCGCGGAGTGCTCACTGCATCGGCCGGCAACATGGCGCAAGGAGTGGCCTTCTGCGCTCGGCGTTTGGGAGTGCCGGCCACCATCGTGGCGCCGGATACCGCGCCGCAGACCAAAATCCGCGCAGTCGAGCGCATGGGCGGGCGCGTGATCCAGGTGCCGTTTGCCGATTGGTGGCGTACTTTTGAAACCCGCAGCTATCCGGGCGTCGACGCCACATTCATTCACGCATTTGACGATCTCGATGTGATGGCAGGCAATGGCACGATCGCGCTCGAGTTGCTGGAAGACCTGCCCAATCTCGACGCGGTGGTGATTCCCTGGGGCGGGGGCGGCCTGGCCTGCGGCATTGCCTCCGTGCTCCGCCGACTGGCGCCACAGGTGCGAATCTACGCCGCCGAAATCGAGACTGCGGCGCCGCTCGCCGCCTCGCTCGCCGCTGGGGAGCCGCGTACCGTGGATTATCGCCCCTCGTTCGTTGACGGCATCGGCAGCAAGGTCGTCTTTGCGAACATGTTCGAGCGGGCGAAGACGCTGCTGGACGGCTCACTGGTGATGACTCTCGCAGAGGCAGGACAGGCCATGAAGATGGCAGCCGAGCGGAATCGCATCATCGTGGAAGGCGCTTCCGCCTGTGCGATTGCGGCAGCCGTCTCCGGCAGGGCCGGAGCGGGCCGCGTGGTCGCGATTGTCTCCGGCGGGAATATCGACCTCGACAAATTCGCCGACGTGGTGCGCGCCGGCGCGTCCTAAACCGCCCGACCGGACGGACGGCCTCCCTTTGACATCATGCGCCGAACCCATTAGACTCTTGTAAGATTCGGCCTCGATCAAAGGAGCCGCCATGAGGGATGCAGTTTGTGTTGGAACGCTCAGCGCCCTGCTGACGTTGCCGTGCCTCGCCGTGGCCGCGGACTCGGGTACTCCGCAGGTCACATTCGCACGGGACATCGCACCGATCTTCCAGGA
The DNA here is from genome assembly GCA_035295745.1 of Bryobacteraceae bacterium. Lineage (GTDB taxonomy): Bacteria > Acidobacteriota > Terriglobia > Bryobacterales > Bryobacteraceae > JAIQFL01. Next base: position 58,837 of record DATGIL010000100.1, on the reverse strand, counting down.
AAAGTGCCAGGAGTGCCATCGTAAGGGAACCGCCGCGCCCATGTCGCTGGTCTCTTACGAAGAGACACGCCCCTGGGCCAAGTCCATCAAACAGCGCGTGATCACGCGCAACATGCCGCCGTGGCACCTCGACAAGACCGTCGGCATCCAGCACTTCCAGAACGACCGTTCGCTGACCGACCCGCAGATCGCCACGATCGTGCGATGGGTGGATGCCGGAGCGCCCGAGGGCGACTCCAAAGAGATGCCGCCTCCGAAACAGTGGCCCAGCGACCAGGGCTGGCAATTGGCGAAGCTCTACGGCGAGCCCGACCTGGTACTGAAATCGGAGTCGTACACGATGCCGGCGCATGGGCAGGACACCTGGTTCAAGCCGTATACCGAGGTGCCGATCACAGAGCCGCGATGGGTGCGGGCCGTCGAGATCCGTCCGTCCACGGCGGCGGGCCGGAAGATCATGCATCACGTGCTGGCCTACCTCTATCAGGAAGAACCCGGCACGACTCCCGCTGCGGGCGCGGGAGGAATGGCGAACGCTGGTCTGCTGATGGAATGGGCCATCGGCAAGAGTTTCGACATCTATCGGCCGAACACCGGCAAGTTGCTGCTGCCAGGCTCGCATATCTCCTGGGAACTGCACCTGCACGCGGTGGGTGAGCAGATTCGCGACCAGGCCGAACTGGCGGTGTACTTCTATCCGAAAGGCGAGACACCCAAGTACCGCACGCGCCTGACGCTGTTCAACGCCTACCCGAATACCGGCAGCGCGTTGGATATTCCACCCAACACGGTGGCCGAGTCGCAGGGATACCACGTCCTTCCGCAAGCCGCCCGCCTGGAGAATTTCCAGCCGCACATGCACCTCCGCGGCAAAGCGATGGCGCTCGAGGCGATTCTCCCCGACGGCAGCCGCCAGATGCTGAGCTACGTCAATAATTTCAATTTCAACTGGATGAACAACTACATTTACGCCGATGACGACGCTCCGGTGCTGCCTAAAGGCACGATCATCCACGTGACCGCGTGGCACGACAACACGCGAGCCAACCCGCACAACCCCGATCCCGACCAGTGGGTCGGATTCGGAGACCGCACCGTGGACGAAATGGCCCACGCCTGGGTGAACGTCACCTACATGAGCGATGCCGACTACACCGACTGGCTCTCGCACCATAAGACGAAGCCCGCTGCCACAGGCCTGGCAGCCGCGAGGCAATAGGCGCGCCAACATGCGGACCAAACGCGCGGCAGCCACAGCCGCCTGGTTCACCATGGGTCTTTGCGGGCTGCTGGTTCTCGGCGCGCAGCAGTTGCCCTTCGAGCCCGCCCACGATTCCGGACAGAGCATTACCGGCGCGTTCGAAGGATGGTTTGCGAATCCCGACGGCAGCCTGCGGATTCTGGTGGGCTATTACAATCGCAATCTCAAGCAGGAACTCGACATTCCGCCAGGGCCGAATAATCGTATCGAGCCGGGTGGACCGGATCAAGGTCAACCCACTCACTTTCTGCCGGGAAGGCAATGGGGCGTCTTTACCATCACCGTGCCGAAAGATTTCGGTGACAGGAGGCTCACGTGGACGATCGTTGCGAACGGTCAGACCACGGTCATCCCGCTGGATGTGAATACGCTTTGGGAGCTGTCGCCGTTTGTGGACGCGAATGGCAATGCGCCGCCTTTCATCGGATTTGGCGAAGGCGGTCCGTTCGTTCTCGGTCCCGCCGGTCAAAGCACGTCATTGAAAGCCACCACGTCCGAACCGCTTCCGCTCACGGTGTGGGTGGCGGACGACGCCCATCCGCCTAACGCCGGCCCGGTGCCGCGAACCTCGCCCGTCACGGTCGCCTGGAGCAAATTCCGCGGCCCGGGCAAGGTCACGTTCAGCAACGAGAGGCCTCCGGTGGAGAAGGCGGACTTCTCCGCGCCGGCATCCGCGAAGTTCAGCGGTAAAGCGTCCACCACAGCCACGTTCAGCGATCCGGGCGAGTATATCCTGCGGGTGGTGGCCAACGACTGGTCGGGAGAAGGCGGCCGCGGATTTCAGTGCTGCTGGTCGAATGCGCAGGTCAAGGTCTCGGTGAAGTAGCTTTACCGGCCTGGCTTTACCGCGACAGGGTAATCGTCTTCCCCGTGCGAACGGATTCGCGCGCGGCATCCAGGATCTCGGTCACAATCACGTTGTTTTCGAGTGAACTCAAACCGGAAGGCTTGAACTCGCCGTGAGCCACAGCCTTCAGATACGAGATTGAGTCCTGCTGGCCGGGAGGAAGTTCCGCGGGCGTGCGTGACTCTTCCACGCTATGCTCGCCGGGCAAACGCACTTTCAGACTATTGCCACCCGTTGCGACCGCGTAAGCACGCTCCGCATAGACCTCAAAATCCTTGCGTGCAAACGGCCAGTTCCACGACGCCTGAATGATGCCCTGCGCCTTCGGATACTCCACCAGGATGGTGGCTTCGTCGTCGACGTGCGCATAGATCTGCGGCTTGTTAGTCTGCGCGAGGGCGGTGACTTTCAAGGGGCGCTGATTGTCCATCATCCACGTCATCAGATTCGCGCCGTAGCATCCGAAATCGAACAACGCGCCCGCGCCGTTCTTCACCGGATCCGTCAGCCACGCCAGGAACTCCGGCTGCACGTGGATTTCCTTGGGACCCTCGTGCCCGTCCATGGCTACCATCTTGCGAATCTCGCCGCCCGCCTTCTGTTCCTTCATGAGCTTCCAGATTTCGCCGTGACTGCGGTACCAGGTGGTTTCGTAATTGACGATCACCGCAATCCCGCTGCGCGCGGCGGCCTGCTGGATCGCGCGCGCCTGCTTCATATCCACCGCCAGCGGCTTTTCCATCATCACCGTGATGTGCCGGGCCGCGCAGGCCTCTACCACCATGGCGTGGTCGAACGTGCTGGTAAACGTCGCCACCGCTTCCGGCTTCACGGTGTCGAGCATCTTGCCGAGATCGGTAAACAGGATGTCCGCCGGGAAGCCATTCTGCGCGCGCTGCGCGTAGGTCATGCCGAGCGTGTGATCGGGATCGAAGACGCCCACCAGTTGCACGTCCTTGCGGCGCATCGCATTGTTCAGGAAGCCCGAGACATGTCCGTGTGCCAGTCCGGCAATGGCCAGCCGCAGAGGCTTCTCGCTGGGATTCGCGGATTGCGCAGCGGCAATCAGGGGCAGAGCGGCATACACGACAAGCAGGATTCGGGTCATGGTGTTCACTTGCATCTTATCCCTACTTGCGCCTGCCCACCAATGTGGGGAAGAGAACAGCCGCCATCGCGGCGATTGCCGCCGAGCCTGCTAACACCGGGCCGTAGCCGTGCCGGGTGAGTAATTTTCCGGCCGCGAAAGCCGCTACTGCTTGCGCCGAGAAAGCCACCAGGTAATTCAACGCCGATGCCCCGCTGCGTTCTTTTTCGTCCACATGGTTCATCAGGAGCGTGTTCAGTCCCGGTTCGCTCATCCACTGAAACGACATGTACGCAGCGTAAGCCGTAACGGCAGCAGTGCCCGAAGTCTGCGATGCCAGTCCCGCCAAAGCGAGCGCGGTCGCCGCCATCATGCCGCCGATGCCCGGCGCCAACCCCGCTTTGCGAAACGCCCAGGGCGCTAGCAGCACGGTGCAGACTTGCGCGAGTTGCGAGCCCGAGAAAATCGCGCCGATCTGCTCTACCGGAAATCGCAGCCGCTGGAAATACGCATTCGCCAGCGGATTGAACGATCCGGTGGCCAGATGCCATAACGCAAACGGGCCCAGGTAGCGCGCCAGGAAGTTGCTCCGCGGATAGATGCGGCGGCCCGCTGGGGCGCGCCCTTCGGGTGCGAGCCGCACGGCCAAGAGCGTCCCCGCTGCCACCAGCGCCGCGGCCGCCAGTAACGCCGCCTGTTTGCCGTGCAGCCATCCGGGCAGATGTCCGCCCAACCAGTTTCCTCCGATACCCACCGCGAACAGCGTGGCGAAAAACAGACTGAATGCTCCCGGCCGCCGCTTCTCCTCCACCAGGCCGGCGACCATCGGCGCCAGAAGCACCGCCCACACCGCAAAGACCAGTCCCCAGGCGAAGGAAAGGGCCTCGAGCGGCATTCGAGCGACCGCGAGCGACCGCGCGGCCATGATCGCGGCAAGCGACGCCAACGTGGCGAGCAGCGTCCGGCGCAATCCCAGGCGATGCACCACCAGCGCGGCCGGCAGGATTCCCACCACCATCCCCACTCGGTCAAACGCGTTCAGTGCTCCCAGAAAATCCTCGCGAAACCCCTGATCGATCAGGTACAGGTTGTAGAGCAGCGCAAAGATGAAAAGTCCAAGGTGGAGGAGTACCGCGGCTCCCAGAAAGGTCCAGAATTGGCGGCCCAGGCTGTTGGTACGCCACCACCAGCGCACTCCCGAGCCGGCCGCGCTCGGCAGCGCCGCGACGTGCCGCCGCATCCGCGCGGCGAGATACGCCGCATAGCGCATTCTCTTGAGCGCGCGCCGCTGCCAATTCATCTCGCTCTGCGGGATGTAGATGGCATCCACCTGTCCGGGTAATCGCGCCGGAAACAGGCGCCGCCGCGCCACGCTCCACGCATCCAGCCGCGACGTGAGCAGGCTCAGGTGCAGCCAGAGCTCGTCCTTGCGTGAATGGAAGAGCCGTCCCGCGGGCGACGTGGCGAACTCGTCGAACCAAGCCTGCGTCGCCGCCGGCAACTGCTCGATGTCCTCATGCGCGACTGGTCCCGTGGCGCACCCGAACCACTCCGAGGCCATGCGGAACATGACGGCTTCCAGCCGCCGCAACTCGGGCGCATGCAATCCTTGCCAACGCCGCCAGAAGGCATCGTCAGCCGCGTGTGCATTGAGAAAACACGCGAGCTCATAAACATGAAACGGGCGTCCGCTGGCGTGGAGAATGTGCTTCAGCACGTGGAGCGATGCGAAGCCCAACCGGTCGGGAAGGTCCAGCATGGGAAGCGGAATTCCTGCCGCCTCGCCCACTATGCGGCGCGTCCAGAACTCGTCCGTGTCCGGCACCGCAAGGCGCTCCAACTGGCCGTTCCAGAATCGAAAATGCAACTCCACCGCGAGCGGCATTTCGGGATCGAAGAAATCGCCGCGCCACTCCCATCCCGTCTTGCGGATCAGCGCCGGAATGTGATCGGTCGGCGTATTGTCCATCGACTCCAGAGGCTCGAATCCGAGCGACAGCACTACATCGCGCGCGGCTTCGATATGTTGCTGTGGAGCGAACAGGTCGAGATCGTACTGCGTGCGATCTTCCGGGACGCTGCCGAAATCCGGACAGTGCGTCAGCCCTTTGAGAGCGGCGAACTCGATCCCCGCGGATTCGAACTTCTGCGCCAGAGTCCGATAGAGATCCTGCAGAAGGCGCAGACGCTCCAGATTGTGCGCGGCATTTTCGTCCGTACGCTCGCGCACCCACTCCGGCATGACGTGGCGCATGCGCCGGCGAAGCGCCAGGGTGAGTTGCGACCGATTGCTGAAATCGAGGGCCTCCTGCCATTCCCGATCCGTCAGGCTGGCCAGAAGATCCGCTCGCGGATCCTCCAGATACAACGCCGCCAGAACGGCTGCCGGGCCGCGGGGAAGCCTCGGCCATGGGTTGCTCAACTTAGGATCGTAACAGGTCCGGCGGCCAAGCCGTGGCGGAAACACTCCGGTTGCCGTCTCGACACTTTGTCGAGACTTTTTCGCAAGTCTGCCAAAGCTGAACCGCAGGAACGTGCTTTCGTGCCGCGAAACCTGGAGAGCCGCTCGAAAAGTGTCGACGCGCCACAGATGAGTCTTTGCGCCAAGTCTGCTGCGAAGACTTTCCACGCCATTTGTCCGCCAATCAATGATGTGGCACCGATTCGGCGGCGGCCTGATGATAAGCTGGCGGAATGCCCGCAATTCCTACCCGGATCACAGTCCGCGTGATCGCCCGAGATGGCAAATTCCTCGGCGACGACATCGGCGGCGCGCTGGTCACGATCCGTGACGTCCATTCCGGCGAGTTACTCGCCTCCGGCCGCACGCATGGCGGTTCGGGACCAGCTAGCTTGATGACCATACCGCTCTGCCGCAATGAGCCGATCCCAACGCAGGATCCACCCTCGAACGATGCCTGCCGTTTCGAGGCGACGCTGATGCTGGAGTCGCCGCGCCTGGTCGAGATCTCGGCGTTCGGTCCGCTGGCAGCGCAGGCATCGGCGAATCGCGCCAGTGCGATGACGTGGATCTACCCGGGCAAAGAGATCACGCCCGATGGGCTCTTGCGCGAAGATGGATTTCTGCTTGAGATCCAGGGCCTGGTTGTGCAGGTCTTGAATCCTCCCGCGCATTACCTTCCGAAGAATCCAAATGTGAATGGAGCGATTCCCATTCGCGTCAACGTCACCATGATGTGCGGCTGCCCGATCGGCGCGGACCCGTGGCCATACGACGATTTCGAGGTGGTCGCATCGGTGCTGCATAATGGGCAGGAATCCACTTTTGAATTGCAATTCGACAGCGATGCCACGGCGCCCAGCCAGTTCAGCACCACCCAATGGGTCCCCGGAGAGTATGGCGTATTCGACATCGCCGTCTATGCGTTTCAGAAGAGTACGGGCAACACGGGGGTGGATCGCACCAGCGTGAATCTGCAGAAGCCCAAATCGAGCTGACTTCGCACTCGACTGCCCGGAGAGCGCGGAATCCTCCGCTATCCTTCAAAGTTGCGAACGGAGCCGCGACAAACGTGCCATCAATCCCGTCAGAAAGATGGAAATCTGGTGAGGCATTTGTTGGCTGCCGGCCAGTTCCACAAGTTCATCGACGATCGCGTAGCTGCGCTTTTCCAATGCCTCAAGCTGTGTCCACTGCGACGGCTTGGATGCCTCCGGGTTGGATGCTTTACGCAATTTGGCGACAGCGGCCGAAATCCGCGCGGTATTCTCCGGGATCAGCGCGATGGCCTCTCCTTCCACATGCAGAGTCTTATCCTGGAGCGCGGGCTGAATGGCGCGATAAGTCTCGGGCGATACGCGCGTGAGTTGAGAAAGCTCGAAATAGTCTGGACCGAACTCGTTCAGGAGTTTGATGACGTGGTGGACCTGGCTGCGCGCCATGTGCAGGTGCTCGCGGCAGAATTGGTCCCAATCGGGGCACCGTTTCTTGTAGAGTTTCTTGTCGCGGATTTGCCGCAGGCAGGCCGCCTGTGCGGCCGAGCAGCGCCCGGCTACCAGGCCGAACGCCTGATTTTGCCCCATGACCAGTCCCAGATCGATGTCGCCTTCGAATCCATTTTCCGGCAATTCTGTTTGGTTCATTGTGGCTCCTTTGGTGCCAATTCCGTCTGACTCCGACGGAAATTCTCTGTAAGTGATTGGAAATGAAAAGGGGCACCCGTCGGACTCAGACGGGTGCCCCTTCGCCTTCCAGAATCTCACAGGCTCTCGAGAAAGCGCGTTTGCAGAGAGTGGAGCGTCTCAATTAAGCCATTCGGGACGAGGGAATTACGGGAAATCTCGAAGCTCTGTGACCGGCAATTGGCGGCTACTACTTCGCAAACCGCACACTCGCCACGATCCACGCGGCTCGCGAGTTCTGAAAGTTAGACACAATGCCGGAGGAGGATCAGACAGGAAACCCCCATCCGCCCTCGCGCGTATCTCGACATTGGTCACTATCCTGGGGTCAGGAAGCTCATTTTGCGACAAATCGTGCAAACATTCCGCAGAGTTGCCAGGGCGCCGATGTTCGCGGCCACCGCCGTGCTGACGCTGGGACTCGCGATCGGTGCGAACACGGCGATTTTCAGCCTGATCGAGAGTATCCTCTGGAAGCCTCTTCCCTTCCCGGAGCAGGATCGGATCGTCGCCGTCTTGCAGACAGCTCCGGGCGTCGGGATCAAAGACCTGAACACCTCCGCAGCCGATTTCTTCAACTACCGCGAAGAGAGTTCGACATTTGCTGACGTTGGTCTTTGGCAGGGCGGCTACGAAAGTGTTACCGGCCTCGGAGAACCGGAACGTGTCGCGAGTTTAAACGTCACCGCGCGCCTGCTGCCGATCCTTGGCGTCCAACCCACGCTGGGGCGAGGCTTCACGGAGCAGGATGACCTGCCGGCCGCTCCAGATCTGGTCCTGCTTAGCTATGGCTATTGGCAACGAAAGTTTGGTGGGGATCGGGAAGTCCTGGGAAAGCGGATCAATGCGGGCGGTGTGGATCGCGAGGTGATCGGCGTCCTGCCGCAGACGTTTTGGATGCTCGACCAAAAGCCGGACCTGATCTTTCCACTCAAGCTCGACCGCAGCAAAGTGACCATGGGTGGCTTTCATTTCCATGCCATCGCGATGTTGAAGTCTGGGGTCACCCTGGCGCAGGCCAACGCCGACGTTGCCCGCATGATTCCCCTGGAACGGAATAAATTCCGCATGTTTCCCGGCATGAGCATTCAGATGTTCGATGATGCCCGCTTCGGCCCCAACCTGCGGCTGTTAAAGCAGGATGCCGTCGGCGATATCGGTAAAACACTATGGCTGCTCCTGGCGACGGTTGGCCTGCTGTTGATGATTGCTTGTGCCAATGTCGGAAACCTGATGCTGGTTCGGGCGGAAGCGCGCCAGCAGGAACTGGCCCTGCGGGCGGCACTGGGAGCGGGCTGGGCACAGATTACGCGGGACCTGTTGCTGGAATGCGTCACTCTGAGCGTGATGGGCGGAGCGCTTGGACTCGCGCTTGCGATTGCAGCGCTTCACCTGTTGGTGAGTTTCCCGCCGGCTGCCTTACCCAGGCTTGAACACCTTTCCGTAGATGGGGCCGTTCTGCTGTTCACTTTTTGTATCTCGCTGCTCGCCGGGGTCTTGTTCGGATTGATACCAGCCTTCCGGTATGCGAGTCCCAATCTCGCGGCCAATCTGCGAGGAGGCGGCAGAACATCAAGCCAGGGCCGGGAGCGCCAGCGCGCACGCAACGTCCTGGTAGTCGTGCAAGTCGCATTGGCGCTGGTTCTGTTGATCGGTTCGGGCTTGATGATCCGCACCTTTCAGGCGATGCGGCGCGTGCGGCCGGGATTCACCATCACCGACACTGTCGAGACGGCGCGGCTGATGATCGCGCGTGTGCAAGGGCCGGGCCCCGAACAGATGGCCAGGTTGGATCACGCGATTCTGGACCGCCTCGCAACCATACCCGGCGTGCAATCAGCGAGCATAGGAACGGATCTTCCCATGACTGGCGATCAGGCCCAGGATCTGATCGTTCCAGAGGACCACCCTTACCAGGAAGGCCGGTTACCGCCGCTCCGGCGCTTTGTGTCGGTGATGCCCGGGTACTTTCAAACGATGGGTGTTCCTCTCCTGGCCGGGCGGGAATTGAGCTGGATCGACATTCACCAGATCCGCCCCGTCGCGATCGTTTCAGAAAGCCTTGCTCGTGAGTATTGGGGCAGCCCGCGTGCAGCCTTGGGAAAGCGCATTCACGATCCCGCCGGCGCACGATGGAGCGAGATCGTCGGCGTGGTGGGGGACGTTCGCCAGGATGGTGTCGATCACCCGGCTCCGTCTTTCGTATATTGGCCGCTGCTCACCCATGATAATCAGGGCGCTCCCTCGATCCCGTATTCGGCTCACATCGTACTGCGCAGCGGTCGTGCCGGTTCGCAGAGCTTCAGAAATGAAATCCGCAAGGCGGTTTGGGCCGTGAATCCAAACCTGCCCCTTGCCGACGTGCGCACCATCGGTGAGATTTACCGGCAGTCGATGGCCCGCACATCATTCACCCTGGTTCTGCTGCTGCTCGCTGGGGTAATGGCGCTCTTGTTAGGCGTGGTCGGGATCTATGCCGTCATCTCCTACTCCGTCTCTCAGAGGACCCGCGAAATGGGTATTCGTCTCGCCCTGGGCGCGACGCAGTCGGAGGTGAAGCTCATGTTCGTCGGGCACGGACTCCTGTTGGGCGCCATCGGTGTGGCGGCCGGGCTTGCCGCTGCCGTGGGATTGGCACGCCTGACGGCTGCGATGTTGTTCGAAGTCAGCCCACTCGACCCTGTCACCTACGGGACTGTGTCTCTGGTCCTTCTGGCCGCTGTGGTATTGGCGAGTTACCTGCCTACCTCCAAGGCCATCGCAGTCGACCCCGTTGAGGCGCTTCGAGCCGAGTGATCCTACAGGCCAGCTCACGGATGGGATGTGGCAGGGACAAGTCGCCTTGTCCACCCTGATCGGCGATGCTTCGGCCTAGTCAAGCTATTCGGACCGAACAAACGCATGCAGGATCGCGTCTGGACAGCAGGCCAACAGGATACTTACGCATTCGAGAAGGGGGACTCACGGTCTCTCCTATTCGATTCGCTTCAGCCTGGTTGTAGCTGGATTGATCATTGGGCCATTCGAGTCGCGTATCGGAACCAACGTCAACTCGTCGCCGTCGACCTTGTAAGAGAAGACAATCATCTCTTTGCGGGTCATGGGGCGCGGAGACTTGGAGATGTGCGCCTGGACGGTCATGGTGTCGCCAGAAATCGAGTAGGTTCCGCCATACGCTGCAAACGATGCCCAAGCCGCAGCCAGTTGCCGAAAGGTCACCTTGCTTTCGTCTACCGGCCCGGGCGGAATGTCGTCGGGCCTCGGGGCGTCCGAGGCAACCACCATGACACTGAAATGAGTCCCGGTGAACATGTAGAAGCCGGGTTGCGGGTTGTTGTTCGTTTTGCCGTTTGGACCGCCGCCCTTTACCTCGGTGATCTGCCAGGTTCCCGTTAACGGCGTCTCTTTGATTTGAGCGCTGACAACACTTACAGCCAGCGCGCACAAGCAGGTGGCGATGCATGCTCCCATGGGCGTGTGCCTCCAAAATTTTGGTAGTTGAACCGAGCGGAAAGGATACCATAACGTCGGTTCGACTCATACTGCTCCCGGATAGCGCTCGGGGATCGCCGCGGAGATGCCCCCCCAATCGGACCGCGGCGGCCTTTCTACAATTGCCGACGACTCGATCAGTGCGATTGGTAAACGCTAGCGGCCAGAACATCCATCGCGCTGTCTGCCCGCAAATGTCAGCAACGCGCGTCTACATGGCAAGTTGAGACAACCTGCCAGCTTCAGACTGGGGCGGATTTCGTCCAGATTGCGCGGATGGTCATATGCCGGACGCGCCGCATCGGAATGATGTCTATATCCACTGCAGAGTCAAATGGACATTCTGAAAGCGACGGCGTCGCAGATCGTCCTTGTGGATCATGAAATAAATGCGCCCTCCCTCGCCTCCCCAATTCATGCCAGCGCAGTTACCACCGGAATCCAACTGAAGTAGCAGCAACCAATTAGCCGCTCCTGCGTCCAGTCGCAGGCGGCGGCCCTCGTCGTAGCCGTCAGGGTAACCGCAATTGATTCCGTGAAAGACTAGCTGCGCTTTCAAGCGGGGGTCGGCGCCATTCATCGGAACGGCATTGCCGCCCATGCGATGCTCTCCATAGGCTAGCGGCGCGAAATCCCGATAGGCAGTGAGCTCTTCTCCCGTTACCTGGTATTCACTCACGAATGCATGGTCCATTTCAGGCAGTGAAACCTCAGGGGACGCCGAGAGGGTGAAGCCTCTGAATCGGAATTCCTGTTCCAATTCGCGGGGCCACGTACGAGCGCCATTCGCAGCGAGTGGCGAAGCGACGTACAAGACCTGGGCGCCGCCTTTGTCTTTCGGGTCGTACCCTGCAGGCTGCGCGTTGGAATCGTAGAAGAAAAACAACGACCCGCTCCTCGGGAGAGCCAAGCCGCGAACTGCAGGTAACTTAGCCAGGTCGAACTGGGCGATGAAAGAGAGGGGCTGGCGCTCCTGCCAGACAGGCCATGGGATTTCCTTCGGCAGATTTGGCCGTCCGCCAAGCCGGCTCACTGGCTGAGCACTTGGTTTGCCGACGGTCAGGCGGAGCGACGGTCGAATGCGAGCAAGAATCGGGGCAGCCAATCGCTCCAACCCAATCTCTTTCATCTGTTGACGGATTGTGCGTTTTGCCATTTCTCAAATTGTAGCCGGGCGGTAGAAAGCGGGCGGAACTATTTCTACCTGTTGGCGTGGATCTCATCGTCCGCGTTCCGGACGCAGTCCAGATGAGAGTAATGTCTGCTGGAAATGCCCCCTTTCCCTGGGTGGGTGGAGAATCGGTTCAGCCCACGTGGAACTTCGGCACAGGCTCGTGTTATCCGATGATCTCTCCTGATTGCGCAGCAGGAATTCTACTCTGGCAGTGCTAATCACGGACACCGGGGCTGCGGCCCCTCAAAGTACTGGCGAGTCGGGCGTTTATCGTCGTGAAGTTGACGTCAAGTTGACGGTCAGCGTCCTGCCCCAGCCCGCACATTCTTTGAACTCGACAATAGCCTCTCTACACGATCGATGTCGATCAGGGGACTGGCTAGAATGAGCATAGAGATGAACAAAGTTGCCTGCTTGGTCCTTTTCTGGATGCTGCTTTTGCCGTTTCTGTTGGCGGCCGACGACGTTGTGTTTCCGAGCGGGGACATCACCCTTCACGGAGTCGTGTACAGACCGGAAGGAAAGGGGCCGTTTCCCGCTGTGGTTTATAACCACGGCAGTGCGGCTGGCATGATCAGCAAAACCGGCTTCGACGCACTGGGTCCAGTGTTCGCGAAGCATGGATGGGTGTTCTTTGGGCCATACCGGCGGGGACAGGGCCTGAGCGCGTCCGCCGGCCCATATATTGGTGACCAAATTGCCGCAGCCGAAAAGAACGGGGGGATCGCGGCAGCCGCCGAAACCATGGTGCGCTTGCTGGAGACGGATCACTTGAACGATCAGTTGGCTGCTCTTGCGTGGCTGCGAAAGCAAAGTTTCGTTCAAGCCAATCGCGTTGCCGTGGCCGGGACTTCGTTCGGAGGCATCGAGGCCGTCCTGGGTGCGGAACGCGGAACCTATTGTGCCGCTATCGATTCAGCTGGAGGGGCCCAAAGCTGGGCGGAGGCGCCGGCGCTGCAAGCCTTGATGACTGCTTCGGTTCGAAATGCACAGGTGCCCATTTTCTTTTTCCAGGCCGAGAATGATTTTGACCTGTCGCCGAGCAAGGTTCTATCGGCGGCGATGAAGGATGCGAGGAAACCGTACGAATTGAAGATTTATCCCGCCTATGGGGACACTCGGCAAGACGGCCATGCGTTCGGTTACTTTGGATCGGCTGTCTGGGCCGACGATGTCTTCCGATTTCTCGGCCAGCATTGTGCTAAGAAGTAGGCTGTCCGCGATACTCGCCTACCTCAACTGACTTTACTGCGTTCACGGATCCACCTGCGGCTGAGCTGCCCGGCCATTCCGCGAAAGCGACAACCCAGTCAAGAGCGCCACTTCAGAGGACTTTCGAATCGTTTACGCCGCGGAAATAGCGCTCCCAGAAATCGGCGTTGTCTAAATTGCGCCACTCCGAAGACTTTCGAATCGGCAGCCGGTCGAGAGCCTCACGGAACTCCCCCATCGTTTGGCATTCGACTAACAGCAAAATGGTTTGCTGGGTCGTGTCGGCCTGTCGCATCTGTTCGTAAATTGCATAAATCGGTTCTGTATCAGTCAGACCGGGAATCACGGGAGCGAATAACTTTCTGTAGTCCCGGAGAGCATTCACCGCATCCTGGATGAGGCCGGGTTCGAGGCTGAAGATTAGCGAGGTCCCGCCCTGCCGCTGCTGTAAAGCGAGCGCGTCGAGGATCGCGTTGATAGGGTTCATGGGTGTCAATGTATTTCCTTAAGTGTGAATTTGGTGGGTTTCCAATTTGCAATTTCAGGCTGATGTTGTGATCTGTTCTCATGCGAAGGCGGAGAACACCTCGCAGTTCCCATTCGCAATATCTTGAAAAATTGCTTGAGGCTCGGAAGGAATTACACCTTGGCGGCAACCGAGACCATGAGACGCTAAAAGCTACTGCATCTCACTATAGCCAGAATATCCGGCGGGCGACACGACTGTCAAGAGCAACGATTCGGGTCTGTGGTGCCAGGCGCGAGGGTACGTTTCGCAACCCGTCCCAGCGCTGTCGCCGACCTACGTATGTTCAGCAGTCTGGCTCGATGCCGATCCGGTCGTTGACCGCGTTCTTGGGGCGTTGCGGCCGAGGCACCTCTTTAGCTTGAACGTCTAGCCGTGTTTCATGAACTGGGACCTCCGTGTCCCGCAGTGGAATACGTAGCAGTGATCTTCAAGGGCCAACAGCGCTACACTAGCCGAGGGCAGGAGACGATCGTGGACGCGTTGGCCGATAAACTTGACGCTCGATTGCGCGAGTGGAAGCCGGAAACGGCGGCAAGCGAAATGGGTATTCGCATCGCGCTGGGTGCGCAAAGGAAACATCTGCTCCAACTGGTGCTGGTGGATGGATTGCGGCCGGCTTTCATCGGGCTCGCGCTCGGACTGGTAGCCAGCGCCGTACTCACGCAATTGATTCGTTCCATGCTCTACCAAACCGAGCCGCTCGATCCTGTCGTATTCGTTGTAGTTGGTTTTGTCTTGCTCCTGGTTCCGACCGCTGCTGGTGTTATACCTGCGTGGCGTGCCTCGCAAGTCGATCCGATTCGCGCACTCCGAGCCTAATATGAGACTTCCTCACGTCCTGCTATTGTGCGCTGTCACGCTATCCGCCGCCGGGCGCCAGGTCGCCATTACCATTGACGACCTGCCGCGAGGCGGCGATCTGGGCCCCACCGACCTCGCATCCATCCGCGCCATGACGGAACAATTGCTCCGCCCCTTCCGCGAGCAGAAGATTCCGGTCATCGGCTTCGTCAACGAAGGCCGCGGAGGCCTGGCCGCCAAGGATCTGCGTCAGATCCTCGACCTCTGGCTGGATGCCGGAGCAGATCTTGGCAACCACTCCTACTCCCACCTCAATCTCAACGACATCCCGCTGGAAGAGTACACGGCCGATATCCTCAAAGGCGAGCCGGTTCTGCGCGCCGCGCTGTCTGCGCGCGGCCGGAAGCTCGAGTTCTACCGGCATCCGTTCCTCCACACCGGCACGACTGCCGAAGTGAAACACGGCCTGGAGGTGTTCCTCGACCGGCACGGCTACAGGGTTGCGCCTGTCACTATCGACACCGCTGACTACCTTTTCGCGAGGGAGTACACCAGCCCCGGCTACAAAGACCGCGTGCGCCGCGAGTACATCCCGTACATGCGGTCGTTGGCCGCCTTTTTCGAAAGGCGTTCGGTGGAAGTGGTGGGCCGCGAGATCCCGCAGATTTTGTTGATCCACGCCAGCCAAATGAATGCCGAGCTGATGCCAGAGCTGCTCGCGATGTTCCGGCAGCGCGGTTACACGTTTATCTCCCTCGACCAGGCTCTCCGCGATCCGGCCTACCGGCTGCCCGACGGGTTCGTGGGCAAAGGCGGCATCTCGTGGATTCACCGCTGGGGCCAGACCAAAGGAATGGCGATCCAAGGCGAGCCCGACGCTCCCCAGTGGATCCAGACTGGGTGGCAAACCGCCGCCGAGGACCCTTATCGTGTCGCGCCTGGCAATTACCACTTCGTCTTCGAGAACGAATGGGCTCGCGCTACGCGCGTCACCTTTAACCCGCACGATCAACTTCCGGTGCACCAGCACCCGCCCACGCCGACCACCGTCTATGTGTATGTCACCGACGGAGGCGCCATCCGCTTCAACCACGTGGCCGGGGAGCATGTGGCGGGCATGAACATCGTGCGCCCTCCAGTTCTGGCGGGCGGCATCCGCTTCGCGCACGGCGCGCCTGAGACTCACACAGTGGAATACCTCGGCGATGCTCCCACCGAGTATGCGCGCATCGAACTGCGCACGGAGCCCATCGACCGGCCCGTGCGCGACGTCCGTCTGCCGCCCCAACCGGCCGATCTCTCGAAATCGTCACGAAGCGTGCGCTTCGAAAACGGGCAGGTCCGCATCATTCACCTGACGTGCGCGGCCGGGCAGGTGTGCCCTGCGCCGGAGCATGCCGCGGACCCCGCGGTGGTCGTCACCGTGTCCGGACCGCACCGGGGTGAGATCGAATGGTCGCCCGCACCGGTACAAGGTCCGTGGGAGCAGGTGCGGATCGAACTCAAAAGCAAGCCTGTCAGCGTTCCACAGAACTAAAGACCGGCACTTGATTCTGCGAAGAGCTTCTGGATCGAACGCCAGTATCGACGAATCGTCCAGCAGTGAGACAGGCGGAATTTGCACAAGGTTCTGATTTGGGTGACTCTTGCCCTGTAATTGAATTCTGGGCACGCCAGCCAAAGGGATTGTTGGTGTTTCCCAGTCACGTGATCCCAAGAGGCCGCAGGCGAATTGCATGTGATCCTCAGGCTATTCAGGAGCAGAAAGCCTGAGTCATGATTCCGCCGTCGCGAGTCACATGCAACTATGGGCGATGAGAGAATCGTTATGTGACGCTTGATGATTGCCGGCCTCGGCCCTATGCCCCGCCGAATGCCGGCATCGAGATCTGGGCTGAGTAGTCCGAAGTCGGCAGCTTCGTATGCGAGGCGCCTGACGGCAGCGAGTCTGCCGTTAATCGTGCGCTGGCGCAAGTTCACGCGATTCCAAAATGGATTCGGTAAATCGGTTCGGAGCAGTACCAAGCGACGAACTCGTCTATTGTGTGGCGGTATCCCCGCCGGGGTTCCTTCGAGAGTAAGCTGTTCAGAACTGCTGATTTTGCGTGGTCGAGATCAGGTAAACCCAAACTCTGCTTCGATGAGGCCTTTGGGCGGCGTTTACCACGTTTCATTAACTGGGGCCTCCATGTCCCAACGTGGAATACGTGACGGATCGTCGAGGGCTGGTGACGCTACTCTAAGAACGAGGGCAGGTGAACGTCGTGGACGTTTTGGCGGAGAAACTAGACGCTCGATTGCGCGAGTGGAAACCGGAGACAGCGGCAGAGGCCAGGGAGCGCATCGCTGAGTTAATAGAGTTCACCGATCGCGACGTCCTTGATATCGCTGATATCGCGCGCCGCTGAACAGGAGGTCCTCGTCCTGCTCGATGAACCCCCAACCCGGTGAAATCTGGCTGGCCGACCTGGGACTCGCTGGCAAGAAGCGTCCTGTTGTCATCGTCTCCTGCCGGGATCCTGACCAGCCACGATCGCTCGTCCTGTACGTGCCTCTTCCCACTCAGCAGCGAAACAGCCCCTCCGGAGTACCGCTACCTCGGCTTCCGTCCCTCGACCGTGAATCAGTAGCCCAATGTTCAAGGATTGGGATCTCTGCCAACCGTGCGCCTTGAGCGCAAGATCGGCAGGCTTTCCGCAGATTTGATGGAACACTTGAAGCACGCGGCTGGCTTTTGCCCTGGATCTTGAACGAGCTTACGGATAAATGTTCAGCCCACTCGGCGATCCACAGTGCCCTGGCACTTGGACGTATCGTTTTCTCGTCGAAGTGCCTGTTGGCCGGAGCCCGCCGCTCTAGCTAGCCGATCCGGGGGCTGACACTTCCTCGAACTGCCGTTTTTGGGGGCATTAAGAGCTGTAAGCCACAGGAACACCAGCAGCGAAGGAATTCCTGGCATTAATCCCACTGCGCGGAATCCGTTCGCGGACGATCAGAAGATGGCGGCAAGAGAACAGCATCTGGATGATGCAGTTTAGCTTAGCCGATGGGAAACCGGGTGGACCCTGGTGTCGCGCCACTCGGAGAATCCGCGGACACCGCCCCCCATCGGGCTGCGGAGGCATTTCTCCGAGTGGCACTCGCCGACATGCGGCATGTGTCGCAATCGGCCTGACGCTAGACGGCATTCGAGGCTGGATCGCGGTTTATCGTTAAAAAGGCAAGACTTGAACCAAGCTATAGTCGCACCCTTTTACATCCGGGTGCTTCTCATCGCAAGGGATCAACAGCATGGCGTGGCGATTCCCGTTGGGGAGTGGACCCGTGGCGAGAATCTCGCCCAAGTCGTTAATGCAGCATGCTCCGCTGGGATGTAGACCTGAGGCGAGAGGCGGAAAGAGTTTGGTCACGTCCACTGCCGGCCCAGGAGCCTGCCACAGAAAAGGATGCCGGGAGGTTCCAGGATTGCAGGTGGCGGCCGTCCCGGAATCGCCGACGACCTGGCCCTGCGAGTTGACCCCGAACGCGCTACTGCAGGAGTCGCCGTCTAAGGTCCCGAGATCCGTGATCTTGCCGCTTTGCCAGAGAAACGCATGAAACACGTGGCCGCCCGGGAACTCGGCCCTACCCACGACTTGGCCCGCGTTGTTCATCCAGAACGCCGCGCCGTTTTCGCCGCCCAGAGTCTGGAGGTCGACCATCTGATGTCCGTCCCAAAAAAACGGATGAGTCGCCTGGTCTCCCGCTATGGTGGAAAAGCCAATCACTTGACCGCTATCGTTGATCCCGGTGGGTTGGGCCATCGTGCCGCCAAGCGTTCCGAGATCCTGCATTTTGCCGTTCTCCCAAAGAAACGGATGGAAAGCGGGTAAGCCGGTGTCTGGATTGATGGCCGTATTCAACAAAGACACTCCGGCGACTTGGCCGCCCTGGTTGATCGACGTCGCGTAACTGTCGGTGCCGCCGAGGGTGCCCAAATCCTTCATGCTTCCCGCCTGCCAGAGGAATGCATGCGTCTCCGTAGTTACCGGCCACCAGAGGGGGGAACCGCTCACGAAGAAGTCATAAAAGGCGGCGGCGTTTGGATCGGTGGTGGCGTTCGCGGCCGAGCCGACCACTTGCCCGATGTTATTCACGCCGCCGGCCGAACTGGCGTTTCCTCCCAGCGTGCCCAGCGATATGGGCAACCCAAAGAGCCAGAGTGTGGCTACTGTTTCGGGGAAAGTGGTGGTCGAGTCGATCTTACCGTTTTCCGCCACGCCGGCAACCAATCCCGTATCACTGATCCATAGCGGAGCGGTATTATGGCCGGGCGGTGGCGAGACAAGTGGGATAGAGATGCCGTTTAGCCGGTACTCGCCCAGATCCAGTTGCCCGTCATTAAAGACGTTGTTGGGATTGGATCCGAACGGGTCAGGCTTAGCGGTGTTGGAATTAAACGTGACCGCTCCCTGATTGTTCAGGAAGCGGCACATCGGTATGCAGCCGAAGCTGTTTGGCCCTCCAAGGGTCCCCAGATCGATGGCGACGTAATGGTGATAGGTGGTCTGCGCGCGTAGCGCCGGAACGACAGCGCACAGCAGCGGAAGTGCGGTTAACACTGCGACAGTTTTGTGTCTCACGAGCGATCTCCTGGTTTAGTTGAATGCTGCCGCGCTGCTGGCCGGCGTGCGCGAACCACTCAGATCCAAACGCCAGCCCGGCCGCCTCTTCGCGTCAGTGAATCGGATTATGCTGGGTAGCACTCAGTGAAGAAAATCCCCGGGAACACGTTCCTTTGTCATTTTTAAGTCATCGGTCAACGCACTGATTCGGCGAGTGTTACTTGTCTTCTAGGCTCCGCTACGAGTGTGGTAAGGTATCTCAGTACCTCAATTCACCGGGTAGGTAGCACCAATGGCCGACCGCGCTCATGACATCCGGGTCATTCCAGCACCGCGGCGCATTCGCTTCGGTCCCTTCGAAGCCGATCTCCATTCCGGAGAGCTACGGAAGCGAGGGATCAAGGTCCGGATCGGGCAACAAAGCTTCGACGTTCTGCGCATGCTCCTCGAGCACGCGGGTGAAGTGGTGCTGCGCGATGAGATTCGGCTTAAGCTATGGCCGGAGGACACCACGGTTGCCTTCGACCACAGCATCAACGCGGCCATTCAGAAGCTACGCGACGCACTGGACGAGTCGGCCGGAAATCCGCGATTTATCGAGACGCTGCCACGCCGTGGATACCGGTTTATCGGAACCGTCGAACTTCCGGCGGCTGCGCCTGCCATTGAAGCCGTAAAGCCAGCCGGTACCGAACCGCTTCCCGAAAAGGTGGAACCGGCCAGGCCAGTTGCCGCCGCGCCCGGCAGGCGCCGCCAGTTGGCGGTTGCGGGGATTGCCGTGGCCGCGCTCTTGGCCCTGCTGGCGGCTGCCGGATGGCGGTCGTGGATGGCCCGGACCCCCGCCCGGAATTGGATCATCCCCCTCGGAGACCTCAACGATGCGGTCGTTTCTCCGGATGGCTCTGCCGTTATTTATCGCGACTCGCGCGGCCTCCTCCTGCGGCGCATGGACACGATCCACGAGACCTCGCTATACGCAGCGGGACCGCTAGTGGACGCACCCGCCTGGTCGCCGGATGGCTTGCAAGTGGTTTTTCGCGCCATGCCCGGGCTTTACCGCCTAGCTCTGCCGAACGGCCCACTCACGTCGATCGCGCCTCATATGGGCATTACCCGCGGGATGACTTGGGGGCCGGGCGGAACCATCGTGGTCGCCATGACCGACGAGGACGATCTCAACCTTTTTCGTGCGGACGGAGGAAACCCCACTAGGCTCCATGTTCCCGGTCTCTCCGGCGGAACATTTTACTCTCCCGAGTACCTGCCCGATGGAAAGAACCTACTGTTCGCGTGGGCTTCCAACGCCGATCCCGAGGCCGCAATTTACCTGGCGGCCATAGAAGACGGCAAGGTAAAACGCGGACCGTTTCCGCTCCTCAAGAATGCCACCGCGGGACACTACTCCCCTGCGCGGGGCGGGAGACTGCTCTATGTGCGAGACGATCAACTCTACGCGCAGAAGATCGACATCGCCCATGGAAAACTCCAGGGCCCGCCGGAGCCCGTGGTGGATGGCGTGTACTCGGCGCCGATTTCACGCCACGCCCAATTCTCTGTTTCCCGCGATGATGTCCTGGTCTGGCGTAGTGGCCGCGCCTCCCTGGCGCAGATGACCTGGTTTGACCGCTCGGGAAAGGCTTCAGCCACGGTGGGGCCTCCCTGCTTTCCGGTAACGATCCGCCTGTCCCCGGATGAAAGGCATGTCATCTTCGCACCGTCGCAAGCCGGTCGCGCCGTGGCAGAGACCAATCGGGATGGCTTCCTGCCATTCCTCTCCCTCCTGCCCTTAACGGATGGGACCAACCCTGGCATGTGGATGCCGGCAAGCTCCGATGTTCTTTACCTTCGGAAATCCGGAAGCACCTCTCAAGTCTTGAGGCGCCCGGCAGCCGTCGGGCCGGAGACAGAAGTCGCGCGTCTGCCGGGGGCAGACGGTCTTCTCGATATTTCGCCAGATGGCAGATCGCTGCTGTACGTGGCAAACGATCATTCCGGACCGAAACTTTACGCATTGCGGCTGGAGGATGCGGGTCGAACAGCAAAGCCGGAGTTTATCTCGGAAGCGTCCCAGGGTAAATTTTCTCCCGACGGGCATTGGATCGTTTACAAATCCCTGGCTGCAACAACAGAGGTCTATGTACAGGCGTTTCCGCGGCTAGGGTTGCCCACTCAGATCAGCGTGGGCGGTGGACGGTCGCCGGTCTGGCGTGCCGACGGCAAGGAGATCCTGTACCTTAACGGTTCGACGATCTATTCCGTGCGCGTAGCGTCGCACGGGGACGCGATCGAGGCCAGCCCGCCACAGCCGCTGTTCAGCGTGCGTGTTCCGGCAATTGACGGTGGTGTAACGCCGTTCGACGTTACGCGAGACGGTTCGAGAATTCTGTTTGAGCAGTCGGTGGAGCAGCCCCAACCGCAAGTCACCTATATGATGACCGCCTGGGGCTCCAGATTGAATCCCTGACTCGGGCTGGAAAGTTGGGATTGTAGACCTTTGGACGTCAACGCAGAGCGGCGTGGCCGAGCGGCGCGGGCATCATGATTGGCCAGTTAAACGCGCCACTTCGAACGAAGTCACCTCCGGAACAGACTTGCGGGACTAGTGCCGGGCAAACGCGCTGTTCTATTTGCAACATGTTTAGCGCTTTGGCGGTCTCTCAGCATAGAACATCTCTGGCGTTACAAACCGGGTCACCTTTCGATCAGTGGAACGGGGCCTGCCTGCGACCTTACACCCGCCGTAGCGTCGACAGCAATTCGACTGCCTCATTCAAATCCGCATAGGTGAGCCGGTATGCCGGAACGACGAGGAGTCTCTTCGCCGTCCGCTCCACCCGCGCGCGCACTTCCGGCCCGTAGGACGGCATGTCCGCGATCAAGCGATCCACGATTTCGGAGGCGGGGATTTCCCGGGCATAGGCCGGCCCCGCAGCTTGGCGATCGAGCAGCACCACGCATCCGATGCGGCAGCGGGAAGCGGTGCGGATCTGCGGGAATGCGTTCATCGGCACTTCGATCGTCAGCTTTCCATTCGGACGGGCCCGCGCCACGATGCCCTGCAACTCGGGAAAGTGGTGCGCCGCATCGTCACGGAAGCGCGCGATGTGCGGGCGGCCGACTGCGGTGCGGTCTTCCGCGTCCGGAATCAGCCAGGTGGAATCGTCGCCCAGGAAGGTCCAGCCGGCGCGAGCGCAGGCGAAGGACAGCGTACTCTTTCCGGCACCCGACCAGCCGCAGAGCATCACGCCCGATCCCTCGCGCGCCACGCAAGCCGCATGCACCGGAACAATGTCGCGCTGCGCGAGCAGCATGTAGACCATGGTTTCCAGAAAATAATAGCGGAACCAGGCATGGTCCCCGGCGGTCTTTTGCGAGAGGAAGCAGCAGCCGAAGCGTTCACGGGAATCGTAGAAGGCGTAGTTGTCGCGGTCGGCGACGATCGAAAAGTAGTGGCGCTGCGCGCGGAACTGCGGCTCCGGAGCAAGATCACCCTCGGCTTGCACGATCACGCGCAGTTCGACCGGGTCGCGATCGAACTCGCGCTGGTACATGCCCCAACTCTCGGTGGCGGCCTCCAGGACGTCGCGCGAGTTGGTGGCGATCTCGACGGGAAAGCCCTGCGCGTAGAAGGTTCCCCGAAAGGGAAGATCCACGTCATGCGACAGCGGGTCGGCCGGTCTGCTCCTCAAGATTCCTACGATAGCCACAAGACCTTGATAACACAAGCATTACCTTTACATAGGTAAAAACTCCTCCAAACGTAGGACATCCCCATCCGGTGGCTGTAAGCTGGTTACATGCGGGCCGCGATCGTACATTATTGGCTCCTCAACCGGCGCGGCGGGGAGAAGGTTCTGGATGCGTTCTGCCGGCTGCTTCCGGATGCCGACGTGTTCACGCTGTTCCTCGACCCGCAAACATTGAGCCCCGAGCTGCAGCGCCATAAGATCACGGCATCGTTCCTCAACCCCCTGCGCCGCTCCTATCGCTCGCTATTGCCGCTCATGCCGATGGCGCTCGAAACCTTCGACCTGCGTGGCTACGACCTGGTGGTGAGCAGCGAATCCGGTCCCGCCAAGGGTGTGATCACTTCGTCGTCAACCCGCCATCTCTGTTACTGTCACACGCCGATGCGTTACCTATGGGATCTGTACGCCGAGTATCGCAACGAGTGGACTAAGTCGCGGCTCAAGCGCGCTGCGATGACGCCACTGACCAACTACCTGCGTCTGTGGGACTACGCGTCCGCGGCGCGAGTAGATCAGTTCGTGGCGAATAGCGAGAATGTGCGCAGGCGCATCTGGAAGACTTACCGGCGCGAATCGGAAGTGATTCACCCGCCGGTAGACCTGCAGGCGTTTTACTGGAGGCCGTCAGAAGATTTTTTCCTGATCGTCTCGGAACTGGTGCCTTATAAGCGGATCGAACTTGCGGTGCGGCTATTCTCGAAAAGCGGGAGGCGCCTGATGATCGCCGGGTCAGGTCCGGACTACCGCAAACTGAAACGGATAGCGGCTCCTAACGTCAAGTTTCTGGGACGCGTCAGCGATGAGGAACTGGCGGACCTCTACGCCCGCTGCCGAGCCTTTCTGCTGCCAGGTGAGGAAGACTTTGGTATCACGCCGGTGGAGGCGCTGGCGAGCGGAAAGCCAGTGATCGCCTTGGGCCGCGGCGGCGCCTTGGAGACCATCCCCGCGTTTGGTGGCGTCTTCTTCGACGACCCCACGGAGGAGTCACTGGCCGCGGCGATCACACGGTTCGAAGAGATCGAACCGGCGATTCTCCCGGCGGAATTACAGGTCTGGACGCGACGTTTCTCGGAAGCGGAATTCGTTCGCAAAGTCAACGGCCAACTGGATCGTCTCATGCAGCAACAGCCATCTGCGATGTACACCCATTCCGGCAGTCGCTCCTGAGTCAGTCGCAGACTTCCCAGTGAGTCCAATTCCGGCTTTCCGGAAAGGTCGCTCCCGGAGGGTCACGCTCGCACTCCCATCGATCCCCTTTTTGCGTATTGCTTCACGAGGAGGAGAAGGTTCTCGTGACCATTCCACCCGATGCCCCGGGTCTGGAAGTAGCTGGCCGAACCCAGGTGTAAAACAGCAGTGCGCGCCAGTTGTGGATCGGCTGTTCGCCATGGAGTGAGACGCCGGCTCATCGTCGGTTCTACGCAGCGGTCAGCAGGATAGGCTCACCTCTGGTGATCACCACTGTGTGCTCGTAATGCGCCGAGAGGCTCTTGTCGGCAGTACAGATTGTCCATCGATCGCGTTGCAGGGTGCCTTTCCCGTGGCCGGCGGCGATGATCGGCTCGATCGTGATCACCAGGCCTTCGGTCAAACGCGTCCGGTTGCGTGGGTCGTGGAAATTGGGGATGCTGGGCGGTTCATGGATGGTCTGCCCCACTCCATGGCCGGCCAGTTCTCGCATCACCTGAAATCCGCAGCGCCGCGTCTCCTGCTCCACCGCGCGGCCGATGTCATAAACCCGATTGCCTAATCGGGCAGCTTTGGCAGCCAGGTGGAACGCGCTTTCGGCGCAGCGGACCAGGGCGCTGGCAGTCGCGCTCACTTCGCCTACGGCCACCGTAATCGCAGCGTCAGCGAAGAAGCCGTCCTTTTCCGCCACCAGGTCCAATTTCACCAGGTCGCCGGCTTGAATCACGCGATTCCCAGGTATGCCGTGGATCGCTTCCTCATTCACGCTGATGCACAGCGCGCCTGGGAATCCGTACACCTTGGGCGGCGCGGATTCCGCTCCGTGTTCCGCCAGAACGCGAGCACCAACCGCATCCAGTTCCGCCGTCGTGACACCCGGCCTGACCGCCGCCGCCTGGTCCAGTGCCCGCCGAACGATTTTTCCGATGGCCTTGAGCTTCTCGAGTTGTGCCTGATTGCGAATCGACATACTGGTTTCATTCTGACATGTCCCGCGGCGGTAAACGGGTTTACAATCGCAATGTGATTCCAGTGTAGAGGGGAGTGCCGGCCGTGACCCTTATGCGAGATAAGAACGTCTTGATCACCGGGGCGGGCCGGGGGATCGGTAAACGGTTGGCCATGGGATTCGCGCAGGCTGGTGCGCGCGTGGGCCTTCTGGCGCGCAGTCAGGCCGAATTGGACCTGGCGAAACTCGAGATTGAACATGCTGGTGGCAACGCGCTGAGGATCCGCGCCGACGTTCGCGATCTGGAACAACTGATTGCGGCGGTGGAACGCATGAAGGTGGTCTTCGGCGGCCTGGATGTGCTCATTTCGGCCGCGGCCGTCCAGGGTCCAATCGGGTCGTTTCTCTCCACTAAGCCCAAAGCCTGGAGTGAGACGCTCGACATCAACCTGGTCGGCGCCGTGAATGCCTGCCGGGCCTCACTGCCTCCCATGATTGAGAAGCGCTCTGGCAAGATCATCCTGATTGTGGGCGGCGGTTCGGGACATCCTCGGCCTAATTTCAGTGCCTATGCCGCCTCTAAGGCGGCGGTAGTTCGCTTCGCGGAGTGCCTGGCGCTCGAAGTGAGCGATCACAACGTGCAGATCAACTCGATTTCTCCGGGCAACTCGTATACCCACATGACTGACGAGATTTTACACGCGGGCGACGATCGCGCAGGCGGAAAAGAGATCGAAGATGCCGAGCGGGTCCGCATCACCGGCGGCGTGGCGCCGGAGAAACAGATTCAACTGGCGCTGTTTTTGGCCTCCGAGCGCTCGAACCACATTAGCGGCAAACTGATTCACGTGAATGACGATTGGCGGCGCTTCGAGCAGGCCAATATGAAACCCGAGCTTTACACCTTGCGGCGAGTGCAGCGGATTTGACGCGACCACCTACTTTGCCGGGTGGGATGCCGGCTTACCGTCCCACGAAAGATAGAACGTGCAGCGAGTCTTGGCACTGCACGACAGGCGTTGTACCTCGTGCGCCGGCAGAAATGCGAAGCCTCCCGTTCGGATCACAGAGTCCCCGCCGTCCTGTTTCAGCGTGAGTTGCCCCTCCACCACCACAATGCGCTCGTTCGAATCGTGAGAGTGCGGCGCGATCACGTGGCCGGCTGGGAAGCGCACCAGCAGATCCATGCCACCAGATGAGGAGTCGGACCGGATCAAGACGCCTTCGGATCCCGGGGGATCGCCCGGATCGTGCGTCCAATGTGCGGACTCGAGATTGATGAGAATTGCCTGAGATGCCGGCTGAGCGGCGGCGATGGCAACGCCGGCCATAAATAAAAGGTGTTTGAGCTGCAATATTGAAGTCTCCTGTAAGCGGACCAATTTACAACGCGGCGGCTCGCGCCGTATTGGACAAATGCGACACGGGCCCGCGCATGTAGAAGTGGCGCGCGAAATCGGCCTCATCCGCCAGCAGAACTGCGGGAGTGGTGCCGGCGAGGCTTCGGCATTCGCGGATCAGGTGCGCCTGATCGTAGTAGCCGCACTCGATGGCGGTTTCGACCCAGTTGGCGGGCCGCTCGTCCAGCAAAGGAAAAATGCGGTTCAGCCGTTGAATCCGGCAGAAGAGCTTGGGCGGCAGACCGACCTCCATCAGAAATCGGCGTTCCAGTTGTCGGATGCCCAGGCCAAGCTGGCGCGCAAGTTCCGCGAGATCGATGGCTCCCTTTGCGAGCGTAATCCGCTGGACAACCTCGGCAATCAAAGGGTCGCCCGGGCGCGAGGAGATTACAGATGTTAAAGCGTCCTCGACTGAAGATATTGGGTCCGGCACTTCCAGAATTTCGTTCAGTCTGCGCGAGAATCGCGGCGAGAAATCTTCCACCGCCGTAAATCGTCCGGTCAACTCCCGCATGGGGCAGCCGAATAAAAGCGCGGCCCCATGCGGATGAAATCGGACGCCCAACATTTGCGCGGGACCGTTCGGGCGTAGCAACAGCGGCCCTTCCAATTGCCCGGCGAGAAAAGCGCGCGTCTGCTTGTGCCAGTGTCCGGTTTCGCAGACCTGGAATGGTTCCTTCCAGTTCAGGATCAGTTCTGGCCGGCCGTCGGGAATGACGCGCTGGGGTGTACAGCTTTGGCCATCGTCTTCCAGAATCCAGAAACAAGCCACGTAAGGCCGCATTCTGGCGGACGGCGCGATTTCACGATACCGGACCATCTATGCGAGCATAGCGCGCCTGGAGACGATGGTATGCTGGCGGCGGTGAGGTTCGAGTTTTATCGCTTCCGCTTCCACTTTCGAGCCATCGGTTCGCTGTACTTCCCGCCGTATAAGTCAGGGAACCTGGTGCGCGGCGCGTTCGGCAACCTCTTTCGCAAGCTGGTATGCAAGCCGGAGTGCCACGACGCCAAGAATTGCGACGTGCGGACGTCCTGTCCCTACGCTCGGGTCTTTGAACCGCAAGCCGCTCGGGGCGCCGGGCCGAGTGGGCTCGCAGACTGGCCCCGGCCGTTTGTCTTCCGAGCGTCGCACCTCGACGGACGTACCGTCCGCGAAGGCGAGACCTTTCATTTCGACGTGCACCTCTTCGAGGTCCGGGAGCCCTTCCTTGCGTATTTCGTTGCGGTCTTCGCGCAATTGGCGCGTGAGGGACTCGGACCGCGCCGCGGGTTGGCGGAACTGACTTCTGTCGATCAACTCGACTTGCAAGGCGAGGCGTCGCCGGTCTTCGATGGCGCACGCTTCCGCCCAGGCGAACTGTTTCCGCCAAGTGCCGTGCAACTCGATGCGCCCGCCGTCTCCGTCACGAGAGGCATTGTCCGATTCGTCACACCCACGGAATTGAAGAGCGGCCAGGAGGTGGTCAGCCGGCCGGATTTCCCGATGTTGTTCGGACGCCTGCGCGATCGGGTCAGTACCTTGCGGGCACTCTACGGACCGGGTCCGCTGGAGATCGATTTCCGCGCGATGGGCGAGCGCGCCGCTGCCGTGCAACTGACGCGCTGGGATTGGAGCTACGAAGACGCCGAGCGTCTCTCATCACGCTCCGGCCAGCGGCACTCGCTCGGCGGCTTCGTCGGAGAGGCCGAGTACGAAGGCGAATTGAGCGAATTCTCTCCTTACTTACAACTGGGCAGATGGACCGGCGTGGGCAGACAGACGGTGTGGGGAAAAGGCAAAATCCTGTGGACCGTGCTTGGCGGCGGTTGACGATTCTTTACGTGAAAGTCCTTTCATGTCGATAACTTCCGGGCCACGCCAGACGCTTTTCCAAGTGAAGGCAAGCAGCAAACGCCTTCCGGGGAGGGAAACATGAAAAGCTTAAACTTCATCACGGGGCTTGCGCTGGCGGTTGGGTTGGCCGTGACGGGCACAGCCACGCTTTCGGCTCAGGACTTACACGATATTCGACGCGACCAGCAGGATCTGCGGTCGGATTATCGCGACATCAACCACGACTACGCGCGGGTGAATCGCATGCGGGCGGACATCGCTCGTGATCAGGCTCGCCTCAACGAGGACATCCGCTGCGGCCGCCGTGTCGCGGCGGCGCGCGATGCCCAGGATCTGGCTCGCGACCGGCGGGTGCTGGATGCCCAGTGGCGCGACATTCGCCACGATCAATATGACGCTTCGCGTGATCGGCAGGACCTCAGGCGTGACTGGCGCTAAATCCGAAGCTGCGGAAAAGCCCGCGGGCTGACCTCACATACGGAGGCCCCGCGGGCGTTTCGGCTTACAATGGAACCATAGTGGACGGGAAAACCTTTTACCTCGAAACATTTGGCTGCCAGATGAATGTGCACGATTCCGAAAAGGTGATCGGCACGCTCATGGAGAAGGGATACGCGCAGGTCGATACTCCCGAAGCCGCGGGCCTGGTGCTCTACAACACGTGCAGCATCCGCGACAAGGCCGAACAGAAGGTCTTCAACCGCCTGCAGAACTTCAAACGCGAGGCAGGCAAAGGTAAGGTCTTCGGCGTGATCGGATGCGTTGCGCAGCAGGAAGGCGAGAAGATCTTCGACCGCGCGCCACACGTCAGCCTGGTCGCCGGCTCCGCCAGCTATCCGCGTCTGGGCGAAATGCTCGTCCAACTCGAGGCCGGCAACCGGCGCGTTACAGGCCTGAGCCTCGATACTGAAGAGACCTTCGACACGCCATTCACGCGTCGCGACAATCCCCACCGCGCTTACATCACCATCATCGAAGGTTGCGACAAGTCGTGCGCCTATTGCGTGGTCCCCTTCACCCGCGGGCCTGAACGCAGCCGCACCAGCGAGAGCGTAATGATCGAAGCGCGCCGTCTGGCAGACCAAGGTTATACCGAGATCCAGTTGCTCGGCCAGAATGTGAACAGCTACCGCGATCCGTCCGCGGCGGGTTGGGACTTTTCCACGCTACTGCGCCGTGTGTCCGCGATTCCGGGCATTCGCCGCGTCCGCTATACCACCTCGCATCCTCGTGATTTCGTCCAGGAGATCGTGGAGGCGATGGACGACAATCCGGTGCTCTGCGATCACGTTCACCTGCCCGTGCAGTCGGGCTCGTCCAAAGTGCTCGCGGCGATGGACCGGCTCTACACACGCGACGAGTACATGCGGCGAATCGACTGGATCAAATCGGCGCGGCGCAAATACTCCATCACCACCGACATCATTGTGGGATTCCCCGGCGAGACGGAAGAGGATTTCCAAAAGACCCTCGACCTCCTCGACGAAGTGCAGTACGACTCGCTCTTCAGCTTCAAGTACTCCCCGCGCCCCAACACCGCGGCCCTCGCCATGGGCGACAAGATTGCCGAGGACGAAAAGCAGCGTCGCCTCCTGATTTTGCAGGAGAAGCAGCGCGCCATCCAAATCCGTCGCAACGCAGAACTGATTGGCGGCGTCCAGGAAGTTCTGGTGGAGGGGCGCCACCAGATGCTGGGGCAGTGGATCGGCAGGACTTCGGACAACAAGACGTTAAACTTCACGCATTCCGAAGCGCCCGGAGATTCCCTGATTGGCCAGTACTTATCCGTGCGAGTGACGCGCTCCGGGCCCAACTCATTGGTGGGCGAGAGCGTAACTGTGGTGTAATGAAAAGTGGGGGAAAGGGCATCATGGAAGTCGAAATGAAGATTCGCGGGTTGATGATGGATCCCGTGACGAACATGCCCATCGTGATCCTTCGGGATCTCAACGGTAACACGGTGCTCCCGATCTGGGTAGGTGTGTACGAAGCCAACGCGATCGCTCTGGAGATCGAAAAGGTTTCCACGCCGCGGCCCATGACTCACGATCTCATCAAGAGCCTGCTGCTCGGCCTCAACACTGGATTGCGCAAAGTGGTGGTTAGCGAACTCAAGGACGACACCTTCTACGCGGTGATCTGGTTGGATCGCGATGGCGAATTGATCAGTGTGGATTCGCGTCCCAGCGATGCGCTCGCGTTGGCACTCCGCCTGGATTGCCCGATTTATGTGGAAGAAACGGTCCTTAAGTCCTCAAAGCAAGCCTCCGCGGTATCGGACAAGGTGAACAACGAGGAACTTCGCCGTTGGCTCGAAGGCCTGAACGACGAGGATCTCGGCCGTTATAAGATGTGACGCCGGAGATCGCGGATCGCCTCACTCGCTCAGAAATTCAGGTAGGTGCAGCCGGCCCCAACTTCTGTATGTTCATGCGGGACGGGTGCATGGCGATTGTCCCATGCAAGGACGGAGTCTTCACCGGCCTCGGAAGTACAGGCGTGGGTACGGATCGCGGGCTGGCGTACCTCTTGTTACGAGATGGCCGTCACATGCTGGCAGGTCATAATTTCGAAATTCCCGCCGAGCCCGAACAAGTTGAAAAGATCCACCGATTCTCGGCGGACCTCAAGCAGGCGCTAGGTTTGGACCCCTCGTAACGCTCCGCGAGGGGCCCAACCAAATCACATTTCCATGTAGGGCATCGGCGGCACTTTGCCTAACAGGCGCGAATACACCGTCAGGGCGCCGCGGTGGTGCGCACTGTGATCCGTTAACGCCCCGAAAATAACCATTCGAGGCAATCCTCCCATGATCGGGCCCGGGGGAAGCGGAGTCATCCAGTCGCCATCGGAATGGGCTTCGATCGCCGCCTTCGCAGCCGCGCAGGCGCGATCCATCCACTCGCGCGCCGCGGCCAGCGACGTGACCGCACGCACCTGCTTGTCCATGCCTTCGAAATCCATACTGAATCCGCCGGGGGCAAATGCGCCCTCGATGAACCAGTCGACGGTCTGGGCTGCGTGAGCCACCTGCTGCGCGGACGTGAACATGCCCGCCTGGGGAGCGAAGCCTGAGTCTTTCTCCTCCAGCACCCGGGTGGAGCGGTCGAAAAACTCCTTCATGGAAACCACTTGGGCCATTAGCCCCTGCTTCATCATCGGTAATGCTCCTTCCCGTTCATCATCGGATGCGGGAACGAATCTTGCAAGGGCACTCGGCCTCAGGGCTTTAACAAGGTGGAGGCCGCTTTGGCAATCGCGTCGTGAGCTTCGCGCCTGCTGGTAAGAGCGGAGAGCTCGAGGATCGCGCGGCCAATCAGTTCATCACGGATTTCCGGCGACAACTTCACCCAAACTGGATCGCCGGGACCTCCGCCGCCGTGGTGGATGTGCCCCTCCGCGTCCGTCCACGCGCCGGGGGCATCGTAGATAATGCTGTAGAGAACTCTCACCGCCGACACGGTAGTTGTCCCCAAACGACCCAGTTCCTCGAGCCTTGGGCCATAACCCTGACGCACGGACCGGTCTTGGGCATGGCTTCGACGAAACATAGAATCTCCTTTTTGCCTGTATAGTGCGCAGGGGCATCGAATCATTACAGGCATCTTTCAGTTCGATACCATAAAGCGTGTCTACCCAACATGCCGGCCCTGGACCCGTCGGTCCGGATGTGCCGGAACCCACACTCGCCGAACGCGCGCGCACCCTTGCCTCGCTCGGACGAATCGGCAGCCTCTCCACACACTCGCGCAAGCTTCCAGGATTCCCGTTCGGCTCGATGATGCCGTTTGCGGTGGACGATCGCGGGCGTCCGCTCTTCCTCATCAGCAGCATGGCGATGCACACGCAGAATCTGCGGCAGGACCCGCGCGCCAGCCTGCTGATCACGCAGCCGGACGTATCCGGCGACCCCCTGGGCGCAGCCCGTTTGACACTCGCGGGCGAAGCTCAGGAAGTTCCCGGCGCCGAGGTCCGCGATCTGTATCTGGCGCATTACGAGAACGCCAGGCAGTGGGAGAATTACTCGGATTTCAGCTACTTTCGGCTGGAAATCTCGGGCGTCTATTTCATCGGCGGTTTCGGTGTGATGGGATGGATCACGGCCGAGGAGTATGCGTCCGCCTGTCCCGATCCGCTGGCTCAGGCGGGACCGGGAATCATTCAGCACATGAATGCGGACCATGCGGATGCGTTGATTTTGATCGCACGGCATTTCGCCGGTGAGTCTGCGGACAAAGCTGCGATGACTGCGGTGGACCGTCTCGGCTTCTATCTGCGCTTGCAGACCGGCGAGCGGACCCATGGACGCCGCGTCGCATTTCTGCGCGAAGTGACCAATTCGGAGGAGGCACGAACGGTGCTGGTGGAAATGGTGCGCGAGGCGCGAGCCCACGGCAAGAGCTAACGCTCCCGGTTCTTCAGCCGCTGGCGGAGTTCAGCCGTGGCGAGGCAGTGGCACTTCAGGCAAAGCGTCCGCATGTTCGAAAGATCGCATTCGCCGCCTCCCTCTGCCACCGGCAGAATATGATCGGCGTCCCAAAGATGGCGGCGCAGCCCCCAATCCTTTTCGAACTGGCGCCGGGCCGCGAAATCGAGCTTCCGCTTGTCCTTGCGCATCGCTTCTGTGTCGAGGCAGCATTGCGCGCATACCCCGCGGTCACGCGCGAAGACCTGTTCCCGCAGGTATCCGGGATCGGTTCGCAGTTTCCACTGGTGTACGCAGGCCGCTGCGCAGAAGGTATAGCGTCCTTTCGGGACCTCGCCTCCGCACCAGCGGCAGGGTCCGCGGCGCCGCTCTACCCAGCCGCCGGGTTTGGTTCGCTGCTGACTCGGCGCGTTCATCTCAGCGAGGCTGCAGCACCAGAATCTCGACAGGACGCTGCGCAGGCGTGATCACAATTCCCGTCTGCCGATGGAGGCGATCGAGGAAGTCGTTGTCACCGTCCGGATTCGCCCGGACATCGATCTTGAACTCGCCTGGCAGATTCGACTCGTTCACTACGGGCCGGTCGACGCTCCCCTCGAGCGCATGGCAAAAGTGGTTCATGTCCCCTTCTACGGAAATTCCACGAATGTCGGCGAGGCCGACCGCTTTCGGAACCTCCGAAATATCGCCATGCGGCCTGGCCACCTGGAACTCCACGCTGGATGTATGGCTAAACCCACCGTCGTCGTCATGCCGCTTCTTGGCTGCGGAGAGCTTTCCATTCGCGGTGGCTACGTCCGCAGTCACGATGTAGGTATCCATCACGCGCGTCTCCCGCTCCAACTTCATTCCGAAATGCGCCTCAACGCCGCGCCGCATCCTCTCCACGATCATTTCGCGGCTTTCGGTCCTCGGCAACAAAATCGCGAAATCGTATCGCTTGCCATCGTCGAGCAGAGCGGGCAGATGAATGCGGACTGGATTTACATCGTACAACGCCGCCAGCAGATCCTTCAGGTCGTAGCCCTGGTAGCTCTGGAAATTGTCGCCGCCGAAATTGCCCCCCTCGCCGTGGGCCGGCGAGATGTGGAGTTCGTAGGATGGCGTGAAATTGGGTTTGTGGTCATCGGGCGGCGGCAAGCGCCGCGCAATTGTGTGAAGTGTAGAGCCACTCCCTTCCAGGGCGGCATTTAAGGTACGCTGCGACGGAACTATCTGGGGATCGAACCCCAGAATTCTGCGATCGGTGCCGATGATGACGCCGTCCGGCAATTCCATCCCATAAGCGCGCCGCGATGCTCCCTCGGGGTCGTGCAGAACCCAGCCCAGCAACGGGTGCTCCTGCAACCAAGGATCGAGGGTCTCCTCCGCCTCGCTGGTGATCCACACGAACTGAATCCCCCGATCGGCAAATTGCCCCACCTGGGCATTCCAGCGCAATACCGATTGCAGGTTGTGCGAGGTGTCGGGGAAAAGCGCGAGCACGGTCACCCGGCCCATGAGGTTCGACGAGCTCCACGAGGCGCCAGGCGGACTCAGCACTTTGGTGAAGATCAGATCCGGAGCGAAGTCGCCCGCGCTCACGGCACCAGTCTGTCCCATACCGCCGAACACTCCCAAAGTGAATGAGAGTACCAGTAATCGAAGCCGCATTAACCGCTCCTGACAGCCAGGGTACCTCAACCAACGCAAACAGTTTGGCGTTGACCGTTCTGCGATATACTTTCCCGGTATTCCATGCGGCGACGAACTCTGCTCCGCTGGGTGGCGCCTCTGGCCGCCGCTGCCCGATTCCCCGGAGTGCGTGCCTGGGCCCAGACCGTAACGTTTCCCGGCGGCCACGACGATACCCTCGTGGCGTTGGCGGAAATCGTGCTGCCCTCGGAGATCGGCCCCGCCGGCATCCGCGAAATCGCCCGCCGGTTCGAGACGTGGGTGCGCGATTATCGGCCCGGGGCCGAGATGGATCACGGCTACGGCTTCACGCGGATCCGCAACAAACCTCAATCACCGGCCCCGGCCTATCTGCGGCAATTGGATTCGATCCGGCCCGCGCTCCTCCATGGCGACGCGGCGTCCCGCCGGCAGGCAGTCGAAGCGGCTCTCGAGGATGCCAAAATCGCCGATCTTCCGCGCACTCCCGATGGCCGCCATATCGCCGCGGACCTGATGACTTTTTACTTCCGGGGCAGCGACGCGAACGACCTGTGTTATCGCTCCTCGATCGGACGCGATCTCTGCCGCGGCCTGAAGGGCTCGGATAATCCGCCGGCCCCGCTTTCGGGCAAGGGAGCCCGCTGATGCGCACCTATGATTCGGATGTCTGCATCATCGGCGGCGGCATCTCGGCGGCCATGCTCGCGCTGAAGTTGACGGAGTTGCGTCCCGGCATTTCGATCACGGTGGTCGAAGCCGGACGCAAGTTGATGGACCTCGAGAATCGCATGCGCTACCGCCAGCGCAGCATCGAGTACGCAGAAAATCCCTGGCCCGGTGACTTCATCGAGGATCAGTCTGCCAAGGGCATAATCTCGCGCACCATGGCTCTGGGCGGATCGGCACTTCATTGGGGCGGCACCTGCAATCGCTTCTCGGAGGAGGATCTGCGGCTGCAATCGATGTACGGTCTCGGCGTGGATTGGCCCATCGAGTGGAAGGAACTCGAGAAATTCTACTGCGAGGCGGAGCGTCGCCTGGGAGTCTCGGGCGAACCAAGTCCGCTACCCGATGACTGGCGATCGGAACCGTATCCCATGTCCGCCATGGTGATGACCCACAACTTGAAAGAACTCAAGGCGTGGGCCGAAAAGAGCGGGATTCCCTTCTGGAGCACTCCGCAGGCGAAAAATACCCGGCCTTACGACGGGCGCGCCGAATGCATTCGCTGCAACACCTGCTCGATCTGCCCCACGGGCGCGCGATACTCGCCTGACTTCACCTTCAAGCGCCTGATGGAGCGCAAGAGTTTCACGCTGCACGACCAGACTCTTGTCCGCAAACTGCTGCTCGACGATACCAAGCCTGCGGTAGCGCTGGCGCGAGCGGTGCATCGCGAGCGGCCCGACGAGCCGGTCGAGTACCGCGCGCCCGTGTTCGTGCTGGCCTCCGGCTACTGCTGGAGTCCGCACCTGCTGCTGCTCTCGCAATGTCCGCGATTTCCCAATGGACTGGCCAATCGCTCGGGCCTGGTGGGGCGCTACATGTGCGGCCATGCCTTCATTTCCGCGATGATCGAGATCGATGCCAGGATCTATCCCGGCATGAACGAACAGCACGGACTGATCTCGCGCCAGTTCTTTCGCTGTAAGCCCGGAGATCCGTTCGTCCGCCACGATCTTCGCATCTGGGAAAGCGCCGCCGGGCACGAACCGCGTCTGCGCGGATCCGACGGCCGCGTGCTGCTTGGCGACGCTTTGCTGGCAGACTGGCGCCAGCGGGCGCAACGCGGCACCGCCCGCGTTCGCGGATACTACGACGCGCATCCTGACCGGGAGAGCGCACTCACACTCGACGCAACAACCCGTAATCGTTGGGGAGATTCCATGCCGAATATCCAGCACAAACTGGACGCCGCCACGCAGGCGCGCCAGCAGTTCACCACAGACCATTTCCAACAGCTATTTCAGAGATTATCCAAGGCTAACAACGGAAAGATTCTCTCGACCAGCCAGGGCAACTATCTGGACCATCCAGCCGGTGGCTGTCGCATGGGGACCGACCCTTCATCGAGTGTCACCGACAGTTTCGGCCAGACGCACGACCACGACAATCTGTTTGTGGTTGGCTCTCCCACCCTGCCTAACGCAGGATGTACAAATGGAACCCTTACGTTCGCGGCATTGACCCTGCGGTCGGCCGAACGCATCGCGTCGCGTTTTCGAGGTGCCGCATGAGACGCTATGTTCTCGTC
Organism: Bryobacteraceae bacterium; assembly: GCA_035295745.1. GTDB lineage: Bacteria > Acidobacteriota > Terriglobia > Bryobacterales > Bryobacteraceae > JAIQFL01. The sequence continues at coordinate 22,228 of DATGIL010000100.1, read as the reverse complement.
GTAATGGTAGTCGCGCTGGCGCTCGCGCAGGATTGGCCGCAGTACGGCGGCGACCCGGCCGAAACTCACTACTCCGCGCTCAACCAGATCACGCGCGCCAATGTCTCGAAACTACAGCTTGCGTGGGAATGGAAGACCGAGGAGAACGCTCTTCCGGAATTCAAAACCACGCCCGGCGTCTTTCAGGCCACTCCGATTATGGTCAACGGCGTTCTGTATCTCAGCACGCCGTACAATCGCGTGGTCGCGCTGGATTCGGAAACCGGGCACGAGATCTGGTCGTATGACCCCAAGGCTTATGAGGACGGCCAAGTCCCCAACGGTACGGGCTTTGTTCATCGAGGTGTGGCCGCTTGGCGCGACGGCAAGACAGGGCGCTTGCATATCTTCATGAATAGCCGGAATCGCCTGATCTCCCTGGATGCAACCAACGGCAAACCCGTGACCGAGTTCGGCGATAACGGCGTCGTGAACCTGATCAGCGGCCTGCGATGGGAGACCAATCCCAAACAGTACACCAACACTTCGCCGCCGGTGGTTTATAAAGATCTGGTGATCGTCGGCAACGGAGTCGCCGACCGCTTGATTTATCAGCGGGACCCGCCGGGCGATGTGCGCGCTTTTGACGCCCGCACCGGGAAGCTGGTCTGGACATTCCATACCGTTCCAATGGCAGGCGAGCCTGGCGTCGAGACGTGGCAGAACGGCAGCGAACGAAATACCGGCCACACCAATGTCTGGGCTCCCATGACGCTCGACGTCGCTCGCGGCTTGATCTACCTGCCGGTCAGCACCCCCAGCAACGATTTCTACGGCGGAGCGCGGCCCGGCGAGAATCTATACGGCGAGTCGCTGGTGTGCCTGGATGCGGCTACCGGCAAGCACAAATGGCATTTCCAGATGGTGCATCACGGACTGTGGGATTACGATCCTCCCGGGCCGCCAATCCTGGCGAGTGTGAAGGTGAACGGCAAGGCGACGGACGTGGTGGTGCAACTCACCAAGACGGGATGGGCCTTCGTTTTCGACCGGATTACCGGCAAGCCGGCATGGCCGATCGAAGAACGCGCGGTTCCGCCCAGTGATGCACCCGGCGAGAAGGCGTCGCCCACGCAGCCCTTCCCCACCAGGCCCCCGGCCTTCGAAGCGCAGGGTGTGACGCTCGACGATGCATTCGATCTCACGCCGCAACTCAAGGCTGAGGCGCAGGCGGAAATGAAGAAGTACAAGCTGGGCCCTCTGTTCACGCCGCCAAGCTTGCAGGGCACCTTCATGCGGCCGGGCGTGATCGGCGGCGCCAACTGGGGCGGGGGAGCGCTCGATCCCGTGACGGGGATTCTGTACGTGAAGTCGAGCAACACCCCGGCCATCGCACGCCTCAAGAAAGTGGACGCAAAGATTCCTGGCGAACTGGACGCGACCTACGTCGGCGAGCAGGTGAATCCGACTTTCCACAACGGCCTGCCGCTGCTCAAGCCGCCTTACGGCCATCTCACTGCGATCGATCTCAACAAAGGCGAGATCGTATGGCGGGTGCCGTTCGGCGACGATGCACGCCTCCGGGCGCGGCCTGAATTGAAGGATGTCAAACTGCCCGATCATCTCGGGGCCTCCGGCGCGCAAGGCGCGATCGTTACCAAAGGAGGAGTGATCTTTTGCGGAGGCGGAGACTTCGCGTTGCACGCCGTCGATACGACGAACGGGCAGGATCTTTGGAGCTTTCCGCTCGGACGCCGTACGGGCGGAACGCCGATGACGTACCGCACCACCAGCGGGAAGCAGTATGTCGTCATCGCGTCAGGTGCCGGCGCCGATGCGACGCTGACGGCTTTCGCCCTGCAGTAAGTGGTAGATTGCAAGACGAGGCAATCAGTCTCCACCCGGACAGTCGTTGTTGTCAGTACGGGCGCCTGCCCTTCGCGAGCCGAGAGCAGGTTGGTGACCTGCTCCAGGGGAGGCGCTGATCATTGCGAAACGTCGATGGCAACATCCATCGTACGAATCGGTCCGGTTGATCTCCCCAACAATCTCAAAACCGGTACCTGTGTACCCGTTTTCTTCTCAGAAATCAATGAAGCTCCCAGGCACGAGTGCAGTCGTCACGCGGCGAAAGCAGTTCGGAGGCATGCTCTCACCGCATCCCAGTCGCGCGCAGTGAGATGGCCGATTACGCTCAACTCCGAACGATGCGCCGTCAACACGTAGGTTCGGAAACAAGACTCTGCGCGGAGTCCCGCAGACCGCCAGTCCAGGAGAATGTGATCTGTTGTGCCCGGCGGATCTGGCAGCTTCGTGGTGAGAATCCCGACCAGGACATCCGGGCGTTCGATGAGGTATGTAGCGCTCGCGACCACGACGGCGGGCCGGACCTTAGTCTCGCGTGCGCCGACGAGGACGCCGATGACCACGTCCCCAGGCGTCAATCCTGGTCCTCTGATTCTTCAGCGTCGAGGCGCCGCAGGGAGGCGGCTCGGAAATCTTTCAGGTCTTCGTCGGACCAGGCATCCGACCAGTCAATCCGCCAGTTCGGCGCGAGTTCCGCTAGTCGCTCCGCAAGCGCGGAAAGTTCTGAAGCGGCGTCTGGGGGCAGGCGGCGGAACGCATCTACTAGTGAAGCTTCCCGCTCGTTTAGCTGCATTTCCATATCCTTACACTCAGTATACGGCTGGCTCGCCCCTCCCACGATTTTTCCACCCGGCCGTGTAGCGCCCATCTCTGACTCTGAGATGTGGCGGCGGACCCCCGGAAACCGGCAAGTTCTAGGACGTCGCCAGCTAGCAAGTTTGCCAAGACTACTGGCTTGACGACGACCTGACGACGTCCTTCCCTTTACCACCTCAGATTGGTGGACCTGTTCTGGACCCTCAAGAGCCGAACGCTTTCGCGATCTCCTTCCAGGGCGCGCCGGAAGCATGCGCGAGTTCTTGCCAGCGGCCTTCCGGCACCCTACCGGAATCCGCCGCCGTGCGCGCGCGATCGAGCAGTCGCTGTTCATTGACGGAGACGCCCCCGGCCGACTGCAAGAACTTCAGCAGACGCGCCACGTGCAATCGGAACGCACCTGAGGATTTCGTGTGACCAGCCGCAACGAACGCGAACAGCGCCGCCACGGTGCGGGCCGCACGCTCGCCGGGCGTCTGGCCCGGCATGCCGCCATCCGGCTCGAGTTGCGCAGCCAGATCCACCAGATCGTCCGGGGGCGGGGCAGATTCGGTCTTCTTGCCAAACCGTAACCAATCGCGCAGGGGACGCGACGACTGCATCGGAGCTTCTGCTGGCGGGACAGGCGCAGCGGCGCTCTCCGGAGCGTAATAGCAGGCAGAGACCGGCTTCGGCGTCGGCATGGAAGGAGGAATCGCCATCGCAGCCTGCAGCACACCGGCGGGTGGCCTGCCGAAATAGGCTCCGAACGGCGTGTCCTGAGCGATTCCCACCGGGACCACGCGTGTCTCGGGAAGCTCGCCGGGGCGATCGCCGGTCCGTTTCACCACGGCTACCAAAGACATCTCGCGGCTCACCAGACCGTACGTCGTGCTCAACTCCTGCAGTCGCGCTGCCACGCGACTCTGCTTCCGCTTCTCGAGCGCCGCTACCGCCTCCTCGCCAGGATATCGGATTTCCCAGTCGGTAATCAGGCGCGAGCCCTGCAGCAGGCGCACGGCCTCGCCAGTTGCTGCGTCACCGGGCGGAACCGCCAGCGTAAGACGGCCTCCTTGCCAGGTCAGCTCCACTTTCTCATCCGCCCCCGGTTCGAGTTCTCCGAACAACAGCACCGGACTTCCCGCAAATACATGCTGCGGGGCCTGGGGCTGTATATTTCCTGTGGTCTTGAGCTCCGACGCCACAGGCTGTCCTATGGACGCAAACAAATCGACGGCCGCCATGTCAACGCGCTCGCGAGGAGTCACGAAGCGGCTGATGCCGCCGGTCTCGCGGGCCAGCAGGGAAAGAAACCGGTCCTGGCTGGCGCTCCCGATCCCCAGCGTGAAGAGTCGCACCTTGGCAGCGCGCGCCTGTTGCAGGATGCGCTCCGTGCCGGCTACCTGTCCATCGGTGAGGATCAGCAGATCTCCGCTGCCATCGAGGATGCGCGCTGCCGCCGACACACCTTCCGCGAGTTCCGTGCCGCCACGCGCATCCACCTGTTTCAGAAAAGAGCGCGCCCGCTCGCGCTGCTCCCGGTTGCCCGGCTGCAGCGATCTGTCCATCGCTTCCACCTGGTTGTCGAACGCCACCAGGCAGAACGAATCCTCCGGAGAGAGAAGCGCCAGGCACGCTTCGATCGCCTTCTTGGCCTGCGCCATCGGCTCGCCGTTCATTGACCCGGAGCGATCCACGACGATCGCGATTCGCCGCGGCGTCGCCGATTTGGTGCCGAACAGGCTCGAGGGCACGACTGCGGCGAAGTTTCGCCGGCCTTCTGCCGTGGGCCCGGCCAGCACCTGAGCCGCGTTCTCGCGATACCTCACGTCCAAAACCAGGTCCCGATTCGGAACATCCTTTTCCGTAGAGAGCGAGACGTGGGTGGGCGCGGCACCATTCTGCTTGACGCGGATGGAATGCGACGGCGACCCGATCTCGTCGACCGGCAACTGGTGCAACACTTCGAGATCGAATCCGACTTCGTGCAGGGAGCCGCCATCCTCGCGAAATCGCGGCAGAATCACGTCGCCGAACTCGTCGGCGGGCAGTTCCATTTCACCCTCTCCTGCCACCACGGCGGCACGCATCCGCGAATGATAGGACGGCGCGAGCGCAAATGGATAGCGGAAGCGAAAGCCATCGTCGCGCAGTTCCACCCCCGCCAGAAGGTCGAGGTAGAGCTTCACGGTCTCATGTGGACGGATGTTTCCGACGGTCAGATTCACCACGCCGTCGCCATACTGACGCGCCAGTGCCGAGAGCGACCCATCGGCGATGCCCTTCTCGTAGGCCTTCACCGCTTCTTCCCTCTGGCGCAATTCGGAATGTGCCTCGAAGCCATCTCCTGTGATGCGAAATCCGCGCAGGGCCGCGTCGCGAGGCAGAGGGAACGAATAGATCACTTCGAGCGGTTGCTCTTCGTCCGACCGGAAGACGTGCTGCACGATCAGACGCGCACCCGCCGGCAGCAGTTTGCCGCTCAGCCACAATCGTTGCATCGCCAGCCGGATGGGGGCCTGCGTGCGCGCCGCCACCGGACCGAAACTCACTACTGGAATGGTACTCACTGCTCCTCTTGCTCCTTTCGTTCATCGTCCCCTGCCGGCCGCAAACGCACGGCCAACTCGACAATAGCGGCCCGCACCTGTTTGGTTCGCCACGGGCTCAAGCCATCCCGCACCCACACCATCACGTCGTCCGACACCTGGTGCTGCCACCACGGTGTGGCCGTCGACGACGCCTCCAGTTCTGGTGAACTGACATCCAGGCTCCGGCCGATCTCCGCAATGGTCCGCCCTTCGGCCTGCAGGCGCTGGATCTCCGTCAAGCGTGCCAGATGCTCCTGACCATAAGCCGCGCCCCGGCCTGCCTTCGATGGTCCGTTCAGCACGCCACGCGAAATGTAAAACCGGATGGTCCGTGCCGGGAGGCCAGACGCCTCCGCCAATTCGGCCAGCGTCATCGAGTCATTCATCGACTTCAGAATACGCTTCAAATATGACAGTGTCAAGTACTGTCGTAAAAAACATTTCAAGAGTAACTTTTTCCCAGCCCCCCAGTATGAGACTGTGAACTGACCCGTTCAGGAGGGCTCCGTGCGTGTGACTTTGGTTGGATCGCTCCTACTTTTCGCCGCAGTGGCGGTTTTTGCTCAGACGCAGAACGCAAAGCCCGCTTTCGAAGCGGCCACCATCAAGCTCAACAATTCGGGGTCGCGGGGCAGTTCCTCGCATGGCTCCCGAGGCCAGGTGCTGATGTCGAACCAGACCTTGAAGCGCCTGGTGGAGCGAGCTTACAACGTCAAGCCCGCGCAGGTAGCGGGCCCGGCTTGGATGGAGGATGTTCACTTCGATATCGCCGCCAAATATCCGGCCGACATGCAGAACGACGAGCGCCCGGCGATGCTGCTCACGCTACTCGAGGAGCGATTCAAACTGGCGGCCCATCGGGAAACGCGAGAGGTGCCGGGTTACGCGCTGGTGGTGGCCAAGGGCGGCTTCAAGTTGAAACCGGTAGAACCGGGCGCCAACCACATCAGTAGCAACGGCGACGCCATCCAGACCTACACGGCGAAAAAGGTTTCCATGGCGATGCTGGCGGATGATCTCTCGCGGACGTTGCGCGAGACGATTGTCGACAGCACCGGAGTCGAGGGTGTCTACGATTTCGAATTTCGTTGGCGGGATGAGGAGCCGGAATCCGGCAGCGACATGGATCGCTCCGCCGCCCGGATTGTCCCATTGCAAGACGCGCTGGCCACGATCGGCTTGCATTTGCATGCGCAGAAAGTGGCGCTTGAAGTGATAGTGGTGGATCACATCGAGCGAATGCCGATGGGAGAATTGATGTTGGCGGACCCGCTTTCGTCTCGGCGATGAAAGCCCCTTCCACCACAGCAGCGTCAGTGGTTGGTCAGCAAATACTTTCCACCTGACTCTTTGACGCGCACCAGATTCTCGCCCAGGAGTTTCGTGAGGCGTGGCAACTGCGGACCTTCGGCGACCAGATAATATCGATCGGCGCTGGACCACAGTGCCGGCAAATCGGCGTCCCGAAGGAACACGTCCTTCGGCGCGTCGGGCGCGTACGATCCGTACTCCAGATTGTTGACGCGTCCATTCAGCAAGAGCGCACGGCGATTGGTGTAAAAGAAAACCGACGAGAACGTGTAGTACTGATCATCCACAATCAAGTTGCCCGGCGGTGCAGCCACCAGCGCTTCCGCGAGCGGGCGCGATGCCATGTACGGATCGAAGACCACCAGCGCGAGCCTCGCGGCGTGAAAAAACAGCACCATCATTGCCACCAGTCCCGCGGTCGGAACGCCTCCGCGGCAACGCCACGCCGCCACCGCGCCGAGCACAAATGCGATCCCCCCGACAGCGAGCGGCAAACGCAAATACGCAAAGGCCCGCAGCGTCAGATCCGTCATATGTCCCAGCGACAGCGTGTAGACGTCGGGATTCTGATTCAAGGCCACCGAGATATCGCCGGGTGCGGGCATGCCCCGCACCATCCAGAGAATCGTGCCGATTGCCAACGCGGCGAGTGTGGCCACGACGGCGAGGGCTTTGGTCCCGTACGTCAGCACCCGGTCGCGGCTGGCGATCGCCGAACCGAGAAGCAGCGCCAGCGCCGGATAGCACGGCATTGAGTAATACTCCTGTGTCGTGGAGAAGGTGAAGAAGACCAGGATGAAACCGCACCAGCACAGGGCCAGGAGCCGGACACGCGATGCTCGGTCGGGCTTGCGATAATCCAGCCGCAACAGCGCTGGAAAGTAGACGCTCCAGGGGAAGAGCCAGAGCAAATGAAACAGCCAGAAATATACTCGCGGAACGGTGTTGTAGTCGCGCGGATAGCGTAGATTTAGAAATCGCAGCAGGTGCTCGTTGATGAAGTAGAACCAGAAGAAGCCGTGATACGAACCACTCTCGCTGTGCATCGTGAAATCGAACAGCGGGGGATTTCGGATGGTGGCGAGCACATGCCAGGGCGCGGCGATCGCGAGCAGCAGCAGAATTCCCGTGAATGGCCGCAGGCGCGACCAGGTTCTTCCCACGAAGAGCTGGCGGGTGACGCCAAGATACAGCAGTCCGGCCGCCACCGGAAACAGCGACGCGATGAGACCTTTCAACAGCAGCCCGCAGGCCATGGACGCCCACATGGCCAGCGCCCATCGCGCCGGATGCGCTTCGTCTTCGTCCAGCGCGCGCAGCATGCCCCAAAGCGTGAGCGTAATGGTTAGTGTCAGGATCGCGTCGGGTATAAGAATGCGCGTGAAAAGAAACAGCCCGACGCTGGTCGCGAGCACCAGGCCCGCGCACATCCCGGCACGCCTACCGAACGCCCATGCCCCGAACCGCGCCGTTACCCAGCAGAGCATCACCGTGCCGAGCGCGATGGGGATCCGGGCGGCCCAATCATGCACCCCGAAGATCAGAAAGCAGACCGCGATCATCCAGTATTTGAGCGGAGACTTCTCCAGGTAGGCGATGCCGTCCAGCCGCGCTGTGACCCAGTCGCCCGACTGGACCATGTTGCGCGCGATTTGGGCTTGCACTGCGTCCACATCGTCCATGAGCGACGGCGGACTGATCATGCAGCCGATAAACACCAGGGCCGCAACGAGGAGAACGATTACCTGATAGCGAGAACTGTAGCGGGCTCTGGCTGAACCACTTCCGCGGGAGGAGGGACTTCCACCTTCCATCTCTTCATCCACTGGAAAAGAGTCAACAGGCCCCATAGGTGATATCCGACATTGATGCGCCGTTCCATATGATCGCGCATCAGGGAGTGAATTGCGGTGGCGTCGAAAATTCCCGTCGCTTCGATCGCATCCGTTGTCAGCGTATCCGCCAGCAGAGGACGCAGAATTCCGCGAAACCAATCGTGCGTGGGGATATCGAAGCCCGTCTTCTTGCGCGCCAGTACCGATTCGGGCAGCTTGCCGCGCATCAGTTCGCGGAGTACGAATTTCTGCTGGAAGCCGCGAATCTTCAGGCGTTGCGGCAGCGACGCTGCGAAATCGACGATCCGCGGATCGAGGAATGGCGGTCGCACTTCCAGCGAATGCGCCATGCTCATGCGGTCCGTCTTGTACAGAATATCGTCGGGCAGGTAGTAATTTTGATCGACTTGAAGATACCGGTCCAGCACACTGCTTGCTTCGATACCCAGATCTTCGACCAGCGTGCGCAATCCGTTGCCGTTAGCGCCGCGGCGGATCTTTTTCCGTTGTTCGTTGGAGAAGGTCCCATTCCAGAAGAAGTGGGCTTCGTCGGGATGCAGCCAACTGCCTTCGATCCACCGTTTCAGCTTGTACTCCAGGCTGATCTTCTCGTCCGAGACCGGCAGGTAGCGATCGAGTGCGGTTCGCATCAGCCGCCGCATGCCGGCCGGCACCCGGCGAAAGGGGCGAACCAACCGGTCAGCCACGTAGGTCAGATAGCCGCCGAACAACTCGTCGGCGCCTTCGCCCGACAAGGCGACCGTTACGTGGCGGCGCGTCATGCGCGACAGGAACCAGACGGGCAGCGCTCCGGCGTCGGCGCTGGGCTCGTCTGAATAATACGCGAATTCCTCGATGGCGCTACGCAGCTCTACGTCTGGATTGAGGTCGAACTCGTGATGGTCGGTGCCGTACACCTGGGCGATTTCCCGGAAGTAGCGGCTCTCATCGAAACTCCGCCCCTGAAACGAGACGGAAAACGTCTTGAGAGGAGTAGAACTCTGTGCCGCGGCGTAGTGCAGCACTGTAGAGGAGTCCAAACCGCCAGATGCCCATACCCCCAGCGGAACATCCGAAACCAGGTGTTCCCGAACCGAGTCGCGCAGCAGGAGATCGAGTTCTTCCTTGGCCGCTTCCAACGATTGTGGGCCGGTTTCCCCCTGGGTCCGCTGGCACCACGGTTCGATCCAGGTGTGGCCGTGCCGCCACTCCATGCAATGACCGGGGGGCAGCTTGCGAATCCCCTCGATCAGGGTTCGCGGACCGGGAACGTAATTGACCGAAAGATAGGAGTCGAGAGCCTGCAAATCGAGCACCCTGGGAACCTCCGGGTGCTCGAAAATCGACTTCAGCTCCGACCCGAAGCAGATATTTTCGCCGCTACGGTAGTAGTAGAGGGGCTTGATGCCCATGCGATCGCGCGCCAGCACGAGCCGCTTGCGGGACTCGGTCCAAAGCGCCACAGCGAACATGCCGCGCATGCGGGAAAAGCAGGCAGTGTCCCATTGGAGGAAAGCGCGGAGAACGGTCTCGGTATCGCATTGCGAGCGGAACCGATGGCCCGCCGCTTCGAGGTCCTTGCGAATCTCTAAGTGGTTGTAAATCTCGCCGTTAAAGGCGATGGCGGTGTTTCCGTCTTCGCTGACGAAAGGCTGGTCTCCGCCGCCGAGGTCGATGATTTTCAACCTCACGGCGCAGAGGGTCGCCTCACTTCCTTCAAAGATCCCCTGTTGATCGGGGCCGCGGTGGTACAGCCCCTCCGTGATCCGGTGAGCTACATTTTGGCTAACAGCCCTGTTCAAACATGTAAATCCCGCAATCCCACACATTTACCTAGAATCCCCGTTCCCCGAGATAAAGTTGGAAACTTTTGGTGCGAAAATCCACTCTGCGGTGGATTTCGTTCAATATATCACACCGCAGAAGTGGGGGATTCTACATTATTTGGAACTCAAGTGTGGCATTCCAGGAATAGCACCCATACAAATAGCGAGAGGAATCCCAGGGAAGCGCCGAGTTGGGAAAGGTGTTTGCGCTGGTATGCCTCAAGCACCGCGCCGCCTAATCCAGCGATCAAAGGTACCAGCCCGAGACGTTCATGCGCGAGCGCCCAGGGGTATCCGCCCAGATAGAGCGCCACAAACGCCATTGCCGCCATCGCCGCGATAGCGAAGAGCATGATGGAAGCCGCGCGAAGCACGGTTCCATCATATCGCCCTCATTGAATGAACTTCTGGCGCATTTCCAGCCACATACGTTCTGCCATGGGATTGATTTCCCACTGGCCATGGACGACGCCGTTCGCATCTGCAAGCTTGCGGCCGCCGTTGAAATTGCGCTCCAGGTAGGTTTGTAAAGCGTCGCGTCCCCGCTCGTTGATATCCTGCAATGCGTGTTCGCCGGCGGAGTTTTGTACGGCGATGCCATGCGACGATCCATGTGGGTAGATCTGCTGGTCGTACACGACGCGCAGGTACGTCTGGGCGTAGAGATTGAGGTCGCCATCCCGGACTCCGGCGGCCCGCGCCTTTCTGGTGGTATGGATCATGAAATCCGTAAGCGTGAGGGCAATCGGAAGGGCAATGCTCATCACGCCGAACCACAGGCAAAACGCCTGGTACAGCGTGAGTTCCGTCAACGCCCCGCCACTCGCCACAGCGGCAGCATCGGTAGCTTCGGCTGCCGCAACTTCGCTCGGCAGCATCCGCGTCATTCCCTTGACGGCGTTCTGTACCGCCAGGTATGCCTTGCGGAGGCCGAACCGGCGAGCGATGGCAATCCACAAGGTCTTGGTGGGTGCGAACTTGAGGACCATGTTAGTGCTGATGCGGTACTTCCGTTTCATCTCCCCGTCCGCCACATCCTCGGAATAGAACGGCACTGTGACAGGCAACAAGATGCTGAAAATGCACAGATCCGGATCGAAGGTCAGTCCGATACCTACGGTTTTGAGGCATTCGCTGATCGGTTTCCCATCCTTGCCTCGGATCGGGATGTTCGCCCCGAATACCACGTCGAGATTGCGCAGCAGCGCGAGCTTGAATTTCTTGGGATCGGTGACCAGGAGTTGCACCATTTCGATGGTGTCCCACTTGAGCTTGTAGGTGGCGCTGGTGTCGATGCAGGAAGCGATGTGGTGCTTGAGGCCGGCGGTGTAACTCGGGGCGAGCCTGGGCTTATTCGGCTTTTTCTTCCAAGGGTCGAACTTCACGTCGCTGTCGACCTCCGTCAGGGGAGAATCGTCGCGGACGACCTCATACTTGGCATCCAGTCCGAATTTGAAGCGAATGAACTTACCTTCGTAGACCGTTTTTGGAGGCAAGGGAAACGTGAGATCGACCGGGATGGCTAGTCCGACGGCGCCTTCGACACCCACGTCAGGGCGGTACCCGGTTCGTTTTGGGTCGGGACCGGTTGGTTTGTTGGGGTCGACGGGCCAAGCGATGTTCTGCAGTGGATTCGTTCCGGCAAGTATGGGTGACGGCATCGTGTTTCCTCACTCAGGGCATGCGAAAAGGGGAAGCGAAGTGGCTAGCAGAAAATTCGGGCGCGTCCCCGTGGGCCGCACTTTAAAATCAACGAAAACGATAAAGCCCCTTATTTCCACTGTGTTGCATAGATTTCACGGTTTTTTAACCTGAAATTCCTATCAACCATTTCGGGGGGATTGGCGTCTAATCTCCGAGACTATATATGATGTGTCACTTGCGGAAACTGGGCGTGGCGATTGCGTGCGTCCTTCTTGCTTCCTGCGCACACACCAGTCCACCGTCGGTTCATGCGGCTTCGCCGGGGGCCAATCCTGCCGCGAACAGTTCCCACGCCAAACGCGAAGTCCGTCTCACTGGCATCGTCGAGGCCGTCCACTCCTCGAAGGTCTTGGTGCCTCAGATTTGGGGGCCGGGCGGAGCTTTGACTCTTACCAAACTGATTCCGAACGGGTCGGAGGTCAAAGAAGGCGACGTCGTTGCCCTATTCGATAACACGACACAAGCCGATAGTCTCCGTGACACCCAGGCAAAGTACGATGACCTGGGTCACCAAGTGGAACAAAAACAGGCGCAGAATCGCGCCGATGCCGAGAAGCGGGCCTCCGACCTGACGCAGGCCGAAGCTGACCTCTCGAAGGCCGAAATGGAGCTGCAAAAGGGGCCGATTCTGGCGGAAATCGATCGTCTGAAGGACGAAGAAAAGGTGGATATCTCGCGCAAACACGTGGAAAGTCTCAAGAAATCCAATGCTTTTCACGATAAAGCGGACGCCGCAGCCTTGCGCATTCTGGAATTACAGCGCGACCGCCAGAAAGTCGCTCTGGAGCGGGCGCAGACCAACATGAAGAAACTCGAACTCCGCGCCAATCTCTCCGGTATGGTGGCTCATCAGAATCTGTACCGCAACAACTCGATGGGACACGCACAGGAAGGCGATCAACTCTGGCGCGGGCAGCCCCTGATCAGCATTTTCGATCCCAAGGAGATGCTGGTGCGGTGTGCGGTGGGTGAACCGGACGGCGCCGCGCTCAAGCTCGGGACCAAGGCCATCGTTTATCTGGATGCCTACCCGGACCTGTCGCTGCCGGCGCATTTTGAGTTTGCCAGCCCGGTCGCTTCGTCTGCATTCGGCAGCCCGATCAAGACGTTCACCGCAGTCTTTAAATTGGAAAAGACAGACAGCCATCTGATGCCCGATCTTTCCGCCGCGGTAGTGCTGGAGGATTCCGCCCAGACTCCAGGGGAAAGCAAGTGAGCGCACGCAGCCGGAGAATTCGTTTTTGGGCGATTCTGCTGCTGGTGCTGGTGGCAGTGGGTGGGGCGTCGGCGGGAGTTTATCGCTTCCGCCAGATGCAATCGGCGGTGATTCTGCCGGTCGCGCCCGCCCGCCAGGGCGATTTCATGGTGATCATCCGCTGCCGTGGGGAGTTGAAGGCGGGCCGGTCAGTCCAGATCTACACTCCCATGGTGCCGAACCTGCGCATCGCATGGATGACACCGCCGGGAGAGAAAGTCGACAAGGGCGACACCATCGTCAAGTTCGACTCGAGCAGCGCGGAACAGACTCTCCAGCAAAAGGATGCGCAGATGAAGCAGGCGCAGGCGACGCTGGACCAAGCCGTCGCGCAGGCTAAGATCACCGCCCAGCAAGACGCGAGCGACCTGGCCGACGCCAAGTATACGCTCGAGCGCGCCCAGTTGGAGGTTTCGAAGCAGGAGGTCGTCAGCCGCATCGCCGGGGAAGAAGCAAAGGTCGATTTAGGTGTGGCGGAGCAGAAGCTGAAGGTGCAGCAGGCGACCGTAGACCTGCATGCCGCTTCCGACAAATCGAAGATCGCATCATTGACGCGTCTGCGGGACCAGGCCGCATCCGACGTCGATCTGACCAAATCCCGCATCGCGCAGATGGTCTTGAAGGCGCCGCTGCCCGGGTATCTGGTCTTCGCCGCTAACTATTCCCAAGGCTGGATGAATGCCAAACCTTTCAAGGTCGGCGACAACGTATTCGCAGGAATGGGGCTGGCTGAGATGCCCGATCTCGAAACCCTGATGTTGGACGGGAAAGTGGAGGAGATCGATCGCGGCCGGATTGCTGTCGGCGACGACGTGCGGGTGCGGGTGGATTCACTGCCGGAACTCACCTTGCCGGCGAAAATCGGGCAGATCTCGCTGCTCGCGGAAGCCACCAACGAGTTTCCACCCACTCGAAACTTTCGCGCCTACGCGCCGATCCTGCATCCCGATCCACGGTTACGTCCTGGGATGAATGGCGGGATGGACATAATCATCCAGCGCATCCCTAACGCGATCAGCATTCCGGCCAAAGCGCTTTTCACACGGGCCGGCAAGCCGATTGTCTATCTGGCGAACGAAGGGCACTATAAGCCCATCGAGGTTCAAGTGCAGGCGCGTAACCCCGATGAGTTGGCCATCACCGGCATACCTGCCGGTTCGATGGTGGCCCTGGTAGACGTCGAGAAAAAGGACCAGAAGAAATGAAGTTACGCATCGTCATGCCCGTCGTGGTGTTGGTGTTGCTCGGTGGGATCGCCTGGGGCGCGCTACGAATGCTCAAGGCCACGACGACCACCTCCGGGACCGAGGTCCCTGCCACCAAGGTCAAAAAGGGCCGCGTCACGTTGACGGTGGCAGCGCGGGGAGAGTTGCAGGGCGGTAATTCGGAAATGCTGACAGCCCCAATGAGCGGTGGCGGCGATATGGCGATTACCTCGCTCCGCGATCCAGGCGAAGTAGTGAACACCGGCGACGTAGTGGTGCAATTCGATACAACGCAGCAGGAATACAATCTGCGGGAAGCCGAAGCCGATCTTGCAGAAGCCGAGCAGCAGGTGATTCAGGCACACGCCACCAGTGACGCCACCGATGAAGAGTCGGCATACCAGGTCCTCTCCACGGCGTCGGATGTGAAGACTGCCGAGTTGGAGCTTCGCAAGAATCCGCTTCTGCCGGCGATCCAGGCGCGCCAGAATCAACTGGCGCTCGACGCGGCCAAGAACCGCTATGCCCAGGCGCAGCAGGACCTGAATAACAAAAAAGCCACCTCCAGCGCGGGAATCGCGATTCAAATCGCTGCCGAGAACAAGGCGAAAGTAGCCGCCCAAACGGCCCAGAAGATCATCGACAGCATGACGCTGAAGGCCAAGACTTCGGGTTATGTCAACATCCAGCAGAACAGCAATCAGAACATGATCTATTGGGGGATGCAGCTTCCTCCGTTCCAACTGGGCGACACAGCACGCGCGGGAATGGCCGTGGCGCAGATCCCCGACCTCAAGAGTTGGGAGGTGAGCGCCACCATTGGAGAGCTGGATCGCGGCCACCTCTCGATCGGACAGAAGGTTTCGGTGGGCGTGGTCGCGCTGGCCGGCAAGTCTTTCCACGGTCATGTGAAGAACATCGGCGGCACCACCGGGTCGCCCTGGGACCGCAAGTTCGAGTGCCGTATCGCGCTCGATGAAGCAGGTCCCGAATTGCGCCCTGGAATGACGTCGAATATGGTGATCACGCTCGAGTCGATGGACGACGTGCTTTGGGTGCCTTCCCAGGCGTTGTTTGAAAGCGACGGCCGCACGTTTGTCTATATGCAGTCGCCCAACGGGTTCATGCCGCACGATGTCACCCTGGTGCGCCGGAGCGAGAGCCAGGCGGTACTCACGGGAGTGAAAGAGGGCGATCTGGTGGCGATGTCGAGGCCCGATGAGCAGAACAAGTCCGGCGGCGGATCGCAGAGCGCCATGAAGGCGTTGTCCAAATGATTTTCAACTTTTCCGATATCAGCCAGGCGCTGTCGAATCTGCGCGCCCAGAAAACGCGCACGCTGCTGACCGCCCTCGGAATCGTGTTTGGCGTTGGGTCGGTGATCGGCATGCTGGCGATCGGTTCCGGCGCCAAGGAGGAGTCGCTGCGATTCATCGAGCAGTTGGGCGTGCGCAACGTCCTGATCGATGCGCGTCCAGCGACCAGCCAGGAAGAGTTTCAGCAGCGCCGACGCTCTTCGCCGGGACTCTCCGAGCGTGACGTGCGGATTCTCCAGGCTAATATCGAAGGGCTGGAGACCATGTCTGCTCGCCGCGTCTTGCATCCTGCGCGGGTCCTGCCCAAGCCCTCGCGCGATATGCCGGAACTCTACGGTGTGCGGCCCTCGTACAGCGTCATTCACAGTCTGCACCTGGCGGAAGGCGATTTTTTCACCAATTCCGATGACGCTGCCAGCGCGACGGTGTGCGTCCTGGGGGAAGGGGCCAAGGTGAACCTGCTCGGGTACGGCACAGCGGTCGGCAAATATGTGAAGGTCAACGACACGTGGATGCAGGTGGTCGGCGTGCTCAGCGAGCAGTTGATGGCGGGCGCTCAGAATTCCGGCGGCGCGATGCAGGACGTCAACAATATCATCTACATCCCGCTCAATACCTTCCAATATCGCTTTTGGGACCAGAGCGCCAACATGAAGGACGACTTGGACGGCATCGATCTGCGTCTTTCCGCGAATGCCGACAGCATCGAAATCGCCAAGGTGGTGACCTCGGTTTTGAACTCCACCCATCACAGCATGCAGGATTTCTCGGTGACCATCCCGGCCGCATTGCTGGCACAGCAGCAGCGCACGCAGACCATCTTCACGTATGTGATGGTGGCGATTGCCGCGATTTCGCTGCTGGTCGGCGGTATCGGGATCATGAATATCGTGCTTGCCACGGTGCTGGAGCGGACCCGCGAGATCGGCATCCGCCGCTCGATTGGCGCCCGCCGCTTTGATATCGTGCGCCAGTTTTTGACGGAGTCGGTTTTGATCTCGGTGGGCGGAGGATTGCTGGGCATCGGCTTCGGCTTCTTCCTGGCCTGGCTGATCGCGCGCACCGCGGAATGGAAGACGATCGTGACGACGGCATCGGTGGTGATCGCTTTCGGTGTGTCGGTAGTGGTGGGTGTGGTGTTCGGGATTTATCCAGCGGTGAAGGCTTCGCGCATCAATCCCATTGACGCACTCAGGTACGAATAAGATCCGGCCAGCCGTCAACGGCCACCCGTCCCGAAGTTCAGGAAGGGTTTTCGTCGCTGGTATTGTCGCGTTCGCTCACTCCAAGGTCGGCGGCGATCTGCGCAAACTGGTCGAGGGCCGATTGCAGGTCCTCCACGATCCCGGCTGCCAGAACGCGGGGTCCGGTAAATCGGACGAGTCACCCAGACTGTCAATAGGTGAACTGCACGAAGTAGTCTCCATCGGAGACCCGTCCTCGCACTACCGTTCAGTAGTTCTGACTTTGTTGACGAGATTGGAAGCTGCTGCAGAGGACATCAGGGAGCCACCGGCGGGGTAATGACGGTCAGTTCGGGAAAGACGTCGAAATCCTTGGGATTGAAGGTATAGATTCGTTCGATGCCGTTGGCCAGCATGGTTGCGGCGATCTGGAGATCGAACACATCGCCGCCTATGACGGGATGACGCTGCAACAGGGCCGTCGCGAACACCGGACGCGATCGAGACCGGCGCCGGACGCCCGTCGCGTACTGCCTCCAGAAACGCGCGATGTTGATTCAGCGGATTGGTGATGTCGCTGAACGCCGGGGGACGAACCTCCATCAATTGCTCTTCGCCCTGCGGTCCTCCGAACGCGGGTGTCAGGCCGCCCGAGTACCGCGCCACGCGCCCTGCAAACGGTCCCGCACTCGACGACAACGTCAAGGTCTGACTATTGCGATAGCTGAAACGTCCCATCGTGCCGTGCACCGAAAGCTCTTCGCCGTTGGCGCACCATGCCGTATCGAGAGTCACCATCGCGCCCGAATCCATCTGGAGCACTGCCACCGCCAGGTCTTCGCCTTCGAGCCCCGGACAGTGCAGGTTTCGTGTGAATCCTGTGGCGCGGACCACGTGCGCCCCGGTGATCCATTCGAAGATGTGGATGTAGTGGACGGCCAGTTGAATCTAGCAGCCGCCGCCCGTCTGCAGGATCGAACCGCGCTATGTGCGATTGCCGCGCAGCGCTTCGCCGGACCACATCATGCCGCCCTTGTGCATGAGCCGCGCGTAGCAGTGCACCACGTCGCCCAGCCAACCGCGCGTGACCATGTCCCGTAGATCGTGGACGAGCGGCCGATCGAAGTAGCTCATGTACAGCCCTACGGTGCGCGTGGACTGCTCCGCCGCAGCGGCGATAGCCTCCGCATCCGCCAGATTCGCCGCTACCGGTTTCTGTAGCAGCAGATGCTTCCCCGCTTCGATCGCCGCCACTGCCTGCGGACGATGCAGCGAGTTGGGAGTGCTCACAATCACGGCGTCCACATCATTCTCAAGGGCTGCGGCAAAGTCGGTAGTGGCGATCCCTCTGACCGCGTCCGCAGCCTTGCGCGCACTGGCAGGGTCCGTGTCGACGCACGAAACTACGAGCACCCAATCCAGGTCGCGGTAGACGCCGAGATAGTGCGCCGCCATCCCGCCGCAACCGACGAACGACACGTTTACGTTTCCGGGCATTGATTCCTCGTCAGGTACATCGCGAGCGACATCGCGGCCAGGGTCAACGCCAGCAATCCCCACGACTGCGCCACGCTGAGCGGCAGATACAGAATGAGCACGCCGGCAAACATCACCGAGGCCGCGATCACCTTGTCCGTAATCTCGCGCTCGCGGAAGAACAGCCAGCCCGCCAGCACCGAGAGAATGATCCCGGCCCGCTTGATTGTCACCGTAATCACGACGCTGATGTAGGCGTAGGCAGCCAGTTGGAACAGCAATGAAATGGCGTCGAACAGCCCGGCGAGGGAGACCCGCTTCACGTTATTGCAAATCGCAGCACCGAAGTCGGCTCCCTGCCGTTTGCCCAGCAGGAAGAACGCCAGCACTAACCCAAAGCCGTAGGCCGCCGACTCCGTAAACACGTCGCTCATCAGGACCAGCTTTTTATCCAGCGGATTTGTGATGGCGAACAGGAAGGAGACCGTCACCATGTAGCGGCTGCCCCTTCTCCTGCACGATGGCCCGAACAGGCGCCGGCCAGCTCACCGCAAAAAGGCGGCGGTGCATCACCAGCGAGCCACGACAATCAGCAGAACGCCGAGCAACTTCACGGCAGGGGGCAGTTCCCCGAGCACGACGAACCCCGACGGAATCAGGAAGACCGGCGTGAACGAAAGAAACGGGACGCAGAGAGAAAGCGGCGAGACCTGCAACGCTCGAAAATAGAGCCACATCACGCAGGTGATCAGCCCAACATCGAGCGCCAGGAGACGAGAAACGTGGGGATCGGCGCCAGGTGAACGGCGGCGATGCCGAAGAGCGGCCCGCCATCGCGGATGGTCACGGTGGCCCCGCGCGCGATCTGCACCGCCAGTACCACCAAAGACCAGTGCGACCGCAACGCGCATCCAGAACGTAGCGGGAATGAGATCGCGCTTATTGAGCGCGCGCTTCCGTGCTACATCCGTCAGCACGTTGACTACTGACATGACCGAAGCCAGCAGCAGTCCAATCGGAGATAAGGCCAGAGCGGGCATCGTCAATCATCGAGCTACAAGTTTGATCGGGCCGAGCAGACCGGACGGCAAGGCCTGGACGCTGCCCATGTCCTGCGCCTGAAAACGCTCGCCGTACTTCGCATTGAGCGCCTTATAATCCGGCAGCGGACCCTTCGCCATCAAATTCAGAGCGGTATTCGCCACTACGATGCGAATGGAGTTCTCGCCATCTTTCAGCAGACCGCTCAGCTCCACCTGGTAAGGCGCGCACCAGACGGCGCCGGCACGTTTGCCGTTCACGTAGACCACCGCGGCCTCGCGCACCGGACCCTCGTACATCGCACGCATGCCGGAGCCCGAACGCCGCTCCTGCGCGGTCACGGCCGTGCCCTCGCCGAAAGTGAGATAGATCCGCTGCCGCGCAAGATCGGCCGCGTGATAGCTGACCGTTTTCTCGTAGGTCGCCGTCCCGGAGAAGTACTTGTGCGAATCGTCCTCTGTCCAGGAGTGCCCGGCGTCCATGGTGACCGCCTTCGACGACCCCGCGAAGGTCACCTTCCATCCACCGCTCAGATCGACAGGCTCCGGCCGCGGGGCTGCCGTCAGCGACGTCACCGCGCCTCGCTCTTTAGAAAATACGATCACTCGCGACTCGCAAGGCGCGAGCGTCAGATCGAGGCGCTTCCCGCCCACCCAATTCTCCTTGCCAGTCAGCGGATCCCAAATCGACGCGTCCAGACCATCGACTCGGAAGTCGGCCAGCGCATGCACCGGCTGATTGCTGGTGTTGGCCACGAAGTAGACCTCCGCGAACCCCAGCTTGCGGTGCACGAAGCCGATCTCCGGCGCAGTTGCCACATCCGCGGGCAAAGCGTTATGCAACTCCGCGCCCAACTTGGTTTCGTCGGTCAACAGCCGCAGGGAGTCCGCCAGTTCGCGGATCTTCGGCGTGTCGCGGTCGGCTTCCAGCAAACCCGGCGCACGCGAAGGCCGCCGGCGGGTCGCGATCACCGTGCCACCCTTGCGCACATACTCCTCGATCTTCTGCATCGTGGCAAGCGGGATGCGCTCCACATTCGGCAGGATCAGGATCGGGTACGGAACGCCACCATGCGCGATGGCGCCATCGTCGATGAAATCGAAGTTGTATCCGGCATCGAGAATTTGAGGGATGACGGTCCCGCCAATCAGCCCGTCCATCGCCTGATTCACGGAATCGCGGCCGAGTGCAAATCCCGCGAACGCATCGGAGGTGGGCAGGTAGAGCGCGACATCGTTCGCGGGCTGTCCCTGGCGCAGCAGGTAGCTCACGCGCTGCAGGTAGGTTGTGACGTCGGGCATCACCAGCCACCACGGATTGTGATTGTTGAAGACGGCCGCCGCATAGAATCGCCAACCCGGCTCTCCGGCCTCGGGTGGCGAGTAGGGCCAGCCATGTCCTACGAGTTGATTGACGCCCTGGAGGAAATGGAGGTCGGCTTCGGCCTTCATGTCGAGCGGCGTGGCGCGAAACACGGGCGAGTGCAACCAAGTCCAGGTCTCCGATGACGTCACCGGCCGCCCATACAAATGGCTCGCCGAGGCCGCCCATCGGGTTGCGGAGAAGTGCCGCCACTGCGTGCCCTCGCCCTCCGGCAGGTCGACCAACGAACTGCTGGAGAGCGTCACCGGCGGAATGCCGTAACTCTGCGAGCGAAAGCGCGTGCCGTGCTGCTGCGCCCACTGGTGCAGGGGCGTCAGATAGTTCGCGTCCGCGAGTTCGCTAAGAGTCTTGCCCCAATCGTGGCGGATCGCGCCCGTCTTCTCGCCGATATCCGCGGCGAGCGCTGGAAGGTAAGGAGTCAGATCATAACCGCGGCGTTTGCGGAACTCGTCCAGAAAGTTGGTGGTCCAATCGGAGTTGTAGACTTCCAGGCTATCGCTGAAGATGGCGTAGGGCGGCGTCTTCTCCAACGCCTTCAGCATCGGCTCGCCAACGGTCTTCAGGTGAGTTTGAATCGCCCCCAGATCGTAGTGGTCGAGGACGAATCCTTCGGCGCCTATCGCGGGACGCTTCACCATCTGGCGTGTGTGGCTGGATATGAAGAACAGTAATGTCGTCCCCTGACGCGCTTTCGTGATCAGCTTTTCTCCTTCGGCGAGGACCGGCGGAGGGGGATCGGTGCCCTCCGGCGTCATCGGCACGCGGACGACCTTCAGACGTCCTGAGGCCTGCGCGATGGAAATGTGGGGTCCACCGAAGGGCCAGCCACTGCCCAGCGTGAGGTCCATGCGGAGGCCGAGTTCCTTGGCCTTCTCGCCAGTGAAGCGCAACGCTTCGAGAAACTCCTGAGAGAGATAGGAGTAGTTGCCGTCGAGTTGGAGGGGATAGGTGGGCTGCACTTCGAAGCCGCCGATCCCGCCTTCTTTCATCGCGCGCAACTCGCGCTCGAGTTCCGGCTTGGTGGCAGCGGGACCGAACCACCACCAGCGCACCATCATGCGCGCGTCATCGGGCGGGTGGAGAAAGGACTGATGCAACTCTGCAACGGAATTCGCAGCGAATGCAGGAGTGAAGCTCAGGATCAGGAGCAAGGCGTGGCGCAAACACCCTGGAAAGCAGGGGTTGGGGGTTAGGGGTTGGGGGTTCGCGGCGTGTCGCCATGGCCGAGCCGATCTGCCCGGCGAACGCGCCGCTTTCATCGGAATCCATGGCGGCGAAGCAGCCCAAGACCACTTCTGTTTGCCGTGACCTTCTCGACGCTTTTCGGAAGTGCAATCAAACCCGAGTTCGGAGGAAGCTTCGAAAAGTCTCGACATGAGTGTCGAGACGGCAAACAGGAGTGTTTGCGCCACATCCTCGGGCGGCGGCCAGGGGAGACGGAGACCTTTAGAGTTCTTCATC